>CAZAZE010000001.1:0-508715 GCA_964489545.1 uncultured Bacteroidales bacterium
AATTAAGTAAAATTCTAACTTAGCTCACTGTCCTAATTTTGGGGGGAATTATAAATTGGAAACTTATTCAGGATAAATTCAAGGAGTTTACCTCAAATAACAAAATTGAATGCCACAGTCTACCTGTTATAGAGGTAAATCAGATTTACGCATGGTGGCAACTAGTAGAACAAAGGTCAATAACCCTTGCATTAGAATTTAATCACTTGCTCCACTTGGACATTACTGACTGTTATGGTTCGATTTATACTCACAGTATAACTTGGGCATTACACACAATAGAAGAATCAAAAAAACCTGAGAACAGAGATAATACAGACCTCATTGGAGTTTCAATTGACAAACATCTTCAATCAATGTCTTATGGTCAGACAAATGGAATACCACAAGGTTCTGTTTTAATGGATTTCATTGCTGAGATCGTTTTAGGTTTTGGCGATTTACTGTTAACGGCGGAATTGAATAGAGTTGGAATAGTTGATTATAAAATAATTCGCTACCGAGACGACTATCGAATTTTCACAAACAGTGTTCAGGAATCTTCTGAAGTCGCGAAAGTACTTTCCGAAGTATTAACCAAACTCAATTTTAAGATCAATTCATCTAAAACACATTCAACAGATGACCTTGTATTGGGCTCTTTGAAGCAAGACAAAGTTCATTGGATTTATAATAAACGCAAGACAGATAATGTTCAGCAATGGTTAATACAACTTTTTGTTCTGGGTAAAGAATATCCTAACTCAGGTTCCCTATTCACCGAAACAAAACATTTCTTAGAGTGGCTTCAAGCGAAGGAGAAATCAAAAGATGGATTACAATTAGAAAATGTCAACGTGTTAATAAGCATATTGGTGAATCTTGCTTACAACAACCCAAGATTATTCGAAATAGTCACAGCTTCATTAAGTTTCATCATTTCTAAAATTGAAGATAAGAATGAGCAAAAGGAAACGATTTATAAAATCAAAAATAAGTTCAGTCAATTGCCTAATACAAATTACTTGAATGTTTGGCTTCAGCGATTGACATTAAAAATTGACCCAAAAATTTCTTACTCAGGTAAACTTTGTGAAAGAGTGATTGATAAAAATCTAACCATTTGGAATTCTGATTGGCTTAATTCAAAGTTTAAAAAGATTGTTGATGAAGCAGAAATTATTATTATTGAAAAAACTGAAAAGATTGAAACAAAATTCTCCGAAGTTGAAACTGAACTGTTGGTTGAATATGATTTTCTGTATTCCTAATCAGGTGAATATGATAATAATTTGCATAAGAACATTTTCATTAAACAGAAAAGCCCTGATAATGTATACAATAGACACGTGTGGATACAAGAACTGGGTGACTGAAAAAGAATAACTGCCTGAAAACGTTTGGATGTGTTCTAAAAAACCTTACATTCATTCGCTTTCGATTTATACCAACACCATAACCAGTAAAGAAGAAAATAGGATAAATATTAACCAATATATTAATAAAAAATACTATTTATAAATGAACAAAAAAAGCCTCTCCGAGCGCGATATCTGCACCAAGTATATCACTCCGGCGCTGGTGAAGAGTGGCTGGGATTCGCAGAAGCAGATCCTGGAAGAAGTGTCCTTCACAAATGGCAAAATATATGTCAGAGGCAAACTGACTGCCCGAGGTGCGAGGAAAAGGGCTGATTACATTCTTTACTATAAAGCCAACATTCCCATCGCTATCATAGAAGCCAAGGACAATAATCATTCCGTTAAGGCAGGTATACAACAGGCATTGGATTATGCGAAAATCCTGGATATTCCATGTGTTTTCAGCAGTAATGGTGATGGTTTCCTTTTCCACGACAGAACCGCGACTGATACTAATATTGAATCTGAACTCACTCTTGATGAATTTCCTTCTCCTGAACTGCTTTGGGAAAAGTACAAGATATATAAAGGTATCAATTCAGCCGAATCGGAAAAGATTGCATCACAGGATTACTATTTTGATGGCTCAGGTCGGAAACCCCGGTACTATCAACAGATAGCCATCAACAGAACCATTGAGGCGATAGCCAAAGGTCAGAACAGGATTCTGCTTGTGATGGCTACCGGAACCGGAAAAACCTATGTCGCCTTCCAGATTGCTTATCGCCTTTGGAAAGCCGGTGTTAAGAAGCGTATCTTGTTCCTGGCTGACCGGAATGCCTTGATTGGACAGGCTCAACGAGGTGATTTCAAGCATTTCAGGGATAAAATGACAATGGTGAAGAACCGAATAGTAGATAAATCGTATGAGGTTTACTTGTCATTGTACCAGGGAATCAGCGGAAGCGAGGAAGAAAAAAACATTTACAAACAGTTCAGCCGGGATTTCTTTGATTTAATCATCATCGATGAGTGCCACCGTGGTTCTGCCCGGGATGACAGTGCCTGGCACGAAATCTTGAAGTATTTTAACAAGGCTACACACATTGGTCTCACTGCAACGCCAAAAGAAACAAATGAGGTCAGTAATATTGAATATTTTGGAGACCCTATCTACACTTACTCCTTAAAGCAGGGTGTCGAAGATGGCTTTCTCGCACCGTACCGAGTTGTTCGGGTTGGAATTAATGTAGACCTGGAAGGCTGGCGACCTGATGATGGGAAAACTGACAAAGATGGTAATATTGTTGAGGACAGGATTTACAACAAGAAGGATTATGACCGGCACCTGGTCATTGATGAAAGAACCGAAACCGTTGCCAGAAAACTCACCGAGTACTTAAAAGGATATGACCGGTTTGCCAAGACTATCGTTTTTTGTGTCGATATTGACCATGCAGAGCGAATGAGGTCAGCTCTTGCAAACGAAAATGCGGATTTGGTCGGTGAGAATTACAAGTACATCATGCAGATTACTGGTGATAATGACGAAGGTAAACGGGAATTGGACAACTTCACCGACCCTGAACAGACCTATCCTGTTATTGCCACTACTTCGGAGTTGATGACCACCGGCATCGATGCGATTACGTGTAAAGTGATTGTCCTGGACGCCAACATCTCCTCGATGACCAAGTTCAAACAGATTATTGGACGTGGCACCCGTATCGATGAAGAATACGGGAAGATGTACTTCACTATTCTGGATTTTAGAAATGCTACGGACCTGTTTGCCGACCCGGATTTTGACGGTGAACCGATTAAAATCAAGACCACAGCCCCTGATGAAGACCTTGGAGATATTGATGATGAAGAGCCAACCGATGATACAGATGATGGTTTTCCTGGTGATGGTGAAATCCAAATTCCTCCAAAACCTCGAACTCCGGAGGGTACAGATGAACCACCAAGACATCCGAGGCAAAAGGTTTATGTGAATGGCGTGGATGTTTCAATCCTGATAAGCCGTGAGTTATACTTTGACCAGCACGGCAAACCAATCACTACCAGCCTGAAAGACCATACAAGAGAGATAATAAAAGGTCAGTTCGCTACACTGAACGATTTTCTGAACAAATGGAATTCAACTGATAAAAAGACCGTTCTGATTGAGGAACTCCGACAGCAAGGAGTCCTTGTGGAAGCATTGTACAATGCGGTAAACAAAGAGGTTGACCTATTTGACCTGATTTGTCATGTGGCATATGACCAGCCACCGATGACCCGTAAGGAACGGGCAAATAATGTGAAGAAAAGAAATTATTTCACGAAATATGGCGACCAGGCTCGTAAGGTCCTGGAAAATCTTCTCGATAAGTATGCTGATGAAGGCATTTCTGACATTGAATCATTAGAAGTTCTCAAAGTTCAGCCATTCACAGAGTTTGGTTCGCCTGTGGAGATTGTAGGCTCCTTTGGTGGGAAAAATGAATATCTCAACGCAATCCATGAATTAGAAAACGAACTGTATAAAATAGCATAAATGGCAAGTCTAAACACCAGTGAAGTTCAATTTACTGCGATATTTTTCGCAAAATTCAATGAATTGCATCATTATGGATTCCAACATGTAATCCTTCCAAATCCACGTCAAGAAGGTAATGAAGGAAATCCAGAAAGAGGAACTGATATCGTTCTCGATGAGTATTTTTTACAAGTCAAAATGTCTGAACAAATGGTTGGGAGGAATGCGGGCCACGCCCTTGAAGTGGGTACTCCATATTTCAAATTCAGAGTTTACAATAACCCGAGAAATCGTCAATTTGGTCAATTAGATTTCCTGAAAGCATTCACCAGAAATGTTGACAATAAAGTGTATTATGTTGCCCCGTGTTTTAATAGTGCAAATTATCATCGAGATGATACAAGTGATGAATTTTGGTGTGATTATTTTTATAGGTGTGAACCTGCTAACTTATGGGACTTCGTGACTCTCATTGATATTGGCTCAATACAGGATGCATGGATTGAGCCAAACGATAATCATGAAATTTGTTACAGACATGACGGTGATGCTTATTTCTTTTCAGAGCAAAAAGTAATTAAGCGGATTAAACCTATAATCGAAAGTGAAGAACAATTGATTAGTAGGGTAACGAAAGATAATAAAACAGTTGAACAAATAATTAAACAGAGAATTGACGATATTACTACATTTTCCAAATCACCATTTACAAGAATGAGTAGATTAGAGCCATCAGATGTAGATTTATTTGAACTCCAAAAAATATTCTTATCGGTATTCAGCACAATTTGGATTCCTATTATTATTCCAAAAAATAAAATTAGCGGTTAATAGTCTTTTAAAGGAAATATTTTACAATGGCAAACATTTCAGGTGTAATAAAGAGCATCCGAGACATTATGCGTCAGGATATGGGCTTGAACGGCGATGCCCAGAGGATTGAACAGTTAGGTTGGATGTTGTTCTTGAAGATATTCTCTGACAAAGACAGGGAACTGGAACTTATCAATGACGATTATAAATCACCGATTCCTGCTGAATATCACTGGATAAAAGAAAAAGGCAATTGGGCTGGTGATGATGAAGGAATGACCGGTGATGAACTGCTGACTTTTGTTGACCAGAAACTCTTTCCCGCCATGCGGAATATCGACATCAGCGTCGGAAACGGCCGAGCATTGATTGTCCGTGAGGTATTTGCAGGGAACAATAACTACATGAAGAGCGGTATCAATATCCGCAAAGTCCTGAACAAACTCAATGAACTGGATTTCAACATTGCCAAAGAACGTCATGCTTTTGGTGAACTGTATGAAGGTATCCTGAAAGACCTTCAAAGCGCAGGTAAGAGTGGCGAATTTTACACCCCGAGGGCAATCACCAATTTCATCACGGATATGATTAGTCCGAAACTGGGCGAAAAGGTACTCGACCCCAGTTGCGGAACCGGGGGGTATTTGACTTCTGCCATCGAGCATTTAAAGAGCCAGGCAAACAGTGTTGAAGAAAGACAAAGCATTCAGGATAATGTGATGGGCTGGGAGTACAAGCCGCTACCTTATTTGCTGGCAACGACCAATCTGATTTTGCACGACATTGAACTGCCAAAGATTGTCTTCCGGGATTCGCTTGACCAGCCGTTAACCAGTTACAAGGAGAGAGACCGTGTCGATGTCATCTTAGCCAACCCACCATTCGGAGGAATTGTAGCCAATGATAACGAGAAGAACTTTCCGCAGAATTTTAGGACGAAAGAGAGTGCTGACCTTTTCCTGGTTTTAATGATACATCTGCTTAAAAATGGAGGCAGGGCCGGCATCGTATTACCAGATGGTTCACTGACTGGTGAGGGTATTAAACAGAGGGTCAGGCAAAAGTTGTTGGAAGAATGTAACTTACACACCATCATCAGGCTCCCGAACTCTGTGTTTCAACCTTATGCAACCGTAGCCACAAACCTGCTCTTCTTTGAAAAAGGCAAATCCACCAAACAGGTGTGGTATTACGAACACAGGCTGCCCGAAGGTCAAAAATCATATAGCAAGACGAAACTCATTCGATTGGAAGAGTTCAATCCTATCAAGGACTGGTGGAACAACCGACAGGAAAATGAGGTGGCTTGGAAAGTGGATGTTCAGACCATTATTGACCGTGGATATGACCTTGATATTAAGAATCCCAATAAACAGGAAGAAATACACGAATACACAAGTGCTGAACTCATTGGAATGCTTGAAAATTCTATGCAAAAGAGTAATGAATTGTTGATTCAATTAAAGAAGGAAATGGAATGAGCCTTATACGAATTGATAAATTGTTCAATTATGAAAAGGGGACCTTACAAAGTTCCAAGAATTTCCCTGGTAATTACAATTTTATTACCGCCTCTGCTGAATGGAAAACTCATAAAGAATTTACTCATGATACGGAAGCCTTAATTTTTGCTGCTGCTGCATCAGGTTCATTAGGACGCACTCATTATGTTAAAGGAAAATTCATTGCAAGTGATTTGTGCTATATTTTGACTCCAAAGGATAATGAAAACCTTCCAATTGACCTTCAGTTCTATCATATTCTTTTCAACACTCTTAGAAATGATATAGTTAAGAACACTAAATCTGGAACATCAAAGGAATCTATCAATCAAACCTCTTTTGGGAAATATGAACTTCCATATTTTGATTTGAGCAAGCAAAACTTAGTTAAAATCCAATTCATTTCACAATTAAATATAAAAGAGAAGATAAATACATATCAAACTGACCAACTCGACCTACTCAAAAAACTTCGGCAGCAGGTACTTCAGGATGCCGTTCAGGGGAAGTTAGTCCCCCAGGACCCGAATGATGAACCTGCCAGTAAACTGCTCGAAAGGATAAAAGCGGAGAAAGAGAAACTGATTCAAGAGAGAAAAATCAAGAAAGAAAAGCCATTGCCAGAAATCAAACAGGAGGAAATACCATTTGAAATACCTGAGAACTGGGTTTGGTGTAGGCTTGAAGAAATTATTTCAATTTTAGGAGACGGCTTGCATGGCACCCCTATTTTTACAGATAATGGAGAATATTATTTTGTAAATGGAAACAATTTAGTTAACGGTATTATCCAAATTAAAGAAAATACAAAACGAGCATCATATGAGGAATATCAGAAGTATAAGAAGTACATGAATAATAATACTGTTTTGGTGTCAATAAATGGGACTTTGGGCAATTTGGGATTTTACAATAATGAAAAAATCATTCTTGGTAAGAGTGCCTGTTACTTTAATTTATTGCAAGATTTGAATAAATATTACATTGGACTTTTAATACAAAGTGCTTTTTTCTTGAAATATGCTGTTGATGTTGCTTCTGAAACTACGATAAAAAATGTATCGTTAAAATCGATGCGAAATCTGCCAGTACCATTACCCCCCTCAATAGAACAACGACGCATCGTTTCCAAAGTGGAACAACTCATGAACCTCTGCAATGAATTTGAACAGACCATACTGCAGAACCAGAAATACATTCAGGATTTATTACAGGTGGCGTTGAAGGAGGCATTGGAAGCAGAATCCTGAACATTTAAAACCTTATATGATGAAAGAAATAACCAAACAGGACATTAAAGCAGTTCTTGCACAATTAAGGGTAACCAGACCGGTCTTTTACTCAGAGGACGATTTCAAAATGAATTTTGGCTTTCAGGTTTACAAATTCATTCAGCAATTCTCTGATAAGAACATTGTTTACCTTGAACGCCCTGAAGACATCAACTATATTCAGCGGACCCTTGAGAAAGACCCAAAGAAGGTATATATTGACATGGTGATAGAATTAGATGGGAAACAGTATCCCGTGGAACTTAAATATCGGACAATCAAACTGAAAGAGCCTAAAAGTGAAACAAACTCAATTGAGTTATTAAATCAAGGTGCTTGTGATGCAGGTCGTTATCAATTCAGAAAAGACATTTATCGCCTGGAGCAACTAACTGAAAAGGCAGGTTACGAAAAAGGATTTGCCATCTTTCTTACCAATGACTTTCATTATTGGGATTTTGAATTTGACGAAAGACTATTGGATTTCCATTACAGGTTTAAAGACATGATGTTCAAAGAGGATAAGGGCTGGAATTATAAAAATGCAATCTATTCAGAGCACCAGGGTGAAGAGGATGGAACTCATATTTATAGGAATAAAAAAGGCGAAACTCATTGGACCTGCTGGAAGGAATATTTTCACCAACTCACTCTGAAAAAGGACTATGAGATAATTTGGAACGACTACTATACTAACGGCAAAGACATCTTTAAATATGTGATTGTCGAGGTTTAATGTGATAAAGACATAATATTAATAATATGAATACCAATATTCGTCCATGAAACTCAATAGAATCCTTTAAGCATTTGTTTAATATTCTTCAATCAGGTGAATAAATTGCTAATTATGCTAGCTTTAGACAATAATCAAAAATTTGAGTCTGTTAAATACAGGCACGAGGATCAGGCTAAACTGCTTCAGATGATGACAGAAATTGACCTCAAAGTATTCATGAGCTTCCTGACTCTTCAACTTGCACTCGGGGGATTTTTATCTCAATTTAGTGTAACAACAGAAGGTAAGTTGGGCTTATTATTTATTGATATTTCATTGTCATTGATCTGTTCAATTTTATTGTGGAATAATTATAAAAGACGGAAGGAGGTTGTAGGCACATTAAAAAATTGTAACAAGGCTTTAGGTTATGATGTCGATGGAATTTATATTAAAGATGGTAAAATAAATTCTGCTACAAAATTCAGACCTTGGTTCTGGTGGTACATTATAGGAGTTATTATCAGTCTTATAGGAATTGTAATTATTTTAACCACAAGTCCAATATCAAACGAACTTAAAACAAAGGCTAATACTGAACAGAGCCAATAAATAGTTTGTGAGCTGCCAATCCCCCATGCCCCACTACTTCATTGCCCAGATAAGGATCCACGACTCTGCCGGGTACGAACGCTACCTGGATGGCTTCGACCAGGTGTTTGAGAAATTCAATGGCACTGTCCTGGCAGTCGACGACCACCCCGTGGTGCTGGAAGGCGCCTGGCCGCTGCCCCGCACGGTCCTCATCCGGTTCGAAACGGAAAGCGACTTCCACGCCTGGTACCGCTCGCCGGAGTACCAGCGCCTCATCGCCATCCGGAATCGGGCAGCAGAGGGAAACGTGGTGCTGGCAAGAGGAGAGGAGTGAAGCTTATGCCCACTAAGAATGAAGTATGCCCAATCATCATCCATCATCCACCATTAACCCTGCATCATCCAATCATGCATCATCAACAACCCTAAAACCTCAACCCGATGCCAGAAATAACACCCCCTCCCTACGAATCCTGGTGGGCAGACGGGGAAATCGAATTAGTGGAAGACCGCACACGGGCCTGGACACTGACGAAATACAAAGCAGCAGACGGGTATTGGATCGTAGAGGATGGCTACCGGATGCTGGGAAAAGTGACGCCGGGCAGGGAATTGCCTCCCGGTGCGGTGATTCAAGAAAACGCCTGGGACCATGAACATTGCGCCTTATGCTGGGGCAAGATTTCGGAATATGAAAATGATTCCCCCGAAGGCTATACCGACGGAAAACACTGGATCTGCCCTCCCTGCTACGAAAAACATATCCTCCCCAGGGAAAAACAGTGGAAAGGTGTAACAGTGTAACAGTGTAACAATTTAACAGTCTAAAATGCAAACCGCAACCCTCATCGGCGCCACCGGCCTCATCGGCAGCCACCTCCTTGAACTCCTGCTGAATGATGATTCCATCGGACAGGTCCGCATCCTGGTCCGCCGGCCATTGGAAACCGGTCACCCGAAGCTGCAGGTGACCGTGATAGATTTTTCCGACCTCGCCGCGATCAAAGAAGGCGTCCGGGGCAGCAATGCGGTGCTCTGCGCCGTGGGCACCACCCGGGCCAAGGTCAAAGGCGATATGGCCGCCTACCGCCGCGTGGACTTCGACATCCCGGTCAACGCGGCCCGCTGCTGCGCCGAAACGGGCGTGCCACAGTTCCTGCTGGTGTCGTCGGTCGGCGCCGACAGCCAGAGCGGTAACTTCTACCTCAAACTGAAAGGGGAGGCGGAAGAAGGGGTTAGGCGTTTTGATATCCCGTCCATCGCCATTTTCCGGCCGTCCATGCTGCTGGGTAAACGTACCGAATCACGCCCCATGGAGGCCGTCGCCCAGGCTCTCTCCAAACCGCTGTCGTTCCTGTTCCCCTCAAAATACAAGCCCATCCGCGCAAAAGACGTGGCGCGGGCCATGATCGCCGCTTCCAGAAATCCGGCGCTCGGAGCGCGTGTTTTGCATTTTGGGGAGATGAAAGGGCTGTTAATGTAATATGTATTAATTAGTATGTATTATTTACTAAGGAATGGGTAAAAAGTAAAAAGTAAAAAGTAATCTGTGAATCTGTGGCCATTGAATTCAAATCTCTGAAAGAAACAGGCTTTGATGCACTGTATGAGGCTTTTAACAAGGCTTTTTGCGATTACGAGATCCGGATAAACCGCGATCAGTTGTCGGTTTTGTTGCATCGCAGAGGCTTCAGGCCGGAACTGTCGTTCGCGGCATTTGAAGGGAAGGAGATCGTGGCGTTCACCTTCAACGGGATTGGGGAGTACAACGGGATAATCACGGCCTATGACACGGGTACGGGCACAGTGCCGGAATACCGGGGCCGGGGACTCGCTGCACAGGTGTTCGAATATTCCATCCCTTTCCTCAAAGACCAGGGGATCAGGAAATACCTGCTCGAAGTGCTTCAGCATAACGATAAAGCGGTTTCGGTCTATAGCAAGCTCGGATTCGATGTGACCCGGGAATTCAATTATTTCACACAAAATAAGAATGCCATCCAAAACTGGCCCGATGCGGTCAGGACCTGTGACATCAGGCCGGTAACCATCGGGGAATGTGAGCAGGTTTCGCATTTCTGCGACTTTAATCCTTCCTGGCAGAACAGTTTTGCCTCCATCTTCCGGAAACCGGACGATTTCCATGCTTTCGGGGCCTTTGCAGGCAATCAACTCACGGGTTACTGCATCGTGGAACCCAACTCGGGCGACATCACCCAGCTTGCCGTGGGCCGTGATTTCCGGCGGCAAGGGCACGCTTCTGCTTTGTTCGACGCGGTACTCCGGTTGATCCCCATCGAAACGGTCAAGGTCGTCAATACAGATACCACCTGCACCGCCATCACACAATTCCTTGAATCCCGGGGCATTCCCGTCCGGGGCAGGCAGTACGAGATGATGCTGGGATTCTGATTTATTTTAATCTTTTTCTTAAACCTTAACACTCCCTTCATTCGTGCCTTCGGCACTTTCATGGTGTTTTGCCGTTTCCACCCCGGATTTCATCCGGGGCTACAGTCATTCCACCCCTGCGGGGTGGAATGTGTTCTCCCCCTCTCCGAATTGGAGAGGGGGCCGGGGGGTGAGGCAAAGAAAAATTGTAAGTGCCTGAAATAAGTTGACCGAATTTAACAAAAAATCGGTTAACACATGGCAACACCAGAAAAACTACTTCAAATCCAAAGGTCAAAATTTTGTCGTTATTTTAGTGAAGAATTTAAAAGGCAAAAAGTCAGGGAAATAGAAAAGAATCTTGTTAATATCACCGAGATATGCCGGGAATATGAGATTAGCAGGACGTCAGTATACAAATGGCTATACAAATACTCAAAAATGATCAAGAAAGGGGAAAGACAGATAGTGGAACGTAAGAGCGATACCCGAAAGATCCAGGAGCTCCGAGAGCGGATAAAGGAGTTGGAAAGGGCTGTTGGCCAAAAGCAAATGATGATTGAGTTTAAAGACAAGATGATCGAATTGGCTGAAGAGACCTACGGGGTAGACATTAAAAAAAAATTGAGTTCCAAACTCTCATCTGGTACTGGACCCACCGCTCAGAACACTTCTGGAAAATGAACACTCTTTACCGGGTCATAGGGATGAGCAAGCAGAACTTTCATCAGAAGCTGGATCGCGTGCTTCTGCAACAAATGGAGAAAGAGCAGCTGATATTGATTATCCGGCAAGTGCGCCAGGATCATCCCCGAATGTCCTGCAGGGACATGTATCGGCTGATACAACCACAGTTCATGGGGCGGGATCGTTTTGAGGCATTTTGTTTGGATGAGGGTTTTCGGGTAGAGATAAAAAAGAACTTCCGCCGGACCACCAACAGTCTTGGAGTCACCCGTTTTGAGAACCTGATCCAGGGGCTGGAGTTGACAGGTGTAAACCAGGTCTGGGTGAGTGACATTACTTATTACGAGATGTGCAACAGGTTCTATTACTTGACCTTTATCATGGATCTGTTCAGCCGGAAGATAGTGGGTTATAGTGAAGCAGATAATTTGCTCACCCATAACACAACCATTCCGGCTTTAAACAAAGCTATTCAAAGCCGGAGTGGCCAGGCCCTCACCGGATTGATCTTTCATTCAGACGGTGGTGGGCAATACTACAGCAAGGAGTTTTTAAAGATCACCAGTATGCACGGGATCCGGAACAGCATGTGCGATAATGTTTTTGAAAATCCCAATGCTGAACGCCTTAACAGAACGATAAAGAACAATTATCTTATACCCTATGATCCAAGGAACATTTACAGCTTAAGAAAAAAACTGAGTAAGGCCGTAGAGATGTACAACAAGCAAAAGCCTCACGGGTCACTAGGAGGATTATCACCAGAGAATTTTGAAAGATCAATCGAGTTATTAACAGAAAATCAGTTAATTAACAAAAGAAAAAAAGAATCAAAAAAAGAAAAAATCAATAATAATAACTTTGTTTATCAATTTACCTGAAAACGGTCAACTTTATTCAGGCATCTTCAAATTCCCGAACTTAAACCTCAAACCTTAAACCTCAACACTGTAATCTACCCGCTTCTCGGGTCCGGCCGCAGCGCCATCTTCTCCATCCGTTCCGCCTCCAGGCTCGGGAATCCGAACTCTTCCACGACCTTGCCATAGATCCGGTACACGCCATCGCCCCGGAACGGGCTGGCTTTCAGGGTGGGAGGGAAGTGCACGCTGTCGAAGAACTCGCCTTCGTCGTCGAGCCAGGCGGCGAAGTGCATGATCTCGCCCTTGACGGTGCGGACGTACTTGATGGTGACCAGGTTGCCCGCCATCCATACTTTCCTGCCGACATTCTTTTCCAGCTCCCGGGCCCGGATGCCGCCCCGGAACCCGTCCTGCAGCAGGTCGAACAGGGTCATGCTCACGGGCCAGCCGAGCAGTTCCATCTCGTCGTAGGCGTCTTCGACGGCATCGTGCTTCAGGGCGGGCAGGGCGTAGTCGCGGGTTTCGCCGCGGAAGAGCGAGCCGGGGCGGTCGTTGGGCTTGCTGCGCCGCAGCAGCTGGTGCGCCTCCCACAGCAGGGCGGCCTTCGGCTGGCCGGTGAAGCGGAAGGCGCCCGTACGGATGAGCAGGATGAGCTGCTCCAGGCCGGTGTCGACGCGCCCGGTGAAGTCGCCCAGGCCCGTGTAAGGTCCGCCGCGCTCCCGCTCCTCTTCGATGGCCTGGCCGATGCGGCGCTCCAGGCTGTCGATGTGAATGAAACCGGTGTAGATGTCCTTGCCCCGGATACAGGTCCTGTAGCGGCTGTGGTTCACGCAGGGCAGATGGATCGCCGCCCCGCAGCGCCGCGCCTCGTTGAAGTACACCCAGGTGCGGTAAAAACCGCCGAAGTTGTTGATCACCGCCACCATGAACTCCTGCGGGTAGTAAGCCTTCAGGAACAGGCTCTGGAAGCTCTCCACGGCGTACGAGGCGCTGTGGGCCTTGGAAAACGAATAACCGGCGAACGACTCGATCTGCCGCCAGACCTCCCGGGTGATGGCTTCGGGATAGCCCCGGGCGGCGCAGTTGCTGTGGAACTTGTCCACGATGCGCTCCAGCTCTTTTTTGCTGCGGAACTTGCCGCTCATCGCCCGCCGCAGCACGTCGGCGTCGGCCAGGTCCAGCCCCGCAAAATGATGGCATACCTTCAGCACGTCTTCCTGGTAGACCATCACGCCGAAGGTCTCCGCCAGCTGCTCCTGCATCACGGGATGGATGTAGGTGAACTGGTCGGGGTGGTGGAAACGGCGGATGTACTCTTTCATCATGCCCGAACGGGCCACGCCGGGGCGGATGATGGAGCTGGCCGCCACCAGGGTGAGGTAGTTGTCGCAGCGCAGCTTCTTCAGCAGCCCGCGCATCGCCGGGCTCTCGATGTAGAAACAGCCGTTGGTCTCGCCGTTCCTGAGCTGCTCGCGCACCTTCGGGTCCTTCTTGAAGCGATCGGCCTGGTGAACGTCGACCTTCACCGCGCGGTTCTCCAGGATGAGGTCGGCGCACTCCTTGATGTGGCCGATGCCGCGCTGGCTCAGGATGTCGAGCTTCTCGAAGCCGAAGTCCTCGGCCACGTACATGTCCCACTGCGTCGTAGGGAACCCCTTGGGTGGCAGGTCGAGGGCGGTGTAGTACGTGAGGGGCTTCTCGGAGATGAGCACCCCGCCGGCGTGGATGCTGCGCAGGTTGGGGAAATCGACCATCCTGCGGGCGGTCTGGAAGATCTGCCGGGTGATCTGGCTGCGGTTCTGCTGTGCAAAGGGCCGGTCGACCAGGTCGTCGATCTCCCTTTTGGGCAGGCCGTACACCTTGCCCAGTTCGCGCAGGATCGACTTGCCCTTGAAGGTCGACATGGCGCCGAGCAATGCGGTGTGCTCCCGGCCATACCTTTTAAATATATAGTCCTGCACGGTCTCGCGCTCGTTCCACGAGTAATCGATGTCGAAGTCGGGCGGAGAGGTGCGCCTGGGGTTGATGAAGCGCTCGAAGTAAAGGTCGAGGTCGATGGGGTCAACATCAGTGATCTTCAGGCAATAAGCAACTACGCTGTTGGCGCCGCTGCCGCGCCCGACGTGGTAGAAGCCCCGGCTCATGGAGTAGCGGATGATGTCCCACGTGATCAGGAAATAGGCCGAGAAGCCCATCCGGTAGATGATCTCCAGCTCGTGCCTGACCCGCTGCGCGGCCTCTTTGTTCTTTTTCCCGTAACGGTATTCCAGTCCGTCCATGGCCAGCTTTTCGAGTAAAATCTGGTCGTCGTACCGTGACCCCGTAAAACTGGCTTTATTTTTAACAGATTGATAGTCAAAGTCTATGGAGGCCTGAGATGACATCTCGCAGGTATTTTCCCAAATAGCCGGGTACTCCCGGTAGGCGTCCGCCAGCCGTTGCGGGGCGACCAGGAATTCGTGTTTTTCGGCGGCCTGGCCGGGCTCCAGGCGGGTGATGAGGCAGTTGTGGTCGATGGCGCGCAGGTCGCGGTGCAGGGGGTGATCGCCCGCCCCGGCGAGGGTCACGGGATGCTGGGCCACCAGCCCGCGCTGGTCATGGGCGAACTCTGACGACAGCAGGCGGCGGACATGCTCCGGCCGCAGGCCGACGCGCTCGCTGTCGCGCAGGTCGCCGCACCGGATCCGGCCGAAGGGGTAAATGACGAAGGCGTTGGGGAACGCCGGCGGCCGGTTGGGCAGGGGCGAGCCGGAGAGGTTGTGGCGGGTCAGGAACGCGTTCAGCTCGCGGAAGCCCTCGTTGTTCATCGCCAGGCCGGTGTACAGCAAGGTGTCGCCGTCGCGGAACTCGATCCCCGCCATCGGCCGGATGCCGTTCTCGCGGCAGATCTTCACGAAGTCGAGCACGCCGGTGGAATTGTTGATGTCGGTCAGTCCCAGCGCCCCGACGCCCAGCGCCTTCGCCCGCTCCACGAGCTGCTCCGGCGACATCGTCCCGTATCTCAGACTGTAATATGTGTGACAGTTCCAGTACATGTTATTTAATAGCACACGGATTCTTCTTACCGTCTTACCGTCTTACAGTCCTACAGTCCTACAGTCCTACAGTCTTACCGTCCTAAATTCCCGCCGCCCTTCGTATCGCTTTCTTCCCGAACCTTTTCCTGATATTGTCCATGGCGTTGTACAGGCTGATCATCTCCGGGGTGTCCTCGAACATGTCGAGCTGCTGCACGCCGCCGACCAGGTGCGAGAACTTAACCCCCACCAGGCGGATGAGCATCCGGCGCTGGTACAGCCGGTCGAACAGCTCCAGCGCCGTTTTGATCAGGATGTGGTCGAACGCGGTATAGGGGATGCGCTGCTGCAGGGTGTGCGTGTCGAAGTTCGAATAGCGGATCTTGACCGTCACGCATGAGGCCAGCTTTTGCTTTTTGCGCAGATCGAAGGCCAGCCGCTCGGTCTTGGCCGACAGCACCTGGCGGATGCGGGCGATGTCGATCGTGTCGCTTTCAAAGGTCGTCTCCGAACCGATCGACTTGCGCTCCGAATACGGCTTCACGGGCGTGGGGTCGATGCCGTTGGCCTTCTTCCAGATCACCGTGCCGTTCTTGCCCAGCACCTTGCCGACCATCTCGGGCGGGATGCGGCTGAGCGTCTCGATGGTGTCGACGCCCATCGACCGCAGCAGGCGGTACACCTGGTCGCCGATCATGGGGATCTTTTTGATCGACAAAGGGTTGAGGAAGTCCTGCACCCGGTCGCCGGGCACCTCCAGTTCGCCGTTGGGCTTGGCCTCACCCGTGGCGATCTTCGAAACGGTCTTGTTCACCGACAACCCCACGGAGATGGGCAGGCCCGTCTCGCGGATGATCGTCTGGCGCAACTCGTGCGTCCACTTCAGGCAGCCGAAGAAACGGTCCATGCCCGTGATGTCGAGGTAGTGCTCGTCGATCGACGCCTTTTCGTACACCGGCGCCTGCCCGGCGATGATGTCGGTCACCAGGCGCGAATAGCGGGAGTACAGGTCCATGTCGCCCCGGATGATGATGGCGTCGCCGCAGAGCATCCGGGCCGTCTTCATCGGCATGGCCGAGTGGACGCCGTACCGCCGCGCCTCATAGCTGCAGCTGGCCACCACCCCGCGGTCCGACGTCCCGCCGATGATCACCGGCTTGCCCGCCAGCCGCGCATTAACCAGCCGCTCCACCGACACGAAGAACGTGTCGAGGTCGAGGTGGACGATATGACGGTCGGAAGGGGTCATGAGACGGTAAGACGGTAAGACTGTAGGACGGTAGGACTGTAAGACGGTAGGACTGTAAGACGGTAAGACTGTAAGAAGGTATTATTTTTTTCTTGACTTTTCATTTTTTCTATTGTACTTTTGATTAGAAATTAATCATACTTTTGATTACAATTTAATCAAAATATCGATTCAAACCAAAAAGTGAAAAAAATTTTTTAACCGACCGGGTATATTTTCAAAAAAACCGGATTAACAGATAAAAAGCACACCATGTTATATTTCAGTTCGAACATCAAGTTGTTGCGCAAGCGGCTCGGACGGACGCAGGACGACGTCGCGTTCTCGCTCGACATGAAGCGGCCGACGCTCAGCGGCTATGAGAATGGCATCGCCCAGCCGGGGCTCGAGGCGCTGATCGCCTTCAGCCGCTACTTCAAAATTTCTATCGATACGCTGGTGAAGGTCGATTTGTCGAAACTGCCCGAAAGCCAGCTTTCACAGGTAGAACGCGGCTACGACGTGTTCATCACCGGCGGACAACTCCGCGTGCTGGCCACGACAGTCAACGCTGAGAACAACGAGAACATCGAAATGGTGGGAGAAACCGCCAAAGCCGGCTACCGCAGCGGCTTCGCCGACCCGGAATTTATCCGCGTACTGCCGGTCTTCCAGCTTCCGTTCCTCTCCCGCGACCGGAAATACCGTGCCTTCCAGGTCAACGGCGACTCCATGCTGCCCATCCCCGACAGATCCTGGGTGGTGGGGGAGTTCGTCCAGAACTGGCATACCCTGCGCAGCGGCCATCCCTATATCATTCTTACCCTCGACGACGGGATCGTCTTTAAGGTGGCGGAAAACAAACTCCGGGATGAACAAAAACTCACCCTCATCTCCCTCAATCCGCTCTATGAGCCTTATGACATCCACGTGAAAGACATCCGCGAAGTGTGGAAATTCGTCCACTTCATCTCCTCGGAAATCCCCGAACCCAACCTGCCCAAGGATGAACTGGTGAACACGGTCAAATCCATTCAGAAAGAGATCAAGGCGATACAGGTGAAACTGAACCTTTGATCGCGGGAAAAAGACATAAGTTAGAATTCAGAAGAAATCCCATCAAACTCAGAACTCAGAACTCAGAACTCAGAACTCAAAACTCAGAACTCAAAACTCAGAACTCAAAACTCAAAACTCAGAACTCTAATCATGTATTCAGTCATCGACATAGAGACCACGGGCCTGAATGCGCGCACCGACCGCATTACCGAGATCGCGATCATCGTTCACGACGGGGAAAAGATCGTCGACCGGTTCGAGTCGCTGGTGAACCCCGAGTGCCGCATCTCTTATCACATCACAGCGCTGACGGGGATCAGCAACAAGATGGTTGCCGATGCGCCGCGCTTCTGCGAGATCGCCCGCAGGATCGTGGAAATGACCGACGGGAATGTCTTCGTCGCACACAACGCCTCGTTCGATTACAACTTTGTCCGCAATGAGTTCCGGCGCCTGTTGTATGACTATTCCCGCAAGACGCTCTGCACCAAGAAACTGAGCAAAAAACTGATGCCCGGCATTCAATCCTACGGGCTGGGCCATCTGTCCAAAATCCTGAACATCAGCAACCCGGCGCGGCACAGGGCCATGGGCGACGCCCTGGCTACGGTCAGCCTTCTGGAACACTTGATTTCTATTGAACGAAAACTTGAGGATATTTCACTCAAGGGGTTAAATACCAGGCTTTCAGCAGAGGAGATCAAGGCGCTCCCGGATGAGCCCGGCGTGTACTATTTTCATGATGAACACGGCAACATCATCTATATCGGCAAGAGCGTCAACATCCGTACGCGGGTGATGTCGCATTTCAGCAACAACGAGCACAAGCGGGAAATAGAGCTGAGGGAGAAAACAGCTTCGGTCACCTATGAGCTGACCGGAAGCGACCTGGTGGCCTCTCTGCTGGAGTCGGCCGAGATCAAAGCCCATAAGCCTTTGTTCAACAGGTCCTTACGGCGATCGATCTTCCAGTATGGCTTGTTCTCATACACCGGGCAGGATGGGTACATCCACCTGTCGATCGAAACGCTGAAGGGCGACCGGCTGCCGCTGACCTCATACGGCACCCGCAAGGAAGGCATGGCCCACCTGCAGCGGCTGGTCGACGAATTCGACCTCTGCCAGAAACTCTGTGGCCTGTATACGTCCAGCGGCGGGTGCTTCAACTTCCATATGGGCGTCTGCAGGGGCGCCTGCGACGGCAGGGAAGGGCCGGCGTCTTATAACGACCGCGTCATCGACGCCATCAGCAAATACAGTTACCGCAATAAGAATTTCTTCATCGTCGACGACGGGCGTTTTGCCCATGAATGCTCCGTGGTGAAAGTGGAAAACGGAAGGTATGTCGGCTTTGGCTACGTGGAGATGGATTGCATCGGGAATGATTCAGCAATTCTGCACGACATCATCAAACCGTTTGACGACAACCGCGATGCGCATGTGATCATCCGCGGCTACCTCCGGAAGAACCACTTCGAGAAAATGATCATTTACTGAGGCCTGTGGTGGATCATGGCCTGGTCATCGCACCAGCCATGTTCGAACTGAATGGTAATGTGGGAGATGCCGTATCTTCTCCTGAGCAGGTCCTGCATCTTCTGGTGCGTTTTTTCCACATCTGACAGGCGAAAATCTTCTATCAGGTCTGCATGGCATTCGAAATGGATCGACCGGTCGTCGAGGTTCCAGCTGTGCACGTGATGGATGTTCCGGATACCCGGGAGCTGCTCCAGGTCGGCCCTGACCCGGTCGAGGTCAAGCCCGGCCGGTGTGCCCTGCATCAGGATGTCGTTGGCCTGGCGCAGTATGCCCCAGGTCTCTTTCAGGATATACAGGCCGATGAGGATGGTGATCACCGGGTCGATCCAGTACAGATCGAAATAGTAAATGAGCACCCCGCCGAGGATAACGGCGACAGATGAAAGCGTGTCGCTGAGCAGGTGCAGGTAAGCCGCCCTGACGTTGATGTTTTTCCCGGAATCGCGGTGCAGCAGGAATACTGCGGCCAGGTTGGCCAGAAGCCCGATGGAAGCGACGATCATCATGATCTGGCCCTTTATGGGCTCCGGCTCAAGGATGCGCAGGGCGGCCTCATAGAACAGGTAAATCGTCACGATGATCAGAAGGGCGGCGTTGAGCAGGGCCGCCAGTATCTCAATCCGCTTGTAGCCGAAGGTCCTGCGATTGTTCGATGGCCGGCGGCTGATCCGGTTGGCGATCCAGGCCAGGAACACCGCCAGCGCGTCGCCCAGGTTGTGCAAAGCATCGCTGAGCAGCGACAGGCTGTTGGAAATGATCCCGCCGATGATCTCGGCAACGGATATGACCAGGTTCAGTATCGTGGCGATCAGCAACCGGCCACCCTGTACATTGTTGTTCTTTTCGTTATGTTCCGGGTTTTTTCCCATACTTCCGGAATTATTGAATCACCAGAGAAAAGGAATTACGGCCTTGCGCCCTTTGGGATAGTCTTTGAAATATTCCCGGTACCATCTGTGGTGCGACAAGGCCCTGGGAATGAGGTTGGCGGCGGTCCAAACGGCGAACGACGCTGCCGGGAGATTCCAGGCCATGATGGCAAAACCGGTCCACTCGACGATCTCTCCGAAGAAATTGGGGCAGGAGATGTAATTGAACAGGCCGCCGCGGGGAATGAAATAGCCTGTCTTGCCGCCCTTACGCAGACCGATCAGTTTTTTGTCAGCCATCTGGTTGATCATGAACCCGGTGATGAAGATGATGCCGCCGATGATGAAACGCGGATCGGTCAGCCAGGATTCGGGATAATCGGGTCCCACCCAGCCCAGCCAGTAGCCGTTCAGGCCGGCGTTGACCAGGTTGAAGAATATGGCGGAAAAAACAATGATCACCGGCACTTTTTTGCCTTTGGTCCGGGTTCGCAGCGGGAAAATGATCGCCCGGTTCACATAGTGGATGGTCCACAGGCTGAACAGTACCCAGAGCGGGCTGGAAAACGCCTTACCGCCAGTCAGGAGCAAGGTCACAAAGATGATCAGCGAGGGAAGTTCGTATATCATCCAGCCCAGGCGGTTGTCCATGACGGGCCCCCATTTGTTGCTGGCGTGCCGGCCGTAAGGAGCCGTCACTTTAAGTAAAAATGGAAACAGAAGCACCGCCGCGATGATCCAGATCATGGCAGCGTATTCGATGGTGTTGGCAGTCATATTGTTCATAAATAACAAAGTACAAATTCCAAATAACAAACAAATTAAAATTCAAAATCAGACACCGGCAAAACCATAACCCTGGAACCCTGGAACCCTGAAACTTTGGAACCTGGAACCTCACCTAATGTACCCATTCTGCCGGAACCATTCCATCGTGTCCCTGACCGTGACTTCCAGGTCACGGGGTTCATAACCCAGCTCCGTACGTGCTTTTTCGGTACTGATCATGGTATTGACTTCCCGGAGCGTCCTCAGGGAATCAAAAGTGTACAGGGGTTCCTGGCCGGTAATGGCCGACCACCCTTTGATGAACGGCACCCCGGCTTTCGCCAGCAGGGTAGGAACCATGAACTTAACGGTTTTCTTGCCGGTCACTTTTTCCACGATCCGGGCCAGGTCGCGCACGCTGACCCATTTTCCGCCCAGAATATACCGTTCGCCCCGCCGTCCTTTATCCATGGCCATAATGGCCCCACGGACCACATCGCGCACGTCCACCCAGTTGTACCCGCCCGGAACCAATGCCGGCAATGAATTATTGTATAAGCGGATCAGCACCTGCCCGACCAGGGAAGGCTTGTAATCGTGCGGACCTACGATGGCTGTTGGATTGATGACCACCGCATCAATATCTTGTTTAGCAGCGTCAAGCACCATCTGCTCCGCCCGTGATTTGGTGATCTCGTACCACATGGGGCCTTGCTGAACCAGGGAACGGCGTTCATCCATTGGCTCATGAAGCGGGAAATGCGTCAGGGCATGGATCGAACTGAAATGGACCAGGCGCCTGACCCCGTTTTCGCGAAGGACCGTCAGGAGATTATTTGTGCCCTGCACATTGACTTCCAGCAGCTTGTCCTTTTGCCCGTCGATAGAGATAACAGCGGCCAGGTGAAAAACCACTTCTGCACCTGTGCAGAGCCTCCTGAGGGATTCTTTGTCCTGCACACTGCCCCGGATCAATTCGAGATCAAGTGCATCAAACGATGCGGCGTTTTCATGCACCAAGGCTTTGACCTGATGGCCCTCGGCTAGAAGGCTGCGGCATAGATTGGCGCCTACGTGTCCGCTTGCACCGGTAACTGCAATTTTCATGCAGCGAAAATAATCAATTTCTTAAGTGAAAGATTTTTGATGAAAGTAATTTGAATAGATCCGGCCCGCGAATGGAATGGAAACGGCCGGATTTGACGAAGGGATCTGAGGGCTTGTATAATGGAAGAAAAATGGACATTTTACATAAGGAAAAACTAATGCCCGTTGAGGATAAACGCCTGGGCATCCTCCTCCGCAAAGCCTGCCCAAGGGTAAGACAACGACGGACAGGGCGGGCAATGCACCGGTAAAAGATCCTGGATGAAGATGCACCGCCAGTCGACAATGAATGATTACCGGGACGGTTGAGATTGGCGCTGATTCCTTCGTCCAGGCAAATGTCATCAGTTAAATAAAAAAGTAAAAATAAGTTATTTATCTTATTGTATTTCTGTATGATATATTTTGGAAATATTGTTCTCAGGATGGATCTGATATCGTTCAGGGCGATATCGGCCATGTTCTGGTTGAGTTCCCATTCCAGTGTATATTGATCAGGATATTCTTCCCTAAGTAAGATGTTTCTGCTTCCTGAGGATGACTGCCCGGTAAAATATTCAGACACCGCTTTAAATATCCGGTTGCCGAATACAGATAACCGATGTTGAATTCCTTTAATCATTTTTACTTAATTTCTTTCAAATCATCCTGGTAATTGTGATCGAATCAATACAAAAATATATTATCTATAATATTGATATAAAATTTATTAAGCATTTTCAGTTCATTTAAATAATTAGTTAAGCTGACTAAATTGAATATATTAATTGCTTAAAATAATTCACTTAAATATTGACTTTACCGCTTAATTATGCTTACCTTTGCCTTAACTCAACCCAATCCGGATGTCGCCAGGTTCATTTTCATTCGTAGAAAACGAATATGAAAGCATTTTGCGAAATGCCGGTCTTTATCTACCGGGCATTCAAAAAATTGCAGTTCTGTTCTATGCAGTGGCTGATAAAAAAGTCCGCATCATCAGCCGTGGAAAGGGCAATGATCTGTCGTATGATTATGACGATGTTTTAGATAGCCGGGAACGACTGATCATGATCCAGAAGTTCAGGCAGTCTTCACAACCCTTCTCCTGGATCCGAAGGGAAGAGGTCCCGTTTGAATACAACGATGGTGGCACCAGGCTGGGTGATATTTTCTCGGAAATGGAACATGTCGTCCTGACCCTGAGATTTTCCAATGAGGCGGATCACCTGTCCGATATTATCTTTATTTATTTCAACAGGAATTTCGGTAATTTTAAAATTAAAGAATCAGATAAAGTTTTATCCACTGATAATAAAGTCATTATAGGTAATCTACTCTACAATCAATTTAAGTCTATATTGCACATTGGCCGTGCCGACCGGCAGGTGCTTAACCGGCTGAACCATGGAGTTGGGTCTTTAATACGGGAAAATCTTTCTCTGAAGGATCAACTGCAGCAAATCAGGGTGAGTTATGGGGAAAGCATGGTAAACCTGGCCATGCAGCATATCAATGACCTGTCTCAACGCAGCGGACAGGCTTATCTCCTCTCCGCCGATGCCCTGGATAAAATCAGGGAATACCGGGGCAATCCCAGGTATCTGCCAGACATTCTCGACCATGCGGTTTCTTTCGCTCAGAACTTGCTCTTTGCCGGCGACATCGGGGCGATCACGATCAATGCCTATTGTCTCGATTTCGACAGCTACCAGTCGCATGAAAAAAATGAACAGCTGACAAAGAAAATAGACAGCCGGCAGAGCCGGTCTATGCAGTTGCTGGACAGGCTCGAACGTGCCGCCGCATTATTGAAGAGCCGCAATCAGCCGCTGACCAGCGCCAATGTCGGGAGGGAACTGGATCCGCCGGTGACCGCACCGGCTATTACCGATGCACTTGGGAAAAACAAGGAGATCATCCGGCAATTGCTGGAGAAATATCCGGAAAAGTGGGAGATCATCCGAAGCGAATTCAGGCCGCTACTGAACCAGGTCCGCAAAGCCAGGCCCGGTTTCGCGGAGGAGGAAAGCGCCTGAAACCTGGCGATCTTTAGCTTATCTTTGCATTAAATTTCTTTACGATGTCAAGAATACTTTACGGGATCCTCTTCCTGATGTTTGCTTTTACCTCTGCCAGCGGGCAGGAATACCAAATAACCCATAACGGCCTAACGCGCACATACCGACTGCACCTTCCATCAGATTACCGGCAGAATGATCTGCACCCGCTAATCATTAACATGCACGGGCTGGGCTCCAATGCCATTGAGCAGGAGCTCTACAGCGGGATGAACCTTGTGTCCGATACCGCCGGATTCATCGTGGCGTACCCGAACGCGGTGGGCGGGATCTGGAATGTATCTTCAACTTCCGGAACCGATGATGTCGGCTTTATTTCCGCCCTGATCGACACCCTGGCCGCAGCCTACAGTATTGATTTGTACCGGGTTTATGCCACGGGCATGTCAATGGGCGGCTTCATGTCTTACCGCCTGGCCTGCGAACTGGAAGCCAGGGTCGCCGCCATCGCCTCGGTTACCGGCCTTCTGGCTTTTTCTCCCTGCAACCCCGACCGGCCAGTGCCGGTATTACAGATCCACGGGACGGCAGACCCCATAGTACCTTACTCCGGTGTTCCGGCCACGGTAAATCATTGGGTGAGCCATAATCAATGCCCCGCAGAACCGGTCATTACGGATCTACCCGATGTGAACACCACTGATAACTCAACCATAACTGTTTATTATTATGGTCTTTGTAATGATGCTACTGAAGTAACACTTTATACTATCAATGGCGGAGCGCATACCTGGCCCGGGGCCCAGATCATCATCGGAGTGACCAACCAGGATATTAACGCCAGTTCGGAAATCTGGAACTTTTTCCGGAAATACTCACTTGCTCCCAATGATATTGACCAGCACGACCGCAATATGGAACACGCCACATTGCGCTTTTTTCCAAACCCGGTAATGGATTATGCCACGCTGGAGGTCCGGTCAAATGAGTTCGGAATTGCTTCTTTCAGGCTGATCGATTTTTCAGGCAGGGAAATGTATACCCAAAGCATACGGGTTCCGGGCAGCACGCTCATCCGCTGCGGTCATTTGCCCCGGGGATTGTATCTTGCTGAGCTGGAGCAGAGTGGGAGCGTAGTGCGGGAAAAGATCCTGGTCCGTTAATTTTCCAGGTCCGACAATATTTTTAACGCGTCTTCCAGCATACCGTCTGTGAAATCCAGGTGGGTGACCAAACGGATGGTCTGCGGGCCGAACCCGATCATCCACATTCCTTTTTCCGCGGCCTTCGCCATGAATTCCTGGTCGGGATATTTTTCGGTCAGTTTGAAGATGATGATGTTGGATTCCACCGGCGCCATTTCTTCCACAAAGTTCAGCTTCTCCAGGTGCCGGGCCAGAATGCGGGCCCTGCGGTGGTCCTCTTTCAATTCAGGAATGTTGTGATCCAGGGCGTAGATGCCGGCCGCGGCCAGGTAACCCGACTGCCGCATCCCGCCGCCCAGAACCTTGCGCACGCGCCGGGCTCTTTTAATAAAGTCGGCGCTACCCGTGAGCAGGGAGCCGACCGGTGCGCCCAGTCCTTTTGACAGGCAAATGGATATTGAATCGAAGAGTCGGCCGTATTCCTGCGTGCTTTCGCCCGTTTCGACCAGGGCATTGAAGATCCGCGCTCCGTCGAGATGGTATTTCAGATCGTGCCGCCGGCAAACTTCACCAATAGCCTTCAGTTCCCCGATCCGGTATATGCTGCCGCCGCCTTTGTTGGCTGTGTTTTCCGCCACCACCAGCCGGGTGTAGGGGTAATGCACGTTCTCCGGGGGATTGATGGACGCTTCCACCTGCTCCGCCTTCATCCGGCCCTTGTCGCCATGCACCACCTTGATGGAACAGCCGCTGTTGAACGCCATCCCGCCCCCTTCAAAATTATAAACGTGTGAAGTGACGTCGCATATGACCTCGTCTCCCGGATGGGTGTGCACTTTTACCGCGATCTGGTTGGTCATGGTGCCGGAAGGACAAAAGATCGCATCATCCTTACCGAACAGGGTCGCCACCTTGCGCTCCAGTTCCATCACCGTCGGATCATCTCCCAATACATCGTCACCCACCGCCGCCTGTGACATGTATTCCCACATCCTCCGGCTGGGCCGGGTGACCGTATCGCTCCTCAAGTCAATGATCGCTTTCATAAAAATGATTTTAATCCAAAAGTAATTAAAAACATCATGGGGCCTGGGGGGACCCCGGCAGGAAAGTGTCCGGCCAAATGGTTTTTTGCCTAATTTTGCCGCGGTTTAATTCTTATCAATCACACACGGCATGTACGTTCCCCTGATCCATACACACTCCGGCCTGCGCTGGGTCGCCCTGATCCTGCTGATCGCCGCAATCATTGAAGCTATTATTAAGAACCGGAAACCATCCGCTACCGGTAAACATCAACTTGTTTTTCATTTGCCGGCCATGATCGTCATCCACCTGCAACTGGTGATCGGCTTGGTCCTTTACTTTATCAGTCCAAAGGTGATTTTCCAAGCCTCCAGCATGAAAGACAGCGTCTTACGGTTTTTTCTCGTAGAGCATATCGCCCTGATGCTCATTGCCATAGCCCTGATCACCATTGGATATGTACGGTCGAAAAAAAGGCTGGGAACGGAGGCAATGTATAAACCCATCCTGGTTTATTATCTTATCGGACTGATCCTTATTATTATCTCTATTCCCTGGCCGTTCCGCGGCCTGGGCGCCGGATGGTTTTAGCCTGTAAATGGTCGAATATCTGATGATTAATTCCTTCGCCCGATGGTCCGGTCTCTGCCTGCTGGCTTTCCTGTCTGCCATTACCCAGGCACAGGAACCTCCGGGTTATTACAACAGCGCCGCCGGTCTGAGCGGGCAGGAGTTAAGATCAGCTCTGTTCAACATCATCAAAGATCATAACGCACAATCTTATTCTTCGCTCTGGAGCCACTTCCTGGAAACAGACCGGAAGGAGAACGGTTATGTCTGGGACATGTATTCAGACGTACCCGGAGGGAACCCGGCCTACAATTATACCTTCATCACCGACCAATGCGGCAATTATTCTGCAGAGGGTGATTGTTACAACCGGGAGCACTCTTTTCCCCAAAGCTGGTTCAACAGCGAGCCCCCCATGGTAACGGACCTGTTTCACATTTACCCGACGGATGGTTATGTGAATGGCAAACGGGGCAATTATTCGTATGGCGAAGTGATTTCCGCTTCATGGATTTCCACCAATGGCTCCAAAGTTGGGGATAACACCTTTCCCGGTTATCTTGGAACTGTTTTTGAGCCGGTCGATGATTATAAAGGTGATTTTGCACGCACCTATTTTTACATGATGACCCGCTATATGGACCAGGTTTCTTCCTGGGACAGCGACATGCTCAATGGGGGAGACCTGGCCTCCTGGGCCAGCAACATGCTCATGGAATGGAATGCCGACGACCCGGTCAGTGTTAAAGAAATCAATCGCAACAATGCCGTTTTCACCATACAGGAGAACCGCAACCCGTTTATCGACCACCCGGAATGGGTGGAAGATATCTGGGGCATACCTTCGGCCATAGCCGGGATGGAGTCTCCGGACCCGAATCTGTCCTGGGATGGCCGGCATTTGTGCGTTTCACAGCAGGAGAATGCTGTTCAGGGGATTTTGGCGGTCTATTCCATCCACGGCCAGATCCTCGCCCAAACGGAAATAGCGGAGTCACAGGCCTGCCTGACTGTTGTTCTTTCAGCGGGAATCTATTTCGGGCAATTCACTCATTCAAAAGGAGTTACATTTATTAAATTCATCACCTCCGGCCGATAAACAATAAAAATGATGAATTCCCGAAAAAAATACAGGTAAACTATTGCTTTGCATCATTCCAGGGTTTAATTTTACTCTGTAAACCCAATTTCTTCTGTTTTCGTTCCCCCCCTTATTATTGAAACTGTTTTATAATAGGACAGTATAAATGGAAAGCTTGTCTATCCAATATCATAGACCATATTTAATCAAGTCCAAAAACCAAAATCTATTATTTATGAAAAGATCATTGTTACTCTTCGCACTGGTTTTGATCAGCGGAGCGGGATACCTGTGGGCGCAGGACCTGCCGGTTTCTCCCTCCGTCATTAAGACAGGTACCTACCATGGGGTAAGCGCCGCGCTAAGGGATTTGCCACCTTTGACGGCTGAGGAATTCCATCAGTTGGAACTTAAAGGTGAACAAAAGGCATTGAACAAGACACTCAAGGAACGGTATTATCCCTTTGCTGCAACGGCAATGCCCCAGGGGCCTGACCCTGTCTGGCAGGATGAAATGGGGAAAACGCAAATGAGCAACAGGGCGATGACCATGAATTTTTCCGGTCAGACCTCGCCTTATTATCCGCCCGACTGCAATGGATCCATCGGGCCCAACCATTACATGCAGACGATCAATACGGTATATGCAATATACAACAAGACTACCGGAGCGCTGGTCGCCGGCCCGACCAACCTGAACCTGCTGTTCAGCGGAGTGACCGGTTCGAATTACAACGATGGCGACCCGATCTGCCTTTATGACGAGCAGGCCGACCGCTGGCTGGTCGCTGAGTTCTCTGTGAGCGGCACCAATGACTACATGCTGATCGCTGTTTCCACGACCAATGATCCCACCGGGACCTGGCACAAATATTCTTTTGATGTGACGGACATGCCGGACTACGAGAAATTCGGGATCTGGCGTGATGGTTACTATATGGCGACGAACACCACTCCCGGCAATGACATTTATGTCTTTGAACGTTCGCAGATGCTGGTCGGAGGTACGGCCCTGATGGTTGGTTTTGATAATCCCTGGCGGCCAACGACAATTGATGGCTTTATGTGCGTGCCGCCGATTGACAATGACGGTGCCTTCGCACCCGTCGGCGCACCGGGTCTGTTCATCACGATCAATGACGATGCCATCGGAGGGGGCAGTGACCAGCTATGGATTTACGAGCTGGCCGTTAACTGGACCACTCCGTCGGCTTCAACCTTCAGCCGTGTGCAGCAGTTGACTGTCCCTGCTTTTGACAGCAATTTCGGCAGCAACTGGGATAACATCAAGCAGCCCGGCACAACCCGGGAGCTCGACGCCATTCCCATGGTGATCATGAATGTGCCGCAGTACCGAAATTTTGGCTCATACCAGACCATCGTATGCTGCCATACCGTAGATGTTGACAATACCGATCATGCCGGCATCCGCTGGTATGAACTGCGCAAAACAACCGGCACCTGGACCCTCCGTCAGTCGGGCACTTATGCTCCTGATGCTCATTCCCGCTGGATGGCCAGCATCGCGCTCAACGGAAATGGCCAGCTCGGTATGGGTTACTCAATTTCCAGCACTTCCATGTACCCAAGCATCCGGTATTGCGGGCAGTCAGCCACTGCGTACGCTTCCGCATCGGGCACGATGGATATCGCAGAAGAGATCATCCAGAACGGAACCACTTCGCAAACCAGTTACAACCGCTGGGGCGACTACCACAGCATTTCGATAGATCCTTTGAACGACAATACCTTCTGGTTTACAGCACAATACGGTGGCAGCAGGCAAACAAAGATTGCCGCGTTTGAATTCGCTCCTCCGCCGCTTGCCGCTCTGTTTGCGGCCAGCCCGACCAACGTGTGCACCGGGGGCACGGCGACCTTCTCCGATCAGTCAACCGGCTCACCGACCACCTGGAGCTGGACCTTTGAGGGTGGCACACCGGCCACTTCCACGCAGCAAAACCCTGTGGTGACCTACAATACGCCTGGCGTTTACGACGTAACACTGACCGTTGGCGATGGCAGCAGCAGCAATACCTTGACCCTAACCGACTACATCACTGTTGCCGCGGTCACTGCTAATTTCACCGGTACGCCAACAAGCGTTATTGTGGGCAATTCTGTTACATTTACCGACAACACCAGCTGTAACCCTACCTCATGGAACTGGTCTTTCCCGGGCGGAACACCCTCCGCTTCCACCAGCCAGAATCCTGTGGTTACTTACAATACCATTGGAATATATGATGTTACACTATCTGCTTCCAACGGTTCGGGAAGCGATTCCGAGACAAAGACAGCCTATATTTCTGTCACTGAACAAGTGCTGAATTATTGTGCCTCCAGAGGCAATGACTTCTCAGATGAATGGATTGCGCGTGTGGCGTTCAACGGCCTTTCGAACCCCTCCGGAGCCGCAGGATATACGGATTTTACCAACATGACCGTACCTATGAACCCCGGAGCTTCCGTATCCGTTACACTAACCCCAGGATTCTCCGCATCTTCGTACCGTGAGGTCTGGCGTGTTTGGATCGATTACAATAAAGATGGCGACTTTATTGATGCCGGCGAACAGGTTTTTGCCCCGGCGGCAAGCAAAACAGCCGTTTCCGGCAGCTTCACGGTACCGGCCGGTGTGTCAGGAAACACCCGCATGAGGGTTTCGATGAAATACAATACTGCTCCGACTGCCTGTGAAATATTCAGTTATGGGGAAGTGGAAGATTACACCGTTTCATTCGGCACGCCCCAGCCTCCCGTAGCGGAGTTCACGGCCAATCTGACCACAGTTCCGGAAGGAGGGACGGTGCAATTCACCGACCAGTCAACCAACAGCCCCGCCTCCTGGAGCTGGACCTTCAATGGGGGAACCCCGGCAACCAGCACAGCACAGAATCCAAGTGTAACTTATGCTTCTTCAGGTACTTATACTGTATCACTTACAGTAACCAATGCGGCGGGTTCAGATACTGAAACGAAAACCAATTACATCACGGTGGTGGTGGTCCCGGACTGTGCTACTCCCGTTACACCGCTGAACGGCGCATCGGGGGTGAGCATCGCCACCAACCTGCAATGGAGCGATGTGCCGGAAGCTACTGGTTATACCTTATATTTCGGCACCAATAATCCGCCGACGAACTTGGTTAATGGGATCAACCTGGGTGATGTGAATGTGTACAACCCTTCGAATGACTTGAACTACAGCACCGTTTATTACTGGAAAGTGGTGCCTTTCAATGGGAATGGTTCCGCTACCGGTTGTGCAGTATGGTCATTCACGACAGAAGCTTCGCCTTATGGAAGTACTGAGCTCAGTTTCAGCGATTTTGAAGCCGGCCTGGGTATCTGGACCGATGGGGGAGGGGACTGCGCGCGGTATACCAGTGGAACCTATTCATCCGGCGGTGCCGCATCAATGGATATTCAGGACAATTCAGGCGTTGCTTCATCATTCTATCTGACCAATGGCGTGGACGTGCATACGCCGGGTTATGTGCAGATTGACGTAGAATTTGAGTTTATCGCCGTCAGTATGGAAACCGGGGAGGATTTCTGGGTGCAGTATTTCAACGGCACGACATGGTATACGGTTGCCTCATACAAAGCAGGCACTCATTTCAGCAATGGCATATTCTATGCGGCTAATGTGAGCATCCTTGAATCATCCTATGTATTCCCGACGGGAATGAAGATCCGGTTCATGTGCGATGCATCGGACAATAATGATGACGTTTACATTGACAACATCCGGATATCAGCATCAATGACGTCGGGTCCGAACAATTACCTCGTTCCGCTGGCCCGCCCGGTGAACGCCCTGGCTGACGATGCCGAGGAAGCGGTTGCGGAGCTGGAACTTTATCCGAATCCGGTTAAAGACCTGCTGCATGTGAACCTGGCCAATTACCAGGAAGCCGACCTGTTCATCTATGATGTTCACGGACGGGTTGTTTTCAGTGAACGGATGAATGAGAATTACTCAGAGATTGATGTATCCCGATTAAGCAATGGAGTTTATGTCGTGTACATCATAACGCCGAAAGGCACCTTATCAGGAAACTTCGTGAGGAAGTAAATTAAACCTGGAATCCTGAAAACCAATCCGGCAGCCTCAAAACTGCCGGATTTTTTTATATATATTATGTCCCATAATGTACTTGCGTTATGTTAAATAGGTTTGGGTTAGAATTTGGCATTTCTTTTTGTTTGAAAAGCATTACAAATTTAAACGAAGGGATGGGTTAGTTTTTTTTTTGCCTTTTCTTTATCTTCGTAATATGTGGTCTAGAAAATTTGAAAAATGCATTAACTGTGGAACTACTGAGGTAAAGCACATAGCCAAAGGTTTATGTAAAAAATGTTATATCTTAAATACTGAAGCTGAGCACAAAAAACATCCAAGACATAAAAGGGGAGTAGCTGATGATTTTTTGACTAAGGAAAAGCTACTTGAGTTATATGTAGAAAAAAGGATGTCATTGACTGATATAGGCAAATTAGCCGGCTGCACAAGAGTTAATGTACATTATAAGTTAAAGAAATTTGGAATTGATGCTAGGTCAAAAACTGATGCTCGAACATTAGCATTGGATAAAGGAAAAATCAAAACAATACGAATTGATGAATTTGGCAATGAAGAAGAAGTTGTATTTCAAAAAATAAGATATAATGAAAATTTCTTTAAAGAATGGTCTGCTGAAATGGCTTATGTTTTGGGTTTGATTTATACCGATGGAAACTTGCATATTCGAAAAGCAAGATCAGGGTATGAGATGGGCATATTAACTTTTGCTCAAAAGGATAAGGAACTTGTTGAAAAATTTCTAATCTTAATGAATTGTGATGCAACAATCAGATTTAAAGAAAAGCGTGAACTTGAGAATACAACAGCCGGAGAATTGTATTATTTCAGTATTGGGAATAATGATATGGCAAATGACCTATTTCGATTAGGAGTAACGCCAAACAAGAGTTTGGATATGGAGTTCCCTGAAATTCCTGATGAATATTTAAGGCACTTTGTACGTGGGTTATTTGATGGAGATGGTTCCGTATATTTAGAGTCTAACAAGTCGATTCGAGTAAAACTTTTATCTGGCTCTAGAAATTTCATATCTACATTAAACCAAAAGCTAATTGAAAATGGTTTTTCGGATAGATATATCAGTGGTGGCACGCCAAGTACACCTAATGCATATTTTATAAGATATAATTCAGATATCGAAGCTTTCAAATTTTATGAATACTTGTTTAAAGATATTCCTGAAAGAATGTGTTATTCCAGAAAAAAGAAAATTTTTGAAAATTATTTTGGCATTTAAAAGGCAAAAAATAAAACTATAATGTGTGCCTATTTATACATAACGACTAATTATAGGACAATGAAGCAAAGCAGTAAAGCTAGTGAAATTCTATGTACTTGATATTTAACATAATATCATTATAGGATATCACGATTATTAAAATATAAATTTGTCGTATAATTAATATTATGTTAAATGATAATGTCAAATAGAAAGGAAGGACTTTTCAGGTCCTTCCTCCCTTTTTAAGCAGAATTATTTCTGAAGCTTCTCGTCGATGGCTTTCAGTTTGTCGGTCATCCCCAGACGGGTATAAATTTCTTTCAGCGAAACCATAGTGTTTACGTCATCAGGCATCAGTTCCAGAGACTTTTCAAGATAAGGAATTGATTTATGCAGCATTTCGTCCGCTTTTCCCTTTTGAATATCATATTCTTTCACAGCATCCAGCGGAAGGTCATTGGCCTTATCCAGGATGTCGGCCGCCATATTCACATAAAGGGCTCCAAGATTGTAATTGGCTTCAAAATAATCAGAATTGAGCGCCAGGGCCTGCTCATAAGCGCCGACGGCCTTTTCGGTATTGCCCAGCTGGTCGTAAATAGTCCCCACTGCGAAGAAGATGGTCGGGTTTGACCTGTCGATCTCCATGGCCTTTTCCAGGTTGGTCATGGCCTTTTCCTTTTCATTGGAGGAAAGATATATATTGGTTTCCGCGATCAGCAGGTTGAAGTCTTCCGGAAACAATTGCCGGCCTCTTTCCACGGTCTGCAATGCCATTACCGTATCCCCTTCCGACTTGTATATGTCTGCAAGACTGGAATATACATCAGGTTTATCATATTTCATCTGGATGATCTGCTGGTAATACTGCTTGGCCATCTGGGTTTCCTGTCCGAGGATGGCAGAAACTGCGGCATTGTATAACGCTGTTGTATCAATTCTTCCCGCAGCTTTACCAACGCTGAATGATTTCTCAAAACTTACCGCCGCCTGTTTGAATTCCTGGTTATTGTAATGGATCACGCCTTCATTGTAGTAGCCTTCTCCAATCGCGGATGTGTAGCGTGCGATATCTTCCTTGAATTCGCCTTTCTCATCCAGCTCGCCGGCTTTCTGGTACGACTGCAGGGCTACACCCAGCGGATCGGGATCCAGACCGCGAAAACTGGAATCAGTGCTCATCGCTATATCATAATAAATATTTCCCCTGTAAAACCAGGTCTTCGCATCCATAATGGTCTTTTCATTCTGTGCAGCTTCGTCAATAGCGGCTTTGGCAAGATCCAGCTTTCCATACCGGTGGTAGTTGTAGGCGCTCGTCCTTTTGTTCGTCTGCCCGTGCATGACCGAAACCATCAGCAGGGAAAACATGATTAAGATGATCTTTTTCATAAACTATTCGGTTTTTTCTGTTAATGAATTAACAAAATTACTAATTTATATACAACACACAATTTCTTTGCCAGGATTCTAAACCTCCTCGTCGGCCGGCACTTCGCCGTCAATGACGTCGGCTTCAAAGTCTTCGGATTCTTCATCGACAGCTACTTTGGCAACCGATGCGATGGCATCCTCGTCTCTCAGGTTGATCAGCCGGACGCCCTGGGTGGCCCTGCCCATAACCCGCAGGTCTTTCACGCCCAACCTGATCAGCAGACCGGATCGGTTGATGATGATCAGGTCGTCGTTATCGTTGACTTCCTTGATCGCAATCAGTTGCCCGGTTTTTGCAGTAATGTTGATGGTCTTTACGCCTTTTCCCCCGCGGTTCGTCACCCGGTAATCCTCCAGGCTGGAGCGCTTCCCGTAGCCGTTCTCGGAAACTACGAGCACATCGTAATCGCCGTTTTCGACGCAGATCATTCCGATCACTTCGTCGCCTGATTTATCCAGCGTGATGCCTTTAACGCCGGCGGCGTTGCGGCCCATCGGCCGGACGGTTTTTTCATTGAACCGGATGGCGCGGCCGGACCTCAGGGCCAGCATGACTTCGTTGGAACCATTCGTCAGCTTGGCGGCAAGCAACTGATCGCCCTCGTTGATATTGATGGCGATGATTCCGGCCTGTCTCGGGCGAGAGAAAGCTTCCAGGGTGGTTTTCTTGATAACACCCATTCTGGTGCAAAGGATGATGTAATTATTATTAAGGTATTCCTCATCCTCCAGGTTCCGCGTATTGATGAAGGCCCTTACCTTATCATCGGATTCAATGTTCAACAGGTTCTGGATGGCCCTTCCTTTGGAGTTCTTGGTCCCTTCCGGGATTTCATAAGCTCTGAGCCAGAAGCATTTGCCCTTCTCGGTGAACAGCAGCATGTAATTATGCGTGCTGGCGATGAACAGGTGCTCCAGGAAGTCCTCCCCTCTCAGGTCACTCCCCCGGGCCCCTCTCCCACCGCGGTTCTGCCTCCGGTATTCCACAAGCGGGGTCCGCTTGATATAGCCCAGGTGTGAGATGGTGATCACCACTTCTTCATCCGGAATGGTGTCTTCGATCCGGAAATCTTCAGCGGTGTATTCTATTGTTGTCCTGGGTTCGTCACCATATTTTTCCTTGATTTCCGACAATTCATCCTTGATGATCTTCATCCGGAGCGATTCATCGGAAAGCACCTGCCTGAAATATTCGATCTGCCGGAGTAGTTCGGCATATTCCGCCCGAATTTTATCCCGTTCCAGGCCGGTCAGGCGCTGCAGGCGCATTTCAAGAATGGCTTTTGCCTGGACCTCGGTGAGCCCGAACTGTGCCATAAGCCCGTCCCTGGCGATTTCCGGTGTTGCGCTGGCCCGGATCAGGGCGATCACCTCATCCAGGTGGTCGAGGGCGATGAGCAAGCCTTCCAGGATATGTGCCTTCTTTTCCGCCTGGTCCAGGTCGTATTGTGTGCGACGCACGACCACTTCGTGCCGGTGCTCCACAAAATAGTGGATCAGGTCCTTCAGGTTCAGGGTTTTGGGCTTGCCGTGCACCAGTGCCACGTTGTTGACATTGAAGGCCGTCTGCAGGGCGGTCATCTGGTAGAGTTTGTTGAGGATGACGTTGGCGACGGCGTCGCGGCGCAGTTCGTAAACGATCCGCATGCCTTTGCGGTCCGATTCGTCCCGAATATCCACGATACCATCGAGTTTTTTCTCATCGACCAGTTCGGCGGTTCGGCGGATCATTTCGGCTTTGTTGACCATATACGGGATGCTGGTGACGATGATGCGGTCTTTTGCACCACCCGGCGCGGGTTCGATTTTTGCTTCGCCCCGCACAACGATGCGCCCGCGTCCCGTTTCAAACGCTTCCCGCACCCCTTCATAACCATAGATGATCCCTCCGGTCGGGAAATCCGGGGCTTTGATATGCTGCATCAGCTCTTCAACCGTGATTTCATGGTTATCAACATAGGCAATGGTTCCATCGATGACCTGGGAAAGGTTGTGCGGCGGCATATTGGTAGCCATCCCAACGGCGATGCCCGATGCGCCATTAACTAAAAGATTCGGGATCTTGGCCGGCAGGACCTGGGGCTCTTCCAGGGAATCGTCGAAATTCAACTGAAAATCCACCGTATTCTTGTCGATGTCTTCCAGCAGTTCTTCCGCAATCTTCCGCAACCGGGCCTCGGTATACCTCATGGCTGCCGGGCTGTCGCCGTCAATGGAACCGAAATTACCCTGGCCATCGATCAGCGGGTAGCGCAGCGACCATTCCTGTGCCATACGCACCATGGCGTCGTAAACCGAAGTGTCGCCATGGGGATGATATTTTCCCAGGACCTCCCCAACGATCCTGGCTGATTTTTTATAAGGTCTGTTGGATAATACCCCAAGGTCGAGCATGCCGTACAAAACCCTCCGGTGGACGGGCTTCAGCCCGTCGCGCACATCCGGCAACGCCCTGGATACTATGACCGACATCGAATAATCGATGTAGGCCGTTTTCATCTGAGATTCGATATTTACTTTGATAACTTTCCCGTCTTCTGCTTCCATATATACTTAAATCATTATTTATCAGCGTTTTGAATATCTACAAGTTCAGTTGCGAAGGTACTCATTTTTTCGAAAACCAAGCCTGCTTATTACTAACAAAAGCTTGTTTAAAATTACATGCTTCCCGGGCGCCGGAAACAGCCATGGCTGGTTAGATTTGTTTGAGCTTAAGCGGTGGCGTGGAGAGTGAACTTTTTTACCTGGAAATCGTTTAACCGATAAGCGATCCAAAGTATTTAATTTGCTGTATTCTTTTTAGGTAATTTTGTATCGTCGAATGAAGGAAAGAATAACTGATGGAAGCTAAATTCTCTCAAAGGGTAAAAGATGTACTCACCTACAGCCGCGAAGAAGCCCTGAGGCTCGGCAATGAGCAGATCGGACTGGAGCACTTGCTGCTGGGCATCATCCGGGAAGGCGAAGGGCTGGCGGTGCAGCTGATGAAGTATTTCGGCCTGGACCTGAACGATGTCCGCAAGATGATCGAACAGGCTGTCGCACGGCCGGGAGAAAATATCCGCAATGCGGAAAACATATCCCTGGTCAGGCAGGCCGAACGGGCGTTGAAAATAACTTACCTGGAAGCCAGGATGTTCAACAGCGAACTTATCGGTACCGAGCATCTTCTGCTCTCCATCCTTCGTGATGAGGACAATATTGTCACCCGTTATTTTGAAAAAAGCGGGATTGACTATGACGCGGTCCGGGAAGAGCTGAAACGCATTCTCAAAAGCAAGGAAGCCGATCAGCGGCCCGACTTCCGGGATGATCTTTCCGGAGATCCTTCGGAGGATGATGCGGAAGAAGCCGGCCGCAGCTATGGCAATACGGCCCGGAAGCCTTCCGACAGCAAGTCCAAAACGCCCGTTCTGGATAATTTTGGCCGTGATATTACCAAAGCCGCCGAAGAAGGCAGACTGGATCCCATTGTCGGCCGGGAAAAAGAGCTGGAACGCATCGCCCAGATCCTGAGCCGGCGCAAAAAGAACAATCCCATTCTCATCGGGGAGCCCGGTGTCGGGAAATCCGCCATCGCGGAAGGCCTGGCCGACCGGATCGTCAAGCGCAAGGTCAGTCGTGCGCTGTTTGAAAAGCGCATCATTTCACTGGACCTGGCCTCTCTTGTTGCCGGCACCAAATACCGCGGGCAGTTCGAAGAGCGGATGAAGGCCGTACTTAACGAACTCGAAAAGAACCCGGACATCATCCTGTTCATCGATGAGATCCACACCATCGTCGGAGCAGGCAACGCTTCCGGATCGCTCGACGCCTCCAACATGTTCAAACCGGCCCTCGCCCGGGGCGAACTGCAGTGCATCGGCGCCACGACCCTTGACGAATACCGCCAGTACATAGAAAAAGACGGGGCCCTGGAGCGCCGGTTCCAAAAAGTCCTGGTCGATCCTACCACCACGGAGGAAACCTTCCAGATACTCAACAACATCAAGGAAAAATACGAAGACCACCACCTCGTCAAGTATACCGACGAGGCCATCCATGCCTGCGTGCAACTGACCAACCGGTACATCACCGACCGCTATCTCCCGGATAAGGCCATTGATGCCCTGGACGAGGCCGGCGCCCGGGTACACATCACCAATATCCATGTCCCCTCCGAGATCATCAACATTGAAGGGCGCATTGAAGAAGTAAGGCAGAAGAAGACCAAAGCCATCAACAGCCAAAAGTTCGAAGAAGCAGCAGAGTACAGGGATATTGAAAGAAAATTGCAGGACAGCCTGTCCCAGGCCAAGAAAAAATGGGAAGAGGAGTCGAAGATCAACCGCGAGCAGGTCACCGAAGAAAATGTGGCTGAGGTTATCGCCATGATGACCGGCATACCGGTTCAGCGTATTGCAAAAAATGAAGGCACACGGCTGGTGCACATGGAAGAAGAGCTGGCTGGCACCGTGATCGGCCAGGATGAAGCCATCAAAAAGGTGGTGAAAGCCATCCGCAGGAACCGGGCCGGGCTGAAAGACCCGAAAAAGCCCATCGGCTCTTTCATTTTCCTGGGGCCCACCGGCGTCGGGAAAACGCACCTGGCCAAAATTCTGGCCCGTTACCTTTTCGACTCCGAAGACACCCTGATCCGGGTGGATATGAGCGAATACATGGAAAAATTCGCGGTTTCCCGCTTGGTTGGCGCGCCCCCGGGCTATGTCGGCTATGAGGAAGGCGGACAGCTTACGGAAAAAGTACGCCGTAAGCCCTACTCCATCGTTTTGCTGGATGAGATCGAAAAAGCACACCCCGATGTGTTCCACCTCCTGCTCCAGGTGCTGGATGACGGTATGCTGACCGACAGCCTCGGGCGCAGGGTCGATTTCAAGAATACCATCATCATCATGACCTCCAACATCGGGTCGCGTCAACTGAAGGACTTCGGAGAAGGGATCGGGTTTACTACTGCAGCCAAAAAGTCGTCCCGGGCCAATTTCGCCCGCGGGGTGATTGAAAACGCTCTGAAAAAGACCTTCGCACCGGAATTCCTCAACCGCATCGATGATGTGATCATCTTTGATTCGCTGGAACTGGAAGATATCCACAAAATTATCGATATCGAGCTGAGGGTTGTCTTCAAGCGCATCGAAGAACTGGGGTACACGGTGGAACTGAGCGAAAAGGCCAAGGAATACATCGTGGAAAAAGGCTGGGATGCCCAGTTTGGCGCCAGGCCCCTCAAGCGCGCCATCCAGAAATACCTCGAGGACCCGCTCGCCGAAGAGATCATCAAGTCGAAGATCCATCCCGGAGACGTCCTCTTTATTGACCATGATCCGGATGCCGACGACATTAAGGTCACCGTCAGGCAGGCAAAAGATGCCTCCTGAGCCTTAGGGTTCCAAAGCCTCTTTTTTTTATATCTTTGCCGCCATTATTCTAACACTTAAATAATGGAAGCAACGAAGAATTTGACCGGCGGCGATTTCCTGGTCAGGGAGGTCAGCTCTGCAGATGTATTTATACCCGAGGAGTTTAACGAGGAACAGAAAATGATCACGCAGACCTGCGATGATTTCCTGGAAGCAGAGATTTTCCCCATGCTGGACCGCATCGACAAGCAGGAGCTGGGCCTGATGCCCAAGTTGCTGGGGAAAGCCGGAGAACTGGGCCTGCTTGCCATTTCGATCCCTGAGGAGTACGAAGGATTCGGGCAATCGTTCCTGACGGCCATGCGTGCCAATGAATCCCTCGGAGCGGGTTATTCCTTCACCGTGGCCTATTCCGCCCATGTCGGGATTGGCACGATGCCCATTGTCTATTACGGCAATGAATCCCAGAAGCGCAAATACCTGCCCAAACTCGCCACCGGCGAATGGATCGCTGCATACTGTCTTACGGAGCCCAATGCCGGTTCCGACGCCAACAGTGGCCGCACCCGGGCTACCCTGTCGGATGACGGCAAACATTATATCCTCAATGGCCAGAAGATGTGGATCACCAATGGCGGTTTTGCCGATGTGCTGACCGTTTTCGCCAAGATCGACAACGACCGCGTGCTCAGTGCGTTCATCGTGGAGAGCAACCTGCCGGGCATCAGCATGAATCCCGAGGAGAACAAAATGGGCATCAAGGGGTCCTCTACCCGGCAAATCTTTTTCAACGACGTGAAAGTGCCCGTGGAGAACCTGCTGGGCAACCGCGGCGAGGGATTCCGCATCGCGCTCAACATCCTGCACATGGGCCGCATCAAGCTGGGCGGGATCGTCCTCGGCGCAGCCAAAAGGGCCATCAACCAGTCCGTCACCTACGCGAACGAGCGGAAGCAGTTCGGCTCGCTGATCTCCAGTTTCGGCGCCATCAAGCAAAAGCTGGCCGAGCAGGTCATCCGGACCTTTACCAACGAATCAGCCGTCTACCGAACGAGCATGAACATAGAAGAAGCGGCAAAACTGAACCTGGCATCGGGCATGGAAAGAGGAAAGGCTGAGATTGACGCCATCGCCAAGTTCTCCGTAGAGTGCGCCCTGTTAAAGGTGTACGGCTCGGAAGCCCTTGATTTCGTTGTGGATGAAGCCGTTCAGATATACGGCGGCATGGGATACTCGGCCGAAGCGCCCGTCGATCGGGCCTACCGCGATTCCAGGATCAACCGGATCTTTGAAGGCACCAACGAGATCAACCGCATCCTGGCTGCCGATACCGCCATCAAGAAGGGGCAGAAAGGCGATTTCGACCTCTTCGCCAAGGCCAAAGCGATCTTTGAATCCATTGATGCGCTGGAGGAAGTAACGCCTGAATTCCCGGGCTATTTCGAAGAAAAAGCCCATTACATCCATAATTTGAAGAAAGCCACGCTGCTGGTGATCTATTCGTTCTCAGAAAATGTCCGGAAGAACCTCATCAACGAGCAGGAGATCATGATGTGCGTCGCGGATATGATGATGCAGGTATACACCGCGGAGTCCACCCTGCTGCGCGTTGAGAAGATGCAGAAATACTTTGATGAGAAACACATTGCCATCTACCAGGATATCCTCGACGTTTTTGTTTACGACGCTGCGGCCAGGATTGGAAAGGCCGGAAAGGATGCGGTGAACAGCTTCGCCGAAGGAGAAGAACTGCAGAAACTGAATTGCGCGCTGACGATGTTCTCCCGCGTGGCTCCGGTAAATGTGGTAGATGCCCGCCGGCGGATCGCCGACAGGCTCATCTACGATACCCGTTACACTTTTTAAGGATTCCTACTTCAGGATATGCTTCGAGACCACCTGGCGGTTAACCTGGTTGGTCCCTTCATAGATCTGCGAAAGTTTCGCGTCGCGCATCATTTTCTCCACCGGGTGTTCCCGTGAATAACCTTCTCCACCCATTGTTTGTACGGCGTCGGTGGTAACCTTCATGGCCACGTCCGTAGCGAAGTATTTTGACATCGCGCTGAGCTTGGAGAAGTCTTTCTGCTGGGTGTCGTAGGCCCAGGCGGCGCGCCAGACCAGCATCCGGGCCGCCTCGATCTCGGTGGCCATATCGGCGAGCATGAACGAAACGCCCTGCAGGGCCGTTACCGGATGTCCGAACTGGATCCGGTGCTTGGCCCATTCCCTGGAATAATCATAAGCGGCCTGCGCGTTGCCCACGGCCGCCGCGGCCACGCCCGTCCGGGTGCGGTCGAACGTCTTCATCGCGATCAGGAAGCCGTAGCCTTCCCCGCCAAGTACGTTGGCAGCCGGGACTTCTACATTTTCAAACTTGATTTCATTCTGCACGGAGGCCCGCTGCCCCATCTTTTCCAGCCTGGAAACCATGGTGATGCCCGGCAAGTCCTTCTGCACTGCCAAAGCGCTCAGGCTGCGCGAACCGCGCTCCGGATCCGCCAAAGCGAAAACAGTGATGTACTCGGCTACGTCCCCGTTGGTGATGAAGCGCTTGTGGCCGTTGAGGATGTATTTATCGCCGTGTTTGATGGCGGTGGATTTGATTCCCTGCACATCGGATCCGGCGTTGGGCTCGGTGAGCGCATAGGCGGCCACACCTTTCTTCTCGATGATCTCGCCGAAAATGCGTTTCTTCTGTTCCTCAGAACCGGAGAGCAACAACGGCGTCAGGGCCAGGGTACTCGCATCGATGCAAATGCCGATGCCCGTGCACCCGTATCCCAGTTCTTCGGATGCGAGCGCCCCGTCGAGGATGGAGAAACCATGCCCGCCGAATTCCACCGGAAGCGAAGCATTGATGATCTTTTCATCATAGGCGGCTTTCACGATTTCCCAGGGGAATGTGGCCAGTTCGTCATATTTCATCCGGTTCGGAACAATCCATCGATTGGAGAAATCACGGTATTTCTCAATGATTTCTTTTTGCCGGTTATCTAACTGGAACGTGATCATAGGGTAATAATTTAGGGTTGGGTACAATCAATAACGTGAACAAATATAAAAGAATATTGATTTAACCCGGGTTTTCAACCTGCAAATTAATCGTTGCAGTGCTCGCAGGTGAAGCTTTTATTGTACATCTGCATCGCTTTGTAGCTCATACCCATACTGGAGAATCCTCCATCGTGGTAAAGGTTCTGCATGGTCACTTTACGGGATAGATCTGAAAACAGGGTAAGGCAGTAATCGGCGCACTCTTCGGCCGTCGCGTTGCCCAGGGGCGACATGCGGTCGGTGAAATCCATCAGCCCGCCCATCACACGCACCCCGCTGCCTGCGGTAGTCATCGTGGGTGACTGAGAAATCGTGTTGATCCTGATTTTTCGTTCCCGGCCATAAATGTACCCGAAGCTCCGGGCAATCGATTCCAGCAACGATTTGGCGTCAGCCATGTCATTGTATGCATAAAGCGTCCGCTGCGCCGCAATGTAGGAAAGGGCCACCACGGAGCCCCATTCGTTGATGGCGTCGAGTTTAAATGCGACCTGGAGCAGTTTGTGGAAGGACAATGCCGAAATATCGAGTGTCGTTTTAAAGTAATCATAGTCCAGGTCGTTGTAAACACGCTTTTTGCGCACGTTCATCGACATACCGATGGAATGCAGCACGAAATCGACCTTTCCCCCGAAATGCTCCATACTCGTTTTAAAGACTTTTTCAAGGTCTGCAACGCTCGTTGCATCTGCCGGGATCACAACGGAGTTGCATTTTTGGGCCAGTTCATCGATGGTACCGAAGCGGATGGCCGTCGGTGTGTTGGATAGTGTAAAACTTGCACCTTCCTCGAACGATTTGAGGGCTATCTGCCAGGCGATGGACTTCTCGTCCAGCGCACCGAAAATGATTCCTTTTTTTCCCTGTAATAAATTGTAAGCCATGGCGATCAAGATTGGTTGATACTGTTTTCCGTAATGGATTCCTTAGCGGGATCCAGCAATTCTTCAGCGGCGGCCACAGCGGCGGCGGTTGTTTCCCTGCCACCGATCATCTTGGCCAGTTCTGAAATTCTTTCCTGCCGGTTGAGCAGCTTTATGTTCGAAAATGTCTTATTCTGACTGGAGTCCTTATAAACCGAATACTGAAAACTCGCTTTACCCGCGATTTGCGGAAGATGCGTAATGGCGATGATCTGCATGGTCCCCGCAGCGATGGCCAGGACGTCCCCTACCCTGCCGGCTATGTCTCCGCTGAGACCGTTGTCAATTTCATCAAAGATGATGGTGGGTAAGGATTTTCGTTCGGATATAATGGATTTGATGCTAAGCATGACCCGGGAGAGCTCCCCGCCGGAAGCGATATCGGCCAGTGGCCTGGGCGCATGTCCTTTGTTGGCGCTGAAATAAAACTCTATCCGGTCCTGTCCCAATGATCCGGGTTGGTTCAGCGGTTCGTGGCGGATCTCAAACCGGCCATCGGGCATGCCCATATGAAGCAGCAGTGCCCTCACCTCCCGTTCGAGTTCGGAGAAACACTGTTTTCTTTTCACTGTCAGTTCCCGGGCCAGTTCCAGCAGTTCATCGCTAAGATGCTGGATTGTCTTTTCCAGTTCCCGGATCCGGTCATCCAACGAAGCATAGGAAGCCACATCCGCGGCCAGCCGGTCACGGATCCCTGTCAGATCATCTACGGTACGAACCTGGTGCTTATGCAGCAGCCGGTTGATCAGGTCCAGCCTTTGCTGAACCAAAACCATCTGTTCTTCATTAAACTCTATGCGCTCTTCCAGGTGCGTCAGCTCACCGGAAATATCCCTGAGATCGATCAGGTCCGACTTCAATCGTTCAGAAAGCCCCTGTATGCCGGTATGATAAGCAGAGATCTTCTTCAGCGTACTTTCCGCTTCTGCAAGCAAGGCCGTGATGCTTCCTTCCTCCCCCGACAGCAATCCCGCTGCGCGGACAAGCGCCGATTTTATTTCGCCGCTGTGCGTCAGGAGCAGCAGCTCTTCCTCCAGGCGGCGGTCAGATTCCGGATCAATCCGGGCTTCCGTCAGCTCATTCAGAAGGAACTGTTTGTAATCCGCCGCAGATCTTTCCGATCGCTCAGTTTCGATGATGGCAGCGAGCGCATCACGGTTTCTCCCTAATTCGGCATAATGGATGCGGTATTTCTCCAGCAAAGCCCGGGCGCCTGCATAGGTGTCCACTACCGATAGCTGAAATCCAGGATCCTGCAATGAAGTCGTGGCATGCTGGGCGTGAATGTCCACGAGCAAATCGCCCAATGCCTTGATCAGGGCGAGATTTACGGGCGTGTCATTAATAAAGGCCCGCGATTTTCCTGCCGGGTTGATTTCCCTCCGGATGATCGTCTGGTTTTCATAATCCAGACTGTTTTCCACAAAGAAGGATTCCAGGTGATAGGCGGAAACTTCAAAGGTGCCTTCGACGATGCACTTTCTGTCGGGGTCGAGCAGAGCCTGAACATCCGCCCTTTTACCGAGGACCAGTTCCAGGGCATCCATCAGGATGGATTTACCGGCGCCCGTTTCCCCGGTGATGGCCGAGAAGCCCCTGCTGAATTCGATATCCAGATGGTTGATCAGCGCATAATTCTCTATGTACAGGCGCGACAGCATCGACAGTGGCTATTTCTGCAGTATTCCCTGGTAGGTCATGGTGTTCGAGGGGTCCACCTCTTTCATGATGTTCACCACATCGGCTTTTTCGGTGGAACTGCCCTCAGAAAAAATATTCACGATCTCATCTCTTTTGGAATCGCTGATCACCTGCAGAAACAACAGACCGGGCCTGGATTTCTTGATCGGCTGCAGGTATTTGATGGCATTGAGTATGTTTTTCCGTCCGGTGGTGGCATCCTCAAACATCAGGTCAAGCCCGGTCCGGTGGTATTCGTAGTAGAACTGCCGCAGGCCCTGGTAAGAAGGGTTGGTGATGTTTTCAAGCAGCCAGTAACGGTTCCGGATGTCTTCGGAAGATTTCCAGCCGCTGAAATTGGTGTTTTGCGAGGTATTGACAATCGTTTGCGCCGCCTCAAAGTAGGGATTCCCGCCTTCAGCCATAAAAGAATCGAAGTCGAGCCCCAGCATGAGGTAGGCGTAGTATGCCAGAATCGAAGCGATATTGGAATTGGTCATGCCCAGGTTGAAATCGATGGGCTGGTTCTCGATGTAATCAAAATCTATATCCCGGTCGATGTAATTAAACAAAACAGAATTGTACGTCGAATTATAAACGGGCCTTCGGAGGGCGATCGTCATTTCACATTCAAACAGATCACCGGCCGGGCGGTTCAACACATTGATCAGGATCGAGCATTCAATCTTTTCATCCCTTTTGTAGTTGTAATTGGTCCATTTCCGGTTGTTCATGAACTCATAGATGGTATTTCTCATGGTTTCATAAACGCGGCGGTCGGAAGTCTGTATCTGTGTGCTGTTGACCTCGACATTGCAGAAGAATTCCTGTCCGCTGGCGCTAAAGACCATGATACCGGCCAAGACGAATGTAATAAATGCTCCTTTTAACATAAGGTGAAGGTATAAAAAAATAAAACAGGTCGACGGTCAAATTATTGTGCCGATGATCCCGAGGATGTCACGGGCAATCTCTTCTTTGGATTTGAGCGGCAGATGAAACGATTTCCCGTTGCGGGCGAAGACCGTAACCTGGTTGGTGGCTTGTTTAAACCCTGCGCCGGGATCGTTCAGTGAATTCATGACGATCAGGTCGAGGTTCTTGGCGGTCATTTTCTTCCGCGCGTTCTCTTCTTCATTTTCGGTTTCGAGTGCAAAACCAGCGATTATTTGCCCGGCAATTTTGTTTTTGCCCATCTCCAGCAAAATATCTTCGGTTGGCTTAAGCATCAGCGTGTGCCCACCGGCCCCTTTTTTGATCTTCTGCCCGGAAGGTGTCGCCGGGGTGAAATCTGCTACTGCGGCGGCCATTACGATAATGTCCGCTTCATCCTTAATCTTCATACAGGCCGCATACATTTCCGCTGCGCTGGTGACGTTCACACGGTGAATGCCCGGGTCAGCTTCCAGGGAAACCGGTCCGGTAATCAGGGTGACCGAAGCCCCTTGTCGCCGGAAGGCTTCCGCCAGGGCGAAGCCCATCAGCCCGGAGGAATGATTGCCGATATAACGCACCGGGTCGATCGCCTCTTGGGTCGGGCCGGCGGTAACCAGCACCTTCTTACCCTGGAATACGCCGGAAGAGCGGGCGAAGAAAGCGGAAACGATCTTCAGGATCTGCTCAGGCTCTTCCATCCGGCCGGCGCCCGAAAGCCCACTGGCCAGTTCCCCGACGGTTGGTTCTATCAGTTGATTTCCAAAGGATTGCAGGATTTCCACGTTCTTTTTGGTCGTGGGATGGCGGTACATGTCCAGGTCCATGGCCGGTGCGAAAAAAACCGGACATTTGGCCGAAAGGTATGCCGTGAGGAAAAAATTATCCGCAATGCCATGGGCCATCTTTCCCAGTGTGTTAGCGGAAACGGGAGCCAGGATGTACAGGTCGGCCCAGCGGCCCAGTTCAACATGGCTGTTCCATTCCCCGGTGTCCGGATTAAATGGATCTATGATCACCGGGTGGCCGGAAAGCGTGGAGAGGGTGAGCGGGGTGACAAAATCTTTTGCGGCGGGAGTCATCATCACCTTCACTTCTGCGCCTTCCTTGACCAGAAGCCGGATCAGCGCCGGGATCTTGAACGCGGCAATGCTGCCCGTAATGCCGATGACGATTTTTTTCCCCCTGAGCATGGAGATGCGCTAAACGGATTTCTTTTTTCGGATCTCTTTGTGCGGGTTCCTGTAATAGATCTGATCGGTGAGGTATTCCTGCACGGCAATCAGCGTGGGCTTGGGCAGGCGCTCATAAAACCGGGCGATCTCAATCTGCTCCTTGTTCTCGAACACCTCCTCCAGGTTATCGTTCGTCGTTGCGAATTCTTCAATTTTTTTACCGAGTTCATCCTTTAGCTCCAGCGCGATCTGGTTTGCGCGCTTGGAAAGAATGACAGCAGATTCATAAACGTTTCCCGTTTGTTCGGAGAATTTCCGGGTATCCCGGGTAACGGCTTCTAAATCAGTTTTGACTTTTTTATAATCCATATTTTTTTTAATTATTATTTTCGTTCGATGGCGTCGCATCCTCTTCGCCCAGCGCCTGCAACACATTCTTGCGCATATTTCTGGCCTCCTTCAGGTATTTACTGTCGGGGAAACTGAAGGCAAATTCGTTGAAGGAATCGAGGGCCGACTGATAGCGTTCTATTTGCTTGTGACTGATGCTTTTACCAGCATAGAAATAGTATGATTTAAGAATATCGAAGAGGATCTCTTCCCTATAATCCGTATCCGGGTATTCTTTCAGAATATTTTCATAGGATTTAATAGCGGCTTCATACAGCCCCATTTTCAGGTAGAGGTTAGCGATGTCGAAATCTTTGCGCTGCAGCTTGTCCCTGAGCTGGTCGATCAGGGCGGTTGCTTCTTCCACCCGCGCACTCTCAGGATAAAGGTCGATAAAAAGCTGGAGTTCCTTGATGGCTGTAAAGGTATTGGTCTGATCAAGGCTGGCCGTAGGCGAATCCAGGAAATAACAGTAAGCGTTCATGAACATGGCCTCTTCGGCCATTGTGCTCCTCGGGTAATTGGAGGCAAAACGCTTGAAATAATAACTGGCCAGGACATAATCCCTTTGATGGTAATAGCAATAAGCATAATAAAACTGTAACTTTTCTGCCTTTTCCGTACCCTGGTAAAAGTTCACCAGTTGCTGGAAAAGCTGCAAAGCCCGGTAGTAGTCTTTGTTTTCATAATAATCAATCGCAGCGGCATATTTTGCTTCATTGTCGCTGCTTTTGACCAGTTTCTGGTGCTTCCCGCATCCTGCCACGATTAAAAGCAGCAGTAAGAAGAGGATATAGTACTTTTTAGGAAACATCGCGCAAAATTACAAAAAATCAGTTTATTCCTAACGTTATGCCAGTCCAATTATTATGATTCCCGCTCATTTGAACCGAAGTGATTTATTAATACTTTTGCCGTTTCAAAAGGGTTAAATTAACATTAACATTAAATACGCACGAAAGTGGACATATTCAACAAGATCACCGAAAAGATGGGTCCCCTGGGAAAATATTACGAGCAGGGCCATGGGTATTATTTCTTTCCCAAACTGGAGGGAGAGATTTCTGACCATATGATGTACCGGGGGAAAAAGTTGCTGGTATGGAGCCTGAACAACTACCTGGGTCTGGCCAATCATCCTGAAGTCCGGAAAGCGGATGCCGAAGCAGCGGCGAAGTTTGGTCTGGCCTACCAGATGGGCGCCCGGATGATGTCGGGACAAACAGTGTATCACGAGCAGTTTGAGCGGGAGATCGCGCAGTTTATGAATAAAGAAGCCGCATATCTTTTAAATTACGGCTATCAGGGGATGGTATCCATCATCCAGTCACTTGTTGACCGCAAGGACGTTATCGTTTATGATTCGGAGGCCCATGCCTGCATCATCGACGGGATGCTGCTGCATTTCGGGAAGCGGTTCGTATATCCGCACAACAACATGGAAAACCTGGAAAAGCAGCTGAAGCACGCGGAAAAGATCACCAATGAGACCGGTGGCGGCATCCTGGTCATTACCGAGGGTGTGTATGGCATGGCCGGCGATCTTGGAAACCTGAGAGAGATTGTCGAACTCAAGAAAAAATACAAATTCCGCCTGCTGGTCGACGACGCCCATGGATTCGGAACCATGGGAAAAACCGGCCAGGGGACCGGCGAACACCTGGGCGTTCAGGATGAGATTGACATCTACTTTGGCACCTTTGCCAAGGCATTCGCCGGCATTGGCGGATTTGTCGCATCCGAGAAAAGAGTGATCGACTTTTTCATGTACAATTTACGGTCACAGGTTTTTGCCAAATCACTTCCGGTGGCCATGACCATCGGTGCGCTCAAACGACTGGAAATCCTCAGGAATGAACCGCAACACCGTGAAAAGCTCTGGCAGATCGTACACGCGCTTCAATCCGGACTGAAGGAAAAAGGCTTTAACATTGGAAAAACTGAGTCGCCGGTGACTCCGGTCTATTTCTCAGGAGGCCTGGGCGAAGCCTCAAACATGACCTACGAACTGCGGGAACATTACGGTATTTTCTGCTCCCCCGTCATTTACCCGGTAGTCCCCAAGGATGTGATAATGCTCCGCCTGATCCCGACAGCCGTTCATACGCTGGAAGATGTGGATTATACCATCAACGCTTTTGCCGAACTAAAGAAAAAACTCGACGCCGGTCTATTTTCCGGTGGTATGATCAAAGCCATGGTGGTTTGAGGTTTTCCCCTGATTAATCGTACTTAACCAGAAAAATGAATGGTCTCCCAGCCCGGAAAAAACGCGGTTTTTCCTCAGTTTACAAGATATACAGGCGGCTGAGGTTCATCCGGCACAAGCGGAGGTCGTTAAGGGAAACACAGCGCCTGTTGCGCCGTGAAGAGGAAGAAAAACGCCGGGAAGTCAAAGAATCCTTCCGGGAACATGCGAAGACGGAAAAGCAACTGGCAAGAGAAAAAGCCCGGCTTCTCAGGACTGAGCAAAAGCAATGGAAAAGGGAGCAGCACAAGGAGCTCAGACTTAAGAAAAAGGAGTTGTCAGAAGAGATCAGGCTCCAGGCTGAAGCCAAACACCAGCGTTTGCTGGCAGATAAAAGGAGGCTCAGGTCGGAGCGCAGGCGGCTGCTCAGGTACTTTTTACGAAACCGCATCCGGGATTTCTTCCTTTCGTTCCGCACCGTAACCCCTGGAAACATCGGCAATAAGTTCCGTGCCTTCAGGCAGAGCCTGCCCGCACGGAAAAAATTCGCAATGATCGCGGTGAATTCCACCGTGCTCTACCTGGGATCTTACCTGTTCCTGTTTCTGCTCGGCCAGGCCGTAACGGTAATCGCAGCCGGTTTTTTCGATTATCCGACCATTGTATATTATTACGAGGTTTATTTTAACATCAGCCCTACACAGTGGTACCATGATTCCGTTAAAACCATCTTTTCGGCGGGGCCATTGTTCAACCTGGTGGTTGGAGTCTCTTTCCTGATCATCTATCACAATATCCGGGAAGCTGAGGGTATTTTCAAGCTTTTTTTTCTCTGGGGCTTCCTCCACGCCGTGAATATGCTCTTCGGGGCCATGCTGGTAGGTACGTTGTTTGAAACCGGCGTGGGGCATGTGATCAGTTGGATGTATGTGATGGACACAGGGCGGCTCATGTACTCCGTCGTTTCCATTTTCTTCCTGGTCCTGGCCGGCCTGTTGACTACCCGGTCGTTCCTCATTTCAGGGAATGCCTACCTGAACGAAGTCAATCACCAGAACCGCAGTTTCCTGATGATCCCCCAGGTATTCCTGCCCTACATCCTGGGAAACGTCATATTGATCCTTTTAAGGCAGCCGAAGTTCATCTATTACGACACATTCATCGGCCTGACCATGATCCTGTGCATACTTCCGGTGATGATCACCTACCGGTCCTATCACGAGCTGTATTTTGACGAGGAAGAAAAAAGACTGCGTATCTCCTGGCCAGGTGTATTCACCCTGGTCCTTTTGTTACTGTTTTTCAGGGTGGTCCTGGCTCAAGGGCTGCGATTCGGATGATTTATCCCGGATTATCTGGCCACCACAAGTTTTTTAACCCCGGGGCCAGCCTGGGTTCCAAATTTTACCAGGAACATACCATTGCTGAGGCCGCTCACATCAACAAAGCCGGATTCGGGCATAGGCTCCACCCTGCTGATCAGTGTGCCGTTGAGCGTATATACCTCCACCCAGTCAATATTATCACGGGATCGCAGATAAACCGTGCCGCTGTTTGCCGGGTTGGGCGATAAGGAAGCCGCAATGCTGACTTCGTTCTGATCGATCCCGCCGACGCCGCCTTCCGGAACCAGGAACACATTCAGTTCTGTCGCAGCTTCATAAGTGATGGTGACACCGCTCATGACTTTTGTTACATATCCGGGGGCGGAATATCTGAGCGTGTAGGTACCCTGTGGCAGCAAACGGTGGTAATTCCCCCCAGGGAGGTCGGAATAGACCCAGGAACTGTCTTTTTCGTGCAGCACAGCATAAATTTCCGTTTCCAGCGGCCAGTTGGTCAGGGAATCCCTGATTACGCCCCTCAGGCCGTACATTGATTGCTCCATATAATTGAGCAGGGAACGGTAATTGTAGTTCCACAGAGCAGGCAGTTCACCCGGCGGAAGCAGTTTGGTGTTGGAAATTTCCAGTGTGAATTCCCGGCACTGGTGGAAATAATTCATATAATCCTGCCTTCCTCCGGTAATCCGGTACCAGGTGTAGCCATTGGTGATGCCGTCATCGTAATCCGACATATAGCCGGAAGGACTATAAGCCTGGGCGGTATCGGCGTATTGGTGGCAGACATATTTCCACCACAGGTCGTCGGCGGCCAGCCTTGGCCAGGTGTCCCAGGGATAATTACAGACTTCGGTTCCCCCATGCAGATTTGCGCCCGACACAAAATGGCGGCTTTCTGCAAAGTCCATAAATGCAAGCGTTTCCACCTGCCACTCCTCCCCGTCGGGATGCGGTCCGTCGGCCGGGTCCGGAAAATTCCGGTTCAGGTCGACATTATTGGCGTTATAACGTTTGGCATTGTTCACCGTGCTGTTCCCTCCCCAGTAAGTACCATCGGGATTGGCCAGCGGGTTGATCCAGATCTCGATGCCGTTAACCAGGTTCGTAATCCCCGGATCTGAGCCATAATTCGACAATAAGTAATCAATCATGCGGAGCATGAGCACATAGCCCGTGGTTTCATCCCCGTGGATCGACGAAGTGTATAAGAATTCCGGCTCGGCTTCGCTGACGCCTACATTATCCGAGATCTTTGCCACCAGCAATTGCCGCCCGCCGACCGAAGTTCCGATCGAAAACACCTGGCATATCCCCGGATAGTCGGCGGCGAACTGGTACATCATGCTCACGTAGGCATCATAGGTAGGATAAAAGTCCCATTCAGCGATATTCCGGATATCGACCTGCGATTTCATGTTCAGATCGCCATTATATATGCCTGGTGGCGGCAATATCTCATAATCAATGCCATAATCAAGAAATTTCGCAAAACCTTTTTCATTGGCGTAGGCATAAATGAGCCCTTCACCGGTCGCTTTGTCGATGGATATCAGCCGCGTCAGTTCATTGCCCAGGGAATTGTCTGTCAGAGGAAAGCGGAAATACAACTCCCCCCTGTCTTTCAGGATATCATAGGGGGAGGCCTGTTTTGCTGCAGGCTGGGCAATGGTGTTGTGCATGCAGGCAATCAGCGTACCAATCACCAGCGCCCGTGTGAGTAAATGTTTCATATGCTTTAAGTAATATATCAGGCTACTTCTGTCTGAATTTTCTGAAGATGTTCCACCTGCTCAGCGATCAATGCATGAACGTTTTTGTTGACTTTGACCAGTGGCAGGCGCACATTGCTTTTACACAGGCCCAGGATCTCCAGGGCGGCTTTGATGCCCGAAGGGCTGCCATCCATGAACAATGCGGTGGTCAACCCGAGCAGTTCGTAATGAATGGTTCGGGCTTTACTGATTTTGCCTTTCATCACCAGGCTGACCATTTCGGAGAACGGTTTCGGGAAGGCGTTGGCAACAACGGAAATCACGCCATCAGCCCCCAAGGCCAGCACAGGGAAAGTCAGCGCGTCGTCGCCCGAGATGACCAGGAAATCCGGTGGCCGGTCGCGCAGGATCTCCATGATCTGGGCCAGGTTGCCGGAAGCCTCCTTGATCCCGATGATGTTGCTGAAATCCCGGGCCAGCCTGATGGTTGTCTCCGCCGACATGTTTGCGCTGGTCCGGCCAGGTACATTGTACAGGATGACCGGGACAGGACTGGCCCCCGCAATGGCTTTGAAATGTCCGTAAATACCCTTCTGCTGGGGTTTGTTATAATAGGGACAGACCGAAAGAATAGCGTCTATCCCTTCGAATGAGGTGGCCTTAATCGTATTGATGACCTCCTGTGTGCTGTTGCCCCCGATCCCGGCCACCACAGGCACCCGTCCGCTTACCGTCTCCACCACAAAATCCAGGACGGCTACTTTTTCATCCCGCGACAAAGTGACGGATTCACCGGTGGTTCCCAGCGCAACGATGTAGTTGGCTCCATCGCCGACGACGTGTTCGATGATCTTTTCGAAGGATCCGAAGTCGATATTTCCGCTATCGTGGAATGGGGTCACAATGGCAACGCCCGTCCCTTTCAGTTTATCTGGCATTTTCATGGGGATTAAGCATCATCAGGTAATCGTGGATATTTTTCAGGCATTCCACCTGGTTATGGGGAGGTTCTGATTTGATCAGGATGTCGTAGATGGCAGGCATCAGATTCCCCGGCTCCTCCGGATTGTTCTGATTATAGGTGCCCGCTTTCAGCTTTGATTTGGACATCCCCGCGACGTATTGAAGCGGGAACAGGGATTCCGGCGCCAGGTTAATACAAATGTCAAATTCGGTATCTATAAAATCCCTGACCATGGCGGCGCGGGGAATTCCAAACCAGTCAAGGTTTTTACGGTTAAGAAAATCAACAGACAACACAGGAAGAAATTGATTGGATACCAGTTTGTTATTTGCGAACCCCAGGGCCTTCACCTTGATTTTCCGTTCCTGCAGCCCCTGGAAGTACTTCTGAACACTTTGGTAAACGGTCTCATCCGTCAATTCAAAAAGAATTGCGACAGAGCCGGCGGAATAAACACTGACCAGCTTTCTTCTGCGCACGGTATGAGCCATTCTTTTCCGGAGCAGCATTAATCCGGCTTTCTTTCTGAAGTTATCCAAAAAACTCATAAATGGTAAAAACAGGAAGCGTAAAAGTAATAACAAAAAACGAACGGTTAACTGCTTTATCCCGGTTTATCCGTCAAATTTCATGCAACATCAGGGATGTTCCGGGAGTCACTCATCAGCCTCCTTCGTCTTTTTCACCTTTTTCAAAACAAGTGAATTCATGGGATTGATACCCAGGCCGGAAATATCGTTTCCGGTGAACCGGAGCACCTGGTCATAATAAAGGATGGCCACGGGCGCTTCGCGCGTGATGATCCGGTCCATTTCCGTGTACAGAAGCCTGCGTAGCGCGGCATCAGGAGATCTCCTTGAAGCTTCGAAAAGGGAATCATAAACCGGGTCGGAAAAATGGGCATAATTAGGCCCTGCGGGAGCAAAATTCTTGCTGTAAAACAGCGAAAGATAATTTTCCTCGTCAGGGTAATCCGCTATCCACGACGCGCGGAACAGGTTGATCTTCGAATGCGATTTTAAATCCATCAGCGTCGCAGCCGGGTTGATTTCAATATTCATCCTCAATCCGATCTCCGCCAGCTGGTGCTGCACGAATTTGAAAATCTCCGTGTAATCGGCGGTTGTGTGCAAGGTGAAGGCTGGCACATCTTCCGGGGCCCTGAACCCGGCCCGGCGGATCAACTCCCTGGCTTTGCCAGGGTCATATTCATAGGCTGCCGAAGATGTGTCGAAGGCGGGCAGGCCCGGTGGGATGATTCCCATATTTCCGGGCAGGCCGATATTATTTCGGAGGTAACGGATCATTTTCTTCCGGTCGATGGCATAATTGATGGCCTGGCGCACCTCACGGTGACGCAGCGGGCTGCTTTTTACCAGGGCCAGCCCGGTATCAACCAGGAAGCACATGTATTCCGTGTTCAGATAAGGTTTGCTGAGCAGGTTAAATCGTTCCGCGTATTTTGAACGGAGCGTCCCTTCACGGGTCATGAGTTCGTCTTTGTAGGAAGGGTCAAGGCCGGACAGGAAATCCAGGTTTCCTTTAACAAATTCAAGGAAAGCCGATTGCTTGTCAGCCAGAAAGCTGACGGCTACCGCATCCAGATATGGCAACTTCCGTCCGCTGTCCGTTTCGAAATAATGATCATTCCGAACCAGCACCAGTTTAATGTTCTCTTTCCAGTATCCAAGCCGGAACGGCCCGGTCCCGACGGGCTCTCTCCGGAAATCCAGCCCGGGATGCGCGCTTGTCTCTTCCGGTACCACGCTGCAGTATACCATGGTGAGCATACCTTCAAACGGGGGGAAAGGCTCGTTTAAGCGAATAACGAACGTGCTGTCGTCCGGAGCTTCGAACGCAAACCTGTCTCCCTCCCGGGCTACCCTGGAAAAGACCCAGGTCCCGGGTGAAGCCAGAGCCGGATCCATCAACCTGTTGAAGCTGAAAACGAAATCATTCGCATTTACCTTCCTTCCTTTTCCATTCGGAAACATTTGATGATCATGGAAATACACATCATCTCTTAAATGAAAAGTATAGCATGTTCCCCCGGTATCCTTTTCCCAGCTTTTGGCGATGCAGGGCAGGATATTCATCTGTTCATCCATCTGGAGCAAGCCATTGAATAACTGCTGGCACGGCCAGATATTGGCCAGGTCTTTGGCATAGGCCGGATCGAGGGAGGTGATGTTGGAAGCTTCGTTGTAACGAAAAACGGTCATGTTCTCCGGCTGCGTTCTCTTTCCTTCACAACCGGAGAGCAGCAGGATCAACGAAACAATTATAATCCAACCCTTGTGCATAATGAAATATCAGCACAAGTATAATTAATTTAGGAATCACCCTGATCGGGTTCAGAATTTCAGTGTTTCGGCCTTGGTCCGGAGGTCGAGCGGATTTTTAACCTTGTTGTGGAGGAGGGCATGGCTTATTACCTCCATCATCTTTTCGACGTAGATAAAGTTCAATCCCTCGATATAATCCTTGCGGATCTCATCGATATCCTTCCTGTTCTCCACAGACAGGATGATGTCCTTGATCCTGGCTCTTTTCGCAGCCAGTATCTTTTCCTTGATGCCGCCTACGGGAAGGACTTTGCCTCTTAGCGTTATCTCTCCGGTCATGGCCAGCCCGGGTCGGGCCAGGCGCTGTGTAAACGCCGACGCCAGGGCGGTGAGCATGGTTATCCCCGCGGATGGCCCGTCTTTTGGCGTTGCTCCTTCCGGGACATGAATATGTACATTCCAGTTCTGGAAGATATCAGGGTCCAGCCCAAGCACCGGGGCGTGCGATTTCAGGTATTCATACGCGATCGTGGCCGACTCCTTCATGACGTCGCCCAGGTTGCCCGTGAGGGTGAGGGTGCCTTTGCCACGGCTGAGGCTCACTTCCACAAAGAGTATTTCCCCGCCCACGGCGGTCCAGGCCAGGCCGGTCACAACCCCCGGGACATCATTCCGCAGGTCGCGGTCGCGCTGAAACTTGGGCGCACCCAGGATCGACTCCAGGCTTTCCGGGCTGAGCCGGGGATCGTACTGCTCTTCCATAGCCACGAATTTCGCGTGGTTGCGGATGACCTTGGCGATGACCTTTTCGAGCGACCTGACGCCCGACTCCCGGGTGTAATCGTCGATGATCTTTTCCAGGACCTTCTTATGGAACACGACCTGCTTTTCTTTAAGTCCGTGTTCCCGCAATTGTTTCGGGACCAGGTGCCGCCTGGCTATTTCAACCTTTTCCTCGAGCAGATAACCGCTCAGGTCGATGATCTCCATGCGGTCACGAAGGGCGGGGTGTATCGTCGAAAGGGTGTTGGCCGTAGCGATAAACATCACCCTCGATAGATCGAAGTTGATTTCCAGATAGTTATCGTAGAATTCGATATTCTGCTCCGGGTCCAGGATTTCCAGCAAAGCGGCCTGCGGATCGCCCTGCACATTGTTGCCACTGACCTTATCGACTTCATCAAGAACGAACACCGGGTTAGCGGAGCCCGCTTTTTTCAGGCTCTGGATGATCCGCCCCGGCATGGCCCCGATATAGGTTTTGCGGTGCCCGCGCAATTCAGCCTCATCACGAAGGCCACCCAGGGAAATCCGGATGTAGTTTCTTCCCAGGGCCCGTGCAATGGATTTGCCCAGGGAGGTCTTCCCTACTCCGGGAGGCCCCACAAAGCAGAGAATGGGCGATTTCATGTCGTTCTTGAGCTTCAGCACTGCCAGGTGCTCAATGATCCGTTCCTTGATCTTTTCGAGCCCGTAATGGTCTTCATCCAGCACCTGCTGGGCGTACTTCAGGTCAAAACGGTCCGGGGTGAATTCATTCCAGGGAAGTTCTACCATGGTCTCCAGGTAATTCATCTGGACAGAGTACTCTGCAGCCTGGGGATTCATGCGCTGCAGTTTTTTCAACTCTTTTTCGAAGATCTCTCCTACCCTGGCTATCCATTTCTTTGCAGCGGCCTTCTCTTTCAGGGCATGGATCTCCTGTTCATTAGGGCTTCCGCCCAGTTCTTCCTGGATCGTCTTAAGTTGCTGACTCAGCAGGTAATCACGTTGCTGCTTGTCGAGATCAGACTTTACCTTATCCTGGATCTGGTTTTTCAGCTCCAGCATCTGCAATTCCTTGGCCAGGGCGGTCAGCACATCGTTAGCCCGTTTGGTCAGGTCGGGCGTTTCCAGCAGCTTTTGCTTTTCGGGAAGCTCAATATTTAAATTGGAAGACACAAAATTTACGAGAAAGAAAGGGCTTTCAATATTCTTAATGGCGAAGGCGGCTTCCGAGGGAATGTTCGGGGAAAGTTTGATGATCTGGATCGCCAGGTCTTTCAGGGAGGAGATCAGTGCGAGGAAATGCTCATCCCGCTCCAGGTTTTTGTCGAAATCCGCAAGGTCGCTGATGCGCGCTTTGAAATAGGGCTCCGACTGGATAAACTGCCCGATTTCAAAACGTTTCTTGCCCTGGATGATCACGGTGGTGTTCCCGTCGGGCATTTGCAGCGTTTTAATGATCTGGGCGACGGTGCCCACGCGGAACAGGTCTTTCTCTTCCGGGTCTTCAATGGAGGCGTCTTTCTGAGCGACCACACCGATGGTGCGTTCATTTCGATACGATTCCCGGATCAGCCGGATCGATTTGTCGCGTCCGACGGTGATCGGTATTACCACGCCCGGAAACAGGACGGTATTTCTGAGCGGAAGAATGGGAAGGCTTTCGGGAAGCTGTTCCGCCTGCATGATCTCTTCTTCTTCCGAAGAAAGCAGGGGAATGAATTCCGTATCGTTGTCCAGCGGTTCCGAAAGGCCGTTTATATTGAACAGGTCGTCAGTCATAATCAGTCAAATTGTCAGAATATACTTTCAGGCAACTTGCATGCCAAAAAGCGAAAACAGGAAAGATGTGCCGCAATTGTCAGGTTTCGTCAATGAAGCTGGTAAACATCCCTGAAGATTTGTTCCTCGACGGCGTCAAATTCCATGCCCCTGCGCCGGAACACACTCTTCGCCGTTTTCACCGCCTGGTCGATATGATACTGGCGATATCCGCTAACACCGCCCCAGACAAATCCCGGGATAAAATTCCGGTGGTAACCCGAGCCATATATATTGGCACTGACGCCCACCACCGTTCCCGTGTTGAACATCGTGTTGATCCCGCATTTGGAATGGTCGCCCATAATCAGGCCGCAGAACTGCAGTCCGGTTTCGACAAACGTCTGGTCGGCATAATTCCACAGCTTTACATTGTCGTAATTATTTTTCAGGTTGCTGGTATTGCTGTCGGCGCCGATGTTACACCATTCCGCAATAACGGAATTGCCCATGAACCCGTCGTGCGCTTTGTTGGAATAACCGAAAATAACCGAGTTGTTGACTTCTCCGCCGACCTTGCAGTGCGGGCCGATGGTTGTCGGGCCGTAAATCTTGGCGCCCATCTTGAGCGTGGCGTGATCGCCCAGGGAGAAAGGGCCACGGACCATGCATCCCTCCATGATCTCCGCATCGCGGCCGATGTAAATCGGTCCGGTGGAGGCATTCAGAATGCTGCATTCTACTTTTGCACCTTCTTCCAGGAAGATCCGGTCGCCGATCACCCGGTTGGTCTTACTGACCGGCGCGGATTTCCGGCCTTTGGTTAACAGCGCAAAGTCGTCTTCCAGTGCCTGTCCGTTTAATGAGAAAATGTCCCAGGTGTTGGTCAGTTTAAGGAAATTCCCGTGAAACTCTTTCAGGTTGCCGTCATCCGCTTTTTCATCTTCCAGTTTATCCAGGTCGATTGCTTTCACCCGGAGGGCAATGATGACTTCTCCCTTATAGAGCACCTGCCCGAAATCAAGCGCATGGATTTCCTGGATCAGTCCGGCATTGGGGCAGACGGACCCGTTGATCATCAGGTTATCGTCGGCTTCTTTGATCGGGTATTTTGACCTGAGATAATGCTCCGTCAGCGTTGATGTTTTTTGGCCAAGGAAGGTTTCCCATTTTTCACGAATGGTCAGAACGCCGAACCGGATATCCGCAACGGGCCTCAGAAATGTAAACGGGAGCAGGTTGGCTCTGCGAAATCCGTCAAATAAAATGTAATTCATCTGGTGTTCGTTTCTGTAAAAGTACAAAAAAAGCCCTTTGCTGGGGCAAAGGGCTGTCATATTTTGAGCAGGAAACCCTATTCAGTGGCTTTCTCCTTCTTTTCGAAATGCTGTTTGTACCTGCTTTTGAATTTATCAACCCTACCCGCGGTGTCCACGAGTTTCATCTTACCAGTAAAATACGGATGAGAGGTATTCGAAATTTCAAGCTTGATCAGCGGATATTCTTTTCCGTCTTCAAAGGTGATGGTTTCTTTCGATTTTGCGGTGGACTTGGTAAGAAACGTATATCCGTTCGACATGTCTTTAAACACCACAAACCGGTAGTCTTTAGGATGAATATCTTTTTTCATGACTTTAATGCATTTTCGATTTCGGGCTGCAAAGGTACTGAAATTATCGGATTAACAAAACTCCATTCAAAAATTATTCTTTTTCACCCAAATCTGCCAGGAAATTCATGGTATTGACCCCATCGGCATATGCCCACAGCTCCGGGAACTGGCCGTACCCAAATGGCACTGTCTCCGGGAAGTCTTCGGGTCCGGCCACGACACACTGGATCTCATCCTTTTTTTCATCGATTTCCCGGCGAACTTCCGCTGATGTCGAATAAAACCGGTAATGGAGCACCGCCAGTGGTGAGATCAACTGCGGCGCAGGGGTCATGATCAGAAAACCGTTATCCAGGTGATCCACATTGTTGATGATTGCGATGGATTTCTGATAATCATAGTTGTTCCGGTATTTGTGGTGATCAGCAAGGTGGCGGTATTTCTCAAATCCTGGAAAAAGCGAACCGATCTCATATCCCATGGGAACGTAAAGCAGGGAGACATTGCGGCATCCGAGGCCGAAGTAGCTGAAAATGTCATCCGCCAGCCCTTCCAGTTGCATTGCAGATTCCTTCCCGGACAAAACAGCTGCCCCGTTCCTGTTTTTCCGGATTATGTGCGGATATCTGCTGAAATAATACTCGAAGTACCGGGAAGAATTGTTGCTGCCGGTGGCAATAATGGCATCGAACGCTTTCATCGGCCCATCGGCGAAGATAACCCTGCTCCCCCATTCCGGGTTGATCCCGGTAAGGGTATGGACCACTGCCGGGATCAGACGGTCGTCGTCTGACGACATTTTCACCAGCGCACGGTGGCCTGAGGCCAGCACGCAGAGCAGGTCGTGCAGTCCCGCCATGGGGATGTTTCCGGCCATGATCAGACCGACCGTTTTGGTGCGGAACCGCCCGCCCTCCGGGTCAAACGCGAATGAGGAAACCCACTGGGCCACCTTGTCTTCGGCCAGTGCAGCAGACCAGGCGCGAAAGGCCAGCGAAACGAACTCAGGGACGAACCATGGGTTAAATTGCTGGCAATCATTAATTAATGCGGCGAGGCCCTGCATATCCTGATCCTTTTCCGAATTAGCGCCGGAAGAACGGGTGACGGCCCGGTCAAACGCCCTTCCGAGCCCGGCCAGGGTATGGATTACATCCAGCTTAGTCATGGTCGATTTCCTTAATTTGAACGCGTCAAAATTAGCCTTTTTAATTGCCGTGCGGACGGGAATTCCATCGGTAATATTTATATCTTTGCTTCATAATCTTTGTTAAATAAAAAACAATAACTGAACGGACACTCAAAACTGTATCCTTTATGAAAAAACACAATTTCTTCGCCGGTCCTTCCATTCTACCGGATTTCACTGTTGAGAAAACTGCGGAAGCCATCAGAAACCTGAATGGCATTGGTTTGTCGCTTATGGAGGTCTCTCACCGCAGCAAGGATTTCCAGGCAGTCATTGATGAGGCGGTCGCCCTCTTCAAGGAATTGCTGAAGATCCCGGAGGGATATTCTGTGGTCTTTCTGGGCGGTGGCGCCAGTCTTCAGTTTGCCATGGTGCCCTATAACATGCTGGAAAAGAAAGCGGCTTATCTCAACACGGGCGAGTGGGCCACCAAGGCCATCAAGGAAGCCAGGCTATTCGGCGAAGTGGTCACCGTCGCTTCATCTGAAGACAAACTGTTCAATTATATTCCCCGCGGCTTTGAGGTGCCCGGTGATGCAGACTATTTCCACGTCACCACAAACAACACCATATACGGAACCGAACTTTTTGAAGACTTTGACCTCGGCGTTCCGCTGGTGGCGGACATGTCGTCCGATATCCTGAGCCGGCCCATCGACGTTTCCAAATACGCCCTGATATACGGTGGCGCACAGAAAAACCTCGGCCCTGCCGGCGTGACCTTCGTGATCGTAAAGGATGACGCTGTGGGCAAGGTGTCGCGCAAGATCCCGACGATGCTCAACTACAAGACGCACATCGACAAGGGCAGCATGTTCAACACCCCGCCGGTGGTGCCGATCTTCGCCTGCCTGCAGACCTTGAAATGGCTCAAGGAACTGGGCGGCGTGGAAGCGATGCAGAAGAAAAACATTGAAAAATCGAATAAACTTTACGCGGAGATCGACCGCAATCCCCTGTTCCGGCCGACCATTCCCAACCCGGCCGACCGGTCCCGGATGAATGTGTGTTTCGTGATGAACGATGAGTACAAACATCTGGAGCCCAATTTCCAGGAATTCGCCAGCGGACGCGGCATGGTGGGCATCAAGGGGCACCGTTCGGTCGGAGGATTCAGGGCTTCCCTGTATAACGCCCTTCCGATGGAAAGTGTCGACGCCCTGATCGAAACCATGCAGGAATTCGGGCGGCAGAACGGATAATCAACAAAAACCCGATGGATATGAAAAAAGTACTGGTCGCAACCGAAAAACCCTTCGCCGCCATTGCGGTTAAAGGGATCCGAAAGATCGTGGAAGATGCGGGTTATGAACTGATCCTTCTGGAGAAATATACCGATCCGAACGACCTGATCAAGGCGGTGGAAGAGGCTGACGCCCTGATCTTCCGCAGTGACCTGATCACCCCGGAGGTGATCAGGGCGGGCAGGAAGCTGAAGATCGCCGTGCGCGCCGGCGCCGGCTACGACAATATCGACCTGCCGGCCGCCACCGCCGCCGGGGTCGTGGCAATGAACACCCCCGGACAGAACAGCAATGCCGTGGCCGAACTGGTCTTCGGTATGATGATCTACCAGATCAGAAACCATTTCAACGGCTCATCCGGAACGGAACTTCTGGGCAAGACGCTGGGTCTGCATGCTTTTGGCAATGTCGGCAGGAATGTCGCGCGCATCGCTAAAGGCTTCGGAATGGAAGTGATGGCATTCGATCCCTTCGTCGATGCCGCGGAGATCAGCAAGGAAGGCGTGAAAGTGGCGGCAGACCTTAATGAACTTTACTCAAAATGCCAGTTCGTGTCCCTCCACATCCCGGCCAACGAAAAAACGAAAAAATCAATCAATTACGATCTGCTTTCCAAAATGCCCAAAGGCGCCATGCTGATCAATACGGCGCGCAAGGAAGTCATATGCGAGGAATCTTTACAGAAAATCTTTGCCGAGCGTGAAGATTTCCGCTATGTATCCGATGTCGCTCCCGAATGCCTGGAGGCCCTGAAGGAAAAGTTCGCCGGAAGGTTTTTCGTCACCCCCAAGAAGATGGGAGCGCAAACCTCAGAAGCTAACGTTAACGCGGGCCTTGCCGCGGCCAGGCAGATCGTTGATTTCTTTGAAAAGGGCGATACCCGCTTCAAAGTCAATTAACTGATATATACCGGGAGCTGTTTCGATGCACTGGATGGATGAAGAAACAGCTCCCGGCTCAAAAATAACCAGGAAGTAAACCAATTAATCTAACTCTTATGGAATCTCCATCTTCCGACAGAAATGTCACGTTTTTCCGGTTTGAGGATTTAAGGATCTATCACAAGGCGCTGGAATATGCCTTTTGGGTCCACAAAGCCTCGGCGGCTATCCCGGATGCCTGCAAAGACAACATCGGGATCAGGTTCAACGAGGCGGCAAGAGCCATCGCGCTGCATATTGCCGAAGGCTCCGCCCGGAATAAAAGTCAGTTCATTTATTATTTAAAGATGGCCAAAAGTTCGGTCAGAGAATCCCTGGTGCTCACCACCGCCATGCGAAAATACGGCTACCTCAATGAGCGTCAGGACAATGAATCCAGGAATTATCTCATGGAGCTGACCAAAATGATCGGCGCGCTGATCTCTTCGCTGCAGCGGGGGCCGGCGGGTGGCCACGAAGGTGAAGACAGTGATGAGGATCTTGATCTCCCTCATCCTCTGGACACAAATAACTATTGATGCACTAACTAAATAGACACTTATGGCAGTAATTAAAGCTTTCCGGGGGCTTCGGCCACCCCGGGAAATAGTGAAAGAATTGGCGTCAAGGCCCTATGACGTGCTGGACTCCAAAGAAGCAAGAACCGAAGTGGAAGGCAACGCGCACTCCCTTCTGCATATCATCAAACCTGAAGTGGACCTCCCGGAAGGAACCGATCTTTATTCCCAGCCCGTCTACGACAAAGCGGTGGAGAATTTTGGCAGGTTCCGCGCACAGGGCTGGCTGAAACAGGATCCGGAAGAATATCTGTACATCTATGCGCAGACCATGAACGGCAAGACCCAATATGGGCTTGTCGCCTGCGCTTTTGTCGGGGACTATCTCAATGGCGTGATCCTCAAGCATGAACTGACGCGCCCGGATAAGGAAGAGGACCGGAAAAAGCATGTCCGCGTGACCAACGCCAACATGGAACCCGTGTTCTTCAGCTATCCCGCCCACACCCGGGTGGATGAGATCGTCGCCTCCATCGTCACCGGGCAGGAACCGGAATACGATTTCACGGCGGTTGACGGGATCGGCCACCACTTCTGGGTCGTCCGCGACCGTGAGGTGATCGGCGAACTGATCCGGCTTTTCTCAGAAATTCCTTACATCTATGTAGCCGACGGTCACCACCGGACGGCTGCTGCGGCAGGAGTCGGCCTCGAGAAAAAAACGGCCAACCCCAACCATACCGGAGCCGAAGAATACAACTACTTTCTGGCGGTCCACTTTCCGGACAACCAGCTCAGCATCATCGATTACAACCGGGTAGTGAAGGACCTGAATGGACTGCAGCCGGCCGGTTTCCTCGAGGCGCTGAATGAGCACTTCATCGTTGAGGAAAAAGGAACAGAAATCTACAAGCCGGCAAAGCTGCATCAATTCAGCATGTACCTGGGCGGAAAATGGTATTCCATGACCTCAAAATCAGGAACATATGATGACAATGATCCGATTGGCGTGCTGGATGTGACCATCCTGTCCAACCTGGTTCTCGACCGGATATTAGGGATCAAGGACCTGAGGCGGGATAAACGGATCGATTTCGTCGGCGGTATCCGCGGACTGGGTGAGTTGAAGAAACGGGTCGATTCCGGGGAAATGGCGGTCGCGTTCGCCCTATACCCCGTATCCATGAAACAGCTCATTGACATTGCTGACACGGGGAACATCATGCCCCCGAAGACCACCTGGTTCGAACCCAAGCTGAGAAGCGGACTGGTGGTCCATTTACTCGATTAATCACACTTAACACTGTTCAGAACATGGAAATCAAAGAAATCGTGCTCAAAGCGCTTAAAGACGCCAAAACCCCCATGAAAGCGGGCGAGGTTGCCGAGAAAACCGGACAGGACAAAGGAGCGGTCGATAAAGCCATCAAAAGCCTGGTGAAGGAAAACCTGGTGGATTCGCCGCAACGTTGCTTCTATCGCGCGAAATAAATCCCAGTCTACATCGCGAGAAATTCCCGGAACAGTTCCTGGACAAAGGATTTGCCTTCCCTGATGAACGTCTCTTCCTGCGCCTGGGTGGTCCCTTCCGGGAATTCTCTTTTATAAAAATGACTCCATAGAAAAGAATATACTATCTCTCCTTCCCGTGTTTTCCAGGCATAGCCGTTATTCAGGACCATATAAGCATACTCCGGGGCGTACGGATTGAACAGGTCGCTGCTCCAGCGAAAATCCCCGGCAGGCAGGCCCAGCTGCTTCAACAGGGTTTTGGTGACGCTGCTGTTGTCCGATATCCTGCCGGATTTCACCCCGCGCCATTCCTCCCGGAGTGCTTTACCATAAAACAATAACGGGATGTGATGGAATTCATAACTTTCATACCGCCAGTTTCTGTAAGAATTATGGCCATGGTCCGCCACCAGGATGAACAGCGTGTTGTCGTACCAATCTGTTTTTTTCGCTGCGCTCATATACTCACCCAGGCATTGGTCGGTGTAATAGGCTGAATTCAGAAAAGGATTCTCCGTGCCGCCCCATGAAATCACGGGTTCCATGGGAAAATCATAGGGTGAATGGGAACTTGAGGTAAATATGAGGCTGAAAAAGGGCTGATCGCTCTTTGCCAGATCATCAAGGTGAACCTGGAAGAGAAATTCGTCGTGCACCCCCAGCCTGCCCCGGGGCACGGCCGGGTCAATGTCTTTCTCCTCGATGATTTCATCGAACTGGTTGAACAGCGCATACGCGCGCAGGTTGCCATAGTCCAGTACCCCGCCGTAATAAAACGACGTGTGATAACCGGCCTCATTGAGGACCCGGATCATGCTGGGCATCCTGTTGAACTTCTGCGGATTGGCTGTGAATGTTGTGTATGGCAGGGCCGGATGGCCTCCCAGCAGGCTGGCAATGGCTTCGTGCGAGCGGTTCCCGGTGCAATAGAACCGGGTGAACAATAAACCCTCTTTCTCAAGCTCACGGAACCTGGGAGTAATGCCCGGCTCTGCGCCCAGCGACTCGATCAGGTCGGCCGTCCAGCTCTCGAGGACGATCATCACCACGTTAGGCCGGGACGTGTTGATGATGCTGACCGTGGTGTCTTTTTCGACGAGCAGGATGCGTTCCGTTACTTCCCGTGCTTCTTCTTCCTCATAAAAAGCGTACGCGTTATATTTTTCATACCGGCTGGTTTCCATGATATTGACCGCCAGCTGGTATCCTGAGTTGACCGCGGCCCAGTTCAGGATGCTGTGCTGAGAATAATGCGCGGCGCTCTGGGAAATGGGAATGCGGTTGAATCCCCCGCGAAGGGTCACAAAAAGCAAAGGCAGCATCACCAGAAAGAAAAGGACCGGTAAATACCATCGCCGCACCCGGTTAACAATCCTTACAAAAAACACCTTCCAATACAGAAAGTAAGAAATTGCAGTCAGCAGGATGAAGAGCGCCAGCAAGCCAAAAAACTTCCCGGCGGAAATAGAATAATAAACTTCCGCGGGGCGCTGCAGATGCAGGAAAATGGAGGAGTTTAGCTTGAATTTCCATTCTGAAAAAACACCCAGTTCCCCCACTGTAATCAACGACCAGAGCAGGATGACCAGAAAAATGTACACCCGGTTCACCCTGTTCAGGAATTTGAGGCCGAATAATCCCTGCAGGAACAGGATGAATACCGGGAAAATTAGAAGATACGCGGCCGTCGCCGTATCGAGCCGCAGGGCATGCCAGAATGACATCAATGTTTCACATAAGGTAATGTGTTCGGCCGAGATCAGGCGGACGTGGTACAACAGGAACAGCGCCCTGAGGATCAAAAAGAAAATCATCAGGAACAGATACTGGAGGACAGCCGAAGCGATCAACTTTTTCATAGCTTAAACCGAGTGTAAAAATAGGAATAAATGAGCATAGCCTCCGGATGATGCAGGCGGCTTCATCGGGACTTTTTTCCCCCATTACGCCATTCATAACCCATTCGGTTTTATCTTTATCTTTTTAAAACACATGATCCACCTTAAAGAAGTCAGGGCAACCATCCCGGAAGGCGTCAGGCTGGTGGCCGTATCCAAAACGGTCGGCCCAGAAACCATCATGCAGGCGTTCCATGCCGGCCAGGTCGCCTTTGGAGAGAACAAAGCCCAGGAGCTCATCGCCAAACAGCCATTGCTGCCCACCGGTATCGAATGGCACTTTATCGGCCATCTTCAGACCAACAAGGTGAAATACATCGCACCGTTCGTCGGCATGATCCACTCTGTGGATTCGTTGAAGCTGCTGGCGGAAATCAATAAGGAGGCCGGGAAAAACGGCCGTATCGTCCCCTGCCTGCTGCAGTTCCATATCGCCACGGAAGAGACCAAGTATGGACTGGATGAGGCTGAAGCGGATGAAATATTAGGATCACCTTCTTACCGGGTAATGCAGCATGTTCAGATTGCCGGCGTCATGGGCATGGCTACGTTTACAGATGATGAAACGCTCATCCGTAAAGAATTCCGGATGCTGAGAGGCATCTTTGACAATCTGAAGAAGAAATATTTCGCAAATGACGATCATTTCCGGGAGATCAGCATGGGCATGACGGGCGATTACCGGATCGCCATTGAGGAAGGCAGCACGCTCGTGCGGATCGGAACGGCGATTTTCAGGTAAGCGCGATCTCTTTTACCCCATCCCCGATTTCGGGCAGGTAGAAATCGGCTGCCAGGCTTGTTTTCAGCAAATACTCCCGGGCAACCTCGTCCATGAACGAATTGAGTTTTTCCTCTTTCACGAAGGCCACGGTACAACCGCCAAATCCCGCACCGGTCATGCGCGCGCCCAGCACTCCCTCCTGCCGGAGCATGATCTCCACCAGGGTGTCCAATTCAAAACCGGTCACTTCATAGTCATCCCGCAGCGATTTATGAGACTGTACCATTAGCTTTCCGAAGTATTCCGGGTCATGGTTCATGAGCGCCTTGACCGATTCGAGCACGCGCTGGTTTTCTGCGATGACATGGCGGGCACGCCGGAGCACCACCGGATCGCTGATCAGGTCCTGGTGCTCCATGAACTGGGCAAATCCGACTTCCCCCAAAGCCTCGATGGTGAATTTATCAGAGAGATAAGTAACGGCTTTCCGGCACTCCGCAACGCGTTCATTGTATTTGGAGCCGGCCAGCCCCCTTTTCTTGTTGGTATTGGTGATGACCAGGCGGTATCCGGGCAGATCCAGCGGCACCGGGTAATGGGCCAGGGTACCGCAATTGAGGAAGATGGCATGGTCCTTCCGGCCCCTGCCTACGGCAAACTGGTCCATGATACCACAGTTCACCCCGACGAATTCGTTTTCCGCCTGACGCGAGAGGTGCACCAGGTCCATGATATCCAGTCCCCAGCCATGCAGATCATTGAGCGCAAAGGCCGTAACCATTTCGATGGAGGCTGACGAAGAGAGCCCTGCGGCCGGAGGGATGTCACCGGAGAACAACAGTTCCAGCCCACCGCTTCGCAACCCGCGCAACTGGAACATCCGGATCACCCCAAGCGGGTAATTGATCCATTCACCGCCCAGCGGCTTATATTCCTGGTCAATGGGTATCTCCGCGGTAAAATTGAAATTCTCACTGCGGAAGCGGATGACCGGTTCAGCGGTTTTGCGGATGCAGAGGTACGTGCCGAAACTCAGGGCGCATGGCAATACAAAGCCATGATTGTAGTCGGTATGCTCCCCGATGAGGTTTACGCGACCCGGTGCGAAATACAGATGAAGGTCCTCCCCTGACGGGCCACAGGCCAGGAGAAAACGCTGCGCTAAAGCATTAATATCCATCCTGATCGATGTTTCATGAAAAAATGTTGTCCCTGCAAATTTAGAATTTATGTCACAGGCGGTCGCTAAACATTGTCAATCCGGAAATATTTTGTATTTTTGCATCGCTTTTTGATGGACCCGTAGCTTAACTGGATAGAGCATCTGACTACGGATCAGAAGGTTAGGGGTTCGACTCCCTTCGGGTTCACATTTTTTTCTTTACACGCATACGGAACAGCCATAATCTGCATGGCTGTTTTTTTGTTTTCTTTACTTTTACTTACTGAGAAATTCGGGAAAAAGTTGATCGGCGCTCATCCACACACCTGGCATTACATTCCTGAGCAGCCCACGGCAATACTCCACATCATTCACGGCATGATGGAGCATTCCGCGCGGTACCGGGAGTTTGCGGTATGGTTGTCCGGGCAAGGCATCGCGGTGTATTCCGCAGATCTTCCGGGCCATGGTGCGGCGGCGGCATCGCCCGAAGACCTGGGGCACATTGACGGCGATGCCGGATGGGATCTTATCCTGAAGTCGGTCCGGAGTGTGCAGGATCAGATCCGGGCGGCGCATCCCGGCTTGCCGGTGTTCCTCCTGGGACACAGCTTCGGTTCGGTCGTCGCCCGCGACTTTGCCCAGCAGCACGTCGCAGACTACCCCATTGCAGGCTTAGTCCTTTCTGGGGCCATGCAACAGCCTTCTCCGCTTTTGTGCGCCGGCATGGGCCTCATCGCATTGCAAAAATTCTTCCGGGGAAATCGTCACCGCTCTGCGCTGATGGTCCGGTTGGGATATGGACAGTATTCCCGGCATTTTAAGCCCGCCCGGACCGACTTCGACTGGCTGTCGACTGACCCTGCTGTTGTGGACGCCTACCTGGCTGACCCGTGGTGCGGATATGCCTGTACCCTCGGGTTCTACCAGGGCATGTTCCGGGCCTTGCGCCGCAGCTGGTCCTGCCGGAATATCCAAAGCTTACCCCGCGAGCTTCCCGTCCTGCTGCTCAGTGGGGAACTCGATCCTGCCATCCGCTTCGGAGCCGATACGCGGAATCTGCACCTGAAATACCAGCGTTGCGGGCTGGACAAAACCGAAATGCGCCTTTTCGAGGGGGGAAGGCACGAAATGCTCAATGAACGAAACAAAACGGAAGTCTGGGCGCATATCCTGCGCTGGATACGTAACAACTCGAACCGCTCATGAAAAACTACCTCGACATCATCAACAAATATTACCCGCCCGGATCGCTCAGGCACCGGATCTACATCCCGCACTGCCGGGCGGTTGCCGATCTGGCTGTTAAAATCGCCCACATGCATCCCCAGCTTCAGGCAGATCTTGAAATCCTGGAGGCCTCGGCCATGCTGCATGACATCGGTATTTTTATGACCGATGCGCCGGATATCGGCTGCTTCGGCGACCTGCCCTACCTGGCGCATGGGTACAAAGGAAGAGAATTGCTTGAGAAAGAGGGGCTGCCGGAAATCGCGCCCGTGTGTGAACGGCATATCGGCGTTGGCATCACGCTTTCAGATATCGTCAACAACCAACTCCCCTTACCGAAACGGGAAATGATGCCCGAAACCATCGAAGAGAAGATCATCTGTTACGCTGATAAATTCTATTCAAAATCAGCCAGATATCTTATCATACCTAAACCTTTGGATAAAGTAAAGAAGAGTATCAGCAAATACGGCCCGGACAAGTGGAGCCTGTTTGAAGAGATGATCGGTCTGTTTGGCCTGGAAGCGGTCTATTCCGATTCAAATACCAGTTCACCGTCGACGTAAGTTTTCAGCACGTGGGTTTGCAGGATCTCGGGGGCGGGAACCTTCATGATGTCTTTGTCAAGGATCACGAAATCGGCCAGTTTACCTGCCTCTAAGCTGCCTTTTTTTGCCTCTTCAAAGCTGCCTTTGGCCGCCCAGATCGTGACCGATCTCAGGGCTTCTTCGCGGCTCAGGGCATCCGCCGGCTGAAAACCGCCTTCAGGGTAGCCGTGCCGGTCCTGCCGGCTGACCGCGGCGTAAAAAGTGTACAGCGGGTTGATCTCTTCGATGGGGAAATCCGTGCCATTCACCAGCCACCCGTTTTGATCGAGCAGCTTTTTATAAGCGTAGGCGCCGGCCATTCGTTCCGGTCCCAGCCGTTCTCCGGCCCAGTACATATCGCTGGTGCAATGGGTGGACTGGATGGAAGGGATTACGTTATATCGGCTAAAAAGCACGAAATCATCCGGGTGGACCACCTGGGCATGCTCGATCCGCCAGCGGCGGTCGTTGGGGCCCTGTAATACTTCGGCATACAGGTTCAGCATAAGCCGGTTGGCCGCATCGCCGATGCAGTGGGTGTTCACCTGGAAATCCTGCGCATAAGCCCGGGCCAGCACCTCGCGAAAATACGCTTCGTCCGACATCTGCAGGCCAAAATTCTTCGGGTCATCCGTGTAGGGTTCCAGCAGCCAGGCGCCCCGGGAACCCAAAGCTCCGTCGGCATAAAGCTTGATAGAATTCACCGTCAGCCGCTCTTTCTGGAACGGTCCCCGGGCCACGAACTCCTGCATGTTTTTTGCAGTGGGGCTGAGCATGGCGTTTACACGCATCAGGAGCTTTCCGGCCTGGTGCAGGGAATCGATCAGCATGACGGTTTCGTAATCCAGCCCGGCATCCACCACCGAGGTCAGGCCGACGGCAAAGCAGGCCGATTGCGCCCCGGCCAGTGCATCTTCCTTCAGTTTCTGGTCCGGGACGGGAATGATCGCCTGAAGCCGTTCCACTGCCATATCGATCAGCATGCCGGTAGGCGCTCCGTCCTTCACCAGAACCTGCCCGCCTTCTATTTTGGTGTCGGCGGTTATTCCAGCCCTGCGCAGCGCTTCGCTGTTGGCCAGGACCGCGTGCCCGTCAATACGGGTGAGTACAACCGGATTTTCCGGAAAAAATTCGTCCAGCTTCGTTTTATCCGGAAACTCCTTCACCTCCCAGTCGTTCTGATCCCATCCCCTGCCCAGGATCCAGACGTAGGGATGCGTTTCATGGTAATTGCGCAGCAACTGGAGCACCTCATCAAACGAAGCCGTGCCTTTCAGGTTAACCTGCTGGTGCTGGCTGAGGGCAAATCCATAGAAATGGCAATGCCCGTCGATGAATCCCGGGTAAACCGGCTTGCCCCCGGCATCGATCATCAGGGGGGATTCATATTTTTCAAGTATCTGTTCGCTGGTTCCCGTTTCCCGGATGATCCCGTCGCTGACCGCGAAGGCTTCCCTGATGCTGAAACTGGAATCGGCAGCGTATACTATCCCGTTGAACAGGATCAGATCAACTTTTTCTTTCATCGTACATCCTGATGTTAAGCTGGTGAACGCGATCAAAAACAACAAATGAGCGGTTTTCATAAGTTTTCCCGGATTAGACGCCGAACAAAATTAATAAAAGCGTGTTAATTAAAATCTGAAAACCCTCCGGGCAGGTTCTAAAACCTTTATATATTTGTAACCTTCAATACAGAAAGATCATGACGAATATCAGGTACACCAGGGCAAATTTATTTTTTGTCATCTCAGTCATCGCCGCAGGTGCGTTGTTCCGTTTCATTCCCCACTGGCCCAACTTCACACCGGTAGCGGCCATGGCTTTGTTCGGCGGCGCCTACCTGGGCCGGAAACACCTGGCATTCATCATTCCCTTCGGGGCCATGTTCCTGAGTGATTTGGTTCTAGGCCTGCACAAGGACATGTGGGCGGTTTACCTGGCCTTTGGGTTGACTGTGCTGATCGGCTCCCTGGTCCGGAAAAACATTCGTTTTACCAGCATTTTCGGAGCTTCTGTTGCCGCCTCCGTCCTGTTCTTTTTTCTGACCAATTTTGCCGCATGGCTTTCCAGTCCCATGTATCCTCAGACCTTCGCCGGCCTGATGCAGTCGTATATCGCAGGGCTCGCGTTTTTCAACAACGGTTCGCTGGGGATTTCATTCTTCATCAACGAACTGGCCGGCGGACTGTTTTACAACATGTTGTTCTTCGGTGCTTACGCCTTAGGGAAGAATTTCATCCCGGCCCTCGCCCGCACCGCCTGACCCGGAGTTCCGGAATCTGCAAAAGATTTGCAGCATTGCTTCCGGAGATGCATTTCTCCGGTAGCTAAGCTTTGACAAATATTCTGTATTTTTGTCGTAAACCGGCATATTTATGAACATTGTTTTTTTCAGAAGGCCCAAACCCAGACCGTTCAATTACAAGCCGATCTATTACGATCCTGAAAAAGAAGAGGAACAGGAACGGAAGAAAGCGCTCGGCCTCATTGAAGAAAAAGACTCTCATGAACGGATACGCGCCGGAATGCGGAGGCATTGGCGAAGGCCTGAGGCCGGTCCTGAAAAAGGCTACAATGTTATCCGTGTTTTCTTCTACATCGTATTTTTCGCCTTCGCCATCTATTTCATCTTTTTTACGGATTATATCAACAGGCTGGTCGCGCTTTTTCTCCGTTAAATGTCAGACATCATTCATTTATTACCGGACTCAGTAGCCAACCAGATTGCCGCAGGCGAGGTCATTCTTCGCCCGGCGTCCGCTGTGAAGGAGCTTATGGAGAACGCCATTGACGCCGGTGCGACGGAGGTCAACCTGGTGGTCAAGGACTCGGGAAAGACGCTGATCCAGGTTGTGGACAACGGCAGCGGGATGACGGAGCGCGACGCGCGCATGTCGTTTGAGCGGCACGCGACCAGCAAGATCCGCCAGGCCAACGATCTGTTTGCCATCCGTACGCTCGGTTTCCGGGGCGAAGCGCTGGCCTCTGTCGCGGCCATCGCCCAGGTGGAGATGAAAACCCGGCGGCACGAAGATGAACTGGGTACCCTGCTGGAGATCGAAGGATCAAAAGTAACGCGCCAGACGCAATGCAGTTGCCCCGCGGGGACCTCCATCCAGGTTAAAAACCTGTTTTACAATGTACCGGCCCGGCGGAGCTTTCTCAAAACCGACAGCGCCGAACTGAAGCACATTGTCGACGAATTTTACCGTGTCGCACTGGTGTACAACGAGGTCCGTTTCACGCTCCACCACAACCAGAAGCTCATGTACCAGCTGTTCCCCGGCCCCAGGAAACAGCGGATATCGGCCCTGTTCGGATCAGGATACCATGAACGGCTGGTGCCTGTGGAACACGTTACGGAAGCCATTTCGGTGACTGGTTTTATCGGCAAGCCCGAATACGCCCGGAAGTCAAGGGGAGAGCAATTCTTCTTCGTGAACGGGCGCTACATCCGGCATCCTTACCTGCACCATTCCATCGAAAGCGCTTACAAGGAGCTGATCCCGAATGACGCCATCCCCAGTTATTTCATTTACATCGACACCGACCCCGGCACCATCGACATCAATATTCATCCCACGAAGACCGAGGTCAACTTCCTTGACCACCAGGTGATCTATGCGGTGATCCGGTCGGCCGTGCGGCAGGCGCTTGGTCTTCACCATGTATTGCCGAGCATCGATTTCGATGTGGAAAGAAGTCTTGATTTTACGGGGCCCAAACCCGGGCAGCCCATCAAAAACCCATTCGACGTGCCCGCTTCCGGATTCAACCCGTTCGACACCAACGAGAATTCCGGACACAGACCGCAAAGGGCAACGCAGGGATGGGAAAAACTATTTGAAGTGCCTGAAGACGTTCTGATCACTCCGGGAACGGAAGTTGCCGCATCAGATACCGAGGAGCAGAAGGACGAATCCCGGGAGGATGTATTCCAGTTTCAAAACCGGTATATCGTAACACGGATCAAATCTGGGCTTGTCGTTATCGACCAGGTGCGGGCCCGGGAAAGGATCCTCTTTGAGCAACACCTGGAGAAAATCCGCAGGCAGCAGGCAACCGTGCAGCAGGAGATGTTCCCGGTCCAGCTTTCGTTTTCGATCAGCGACGCAGAATTGATCGATGAAATGCGTGAAGAGCTCCTGCTGCTCGGTTTTCACCTGAACAAAATGGGAAAAAACACGTTTGTTGTAACGGGAACACCGGCGGGAAATGATGAGCCCGATCTGCAGGAACTACTGGAGTGTATGCTGGAACAATATAAAAAGAACCTTGCGGACCTCAGTCTGGATAAAAGCGCTAATTTAGCCCGCTCACTGGCTGTAAGCCTTTCTTCGAAGTTCATCAGAAAGCTTCATGCAGCCGAAATGATCCACCTGATCAACGCTTTATTCAGCTGTGAAGCGCCGGAGCGAAGCACGGACGGAAAGAGGATCTTCATCGTTATGCCTGCAGACCAGATCGAACAAATGCTGAACCGATAGACCATGAGTGAACAACAATTTCGACCCAGGGGTTTTTCTCTGCTGCCACCGGTAGTCAAGAATCTGTTGATCATCAACGGCCTGATGTTCGTGGCACAAATCGTTTCAGAATCTTCCTTCGGCATCAAACTGGAGGACCACCTTGGGTTGCATTATTTTTCCTCCCAGGCCTTCAAGCCATGGCAGTTCGTTACGTACATGTTTCTTCACGGTGACTTCTGGCACCTGTTCTTCAACATGTTTGCCTTATGGATGTTCGGTAACGGACTGGAGAACCTTTGGGGCCCCAGGCGGTTCCTGCTGTACTTTTTTGTAACCGGGATCGGGGCCGCCCTTTTGCATTACTTTGTCATATTCCTGGAGATCAATCCTACAGTCACGGCGCTGAATGCGCTGATCGCCGACCCCAGCGCCCCGGCCATCTTTGATTTCATCACGCAACACAAACTGCAGATCGGCCAATATTCGGGCGATATTTACATTCAACTCAAGAAATTTGAGGAAGCCCTGGAAACCCTTAGCTATAATCCCGACAACCGGGGCGCCTTGCAAACCGCGCGGAATTTCCTGGTAGACTACAGGGAATATTACCTGAATCTACCCAATGTGATCGGCGCATCGGGGGGTGTATTCGGAATCCTGCTCGCCTTCGGCATGCTGTTCCCGAATACCCTGATTTATGTCTATTTCCTTATCCCGATCAAGGCCAAATACTTCGTCATCCTGTTCGGCCTGGCCGAGCTGTTCATGGGATTCAGCGGATCGTCATCCAACATTGCCCATTTCGCACACGTGGGCGGCATGATCTTCGGTTATTTCCTGATCATGCACTGGAAACGCAAAGGAAATCTTTATTAATGCACTATGATGAGCCCCGGAAACCCTCTGGAAGAAATCGGCCGGTTCCTGCGCACCAAGGCCATCCTCCCCCGGCTGATCCTCATCAATGCCGTCGTTTGGCTGATCGCGGGGATCGTCCGCGTGATCTCTTTCCTGTTCGATTACAGCGACGCCGACATACTCGGAAATATTGTGGATTACCTGGCCCTTCCCGCTTCCCTGCCCACGCTCCTGGAACGGCCCTGGACCTTGCTGACCTATATGTTCCTTCACTTAGACTTCTTTCATATCTTGTTTAACCTCCTCTGGCTGTTCTGGTTCGGCAAGATATTCCTGGAATTCCTCAAAGCCAGGCAAATGTTTTGGGTTTACCTGCTGGGCGGATTTTCGGGAGGATTGCTCTATGTGTTGTTTTACAATATCTTTCCCGTTTTCGAAAAGTCCGTCGACCAATCGTTCGCCCTGGGCGCTTCCGCCTCCGTGATGGCCATTGTCACCGCCATTTCATTTTATGTCCCGGGATATACGGTTCACTTGTTGCTCATCGGCCGGGTCCGGATCATTTTTATCGCCCTGGTCCTGTTCGTACTGGACTTTTTCATGATCCGGTCATCCAACGCTGGCGGGCACATCGCCCACATCGGCGGCGCCCTCTTTGGTTTTTTCTATATTCTCACCCTGGGAAAAGGCATGAATTTCAGCGGAATTTTTCCTTCTTTCCGTAATCTGAAGGTCTTCCGGCGGATGAAGCCCGGCAGGAGGAAATCCCCGTTCAGTTCTTCCGCGAACGGTTCCAGCAGGCCTGTAACCGATGATGAATACAACGCCCGCCGTGCCGAACGGCAAAAGATGATCGACGCCATCCTGGACAAGATCTCCAAATCAGGATATGAAAGCCTGACCAGCGAGGAAAAAGAATTTCTTTTCCGGTCAGGCCGGGACAACACTTAGTCAGGCCATGAACACTAACTTCCATAAATTTCACCATGGCTGAGCGCAAAAAGAGGTTAGGCCTGGCAGGCATTATCATCCTGGCGGCGAACATCCTGGCCGTCATTGCGCTGCTGCTTTCCTATCTTGCCGTTCACGTCAGCCCGGCCAGAAACTGGGTCCTGCCCTTCTTCGGCCTGTTCCTCCCCTATCTCCTGGGCATCAACCTGCTCTTTGTCCTGTACTGGCTTCTGCGCTTCCGGATATACTTCATGATATCACTTTTCGTCATGCTCCTGGGGTGGAATCACTTTTCCAGGGTTTACCAGATCAGCGGCCCGGCGATGCTGCCTGATAATACAGAAGCCCTCAAGATAACCAGCTACAACGTCAAGAACCTGTCCAACGATAACGTCAACCTGCTGGATCATGAGGTGCGCGCCCAGATCATTCAATACCTGGACAGGACCGACCCCGACATCCTGTGCCTGCAGGAATTCAAGGTGGTGCATCCGGATCCGGATTCGTTCATCGACTCCCTTTCGTTCCTGTTCAACATGCCGTACCATGTTTACGCCCGGTACTTCAACAAAAAGATATCCGGGCTCGATGCGATGTTCATCTTTTCAAAATATCCCTTGCTTGCCGCCCAGCCGCTCAGTAAGGATGAGGAACACAATTTCGGGTTGTATTGCGATTTCGTCTGGGCGGTAGACACGATACGGCTGTTTAACATCCACCTGGAATCTATTCGTTTCCGGCACGAGGATTATAATTTCATTTCAAGCCTGGACCTGAATTTCAAAGAAGATGAAAAGATCCGTGAAGGATCGGTGCGCATATTCAATAAGCTCAGGAATGCCTTTTCCCTCAGGGCCATACAAGTGGAACAAGTCTGCAGGGAGATCGCTTCCTCGCCCTATCCTGTCATTCTTTGCGGGGATTTCAACGACACACCGAACTCCTATACTTATCAGCGGCTGACCGCCCGGCTGACCGATGCCTTTATCCTTAGCGGAAGCGGCTTCGCCAATACTTACGCGGGAAAACTTCCCTCCTTCCGGATCGATTATATCCTGCACGATCCCGGGTTGCAATCCTGGGAATTCACGCGCGAGCGGATCCGTTTGTCGGATCATTATCCTGTTTCCTGTTATATCTCAAGGGGTGAAACGGATGCCGGGCAGACGACGGAACCGGTCCGGAACAAATGATGAATTATGGACTTTAAACTGATATCCGAATTTAAACCGACCGGCGACCAGCCCGAAGCCATCCGGCAGCTCGTAGAAGGCCTCGGACGGGGCGATGACGCCCAGGTCCTGCTCGGTGTCACCGGTTCGGGAAAGACCTTCACGATCGCCAATGTAATCGGGCAGGTGCAACGCCCAACACTGGTGCTGAGCCATAACAAGACCCTGGCGGCCCAGCTCTACGGGGAATTCAAGCAGTTTTTCCCGGAGAACGCCGTGGAATACTTCGTTTCTTATTACGACTATTACCAGCCGGAGGCATATATTCCCGTCACCAACACCTACATCGAGAAGGATCTTTCAATCAATGAGGAGATTGAAAAACTGCGGCTCAGCACTTCTTCTTCCCTGCTTTCGGGAAGAAGAGATGTCATCGTGGTATCTTCCGTATCCTGCATCTTCGGCATCGGGAATCCCGATGACTTCACCCGGAACGTGATCAGGCTGAAAACCGGCGAGTTGTGGAGCCGGAACCGCTTGTTGTACTCCATGGTGGATGCGCTCTATTCCCGGACCGAGGCCGATTTTGGCCGGGGCCGGTTCCGGGTCCGCGGCGATACCGTGGATATCTTCCCGGCTTATGCCGACTTCGCTTACCGGATCATCTTTTTCGGGGATGAAATTGAGTCCATTGAGTCGTTCGACCCGGTAACGGGATTCAAGATCGACCGTCATGACGGTATCTCCATTTTTCCGGCGAATATATTCGTCACATCCCAGGATAAGATGAAGGAAGCCTTGCGGGAGATTGAGGAAGATATGTGGCGGCAGACGGAGTATTTCCGGGAGAACGGGAAGCCGTTTGAGGCCAAGCGTCTGGAAGAGCGGGTCACGTTTGATGTGGAGATGATGCGCGAGCTGGGGTACTGCTCCGGTATTGAGAACTACTCCCGGTATTTTGACGGCCGCAAGCCGGGTTCCCGGCCTTTCTGCCTTGTTGATTACTTCCCGGACGACTTCCTGCTGGTCATTGACGAGAGCCACGTGACCATTCCCCAGATCCGGGCCATGTTCGGCGGCGACCGTTCGCGTAAGCAAACACTGGTTGAATTCGGCTTCCGGCTGCCCTCCGCCCTGGATAACCGGCCGTTGAAGTTCGACGAGTTCGAATCGCTTATCAACCAGGTGATCTATGTCAGCGCGACGCCGGCCGATTATGAGCTGCAGCGTTCCGGCGGGGTTGTGGTGGAGCAGTTGATCCGCCCGACAGGTTTGCTGGATCCGGTGATCGAGGTACGGCCGAGCCGGAACCAGATCGACGATCTGCTGGATGAGATCGACCGGACGACCAAAGCGGGCAGCCGGGTGCTGGTGACCACGCTCACCAAGCGCATGGCCGAAGAGCTGACCAAATACCTGGCGCGGCTGAACATCCGCAGCCGCTACATCCATGCCGAGGTGGAGACCCTCGAGCGGGTCGAGATCATGCGTGATCTGAGGCTGGGCAAGTTCGACGTGCTGGTGGGCGTCAACCTGCTGCGCGAGGGCCTTGATCTGCCCGAAGTATCGCTGGTGGCCATCCTGGACGCCGACAAGGAAGGTTTCCTCAGGTCGGAGCGCTCGCTGACGCAGACCGCCGGCCGGGCCGCCCGCAACCTTGACAGCCGCGTGATCATGTACGCCGACACCATGACGGATTCCATGCAGCGGACCATCGAAGAGACCAACCGCCGTCGCGAGAAACAGCTGGCTTACAATGAGCTCCACAACATCACTCCCACCGCGATCATAAAATCGGTGGAACGCATCCTCGGGCAGACCGCAGTGGCCGACTCCCGGAAGAAAGAACCCCAGCCGTATTACGAAAAAAGCAGCGCGGATGCAGCCGCCGACCCGGTGCTGCAGTATATGACCGACGCACAGATCAGCAAAGCCATCGCCGACCTGAGAAAGGAGATCGAAAAGGCGGTCAAGGAACTGGATTTCGTCCAGGCAGCCAAACTGCGCGATGAGATGTTTGCCATGGAGGACTACCTGGCCGAACGCAAAACGAACTGATGACCAAGGCATGAACGAAGAACAATTGCTGCTGGCAGCGATCCGGGCTGCCGCAACCGCCGGCGCGGAGATCCTGGATGTCTACGGATCGGATTTCTCCGTTGAGTTCAAACAGGACAGAAGCCCGCTGACCCTGGCAGACCACCGCGCCCACCGCGCCATCGTTTCGGCGCTTTCCGGCACCGGCATCCCCGTGCTGAGTGAAGAGGGGAAAACTATTCCCTGCGCCGAACGCCGGCTTTGGAGCCGGTTCTGGCTTGTGGACCCGCTGGACGGCACCAAGGAGTTCGTAAAAAGAAACGGCGAATTCACCGTCAATATCGCGTTGATAGAAAACCGGCACCCGGTGGCCGGGGTGATCCTTGCGCCGGTCACCGGCCGCATTTATTTTGCTTCTGTGGACTCCGGAGCCTGGACAACTGAGCTGCACGGCGCTGTTCCCGCTTCCCTGGACGGGATTACCGGGAACGCCCGGAGGCTTCCCGGGAACGCATCCGGGGGGCCGTTTTCAGTGGTGGCCAGCCGTTCGCATATGTCCCCGGAAACGCTTGAATTTGTAGAAAAGCTCAGGTCCGGGCATCCGGACCTGGAACTGGTCTCGGTGGGCAGTTCATTGAAACTCTGCCTGATCGCCGAAGGGAGCGCAGATATTTATCCCCGCTTCGGCCCGACGATGGAATGGGATACCGCCGCCGGCCACGCCATCGTGGAATGTTCCGGAGGCTACCTGGAGCAGCCTGATGGCAGCCCGGTGACCTACAATAAGGAAAACCTGCTCAATCCCTGGTTCATCGCCGGCCGTCATCAATAAAAAACCCCGGCACCATGACGGATGCCGGGGCGGATATCTTTACGGAAAAAGCCCTTACTTTTCGGTTTCGATCAATTCAACATCGAATACCAGGGTGGCGTTCGGCGGGATGCTGTTGCCGGCGCCCCGGTCCTTATAACCCAACCGTGACGGGATAAAGAGGATGCCTTTCGCCCCTTCGCTCATGAGCGGAATACCGGCGTCCCATCCTTCGATCACCGCCCGGCGACCGATGGCAAACTCAAACGGCTGTCCGCGTTCTACGGAAGAGTCAAAAACGGTGCCATCCAGCAGTTTGCCGGTGTAATGCACTTTAACCTTTTTACCATCCACGGGCCGGGCGCCCGTGCCCGCCTGGGTTTCCACATAGACCAGGCCGCTGGGCAGCACGGTTTTTGGAGTGAGGCCATTGTCTTTCAGAAATTTCTGTATGGCTGCATCTTCCTGTTTGTCAATCTTTCCCTGTTCGGCTTCCTGTTTCTTTTTCAGGTCATCTTCCTTTTTCTGATATTCTTCAGCGGTCATGACATCCTTCAACTCCAGTTCATAATAAAGCGTTGAAAAGGGCGGGACGATATTGCCGGCCCCGTTCGGGCCAAAGGCCATGGAGGAAGGCACAATGGCATTGGCCTTGCCTCCTTCCTTCATCATTCCGAGGGCTTCCTGGAAGCCCTGGTTTTCAAACTGGCTGCCAAATTTGAAGTCAATCGGTTCGTTTTCGTCATAAGTGGAAAATAGACGTGCGCCGCCGAGGATGTTTACCGTAAAATGGACGGAAACATAATCATCCGTCGCAGGAGATTTTCCCGTTCCTTTTTTGGTTTCAATGTAATACACACCTTGTCCGGAAGGCTGGGCCGTAATGCCGTTGGCCTGGATATAAGCCTGCAGCGCAGCCATCTCCTGCTGCTCCATTTCCAGGTTACGGGCTTCGGTTTCCCGGTCAATCTCTTCCTGGCTCTGCGCCTTGTTGATCTTCACATGGAAATAAAGATCTGTTTCATCGGTCATGAATTCGGGAACAGCCGGCTGGCCAAAGGTTTTCGTAAAGAACGGCCCCGCTTTGAGGACGAATGAGGCGCTGTCGCCCTGGTTCAGCATCCCCAGGGCCTCATAGAAATCGCCTTCATATTGCGAGGCAATGACCGGCAATTGTATGGGATTGGGCATGTCCTTGCTGTCGAATAAGGTGGAATCCTTTAATCCGTATTTGAGGTCCATGCTGATGATTTTTCCAACGGCAACCCGGGTCGTGTCCTGGTTGTCCTTCGTATGAATCTTATAATATACCCCGGTCTTGGATTTCTTGTAACCGGGATAATCGGTATTGCATGAAGTGGTCAGCAGGCCGGCCGACATTAAAAGCACAGCCGGGAAAATAAATCTTTTCAGGTTCATAAATCTTTGATAATTAATATTCCTAATACATTCTGGTGAATTCAAGGTCATAGACCAGCGAGGCTTTATGGCGAATTTTATCCTGGTCGCCAATGAGTCCGAAAGCAAGGTGCGAAGGTATGATAATTTTGGCTCGGTCGCCAACCCGGAGCATTAATATCGCCTCCTCCAGGCCTGTGATCACTTCGCCGTAGCCAATCCGGAAGTTGATGGGACCTTTTTCCGCCGAAGTATACACCGTATCGCCGGTGAGCAGGGTCAGGGTATAATCCAGTTCCGCTTTTCGTCCTTTTTCCGCGAATGCGCCCGCTCCCCTTCTGATCAACATATACCGGATGCCTGTTTCGGTGGTTTCCATGTTCCAGCCGCGACGTGCAATGAAATCGTCAATCTGTTCCTTCTCAATCCTGACCGCCTCCTGGTTGGCCTTGATGAGCGGATCCTTCAGCGCGGAATGATCAAGGGTGCGCCCCTTGTTTTCCCGGGAATCACATGCCGCGAACGTGAGGATGAGTATGAGATAAAGAGCGGAATATTGCAGTTTTGAGATCATTTGCATTTCACTGGGAAGAACGAAGAATATCCTCGGCATATTGCGGCAGGATGTCAATGAGCCGGGCGATGGTCTCTTCCAGGGTGACGAAGGAGTCGCCCCCGGCTGCGTTCAGGTGTCCGCCGCCATTAAAATGCTCCCGGGCCATGCGGTTGACTGAGAAACTGCCTTTGGAGCGGAAAGAAAGCCTGATACGGTCCTTGCGCTCGGTCATAAACACTGCCACTTTCACGTTTTCAATGGAGAGGGCGAAATTGACGATGCCTTCCGTATCGCCCACCTGGTGTTTGAACCGGTGCAGTTCTTCCCGGGAAAGTGCGATATAGGCCGTCTGGAAGCGGGGCAGGACAACCAGTTTCTCGCTCAGGCAATAGCCCAGCAACCGGAGGCGGTGTTCGGAGTATGTATCGTAGACCAGTCGGTGTATGGCGTCGGCCTGTATTCCGGTCCTGATGAGGGCGGCGGTGATCTCAAAGGTCTCCGGGTAATTGCAGGAATAACTGAATGACCCTGTATCGGTCATGATGCCGACGAAAATGGCGGTTGCGATGTCCCGGTCAACCCGGTCGCCAAACCCTGCCTGCTGAATGAAGCGATAAACCAGCTCGCCGGTGGACGATGTGGCCACCATGGAAAAATGATGGTCAAAATCCTCCAGCCGGGGTTCCAGGTGATGGTCAATCAGAATTTTGACGCCTTTGGCCGCGCGCAACGGTTCCTCCATGCTTACCGTCCTGCTGAGGGCATTGTAATCCAGGCAGAAAATCAGGTCGGCACGGGAAATGAGGGCCGAATTGCTGCCCGTGTCTTTGCTGTATATGGCCATATCCTCAGAACCCGGCATCCACTTCAAAAAGCCGGGATAATCATTAGGAACCATCCCCACGCATTCCTTTCCCATGTTCCGGAGCAGCAGCACCAGGGCCAGGACGGAACCCACGGCGTCGCCGTCAGGATTGTGATGGCTGGTAACAAGAATACTCCGGCTTTCGGAGATGAGCTGTTTTACTTTCTCTATATCGAAGTTTTTCAATACAACTTATGTTTTGTGAATCAGCAAAGTAAACAAAATTCTTCCGGATATGAAAACCGGAAATGCCGGAGCGCCGAATTAAATGATAATTTTGCACGCAGTATTAATCACACAGACATCACGCACTATGGCAGGAAACATCACCTTAACCATGATCAAACCCGAAGCCGTCAGTAACGGGAATATCGGCAACATACTCGCGAAAATCACCGAAGGGGGATTTGAGATCGTTGCCATGAAATACATGAAGCTCACGGCAGAACAGGCACAGCAATTCTATTTCGTTCACCGGGAACGGCCTTTTTACAATGACCTGGTTTCATTCATGTCATCCGGCCCGATCGTAGCGGCCATCTTAAAGAAAGACAATGCGGTAGAGGCCTATCGTTCATTTATCGGTTCAACCAATCCGAAAGATGCCGCAGCGGGCACGATCCGGGCGCTCTATGGCACCAATATCCAGGAAAACGCGGTTCATGGTTCCGACAGCGATGAGAACGCCGCCCGCGAGGCCGGTTTCTTCTTCAGCGAACTGGAACGCTTTTAAGGCTTATCATTCTGATGGATTAAATACGTCGAACGTACCGTCAGCGTATATAAATACGATCTTGTGCACCGGGGTCTCCTTGAGATCCCGGTTTTTTGTTTTCACTACCTGGACCTGTCGAGGTTCATTCCTCTTCTTTTCATCAGCCTGGGTTTCAGTACGCTCTTCAGGCTGGTCCTGATGGGTTATTTCGCTTTTCTGAGCAGGGTCGTTTCCGGGAGGATCAGATTTTGTCGCGGTTGGAGCCGTTGCCGGATCATTGCGCACAAGTTCCCCCGTTCCCAGTAACAACCAGTCGGCCGATACCTGGGGGAATGCAGTCAGTATTTTTTGCAGGAATTCCAGGCCCGGGTTGTTGCGGCCCGATAATATGTGGGAAACCGCCGAGCGCTGCACGCCCAGTTTTGCCGCAAATTCAGCCGGTGAAACGGAATAGTGTTCCAGTAATTGCCGGATTCGTTCTTTCATAATAATTACAAATGTAAACTAAATTATGTTTACATAAGTAACTTTAAAGAATTTACATTTGTATACATATGTAATCTGTGGGTGATGAATCCGGCACGTGTATATTGAACATAAAGTTTAGATTAGTTATTGTATGTGATTGGTTAATAGTAAACAAACAAAAACGCCTCCTTCATGAGTTGAAAGAGGCGTTTACATTTGTAAATAACCTTAGAAAGCGCTTACCTGACGATCAATTTGTGGTGCGCCTGACTTCCGTTGAACTGTAACCATACCAGGTAGATGCCCGGCGTCAGCGTGCCCATGACCGGAAGCTGAACGAGATCTCCAGGGCTCACCTGGAATTCGCGGGAATAGAGAAAACGCCCGGACATATCGGTGACCACTGCCCTGCCCTGCCCTTCGGAAGCCGAGTGAAGCCTGAGGTAAAACTGTTCACTGGCCGGGTTTGGAAATAATTCCGATACGATCAGGTTCTCCGTCGGTGAGTCGATCACGGTGAGAATATTGTTGGCCATCACAAAATCAGGGATCCCATGCCCCATGGATGCATCGGGGGCCTGGTACTGCGAAGCGCTTTCCTCTATGGCATGCTTGATCTGCATATTGGTCAGCAGCGGGTTGGCCTGCCACAGGCAGGCGGCCATTCCGGCGAGTATGGGGGAGGAAAAAGAAGTTCCCCCGCTGAAAGTGTAAGAATTAACGGAAAATGCATCGGCTACGTAAACTCCTGATCCCTGTGTCACTACATTAGGTTTAACCCGGCCGTCGTAGGATGGGCCATGGGAGCTGAAGCCAGCAATAAAGCCATTGGCGTCGACGGCCCCGATGCCCATGACGCTGTCGCCGTCGGAAGGAGCAGAAAGATAGTACCATGCGCTGCCCCCTTCATTCCCCAGGCTGTTCACCACCAGGATCCCGCGGCTGGCCGCAAAATCGGCCCCACGGGTGATCGGCGTGGAATCTCCGTCCATATCGGCATAAGTATGATTTTGAGATGGATCATTGAACTCGGTATAGCCCAGGGAGGAGTTGATGATATCCACCCCGGCGCTGTCGGCGAACTCGGCGGCGGAGACCCAGTTATATTCTTCAATGATATATTCAGATGCGCCATCCTCAGACCTTAACAACCAATAAGATGCCTTTGGGGCCGTGCCGATCAGCTGACCGGGATAATTTGCCCCCATGGTCGACAAAACCATGGTGCCATGCGGGTGTTCATCGAATGTGGACTCCCCGCCCCGCACAAAGTCGCGGGTTCCCAGGATCTGGTTGTTAAACCAAAGGCTGTCGAACGCATCATGACTGTCGGCGTTGGTAAAACCGGCGTCCAGCACGGCGATCACCATTCCCTGCCCCCGGTACCCCATGCCGTGGAACTGGTCACCGTTCAGCATCTGGATCTGGTTGAGCGATAATCCATAGTTAAAATCACTGGCGCTTCCCGTGTTTTTGAGATAGGCAGGTGCATCCTGGCGGTAGTTTTCCCAAAGAAAGAATGATTTCTGCAAATCATCTTCTTTAATGGAGGACATAGGGGCCGAAGCATCCGGTGCAGTTACCCAGGCCACATAGGGCAGGTTGCCGATGGCTTCCAGTACCGCCGGATCCTCGGTATATATCGTTACCCCGTTGAACCATTTGGTTTTATTGAGAATTGTCGCCCCTGTGGCGCCAACACCCTGAACGTATGAAGGGTTGACCGGGATATCATACAGATCGATGGGAATATTCTGTCGCCCGCGCCGTTCGATGGCGCGCTGTGAGAGATATTCCTGGGGGTTGTCGATACTGTAGGGACTGTTGTTCTTATCGGTGAACTGCACGTAGTATTTATCCGGAGCGATCTGAGCCTGGGCGCCGGCCAGCAGGGCCGTCAGCAGGAGTAAAAACGGGAAAGATTTCATTCTGATCATTTTAGTGGGCAAATTTAATAAAATTCCGGGACCTTCACGACGGACGCCGGCACCACTGCAGAAACAAGCGGTGCATGGGTTTTGTTTAATTAATTCCTAATTTTACGCAATGAGAATAGACATCATCACCCTGTTTCCCGGTATGTTCGAGGGGCCTTTTGGTCAGTCGATCGTAAAAAGGGCGCGCGAAAAAGGATTCCTGGAACTGCACCTTCATGATCTCAGGGAATTTACATCGGACAAATACCGCAGCGTGGATGATTACCCTTACGGCGGGGGCGCGGGAATGGTCATGATGGTGGAGCCGATCGCCCGGTGCATTGAATTTCTGAAGGAACAGCGGCCATATGATGAAGTGATCTACCTGAGCCCCGACGGGTATCTGCTCAACCAGGGCGTCGCCAACGAATTGTCGGTTAAAACGAACCTGATCCTGCTTTGCGGGCATTACAAGGGGATTGACGAACGGGTCCGGGAGCATTTCATCACCCGGGAGATCTCAATAGGGAATTACGTGCTTTCCGGAGGGGAGCTCGCCGCAGCGGTCATGGTCGATGCGATCGTACGCCTGATCCCCGGCGTTCTGGGCGACGAAACCTCGGCGCTCACTGATTCTTTCCAGGACGACCTCATCTCCCCTCCTGTCTATACGCGCCCGGCAGAATTCAGAGGCTGGAAGGTGCCGGAAGTGCTGCTTTCAGGACATGAAAAGAATATCCGGGAATGGAGGCTGCAACAGGCCATTGAGCGGACGCGGAACAGACGACCGGAACTGCTCTCGGGCCTTGAGGAGGCTGAATAAATTATTTAATTTTCCATTTCCCTGTTTGCCAGATTCTAAAAAGTTGTATATTTGCACTCTTTTTTCAGAGAAACGCTAATAATTCCAGAAGAGATGAGCAAGAATGAACTGATGCAATTTGTCGATACCCTTTCTCCGGTAAAGGAATTCCCCGCATTCAAGGCTGGTGACACCATCACCGTTACTTATAAGATCCGTGAAGGCAACAAGGAGCGGCTCCAGAAATACCAGGGAGTTGTCCTGCAGCGCGTGGGCGCCGGCCCGATGGCCACGTTCACCGTGCGTAAAATTTCCGCGAACATTGGCGTGGAAAGGATTTTCCCGCTCTCCTCTCCCTTCATTGAAGAGATCCAGGTGAATAAAAAAGGCCGCGTGCGCCGGGCCAGGATCTTCTACCTCAGGGAACTCAAGGGAAAGAAAGCCCGAATCAAAGAAGCAAGATACTAATTCACAATACAGACACCAAAAGGCTGCATTCATGCAGCCTTTTTTTGTATCTTTCCGGTATGTCATCCCGGGGGCCGAAATACAACCAGCTACAGAAACCCACCAGCATCTGGCGAACCATTGCCATTGCCCCCTTTCTCTTCCTGATATACCTTTATAAATATCTGATCAGTCCACTGCTGCCGAAAGGCTGCCGGCACTGGCCCAGCTGCTCGACATATGGCATTGAGGCTTTGCAGCGCTTCGGTCCGTTCAAGGGGAGTATGATGGCCGCAAACCGGGTGCTTCGATGCCACCCCTGGGGCACTCATGGTTATGACCCGGTACCCTGGTTTCTGTTTAAAAAATACAGGACAAAAGCATTCCGGTTCCCGACCCGGCGATACCCCCGAAGCAACAGGCTGAAAAATCACTAAAACTTCAGGAATTTGTTATTTTTGCAATAGTGCCCCGGTTTCCCGGGACAAACCGGGAAGTATACCGGATAAATCTGACTGCCTATGATCCCCAATGAAGTTCAGCATCGAGTTACCGTTTGCAGAAAAGCCCATTTCAATGCAACGCACAGGCTCCACAATCCCAACTGGTCTGACGAAAAGAATGAATTGGTTTTCGGGAAATGCAACAATGAAAATTACCACGGCCATAATTACAACCTCGTGGTACGGGTCACCGGCCCGGTTGATCCCGAGACAGGTTATGTCATCGATCTGAAGGTGCTGAATGACATCATACGGGAGCACATCGTCGAGCGCTACGATCATAAGAACCTGTACCTCGACGTGGCAGACTTCAGGGACCTCAATCCATCCGCTGAATACATGGCCATTGCCATATGGAATATTTTGAGGGATAAGCTGGACCGCAATTTCGACCTCACCATCGAGCTCTACGAGACCGAGCGCAACTTCGTGCTTTATTCCGGACCTGACAGCCTGTAATCCCATTTACCGTTATATCACCAAATACTATGGAGCACCATCATCATCACGATCATGACGCACTGAGCATCGACAACCTGCTTTCCGTATTGCAGCATACCCTGATGGTCACGTTCTTCGTGCTGGTCATGATGCTTCTGATCGAATACATCACGGTACAGTCGCGGGGGCGCTGGAGCCGCCCACTGTCGCGCAGCGGCTATCTTCAAATCCTGATCGCGGCCATTCTGGGGCTGGCGCCGGGCTGCCTGGGCGCGTTCACCATTGTCTCCCTCTACATTCACCGAACCATCGGCTTTGCCGCGTTGCTGGCCGGAATGATCGCCTCCACCGGAGATGAGGCGTTCCTGATGTTTTCCATGTTCCCGGGAAAAGCGACCGTGCTGCATCTGATCCTCATTGGTATTGCGTTTGCGGTCGGGGCCATTTATTATGCTATCTGGAAAAATAAAAGCCCGCTGCCTGAGCTGGACCACAACTTCCGCCTGCATGGCAAAGACCACGGCTGTGAGTGTTTCGTACCGCAAAAAATCCTCCCCCAGCTCCGGCAAATCACTTTTGTCAGGGCCCTGCTGATCTCCGGCGGGTTGCTGTTCCTGTTCCACCTGTTCACCACGGCCGAATACCACGCCAACTGGGAAAAACCTACCTATATCATCGTCACGCTGATCGGCCTGTTTATCGTCACCACCGTCCCGGATCATTTTCTTACCGAGCACCTATGGAAGCACACCATACAGAAGCACCTTCCCCGGATCTTCCTCTGGACGCTGGCTGCATTCCTGGTCATCGACGTATTCCTGATCTATTTCCACCTGGAGCACTACATCAGCGACAATCTGACGATCATGATGATCCTGGCGCTGCTCATCGGCCTGATCCCGCAGTCCGGCCCGCACATTATCTTTGTCACCCTGTTTGCCAACGGCACCATCCCCTTCAGCATCCTCCTAGCCAACTCCATTGTCCAGGACGGGCACGGGGCCATCCCTTTGCTGGCTGAATCCGGGAAGAGCTTCCTGCTGATGAAGGCCATCAAGCTGATCCTTGCCGCCGCCATCGGGTTTACTGCATTTTCGCTTGGATTTTGAGGGTAATTCCCCACTTATGAAAACGGTTATCTTCCCGGGATTCTGAACATTTCATCCGTGGCATTTGTTATTTCTGGCAAGTGTTGCGTTCCATGAAATCATTCTTCATCATTATAATTATGACATCAGTCGCTTTTTCCGGATTATCCCAGTCCGGTGACCTGAAGCCCAGGGAGGTTGTAACCGCCGAAGGCATAACCATTGAAGTATATGATTTTGAAGGGCTGCGGCCTTTGTTCGAATCGACATCCGACACCACCTTCGTGATCAATTTCTGGGCCACCTGGTGCCGGCCCTGCGTCGAGGAGATGCCCTACTTTACGAGGCTCTCTGAAGAATTGCAGGGTGAAAAAGTGAAGTTTGTTTTCATCAGCCTTGATTTCAGGAAAAATCTCGAAAGCGGGATAATCCCGTTCATCCAATCCAAAGGAATTAAAGACACGGTTGTCCTGTTACACGATCCCAATGCCGATAAATGGATCAGTGCGGTATCGGAAACCTGGTCCGGTGCCATCCCTGCAACGCTGGTATTCAACCAAAATAAAAGAGCATTCTACGAAAAAATGCTCCACTATGAAGAGTTAAGTTCAATTGTCCAATCATTCATTCAATAATTTACCAACATGAAAAACACGATCATGATGCTTTTACTAACCACAGTGCTCGGGGGTGCTTCCCTGGGGGTATCCGCCGGCGGTTATCAGCCGGGCGACAAAGCGGCCGATTTCAAACTGAAGAATATTGACGGCAGCTGGGTTTCGCTCAGTGATTACAAAGATGCGAAGGGGTTTGTGGTGATCTTTACCTGCAACCATTGCCCGTACGCCAAGGCTTACGAGGACCGGATCATCGCCCTGGACAAAAAGTACGCCCCGATGGGCTTTCCCGTCATCGCCATCAATCCCAATGATGCGGTCGCCTATCCTGAAGACAGTTACGAGAACATGCAGAAGCGCGCCAAAGAGAAGGGATTCACCTTCCCGTATCTTTTCGATGAGGAGCAGAAAGTCTACCCGGTTTACGGAGCCACGCGCACGCCGCATATTTTTGTGCTCAGCAACGATAAGGGAACCTTCACGGTGGAATACATCGGCGCCATCGATGACAATTACGAAGACGCCTCGAAGGTTACCGTAAACTATGTGGAAAACACCATCGACGCCCTGATGAGCGGTAAAAAGCCGGAAGTGACCACCACCAAGGCCATCGGCTGCTCGATCAAGGCCAGAAAGATCTAATTCTTCGGTAAAGCGCCGAAAATCTTCGCCAGGAAGCGGTGAAACCTGTGGACTCCCGACGGGTTGGCATGCATCATGATGCAGGCACCTTCAACCAACCGGGCGCCCCCTTGTTTTGCCGCTTCTGCTGCTTCCTTCGTCTCACTTCCCTGCTGCAGCCAGATGTATTTAACCCCATTGTTCAGGGCATGCTCAACCGCACCCGCGGTGTTGGCTTTCGGGGTCATGAACAGGGCGCGATCGACCCCGTCGGGAAGTTCGGCTATGTCGTGATAGCATTTAATGCCGTCGATGTCATCCATGTTTGGATTCACAGGATACATCTCGAATCCTTTGGCAGAGAGTTCCTTAAAAGCAGTGCGGCTGAATTTTTTGGGATCCCGCGACAGGCCGACGAAGGCGAATTTGCCGGGTTCCAGGAATTCCCGGATCGTTGTTAAACTGTTCTTACCCATGAGTTTTTGGTTTTACAGGTTAGTAATCACGCAACGTTCCCGGTCACGACAGCCCGGATTGTTGCTAAATTCGTCCGGCAAAGTTAAGCCGATTGATCACGAAAAACACTTAATCGATCAAATTTCATGACGCCCGCGCTCAAACAGGTGAAATCGCTGCTGGACCGGAAATACCTCCAGTACGATCATGAAGAATTCATCACGGGCGATCCGGTGTCCGTGCCGCATCGTTTTTACCGGAAAGAAGATATTGAAATCTCCGGGTTTCTTACGGCTACAATTTCCTGGGGCCAGCGGGCCACCATTGTCCGCAATGCCCGGAACCTGATGGAATTGATGGATGATTCGCCCTTTGAATACATTTTCAATGCCAGCCGGAAGGACCTGATCAGCCTGCGCGATTTTAAACACCGGACCTTTAACGGGGAAGACCTGGCGTTTTTCATTCTGAGCCTTCAGCAGATTTACAGGAATCATGGGGGGCTGGAAACCGCTTTTTCTTCCGGTAAGCCCGGCAGCATAAAAGAAGCCATAATCAGGTTCAGGCAGCTCTTTCTATCCTATCCGCATCCGGGCCGGTCGGGCAAGCATGTTTCCAATCCCATGGCAGGATCTTCCGCAAAGCGATTGAACATGTTTCTGCGGTGGATGGTCAGGGCTGATCGCAACGGGGTGGATTTCGGGATATGGAAGAGCCTGAGGCAGCAGGACCTGATGTGCCCGCTGGACCTGCATAGCGGGAATGTGGCGCGCAAACTGGGCCTGATCCAAAGGAAGCAGAACGACTGGAAGGCGCTGGAAGAACTCATGGCCCACCTGCGCGCGTTCGATCCCTCCGATCCGGTCAAGTACGATTACGCCCTGTTCGGACTGGGCATATTTGAAAAGTATTGAACAATTCCCGGTTGGCGTTGTTTCGTCACTTAAACAAATTCAAAATGAAAAAGATAATGTTTATATCCATGATGTTGCTGGCGGCAGCGTTTGTCCAAGGCCAGGATCAGAAAAAGACCTTTTATGATTTTACGGTAAAAACCATTGATGGGGATGATTTCAGTCTTTCCAGCCTCAAGGGGAAAAAAGTGCTGGTGGTCAATACTGCGTCAAAATGCGGTTACACGCCGCAGTATGAAGACCTGCAGAAGCTTTTCGAGACTTACGGAGGAGATAAGTTCACGGTTATTGGCTTTCCCGCAAACAATTTCATGAAGCAGGAACCCGGCACCAATGCCGAGATCAAGGAGTTCTGCACTTCCAGGTTCAGCGTTACCTTCCCGATGATGTCCAAAATATCGGTTAAGGGCGATGACATCGATCCGCTGTACAAATGGCTTACGGAGAAAGCTGAGAACGGTGTGATGGACGCCCCGGTGAAGTGGAACTTCCAGAAGTTCATGATCGATGAGAACGGGAGATTGGTGGATATGGCCCCTTCGAGTGAAAACCCGATGTCGGAAAAGATTGTCAACTGGATTAAAGGATAAAAAAACCGATTTTCAAACGCTCTTTTTCATAATTTTAAGGTTTTCAATAACCATAAAATTATCAAGGAATTGGACCCCAAAGCCTTCTTCAAGATCAGTTACGGCCTGTACCTGGTATGCTCCAGGGATGGGAATAACTTCAACGGACATGTTTCCAACACCGTATTCCAGGTCACGGCTGATCCGCCGCGGTTCGTGGTCGCCTCGCACAAAGACAATCTGACTACGGATTATATTGTTAAGAGCGGATTGTTTTCCATTTCCGTGCTTCAGAAGGATGTTGATCTGGATTTCCTGGGTCCCTGGGGTTTTAAATCGGGGAAAAGCGTGGATAAATTCCATAATGTTCAGCATTTCATCGGCAAAACCGGTGTCCCGGTTGTCACGGAAAAATGCGTTGCCTACCTGGAGTGCAGCCTGGAGAGCCAGGTGGATACCGGGACGCATATCCTGTTCATCGGCCGCGCGGTGGATGCGCAAATACTGGACGACCGGCCGCAACCCCTTACTTATCAATATTACCGTGATGTGATCAAGGGGCTATCCCCGGAAAATTCTCCGACGTATACGGGACCTGTGGCTAAGGATCATCCGCAGGCCGAATCTGAAAAGCCGCAGGAGAAGCCGGCCCGCTACCAGTGCAAGATCTGTGGTTACATCTATGATCCGGCGGAGGGGGATCCCCATGCCGGGATCGCACCCGGAACCGCATTCGAGGACATTCCGGACAACTGGGAATGCCCTATCTGCGGGGTAACCAAGAAAGACTTTGTCAGGATCGATTAATACTTAAGGCTTCAGGCCGATGATCTTCATTTCCGTTCTGCGGTTCAGGGCCCTGCCCTCTTCCGTTTCATTTGAAGCTACCGGCTGGCTTTCGCCCCAGCCTTTGGATTCAAGCCTTTCCTGTGCGATGCCGTTTAGTATAAGATAGTCTGCCACGGAAGCGGCGCGCAAGGCAGAAAGTTCCAGATTATGGGCGTCCGTCCCCTCGGAATCCGTATGCCCGCTGATCTCGATGCGCAAACCGGGGTTTTGCCTGAGAAACTCCACCAGCTTGTCCAATTCGGCATGGGAAATGGTTTTTAATTCATACCGGTCTGTTTCAAAGAAGATATTCCTGAGCACGAGTTTGCTCCCAACGGCAACAGGCTTCAGGAGGATGTCCCTGGTAACCGGGTTGGCGCGGGTTTTTATTTCTGAGAGCGGGAAATGTTCTGAGTGAAAAAGATATCCGTCAGATGCGACATTCAGGGCATAATTTCTGAATGCGGGAAGGCAAACCAGGAACTCCCCCGTTATTTTATCCGATTGGCCTTGAAGGACCAGTGAATCCCGGTCGATGTCAGTCAATTGAATGGTTCCGGCCAGGGGCTGCCGGGTCAGGGAATCCAGCACCCTGCCCTTGAAGTAGCTAACCGGAACAGGCCGGATCTCTGAATGCAGGGCAAATTCGAAAATATCATATCCGCCCTCCCCCTTAAGGCTGTTATTGCTGATGTATCCTTTCTCCCCCGACGGATCTACGATCACTACCAGTTCGTCCGAAGAACTGTTGAGCGGGTAGCCCAGGTTGACTGGCAGATTCCATCCGGCGCCGTTGCGCGTGGACAGGAACAGGTCTGTCCCGCCCATCCCCCGATGTCCTGAGGAAGCGAAATAAAGCGTTTCATTATCAAAGTGGATGAAGGGCGCCATTTCCGATTCGGCCGTATTGACCATAGCTCCCAGGTTTTCCGGTTCCGTCCAGCCCCCGTCCGGGGTGCGTTCGGTTTTCCACAGGTCAGAGCCTCCATATCCCCCTTTCCTGTTGCTGGCAAAATACAGTGTTTTGCCGTCGGGGCTGATCGAAGGCTGGGCGTCCCAGTGATCAGAATTTACCCTGGCGCCCATATTGATCGGAACAGACCAGGTCCCGCCTGCTTTTTCCGAGAAATAGAGATCACAGCTGCCATGGCTGTCGGGCCGGAAACAGGCGGTGAAAAACAGCATTCTTCCATCCGCGGAAATGCAGAGCGCCCCGGCGTCATTCGCCGTTTGCGGCGGAAAGCCCAGCCGGCCGGCACGCCCCCAGCCTGTATCTGACTTTAAGGAATGATAAAGGTTCTCATAAAATTCACGGGTCTTCCCGGGTTCCGAGGGTTCCCGGCGCGTGAAAAAGAGTTCACGCTCATCCGCCGAAAGCGCATTAATGTAATCGTCGTCAGGACCGTTGACGCCGGGGCCCAGGTTCTGCGGTGCAAAGGCAACCGGCTGCTCCATCAGTTGCTGACGGAATGTGCATAAGTTAAGTTTTTCTTGGATGACATCTCTTAAAGGCCCGGGTGCGTCAGGCTGATCCAGGAGTTGTCCGTAGGTCTGACAGGCTTCCGGGTAACGCTCAAGGGAAAACAAGGTATTGCCTAAGATATTCCGGATGATGTATGATTTTGGCGGATTCAGCGCCAGGGCCCTGTTGTACCATTCCACGGCCTCCGAAGGCCTGCCCGTTTCCAGGCTGACGTCGCCGAGCATGATCAGGGGATCCGGATAACGCGGATCCGCTTCAACAGCTCTGAGCAACTCCTTTTCACAAGTCTCATACTGCCCCGCATCAAAGGCCGCGGCCGCCCGCCCGAAGATCTTCAGGGCCTTCGGGGAAACCTCCGTCTGAGCCGACACCTCAGGGGGTGAAACCATCATGAATACCCATAGCGAAATCAGGACCTGAAAAAAATAACAAAGAAGCCGGTACCTTATGGTTAGGTTCATAATCAAAAATATGAATTCCCGGCAACCCGGGTGTGAATACCTCAGGGGATATTCATGAATTTGTGGGTCTGAAGGGAGATGTTCCACCGGGGGTGCGCTTTCACATATTCAACGATCGCCGGCAGGATCTCATTGTGCACGCTCCATTCAGGTTGCAAAAATAGCAGGCATCCATTGTGCACCTTTTCCGCATTCAGCTCGGCCCAGCGAAAATCACTTTCATTCCGGATGATGACTTTAAGTTCGTCCGCTTTTTCAAAATACTCCAGCAGTGGCAGGCTTCCTTTTTTCGGAGAAAGGCAGATCCAGTCCCATTGGCCGGTCAGCGGACGAGCGCCGGCTGTTTCCAGGAAGGTCTTAACACCTTTAGATTTCAGCTGGTCGCAGAGATAGTCCAGGTTGTACAGCACCGGTTCCCCCCCGGTGACCACGACGGCCCGGGCAGGCTTCGCCGCAGCCCGTTCAACAATCAGGTCGGTTGCAGTCAGGGGGTGCAGGGAGGCGTCCCAGGATTCTTTGACATCACACCAGGAGCAACCCATATCGCAACCGCCAACCCGGATGAAATAGGCGGCTTTGCCGGTATTATGCCCTTCTCCCTGGATGGTGTAAAAATCCTCCATCAGGGGAAGGAGCTTTCCCTGGTCAAACAGCTGCTGTTGTTCCGGAGTCATCAGGGATAGATTTCTTTCCTGGCCGCTTTGATGGTGTTGGAGAGCAGGGATACGATCGTCATCGGGCCCACTCCGCCGGGGACAGGCGTGATATGGGATGCGATCTTCGCCACCTCATCGAATTGTACGTCGCCCGTCAGCCGGTAGCCCGACTTTGATTCTTCTGACGGGATCCGGTGAATGCCGACATCGATGACCACAGCCCCCGGTTTTATCATATCGGCGGTCACGAAGCCGGCCTGACCGATGGCCGCAACCAGGATATCGGCCTGGCGGCAAATTTCCGGCAGGTTGATGGTTTTGCTGTGGCATATGGTCACGGTGGCGTTGCCCGGGTAAGCTTTGCGCGACATCAGCAGGGCCATCGGGGTGCCAACGATGTTGCTCCTTCCCAGCACCACGCAATGCTTTCCTTCAGTCTCAATTTTATAATACTCCAGCAGTTTAAGGATTCCAAACGGTGTGGCCGGCAGATAAGACGGCAGCCCCTGCACCATGCGGCCAACATTGACCGGGTGGAACCCGTCGACATCCTTTTCGGGTTTGATCCGCTGGAGGATCTTATTGGCGTCGATATGGGCAGGTAGCGGCAGCTGCACGATCATTCCGTGGATCTCAGGGTCGTTGTTAATAAAATCAACCAGCTCAAGAAGCTCATGTTCAGTGATTCGATCCGATTGCTTGTAGACGGAGGAGATGATGCCCACTTCGCTGCAGGCTTTTTCTTTGTTCCTGACGTAGGTCTCGCTGGCCGGATCGTCCCCAACCAGGACTGCAGCCAGGTGCGGATCAATGTCGGAGTCGATCAGCAAGGCGGATTCCTTTTTGAGCTCCTCTTTCAGTTTTTCCGCCACCAGTTTCCCATCCAATAACACCATAACCTGAAAACTTAAAACAATAAAAAAAAGAAAAAATCCCGAACTTAAACCTTAACACTTAAACCTCAACACTATAACCTTAATACTCCCTTCATTCGTGCCTTCGGCACTTTCATTGTATTTTGCCGTTTCCACCCCGGATTTCATCCAGGGCTACAGTCATTCCACCACTACGGGGTGTCTAGGGTGCAGAACGATGCCACCCACCCCGGTCAACGTCCGGGATTTCAAAAATCCCGAACTTAAACCTTAACCCTTAAACCTCAACACTGTTCTTACCGGCCTTTCATATTTTGCATCGCCCGCATCATGTTCTTGCCTTTGCCGGCCGATAGCATCTTCATCATTTTGCTGGTTTCATAGAACTGCTTGATGAGCCGGTTGACTTCCTGGATATCCGTTCCGCTTCCCAGTGCGATCCTTTTCCTCCTGGATCCATTGAGCAGCTTGGGATTGTCTCGTTCTTCCGGCGTCATCGACTGGATGATGGCTTCAATTCCCTTGAATGCGTTGTCATCGATATCGACATCCCGCAAGGCTTTTCCCATACCCGGGATCATGCCCATCAGGTCCTTCACGTTCCCCATTTTCTTGATCTGTTTGATCTGGGACATGAAGTCGTTGAAGTTGAACTCGTCGCGGGCCAGTTTTTTCTGCAATTGGCGGGCCTGCTCTTCATCGAACTGTTCCTGGGCGCGTTCCACGAGCGATACGATATCGCCCATCCCAAGGATACGGTCGGCCATACGGGACGGGTAGAAAATATCGATGGCGTCCATTTTTTCACCGATGCCGACAAATTTCACGGGTTTGTCGACAACGGCGCGGATGGTCAGGGCGGCCCCGCCGCGGGTATCGCCGTCGAGTTTGGTGAGGATCACCCCGTCGTAGTCCAGCAGTTCGTTGAAGGCTTTGGCGGTATTCACGGCGTCCTGGCCGGTCATCGCGTCGACCACGAACAGGGTCTCCTGCGGGTTAACGGCATTCTTGATGGCGGCGATTTCGCGCATCATCTCCTCATCGACGGCCAGGCGGCCGGCGGTATCGATGATGACAACATTGTGGCTCCGGTCCCGTGCATGCTGGACTGCTTTCCGGGCAATGGCCACCGGGTCCTTGCTGCCTTCTTCTGAATAAACCTCCACGCCGATCTGTTCGCCCAGCACCTTAAGCTGTTCTATGGCGGCGGGGCGATAAACGTCGCCGGCGACCAGCAGCACCTGGCGGCCTTTCTTAGATTTCAGGTAATTGGCGAGTTTGGCCGAAAAGGTTGTCTTACCGGAGCCCTGCAACCCTGACATGAGGATCACGGCCGGCTTGCCCTGTATGTCCAGATCAGCCTGGCGGCTGCCCATCAGCTCGGTCAGCTTGTCATGGACGATCTTGACCATCAACTGGCCCGGGGAAACCGACGTTAATATCTTCTGTCCCAGGGCTTCCTGCTTTACCTGGTCGGTGAAATCCTTGGCTATTTTGTAGCTGACGTCGGCATCGAGCAGGGCTTTCCTGACCTCTTTCAGGGTCTCCGCCACGTTGATCTCAGTGATGTGCCCCTGGCCCTTAAGTATCTTGAATGATCGTTCTAGTTTATCTGATAGTCCTTCAAACATAAGATCAATGATGATTTTTGAGCGTGCAAAGGTAGTAAAAAAAGGAAGACCTCACCGGTTCCCTAAACCTGTGAGGTCTCATTTTTTGGGGTGCACGAAGGGTCTCGAACCCTCGACCTTCGGAACCACAATCCGACGCTCTGACCAACTGAGCTACGCGCACCAGGTAATTTCGCGGCAAAGATAAATATTTTTTCTCCTGATACAGCGGAATACCGCCTTATATTTGTTCGCATCATTTTTCTGATCATCCAGTGCTGAAACCGCTGACCCGTCTTTTTTACCGAAAAAAGGAACATTATCGCTCCGGTTCCTTTTCTGCTGAAGCGTGGCAAAAGCTGCGCGGGAACATTCCCGCTGTGATCTCATTGGTTTTCATCGGCATCTGCCTGGTTATTTCGATCCTGGGCTACCTGATCACCCCGGATCAAACCCCTATGGCCAACCGGCAGACGCTGGAACTGGCCACCCGCAAGCCCGGGTTCAGGATCGATCTGCTGAAGGTACGGAATGAGACGGAGGTTGCTGGCCAGGGCTGGCTAAAAACCATGATATCCGGCCGGCGCAGCGAATACCGATTTATCCCGCTGGCCGCATACAATTTTTCCGGCGACACCCTATTTACACGGGAATATACCGGTGATGGAACAGCCGGCATGACCGGGATCTATCCGGAAGGTATGCGCGGCGACCAGATCATTTCCAAAAGGTACTGGCTCGGTACGGATCAGTTCGGCCGGGACATCCTCAGCCGGCTGATGATCGGTACACGGATCAGTCTTTCAGTAGGCCTGATCTCGGTCGTGATATCCCTGCTCATTGGAATACTGATTGGCTCCCTGGGCGGGTTTTTCAGGGGATGGGTCGATAATTTTGTCGTCTGGCTGATCAACGTGGTCTGGTCCATCCCCACCCTTCTTCTGGTCATCGCGATCACGTTCGCCCTGGGCAAAGGCTTCTGGCAGATATTTGTCGCAGTGGGCCTGACGATGTGGGTCGAAGTGGCCCGGGTCACGCGGGGGCAGATCCTGTCGCTCCGGGAAAAGGAATACATCGAGGCTGCCAGGGTGCTGGGCTTTTCCAACGCGCGCATCATTCTTCATCACATTCTGCCCAACATCTCCGCCCCGCTGATCGTGATCTCGGCAGCGAATTTCGCTTCCGCCATCCTTATGGAGGCCGGGCTGAGTTTCCTGGGTATCGGGGTGCAACCGCCGATGCCTTCCTGGGGCAGCATGATCCGCGAAAACTATCCCTACCTGATCCTGGATGCAGCCTACCTGGCTATCTTGCCCGGCCTGGCCATCATGGCGCTGGTGCTTTCTTTCATGATATTGGGAAACGGTCTGAGGGACGCGCTGGATGTCCGATCCGCCGTGACAAGCGGCAACTGATTCATTTTTTATGCATCTTTTTCAGTTCCAGGCGCCAGTTGTTGAAGCAGGCGCCCTTGGAAGTGAACGGATTGCGGCCATCATTGTGCAGATTGATCTTGTAGGAGATATACAGGTCGGCCCCGGTGAAGTCCTTGCGGGTGGTAAATCCGCCGATCCGGTCGGAGCCGATGGTGAGCCCGGCGAACCGGACGGAAAATCCGACGTAGGGCGGGTGAAATTCATTAAAGGTCACCGGGATGCTGAATTGCAGCAACTGCGACTCAAACCGGGGCGCAATGGAAACGACAAACGGACGTTCGATGCCTGGCCGGGTGAACCAGGCCGGGATGATCATCATGCCGTTGATGTACCACCAGTCGGCGATGTGGTAATCCGCCTGTACGCTTAAAGCAGTGGGCAGCCAGATACGAAACCGGTTACCAGCATAGGAAGCCGATGGATCGCCATAGAATATTTCGCTTACATCGCGGATCTCATCACGGATGTTATCGTATTCCATCGTATTGACATTGATCATGTTGTTGCTCACATGATCATACACATGTTTCTCCGCATTGTTTTTAAAAGTGACCCAACCTATGTCAAGAACCGAAACCCCGATCTTCAGCTTATAATCTTCAAACCGCTTGATATAAAAATTGCCCGGAAACTTCTTCTGGTATGGCCGTTCACGGTACTGCCAGGAAATGCCCACATCCACGCCCCACCCAATGCCCCTGACCAACTGACTCCAGAAATCAATTTCATCGTTTTCATAATTGACCGGCAGGCTGATCCCGATCTCGGCATTCAGCATTTCAACATTCAGGATGCTGTCGTTGTAAGCAATATAACGCGTATCCCCGCCGGTGATGTATGCCCCGGAATATCCAAAAACAGGGCCGGCGGAAACGCCGACAGACCAGTGATTTGAATGGCTTCTTTTAAAAACCGTGGCATAACTGAGACTAAGGTCCCACCAGCCCATGGTCGCCATCTCGTAGTTATCCCGGATATAGTAGATATTCTGCTGGGGTTTATAATCCATGCCATAAAAGGAGAAATTGGCGATGTCATGAGGCAGCCTCTTAACGGAAGATACCGCCCTGGCGCCCCATCTCAGCGAAAACACATGGTCTCTGTATGAGAACATGGCGGATGGACCCAGTACCCTGTTCTGGATATAAATATTCTTTAGTGACGTGTCATCATAATAAGTCAGCACGTTCCGCTCCCCTTTGCCATAGGGTTTCTGATAATATGGCCACAGATATTCACCAAAAACGAGTTTTTGAAAATTCGCTTCCGGCGCCGGGAGGTAGAAGTAATTGTTATCCACGAAAGCTGAAGCGGAGAATAGTACCAGGTCGGTTTTGATCCGGGAGTTGGCCATCAGGGCCGGATTGTACAGCCCGCCCAGCGATCCGCTGTAATTTCCAGTCACCAAACCTGTTGTCAACTGGCCTGAAACTCCCGTCACCAGGAAAAGAAACAATCCGATCAACAATTTCAGGCGCATGGATCCAGGATCAGGTAAAACAAAATCGTCTTCAATTGATCCCCGAATAATGATTTTGTAATATCGATTTTATGCAAAGTTATATCTGACCGTGGATATTCTGGCGTGTGGAGTCATCAAATATCAACAACCCGGTGTTGATCATCTTGGGCGTTTCAAGCCGTATTCGCCATTCTCACAGGGCACGTTCCGGCTCCCGCGCCCGCAGTTGCCCTTCCGGTAATTGATTTTCAGGCTGAGATAGAAGTCCGTTCCGGTGAAATTGGTAATGCCCAGGAACCCGAGTAAATCATCTGTTCCGAAGGTAAGCGCCTCATAACGAACCGAAAAGCCCACCCGTGGATACTTCCAGTCGTACAAGGAAAGCGGAAGCGAAAACTCCAGGCCGGGTGTTTCATACCTGGGGACCAGGGCCAGTTGTGCAGGCCTTCTGAGATAGGATTTGGCCATGCGGACCGGCTGGACCAGCACGGCACCGGCGTACCAGTTCATGTGTACCTTGTAATCGGCCTGAACACTCAGCGCAGTAGGCAGGGCCACCCTGAATGAACTGCCCGCGTCAGATGCATTCGGGTCACCGTAAAAAACAGTGCTGAGCGTCCGCACCAGTTCGTTCATATTGTAATAATTCATCGTGTCGACATTGATCCAGTAGCGGCTGACATTGTCGTAATTCACGAGTTGCGCATTTTTGTTGAAATTGACAAAGCCCAGGTCCAGGATGGAAACGCCCACCTTAAAATAATAGTCGACGTAACGCTGCCGGCAGAGTTTGGTGATTCGTCTTTTCTGATAGCTCAGGATCTTATTCTGAAAGGTCACCCCCAGGTCTACGCCGAATCCACCGCCTTTGATCCAGGGGCCATCATCGGGGAAATCATTATTGTCATAATCCAGCGGGAAGGAAAAACCCACTTCCGCATCCATGTTTTTAATATTGATCGTAGAATCGTTGACCACGATATAATCCACATCGCGCCCCTGGACATAGCCGCCGGCCAGCGGAAACATCCTTTTCAGGGTGATCCCGGCCGACCAGTCCTCATTGCTGAATTTACGGAAAGAATAAGCATACGTCAGCCCGATCTCGCCCATGGCCAGCGCCGATCCGCCCATGTTGCGGTTGCGGTATTCAATGTTGTGCTGCTCGGTGTAGTCCAGCCCGTAATATCCGAAATTCGCCACATGATACGGGATCCGGTACAGCGACGACAGCACCCGGGCGCCGGTGTGGAGTGCAAACCCGTGCCGGCCGACGGAAAGCATGAATGAGGGGCCTTTGACCAGTTCGCTGGCATAGGCATACTTATTGAACTTGTCCGTGAAGCGGTCAACCGGCATTTCATCCGGCCCGTATTCCGGAAGCTGCGGATTTTTCCTCAGGAAGGTGGTGAGGGAATAATCTTCGTTGTGGATATACACATAATTATTTTCCAGGAAAATATTGGCGGTCACCAGGTTGATATCCATGTACAGTTTGGAATTGACCACAGAGGTGGGATTTAGATAAACCCCGTTGGAACCGGCATAATTGCTGGTGCTGATGCCCCAGAATTCCTGCCCGTTAACAAGTGCAGCAAATGTTAGGAAAAGTCCGGCCAAATAGTTTCGCAGTATTATCCGCAACGGAATGGTCATCTGGTTTTAATCCTGATAATACCCAAGTGTAAAATGAGTAAACGGCAAATTTATCATTTTAAATACATCCGGTTGCGCATTTTTTTCAGGAATATACTCATTAGTTCTTCAGATCGGGGAAGGAAATCAGGACTTCGCCCGGGAATGTACCAATCCGCAAAATTCGTATATTTGCAAGCGTTTTTCCAAAGCGGATGTGGCGTAATTGGTAGCCGCGCCAGACTTAGGATCTGGTGCCGAAAGGCGTGGGGGTTCGAGTCCCTTCATCCGCACTGAATTTAATCCATTATCTGAACGACCGCATGAATATTACGAAAGAAGAGACCGGAAACCTGACCGCCACCATCAAGATCTCGATCAGTAAGGAAGATTACGAGGAAAAGGTCGGAAAAACCCTGAAAGATTATCAGCGAAAGGCCACCATGCCGGGATTCCGCCCCGGTAAAGTCCCGTTTGGCGTCATATCCAAAATGTACCGCAAAGGGATCATGCTGGATGAGATCAACCATCTCCTGTCGCACAAACTACAGCAATACATCGAAGAGAACCAGCTCAGGCTGATCGGGAACCCGATCCCGGACCGGGAGCAATCTTCCTCATTCGATCTTGACCATCAGACGGAGTTCGACTTCTATTTCAACATTGGCCTGGCGCCGGAGTTCGATTTCACGCTGGACGAAAAGATCAGCGTCGACCGGTACACGGTCAGGGCCGGGGATAAGATGGTCGACGAATACGTGGAAGATATCCGCAACCGGTTCCACGACCATCCCCATCATGAAGAAGAAGGCGCTGAAGAAGGCCAAGGGCACGAACACCATCATGAACCCGCCCCGCTGGACGAGAATCTGTTTAAAAAGGTATTTCCGGGTGAGGACATTAAGGATGTTGACACATTCCGCGAAAAAGTACGTTCTTCCATTGAAACATCTCTGGCCAAGGAAAGCGAGCGGTTTTTCTTCAATTCGGCCATAGAGACCTTAGTGGAGGAAACACCGATCGACCTGCCGGAAAGTTTCATCAGGCAAATGCTGAAGGAAAACCCGGAAAAACCGATGACCGATGAAGAAGTCGAAGCCCAGTTAGACAATTTCATCCGTTCGATGAAATGGCAGCTGATCGAATCGAAGATCATCAAAGACAATGAATTGTATGTCAGCGAGGAAGAAATGCGCAACGTGGTCAAGGGGTATTTCACCGGGCATGTCGCCGAAGCCAACCGGGATCCGGAGCACGAAGACCGGCTGAACAAGATCGTCGATTCGGTGTTGAGTAACCGGGAAGAGGCCAGCAGGCTTCATGACCAGCTTTACGACCAGAAGCTTATGGCGCTGTTCAGCGAAAAGCTGACGATAAACGCCAAAGAAGCGGATTATGATGAATTTGTCAAGATCGTAACCAATAAGAAGGCATAATATGAGCACGAACGAATTTCGCAAATATGCCGTGAAGCACCGCGGACTCAGCGGGCTGGCGGTTGACCAGTACACTTCCATGGTAGGAAACTACATCTCCCCCACCATTATCGAGGAGCGTCAGTTGAACATCGCCACCATGGACGTGTTCAGCCGGCTCATGATGGACCGGATCATTTTCCTGGGCGTTCCGATCGATGATTACGTGGCCAACATCATCCAGGCACAATTGTTGTTCCTTGAATCGGCCGATCCGGCGAAAGACATCCAGATCTACCTGAACACGCCCGGAGGAATGGTTTACGCCGGTTTGGGCATATATGACACCATGCAGTATATTGCGCCCGACGTGGCGACGATCTGCACGGGGATGGCCGCCTCCATGGGCGCCGTATTGCTTTGTGCCGGTTCCCAGGGAAAAAGGACCGCCCTGAAACATTCCCGTATCCTGATCCACCAGCCGATGGGCGGCGCACAGGGACAAGCGTCCGATATTGAGATCACCGCCAAGGAGATCCAGAAGATCAAGAAAGAGTTGTATGAGATCATTGCTTCGCATTCCGGCCAGGATTACAAGAGGATCTGGAAGGACGCCGACCGGGACTACTGGATGACTGCTGATGAGGCCAAGGAATACGGAATGATCGACGAGGTGCTTACGCGTACCAAACAAAAATCCAAATAGAATGCCCCGCGACTCCCAGAAATGTTCTTTTTGCGGACGCGACCGGTCTGAAGTCAACATCCTGATCGCCGGCATCGACGCGCACATCTGCGACGCCTGCATCACCCAGGCCCAGACCATCCTCAACGAGGAGTTCGTGCACCTGAATGACGGGAAACCGCCGGAGATCGAACTCAAGGCGCCCGCCGAGATCAAGGCGTATCTCGACCAGTATGTCATTGGACAGGAAGAAGCCAAGCGGGTGCTTTCTGTGGCGGTTTACAACCACTACAAACGGATCATGCAAACCCGGGAGGACGATGAGGTGGAGATCGAGAAATCGAACATCATGATCGTCGGGGAAACAGGAACGGGCAAGACCCTCCTGGCGCGGACCATCGCCCGCATGCTCAAGGTACCCTTCGCCATTGCCGACGCCACGGTGCTGACGGAAGCGGGTTATGTAGGCGAAGATGTCGAAAGCATTCTGGCCCGGCTCCTCCAGGCGGCCGATTACGATGTGGCGGCCGCGGAACGCGGGATTGTGTTCATCGACGAAATCGACAAGATCGCCCGCAAGAGCGACAACCCGAGCATTACGAGGGACGTTTCCGGCGAAGGCGTGCAGCAGGCCCTGCTGAAACTGCTGGAGGGCGCGGTGATCAACGTACCGCCGCAGGGAGGAAGAAAGCATCCGGAGCAAAAATTCATCCAGGTAAACACCCAGAACATCCTGTTCATCTCCGGCGGGGCCTTCAATTCCATCGACCGCATTATCGCCGGAAGGTTGAGGGCGAACATCATCGGCTACCAATCCAGCGAAAAAGAAGCCATCGACCGGGAAAACCTCCTTCAGTATATCTCTCCTGCCGATGTCCGCAAGTTCGGCATGATCCCCGAGATCGTCGGCCGGTTCCCGGTGCTGACCTATTTGCAGCCACTGGATGAGGAAGCCCTGAAGAAGATCCTGACGGAACCCAAAAATGCACTGGTCAAGCAGTTCACCAAACTATTCAGGATGGATGGCATCAATCTGAAATTCGAACCCGCAGCGCTGGATTTCATCGTTGAAAAGGCCACTGAGCATAAATTAGGCGCCCGGGGACTGCGTTCCATCGTGGAGGCCATACTCACCGACGCCATGTTTGAATTGCCTTCCGCCGGAGGCAAAACCAAATCGCTGGTCATCACACGGACCTATGCCGAGCAAAAGTTCGGAAAATCCAACCTCTCGCACCTGCAGGTGGCCTGATCGGTTCGTGGCATAATTATTGATTTCCCGTTAGGAAAAAAGACGTTGAAAAAGGCCGCGCTGGTCATACTTGTTCTTTTCTCCGCGGTGCGACATACCCTTGCACAGGAGCCCGATACGGTCATCGTTTTTGCAACGGTGGTGGATGGCGACACCATACCCGTGGTGCCCCTCCGTGAAGTCCGTGTATTTTCCTGGAGGATTATGGATGCCCGGGAAGAGCGGAGGATGACCCGGCTGATGAAAAACGTCAGGATCGCTTACCCATACGCCCGCCTGGCAGGGATCAAACTCAGGGAATATGAGGATATCCTGGCCAGCACACCGGACAAAAAGGACAGAAAAGAGATCATGAAGCAGGTTGAAGCCGAGATCGAGGCGGAATATGGCGACGAACTGCGCGGCCTGACCATTTCACAGGGAAAGATCCTGCTCAAGCTCATCGACCGCGAAACCGGCGACACGTCCTATGAACTGGTCACTGAGTTCAGGGGAGAGTTCCGGGCCGTCTTTTACCAGGCTTTTGCCCGATTGTTCGGCTACAATCTGAAGGTGAATTATGATCCTGAGGGAGAAGACCAGGATATTGAAACCATCGTCAGGCTGATTGAAAACGGCCTGTTGTAAGAATCTCCGGGGAGTTATTTCCCCCGTCCCTGGACGACGATCAGCACGGTGTAGATCATGATCTTGAAGTCCATGGCCAGCGACATATTCTCGATGTACAACAGGTCGTACTTCAGCCTTTCCACCATCTGATCCACATTTTCGGCATAGCCGTATTTCACCTGCCCCCAGCTGGTGATCCCCGGTTTGATCTTGAACAGCAGTCTATACTCCGGAGCTACTTCCACGATCTTATCAATGTAATACTGCCGTTCCGGCCGGTAGCCCACCAGCGACATATCGCCTTTCAGCACCGAAAAAAACTGGGGGATCTCATCCAGCCTGACTTTACGCAGAAAACGTCCGAAGGGGGTGATCCGGTTGTCGTTTTTCGTAGCCAGCTGCGGGCCGTGCTTTTCCGCATCGGCATACATCGACCTGAATTTGTGCATTTTGAATGTCTTCCCGTGCAGGCCGACCCTTTGCTGTGAATAAATGATCGGCCCCCGGGAACTGAGTATGACCCCGATAGCGGTAAACAAAAAAACAGGGGAAAGCAGGGTCAATGCGAACAGGGCCGCCGCGATATCGATCAGTCGTTTCATAGCCTGCTGCCAGGGCGGCATCAGGTCCTGTGAAACCTGGATCAGGGGATAATGCCAGATCGAAGTCATTTTCACCATCCCCATAAGGTAATCCTGCATATCGGGAATGACTTTGATGACCACTTCGGTCTCCTCCAGCGTGGTAAGGATCTTTTTTATGGTTTCACGCTCGGAACGCTCAATCGCCAGGATCACTTCCTCGACCTGTCTGCTCTGTATTATTTCGGGGAGATTCCGGTAATGCCCCAGGTGCGGCAGGTGCTTTTCGATCTTAAAGGTTTCATATTCCACGACATTCACGAAGCCGATGAAGATATTTCCCGAAGGAAACTGCTGTTTCTCCATCTCCTCGAAAATCTTCACTGCGTTTTCGTTGCTTCCGACGATGATCGTGTTAAATCCCAGCTTTTTCCGGTGTATCTTCCGCACCGTCCCTGTGGTAATAACAAGCCGGAAGGCATAGGTCAGCACAAAATGAAACAGGTACAGGATGATGAATAACTGGTAATAGGATTTATAGGTAACGATCACGTCGTCGAGAATCAGGGCGAAAAAGATGATAATGACCCCGAGCAGGGACAGGAACGAGGTCTGGCTCAGTTCACGGAGCCTGGATTTGCGAAAAACGCGTTTGACATTGTACGTGCCGGTGATGGTATAGAGGAGCAACCAGAATACTGGAACCACAACAATGCCGAAATAGAAGTTCCTGTCTTCAAAGATCTCCCTGACGTGATCCAGGGTGCTGGGTTCCACCGAGTATTTCCGGTAAATAAAAAACAGGAACCAGGCCAGCGCCGCCGCAATGACATCTGCAACAAGATATTTAAGAACCTGTAGTTTTTTATTCATCAAAGATTGGGTCTGGTTATGAGTTTTATATTGTCGAGCATCAGGAAACCATCTTCCTGGACGAGGTCCCGGCTGGTTTCAAAATAGATCTTGTAGTTCTTCGCTTCAGTTGTTTCATTCACTATGGGTGTGAAATTAATATAAATTTTCTTCCACACGTCGGTCGGGTTAACAATGAGGAATGATCTTCTGATGACGGTGTTGTCGATGGTTTCTATGAACAGCCCGACATTCAGCGGCAGGTTCATGCGGTAATGCAGTTCCAGGAAGACAAAATCGCCGCGGTCGATCACAAATCCGCCTCCGGCGCCATCATCGGAGATCAGCAAAAGGTCTTTTCGGGTGGCATCCAGGTAACTCACACCGGAAAACTGGGAAAATTCATCCAGAAAAGCCCCGGCGGCATTGGCCGGCTGGGTCCGGGTCATTCCCGTGTCGCTTGCCGGAGCTTGTTTGATCAACAGCACGGGGTCTTCAAAATCTTCCATCCAGATAAATTCGGCATTTTCCCAATAAGTTGAGGATCCGTTAAAAGCCACAACGCTGTCGATAATAAGGTTGAAACCATCCACGATGATGGGCTTGACGCAGGGGTGCGGGGCGCGGGTATCGGAAATCCCGTTGAGGATGACACCCGGTCTGATTTCCAGTTTGTGCGGGCCTTCATGCAGGATCGGAATATCAACCGGCATCTCAAACCCTCCGATGAGATCATCATCGATATACACCCATACATCAGAAAAGGTCTGGCTGGCCGTGCCCTGCGTATCGAAATCGGTCGTGAAGCCCAGTGACTCAACCCTCAGGTAGGCCGGGACATCCTGATCGCCCTCAAACCGGTCGCAGCCTGCGAGAAACAAACCGGTTCCGGCCGCGAAGACCGACAGTACAAAGAGGAGGATGGATGTTCCGAATTCGATTTTTCTCATGGCTGGCCTGCTTAACCGTAACGGACCCCGGGGATATTTATTGCACGTTCTGCGGGATGAACCGATTTGAATGAACACCGGTTTATTTACCCGGGATTTCCTGTATTTTCTCAAGGATCCTGTAAGCAACATCCAATGCTTCATAGCCATCATTGATGGTAACGGGCGGGGTGGTATTGTTGACGATGGCTGTGTAGAAACTTTCGAGTTCCTTCAGGATGGCGTTAAGGCCGGCCACTTCCGGCTTCTCGACAAAGATCTGTTTTCTGCCCCGTTTTGCCCCCAGGTCGATGATCATGGCCAGCGGGTCTTCGTTCCGTTCCGGGGCATCTGCCAGACGGATGATTTCCACTTCTTTTTTGAGGAAGTCGACCGCAACGTAGGCATCCCGCTGAAAGAAGCGGGTTTTCCGCATGTTTTTCATGCTGATCCTGCTGGCGGTCAGGTTGGCCACGCAGCCGTTGTCGAATTCTATCCGTGCGTTGGCGATGTCCGGAGTATCGCTGACCACGGCCACCCCGCTGGCGTTGATCCTGCGGATGCTGGAGTTCACGACGCTCAGCACGATATCGATATCGTGGATCATCAGGTCCAGTATAACCGGCACGTCGGTTCCCCTGGGGTTAAACTGTGCCAGGCGGTGTGTTTCGATGAACATGGGCTGACCCAGGAAAGGCTGGGCGGCCAGAAAGGCCGGGTTGAACCGTTCCACGTGCCCCACCTGCACCTTCACGCTGGCTTCATCTGCATAGACCATCAGCTGCCTTGCTTCTTCGGGGGTGGTAACCACCGGTTTTTCGATGAATACGTGTCGGGATTTCTTCAAGGCACGGGAGGCACAATCAAAATGAGAAACCGTCGGCGTCACAATGTCGACGACATCCACGGCATCGATCAATTCGTCGATACCGGGAAACCGGCTGATCCCGAATTCCTTTTCCACCGTTTCCGCTGTTTTATCATCCGGATCATAAAAGCCAACCAGTTCGTACTCTTTAATTTCTTTGATACATTTGACATGAATCTTGCCAAGATGGCCCGCGCCGAGAACGCCAATTTTCAACATAGGATCTGAAATTTGTGCAAAAGTAGTTTTTTTGGGTATAAATCAATATAGTTTGATCCGCAACGGATCGGCAGTATTTATTATTTTCGCCGGGGCTTAACATGGATCTGACAATAAGGAGATGGCCATACCGGAAAAAGACAATTACCGCCATAAGGGGTTAAGAAAGAAACTGGTTGACCAGTTGCGGGAGAAGGGCATTGCCGACGAGCGTGTTCTGGAAGCGATCAACCGGGTGCCCCGCCACCTGTTCCTGGATTCTTCCTTCCTGGAATTCGCATACCAGGACAAGGCTTTCCCCATCGGCTCGGGGCAAACCATCTCACAGCCTTTTACTGTTGCTTTCCAGACTGAACTGCTGGAGATTCGTGCCGGCGATAAGATCCTGGAAATCGGCACCGGATCCGGATACCAGTCATGTGTCTTGCTGGAAATGGACGCAAAAGTTTATACAATTGAGCGGCAGAAGTATCTTTTTGAGAAAACAAGGGATTTTCTCCCTTCCATTGGATATTATCCCAAAACTTTTTTTGGAGACGGATACAAGGGGCTTCCGCCCTTCGCACCTTTCGATAAGATCATCATTACCGCAGCAGCTCCCGACGTCCCCCAGGCGCTGATCGATCAGCTCAAAACCGGCGGCATACTGGTGGTTCCTGTAGGGCCTGCCGAAACCCAGACCATGGTCACCCTGCGAAAAACAGGCGCGCAAACCGTCGAGCGAAAAGAGCACGGACGGTTTCGCTTTGTTCCCATGCTGGAAAAGAAAGCCAAAGACTAAAGCGTTCACGGCACGATAATTGATCGGGACTATCAAAATTTCCCCTTTTCTGGAATTAATCCTAATTTTGCACATTATATCTAAAACAAAACAATATTCACTATCAACTAAAAAAAACAAAATGAAAAAGTTATTTGTTTTATCGCTTACTGTATTATTGACGGCATCGCTCTTCTTCACATCCTGCACCGACGACACGGATCCGACCGACCTGCCTCCCAGTATCAGTTTTGTCACCGGGAGTAATTATATCTCAGGGGACGCCACCCTGGAAGTGAGTGAGCCGTTCACCGTAAAAGTGCTTGCAGAAGCCAACGCCACTTCAAATGCCAGGATTGAAACCCTGAAGATCACGAGGGTGTTTGACCTGCAAAGCTGGGACACCACGCTTACCGTGAATCAGACCACTTTCAGCCTCGAGGTGAATTTTATTGCGGCTTCCGCAGCGGGGGTCGAACGCATTACCTTCGAAATAACCGATAAGGACGGTGAGAAGGCCTCGGTTAAAATGGATATCACGACAGAAGAAACGGTCAATCCCATTGCGTATAAAACTTTCACTATGAAGATCCTGGGCTCTTATCAGAGCGCCACCGGCAGTTCTTTCGCCTCCATCGACGGCAATGTATATACCATGGCCCAGGCATTCGCCAACCAGGCTTCCATCGACTTCCTTTACTGGTGGGGCGGCACCACGAATGCCACCATCGGCGCGCCGGATGACGACAATGCCAACGTTGTCTATACCGGGGCCAACGGCTTACCCAACTGGACCACCAAAAACGCCACCCGTTTCAAGACCACGGCCCTAACCGCCGCCGAGTTTGACGCCATCAGCGACGGGGCTCCGCTCATCGCCAACGCCACCGGCGCAGACCAGACCCGTATCGGTTCACTGGTCGTAGGTAACGTCATTGCCTTCAAAACCGTCACCAACAAGGAAGGGCTCATCAAGGTCGTCGCCAACAATACCGGCGCAGCCGGAGACATCACCATTGACGTTAAAGTGGTGGAATAGACCTTATCAGGAGATATTTCTAAGCCGGGCAGCGCGTAAAGCCGCCCGGCTTTTTTATGCCCAAAGCGTTAATTTTTCGTTAATTACCATTTTCATTCGCCATAGAATCCATGAAATCCCTAATTTTGAAGGATGATGGAAATGAATGAAATCCTGGAGAAGCTTCCCCGCCACCTGATGCAGCTGGTGATCGACCAGCCGTACAATTCCTATACGGCGCAGGACCATGCCGTGTGGCGGTATGTCATGCGCCAGAATGTCCGCTACCTCAGCGGGGTGGCCCACGGATCCTACCTGGACGGTTTGAATAAGACCGGCATTTCCATCGACAGCATCCCGCATATGTATGGGATGAACCGGATCCTGAAAGAGATCGGCTGGGCGGCCGTAGCCGTCGACGGGTTCATCCCCCCATCGGCATTCATGGAGTTCCAGGCCTACAACGTCCTGGTCATTGCCGCCGACATCCGGCCGATCGACCAGATTGAATACACCCCTGCGCCCGACATCATCCACGAAGCCGCCGGCCACGCCCCCATCATCGCCGATCCGGAATATGCCGGGTACCTCAGGCGCTTCGGCCAGATCGGCTCCAAAGCGTTTTCCTCAGCCCGGGATTACGAGATCTATGAAGCCGTCAGGCACCTCTCCATTCTGAAGGCCGATCCATACACCCCGGAAGAAGCCATTCAGCGGGCAGAAAAAGAGCTTGCAGCGGCAGAAAGCCTCCTGGAAGCCCCGTCCGAAATGTCGCTCATCCGCAATCTCCACTGGTGGACCGTGGAATACGGGTTGATCGGGGACCTGGAAAAGCCCAGGATCTACGGCGCCGGGCTTTTGTCTTCCATCGGGGAAAGTTTCTCCTCCCTGCAGCCTGAAGTGAAAAAGCTTCCCTACACCCTGGATGCCGTGAAGTACAACTTCGACATCACCACGCGGCAGCCCCAGCTGTTTGTGACGCCGGATTTCGGCCACCTGAACCGGGTCCTGGAAGAATTCGCCGATATGATGGCGCTGCGAACCGGCGGAGTCGACGGGATCCTTAAAGCCATTGAGTCGGGATATACGGGAACCTGTGTGTACAGCTCCGGTTTGCAGGTTTCAGGGGTGTTCCAGGAGATCATCATCAACCGAGAACAGCCGGTTTATATCCGTACCGAAGGACCGACGCAGCTTTGCTTCGATGACAGGCAGATTGATGGACACGGAAGGGATTACCACGCACATGGATTCGGTTCGCCGGTCGGAAAACTGAAAAATTCCGCCACCCCCCTGGAATTATTATCCGAAGGGGATCTTCTTCCGCTCGGGATCGAAACCGGTAAAACCGTCAATCTTGAATTTGAATCCGGCTTGAAAGTGGGTGGAACTCTTGAAATAATCCACCGCAAGAATGGCCGAAGCATATTGATGACGTTCACAGGATGTACGGTAACTTTCAGGGATAAGATCCTGTTCAGGCCTGAGTGGGGAAACTATGACATGGCCGTGGGCGAAAAGATCGTTTCGGCCTTTTCCGGCCCGGCAGATCCTGATGCCTATGAATTGCAGTACCCTGTCCCAAAAGAGAAGACACATAAGATCGTTCATTCCGAAAGGGCCATCAAGCTGCACAGGATGTACCAGGAAATCAGGGATCTGAGAGAAGGAAAGAACACGAATACGGACCTTTCCGGAATGTTTGAGGATTTAAGGAATGATTATCCGGAAGAATGGTTGCTGCCACTGGAAATACTGGAATTAACCGGAAAAGATGATAGCTGGCGCAACTTAAGAGCAGACATTGAGCAATACCTGGATCTGTTTGCTGAAAAAGACGCCGCTGCAGGGCGCCTGATCGAAAACGGAAAACTGGCATTTAGCCAGGAACTGCAGAAAGAATCAAAGTAGCATCAGGATTTTCAGGGCTTCATAGGCCTGTCCTTCCGCCATTTTCCTGCGGGAGAGCCGGATCAGCGCTCCGGGCACATCCCTTTCCCGTGAAAATATTCTCTGAATCTCTTCACCCTCTTTTGTTTCCATGATTTCTTCCGGACCGGGAAGATGTTCGACATTTCCCAGCATGCCCAGCTCATTCCCGGTCAGCTCCTTACTCAGCCTGATCCTGCCCGGCAGGCTGTCGATCCCGATCCCCAGCCGGCTTAAGGGCTTCTCCACCGGGAACAGCGCGTCACCGAAGGCGGCGCAATACCAGTCGCGGCCCATCCGGCCCACCAGGCGGATCTTCTGCTGATCCACCAGGCCATCATCAGCCAGAATAGATTCATCGACATGGATAACCAGCACCTCGCAGATCACCAGGTTGGCCGCGCCCCCACCCTGCCCGGTCTCGATCAGCTGGCGGACCGTGCATTCAATCTGGACCGGGGATTCCTTCACCCGGAAAGGCCTTACCTGTTCCGACGGGAGCTTTTCAAACCCGGCTTTCACGAATTCATCGGTGCCGCGGGGATATTCCGTGCTGGCCAGGCTGACCTGGTTCACCATTTCATAGGTCACCACGTTGATGACGACTTCCGGAACCAGTTTGACGTTCTCAAAGGTGTCTTTGGTCGTGTTGTCCCGTCCCCTCCGGGAGGGCGAAAAAATGAGTGTGGTGGGATTTACGCCGAAAATATTGAAAAAGCTGAAGGGCGAAAGGTTCGGGTTTCCATCGGCATCGACCGTGCTGGCGAGGGCGATGGGCCGTGGACCGATGCAGCCCAGCAGCAATTGATGCAGTTTGGGTACCGGCAGATCGGATGGGTTGATCTTCAACATATCTCATTAATTATTCCGTAGCGGGCAGGATGGTGGTCACCACTTCGCCAAACCCGATCCGGAGCTGGTCGTTGGCCGCGTAGCCGCGTATGATAAGGGTGTCGCCGTCGTGGATGAATTTGCGCTCTGTGCCGTCAGGCATGGTCAGGGGCTTCGTCCCTTTCCAGGTCAGTTCCAGCATGGAGCCGAATGAGCCTTCCTCCGGCCCGCTGATCGTCCCTGATGCATAAAGATCCCCTACCCTCACGTTGCAGCCGTTCACTGTATGATGCGCCAGTTGCTGGCACATGTTCCAGTACATGTATTTAAAATTCGACCGGCAGACCACTTGTTCCATGCTGGATTCATCCCCAGGGATCTTTTGAATTCTGAGTTCTGAGTTCTGAGTTCTGAGTTCTGAATTCTGAGTTCTGAATTCTGAGTTCTGAATTCTGAGTTCTGAGTTCTGAATTCTGAGTTCTGTCTTCTGTCTTCTGAATTCTTATTCAACCGGATTGCGACTTCAAGCGCTATGTCGTAATTTTTCTTCCCTTCAAACCGGAGATACGGCAGCACTTCGGGATTTTGCTCCGGACCGGCCACCCGGAACGGTTCGAGTGCTTCCAGGGTGACAATCCAGGGTGAGATCACCGAGCCAAAGTTCTTGCTCAGAAAAGGCCCCAGGGGCACGTACTCCCATTTCTGGATATCTCTTGCCGATAAATCGTTAAATAAAACCAGACCAAAGATATACCCTTCCGCGTCTGAAGTTTTGATGGAAGTGCCCAACGGGGTTTCCCTGCCGATGATGAATCCCATTTCCAGTTCAAAATCGAATTGCCGGGTCGGGCCGAACTCCGGAAGAGGCTGGTCATCCGCCTTGGTCTGACCTTTGGGCCGGTGGATGGGCGTTCCGGAAACTACGATGGACGAGGCCCGGCCATGGTACCCTACCGGGATGTGTTTCCAATTGGGTAACAGCGCGTTGGCCGGATCACGAAACATCTTCCCTACGTTGGTGGCATGCTCCTCGCTGGAATAGAAATCGGTATAATCGCCGATAAACACGGGAAGATGCATCCGGACCTCCGATGCCTGGTGCAACACGGCATCCCGTGTTTCCCGGTCATCTTTCAGTTCCGGATAAGCTTCCGAAAAGATCTCCATCAGCCGTTCCCGGATTGACCGGGTCGTGGCTTTGCCCAGGGCGATCATATCATTCAGCACCGGCTGGTAAAAAACCGACAGGTCTTCGATCCCCAGTGCGTCAAAATACCCGTAATCAGCCAGCGCACTCAGATCAATAATGGTATCCCCGATCCGTGTGCCGGGCCTTGGTGTGGCATCTTTGATACTGAAAATGCCAAAAGGAATATTTTGAAGCGGGAAATCACTCCCCGCCGGAACATCAATCCACGACTTCATTCAAAAAAATATTACAAACCAAAAAAAATTCCATCAAACACTAAACACTAAACACTAAACACTAAACACTAAACACTAAACACTAAAGAACACCCACTTAAACCTTAAACCTTAAACCTCAACACTCTACGTTATAGCGTTCCTCTACGCTCCTGTTCCCGCTCTATCGATTCAAACAGGGCCTTGAAATTGCCTTTACCAAACGAGGTAGCGCCTTTTCGCTGGATGATCTCATAAAATACGGTAGGCCGGTCTTCCACGGGTTTGGTGAATATCTGCAGCAGATAGCCTTCGTCGTCGCGGTCGACCAGGATATTCAGATCCCGGATCGGCTTAAGGTCTTCATCGATTGTTCCCACCCGGTCGAGTACGTCTTCGTAATAAGTATCCGGAACGTACAGGAATTCTACGCCCCTGCGGCGCAATTCGCTGACGGTGTGGATAATATTGTCCGTAGCCATAGCCACGTGCTGCACGCCGGCGCCCCGGTAAAAGTCGATATACTCTTCGATCTGCGATTTTTTCCTTCCTTCTGCCGGTTCGTTGATCGGGAATTTGATCCGGCCGTTGCCGTTCGACATCACTTTCGACATCAGGGCTGTATACTCGGTCGAAATGTCCTTATCGTCAAAAGAGATCAGTTGCTTGAACCCCATGACGTCGGCATAGAATTTCGCCCATTTGTTCATTGCTCCAAGGTCGACGTTACCGACCATATGATCAACGTATTTCAGGCCGATCGGCTCGGTTCTGTAGGCCGGTTCCCATTTGACAAATCCCGGCAGGAACGGGCCAGTGTAATCTTTCCGCTCCACAAAGATGTGAACGGTATCTCCGTATGTATGTATGCCCGACCGTACCATCCGGCCATGCTGGTCTTCCTCGACAGTGGGCTCCATGTAAGGTTTTGCACCTCTTTTGGTCGTTTCACGGAACGCACTGGTGGCGTCGTCGACCCAAAGTGCAACCACTCTGACTCCGTCGCCATGCTTTTTAACATGTTCCCCGATTTCAGAATCGGGCACCAGGGCGGTTGTGAACATGAAGCGTATCTTATCCTGGACCAGCACATAGGAAGTCTTTTCCTTGTTGCCGGTTTCCAGGCCCTGGTAGGCCAGTGGCTGAAATCCGAAGGCTGTCTGGTAATAATATGCTGCCTGCTTGGCGTTTCCGACATAGAATTCGACGTAATCGGTGCCGTTGATGGGAAGGAAATCCTGGGACATAAATATCAAATTTTAAGGTTTTAGGTTTAAGGTTTAAGTTGATTTTATATGTGAAATGTTCGATAAATTCAAAATTCAAAATTCAAAATTCTCGCAGTCACTCTTTCCAGCTCCGGAAATAGTCCGGGTCTTCGATCGCGAGGGCCTGGCGGGTGATTTTGAGGGGCCGGAAGGTGTCGACCATCAAGGCGAGCTCCCTGGTTTCCTTCTGGCCCAGGCTTTTTTCAACCGTTCCCGGGTGCGGCCCGTGCGGAATGCCTATGGGATGAAGCGTGATCTGCCCGCGTTCCACATGTTTCCGGCTCATGAAATTCCCATCGACATAGTACAGCACTTCGTCGGAATCCACATTGCTGTGATTATAGGGCACCGGGATCGAAAGCGGGTGGTAATCGTACAGTCTCGGAACAAAGGCGCAGGTCACGAAATTATGCGCTTCGAAGGTCTGGTGCACTGGCGGCGGTTGGTGGATCCGGCCCGTAATGGGCTCAAAATCATGAATAGACAATGCATAGGGAAAATGGTATCCATCCCACCCGATGGCGTCGAAGGGATGCGAAGCATAATGATAGGGATAGACCATATCCTGTTTTTTGACCATGACGATGAAATCACCCTGTTCATCATGTGTTTCCAGGTCTTGGGGCTTCCTGATGTCACGTTCGTAATACGGAGCATGTTCCAGGAGCTGGCCGGCATGGTTGACATACCGCTTCGGGAAACGAAACGGCGAGAAGGATTCAACAATGAACAAACGGTTATTTTGTGTTATGAATTCCAGTTGATAGATCACGCCCCTGGGAATGACCAGGTGATCGCCGTATGAGAATTTTATTTGTCCATACAGCGTTTTCAGGATGCCTTCGCCTTCATGGACGAAGATCATTTCATGCCCGTCTGAATTTTTAAAGAAATAGGGAGCAGCCTCCGGCCTGACGCCCTTTACGCCCCAATCGGCCGTGCCCCAGGCCTGAGGGGCGGCCAGGTAAATATAGCAGTCGTCATTGACCAGTATCGGCACCCGGCTGGAGAGGTAGTGCCCGGCTGCAGGAATCTTAAATCCCTGGAAGCTTCGGTGCTGCATATTTTTCTCCATGGCGACATCCGGCACGATGGAAACCGGTTCGTCGATCCGGTCGACCCGCGTCGGGGGATAGCAATGATATACAATGGAATATTCGGCAGAAAATCCTTCCGTTGAGATCAGTTGTTCGGAATAAAGCGATCCGTCGGGCTTCCGGAACTGAATATGTCTTTTCGGGGGAATTTCCCCCAAACGGTGATAATGCGGCATGGTCTTATTTAGAATTAATATAAGGTCAGAACAAAGATATATAAAAATCTGTCGGGAAAATGGAATAAGCGGAGCCCTGCAAGGGTTATAACCCTTGCAAGGTTATAAATTACTCAATCCCTGCAAAATGCTTCATGAACTGAACGCGCTCATATGCGGCGGGGTTCTCGGATTCCTTGTAGCTGAGCTTTCCGATGAAATCAGAAGTGTGCTGAAAATCATGGCGATCCATCCATTCCTCCATTTCTTTCAGCATCACCGGAATTTGTTCGAAGCCTTTTTTATAAAGGACGCTGGCGATCTGAACAGCTTTAGCACCGGCAAGCAGTTGCTTGATCACCCCTGCTCCATCGTGAATGCCCGTCGATGCGGCAATATCGCACTGGACCTTATCCGACAACATGGCTACCCAACGCAGCGGAAGGGAGATTTCATCGGGTGAACTGAACACATGGGTGGAGGTGACTTCAAACTTTTCAATGTCGATATCCGGGGAAAAAAAACGGTTGAACATGACCAAACCGGAAATGCCGGTCCAGCCCAGTTGCAGGGCCATATTGGTCAGGCCTGAGAAATAATGGCTGATCTTGGCGGCCACGGGAATGCTGACCTGCCGGATCACGGCCTGAATGATCTCGAAATAAGCCTGCTCATGCTGTTCCGATTTGCGCCGCGGATCGGAAGGCAGGATGAAGATGTTGAGCTCCAGGCCATCGGCCCCGGCTTCCTGGATCTTTTTGGCAAAAGAAACCCATTCAGACGAAGAAACGCAGTTAACACTGGCAATCACCGGGATGGATATCCTGGACTTGGCTTCCCGGATCAGTTTCAGGTAGTTTTCCAGGTCATTTTCCCGGGTATAATGGCTGATATAATCCAAAGCCTCCGGATATCCGAAATTCGCCTCATTTTGCGAATAGGTCTTGTGGATCGCATGGCTGATCTGCTCCTCGAACAGCGATTTCAGGACGACCGCCCCGGCGCCGTGCTCCTCGAGCTTGACAAGATTTTCGACGGAATTGGTAAGGCCGGAACTCCCGGCGATGATCGGATTCCTGAGATCCAGGCCCATATAACGGGTCGATAGATTTGCCATTTTGCCTCCTGCAATTAAGTTTTCCCGGTATTCCGGGGGAACAGTGTAACAGAATCAGGCAAATTTAAAGATTAATTCCAATCGTCAAATAACAAATCAGCCTATATGTAGATTTTGGAAAGCCTTTTCATCGCCAAAAAGATCGACTGCTTTACGGAATTCATCATCGAGCGCCATCATGATCTCATAATACGCGCTGATATTCCATAGGTTCCTTCCGATCATGGCTTTGAGCTGATAGGTGATCAGCCGGGAAGAAGCCTTCCAGCCTTCCTCATCGAATGCCACTCCTTCATCTTCCACCCGTGCCAGGAACCGGTCCATGATCTCCCCTTCCACGCTGAAATTGCTGATGAAGGAATCCAGGGTCGGGTAATCCAGGGTCAGATCCGTTCTCCGGTCTTCGACATAGTCGAGGGTAAAGCTGTTCATCAGTCCTTTTCTCCGGATCTCGACATAATAATCGGAGTACCAGGTGGAATCCCAGGGGATAAAGACATCCGGCATGATTCCGCCGCCTCCGTATACGATCCTCCCTTTTCCCGTGGTGTACTTCAGGGAATCCGGGAATTTGATGCTGTCAGCGTAAACATATTCCCCATGTTCGTATCGATCGCGCAGATCCTGGTAATAGGCCTCTGTACCATTCTCGTAGGGCCTTTGAATACAACGGCCGCTTGGGGTGTAATACCGGGCGGTGGTCAGACGGATCACCGATCCATCGGGCAGACTGAACGGCCGCTGGACCAGTCCTTTCCCGAACGACCGGCGCCCGATCACCAGTCCCCGGTCCCAGTCCTGAACGGCTCCAGCCACGATCTCACTGGCGGAAGCGGATGCTTCATCGATAATGACGATGAGTTTGCCTGTTTCAAAAGTACCTCCCGGCCCGGCGCGGTAGTCCTGCCGGGGACTGTGCAACCCTTCTGTGTACACGATCAGTTTGCCTGCTTCGATCAGTTCATCGGCCAGTTCGACGGCGATGTTGAGGTATCCTCCGGAATTCCCCCTGAGATCCAGTATGAGCTGCTGCATCCCTTCGGCTTTAAGTTGTTTTACAGATTCTATAAACTCTTCTGTCGAAGTTTTGGAAAAGCGGTTCAGGCGGATATAGCCAATCTGATTCGTGGCCATGAAGCTGGCGTCGATCGAGTTCAGCGGTATTTTATCCCGCTCAATCTCAAAAACAATAAGGTCTTTTTTCCCTTTACGGTAGATCGCAACGTCGACGATGGTGCCTTTCTTTCCCCTCAGCCTGTTGAACACCCATTCATTGTCGATGGTGTCGCCTGTTGCTTCCATGCCGTCGATCTTCACAATCTTATCCCCGGAAAGAATGCCCAGCCGTTCGGAGGGCCCTCCGGGCGTCGGAGATATCACCAGGATGGTGTCTTCATAAATCTGGAAGGTGATGCCGATACCTTCGAAGCTGCCTTCCAGCGGCTCGTTGGCTTTCTCCACCTCTTCCGCCGGAATATAGGCTGAATGAGGGTCGAGGTCTTTCAACGACTTGGTAATGGCCCCTGAAATCACCTCTTCCATATCCACGCTGTCGACATAAGCCAGGTCGATGATCTGCAGCGCCGCGACCATCTTCTGGATTTCGAGCTTGGATGCAATCGACTGGGCGCCGGCCGAAAAGGCGGAAGAAATGAGCAGGACAGCGGCCACGGCCACCTGGAACAGCATTCTGAATGATTTAGGCGCGTGAGGCATGGAGTTGAATTTTAAGATATTAGTATTCAAGGAGTTCTATGCAAGCCTGGTAAATCTTTTCCGTATTGGGAAGAATGGCTTTCTCCAGGATCCTGTTGAATCCAACCGGAGTAAAGGTCGAGCCGACTCTTTTCACCGGTGCATCAAGCTGCTCGAATGCATGTTCGGTGATCATTGCCGCGATTTCGCCGCCAAACCCTGCGAAAACCTTGTCTTCATGGACAACCAGGGCCCGGTTGGTTTTGCGCACCGAAGCGAGGATCCCTTCCCTGTCCAGAGGGATCAGGGAGCGGATGTCTATGACTTCGACGCTTTTTCCCTTTTCTTTCATGATCTGTTCCGCAACCTGCAGCGACATATGGGTCGTATTGCCGTATGTAATGATGCTCAGGTCGGTCCCTTCGCGCCGGACCCGGGCTTTACCAAACGGGACCTCGAATCCTTCCGGTATGAACGTTTCCGCCAGCGGGTCATTATAGAGCGCTTTTGGCTCCATGAATACCGTCGGGCCTTTTGAACGCATGCTGGTCCGCAGCAGGCCCGCCGCATCATCCGCGAAAGAAGGGTAAACAACCCTGATTCCCGGGAACGTGGTCAGGGCCCCTTCAATGTTCTGGGAATGATACAATCCGCCTCCGATATAGCCGCCGGAAGCCAGCCGGATGGTGACGTTGGATGCAAACGCTCCGTTCGAGCGCCAGTAATCATGCGTCATTTCCACGAACTGTTCCATGGCCGGCCAAAAGTAATCGGCGAATTCAGCGCCTTCGACCACGATCCGGATCTTATCGCTGAAACGGCTCATGCCGTTTGCCGTACCGACAATATAATCCTCGGCGATCGGAGCGTTGAAGACCCGTTCGGGTCCGAATTCCTGCTGCATGCCTTTGGTCACATTGAACACGCCCCCTTTGTCCTTGTTGGCGACATCCTGTCCCCAGATGAAGGTATCCGGGTTCAGACGGAATTCCTCTTTGAGGGTGTCATTGAGCGCCTGGATCAATTTCTTTGCCGGCCCTTCCTCATGATGGACGCCATCCTTGAATTTTTCCGGCATGTAAGGTCCCGGAATGACAAAATTGTGAATGGTTGCGGGATCCGGGTCAGGGGCCATGATCACCTTTTTGTGTGCGGCGGAGATCTCCTTCCGGGCCTGGTTATCCAGGTCATCGAGCTCACTTTCGGTAAACAGGCCGGAATACACCAGTCTTTTGCGGAACTTGAGCAGCGGGTCTCGGGTGCGTGCTTCGCTGATTTCCTCATCATCCCGGTACAGCTCGTGCCGGTCTGAATTAGAATGTGAGTGCATCCTGACACAGTGGGCATGGACAATTACCGGCTGACCCGCTTCGAGTACATGCTGTTTGGCCGCAAGCATGGCGTTCATACTGCTGAACACATCCAGCCCGTTGCAGTATATGATCCTCAGGTTCTTAAACCCTTCGAAATTGGTGGCGGCGTAATAATTCGCAGTCTGGTCGACCTTGGGCACGGAAATGCCGTAACCGTTATCCTGGAAAACGAAAATTACCGGAAGCTGCTCATTGCTGGCGCCGTTGATGGCTTCATACACATAACCTTCAGAAGTCGATGACTCTCCTTGAGAGCTGATGGCCACGCCTCCGGATTTGTAGTATTTCATCGCCCGGGCCACCCCCACCGCATGAAGGGTATGATTGCCTGTCGCCGAGGAAACATTGTGAATGTTCCATTCCGGCTTGGCAAAATGGTTGGACATGTGTCGTCCGCCGCTGGCAATGTCGTCGCGCTTCGAAAGACCGTTGAGGATGATTTCCTCCGCAGTGAGGCCTGCCGATATCGTCGTAAGCATGTCCCGATAGTATGGAAAAAGATGGTCTTTATTGCGGTCGAACACCTGTCCGATGGCAAGTTGTATTCCATCGTGACCGGCATATGGGGCATGGTATGACCAGCCCAGGGCCTGCTTAAGATAATTGGGCGCCTTGTCGTCGATCTGACGGCCCAGGGTCATCAGGCCATACCATTTTTTAAGGGTCTCTTTTTCAATATTTTTAATGGAAAAGACCTTATCCTGCTTTTTGATCCTTAACCTTTTATTCTGATACATAAGGATTTATTATTTCTAAAGATAACAACAAGTAAATGAAAATGTTTGCAAAATTACCAATAATTCAGACATCATTTCCTGAGCACTTCAAACCCGCTGTTTTCCAAAAGCCGGATCAGTGTTGACGCTTTGCTGCGGATCATCACCTCGCGGTTGTAATTGACGATATAATCGACCTGTTTTTTGATCCCGTCTGAGATCTGGCTGAAGACAATAGGCGCCTGTTCCCCGGACAGGTTGGCAGAGGAAGATACCAGAGGCCTGTCGAGCATTCGGATCATTTCCCTGCAGAAGTCGTCCCTGACGATGCGAATGGCCAGGGTCCCGTCCTGGGCGATAACATTCCTGGCCACATTCATGGCATCGGGATAAATGATGGTAAGAGGTTCCTGGTATCTTTCGATGAGATCATAGGCGATGTCGGGCACTTTTTTCACATAGCGGGTCAGTTTGCCGGCATCATCCAGCAAAACGATCATGCTTTTACTTTCCGCCCGCTGCTTGATTTTATATATTTTCTCCACCGATTTGGGCTGTGTGGCATCGCAACCGATGCCCCAGATCGTATCGGTAGGGTAAAGGATGACCTTGCCCCGGGCCAGCATTTTTACCGCTTTTTCCAGTTCATTTTTCATGGTGTGATCGTTTGAGCAGATCTTCAGTTTTAATAGAAACGGCGCAGAGGAAGTGCCCTTCCGGGCATTTTTTGCGGCCATGAAGGCCACAGGGCCGGCAGGTCAGCGGCTCATCCGTCTGAACGACCACCGCATCGTCTGCCACTGGCCCGAAACCAAAATCAGGCACCGTGCTGCAAAATATGGCGGTTACCCGGGCATTCACCGCCGAGGCCAGGTGAAGCGGTGCGGAATCGTTGACAAAGTTCATGACGGCATTCTTCATCAGCGCGGCTGTTTGCAGCAGGCTGAGTTTTCCTGCTAAGTTAATAACGTTTCCGCGCCGGGTTTGTTTGAGTATCCGGTCACATTTTCCATGATCGGATGCAGCGCCGAGCAGGCAGACTGTAATACGGGGATTGGTTTGATCGATCAGTTCCACCCATCGGTCTTCGGGATATTGTTTGGTATACCATAGTGAGGCCGGCGCCATGCATATGTAAGGCGGCGATACCAGCTGTGCCACTGCATCCGCATCGCTCTTCTGAGGGTAAAGCCGGATCCTTCGGACCGGTTCTCCCACAAAAGGCCTGGCCAGGGCCAGGTTGCGGTCGATCTCATGATGCCCTCCATTGAGGAAACGGTGCGGGACCCGATGAGCAAACAGTGGCGAAATCGGGTTTTTATCAAAACCCACCGTCGTACCGGCACCCGAAAAAGCAGTCAGCAAGCCTGTGGATATGAATCGCTGGGCATTCAATACCAGGTCGTATTTCTCCCTGCGGATCCGTGAAAAGATTCTGAGCAGATTCAGGTATTTCCATGCCGACTTATCCCAGGCGATAACGCGCCTCAACCCGGGATGTCCGGAAAACAGATCTTCATGGCCTTTCTTAATCAGGATATCGATGGCCGATCCCGGATACGCGAGTGCCAGCGACTCTATGACCGGTGTGACCAGAATGGTATCGCCGATCGAAGCCGTCTGTATGATCAGAATCTTTTCGAAGGGTCCGGGCATCCTCTTTTACAGCAATTTGCCTTGTTTACCGCTTGGTTTTCGGATTATATCCCCTTTGTTTGGCCATCTCTTCCAGACGTTTCTGGAAACCTGACTTTTTGACGGGTTTCAGCTTGTTCTCCTGGATCTTCCGGTGGAGTTTGTCTTCATCGACAAACCACTGGAATGCATACATCTGCGCAAAAGTGATGAGATTGACCAGCAGGTAATAATAACTCAGACCTGCTGAATAATTATTAAAGATCCCGAGGAACATGATGGGCATGAGGTACATCATGGTTTTCATGCCGGGCAGCTGCTGCGTCCCGGTGCTCATCATCTTGTTGTTGATGTAGGTGTAGATAATCGTGGAGATGGTCATCAGCAGGGTGAAGAGGCTGACGTGATCGCCGTAGAATGGGATGTTGAAGGGCAGGTTCAGGATCGAGTCGTACGTCGAGAGGTCATTGGCCCAGAGGAAAGCCTGCTGCCTTAATTCAATGGATGCCGGGAAGAACCGGAACATGGCGATCAGGATGGGCATTTGCAAAAGCAGCGGGATGCACCCCGACATCGGGTTGACGCCGGCCTTCTTGTACAGGGTCATCAGTGCCTGCTGCTTCTTCATGGCATCCTCTTTCTTGGGATATTTTTCACTCAGCTCGTCCACTTCCGGTTTCAGCAACCGCATCTTGGCTGTCGAAAGATAAGTCTTGTAGGCCACCGGAAAGAGTACGATCTTCAACAGGATGGTCAGCACCAGGATCACTATGCCGTAATTCCATCCGAAACTGCCCAGGAAATTGAACACCGGCAGAACAGCATAACGGTTGATCCATTGCATCAGGAAGAAACTCCATCCCAGGGGGATCTGGCGTTCAAGGTCTTCCCTGTACTTGCGCATGATGCTGTACTTGTTCGGGCCCAGGTACAGCGACATGCCGATGCTTTCCCCTTCGGCGCCTGTATAAGGAATGCCGATTTTATAGTATGCTGAGCGAAGGTAGCGTTCGCTCGGATGGGATGACGCCGTATTTACCCGCATGATCGGATCGACAAAATAGTTATCGGCGATCAGCGTGGCCGTGAAAAAATGTTGTTTGAAAGACAACCATTTGATCTGATCGCGCAGTGATTCCTCGTCATCTTTATTCTCAGACAGGTAATCGACATCCGCCTCATGCAGCTTGTAATAAATAGTAGTTCCGTTGAACTGGTCGACATGCTTTTCCTGCTGTCGTAGGTCGGCGCCCCATTCAAAGTCAATATAGCCCCTCGTCTTATCGATGGTTTGTGCCATATTGACAAAGCGGACGTCAAATCCGACCATGTATTTGTCCCCTTTCAGGGTAAAAAGATATTCGATGTACTGGTCCGGATTGATGGTGGTGTCCGTCGAAGCATAGAGCCTCATGGCAAAACTCGCTTCCTGCTCCCCGGTTACCATGATGGTATCCCGGCCTTCCATATACCCATCAACCCAATGCGGCCGGAAATAAAGGTTTCCGGTGTTTATGGTCCGGTTGTTGGCGAAGAATGAGAAACCAAAGTTGCTTGTATCGCTGTCGATCATCACCAGTGGCTGCCCGTCCCATGTTTTATAATCTTTGAGTTCGATATAGGTCACTTTTCCGCCGTGGCTGGAGAGCCCGATTTTCAGCAGGTCGCTTTCCAGGAAGTACATCTTCTCTTCGCCACTGGCGCTCATGCCAAATGCGCCATACTGATCGATGAGGGCGGACATTTCCGGAGCGGCGCCGGAGCCTGAAGCTTTCGCTTCAGACATGATGGTATCAGCAGCCTGGGCTGAGGCTTCCCTTTGCAACTGCGTGGCAATGGCCAGTGAATCTCGTTGCCGCTGGAGGGCCAGCAGGGAGTCCTGCTTGCGGCGCTGTTCCAGGATTTCTTCTTTTGAGGGGGCCGTAAGAAAGTAATAGCCGATTAGGATCGCAAAAATGAGCAGGAAACCAATGATCGTGTTCTTATTGTTCATCAGGATGATTAGTGTAATATTTTACCCAAAACAGGCGGCAAAGATAATGCAAAAGCAGGGACGAACGTGTTCCGGGAGAAAACTAATGACCGTTGTTCTGTCGATTTTCATGGAAGCGGATGGCGGCGTCAATGAAGCTGACGAACAGCGGGTGCGGCCGGTCGACCGTGCTTCGGTACTCAGGATGGAACTGCACGCCGACAAACCAGGGATGCCCGGGGATTTCCATGATCTCAACCAGGTCGCGCTTCGGATTGACTCCGGCTGGGATCATGCCTGCGCTTTTGAATTCTTCCTGGTACTTGTTGTTGAATTCATACCGGTGCCGGTGGCGCTCCTTGACCTTCTCGGTGTTATAGATCCCTGCGGATTTAGAACCGGCCACAATTTTACAGGTATATGCGCCCAGTCTCATGGTCCCGCCTTTGGTGCTGATCTTTTTCTGCTCCTCCATCATATCGATAACCGGATAAGGCGTATTGCCGTCCATTTCCGTGGAATGGGCCCCGGCGTAACCCAGGACATTCCGCGCAAACTCAACCACCGCACACTGCATTCCCAGGCAAATCCCAAAAAACGGCACCTGGTTCTCCCGGGCGAAACGGATCGCGGCAATCTTGCCTTCGATGCCCCGGTGACCAAACCCCGGGGCGACCAGAATGCCGTCAAAATTCTTCAGCTTATCGGCAACGTTTTCACCGGTCAGGCTTTCCGAGTGGACCGACTGGACGAACACCTTGCACTGATTGGCCGATCCTGCATGCACGAACGATTCCTGGATCGATTTATATGCATCTTTAAGCTCGACATACTTGCCGATCAGGCCGATCCTGACTTCTTTGCCGGGATTTTTAAGCCGGTACAAAAATTCCTCCCACTTTGCGAGGTCCGGGGTGGAACCTGCCGATATATTGAGCTTTCGGAGCACTTCCACGTCCAGTTTCTCCTCGCGCATCAGCAGGGGAACTTCGTAAATAGTCCGGGCGTCGATGGATTCGATGACGGAGGTCGGCTCGACATTACAGAAAAGGGCGATTTTATTACGGATATTCTGGTTGAGGTGCTTTTCGGTCCGGCACACGATGATGTCGGGTTGCACTCCGGATTCCAGCAGGGTCTTCACCGAGTGCTGCGTGGGTTTTGTTTTCAGCTCGCCGGCAGCCGCAAGGTACGGCACCAGCGTGAGATGGATGACCAGGCAGCTTCTGCCGAGTTCCCACTTCAGCTGCCTGACAGCTTCGATGTAAGGCAGCGATTCGATGTCTCCCACCGTACCGCCGATCTCGGTGATCACAAAGTCGAATTCGAATTTATTGCCGAGGATCTGGATATTGCGTTTGATCTCGTCGGTGATGTGTGGAATGACCTGGACGGTTTCCCCGAGATAATCTCCCCTTCGCTCCTTTTCAATGACTGTCTGGTAGATCCTGCCCGTGGTCACATTGTTGGCCTGTGAGGTAGGCACATTCAGGAACCGCTCATAGTGCCCCAGGTCGAGGTCCGTTTCGGCTCCGTCGTCCGTGACATAGCATTCGCCGTGCTCATAGGGATTCAGCGTACCGGGGTCGATATTGATATAAGGGTCCAGTTTCTGGATAGTGACTGCAAAACCGCGTGATTGGAGGAGTTTGGCGAGAGAAGCGGAAATAATTCCCTTGCCCAGGGAGGAGGAAACTCCGCCGGTTACGAAAATATATTTTGTATTTGACATGTTCTTCCTGAGGATTGCGGGATGGATCAATAGTAGTGGTACCATTGAACCCCTGCGATTTGTTTCGCCAGACGAAGCACCTGTATGGTGTATCCGAACTCGTTATCATACCAGACATACAGTACTATGGTTTTTCCGTCGGCCGACACCAGGGTTGCGGGCGCATCAAAGATGCCGGCGCAACTGTCCCCGATAAAGTCGGTCGAAACGGCCTCTGTCGATGCTGAAAAACGGATCTGTTCCACCAGGCGGCCATTGAGCGCCGCATCGCGCAGGATCTCCACCACATCTTCCTGGGCAGTCGGTTTCTGGACTGTGAGCGACAGGATGGCCAGCGATACGTTCGGGATAGGAACCCTGACGGCGTTGGCGGTCAGCTTGCCTTTCAGAGAAGGAATGGCTTTGGCGGCCGCCGACGCCGCGCCCGTGCTGGTCAGCACCATGTTGATCGGCGCTGAACGGCCCCGCCTGGGTTTCTTGTGGTAGTTATCGGTCAGGTTCTGGTCGTTGGTATAAGCGTGAATGGTTTCAATGTGACCTTTGTCGATGCCCAGCTTCGATTCAATGACGTGCAGGATCGGAACGATGGCGTTGGTCGTGCAGGATGCGGCCGAGTATATCCTTTCCGACTGATAATCGATAGAAGCATCGTCATGATTGACCCCGTAGACGATATTGGGGATGTCACCCTTGGCCGGGGCGGTGAGCAGCACTCTGCTTACGCCTTTGGCTTTCAGGTGCCGGGAAAGGTCTTCCCGTTTGGTCCAGACCCCCGTGCTGTCGATCAGCAAAGCATCATGGATGCCTTCGGCTTCATAATCGATATCCTCGGGGTTGTTCGAGGCCAGCATTTTGACGATATGCCCGTTAATGGTGAGGGTTTTATTCTCAACATCCTCCATGACCACGCCGCGGAATGGCCCGTGGATGGAATCATTCTTAAACAGCGAAGCCCTTTTCCGGATCTCGTCCGGTGAATTGCCCCGGGTCACGATGGCTTTGACATTCAGCTGGGTGCCGTTTCCCTGGATGATCAGTTCTCGCGCCACCAGCCTGCCAATGCGGCCAAAGCCATACACGATAACGTCGACAGGCTTTTCATAGGTGACTTCCCTTCCGGTGAGGTCCTGTAATTTCCGGGCCAGGAACGAACCGGCGTCCGCGAAGGAAGATCCCTCCTCCGTCCATTCTTTGTTCAATCGTCCAATGTCGATCCTGGCCGGGGGGAGATCCATTTTGATCAGTTCCCTGGCCAGCAGAACGGAATCCTGTATTTTCAGCAATTTCCCAATGACCGACAGGGAATGCGCGTGTTTTTTAAGGATCACGCTGGCCGACCGGTCGATCAGCTGGCTACGGAAAAAGATCAACTCTATGGATTTATCATAATATAACTGTCCAACCAGGTTGATGAATTCGAATCCTGATTTTTCATCATGGATCCAGCTATCAAGAAAGTTCCCGTATTCCGGGCTTTTTTGGTCCTTCCGGCCTGGATAATTATCAGACATGGCTTGTTGGTTTGAGGTATTAATGAATCGGTTTTCGCACCTGCAATAATAAGCAAAAAATGAAAAACAAAAAGACCACCGGTCAATTTTGGCGGTGGTCTTTCTTTGGGTGAAAAGTCCGGATTATTCGCCCAGGTATGCCTTAAGCAATTTACTGCGGGAAGTGTGCTTCAGCCGCCTGATGGCTTTTTCCTTGATCTGCCGCACGCGTTCCCGGGTCAGGTTGAATTTGGCGCCGATCTCGTCGAGGGTGAGCCCATGGTTCATGCCAATGCCATAATAGAGGTTGATCACATCGCGCTCTTTTTCGGTGAGGGTGGAAAGAGAGCGCTGGATTTCCTTGTTGAGCGACTCGCGCATCAGGTTGCTGTCGGTCCTGGGGGTATCCTCCGAGACATAGACGTCCAGGAATTTGGTCTCTTCGTCGTCGGCAATGGGTGCGTCCATCGACACATACCGGGTCGTGATCTTCAGGGCCTTGTCGAGTTTATGCTCGGGGATCTCCAGTTTCTGGGCCAGTTCATCCACTGAAGGCGGCCTTTCGAATTCCTGCTCCAGCCGGGAAGTTGCTTTTTTGATTTTGTTCAGCGAACCTACCTGGTTTAATGGCAGCCTGACCAGTCTGGATTGCTCCGCAAGGGCTTGCAGGATCGACTGCCTAATCCACCAAACGGCGTAAGAAATGAACTTAAAGCCGCGCGTTTCGTCGAATCGCTGGGCCGCTTTGATCAGGCCCAGGTTTCCTTCATTGATGAGATCAGGCAGGCTCAGGCCCTGGTTTTGATATTGTTTGGCCACCGATACCACGAACCTCAGGTTGGCCTTTACCAGCTTGTCCAATGCTTTGTCATCACCCGAACGGATCCTCCGCGCCAGTTCAACTTCCTCCTCCGCCGTGATCAGTTCTTCCCTTCCGATATCCTGAAGATACTTGTCGAGGGAGGCTGTTTCACGGTTGGTGATCGATTTCGATATTTTTAATTGTCTCATGACCAGATATGTCAAATATTCCGAAAAACACCGGGCTATAACCTATAAAGATACGGTTTTAAAACCCGGAACGCAATAATTAACGCACAAAGATACGATAAATTATGCATTATTTAGACTAAATTTAAATTGCTAGAGGATAAAACCATAGTTCATCCTCATTCCGTTAGGATATACTCCTTCGATCCGGATCACGCCCGTTCGTCCGCTGTTGAGGCCATACCCCACATCATCCCTGGATTTGATCTGAACCCCGTTGATCTCGAGGATAATGAACCCTTGTTGCACACCGCCTTTCTTAAGCATGCCGTCTTTAAGGTCCACCACCTTGAGTCCATAGGTCAGGTTCAGTTTGCGCATTTCGGCGTCCGGCACCACTTCCAGCGTCGCCCCAAGATCATCCAGGAAAAATTCATCGTCCTTTTTGGCCAGCTCAGTTGTGCCCTGCTGGTTTTTGAGTTCCACTTCGTATTTCTTCAGTTCTCCCTTACGGTTGACCACAACCGAAACGACATCGCCAGGGTTGTGCTGGCCGATGATCTCCAGCAGTTCCGCGTTGGTCGTCACCGGGCGGTTATTGATCATGGTGATCACATCTCCTTCTCGGGCGCCGGCCTGGCGGGCACCTCCATTTTCCGTGACCGATTCGATATAAACCCCATTGACCACGCTCAGGTCCTTTTCTCTGGCCAGTTGTGAATCCACCTGCCTGATGGTCACGCCCATATAGGCCCGCTGGACCATTCCGAAATTAAGCAGGTCATCGGCCACTTTTTTCACTATGTTGGAAGGGATGGCAAAGGAGTAGCCCGTGTAGGACCCCGTATTGCTGGCGATGGCCGCGTTCACGCCGATCAGTTCGCCGTTCATGTTGACCAGGGCCCCGCCGCTGTTGCCGCGATTGACCGCCGCGTCGGTCTGGATAAAGGACTCGATCGCGCCCGGCGTCCCCAGGATATTGATGTTCCGGGCTTTAGCGCTCACAATGCCTGCAGTAACGGTTGAGGTGAGGTTAAACGGGTTGCCCACTGCAAGAACCCACTCCCCGATCCGCACATCGTCAGAATTGGCAAACGTGACAAAGGGAAAGTCCACCCCCTCGATCTTGATCAAGGCCAGGTCTGTGGAAGGATCGTTGCCAATGAGTTTCGCTTCAAACTCCCTTTGGTCGTTGAGCGTGACATCTATCTTTCCGGCTCCTTCGACCACATGGTTATTGGTCACGATGTAGCCATCGGCGGATATGATGACTCCGCTGCCAAACCCGGTATATACCTGGTTGCCGCCGCCGCCGCCATATGGATACCCGAAAAAGTCGCGGAACGGACCGAAGAAATCATCGTACAGACTGGTCTTGCGGGTGAACTCAGAGCGGATATGCACCACGCCGTGTACCGTGCGTTCGGCCGCAGTCGTGAAATCAGGACCCGAAAACGGCATCACAGGAAGGTAGGACGCGGGCATTACTCCGCTTTGCAGTTCATTTCTGACAAGGTCGTTGCCATTTTTATCATCACTTCCTGTAAAAACAGATTTTACGCCCCATACGATCAGAACGACCAGGGCCAGGGATGCCAGTATTTGAATTAACTTTTTCATAATCAGATAACAGATTAATTTGATTTTTGTTCCTGAAATCGTTTTAAAAAACGGTTCAATTTACTCAAATAGTGTGCCTTTCCGGTGTTAATTAATGTTAAAAGAAACCGGGGCGCAGGGAGACCGGTTTTGGATAATTATCTAATTTTGGAACGGTAAACCTTGTTCATGCGGTTCAAATTCTGGAAATACCACGGCACAGGCAACGATTTCATCATGACGGACATGCGGCAGCATTCCGCCTTGCCCGACAGCCAGGCCATCCGGCGTATGTGCGACCGAAGGTTCGGTATCGGTGCCGACGGGCTGATCATCATCGGCATTGCCGAAGGGTATGATTTCAGCATGAGTTATTTCAACTCCGACGGGATGGAGAGCAGCATGTGCGGGAACGGGGGCCGGTGTGCCATCGCTTTTGCTGACTTTTTGTCACCTTCCCCCGGCCCTTATCATTTCCTGGCCATCGACGGGCCCCACTCTGGTCAGGTATTGGGAAAATCCGGCGCAAATTCCGAGGTAAAACTTAAAATGACGGATGTGCACATCATGAATTACCGGGGGCAGGATATTATTCTTGATACGGGGTCTCCCCACCTGGTGCGGTTTACCGATCATGTCTCGGAGATCGACGTAGTGGGGGAAGGGCGAGCCACCCGCTTCCACCCCGATTTCGTGGCCGATGGGATCAATGTCAATTTCGCTGAGAAGATCGGAAACCATCTCTTTGTCAGGACCTATGAGCGCGGTGTTGAGGATGAGACCCTGAGCTGCGGAACGGGCGTTACCGCCGTTTCGCTTGCTTATGCTGATCGGCAGAAACTGAACGGCGGACCGCTGGAAATCCAGACACCCGGAGGCAGGCTGCAGGTCGATTTCAGGAAGGACAATTCCGGATTCAGTGACATCTGGCTGTCGGGCCCTGCTGTGCGCGTGTTTGAAGGAATCATAGAAATCTAACAGAAAGCAGAATTTCAATGAGCTTTATGACCGGATCAAAGATATATCTCAGGGCGCTGGAACCGGACGATGTGGAAATATTGTACCGATGGGAAAACGACCAGTCGATCTGGCATCTTTCCAATATGCTGACGCCACTTTCCCGTTTCACCCTGGAGCAGTATGTCATAGGATCGGGGCAGGACCTCTACAGCACCCGCCAGGTGAGAATGATGATCGAACTGACCGACCCGGTCAACGGCGTTTCTACGATCGGTTCGGTGGATCTTTTCGAATTTGAGCCGGCCCATCAGCGGGCCGGCGTGGGCATCCTGATCCTGGAACAGTTTCGCGGACAAGGTTACGCTTCTGAAGCGCTGGAACTGCTGATCCGTTATTCATTCGAGGTTTTGCAGCTTCACCAGCTTTTTTCAAACATTTCACCGGAGAACAGAGAAAGCATCCGGCTGTTCGAAAGCAAAGGATTCAAGCTGGCCGGCGTCAAGAAAGACTGGAACCGGATCCGGAATCAATGGCAGGATGAATGCCTCTTCCAGCTGATCAATCCCGTTTAGAGCATCGATAACCATGGCCATAAGCAGAAGGATGACAATGCGCAGACCGAAGAAACCCTTATTGCACCGGATCATCCTGGGCGGGCTGGCCTTGCTGCTCATCCTCGCTTTGATGATCGCCTTCCGGCTCTACCAATACATTTTCAAGCCCAACGTAAATACCCACGGGGAAGCATCGGCCGAAATCTTTATTCCGACAGGATCCGATTATCAGGATGTCACCGGTTTGTTGTTTTCCCGCGGACTGATCATCGATCACGAATCATTCACATGGGTGGCCGGAAGAAAGAACTATCCGGCGAATGTAAAACCAGGGCGTTACCTGCTCGATGGCTCCATGAACAACAACACATTGATCAATATGCTGCGCTCCGGCGCCCAGACCCCGGTCAAGCTGATCTTCAACAACATCCGGCTGAAGGAAGAACTCGCCCAAAGGGTCTCCCTGCAGATCGAAGCGGATTCCGCCTCGCTGATGGCCTGCTGGAATGACCGCGAATTCCTGAAGTCGTTGAACACCACGCCGGAACTGGTCTTTATGCTGTTCATCCCCAACACCTATGAATTCTGGTGGAATACCGACGCCTGTGCCTTTACGCGGCGCATGCACCGGGAACAGCAGGAATTCTGGAACGCGGAACGCACCGGCAAGGCGGAGCGATCGGGGCTGTCGATCCCGGACATTGTGATCCTGGCCTCTATCGTGGAAAAAGAAACGCAAAAAAATGACGAAAAACCCTCCATAGCGGGCGTCTACCTGAACCGGCTCAGAAAAGGCTGGCCCCTGCAGGCCGATCCGACCCTGGTGTTCGCTTCCGGTGATTTTGAGCTGAAAAGGGTGCTGAACAAGCACAAGGAGATTGAATCGCCTTACAACACCTACAAATACACCGGCCTGCCCCCCGGTCCCATCTGCCTGCCCTCTGTTTCATCTATCGAGGCAGTCCTGGATTACCGCGACCACGACTACATGTTTTTTTGCGCGAAGGATGACCTGTCGGGTTATCACGTATTTTCGAGAACGCTGAGGGAGCACAACCGGAATGCATCCCGGTACCAGCAGGCACTGAACCGGATGAACATCAAAAGATAATGACAAACATCACCCGTCATATCACCGCTGTTCTCCTGGCTGTTATGCTCCCGGGTCTGGTCATGGCGCAGGACGGCGCCGTGGAAACGATACATGTCCAAGGGCAAGCCGGGCCGGATACCGTCAACCGCTGCCGGCTGATCGGGGTTTCCGCCACGGCCGGCGCATTGTACGCGGGGAGCATGGTGGGATTGTACCAGCTCTGGTATGCCGATTATCCGAAATCGGGATTTCACACCTTCAACGACTGCGGGCAGTGGATGCATATGGACAAAATCGGGCATGCGACCAGCGCTTACTGGGTCGGCCGGATCGGCTATGAGAGCCTGCGATGGAGCGGTGTGAACAACAAAAAGGCAACCTGGTACGGGGGCACGTGGGGCCTGCTGTACCTGACTTCAGTTGAACTCTTCGACGGCTTCTCGGAGGAATGGGGATTTTCCTGGTGCGACATGGCTGCGAACACCATCGGCGCCGGGCTGTTCATCGGGCAGCAGCTTCTTTTCGAAGAACAACCGCTCACCATCAAGTTTTCCTTCCATCCGACCGAATACGCTGATTATCGTCCCGACCTGCTGGGAGAGAATTTCATCCAGCAGATGATGAAAGATTACAATGGCCAGACGTACTGGATATCAGCCAATATTTCATCTTTTTTGCTCCCCGGGAACCGTTTTCCCCGATGGCTTTGCGTTTCATTCGGCTACAGCGCTGAAGGGATGCTCGGGGCAAAGTCAAACCCGGCGGAATACAACGGGGAACCGCTTCCGCGATTTGAACGGTATCCTCAGTTCTTTCTTTCACTGGACGCAGACCTGACCCGGATCCGCACGAACAATAAGACCGTCAGGCTCCTGCTGAACATGATCGGGTTTATCAAAATCCCATTCCCTGCCCTTGAGTTCAACCGAATGGATAAAATAAAAGGGCATTGGATCTATTATTAAGGATGAAATGGAAGAAATCACAAAGATTATCGGTAGGTCCGAAGCCATCATCTGGGATTTCAACGGAACACTGCTGGATGACGCGGAGGTGTGCATCGGCTGCATGAACCAGTTGCTGGCGGAGCGGTCGCTTCCTTTGCTGGACCAGGACCGTTACAAGGATATTTTCACTTTTCCCGTACGCGATTATTATGAGGTTCTGGGCTTTGATTTCGATCGCGAGCCGTTTGATGTTCCCGCACATCAGTTCATCGACCTGTACCGGGCCCGGTTATCGTCCGCGCCCCTGCACAAGGGAATCGGTGATATCCTTGAGTTTATTCAAACGCTCGGGATCCGGCAGGTGGTCTTATCCGCCATGGAGCAGGATTTCCTGGACCAAACCATTAGATCCAAAGGGATTGAACCTTATTTCGAGAAAGTCCTGGGGATTAACAATCACCTGGGTGACGGAAAGCTGGAACTGGCCGCCGTGATGCTGGCCAGGCTGAATGTGCCTCCGGACCGATTGTGCCTGATCGGCGACACCGTTCACGATTACGAAGTGGCCCTTGAGACTGGCATACCCTGTATCCTCGTAGCCGACGGCCATCAGTCATTCAGCCGGCTTAAGAAACTGGACTGCCCGGTGCTCGAAAGTTTATCCGGGCTCAGGGAGGCAATGGAATCCGCGTGGTCAGGGTGAAACTCAGCGCGGAGCCTGCTCCTGGCCGGCGATTTCGGTCGAAACCAGCTTTCCGTGCTCATATTCCTCCTTTTTTTCCAACACACCGTCTTCATCAAGATAAACCCAGGTGCCGTGCTTGGCGTTATTCAGATAGGTTCCGGAAACTTCAACACCGCCTTTGAGGTGGTAAATGACATAGAGGCCTTCAAGCAGGTCGTTTCGGTGATTGGTTTTCATTTTCACCGTCCCGTCGGTGAAATACTGGATCCATGGGCCGTCTTTAACGCCGTCGCGATAAGAAACCTCTTCCGCAACGCGGCCATCCGGGAAATAAGTCTTCCATACCCCTTCCCTCACGGTATTCCTGTAATGCTCCTCCGCCGATAATAATCCTTCTTCCGCACTGTAATACAACCAGGTGCTGTCTTTTTTCTGATCCACGTATTTTCCGCGGGCCATCAGCGTGCCGTCGGGGTAATAATTCACCGCCCGGGCCACATGCCCGCTGTCGGACTGCTGTATCAATGCCTTGACCTTTCCGTTGGGATAATAATACGTAAACCGGCCCACGGGCACTCCGTGATGATATTCCCCGGTATATTTCAGGTTGCCGTCTCCGTCATAAACCTTCCAGGCGCCCTGTTTTCTTCCTTTGGCGTCGACTTTGTTGATGTGGCTGTCGGTCAGCTCCTGGGCCTCCGAAAGATGGACCGAGAAACACAAAACCAGCGCAAAAATCAATTTTCTCATAAAGGGGCCAAATAGTTACTTTTGCATGGAAAACGTAAAATTAACCATTTTATTTAATTCCGCAGAATGGTCTATTCGTCTAAACTACTGGAGAATGCCGTGAACGAACTGTCCCGGTTGCCGGGAATCGGAAGAAAAACAGCACTCAGGCTTGCGTTGCACCTGATCCGGCAGGATGCTCCCATGGTGGAATCGTTCACGGGTGCGATCCTGCAGCTCAAGTCCGGCGTCAGGCGGTGCCAGATTTGCCATAACATTTCGGATACGGAAACCTGCGGCATCTGCGACAATCCCAAGAGGGACCATTCCATGGTATGCGTAGTCCAGGACATCCGGGACGTCATGGCCATCGAAAACACAGGGCAGTACCAGGGAATTTATCATGTACTGGGCGGGATCATTTCTCCTATTGAAGGCATCGGGCCGGAAGATCTCACATTGGATTCGCTGGTCAGCAAAGCCACTTCGGGGAGCATCAGCGAAGTGATCCTGGCATTGCCCACCACCATTGAAGGGGATACAACCAATTTCTATATTTCCCGGAAATTAAAGGATCTGCCAATCCTGATCACTACCATTGCCAGGGGCATCGCGATCGGGGATGATATTGAGTTTGCCGATGAAATCACCCTGGGAAGGTCTATCATCAATCGGGTGCCTTTCGATGCGTCGGGGCTGCCGGGTGGCATCAAGTAATTCCAGACCGGTTTCAGGAATGCCCTGTTTCGAACAGATCCAACTGATTGGCGGTCACATAGATCTCTTCCGGACCCTCGCCGGTATATTGCAGGCGGGGACGGAGTAACTTTTTGATCAGTTTGTTGGGCGTGGTTTTCCTGGCATTGCAGTATGTCAGCAGGCTTTTATGCTGTCCGGCGGTCAGCTTCAGCTTGACCACGCGGTACCGGACTTTTCTCCGGCGTTTGCTTTTTTTCTGTGAAACCATTGGCTTCGTCTTGAATACCGATAAAAATACGGGCTTATCCGGAGTTCCGGCACGAAGACATGTAGGTATTTATCAACATATCCATGGTGATATATCCCGGATCACCGAACCGGCCAGGGCATCGGCCTGCGCCTTGTCTGCCGCTTCGGCGTATATTCTGATGATCGGCTCTGTATTGGACTGGCGCAGGTGCACCCAGCCTTCCCTGAAATCGATTTTCAGTCCGTCGGTCTCATTCAGCTGTTCGTGTGCGTATTTTTTCCGGACATGGTTAAAAATATCGGAGAGATTTGTTCCGGGACACACCTGGACTTTATTTTTTGAGATAAAATAATCCGGATAGCGCTTCCGCAATTCCGAACAGGTCGTTTTACTCGCCGCCAGATGGGAGAGAAACAGCGCGATTCCGGCCAGGGCGTCGCGGCCATAGTGCAGTTCGGGACAGATCACCCCGCCGTTGCCTTCTCCGCCGATAATGGCTTTACAGGCTTTCATCTGTTCCACCACATTGACCTCCCCTACTGCTGAGGCAAAATACTGACCGCCGTGTTTTTCGGTCACATCTCTCAGCGCCCTGGTGGAGGACAGGTTCGAAACCGTGTTCCCCGGCGTTGCGCTGAGGACATAATCGGCCACCGCGACAAGGGTGTATTCTTCGCCAAAGAATTCGCCATTTTCCATGACCAGGGCCAGGCGGTCGACGTCAGGGTCGACCACGATGCCCAGGTCCGACCTGGATTTCTTTACCGTGGCGGCAAAATCGCCGAGATTTTCCGGCAGCGGTTCCGGATTGTGCGCAAATCTGCCATCGGGTGTGGCGTTGACGGCAACCACCGAGCTGACGCCCAGGGCTTCCAGCAGCATCGGAATGGCAATGCCCCCGACCGAATTGACCGCGTCGTAAGCTACCTTAAAACCCGACCGGCGGATATTGTCCGCATCGACCAGCGGCAGCTCCAGGATTCGCCGGATATGATACTCCAGCCAGGTATAGTCCCTGGTGTGGGTCCCCAGTCCTTCGACGCCCACGTATTCAAGTTGCATATTTTCAGCCAGTTCCAGTATCCTTCCTCCATCTTCGGCGGAAATGAACTCCCCTTTCTCATTCAGCAGTTTCAACGCATTCCACTGAACCGGGTTGTGACTGGCCGTAACGATAATCCCGCCCTGCGCTCCGGCGGCGGATACCGCCATTTCCACGGTGGGCGTCGTCGCCAGCCCCAGGTCCGTCACATCTATTCCCGCCCCCATGAGGGTTCCGTTCACCAGGTTCACCATCATCTTGCCCGACCTCCGGGCATCCCGTCCGATCATCACCCTGATTCTTTTTCCTTCATTCCGTTCTTTCAGCCACTGTGCATATGCCGCTGTATACCTGATCACCTCAGGCGGAGTCAGCCCCGTACCAATGATCCCACGAATCCCGGAAATGGATTTGATTAAAGTCATCTTTTGAAATTTTGACAAAAATATACATTCGCAGGCATTTTCAAATCCCCGGGGTGTTTTTTCCCTGGTGCGGAAACAGGTGGAAGGCCCTCGTGTTTTTTTACTAATTTTGTGCCATCAAAAAAAGCGCTGTGCGGATACATGGATCCCTTGTTTGAACATAATGACACGGACATTCAGGCGTTGGTCGACCGCTTCGAGGAAATGCTCAAGGCCAACAACCATTATTTCTTCGATGTGGAGGACTTCGAAGACCTCATTGACTATTACCTGGACTCCCAGAACCTGACCCGGTGCCGGAAAGCCCTTGAGATGGCAGAAACACAGCACCCGGGTGCCTCGGTGTTCATGATCCGTAAGGCGAAGTACTACCTGTTGGCCAACAAGCCCGAAATGGCCCTTGTCTCCCTGGAAAAGCTTGAAAAGATCGACCCGACCAACGGCGATCTTTACCTGATCAAAGGAACGATCTACAGCAAGCAAAAAAGATTTGAAGATGCCATCAGGGAATTCAACCAGGCCATCCTTTACGCTTCAGACCTGGAAGAGGTATACACGAGCATCGCTTACGAATACGAAAGCGCCGCCGATTATGCCAAAGCGCTGGAGTATCTGAAAAAAGTCCTCGAACTGAATCCGGAGAATGACTCCGCGCTTTTTGAGCTCGCCTTCTGCTATGAAATGATCAACGATCCGGAAGGCGGGATTGCTTACCTCAACGCGTTTGTAGACCGAAATCCGTATAATAAGGTCGCCTGGTTCAACCTGGGTATCGCGTACAATAACCTGGAACTGTTTGAGAAAGCCATAGAAGCCTACGAGTTCGCCATCGCCATTGATGTCTCCTTCGCCTCTGCCTATTTCAACCTGGCCAATGCCTACGGCAATATGGGCGAATACATGCATTCCATCAAATATTACAAGGAAACATTCAACTATGAGGATCCCCAGGCCATTACCTATTACTATATAGGAGAAAGCTATGAAAAGCTGAATAAATTCAGGGAGGCGATCGATTCTTATAACCAGGCCATTAAGGCCGAGCCGGATATGGCCGATGCCTGGATGGGGCTCGGGGTGTGTTATGACGAACTGAACGAGAGCGCAACCGCGGTGAAATGCATGGAACGCGCGCTGGATCATGAGGATGACAATGCCGAGTTCTGGTACATTTACGGCGACCTGCTCTACAAGATCGGCAACCTGACCGGCGCCATCAGGGCATTTGAGCGGGTCAGCGCGCTGGACCCGGCTCATCCGGACATCTGGATAGACCTCAGCGACGCGTACATGGAAAGCAAGGAACCCGGTAAGGCCTTCGAGGTCATTGAAGAAGGCATCTACCAGCAGTCCGCCAACGCCTCGCTGTATCTCAGGCTCTCCGGAATGCTTTTCAGGCAGGGAAAGCACAAACCGGCTATGAGCGCCCTCAGGAAAGGACTGCAGCTTGACTACAAACGCTACCCGGAACTTTTCGAATCCTTCCCGGAAATGGAGATGAACACCGAAGTGCAGTCGATCATGCGGAAACTCCAGAGTAAATAGCGGCCCCGTGCGTATCTTCGGCCTGATCGGGAAAGACCTCATTCACAGCGGGTCCGCTTCGTATTTCACCAAAAAATTCCTTCAGGAACATATCCGGGATGCCGTCTATCGGAATTTCCCCATTCCCGATGTTTCCGGTATCCGCGGACTGGTCAGTTCCGACGCCCGGATTTGCGGTCTGAATGTGACCATACCCTTCAAAAAAGAGATCATGCCCTGGCTGGATCAAATCGACAGGGACGCACGGTCCTGCGGTGCCGTGAATGTCATCTGCATCGACCGGTCCGGAGGTGACATCAATCTTAATGGGCTGAATACGGATTACCTGGCATTCCGGGAAACCCTCATCCCGGTACTCAGGCCCTGGCATAAAAAAGCGCTGATCCTGGGAACCGGGGGCGCCGCCGGTGCGGCAGGATATGCCTTGCAGACGCTGGGCGTTGCGTTTCAGTACGTTTCCCGGCAGCCCGGTGAAGGCCAGATAAGCTACGGGGCCGTCAACAGGGAATTACTTGCCGAGCACCACATCGTAATCAATGCCACCCCGCTGGGCATGTACCCGGAAACAGAACGCTGCCCTCCTGTCGATTATAGGGGAATTGGGGCGCAACACCTGCTTTACGACATGGTTTACAACCCGGAAACTACCCTGTTCCTCAGCAGGGGGAGAGAAGCGGGCGCCACGGTGATCAACGGAATGGGCATGCTGAGGATGCAGGCGGAGCTTAGCTGGGAAGCCTGGAATATGCCTGGCTGCGCCGCTGGTGAGGGCTGATCACTCCTGCCCTTCTTCGTCTTCTTTCTTCTCCACTTCTATGGTGAAGTTGGCGGCCAGGGCGGCAAGCGCTCCAATGGCGGCAAACACCGGGGCGACGATCGCGCCGATCAGCCCGATCGTGACCGGAATCTCCAGGTAGGTTTCCCCTTTGTCGTTCTTAATGATGATCCTCCGAACGTTTCCTTCCCGGATCAGTTCCTTGATCCTGGCCAGCAATTCTTCGCCGGTCACCTTAAATTCGGATTTACTTCCTGTGCTCATTTATTTGTTTTTAATGATAACGCTAAACTAATACCAACGGTGCATGACCTCACAAATTTATGCTAAATTTGACTTTAATCATACCCTAAAACGGTTCTGCACAGGGAACGCCAGGGCAATATGCACCAAAACACACACGATCAACCGGATGCCGGGATCACGATCCTCGGAGCGGGCCCGGCGGGACTCACCGCTGCGCTGGTCCTCGGGCGCAGCGGAATCCCCTGCAGGCTGATCGACAAGGGGCATTTCCCCCGGCCCAAGATTTGCGGCGACGGGCTGAGCGGGAAGGTACTCGATACGCTCGACCGGATCGATCCGGCCATCACCGCCAGGCTGAGGAATGCCGGATTTGCGACACCTTCCCGGGGCGTCCGGTTTTACAGTCCTTCTAACCGGATGGTACAAGTGGCTTTCCACACCCCAAAACCGGGACTCGCGCCCGGGCTGATTTGTTCCCGTCAGGATTTTGACCATTTCCTGCTCCGGGAAGCATTGGCACACCCGGCAATCCAATATCTGCCCGGAACGGACATACATCAGGTAACCCGGGAACGCGGAAAATGGCAGCTCGAAGCCCGGGACGGACGCGTGCTTTCGGAATCCGGCCTCCTGATGCTGGCCACCGGCACCGACCGCCGGTTGTCGATGTCGATGGGCAGCGATTACCCGCCCATGGAACGGGAAGGGATCGGGATCAGGGCTTATTTCGACCATGTTTCCGGATCGGATGAAGGCCATGCCATCGAGATCCACTTCCTGAAAGAGCTCCTTCCCTGGTATTTCTGGATTTTCCCATACCAGGACGGCTCAGCAAACGTGGGCCTGGCGCTGCCGTTCGAACTGGCGGCATCACGGAAGGAAAGCCTTCGTAAACTCCTATTCCGTCTGATCGAAAAATATCCTCATTTGCATTCCCGCTTTTCCCAATCCAGGCTCAGGGGCAAAGTGGAAGCCCACAGATTGCCTTACTACCGTGGCAAGATGCCTCTGGGCGGCGAAGGCTATGTCTTCCTGGGCGATGCGGCCTGTCTTGTTGACCCATTTACGGGAGAAGGTATCAGCAATGCGATGGTCTCCGGGTGGATCGCCGGCGAACTGGTGAAGAAAGACCGGAAACGCAAAATATTCGATGCAGCGTTCGCACAGGAATATGAAACACAGCTGTACGGAAAACTGAAGGAGGGACTGGCGCTGGGCCTGCGCCTGCAACAACTGGCGCGGAAGCCCCGATTGCTGAACCTGGTTATCGGAAGGGCATCCCGCAATGAAAAAGTGCGAGCGCTGCTTGAAGAAATGCTCTGGTCTATGAACACCAAAGGCAAACTTTCCAGGCCGATGTTTTACCTAAAAGTCATGCTCGGCATATGATGCTGGTGATTCATATCCGCTGGATTTGTATTTTTGGTTCCTGAAAAGACTTCGGTTCGATGAAATTATCGGTGGTCATCGTCAATTACAACGTGCAGTACTTCCTGGAGCAATGCCTCTATTCGGTGCGCAAAGCAAGCGAAGGGCTGGCGGTGGAAGTTTTCGTGGTTGACAATAACTCGGTGGATGGGTCGGTGAAGATGGTCCGGGAGAAATTCCCCGAGGTCATCGTTATCGAAAACAAGGATAATGTCGGGTTTTCAAAGGCGAACAACCAGGCCATCCGCACATCAGCCGGCGAATACGTGCTCCTGCTGAATCCGGACACTGTGGTGGAACACGATACCTTCTCAAAGGCGCTTGGGTTCATGGACGGGCACCCCGATGCCGGCGGGCTTGGAGTGAAAATGCTTGACGGGAAAGGCAATTTCCTCCCGGAATCCAAAAGAGGCCTGCCCACGCCTGACGTGGCTTTTTACAAGATATTCGGGCTGTCGAAATTTTTCCCGAAATCACGGATCTTTGGCAAATATCACCTGGGATACCTGGACAAAGATCAGATCCACCCGGTGGAGGTGCTTTCCGGCGCATTCATGCTGATGAGGCGGTCAGCACTGGATAAAACCGGGCTGCTGGACGAGACTTTCTTCATGTACGGGGAGGACATAGACCTGTCGTACCGCCTGCTTAAGGCCGGATACCAGAATTATTACTACCCGGAAACCCGTATCATTCATTACAAAGGGGAAAGCACCAAAAAGGGAAGCATCAATTATGTGGTGCTCTTTTACCAGGCGATGATCATCTTCGCACGAAAGCATTTCACCCATAAAAATGCCAGGGCAATCTCCTTCCTGATCCACCTGGCGATCTATTTCCGGGCCACCCTGGCCATTCTCAGCCGTTTTTTATCCCGGGCCTTCATGCCTATGCTGGATGCGGCCCTGATTTATGGCGGTCTCTTATTCATCATCCATTACTGGGAGGACCGGGTCATCTTTCCCGAAGGCGGCGGCTATCCCCCGGGGTTCCTGGCGTTCGTGGTCCCGGGATACATTCTCGTCTGGCTTCTGTCAGGCTATTTCACGGGAAGCTATGATCCCTCAGCGAAATTTTCCCGGGTTTTCCGCGGGATCACCATCGGTACGGTCATCATCCTGGTGGCCTACGCCCTCCTGCCCGAGAACCTGAGATTCTCAAGGGCGATCATCCTGCTGGGCTCTTTATGGGCCGTAATTGTCATGTCGGTTACGCGTGCGCTGATCCACCTGGCAAAACACAGAAATCTTCAATTCGGACCGGCGGCGAACAAAAGATTTGTGATCATCGGCGACAGAGACGAGGCGAAAAGGGTCATGGAACTGCTTCAGAGCGCCTACGGCAATCCGGGTTTTATCGGGATGGTGGCAGTCGGGTCCCGGGAACAGAAAAACGACGGATTCATCGGATCTCTTGCGCAGATCAAAGAGATCATCCAGGTTTACCGGATCGATGAAGTCATTTTCTGTTCCAAAAGCATGAGCCACCAGGCGATCATCGACCAGATGTCGGAGCTGCAGGATCTGCGTGTTGACTACAAGATCGCTCCCGAGGACAGCCTGTCGATCATCGGGAGCAATTCCATCAACACGGCCGGGGACCTTTACACCGTCAACCTGAATGCCATTACCAGCCCGGAGAACCGGAGAAACAAGAGGCTGCTGGATCTTTCGGTCAGCCTTGCCGGACTCGCCCTGCTGCCACTGATGATTTTCATGGTATATCATCCGTTAGGTTATATCCGGAACATTTTCATGGTTATGCTTGGACAACGATCCTGGGTAGGTTATGAGCGGGAATCGGGAGAGGAACACGAGCGGTTGCCGCACATCCGCAGGGGAATCCTTTCTCCCCTGGACGCTTTCCGGGGCAAAGACATTTCTGAAGAGATCCGCCAGCGGCTCAGCATGATCTATGCAAGGGACTACAGTATCAACACCGATCTGAACATCATCCTGAAAGGAATACGGTCGATGGGAAGAAAGGGGCCGTAAGCCGTAGCGAACAATTAGCCCCCTGAATTTGTTAATTAATTCGTAATTTTGCGGCCTGAAGAATGCCAAAGGCCAGCAAAATACCAATAATCGTATAAAATGGCAAAATTTGAGATTGTCATGCCCAAACTGGGCGAAAGCATTATAGAAGCCACCATCACCCGGTGGCTCAAGAAGCCGGGCGACACCATCCAGGAAGATGACGCCCTTGCTGAAATTGCAACCGACAAGGTGGATTCAGAGATCCCGAGCCCTGTCGAAGGAACGTTGAAAGAATTGCTTTACCAGGAAGGCGATGTGGTGGCGGTGGGCAAAGTGATCGCCGTGATCGACCTTGGCGGCGAAGCCGGGGAACCCGCGGAGCCCGTTGAGGAAAAGGCGGCTCCTGTAGCGGCAGAGATTAAAAAAGCCGGGCCGGAAGAGCCCGTGAAGTCACCCCAGCCGGTATCCGGACCGATTGCTTCGGATGACCGCTTTTACTCGCCTTTGGTGCGCAGCATTGCCCGGCAGGAGCATGTATCCCCGGAAGAACTGGCCCGGATCCCCGGGACCGGCAAGGACGGAAGGGTGACCAAGCAGGATATGCTTGATTACCTGAAGAACAGGTCCGCCGCCCCGGTCCTGGAGCGTGTTTCCAGACCGGCGACACCCGCCGAACCGCCTAAGGTCACCATGGAAACGGGCGACGAGATCTATGAAATGGACCGTATGCGCCGGCTCATCGCCGACCATATGGTCATGTCGAAGCAGGTGTCGCCGCATGTCACATCATTTATCGACGTGGACGTTACCAGCATCGTGACCTGGAGGGAGAAGACCAAAGACGCCTTTTTCAGCCGCGAAAAGGAAAAGCTCACCTACACGCCTGTTTTCATTGAGGCGGCGGCACGCATCCTGAAGGAATACCCGCGCATCAATGCCTCCGTCGACGGGTATAACATCATCCACCGGAAGAAGGTCAATATCGGCATGGCCACCGCCCTGCCCAACGGAAACCTTATTGTGCCCGTAATCAGGAACGCCGACGAAAAAAGCCTTCTTGGCATCGTTAAAGATGTGAACGACCTGGCCAGCCGCGCCCGCAAAAACGGCCTGGTGCCCGATGAGATCCAGGGCGGCACGTTTACCGTAACCAACTTCGGAACCTTTGACAGCATCACCGGAACCCCGATCATCAACCAGCCACAGGTGGCCATCCTGGGTATCGGCGCCATCCGGAAAAAACCGGTGGTCATCGAAACCCCGCAGGGCGACGTGATCGGCATCCGGCACATCATGATCCTGTCGCTGGCCTACGACCACCGCGTGGTCGACGGCGCATTGGGCGGCATGTTCCTCAAACGGATGAAAGAATACCTCGAAGCCTGGGACACTGGTAAGAACATTTAATTTTAAATTTTGAATTTTGAATTTTGAATTTTGAATTCTGAGTTCTGTCTTCTATTGGCCACTAAACACCAAACACTAAACACTAAACACCAAACACTCGCAGCATGGATCTTTCTCTCACACGGCCGCTGGCTGTTTTTGACCTTGAAACCACCGGAACAAACATAGCCACCGACCGCATTGTGGAGATCTCCGTGATCAAAGTTCTGCCTGGCGGAACCCACGAAGTCCTTAATCAGCGGATTAATCCCGGGATGCCTATCCCGAGGGAATCAACCCTGATCCACGGCATCAGCGACGCTGACGTGAAGGACGCCCCGAAATTCCCTGCGTTTGCCCCGGCGCTCGTAGAATTTATCGGCAATGCCGACCTTTCAGGCTATAATGCCATCAAATTCGACATCCCCTTGCTGGTTGAAGAATTCCTGCGTGCGGGAATCGACTTTTCTACAGCGGGCCGGCACATCGTCGACGTGCAGAACATATTCCACCGGATGGAACCCCGGACGCTCAAAGCGGCGTATAAATTTTACTGTCATAAGGACCTGGAAATGGCCCACAGTGCGGAAGCCGACGCAATGGCAACCTATGAGATCCTCAAAGCGCAGCTGGACTTTTACAACGGACAGGAATACACCGATGCGGACGGTGTTACTTCCCTGCCCATTGTCAACGATATGAAAGCATTGCATGATTTTTCCTTTTACACCCGGAATGTTGACCTCGTGGGGCATATCGTATTCAACGACCGGCAGACAGAAGTCCTTAACTTCGGAAAATATAAAGGCCGCCCCGTTGAAGAGGTCTTTACCAAAGAACCCTCCTATTACGACTGGATGATGAAGAGCCAGTTCCCGCTATCCACCAAACGGGTAATCCAGTCGATCTGGAAGCGAATGGGCAAGTCTTGACCGATTTCTGAGTTCTGAGTTCTGAGTTCTGAGTTCTGAGTTCTGAGTTCTGAGTTCTGAGTTTTGAGTTTTGAGTTCTGAGTTCTGAGTTCTGGGTTTTGAATTTTGAATTTTGAATTTTGAATGATACTTTTACCGTAAAGATTATTCATTATTCCGGCTTGAAGAATTAAGTTATATCCATATGCTTTCACCTTCTTTTTTCCCTTCACCTGAAGAGATTCCAAATCAATACCGGCTCCATAACCCGGTAACCCAGCGGGAATACCTGGCCGGAGGAGAGATCAGACAATGGGACGGGCCGCTGCAACAGGTCTTTTCGCCCATTTGTATCCGCCATGAGAATAACCATATTAAACCTTTCCTGATCGGTGAATACCCGGTGATGACCCGAAAGGAGTCGCTGGAAGCACTTGATGATGCTGTTGCGGCTTATGACCATGGCCGCGGGAAATGGCCCACGATGAGCGTGGAAGAGCGCATCCGGCACATCGAGGCGTTTTCGTTCCGGATGAAAGAAAAAAGGGATGAGGTGATCAACCTGCTGATGTGGGAGATCGGCAAGACCCATGCGGATGCCACGAAAGAATTCGACCGCACGGTGGAATACATCCGCGACACGATCGAGGCCCTGAAAGAACTGGACCGCAACTCCGGCCGGTTTGTCATCCGGCAGGGCATCATCGGCCAGATCCGGCGTTCCCCTTTGGGTGTCGTCCTGTGTATGGGGCCTTACAATTACCCGCTGAATGAGACCTTCACAACGCTGATCCCCGCGCTCATCATGGGCAACACGGTCATTTTCAAGCCGCCCCGGTACGGCGTCCTGCTCCACCGGCCGCTATTGGAGGCATTCCGCGATTCCTTTCCTGCCGGAGTGGTCAATACTGTTTACGGTGACGGAGCGGAAGTCGCCGGCCCGCTGATGGAATCGGGAAAGATCGATGTGCTGGCATTCATCGGCACCAGCCGTGTGGCCAACATCCTCAAAAAGCAGCATCCCCGCCCGAACCGGCTGCGGAGTGTGCTCGGCCTCGAAGCCAAAAACCCCGCCATCATCCTGCCCGGCGCCGACCTGGACCTTGCCGCCAGCGAATGTGTTTTGGGCAGCCTTTCCTACAACGGCCAGCGGTGCACCGCGCTGAAGATCATCTTCGTCCATGAATCCATCGCTTGGGCATTCAACCAAAAGCTCAGCGATGCGGTTGAACAGCTCACCGCCGGGATGCCCTGGTCGGAACACGTAAGCCTCACACCCCTTCCGGAAGCAGGAAAGACGGATTATCTCAAAGGACTGGTCGAGGATGCCGTGCGACACGGTGCAAGCGTGATCAATCCGGGCGGAGGAGAAGTAATCCATACGTTTTTCTATCCCGCCGTACTCTACCCTGTCAGCGACCGGATGCGCGCCTGGACCGAGGAACAGTTCGGGCCGGTCATTCCCGTGGTTCCCTTTCGGGAACTGAGCGAACCTCTGGATTATGTCACCCATTCCAACTACGGGCAGCAGATCAGCATCTTCGGCACGGACCCCGACGCGATCGCGGCCCTGATCGATCCCCTGGTGAACCAGGTCTCCCGGTTAAACATCAACAGCCAGTGCCAGCGCGGGCCCGATGAGTTCCCGTTCACCGGCAGGAAAGATTCGGCCGAAGGCACCCTGAGCGTATCCGATGCGCTGCGCGTCTTCTCCATCCGAAGCCTGGTGGCCGCCAAGAGCAGCAACCTGAATAAAAACATCATCACCCACATCGTTAAAGAGGATAAATCCAAATTCCTTTCAACAGATTTCATTTTTTAATCCTATGAAAATCATCTGCATTGGACGTAATTACGTGGAACATGCACGGGAACTCAACAACCCGCTTCCCGAAGCGCCGGTTTTCTTCCTGAAGCCCGGCACCGCCCTGCTCATCCGGAACAGGCCGTTCTATTATCCGGATTTTTCAAGCGACATCCATTACGAAACCGAGCTGGTGCTCAAGATCTGTAAAGTCGGAAAATCCATTCCGGAGCAGTTCGCCGGGGATTACTACGACCAGGTCGGGCTGGGCATTGATTTCACGGCCCGCGATTTGCAGCAAAAGTGCAAAGAGAAAGGACTGCCGTGGGAGATTGCCAAGGGGTTCGATTATTCGGCACCCGTCAGCCAGCGGTTCATCGGTAAAGCGCAACTTCCCGACCCCGGCAATATCCATTTCCATCTGATGCTCAACGGCGCCAGGGTCCAGGAGGGGCGTTCATCCGATATGATTTTCTCGTTTGAAAAGATCATCAGCTATGTTTCCCGGTTCATCACCCTGCGCACCGGCGACCTGATTTTCACCGGAACCCCGGCTGGCGTCGGTCCCGTGAAGATCGGCGATAAACTGGAAGCTTACCTGGAGCAGGAAAAAATGCTTTCCTTCTTCATCAAATGACCGCTCGAAGACATGACCAGCTGTACCTGACCTTTTACCTGCTGCTCTCCGCAGCCGCTTTGGGTTATATCTGGATCAGGGCATTTTCGGTGCAACTCTCCATAGATGAGGCTGCTACATTTTTCATGTACATACAGACCGGGCGCTTCCTTCCGCCCGGCGCGGCGGTCGACGCCAACAACCACCTGCTGAACTCGCTCCTGTCCTGGCTGGCATACCAGGCCGGCGGACCGGATCCGGTCATCCTGCGCGCACCCAATGTCCTGGCCGCCGTCGTATATTTTATTTATACTTTCCGGATTTCGCTCGAAATCCGGAAACTTCCGCTGCGATATGGTTTCGCCGTTCTGATGTCGGGCACCCATTTCATGATCGAATTCTTCGGCTATACCCGCGGCTACGGGCTTTCGCTCGCCATGCTTTCCGCAGCATTGTTTTATACCCTGGAAGCCTTCCGGAATGCCTCCACGGGAAATGTGTTCAAAGCGTTCATATTTATCCTGCTCTCCGTCTTCGCCAACCTGAACCTGATCTTTACCGGCCTTGCCCTGACGGGGATTCTGGGCCTGTTCATCATTTTCGATAAGAAGAGTAGTTTAAATCAGAGAATATTCTCACGCGGATTACCACTCATTGTGATCGCTTCCGTTGCTTTTGCTTTTTTGATCAGTTTTTCACTAAGGATCAGGGAGTTTTCGGGTTTCTACTATGGGAGCCCGGAAGGTTTCCGGGAGGTTACCGTGAACACCCTTGCCCGGTTTGTCACCGGCATGAATGGAAACCCGGCCGGCTACCTGGTTATTTTGATCGCCCTGGTGCCGGCTACGGCGTTGATCCTGAACTTATACACCCGCAGGGATACATTGCCTGATGCGTACCGGCCGGTGTTATTCCTTGGGTTGCTGATCCTCAACTGGCTGGGTTCTGTCGTACTCAACCGGGCCATGGGGGTGAACTTCCAGGAAGACCGCGCCGCCATCCATTACCTTCCCCTGTTTTACGCCTTCCTGTTCTTTGCGCTGGACCGGCTTGCGGTTTCAGGGAATGGGGCATGGATGCTCATGGCCATTCCGCTGGTGATCATCCCTTATCATTCTATAAATCAAATCGATCGATATAATTCCTTATACGGCTCCGCGCAACAGGTTCCGGAGGAACAGTTCAGGTACATCCGGGATACAGCACAAACTGCTCCCTGGCCCCCGGTTGTTTCCGCCTACCAGATCAAACGGCTCCCCTGGGCGTATCTCAATATCAGGCATGGGGGCATCCTGAATCCATTGCATGCAGCTAACTTCCCATCAGCCTGCGCCGATTTCATCATGACCCGGGATTCGATTCCTGCCCACCTTCAGCCTACCTTCTCGGAAATTATGTATGAGGAGCGTACCTCAACCAGGCTGTACCAGCGAAATTCACCCCTGAACCTGATTCCGGTGGATACATTCCTGCTGGAACAATCCTTCACCGGGACCGACCGCTACAACAACCTGGTCCATTTCGCCGCGGATTCGCTCAGAGGGCGGGACATATTGATCCGGATGCAATTCAGGATTGAGAGCGACATGCCCCTGCTGGAAGGGGGATTCATCGTGGAAGTGTTCGACAGCACCCGGAAGAATCTCTGGTACGAGCCGCTCGACATCGACCAGCTAAAATCCAGGAGCGGCCCGACCGTTCGCCAGATCCGCCATTCCATTGTCATTGAAAATATTCCACAGGATGCTCATGAGATCCTGTTGTATTACTGGAACAAGCAAGATGGGGTTTATACGCTGAGGAGCGGGATGGCGACTTTGTATGTTATTGATGAAGCGAAGGATCCGTTTTGAAGATCAAACGAACACCACTTCGTCGATCACCTTCGCCCCTACTGCGTGGTTGAGCTTTTCCAGGATCTCAGAACGGATATAAGACAATTCGTTCTTCAGGGCCGGGGAATCGATCTGGACAAATAATCTGCGGTTTTTGATCTTCAGGTCTTTGGTGTGCCGGGCGATCATGCCGCCCACGACATTTTCCCAGGAATGGATCAGTTTGACTTCATTGAGCCTGCCTTCGAGACGATAGTTCCCGATCATTTCGCGAATTACCTCGCCTAAGGGTCTTTCACCGGGTATTTTCATCTTATGATCAGCTTGCCGGTTGTTCATTAAGGAGAACCGCCTGTCCTCCCGAGATCTCAAAGATACGATGATCGATCTTCACTTCCACAAACAATTTTTCGATCCTGGACCGCTGGGTGTCGGTAATAAACACCTGGCCAAAGCTGTTTTCGCTGACCAGGCGGATGATCTGATGCACGCGGCTGTCGTCGAGCTTGTCGAAAATATCGTCAAAAAGAAGCACCGGCTTAAATCCTTTGATGTTGCGGGTGTAATCGAACTGGGCCAGTTTCATCGCGATCACGAACGACTTCTGCTGCCCCTGGGAGCCGAATTTTTTCAAAGGATAACCGGAAATGAGCAGTTCCAGGTCATCCTTGTGTATACCCTGAGTGGTGAAACGGGCCGCGCGGTCCCGGTCGATCGAAACGGACAGCAGCTGGTCAAGGCTTTTATCGAAGAGCTGGGATTCATACCTGAGTTCTACGGCTTCCCTGCCCATCGATATATACTGGAAATAGTGCTGGAAAATGGGCGCAAAGTCCCTGAGAAAATCGGTGCGGCGTTCATGAATCCGCTGCCCGTATTCGGTAAGCTGCACATTCCATATCTCAAGGAGTTCGGCGCTGAACCGGCCTGATTCGGCGAATTTCTTGAGCAGCGCGTTTCGCTGTGCCAGCGCTTTATTGTAATTGATCAGGTCGTCGAGATAGGTTTTATCAAACTGGGAGATGACCCCGTCGAGGTATTTCCGCCTGACTTCGCTCCCTTCGTTGATGAGATCGCGGTCATACGGGGAGATCATGACCAGGGGGAACAGGCCGATATGGTCCGCCAGCCTGCCATATTCCTTCTGGTTGATCCTGAAGACCTTCTTCTGGTCTGTTTTCTGAATGCAGGAGATAACATCGGGGCTGTCGCCGTTTTTCAGGTAGGTGCCATGGATGGCGAAATAAGGCTGGTCATGCCGGATATTCTGTGTATCGATCGGATTGAAGGCGCTTTTGCAAAAGGAAAGGTAGTGGATGGCATCCAGCAGATTGGTCTTGCCGGTCCCGTTGTCTCCGATAAAGCAGTTGATCTTATCGGAAAACTGTAAAGTGGCTTCAGCGTAATTTTTGAAATTACTGACCGATAACTTCTGGAGATACATGCGTTATTCTGCCGGAACCGCGGATTTCTTATTGAATCCGCTCAGGTTCACCATGAGTGTGATGTAATTCGGCGAGCCCACGACGTGATAAGCGGAGCGGGCATAACTGAACTGGAACTGGGACACCCGCAAGCCGAAGCCCCAGGAAAAACCGACAGTGGAGAGTTTATCCGGCACTTTCATTTCCTGCCGGCGCTGGTAGTTGTATGCTGCCCGCAGGCTAAGGACTTTCCCGATGATCACTTCCCCGCCGACGACGATATGGCGCATCAGGTTATCGGCAAACTCATCGATCCCGCTGATCTCATCCGGTTCGCCCGTGATCGGATCATAACCCCCTGATGGATTTACCGGATTATCATAGCGGAGGTTCCATCGTTCCAGGTGCGTAAACAGGGCTGAAATACGGAACGGGATGTGCTTGAACCGCTTGGATAAGCCTGCCTGGATCTCAAAGGGAAGAGGCTCATGATTTCCATTGCTGTATGGCTTCATCTGGTAGCCGATATTCCTGAACAGCACAGAGGCGGTGAAATATTCATCCTTGCTGAAATAGGACCCCGCGACATCGACGGCCATGCCGAACGAATTATATGATTCCAGGTGGGAATAGATTAGTTTCAGGTTAGATCCGACGGCCCACCGGGGCGTGAGTTTTCTTCCCCATCCCACGTTAAACGCATATTCCCCGGCGCTGAACGTTCCGTACTGCACTCCCGCCTCGTCGGCTTCCTGGAACTGCCCGTAATTGATGTACTGCAGCGTCCCGACGAAACTTCCGGCTGATTCAAAATGCCGGCCGTACTGGGCAAAGCCGTAGTTAATATCGGTGAAATACTCAACAAAGCTCAATCCGAGCTGGTTGTGCATCTTTTCATTGATCAGGGAAGGATTGGCCAGGGTCAGGGTGATGTCATCGTCGTTAATGGCCAGGAAATTCCCGCCCAGTGAAGCAATGCGGGCCGAATTCGGAAGAACGAGGAATTTATAGGTACCATTGCCTCCGATCTGAGCAAAAGCCGCACCGGTAATGAGAAAAAACGCTGATACCAGTATTGTTGTAAAAGTGGATCTTTTCACCCGCTCGTAGTTTTTGTTTTATATTACTAGGTAACGAAGTCGTCGTAAAAATAGTATTTAAGACGGGATCATCTTCAAATTAAATACCACCCCCGGTAACCCTGGCGCCTGCCACGGTCAATCCCGGATCAGATTGAGCGCGGCGCCGGCTTTGAACCATTCGATCTGATTTTCATTGTATGTATGGTTTACCGGGAATTCCTCGCTGGATCCGTCCGAATGATGCAGCCTGACGGTCAAAGTCATTCCGGGTGCCATCCCGGTCAGCCCGAGGATGTCAATCGAATCATCCTCGAGGATCTTCAGGTAGTCATCCGGATCGGCGAAGGTCAGGGCGAGCATGCCCTGCTTCTTGAGATTCGTTTCGTGGATGCGGGCGAAAGAACGCACCAGGATCGCCTTCACGTTGAGGTGCCGGGGCTGCATGGCGGCATGTTCCCGGGAAGAACCTTCGCCGTAGTTTTCATCGCCCACGACCACCGATCCGACGCCCATCTGCTTGTAATGACGCGCAGTGGCAGGCACTTCGCCGTAATGGCCGGTCAACTGGTTCTTCACCAGGTTGGTCTTCCCGTTAAAATCGTTCACTGCGCCGATGAGCAGGTTGTTGGAAATATTGTCCAGGTGGCCGCGGTATTTGAGCCAGGGGCCGGCCATGCTGATGTGGTCGGTGGTACATTTCCCGCGGGCTTTGATCAGGAGCCTGAGGCCCTGCATATCCTTTCCGTCCCACGCCGGGAACGGGTCAAGCAGCTGCAGCCGGTCGGAATTGGGATCAACGATAACCTGCACCGCTGAGCCGTCCACGGCCGGAGCCTGGTAACCCGCGTCTTCCACGGCGAATCCATTTGGGGGAAAATCGATCCCCCGTGGCTCATCCAGTTTAACGGCTTTTCCCTCTTCATTGACCAGGGTGTCGGTCATCGGGTTGAATTTCAGTGTGCCGGCAATAGCATATGCCGTTACGATCTCTGGGGATGCGACAAAACCATGGGTGTTGGGATTTCCGTCGTTGCGCTTGGCAAAGTTGCGGTTGAACGAGGTCATGATGCTGTTCTTTTCCTGCTTGTCGGCATTGTGCCGGGCCCACTGCCCGATGCACGGGCCGCAGGCGTTGGCCAGCACCACGCCGCCGATCTGCTCGAAAACCGAAAGGTAACCATCGCGCTCGGCCGTAAATCGAACCTGTTCGGAGCCGGGTGTGATGGTAAACTCTGATTTCGCCTTCAGCTTTTTATCCAGCGCCTGCTTTGCCACGGAGGCGGCCCGGGTAATGTCTTCGTAGGAAGAGTTGGTGCACGAGCCGATCAGGCCAACTTCCAGTTTTTCAGGCCAGCCGTTTTTCGCCACTTCTTCGGCGAACTTCGACACCGGCGTGGCCAGGTCGGGCGTAAACGGTCCGTTGATGTGCGGTTCCAGTTCCGACAGGTTGATCTCGATCACCTGGTCGAAATATTGTTCCGGGTGCTGGTATACTTCCGGGTCGCCGGTGAGTTGATCGGCGACTTTTGCAGCGGCGTCGGCTACTGCAGCCCGGCCGGTGCCCCGCAGGTATTCTTCCATTTTTTCATCATAGCCGAACAATGAGGTCGTTGCCCCGATCTCCGCGCCCATATTGCATATGGTGCCTTTGCCTGTGCAGGAGATATTCAGGGCGCCCGGCCCGAAATATTCCAGGATGGCGCCGGTTCCGCCTTTTACCGTGAGGATGCCGGCCACCTTCAGGATCACGTCCTTGGGAGATGTCCATCCACTGAGCCTTCCGGTGAGCTTTACGCCGATGAGTTTCGGGAATTTCAGCTCCCAGGGCATGCCGGCCATGACGTCGACCGCGTCGGCGCCGCCCACGCCAATGGCAACCATGCCCAGGCCTCCCGCGTTGACCGTGTGCGAATCGGTACCGATCATCATGCCGCCGGGGAACGCGTAATTTTCCAGGACGACCTGGTGGATGATCCCGGCGCCCGGTTTCCAGAACCCGATGCCATATTTGTTGCTGACCGATGCCAGGAAGTCAAACACCTCTTTGTTGGCATCCAGCGCCACTTCCAGGTCTTTTTTGGCGCCCACTTTGGCCTGGATCAGGTGATCGCAATGGACCGTACTGGGCACGGCCACTTTTTTGCGGCCGGCCTGCATGAACTGGAGCAGGGCCATCTGGGCCGTCGCATCCTGCATGGCCACCCGGTCGGGATTGAAATTCACGTAGGATTTGCCCCTGACGTAAGGCCCCGGTTCATTTTCATTGCTGAGATGGGCGTATAATATCTTTTCAGTGAGGGTTAGCGGCCGGCCGGTCATTTTTCGCGCAGCTTCCACTTTTTGCTGCATTCCGGCGTAAACCCGGGAGATCATGTCGAGGTCAAAAACCATTATTGTATCGTTTTAAGGTTTGATGGTTAAGGGTTAAGTTGGGTTGAAAATATCAGTTGCAAATTTAGCGTTTTTTCGCGGAACTGAGCGAACCGGAACTGAAACCCGGTTTATTAGCCTGCTGTTTTAACGTTATTTAACAACGGGATGCCCGATTAGGTCATACTTTTGCAATATGCCTGTGCCAATCAGAATCCCCCTGATCTTCCTCCTGCTCCTGACGGTAACCGGCCTGGTATCCGGACAGGAAAGCGGCCCGGCCCGGATACAGGTATCCGGTGAAATCCGCGATTCCCGTTTAATTCCCGTTTCCTATGCACACATCGTCATAAAAAACCGGCCGGAAGGCGTTGTCGGGGATTACTACGGTAATTTTCGCATCGGAGCCCTGCCCGGCGATACCCTCGTAATCTCCGCTGTATCCTATCACAATGCTTATGTTCCGGTCCCGCAAGGATTCAACAGGACCGGGTATAACGTTTCCATTACCCTGCAGAGCGATACCATTAACCTTGCCGAAGTGGTCGTGCATCCCTGGCCGGCGACGCTGGAGCGTCTCCGGAGGGAAGTTCTGAACCATGAGCCCGAAGACCCGCTGGCCAACCTGGACCTTCACCTTCCTTCACCGGCCGAATTAAAAATGCTCGCTGCAGCGGCGGCGTCAAGAACTCCGGGCATGGTAACCATTACAGCTCCAGGCCCGATATCTCTTTTTTATGATCGCTTCAGCAAAGAGGCCCGGCAGAAAAAGGCTTATGCGGAGGTCATGAAAAAAGAACAGGCAGGAAAAAGATACAACGCCGAAGTGATTGCCCGCGTAACCGGCTTTAAAGATCCCGAAGAAATCAAAAAGTTTACCGATTTTTGTAAACTGGAATTAAGCTTCATCCTGGAGGCCAGCGATTATGATCTTTATGCCGCCATCACTAACTGCTACAAGGCATACAGGGAAACGCCCGCAGATACCCTCAGCGATTGAGCCCGGTTCCACCCTTCGTTTTACAAAATATCTGATGAATATGAAATTGCTCAAGAATACACTCCTGATCCTGATCCTGATCATAATGATGATGGCCCGACAGGCAACCGCGGCCTATATACTGATCCCGATGGACAACACCCAGCGCAACCACCTGAAGGCATACGGCATCGCCTACTGGGTGCTGACGTACGATGTCGAGATCTACTGGCTGCTGAATTACCGGGGCGGCAGTTATATGTTCCAGCACAACAAGACTTTCGAGGACGAATGCATCATCCGCAACGTCACCTACCAGGTCATTGCCGACGTGCAATCCTCGGCCATTCTCCAGGAAATCGCCGATCCGCAGTTGAACATGGACGCGGTCAAACTGCACAAGGCGCCCAGGATCGCCGTGTACACCCCGAAAAACAAACTGCCCTGGGACGATGCGGTGACCCTGGTGCTCACCTACGCCGAAATCCCCTATGATGTGCTGTACGACCAGGAAGTGATCGAAGGCATGCTGCCCATGTACGACTGGCTGCACCTGCACCACGAGGATTTTACGGGCCAGTATGGCAAATTCTGGGCGGCCTACCGCAATTACCCATGGTACCAGGAAGATGTCCGGACAAACGAGGAAACAGCACGATTGCTGGGTTTTGAAAAGGTTTCGGACTGCAAGCTGGCCGTTTCCCAGAAGATCCGGGAGTACGTCCTGGGCGGAGGATACCTGTTCGCCATGTGCTCGGCGCCCGACAGCTATGACGTGGCGCTCTCGGCCGAACATGTGGATATCTGCGATATCGTCTTCGACGGCGACCCGATGGACCCTGACGCACAGTCCAAATTAAACTACGACAACTGCTTCGCCTTCACCGATTTCACGATAAGTACGAATCCCTACGAATACGAGATCTCTTCAATCGACGTGACGGAGACACGCCCAAAAACCCTGCGGGAAGGCAACGACTTCTTCACGTTATTCGAATTCTCCGCAAAATGGGATCCCATCCCCACCATGCTCTGCCAGAACCATACCCAGGTCATCAAGGGATTCATGGGACAGACAACGGCGTTTAACAAAGACCAGGTCAAATCGCATGTGCTCGTCATGGGAGAAAACAAACCTGCCAACGAGGTCCGCTACATTCACGGAGAATTCGGAAAGGGATTCTGGACGTTTTACGGGGGGCATGATCCTGAAGATTACAGTCACCGGGTCGGGGATCCGCCGACAGAACTGGAACTCTTTCCCAACTCCCCCGGTTACCGGCTGATCCTGAACAACATTTTGTTTCCCGCGGCAAGACAGCAGAAACGAAAAACCTGACGATCACTCCCGGATGTCGATGTAGTCGAAAAACGTGTTATCGTTGACGTAAAAGTAGACCTTATTGAAGCAGCCGTCGTCAACTATGTAGTCAATATCTCCCTCGGGATAACGGGCGGATGATACGGTCATCTGGCTGTACCCGGAGGATATCCAGTAACAATCAATAAAATTTTCAAGAGGAGCTGAGATGGAGAGTTGAAAGGAATATCCGTTACCGGAAGTACCTTCGGCTGATCCTTCCACCTGGAAAAGATCGTCTTCGTGAATGGATGGCGTTGACGAACCTTCAATCCAGCTCATTTCGAAATCCGTCATAAGGGACACTGTAAACAGGCCGGTTGTATCAGGCAGAATGATCCTGCTGTCGGTCACCTGGAGCCGATAAACGATGTGCCCGTCGTTGCCCGGGCCCAGATTTTCAAAAATGGCGCTGCACTCGAGCAGGTTATTGTTGACAAACAGGCTGTCGGTGGTAATTTCAGCCCGTGTACCCTGTTCGAAGACCGGGCCGTTAAACCGGGCATAAAATGTACCCCTCCGGAACTTTCCGTCTTCGCAGAAGCGGTCCACATCGCCATAGCCGAACCTCATCTTATTTTCAGCAGGTATCCAGGAAACATCGCAATAATCGATAAAACCATAACCGTACTGTATCACGGAAGTATCATGGATTCCTTTCAGGAAAGCATTAACGACTTCAAAGAGGGCGTCTTCGGCAAAAACATAGTCCTTGGAAGAAAGCACATTGGGATTATAATCCACTTCATCATTGGTGTCATCGATGCATGAAGTGAGGGAGAGGGTCAAAAAAGAAAGAATTACAAATGCAAATATCCTGTATAACACGGTCTTAAATATTTCGTACCGCCACAAAAGTATATTTATTTTTCGTAAATAAGGTAAGAATAGGAAAAATCGTTCATCCCGTCATCAGGTCCTTCTTCCCTGGCAACCAGGCGCCAGGACTCAAGGTCGATCTCCGGAAAAAAGGTATCGGCTTCAAAGTCTTTATCAACAAGGGTTATGTACAGCCTGTTGGCATGCGGCAGAAATTGCCGGTAAACCGATCCGCCTCCGATGATGAAGCTCTCCTCGTGTTCATTACAATAATCCAAAGCCTCCCCGATGGAATGGACCGTGATGCAGCCATCGAACTGTTCATCTTTTTGGTCGGTAATGACAATGTTGGTCCTGTTTGGAAGAGGCCGGACCGGTAATGACAGGTAAGTCAGTTTTCCCATGATGATCTGGTGGCCGGTTGTCAGTCTCTTAAACCGTTTCAGATCATCGGGAATATGCCATAATAACTTGTTGTCCAGTCCGATGGCATTATTTCTTGCAATGGCTACGATAATGGATATTTTTTTCATACAGATATTTCTCCTTTGATGTGGGCATGGGATTGATAACCTTCCAGCCGGAAATCTTCATAAACATAACTGAAGATATCCTTCTTCTCCGGGTTAATGATCATGCGTGGCAATGGAAAGGGCTTTCGGGTAAGCTGCAGTTTAACCTGTTCAATGTGATTAAGATAGATATGCGCATCGCCCAGGGTATGAATGAACTCGCCGGGTTCAAGGTCCGTTGCCCGGGCCATCATCAGGGTGAGCAGGGCATATGATGCGATATTGAACGGGACGCCGAGAAAGATGTCGCAGCTGCGCTGATAAAGCTGGCACGAAAGTTTTCCATCGGCTACATAGAATTGGAATAAAATATGGCAGGGCGGCAGGGCCATCCGGTCGAGTTCGCCCACATTCCAGGCGCTGACGATATGCCGGCGGGAATCAGGATTTTCCCGGATGGATCCGACCACATTGGATATCTGGTCTATGTACTGTCCGTCAGGCGTGGGCCATGAACGCCACTGGTATCCGTAAATATGCCCCAGGTCGCCGTTTTCGTCAGCCCATTCATCCCAGATGGTAACATTGTTATCGTTAAGGTACCTGGTGTTGGTATCGCCTTTGAGAAACCACAGGAGCTCATGGATGATCGAACGAAGGTGCAGTTTCTTGGTGGTCATAACCGGGAATCCTTCCTGCAGGTCAAAGCGCATCTGGTACCCGAATACGCTGATCGTCCCGGTACCGGTCCTGTCGGCCTTTTCCACCCCATGCTCCATCACATGGTTCAGCAATTCAAGGTATTGCCTCATTTCTCTTAACCTATTGCTTTATATTATGATCAGTTTACCGGTCAATCACCCCAGGATCATCGCCACGATCGTGGCGGAAAATAAAGCCACCATGCCGCCACCGAGCAGGGCCCGAAAACCAAGACTTGACAGTGTTTGCCGCTGATTGGGCGCCAGGGCGCTGATGCCGCCGATCTGGATCCCAACGGAGGAAAAGTTGGCGAACCCGCACAGGACGTAAACCGCCAGGATGATGGATTTCTGGTCCATAAACGCCCCGGCGGAGATCAGTTCTTTCAGGCTTGCATAACCGATCATCTCATTGAGGATGATTTTCTCTCCAAGCAACTGCCCCACAAGGGTCATATCCTGGGCGCTAACGCCCAGCAGCCAGGTCAGCGGGGCCAGCATATATCCCAGCATGAACTGAAGGCTAAGCTTCTGGTACATCCCCCCGGTCAGCCCGGAAATCAGGTTATTCAGGTGGGTCCAGTCGCCGATCTTACCGAAAATGAAGTTGATGAAGTAGATCAGTGCGATGAAAGCGATGAGCATTGCGGCTACGTTTACGGCCAGCTTAAGCCCTGATGTGGTGCCGTTGGCAATGGCTTCCAGGATGTTGCTGCCGATCTTCTCACGTGAAACTTTAACATCGCTGACAATCGGTTCCGTTTGGGGGACCAGCATTTTCGAAGTGAAGACGGCGGCGGGGGCGGCCATGACGGAAGCGGTGATCAGGTGCTTGGCAAAGATCATTTTCCCCACAGGGTCGTCTCCTCCCAGCAATCCGATGTAGATGGCGAGTATACCACCGGCCATAGTGGCCATTCCGGCCACCATGACCAGCATGATCTCCGACCGGTTCATTTTGGGAAGGTATTCTTTGATCAGAAAGGGCGCTTCAGTCTGCCCGAGAAAAACATTGCTGGCAGCCACCAGGCCTTCGGCTCCTGAAATCTTCAGCAGCCGGGTAAGCAGCCAGGCCACGCCGTAGACCACTTTCTGGATGATGCCGTAGTAGAATAAAACACTGGTGAGCGCTGAAAAGAAGATGATCGTCGGCAGGATCTGGAACGCAAAGGTGATCAGGCTTGTTTCCACTTTTCCGGTTACCAGTGATTTGAACAGGAATTCACTGCCGGCATTGGAAGAGTCCAGGATTTTGATGAACACTTTGGCGATGAATTCGATAATATGCTGGATGGCCGGGACTTTCAGGACGGCCACCGCCAGCGCTCCCTGGAAGAGCAGTCCGAAGATGACGATTTTCCAGTTGATGGCACGGCGGTTGGTGCTGAATGCGAAGCATATGGCCAGGAGCACCACCAGACCAAGGAGCCCCCGAAGCAGGGAGACCATAGAGAATCCGGAGCCATCCCTGCTGATGCTTTGTGTGACTTCCACGCCGGTTTGCGCATGCAATATGCCCGGCACCGTGAGAAGCGCCAGCAGAACGAGTAAGAATGCCAGGTTTTTTATGTTCATCATCATCATAGTTTATCTATAAAAAACCTGAAAGAGCGGGAACGGAGTGTCCGGGCTATATCAGGCCATAAAAGGGAATTGCATAAGTAAATTAAAGGGTTTTCCGCTTCTGGATTTCATCCCTGATGCGCCCGGCTTGTTCATAATCTTCATTTTCAACAGCTTTACGGAGCATTTCCTCCAGGTCGTTCAGGGATAAATCTTCAAACTCGCCTTCCCGGATGCTTTCCGCAACGTTTTCCGGGGGTTCCTCCCCTCCTGCCTTTTCATCCATGGGGACACCCGTTTCGGCGATGATCTTCTCGTAGGTGTAAATCGGACATTTGAACCGTATGGCCAGCGCCACCGCGTCAGAAGTCCGGGAATCGATCTGGTTTTCAACCTGGTCGTGCACACAGATGAGTTTGGCATGGAATACGCCTTGACGGAATTGGTCGATAATGACCTCTTTTAAGGTAACATGGTAAAGTTCCGCAAAGCTCTTGAACAAATCATGCGTGAGCGGGCGGGTTGGCCGGATCTTTTCCAGTTCAACAGCGATGGCCTGAGCTTCCGCCCCGCCGATGATGATCGGAAGGCGCCGGGTCCCGTTCGCCTCGCCCAGGATCAGGGCGTATGCCCCGCTCTGTGACTGGCTGTATGACAGTCCGATGATCTCTAACCTGATTTTATCCATCCTAGCCGGATTATCCTGTGTTTTTTACCCGGATAAAAGTAGAATAATTTTCCAAACGGCAAATTCCGATGTTGATAAAATGGACTTGCCTTTTTAAAATACTTTTTTACTTTTGCCTTCCGCACTTCAATCTTAACCAAATATCAAGCATTATGAAAAAATTACTGTTGCTGCTGTCTGCTTTTATTTTGCCGGCCCTGACCTTTGCCAGCGAAGCTGACCTGGTCATCCCGGCGGAAATAAAATCCCAGAACATACTTTACTGGGGCTTTCTGATCACCATATTGGGATTATTGTTCGGGCTGTACCAATTCGTTCAGGTAAAAAAGTTAAAAGCGCACCAGTCCATGCTGGATGTCGCGCAGGTTATTTATGAAACCTGCAAGACGTATCTGAAGCAACAGGGTCGTTTTCTGATGATCCTGTTTGTTTTTATCGGAGCGGCGGTAGCGTTTTACTTCGGATATCTTTCCCACGATCCGAACGATCCTGAAGGCGGCTTCGGCATCGGCGGGGTCCTGATGATCCTCGGATGGACGATCGTCGGTATCCTTGGATCATACTCGGTGGCCTGGTTCGGGATCCGGATGAATACGCTGGCCAACTCGCGCATGGCCTTTGCATCCCTCGAAAGGAAACCGATCAAACTGCTGAACATACCTCTGTCGGCAGGGATGAGCATCGGTGTGGTACTGATCTGCGTTGAACTGATCATGATGCTGATCATTTTGATGTTCGTTCCCGGAAAATACGCCGGCGCAAGCTTTATCGGCTTTGCCATCGGTGAATCCCTGGGCGCATCAGCCCTCAGGATCGCCGGCGGTATCTTTACCAAGATTGCCGACATCGGCTCCGACCTGATGAAGGTCGTATTTAAGATCGGGGAAGATGATCCCAGGAATCCCGGCGTGATCGCCGACTGTACCGGCGACAATGCCGGCGACTCGGTCGGTCCCACGGCTGACGGTTTCGAAACTTACGGCGTGACGGGCGTGGCCCTGATTTCCTTCATATTGCTTGCCGTTCCGGATATTCACATCCAAACCCAGCTGCTCACCTGGATTTTCGTCATGAGGATCCTGATGATCGTCACTTCGATCGTGGCTTACTGGATCAACCGGGCTATCGCCAGCGCACGCTATGCGCACAAGGATGACCTGGACTTCGAGCAGCCGCTGACCTCACTGGTATGGATCACTTCCATACTTTCCATCCTGGTCACTTTTATCGCCAGCTACTTCATGATCGGCGACCTGCCGCACAGCCTCTGGATAACACTCTCCATCATAATCAGTTTCGGAACCCTCGGAGCCGCATTGATCCCTGAGTTTACCAAAATTTTTACCAGTCCGAAATCAAAGCATGTCGCTGAAGTGGTTGAAGCTTCCAGAGAAGGCGGTGCCTCGTTAACGATCCTGTCAGGGCTCGTGGCCGGTAATTTCAGCGCGTTCTGGAAAGGCATGATTTTCTTCGTGCTCATGTTCGGCGCCTATATCGCCAGCACGTTCCAGCTCAGCGAATTCATGCATTACCAGGCCATCTTCGCCTTCGGCCTCGTGGCTTTCGGTATGCTCGGCATGGGCCCGGTGACCATCGCGGTCGACAGCTACGGCCCGGTAACCGACAACGCCCAGTCCATTTACGAACTATCACTCATCGAAGACATCAAGGATGTCGATAAGGAAATTGAGCGCGACTTCGGCTTCAAACCCGATTTCGAGAAATCCAAGCACTATCTTGAAGCCAACGACGGCGCCGGGAACACGTTCAAGGCAACCGCCAAACCCGTGCTGATCGGCACCGCGGTTGTCGGCGCCACGACCATGATCTTCTCCCTCATCCTGGTGATCAACAAAACGCTGGGCGTCAATCCGGAAGAGATCCTGAATCTGCTTAATCCTTACTCCATCCTGGGTTTCATCCTGGGTGGCGCAGTCATTTACTGGTTCACCGGAGCTTCCACACAGGCCGTGACGACAGGCGCCAACCGGGCGGTGGAATACATCAAGAAGAACATTAACCTTGACCCAAGCGCTGAAAAGAAAGCCTCTACAGAGAAATCAAAGGAAGTGGTCAAGATCTGCACCGTGTACGCGCAAAAAGGCATGTTCAACATTTTTATCGCGATTTTCTTCTTCGCCCTGGCCTTCGCCTGTATTTCCGCCCCCATGGGATTCGATGATGGCGGGACGGCCGCCGAAAAGCTTAAATGGTCGGCCCCTGTTTCGCTCTTTGTCAGTTACCTGATTTCCATTGCCGTGTTCGGTCTGTTCCAGGCCATCTTCATGGCCAACGCCGGCGGTGCCTGGGATAATGCCAAAAAAGTGGTCGAAGTCGACCTGAAGGAGAAAGGTACCGATCTGCATGCCGCTACGGTGATCGGCGATACGGTCGGCGATCCCTTCAAGGACACCAGCTCCGTCGCACTCAACCCCATCATCAAGTTCACCACGCTGTTCGGTCTGCTGGCCATGGAAATCGCCCTGGCCGCCCAGTTCAGGGACATCGCGCCCTATTTCGGGGTTGCCTTCCTGCTGATTTCCCTCGTATTCGTTTGGAGATCCTTCTACAAGATGAGAATCCGGCAATAAGACCAAATAAAATATAGGTTGAAGAGGGTGTCTCGGAAGAGCGCACCCTCTTTTTCGTTCACAGGGACGGAGTTCCTGTGGGAGCTTGTGTTATTTTTTTAACAATTATTGAACCAACCCCGATGCCGTTCGTTAAAGATTAGTATTTTTGCCGACCTTTATTTGTAATCATATCCTAATGAATCCTCATCAGTTTCTGAACAGACATCTCGGCCCCGGACCGCAGGAACTCAGCCATATGCTGAATACGGTCGGAGTTTCCACCCTTGAAGAATTGATCGACCAGACGATCCCCGCCTCCATCCGGTACCCGGAGGAGCCTGAATTGTCGGAGGCCATGAGCGAACAGCAGTTCCTGGAGCATATCCGTGCGCTGGGAAGAAAAAATAAAATCTATAAAACCTACATCGGGCTGGGGTATTACGGAACCATCACTCCGCCGGTCATCCAGCGCAACATTTTGGAAAACCCGGGCTGGTATACTTCCTACACCCCTTACCAGGCGGAGATTTCCCAGGGGCGCCTGGAAGCCTTGCTGAACTACCAGACCATGATTTCCGACCTGACCGGGCTGCCCATCGCCAACGCTTCCCTGCTCGATGAGGCGACGGCCGCCGCAGAAGCCATGATCATGGCCTTTAACAGCAGGCCACGTGACCTGGTCAAGCAGAATGCCTGCACGTTTTTTATCTCCGAAGATCTTTTCCCGCAGACCATAGCCGTCATTCAAACCCGGGCGCTTCCGCTCGGAATTAAAATTATTGCCGGCAACCATCGGAACCCCGACCTTCCGGAAGGCTGCTTCGGCGGCATCGTCCAATACCCCGACCAATACGGCCGGATCGAAGATTACCGGGCTTTTGTCGATAAGCTCCACGGCAAACAGGCTATTGCCATTGTCGCATCAGATCTGCTGAGCCTGGTACTGCTCACCCCTCCCGGCGAATGGGGCGCGGACATTGTCGTCGGCTCATCCCAGAGATTCGGGATCCCCATGGGATTTGGCGGTCCCCACGCCGGTTACTTTGCCACCCGGGAAGATTTTAAAAGGAACATGCCGGGCCGCATCATCGGCATTTCCAAAGATGCCGCGGGGAATAAAGCTTACCGAATGGCGCTCCAGACCCGCGAGCAGCATATCAAACGCGAGCGAGCCACTTCCAATATCTGCACCGCCCAGGCGCTGTTGGCCAGCATGGCCGGCATGTACGCCGCTTATCACGGACCTGAAGGAATCCGCCACATCGCGCAACAGGTTCACGGAATGGCCTGCCAGCTTAATGAACAACTTCTGGCGCTTGGCTACACCCAGTTGAACGAACTCTTCTTCGATTCGCTCATGATCAAAATGCCCTCCGCTGAGACCACCAGCCAGCTTAAAAAGGACGCGCTGGACCATGGCATCAATTTCCGGTACATTGACGATCTTCATATCGGGATCAGCACGGATGAAACGATGACACGCGATGATCTGTCGGCCATCGCCCGGCTGTTCGCCGGTGTTGCCGGGAAAACCGCTCCTTCGGTTTCAGAACGGCCCGCCGGGGACCTCGTTCGCCTGTCATGGCCTGATTTCTTTGTCCGCACAAGCCCCATTCTGACGGCCGATTGCTTCAACCAGTACCATTCGGAAACGGAAATGATGCGGTACATGAAAAAACTGGAGAACCGCGATCTGGCGCTGAACCGCACCATGATCCCGCTGGGATCCTGCACCATGAAACTGAATGCCGCGGCCGAAATGTTCCCCCTCAGCTGGCCTGAATTCGGATCCATTCACCCCTTTGTGCCCGCAGAGCAGGCAGAGGGATATCTGGAAATGATCCGCAACCTGGAAACCGATCTCAGCCGAATCACCGGTTTTGCGGCCGTTTCCCTGCAACCCAATTCAGGCGCTTCAGGGGAGTACACAGGCCTTTTGGTCATTCGCGAATACCATCTCAGCCGCGGTGAAGGCCACCGCAACATCTGCCTCATTCCCGCCAGCGCCCATGGAACCAACCCCGCCAGCGCCGTTATGGCCGGAATGCAGGTCGTGGTCGTGAAGACTGACCCCGAGGGAAACATCGACCTCGCCGACCTCAAATCAAAGGCCGAAGCGCACAGCCGGAACCTGGCCGCCATCATGGTCACCTACCCGTCCACCCACGGCGTTTTCGAGGAGGGCATCCTGGAAGTGATTGAAATCGTCCACAGCCATGGCGGACAGGTTTACATGGACGGCGCCAATATGAATGCACAGGTTGGGTACACCAGCCCCGGATTCATAGGGGCCGACGTTTGCCACCTGAACCTGCACAAGACCTTCGCCATTCCTCATGGCGGCGGTGGACCCGGAGTGGGGCCGATTGGCGTCGCCGGACACCTCGCCCCGTTCCTGCCCACGCACCCCGTGGTGCAGACCGGCGGAAACAAGGGAATCAAAGCGGTATCGGCCGCTCCCTATGGAAGCGCACTCATTCTTCCAATATCTTACGGCTATATCAAAATGCTCGGCAAAGACGGATTAAGGGAGGCCACGGCCTATGCCATACTGAACGCCAATTATATTAAGTCGCGCCTGGAAGGCCATTACAAAATCCTGTACAGCGGGAAAAACGGACGCTGCGCCCATGAGATGATCCTCGACTGTAACGAATTCCATAAGACTGCCGATATCACGGTGGTGGATATTGCCAAAAGATTGATGGATTATGGCTTTCACGCCCCAACCGTGGCTTTCCCGGTTCATGGGACGCTGATGGTCGAGCCAACGGAAAGCGAGCCGCTTTCTGAAATAGACCGGTTCTGCGTCGCGATGATCAGCATCAGGGAAGAAATCAGGGAAATTGAGGAAAACCGGGCCGATAAAACGGACAACGTTATTAAAAATGCGCCCCATACCGCTGCCATGCTGATTTCTGACGAGTGGCCGCACGCTTATTCAAGGCAAAAAGCCGCTTTTCCGCAAGGAAATGCTGCCGGCGATAAATATTTTCCACCGGTTACGAAAATTGATGATGCATATGGCGACAGGAACCTGATCTGCACCTGCAATCCGATTGAAGATTATCTGTAATTTTTTTTGATTTTGATATTTTTTGTATATTTGCAGTCTTCATTCTGAAGAATTCCAAAACTGTCTCATAAACCCATTTTAACCGGAATTTAGAGTTACGTGGCTTATACGTAAGGGTAATCATCGTTGAATCACACGATTTTATTGGTATAAGTTCTGGTCAATGTTCATTATTTATTAATATAAAATGTACGACATTATTGAACTGAACGGCAAATCACTGCCGGAATTGCAAGAAATTGCCAGGGAATTGAACATCCCGAAATTTGAAAAGCTGATGAAGCAGGACCTGGTTTATAAAATTCTCGACCAGCAGGCCCTGATGCCCCCCGTGGATGATAAATCCAAAGCTGATGGCGAGGTCAAGAAATCCAAGCGCGGACGCAAGAAAAAGGTCGTCGCCGAGGAAGGAAAACCTGCAGAAGTCAAAAAAGCAGAACCCAGACAGGAGAAGACCGACCCACGGCAGGAGAAAACCGAGCACACCCGCAAGGAGGTGACGGCCAAACCTGCCGAAAAACCGGAGCCCGCCGTCGAAGGCGAAGTCCGGCGCCCGAAGCTGGTCAAGAAGAAAGACCGGATCGCCGCTGAGGCAAACGCACAGGCGCAAACCTTCGAGCGGCCAGAACCGAAAGACCCGGATCTGCTCCTGCTCGACCTGGATAACGGCGATGATGAAATGATCGCTGCTCCTGATCCGGAAAGCGAAACGGAAACTGATGTCGCCAGCATCCCCATGGCCGAAGGAGAAAAACCAGACCTGGGCGAATATGTTCCGCCGCGCGACGAGGATTACCAGCCGCCGATGCGGGACCCCGGTTTCCGCCCCAGGCTGACCAAAAAAAGAGAAGAGTTTCCTTTTGAATACGAAGGATTCATCAACACCGAAGGCGTGCTTGAAATCATGCCGGATGGTTATGGATTCCTGCGCTCATCAGATTATAACTATCTGAACTCACCGGACGATATTTATGTGTCGCAGTCACAGATCAAACTTTTCGGATTGAAAACCGGCGACACCGTGGAAGGCAGCATCCGGCCGCCGAAAGAAGGCGAAAAATATTTCCCGCTGATCAAGGTGGAGCTCATCAACGGCCGCAAACCGGAAGAAGTCAGGGACAGGATCCCGTTCGACTTTTTGACGCCGCTCTTCCCGCAGAAGAAATACAACATCACGGATTATCCCAATGCCAGCATTACGACGCGCGTGATCGACATGTTCGCCCCCATCGGCAAAGGACAGCGCGGCCTGATCGTCGCACAGCCCAAGACCGGTAAGACCATCATCCTTCAGGAAATCGCCAACGCGATCGCATACAATCATCCAGAGGTCTACCTCATCGTTCTGCTGATCGATGAACGTCCTGAGGAGGTCACCGACATGCAGCGGCACGTCAAGGCGGAAGTGATCGCTTCGACGTTTGACGAGCCGGCGGAACGGCATGCCAAGATCGCGAACATTGTCCTGGAAAAAGCAAAACGGCTGGTGGAATGCGGCCATGACGTCATGATCCTGCTTGACTCGATCACCCGCCTGGCCAGGGCATACAACACGATTTCACCGGCCTCCGGCAAGGTGCTTTCCGGCGGTGTCGAATCCAACGCCCTGCAGAAACCCAAACGGTTCTTCGGCGCGGCACGCCAGATTGAAAACGGCGGTTCGCTCACCATCATCGCCACCGCGCTGATCGACACCGGTTCCAAAATGGACGAAGTCATCTTCGAAGAATTCAAGGGAACCGGCAACATGGAACTCCAGCTCGACCGTAAGCTCTCCAACAAACGCATCTATCCCGCAATCGATATTGTCGCCTCCAGCACACGCAAGGAAGAGCTCCTGGTGGACAAGGAATCCCTGCAGCGCATCTGGATCCTGCGGAACCACCTGGCCGACATGAACCCGCTGGAAGCCATGGAGTTCCTCAAGGATAAAATGAGATACACACGCAGCAACGAAGAATTCCTGATCTCGATGAACAGTTAGCAGGAACTTAATATTTCCTCTGTAATCTCCTCCGGCCTGAGCCCGTCAAAATTACCGGAACTCATCAGGAGGAGATTTCTTTTATAATAGTTTTGACCCAGAAGAAATTCGTGCAGCAGTGCGGAGTCGTTAAAGATAAGCAGGCGGTCGTCGCCAAAGGCTTCTTTGACCTCTGCGGGGGATAGCATCGGGAGCCGCTTCAGCGACAGGGCATGCAGGCTGAAGTAAACCACGGGGATGTCGGCCGCCTGCATACAACCGCGGTATTCCGGTAAAAAATCCTTATTGAGGCTGCTGTAGGTGTGCAATTCGATGCAAGCCAGCAATTCCCGGCCGGGATACTGCTCCCTGACCGCTTCGATGGTCGCTTTGAGTTTGGAAGGGCTATGGGCAAAATCCTTATAAACAGCGGTTTCTCCCTTCTGGCCCAGTAACTGCAACCTTTTAGACGCGCCGGAGAAACCGGCCATGGCCTCCAGGAATAATTCATCACCAACACCAAGTTCACGACAAACCATCCAGGCGCCATGTAAATTCTGTATATTATGCCGGCCGAAGATTTTCATCGGATATTCCCGTCCGTCATGAATAACCTTCGTGACGCCATCCTTCACCATATACCCAAGACTACCATAAGGTAACAGATGAAGGCCCCGCACATCATTCTTTGCCAGGCGCACTACCACAGGATCGGATTCACAATAAACCAGGGTTCCGCCGGCTTCGGTCAGACGGATAAACTGTTCAAACTGGCTGACGTAGTTCTCAAAGGTCGGAAATACGTTCATATGGTCCCAGGCGATGCCGCTCAGCAGGGCGATGTGCGGCCGGTACAGGTGAAATTTTGGCCTGGGGTCAATGGGCGACGATAAATACTCGTCCCCTTCCAGGACCATTACCGGGGCATTCTCCGTCAGCCTGACCATCACCTCGAATCCATCGAGCTGGGCGCCCACCATATAGTCTGTATCGATCCCGGCACGCTGCAGTACATGAAGGATCATGGAAGTGATCGTGGTCTTCCCGTGGCTGCCCGCGATCACCACCCGTTTCTTATTTTTCGATTGTTCGTAGAGGTATTCAGGATAGGAAAAAATCTTCAGTCCCAATCCACGGGCCCTGATCAGTTCGGGATTATCCCTTTTTGCATGCATGCCCAGGATCACTGCATCAAGTCCCTGGTCAAGCCTGGCGGGATCCCATCCGAAACTTTGCGGCAGGATCCCGTATTTTTCCAGCCTTCCGCGGGAAGGCTCAAAAATTTCATCATCCGAACCCGAAACTTCAAATCCTTTCAGTTTAAGGGCAATGGCCAGGTTGTGCATGGCGCTGCCCCCGATGGCAATAAAATGTACTTTCATGACGGAACTACCTATGAAAATCAAAATTAATTTATTTATTACTTTTGTTCCGGTTAATTAAGCGCAATAATTTGAGCAATTCAGCCCCATTTGAGTTGATCCGTCAATGGAACGAACGGTTTGAGGACCGGCCGGCCCGGGAGATCCTGGAGTTTTTCCTGAATGAATTCCAGGGAAAAATCGGCCTTTCGACGAGCCTGGGTGCTGAGGACCAGGTCCTGACCCAGATGGTCGCTGCCATCACACCGGAATCCTTTATTTTTACCCTGGATACCGGGCGCCTTTTCCAGGAAACCTACGACCTGCTGGACCTGACTGAAAGAAGGTACAAAGTGAAGATCAGTATCTTTTTTCCGGACCGGGAAGCCGTTGAAGATATGGTCCGTAAAAAAGGGATCAATCTTTTCTTTGAAAGCGTGGAAAACCGGAAACTGTGCTGCCATATCCGGAAGATCGTCCCCTTGCAGCGGGCGCTGGAGCCCCTGGACGCCTGGATCAGCGGAATCCGCCGCGATCAGTCGGTCACCCGTGAGCATGCTTCACTTGTAGAATGGGACGCCCTGCACCGCAAGATCAAGATCAATCCCCTGATCAACTGGTCAGAGAAAGACGTCTGGGATTATATCCATGCCTATAACATTCCGTATAACCGCCTGCACGACATGGGTTATCCGAGCATTGGCTGCCAGCCCTGCACACGGGCCATAGAACCTGGGGAAGACATCCGCGCCGGCCGCTGGTGGTGGGAACTGCCCGAATTCAAGGAATGCGGGCTTCATAAACGCTAACCGAACCGGATCGCTCGCACCGGTGAAATCCTGCCAATCACATAACCGGGAATCATCACCATCAATAAGCTAACCAGGAAAGTACCCCCGTTAACCAGGATAATTGTCGGCAGATCCAAAGATACCGGCACATACGACATATAATACGATTCCTGGTCTAATGGTATAAACCGGGTATAATGCTGCAAAAGCCCAAGGCCCAGCCCGATGACGTTGCCGATGACCATGCCCAGGATCAGGATCCGCGCAAAGAAATACAGGAACAGCGTTTTGAGTTCCCGGTTGCTCATTCCCATGGCTTTCAGTGTGCCAATCATGGAGGTCCGCTCCAGGATCAGGATCAGCAGGGTGGATACGATGGTGATCCCGGCCACCAGGATCATCAGCACCAGTATGATTACGACGTTGGCGTCCATCAGCCGGAGCCAGTCGAATATCTGGGGATAAATTTCCTTTACGGTAGTCACATTAAGGTCAAATGGGATCCTGCGGTATATGTCTTCGGAAACCTTCCCGAGCATGGAAAAATCACGCAGGTATACTTCGTAGCCTGAGACCTGGTCATCCGTCCATCCGTTGAGCCTCCGGATATGCCGGATGTCGCCCACGGCGTACATCTGGTCGAATTCTTCCAGGCCGGTTTCGTAAACTCCGGAAACGATGAACTTCCTTCCCCTGGGCTGATAGCCCGGGCCGGTCACGAAATACATCCGGGTTTCATCCCCGGGATTCAGTTTCAGCCTGTTTGCAATAAACCGGGATATGATGATCTCAACAGAAGCGCCAGTATCAGCAATTACCGGGGTATGGCCCGAAACCATGTTCTGCCGGAAGAATGCCCAGTCATTATCTCCGGAAACGCCTTTCAGCACCACGCCCTGTATCTGGTCCCCGGTCTTGATCATTCCGGCCTTGAGCGCGAATGACTGAATATGCTTCACCGCGGGATTGGCTGCAATAGCCTGATAATCTTCCTGATCGAGGACAATGGGCGAAGCTTCATAGGAGGCGTTGTCGTTAAATCCGGAAATCCGGATATGCGCGGCAAAGCCGGTGACCTTATCCCTGATCCCGTTCTGGAAGCCGATCAGAACGGCAATGGACAGGATCATGACCGACAGTCCCAGGGCAATCGCCACGGTTGCGATCCGGATCACCGGTCCGGAAAACCCGGCACTTTCCTTTTGACTCAGGCGCCTGGCAATAAATGATGGAAGATTGACCAAATGAGCGATTATTTTGATGTAAAAATAGGAATGAATGTCGAGTTGAACGCAAAATGACAAACTTTGCAATGAAATATGAAATCATCGTTCCCGGAATCACGATCCATCATGTTTAAAAATTTCTCTTTGCTTCTTTTTCTGATCATTTCCGCCTGTGGCGCCCCTTCCGGCATTAGCCAGCCGGGAAACACCGGCCTGCCGGTCCTGAAAGAAGCCGGCGTGGTTATCACGGGCGCTGAGCAAACAGACTTATATTTCCCCGCCCTGTCCGGACTGAACGTGGCTGTGGTATGCAACCACACATCTCTAGTGGACAAAACACACCTGGTGGACACGCTGGTGCGTGCCGGGATCCGCGTTCGATCCATCTTCAGCCCGGAGCACGGGTTCAGGGGCCAGGCAGAGGCCGGCGCTGAGATCCGCGACGGGGTCGATCCGGCTACGGGCATTCCGGTTATTTCTCTCTATGGCAGTCAGAAGAAGCCTGATGCGCAGCAACTTTCGGGGGTCGACGTTGTTGTTTTCGACATCCAGGATGTCGGCGCCCGGTTCTACACGTACATTTCCACTTTAAGCCTGGTGATGGAAGCCTGCGCTGAGAACGGCGTCCCGCTCATTGTTCTCGACAGGCCCAATCCCAACGGGTTCTACATCGACGGACCGGTGCTCGACACCGCTTTCCGCTCCTTTGTCGGGATGCATCCCGTCCCGGTGATCTATGGAATGACCATCGGGGAATACGCCACGATGGCAAACGGAGAAGGCTGGCTGGCCGGAGGGGTAAAATGCAGCCTGACCATCATCCCGCTCAAAGGCTACGATCGCAACATGATCGTTAAACTGCCGGTCAGACCTTCGCCCAATCTGCCCACCTGGCAATCCATTTACCTGTATCCTTCTCTGTGCCTGTTCGAAGGCACTGCAGTCAGCGTAGGCCGGGGGACGGATTATCCGTTTGAGGTCATCGGGCATCCTGAATTAAAATCGGGTACATATTATTTCAAACCGGAGAAAATACCCGGCGTGGCCGAAAATCCGCCTTTTTCTGGAGTGCTGTGCAACGGACAACTCCTGAGACCATATGCTGAAGATTTCAAGGGCCATCCGCATCACTTCAGCCTTTCGTTCCTGATGGATTATTACCGGCAACTCAGCGCCACCGTGGGATTCTTCAACAGTTATTTTGAAAAGCTTGCCGGCAATGGTGTCCTCCGGCGTCAAATCATGGAAGGACTTACGGAGCAACAGATCCGTTCATCCTGGGAAGACGGCCTCGCAAAGTTCAGAGCGGTTCGGGAAAAGTACCTGCTTTATCCGGATTTCTGATCAGGGTTTTAGTTGGTTTTTCCGGGGTAGACCTTCAATGCCTCCTCCAGGCAAACCATGGCATTGCGGAGATCTTCCACTTTCAGAACATAGGAAATCCTGACCTCGTCCTTCCCTTTGGAAGGATTGGAATAGAAGCCGGTAGCCGGCGCCAGCATTACCGTTTCATTGTTATAGTTAAACTCTTCGAGCAACCATTTGCAGAACCGGTCCGAATCGTCGATGGGCAGCCGGGCGACGACGTAAAACGCACCTTTTGGCTTGGGGCAGTAGGCCCCTGGAATCCTGTTGATGTATTCCACGACGACATCGCGGCGGGCATGGTATTCCCTGAGCACATTCTCAAAGTACTCGGCCGGGGTATCAATGGCGGCTTCTGCGGCGACCTGTCCGAAGGTGGGCGGGCTGAGCCGGGCCTGGGCGAATTTAAGCGCTGTTTTGGCCACATCCCTGTTGCGGGTGATCAGGCAGCCTACACGGAAACCACAAGCGCTGTAGCGCTTGGATACGGAATCGATCAGGATGACATTATCTTCGATACCCTCCAGGTACATCGCTGAATAATGATGCTGGCCGTCGTATACAAATTCCCGGTAAACCTCATCGGTGATCAGGTAGAGATCGTGTTTCTTGACGATATCGCGCAGGATTTCCAGTTCTTCCCTGGAATAAAGATATCCCGTCGGGTTGTTGGGATTGCAGATAAGAATGGCCCTGGTTCGTTCGTTGATGGCTTTTTCAAAATCCGAAATAGGTGGCAGGGCGAATCCGCTGTCAATCGAAGAGATTATGGGACGGACTACCGCGCCGGCATTGATCGAGAAGCCGTTGTAGTTGGCATAGAACGGTTCGGGGATGATCAGTTCGTCGCCGGGGTCGAGGCAGGTGTTGATGGCAAACAGCAGCGCTTCTGACGCTCCTGCGCCCACGACGATATCCTCGGCGGTAATGTGGATGTCATACTTCTTATAATATTCCGTCAGTCGTTGCCTGTAAGAATAAATTCCGGCGGAATGGCTGTATTCAACCACCTTCTGGCTGAAATTCCGGATCGCATCGAGCGCCACCTGGGGCGTCTCAATGTCGGGCTGGCCGATATTGAGGTGATAGACTTTTCGTCCTGCTTTTTTCGCCGCATCAGCAAACGGCACTAATTTACGGATGGGGGATTCCGGCATGCTCATCCCCTTTTTTGAAATCTTTGGCATGGAATAATCTGTTTATCAGGAATGAAAAATCCCGGGCCAGCGGACCGGGATCAGGTATCTCCTATTTGATGTTTACTTGTTGACCGGTGCGCCTGTACTTTCGGGCTTCTGAGCCGGCGGCTGCTGCGACTGGTCAGCCTCCACCTTACCGGTGATCCTGAGCACCACCACGTTGTTCTTTGCATTGGAACGGATGGTCACCGTTTTGTTGATCGGTCCCGCTCTTTTCGTATTGTAGGTTACTTTGATCTCATCGGATGCGCCCGGAAGGATCGGCTCCTTGGGCCAGGTAGGCACCGTGCAGCCACAGGATGACTGGGGCTGGGACAGGATCAGGGGCTCTTTGCCGGTGTTGGTGAATTTGAAGACGGACACGCCATCACCACCAAAGGCGATCGTGCCGTAATCGTGCACCAGTTTATCAAATGTGATCTCCGGCGCGTTCGGGTTTTCTTCCACCTTGGGGGCGGCCTGCTGTGCCTGTGCAAACAGCACGCTCACAGATACCGTCATCAAGGCCATGGTCAGAAAAAACTTTTTCATTTTTCAGAATTTTTAATTGATGCACAAATTTATGAATATTTAATACGGCAATGACGCCATCGACCTTTTTTAAATTTTTTTAACACCGCAGGCTTACTCCCTCAGCGGCTTTTCATAATTTAGCGGCTGATGTTATTTGATTAACAAAAAAAAGTGCAATGATCAACAGGCAATTGCTTGATCCGGCCAGTATTGTCGTCCTGGGGGGATCCAACGACCTGCAAAAACCGGGCGGAAAGATACTGAAGAATATCCTCGATGGCGGCTATGCGGGAAAACTGTATGTGGTCAATCCAAAAGAAGACGAGGTACAGGGTATTCGTTCTTTCAGGGATCTTACCCTGCTTCCGCAAGCCGATCTGGCCATTATCGCCATTGCGGCAAAATATATTCCGGATTCGGTCAGGGAACTGGCTGCCCATAAAAGCACCCGTGCATTCATTATTATTTCGGCGGGTTTCAGCGAGGAAAGTCAGGAAGGGAAAAAACTGGAGAAGGAAATTGTCGGTATCGTCGACCAATATGACGGCTGCCTGATCGGGCCGAATTGCATCGGGGTGCTCACCCCGGCCTATCATGGCGTGTTCACGCTGCCCATCCCGAAACTGACGCCGGCGGGCTGCGATTTCATATCCGGCTCCGGCGCCACCGCCTGTTTTATCATGGAAAACGGAATTCAGAAAGGGCTCAGCTTCGCCCGGGTGTTTTCAGTCGGTAACAGCGCACAGATGGGCGTGGAGGACATCCTGCAGTATATGGACGAATCGTTCGAACCGGGGATCAGCCCTTCGGTTAAGCTGCTGTACATTGAATCTGTCAATAAGCCGCAAATGCTGCTCCGGCATGCGTCATCACTGATCCGCAAAGGGTGCAGGATCGCCGCGATCAAGGCCGGCGCCTCCGAAGCCGGCAGCCGTGCGGCCTCTTCGCACACAGGCGCACTGGCCAGTTCCGACCTGGCCGTCGACACCCTGTTCCGCAAGGCCGGCATTGTCCGGTGCAGCGGAAGAGAAGAACTGATCAATGTGGCCTCTGTTTTTCTGCATAAGAGGCTGAACGGAAATAACATTGGAGTCATCACCCACGCCGGCGGGCCGGCAGTCATGCTCACCGATGCCCTCTCCCGGGAAGGATTCCAGGTGCCCCCGATCACGCATCCTAAGGCAGAGGAGCTCTTAAACCTCCTTTTCCCGGGTTCCTCCGTGGCCAACCCCATCGATTTCCTGGCCACCGGCACCGCGGAACAACTGGGCAGCATCATCGACTACACCGACCGGTATTTCGACGAGATCGACGGCATCGCCGTCATATTCGGCACCCCGGGGCTTTCCCCCATCCATGACGTCTACGATCTGCTCGACCGGAAGATGCATTCTGCGGTAAAACCCGTGTTTCCCATCCTGCCATCCACACTGACCGCCCACGCGGAAGTGGATGCGTTTCTGGCCAAGGGCAGGATCAATTTCCCGGATGAGGTGCTTTTTGCCCGGGCCCTCGGCCTGGCGTACAACACCCCATCGCCCGCCGAAGACGCCCCCTCCGCACCTGCTGCGTACCAGGCTGAGTTGCTCGATCTGACCCGGGATCTTCCTTCGGGATATCTTCCACCGGACATTGCCGTGAAGATCCTGGACCTGGCCGGGATACCCAGAACGCCGGAGTTTACCGTCAGCACACCTGAGGATCTGGCACGCAGCGCGGAAATGTGCGGGTTTCCCATCGTCATGAAAGTTGTCGGCCCCCTCCACAAATCGGATGTAGGCGGCGTCAGGCTGAACATCAGGAATATGGATGAAGCCAGGAGTGTTTTCGCGGAACTGATGCTTATCAGGGATGCCCGTGCCGTCCTCGTCCAGCCCATGATGAAAGGAACGGAACTTTTCGCCGGCATCAAGTACGAGCCCAAATTCGGACCGATGATCCTGTGCGGTATGGGCGGCATTTTCATCGAAATACTCAAAGACTTCAGCGCCGGGCTGGCGCCGCTTACTCCAGAAGAAGCAACGGACATGATCCGACGGCTGAAAATTTTCCCGTTGCTGCAGGGCGCCAGGGGACAACAAGGCATTGACCAGGACCTGTTCGCACAAATCATACTCAACCTTTCCATGTTGTCCCTGGCACTGCCTTCAATCCGGGAACTGGACCTGAATCCGCTCCTGGCCCATGCAGGGAAGATCGTTGCCGTCGACTGCAGGATCCGCATAGAACAGGATAAACATTAGAATATTGATTTGTAAATATTAATTTTTATTTTTGATCGGGCCGATTTGAAGCCATCAACCAAAACAAGACTATGAAAAACACTCCGGTACACCACGAAATCGTTGAGAAGCATATCAGAGAAACTAATATTGGAGACCTGGGCATCGCCTCAATCCGGGAAATCAAAAGACTGGTCGACCTGATTGAGCAGGAATCCGGAGTCCGCTACATCAGGATGGAAATGGGTATTCCCGGCCTGCCGCCGGTGCAGATCGGCATCGAAGCGGAAAAAGAAGCCCTGGACATGGGCATCCCGGCGATTTATCCAGACATTTACGGCCGCGCAGAACTAAAAAAAGAGATCTCCCGGTTCGCCAAATTATTTTTGAACCTGGATGTCAGGACCGAGTGCTGTATTCCTACCGTAGGCTCCATGCAAGGCAGTTTCGCCGCCTTCATGACGCTGAACCGCCGGGATAAAAACCGCGGCGCCACTTTATTCCTCAACCCGGGATTCCCGGTCCATATGCAGCAGATGCGCATCCTGGGCATGGAAGCCATGATGTTTGACGTCTATGATTACCGGGGGGACAAACTCCGGGGCAAACTGGAAGAGTTCCTGCAAACCGGCAGAGTATCCACCATTCTTTATTCAAACCCGAACAATCCTTCCTGGGTCTGTTTCACGGAGAATGAGCTGAAGATCATTGCCGAACTGGCCGAGAAATACGATGTGATCGTCATTGAGGATCTTGCTTATTTCGGTATGGATTTCCGCAAGGATTACAGCCGGCCCGGGGTTCCGCCCTATCAGCCTTCCGTGGCGCACTATACCGACAATTATGTGCTGCTCATCTCCAGTTCCAAGGTTTTCAGCTATGCCGGACAACGCATCGGGATGATGGTGATCTCCAACAAGATCTTCGACCTGGAAGCGCCTGATTTGCTTCGTTTTTACAAATTCTCGCGCATTGGTCACGCCATGATTTTCGGCACGCTTTATTCGCTGAGCAGCGGCACGGCGCACACGCCGCAATTCGCGCTTACGGCTATCCTGCGCGCGGCCAACGAAGGCCGGTTCAATTTTGTTGAAGACGTCAAAGAATACGGGGCCAAGGCCGGCATCATGAAAAAAATGTTCCTCGATAACGGGTTCATGATCGTTTATGATAAAGATGAAGATCATCCCATCGCCGACGGATTTTACTTCACGTTCTCCTACCCTGGCTTTAGTGGGGGCGAATTGCTGCGGGAGCTGTTGTTTTACGGGATCAGCGCCATTTCGCTGACGATATGCGGCAGCGAGCGCCACGAGGGCATCCGCGCCTGCGTATCCCTGGTCCGGCGTGAACAATTCCCTGACCTGGAAGCCCGGCTAAGGCAGTTTAAGGAGGACCACCCGGTGTTGCAATGAATTATTTAAATCAAATATAAATTGTTAACAAATTAACAATTCAAAAAAGCCGGCTGGACCAGTTTCATCTTTTATTAATAATTTCGTGGCGTTAAACAGCAAAACGCAATAAACAGTTCTAAATATGGCAAAAGTCAGAGGCGTTATTATCGTGGATGTGGAACGGTGCAAAGGCTGCGAGGTCTGCGTGGGGGCGTGCCCCACCGAAGTCATATCCATCGCCCGGGAAGTCAACCACAAAGGGTACCGCTTTGCTTATGCGGCCAACCCTGACGAATGCACGGGATGCACCAATTGCGCCGTTGTCTGCCCTGACGGCGTGATCACAGTGTACAGGAAAAAAGTTGAAGTTTGACCGAACCAAAAATCAGACATTATCATGGGTGAACTTAGATTGATGAAAGGCAATGAAGCCATAGCCGAAGCGGCCATCCGCGCGGGTGTCGATGCGTATTTCGGTTATCCGATCACGCCCCAGTCGGAGGTGCTCGAGTATTTCATGGCCGAAAAACCGCATGAAAGGACCGGTATGGTCGTCCTTCAGGCAGAAAGTGAAGTGGCCGCCATCAATATGGTCTACGGCGCCGCAGGGGCGGGCAAAAAGGTGATGACCTCATCATCCTCTCCCGGGATCAGCCTGAAAATGGAAGGGATCTCCTACATGGCCGGATCAGAGCTGCCAGGCGTAATATTGAATGTCGTGCGCGGCGGTCCGGGGCTGGGTACCATCCAGCCTTCACAGGCCGATTATTTCCAGGCCACCAAGGGCGGCGGCCACGGCGATTACCGCCTGCTCGTCCTCGCCCCGTCATCGGTCCAGGAAATGGCCGACTTCGTGAGCCTGGCGTTTGAACTGACCTTCAAATACAGAAACCCGGTCATGATCCTCTCCGACGGGGTCATCGGGCAGATGATGGAAAAGGTCAACCTTCCCGACCCGGTTCCCCGTCGGACCGAAGAGGAACTCATCCGGCAATGCCCCTGGGCTACTACCGGCAAAACAGCGAACCGGGAGCGGAACATTATCACCTCCCTGGATCTGGATCCGGCAAAGCAGGAGCGGCACAATTTCCATCTGCAGGAAAAATACCGCAAAATGGAAGAGACGGAAGTCCGTTATGAAACGTTCCAGTGTGAAGACGCCGAATATCTTTTCGTGGCCTACGGTTCGAGTGCCAGGATCTGCCAGAAATCGCTTCAGATCGCCCGCGCCAAGGGCATAAAAGTCGGACTGGTCCGGCCCATCACCCTATTCCCCTATCCAAAGGAAATCATCTCCAAAATGGCCGGGCAGGTCAAGGGAATGTTAACGGTAGAAATGAACGCCGGGCAGATGGTCGAGGATGTACGCCTGGCCGTTGCCGGAAAAGTGCCGGTGGAACACCACGGGCGGATGGGCGGCATGATCCCTTCACCCGAAGAAATTGTCGTCGCACTGGAAAAGAAACTCATAGGAGGCTAAACAATGGATGAAAAATTATATCAGGAAATAGTGTCCGAAGAGAACCTGGTTTACAAAAAAACCAGCCTGATGACGGAAAAGGTGCTGAGTTACTGTCCCGGTTGCGGACATGGCACGGCGCACCGCATCATCATGGAAGTGATCGATGAAATGGGCCTGCAACAAGACACCATCGGCATCGCCCCGGTCGGCTGCTCGGTACTGGCCTATGAATTCATGAACATCGACATGCAGCAGGCCGCCCATGGACGGGCGCCCGCACTTGCCACCGGTATCAAGCGCACCTGGCCCAATAAGATCGTGTTCACCTACCAGGGCGACGGCGACCTGGCCGCCATCGGAACCGCCGAAACCATCCACGCCTGCAACAGAGGAGAAAATATCGCCATCTTTTTCATTAATAATGGCATCTATGGAATGACCGGCGGGCAGATGGCGCCAACCACACTGCCCGGCATGAAGTCCAGCACCTCGCCATATGGAAGGGATATCCAGATGATGGGCTTCCCGCTGAAGATCACCGAGCTGGTTGCCAACCTGCCCGGAACCTATTTCGTGACGCGCCAGGCGGTGCATACCCCGGCCAACGTCCGAAAAACCAAAAAGGCAGTCCGGATGGCCATTGAAAACCAGGTGAACAAGAAGCCCGGCGTTTCGTTCATCGAAATCGTCTCCAACTGCAATTCAGGCTGGAAAATGACGCCGGTGCAGGCCAACCAGTGGATGGTCGACAATATGTTCCCTTATTACCCGCTGGGAGATATCAAGGTTGACGGCGTGATGGCGGATAAGAAATAGGCAATTGGACATTTGGACAGTTGGACAATATATAGGAATTTGGAATTTTTTAAGTTATGACTGAAGAAATCATTATAGCCGGATTCGGCGGACAAGGTGTCCTCTCCATGGGAAAGATCCTGGCCTATTCCGGGATCATGCAGGACCAGGAAGTCAGCTGGATGCCATCGTACGGCCCGGAAATGCGCGGCGGTACGGCGAATGTAACCGTGATCCTCAGCGACGAGCGCATCAGCTCGCCCATCCTCACGCGATACGACACCGCGATCATTCTGAACCAGCAATCCATGGACAAGTTTGAACCAATGGTAAAGCCCGGAGGCACACTGATTTACGACAGCAATGGCATCTCGCGCCATCCCGAAAGAAAAGACATCACCATATACCGGGTCGATGCCGCTGATGAAGCCGCCAGCTTGGGATTGTCCAAAATCTTTAATATGATCGTTCTGGGCGGGTACCTTCAGATCAAACCCATTGTAACCCTGGAAAATGTGATCCTGGGATTAAAAAAATCACTTCCCGCCCGCTACCACCATCTTATTCCGGATAATGAAAAAGCCCTGCGCCGGGGCATGGAGATCATTTCCGAGGTACACTAGCAGGCACTGGAATATAGCCTTCAGGACTTCCGTCGTTCGAGGCGGAAGTTTTTTTTTGTAATTTGGCGCCCTTGATCACGCCTATGTCAAGCGGCCCCGCAAAATACAAGAAGGTTCCGGGTTATTACGGCCTGCGGATATATCTGCTATCCACCTTGCTGTACTTTTTCCTTGTTTTCCCGGTCGCCGGCATCCTCTTGTTCAAATACGTCCCTGACTATTTGAACAAATCGCAGATTGAAAATCCGGGATCCGTAAAACTGAACATTTCAGATGGCGTGGTCGAGGTAGGCCGGGAGCAGACCGAACCGACACCTGATGACCAAGGTAATGCTGACACCACGCGGTCGATCGTGCCCACCGGTTCTGAAACTGAAAATGGCAGCCAGAAAAAGGAAAGATCGGTAACATTCGAAGGCAACCAGGAAATCGGGGGCACCATGGCCCTGCTGATCAAATTACTGCTGGTCAGTTTTCTCATCGGATTTGGCTTCAACCTGCCATTCAAGATCTACTTCGGAAAAAAGAAAAAGGGAAAGCCCATCAAGGCCAGCATAGAGCAATTCTGCAAGAAGTTCCTGCTTCGGTCGCCCCTCATCAACGCGGGGATCCTTGCTCTGGCCTACGGCATTACGATCATCTACATGCTTTACATCCTTACGGTCAAAAAGGATGTGGATGAACTGAACCAGCGGTTTTATTTTCAATTTTTCTTCATCACCCTGCTGGCCGCCATCCTCACCCTTATGCTCGTTTATTTCTGGATGCGGCACCGGGTCCATATCCGTTACCTGGAACACATCTTCCCGGAAAACGAACTCAGAAGAAGGATCTTTAATCTGAAACCCGGCAAAATCAGGAACCGGCTGTGGGTGTCAAGTGCGATGACCACCCTGCTGCCACTGATCATCGTTATTTTCTACATCCTCCTCAGCGTGTCCTCTGTCAGCGATCTCGGAATACCCGAATTCGACGAGTCGCAATCCGATATCCTCCTGGGCAAATACACTGCCGTAGACCTGGAATTGGGGAATCAGGCGATCAATGAACTGTTCTATGTCAACGCGATCAACAGCCTGCTGATGGTCATCGGGATCGGAACCGGTATATTCATCGCTTTGATCTATATCGTCCTGTTCGTGCGCTGGACAACGGAAGACATTGTCAGGCCGGTCAATGAACTGCTGTACAATATGCAGCGGACCGGGCGCGGAGAGTTGGACAGTTACAGCGTGGTGCGCACCAACGACGAAATCGGGGTCCTGACGGAGGGGTACAACGAAATGACCGGGCGCCTGAGGAATTACTTTCACAGCATAGAGAAAGTCAACAGGGCGAACGCCCGGTTCGTTCCCAGGCAGTTCCTTGAATTCCTGGGCAAGGACAGCATAACGGACATTCAACTGGGCGACCAGGTCCAGAAGGAGATGACGATCATGTTTTCGGATATCCGGGATTTCACCGCGCTTTCCGAAACCATGTCGCCTAAAGAGAACTTTGATTTCATCAACAACTACCTCGGTTATATGGAGCCGGTGATCCGCAATAATGCCGGCTTCATCGACAAGTTCATGGGAGATTCCATCATGGCGCTGTTCCCGGAACGGGCGGAAGACGCGATCAACACCGCGATTGAGATGCGGATCAAGATGCTCGAATACAACCAGATCATCAGCCAGTTCGGCAAACCGGCCATCGATGCCGGGATCGGTATCCATACCGGCATGCTGATGCTCGGTATCATCGGCGGTGAAGGCCGGATGGACGGCACGGTGATCTCCGACGCGGTGAACCTGACTTCCCGCCTTGAAGGACTGACCAAGATCTATGGAAGCTCGATCATCATCACTGAAGACACCCTGATCAAACTGAACGATCCCAGCCAGTATCATTTCCGGTTCCTGGATATCGTCAAGGTGAAAGGGAAAAAAGAAGCCATTTATATTTTTGAGATCATGGACGGAGAACCGGATGAAGTGCGGGACCTGAAGATCATGACCAAAGATGATTACAATAAGGCCGTGCAATCTTACAAGAAAAAGGAATTCGGCAGTGCCATGCAAATTTTTCAGAAGCTGGAAGCTGTAAATCCCGCCGATAAAACGCTCAGGATTTACCTGGAAAGATGCCAGCGATACCATGAAAGAGGGGTCCCGGAGTTCTGGGATGGCGTGGAGAGCTTCGATTTGAAACTTTAAACAAAATACTGTCAGTGCGGGACGCAAAAAAACAATCAGAACACCGGAATCATGAATTATCAAGCTGCTAAGAACTTTATACTGCATAAACTGGAACGGGAACTGGATCCCAGCCTGACCTACCACTCGCTTAGCCATACCCTGGATGTACTCCATTCGGCCGAGCGGCTGGCTAAATTGGAAAACATCGGGGAGCAGGACCTGGTCTTGCTGCAAACCGCCTGTATTTTCCATGATTCCGGCATGCTGGTGACCTATAAGGGGCACGAGGAAGCCAGCGTGGAAATAGTACGGGAAAACCTGCCCGCTTTCGGATATGCTCCTCAGGATATCGACCGGATCGCCGACATGATCATGGACACCAAACTACCCCAGTGTGCGGTCGATCCCCTGGAAAAGATCCTTTGCGACGCCGACCTCGACTACCTGGGCCGCGATGATTTTTTCATGATCGCACATCGGCTGAAGTATGAATGGACCGTTTTGAACATTCATCCCACCACACTGCAACAGTGGTATGTCATTCAGCGTGATTTTCTCACTGCACACCGCTATTTCACCGCCTCGGCCATCAAACTCAGGCAGGAAGGCAAGGAGCGAAACCTCCGGCAGATTGAAATCATCCTGAACCATGAAAAATGAACGCTGCTAAAAAACATGTGAGAAATTTTCTACTTTTGTATAATTAATCTAAGATCATTTAATCCCTTCTTTTATGGAAACCATTAAGAATCCGATTTTTCTTGTTCCGACCGATTTTTCGGAGGTTTGTGCCAATGCAGCCCACCGTGCTGCCTCGCTCGCAAAGGATTTTAATTACAAAGTGGTACTGCTGCATGTTATCGACAAGAACACGCTGGCGGAACTTCGAAAAGAAGGCAAAGGGCTTGAAACGATCGATGAACGCCTGAAGGATCTGGCCCGGTCGCTCACCCAGGAATTCGTCATCCAGGTGGACACTATGGCCCGCGAGGGAGATATTTTTACCACCATTGCCGAAGTTGCGGAAGACCTGAAAGCCAGCCTGATCTTCCTTGGCACGCATGGAAAAACAGGCATGCAAAAGGTTACCGGCAGTTTCGCCCTCAAAGTGGTAACCAGCTCTGAAGTACCCACGATCGTCGTCCAGAAACGCCCGTTCGGACAGGGGCTCAATAAGATCGTGATGCCCATCACCAGCGACTCGGGCCCCTGGGTCAAAACCAAATGGGCCGCTGCCATTGCCAAGGAATTCAACTCAACCATCATCATCTATCATATCGCCAGCGATGAGATTGAAGACGTGATCACCATGATCACCAACCACTTCCAGGTCAACGACGTGAAATTTGAAGTTGTGGCTGCAGAAAAATCAGGAAATTTCACCAAGCAAGTCATCGATTACGCCACCGCGCAAAACGCTGACATGATCCTCATCATGACAGATCCGGACAAGAGCCTGACCTCCTTCCTGCTCGGTCGATATGATGAAGATATTATTTTCAACACCTCCCAGATCCCGGTCATGTGCATCAATCCCAGGGATTTTAACTGGAGGAAAATTGTTCCCAGATAATCATTATTAACACATTTCAAGAACCGCACCCTGGTGCGGTTTTTTTAATCAAACGAACTCAGATCAACATGGCACCTACATTAAAAGACCGCAATAACCTCATCCTGGTTCCGACCGATTTTACCCCTGTCGGACAAAATGCCATCGACCACGCTGTTCAGGTAGGTAAAATATTCAAATTCAAAGTGGTCATCCTGCATGTAATCAACCGGGAGAGCCTCAGTGCGTATGGTAAAGCCAACGCCCCGGCCACCGTGGAGAAGAAACTGAAGGACATTACCGGAAAAATTAAAAAGGAAGCGAAGATCGATGTTGAATACCTGTATCGTGAAGGAAGCATTTTCGACGTCATCAGTGAAGTGGCCTCCGAACTCAAGGCCAGTTTCATGATCCTGGGCACACATGGCAAGAAAGGCCTGCAGCATCTCTTCGGCAGTTACGCGCTCAAGGTCATCACCCAATCGCCTGTTCCGGTGATCGTGGTGCAGAAAAGGGCCATCGGGTCGCATGGTTATAAAAAGATCGTATTCCCCGTGGGCCTGCACACCGAGGCACGGCAGCAGGTCTTCTACGCCATCGTCACCCACATGCTGTTTGGAGCGGAAATCCTGATGTATAAGCAGAAGGCCAATATCGACACTGATGCAGCGAAACTCAACATCATTACCGCCCAGATCGAGGAAGAATTCAAAAAGAACGGGGTGCAATACAGCCTCACCAAAGCCACCCGGACGCCCAATTTTGCCGGACAATTGCTGGACTTCGCCGTTTCGCAAAGCGCGGACATGATCATGATGATGACCGATTCCCGGCTCGACAGCCCCAGTTTCGACAACAGTTCCTGGAGCGAAAAACTCATCTTCAACGTCGCGCAGATCCCGGTACTCTCGATCAATCCGGTTTACCTCGGCCAGATCTACTTCGCGCTCTGATCCTTAACACGATCAGCTGCCGCGTTTCTTCTCAGTGAACTTCCGTGCATTCTCCGTGGCTCTCCGTAAAAAAAATACTGAGATCATTACACGAAGACACGCGAAGAATCACGAAGATCCACGAAGGGGCGGGTATAGAAAATACTCTTCACGGCTCATTGGTTTCTTCTTTTTCTTTCCGATATTTGTTTAAAATGCAGCCGGGTTATGAACAGGGATGAAGCCGCCGCAAGGATCGCACAACTCACCGGGGAGATCAACCGCCACAATTATCAGTATTACGTCCTGTCCGCGCCGCTGATCACGGATTACGAGTTCGACATGCTGCTGGAGGAGCTGATGCGGCTGGAGACGGCATTTCCCGACCTTGTCCGTCCCGATTCTCCCACTCAGCGTGTCGGCGCCGACCTGACCCGTGAATTCCCCCAGGTAGCTCATCGTTACCCGATGTTATCCCTCGGAAACACCTATTCTGCCGGGGAAATCGCCGATTTTGACGCCAGGGTGCGGAAACTGCTCGGGGAAGAGCCGGAGTACGTCTGCGAACTGAAGTTCGATGGCGTGGCGATTGGATTAAGGTATACCGATGGCCGGCTGGTCCAGGCCGTCACCCGTGGCGATGGCGTCAGGGGCGATGATGTGACGGGGAATGTTAAAACCATTAAAAGCGTCCCCCTGTCGCTCTGGGGCGAATATCCCCGGGATTTTGAGCTGCGCGGGGAGATCTTCATGCCCCGGAGCAGCTTCGACGGCCTGAACCGGGAACGGGAACAAAACGGCCTTCCGCTCTTCGCCAACCCCCGGAACGCAGCCTCCGGAAGCCTGAAAATGCAAAACCCGGCGGAAGTGGCCCGCCGTAACCTCGACTGCTACATGTATTCGCTGTACGCGGAAGAACTTCCCGCCGATACACACTACCAGAGTCTTGTACTGGCCCGGTCATGGGGGCTGAAGGTATCCCCGTACGTCGCCCGCTGCCGTTCGCTGGAGGATATATGGACCTTTATCGATACCTGGGATTCCGGAAGAAAGGAACTTCCGTTCGATATCGACGGGGTGGTCATCAAGGTCAACGCTTACGCCCACCAGGAATTGCTTGGTTATACGGCTAAATCGCCCCGCTGGGCCATCGCCTATAAATTCAAAGCGGAACGGGTGTCAACGCCATTACTGAGCGTTGAATACCAGGTCGGACGCACCGGCGCGATCACCCCTGTGGCCAACCTCGCCCCGGTGTTCCTGGCCGGGACCACGGTAAAACGGGCCTCATTGCACAATGCCGACATCATCGCCCGGCTGGACCTGCATGAGCAAGACCACGTGTTCGTGGAAAAAGGCGGAGAGATCATCCCTAAAGTCATTGGCGTGGATCTTGAAAAACGGACAGGCCGGTTCCCGCCCATCACCTTTATTGACCGGTGCCCCGAATGCGGAACACCGCTGGTGCGGCAGGAAAACGAAGCCGCCCATTACTGCCCCAACGAATACCATTGCCCGCCGCAGATCAAAGGAAAACTGGAGCATTTCATCAGCCGGAAAGCCATGAACATCGACAGCCTCGGCGAAGGGAAAATCGAATTGCTCTTCGACAATGGCCTGGTCCGGGATCCGTCAGATCTGTACACGCTGACTTATGAACAGCTCTTTGGCCTGGAGAAAATCTACCGGTCTGATGACGGAGAAAAGGAAAAAAGGATCAGTTTCCGCGAAAAGACCGCTCAGAACATCATTGAGGGCATTGAACAATCAAAGGCCACGCCTTTTGAGCGTGTGCTGTTTGCGCTGGGGATCCGTTTTGTAGGCGAAACCGTTGCCAAAAAGCTTGCATACGCCTTTCTCAGCCTTGACCGCCTTCGCTCCGCCACTTTGGAAGAACTGACTGCTGTGGATGAAATCGGCATAAAAATCGCCGAATCGGTAACCGGCTATTTCAAAGACGACGGAAATCTGGCCATGATCGGGCGGCTCCGGGAGGCGGGCATCCAGTTCAGCCTGAGCGATACGTCTCCGAAGTTGATCGAGGATAAACTTGGTGGAAAGACGTTCGTGATCAGCGGCGTCTTCAGCGGCCACTCCCGCGAGGAGCTCAAGGAGCTCATCGAACGCTTCGGCGGACGGAATGCAGGTTCCGTATCGTCGAAGACCGACTTTCTTCTTGCCGGGGCAGGCATGGGCCCGGCTAAAATGAAAAAGGCCCGGGAACTGGGCCTTAAGGTGATATCCGAAGAAGAATTTCTCAGGATGATAGAATAGCCGGCCGGGTGCTTACATCGGCTTGACGCTTGAAGCGCCGGAAACATCCATGGCCACCCTGGGGTTGCCCTTGTACCGGATCGTGGAAGCACCGGAAGCCTCAACGTATAATTCCTCAGTAACGAAAACCCTTGCATCCGCAGCGCCGCTGACTTCCATGCTCAGGCTGCCGAATTCCATATTCTCGGCATCCAGTTCCGAAGCGCCCGAAATCTCAAAGCGCCCTTTTCCAATTTTTCCCGTAAATGCCACTTCCGATGCGCCGGTGAAATCTGCATCGATCCGGTCAGCCGTCATTTCCAGCCGGATCTCTGCCGCTCCACTGACATCAAGAGCCAGGCCATCAAAACGGAGCGGACCGGTTCCGCTTACTTCCGCTGCGCCACTGAATTCAGCCCGTTCCAGCGTTTTAAATGTAAGGTAAACGGTCATTTCGTGGTAGTTTCCTTTCCAGCCGGGTTTCATATAGATCTTCAGTTCTTTGCCGACAACTTCTGTTACAATGTCTCCAATTTCACCCTCGTCGGCCTCAAGCTCAAGCCTTTCAACATCGCCCTGGCTGAGCACGACTTTAAAAGCGCCCCCTACATCGAGCGCACTGAAATCGCGTACATCCCGGGTTTCTTTGATGTATTTACCTGTACTGCGGTTCTCCGGAAAGTTATAGCAGCCGAAAGACAGGGTGGCAACGAGCAGGAGAAGCAGTGAAATGCAAGCAGGTACTAAAATTTTTCGTGTTTTCATTGATTGTATTGTTTTAAAGATGATTAATTCGTAAACCGGATCGTAACGTTGGCGTTGCGGCTGTCGATGGACAGTTGAGCCTGCGGACTGCTGCCTGAGCCGACACGCCCTTTGTACATGTTTGTGGTGTAACCCACAACTTCCTTGTTGATGGATGACTTATCCTTCGGGTAGTTAAGGTCTCCAAACTTGAGTTCCGCATCCACCGTGAACGAAGCGCCGGGATCGAATCCCAGGCTCACACCGGCAAACGAATTGCGGATCCTGCCTTGTTTGAAGCCGGAGGTGATGCGGTCAACCGAAACTTCACCATACTCAGTGTCAAAATCAAAGTCACCGGTGATCAGGCTGGCATCCACATCAGAGAACCGGCTGACCGAGATCACCTGGCCGGTCTTGCCCAGGTTCAGTTCATCGTACTGTGAATCGATGGTCAGTCCGGTGGCTTCTTCGATGGTGATCTCAGAGAAACGGGAGTAAACCTGGAACTGGTCCACGCGCTCGCTGTCCCATTCACCGTATTCTATATTCAGTTTTCCCTTCTTAACATAACCCGCTTCGCATTTACTGAATTTAACAGTCAGGACATTCTGATCGCTGTTAAGGCCCCTGACATCCATCGCGCCGTATTCCAGGTTGATCTTTGCCGTACCATCAGTTTCATCAATATAGATCTCCCCGAATTTATTGTCGAGATCCAGGTTCATCCAGCGGGGCATGCGGATGTCGTAATCGATGGAGAAATCGCCATTGGAAATATTCCCGACAGTGGTCACGCCGCTGACCCGGGACGGAGTCCCTGAGAGTTGAACGCCGATCTTGTCAAAGACCTTGTCGGCCCGTTCCTGGCTGGAAGCGTCGACCGTAATGGTGACCGTAACCGAGACGGCGCGCTCGTCCCAGATCTGGCAATGGACGTCCCCGAATTTATTTTGTATGGCCAGGACGGCGCCCTGGTCGACAGTATATTTTTCCTTGTAAGTTTTGGTGAAATCTTCAGCCTGTAAGACCATGGCCGTCGCTAAGAGTACGGCGAGGGTTACAATGCGGACAGCAGTGAAAAGGGTTGATTTTAGCGATTCAAGTGTTTTCATGGCTCGGTTATTAAATGTGGCATAATCTGTTCAAAATATCGTCCAGCAGGTCGGACTTCGTTTTATAATTCATGATCAAGGCATTGATCAGTCGCGGGTTGTTCTGGTCCTTCCGCAGTTCCTGTTCCAGCATTACCGTATTGGAATCGAGGAGCATCAGCTCTTCCACGGCGATCTTGCGGATGTATGACGCTTCAGCGTTGGATGGGGCGCAATCTTCGATCCTGCCCAGTTTTTCATCCGTCAGCTTATTGTAATACATTTTTGCTTCCTGCAGCTCGGGCGGCAGCACGCTGGCCTTCACGGGGTTGTTCCGCACCGGGTCGGCCAGGTAGTATATCAGGGAAAGGCCGATCAGGGCCGCAACCACGGCGGCTACCCGGTAGAACTTTCCGTTCCCGTTTTTCAGGCGGGCCGGCTCATCCTCGTGCAGGGCCGCCAGCTTCTGCTGGAACCTGTCCAGGTGCCCGGCCGTGGGCTCTGCACTGTCAAGGAGATCCTTGTTCTTTCTGATTTTTTCTTCTAAGACAGACATGATATTTATCTGTTAATTAAGTTGTGTTTTACTGGCCCCGTTGCCCGATGCTCCCAGGTAACCCAGCAGTTTTTTCCTGGCCCGGGAATACCGTGTGCGCGACAGGTTGTAAGAAATATCCAGGATCTGGGCTATTTCCTCGTGGTCATACCCTTCTAAAAGGTACAGAGACAGGATCACCCGGTAGCTGTCGGGGAGCTGGTGAATGGCCTTGCGGATCTCCTCGACCCTGGTGGACAGCACCTGGATGAAATCTTCCTCATCCGAAGAATCGGCCGCTTCCAGCTCCAGGTCGTCCGTTGAGCGCATTTCCCGTGTTTTCCGCAACTCATCGATGGATTTGTTGATCACGATCTTCTTTAACCAGCTGCCGAAGCTGGATTCCTCGCGGTAGGTGTCAATGCGCCGGAACGCTTCCAGGAATGACTCCTGCATGATGTCTTCGGCCCCCGCAGTATCGTTCAGTATCCTGAGGGCCGTATTGAACATGGCTTTGTAATAAAGCTTGTAAATCTGCACCTGGGCTTTCCGGTCGTTCATCCTGCATCCGCGGATCAGATCTTCATGGATATTTTTTACCGTTGGTTCCAAAGGGGTTGATTTTATCTATTGTCGAATCGATTTTTCAATTGTTACACTTTTTATCAAAAAAAATATGCCTCCCTTTTCTTTTCTAACTTTGCCGCGCATCATAAAATTACCGAAAAATTTGGCCCGCAGCATTCAATTCCGGTTTGGCATCTACCCCGTCCTGATCCTGTCCATGCTGTTCTGGGGGCTGTCGTTCGTCTGGACCACCATCGTGTTCAAATACTACGACCCAATAACCACGATTTTCCTCAGGCTGGTGCTGTCGTCGCTGCTGCTGTTCGCGTATGTGCGGCTGACCGGTAAGCTTGAAAAAATCCGCAAGGGAGACGCCGGGTTGTTCTGGCTGGTATCACTCGTAAATCCATTCCTTTACTTCCTGGGAGAAAGCTTCGGGCTGAAACTCTCCTCGCCCACCATCAGTGCGGTGATCATCGCGACCATACCGGTGTTCATGCCCCTGGTGGCCTTCTTCACGCTCAGGGAAAGGCTTTCGTGGCTGAATGTCGCCGGCATCGTCGTCTCTTTCACCGGGATTGCGATCATGATGTTCAATCCCGATCTTTCGCTCAGCACCTCCCCGGCGGGCGCCCTGCTGCTGCTGGGTGCGGTGGCTTCGGCCATCACGTACTCGGTTTTTCTGAAGAAGCTGACAGGCAGATACACGGCGCTGACGATCATCACCTATCAGAATGCCATGGGAGCGGCTTATTTTCTACCGCTATTCCTGGTATTCGACCTGCAGCATTTCCTGTCGGTGAAGCCCAACCCCGAACTGATCTCATCCCTGCTGCAGCTGACCTTTTTCGCTTCGACCCTTGCATATATCTTTTATACTATGGCGGTCAAGGAAATCGGGGTGAGCCGTTCATCGGTCTTTTCGAACCTCATCCCGGTCTTCACGGCCATTTTTTCCGCTATCTTTATCTCCGAAACCTTTAGCTTCACCAAGATCGCCGGCATGGCCATCGTCATCGGCGGGGTGCTGCTGACGCAGTTGAGAATAAATCTATTGGGAACCAAACAACATCGATAACATAAAGTCATTCAACACAATATGAAAAACATCACCGTTCTGGGAGCCGGCCTGGTGGGGTTCCCCATCGCCTCAGACCTGAGCAAAGATCCTCATTTCAACGTCACTATCTGTGACATCAGGAAGGAGCGGCTTGAAGAGATTACCGGAAAATCTGGCCTGAATACTGAGCAGGCCGACCTGTCCGACCCCGGTTCAGTGCGAAGGGTGATCCGTGAAGCGGACCTGGTGGTGAGCGCCGTGCCCGGCCATCTCGGATTCCAGACTTTGAAAACCATTATAGAAGAAGGTAAGAACGTCGTCGACATCGCTTTTTTCCCGGAAGACCTGTTCGAACTGGACGAACTGGCGAAAGAGAAAGCTGTGATCGCGGTATCGGATATGGGTGTCGCGCCCGGCATGAGCAACCTGCTCACAGGATATGCCTTCCGGCAGCTCGACCGGACTGAAAAGGTGAGAATCTATGTTGGCGGGCTGCCCCGTGTGCGGCAACTGCCGTGGGAGTACCGCGCCGTTTTTTCCCCCATCGACGTGATCGAGGAATACACCCGGCCTGCACGCTTTGTCAGGGATGGCCGCCTGGTTGAGATGCCGGCACTGACGGAACCTGAACTGCTCGACTTCCCGGAGATCGGCACCCTTGAAGCCTTTAACAGCGATGGGCTCCGCTCGCTGATCCGGACCATCGACTGCCCGGATATGATCGAGAAAACCTTGAGATATTCCGGACATATCGATAAGATCAGGCTCCTGAAGGAATGCGGATTCTTCTCTCCTGAGCCGATCAACGTCAGGGGCCGGCAGATCCGGCCGATCGATGTGACCACGCAACTGCTATTCCCGATGTGGGAGTTGAAAGACCAGGAGGATCTGACCATCATGCAGATCATTGTGGAAGGGTCGCGCGATGGAGATAAAATAAGGTACACCTGGGATCTGACCGACAATTTCGACCGGCCAACCGGAATACACAGCATGGCCCGGACGACGGGATATGCCGCCACCGCCGCCGTAAGAATGATCCATGAAGGACTGTATACCCGCAAAGGAGTGTCCCCGCCGGAATACGTCGGTTTCGACACGGCATGCACTGAATTCATGCTGAAAGACCTGGCGGCACGCGGGGTGATGTACAGGTCAAAAATTGAAAAAGTGTAGCCCATGCCCAGCAACAGGCAGCTATTTTATAAATATCTCGGACTGCCCTCTGCCCGGCCCATGGGACTGGAGATTGCTTCCGCCCAGGGAGTTTATTTGTATGACCCCGAAGGGAAAGATTACATCGACCTGGTTTCCGGCGTCACCGTGAGCAACCTGGGGCATCAGCGCCCGGAGATCATTTCGGCCATTAAAGAACAAGCCGACCGGCACCTCCACCTGATGGTTTACGGGGAGTTGATCCAGTCGCCCCAGGTGAGGCTCGCTGAGCAACTCACCCGCCACCTCCCGCCGGAATTGCAGTCGGTCTACCTGGTCAACTCGGGGAGCGAAGCCATTGAGGGTGCAATGAAACTGGCCAAACGTTTCACGGGGCGAACGGAAATCGCGGCGTTCAGGCATGCCTATCACGGGGGCACGCACGGAGCGCTCAGCATCGCCGGCGATGAACGGCTGAAAAACAGCTTCCGCCCATTACTTCCGGAAATCCGTATGCTCCGTTTCAATGATTTCCGGGACTTAGAGCAGATATCGGAACAAACCGCCTGCGTGGTGGCTGAAACAGTGCAGGCCGAAGCCGGGGTAGTCCTTCCCGACAACGGTTTCCTGGGCGCATTGCGGCGGCGCTGTAATGATACCGGAACGCTGCTCATCATTGATGACATCCAGATGGGCATGGGACGGACGGGCAAACTGTTCAGCTTCGAGCATTATGATATTATTCCCGATATCCTCTGCCTGGCCAAAGCCTTTGGCGGCGGCATGCCCCTGGGCGCGTTCATTTCCTCCCGGGAGATCATGCTCAGCCTGACCCATGATCCGGAACTCGGCCATATCACTACATTTGGCGGACACCCTGTCAGCTGCTCGGCTGCCTTAGCCGCCCTGGAGATCATCTCCGGCTCAGGGCTGATGGATCATGTTGAAGAAAAAGCAACTCAGTTCATCCATTGCTTGAAAAACCATCCTGCCATCCGCGCCATCCGGCACAAAGGGCTCATGATCGGCGTCGAACTGGAATCCATGGAAACGGCAAACCGGCTCATGGGTATCTTTTATGAAAACGGGATCATCTCCGAAACTTTTCTATTTCATCCGCAAACCTTTCGGATCGCCCCTCCCCTCCCCATTACCCCTGAAGAGATCGACCTGGCCTGCGACCGCCTGATCCGAAGCCTGGATCAATTGTAAAACATGCCATATTGTCATAAGTTATTTACTGAATTTTCCAGTAAATAAGCCATTATGGCAGTGTTTTTCGTTGATTTGCGCTATGGTTCAAATCTTGATAAATTATCATCGAACTAAACAATTCAAAATTCAACATTCAAAATTCAAAATTTAAAGTAAAGGAGGAATCAAGCCATGTTACCCGCATTAAGAAAACAGAGTGCATTTCCGAGCCTGATTGACGAATTTTTTGGCAGGGACGTATTTCCGGGATTCTTCTTTGACGTCGACAAGAGAATGACCGCACCGGCCGTCAACATTATCGAAGGCAAAGATGATTTCCGGATTGAAGTGGCTGCCCCGGGTTTGGATAAAAAAGATTTCAGGATCGATCTTGAGAACAACGTGCTGACCATCAGTTCTGAGAAAGAAAGCAGGAATGAGGAGAAAGAAGAGCGCTTTATGCGCAGGGAGTTCAACTACGCCTCTTTCTCCCGGTCCTTTGCCCTTCCGGAAAGCGTGGACGGCGAGAAGATCTCGGCAAAGCACGCAGATGGCATCCTGTTGGTGACCATTCCCAAAAAGGAAGAAGCCAAAGTTAAGCCGGCCCGTGAAATCAAAATTTCATGATCAGGATGATACGGAAAAGAAAGAAGGACGCTGCCCCGTGCGGCGTCCTTTTTTTTATATGATATTCGTAATTTTAACTTCTAAAATAATCCCTGTGCCGGTTTTTCTTCTGGACGAGCAGATCCGATTTCCCCACCCCTCCCTGGCTACCCGGGATGGCCTGCTCGCCATAGGCGGCGATCTTTCCCCGGAGCGCCTGCTTACCGCCTATGCCAATGGCATTTTCCCCTGGTTTGACGATGAATCGGAGATCCTGTGGTGGTCGCCGGATCCCAGGATGGTATTGATCCCCGCCGAGTTCAAAAGATCCAAAAGTCTCCGGCAGACGATCAGAAACAAAGCTTTTGAAACCCGGTTTGACACCAATTTCCATGAAGTGATCCTCCAATGCGCCCGGGCCAGCCGCAAAGGGGAATCAGGCACCTGGATCACACAGCAAATGATTGCGGCCTATAACCTGCTTCATGAGATGGGATACGCCCACAGTGTGGAAACCTATTCCGATGGGCGGCTGGCCGGCGGTCTGTACGGTATCTCACTGGGCGCCGCTTTTTTCGGGGAATCCATGTTTTTCCAAGAACGCGACGCCTCGAAAGCTGCCTTGTCGGCCCTGGCAGACCGGATGATCGAATGGGATTTTCGCTTCATCGACGCCCAGCAACAAACAGGTCATTTGAAAAGCCTGGGCGCAAAGCCGGTACCCAGGACAGAGTTCCTCGAAATGCTCTCTTCTGCCCTAAAATTTCCGACCAAGACCGGGAAATGGTAATTTTGCAAAAATTTTTCTCATGCCTGCACCCCAAAAAGAATTCATGGAAGAAGCCATCCGCCTGGCCCGGATCAATATGGAACAGGACCATGGCGGGCCGTTCGGATGTGTGATCGTGAAAGACGGCAGCATCATTGCTTCGGCCCATAATGAAGTGCTGAGCACCAACGACCCCACGGCGCATGCAGAGATGGTGGCCATCCGCAGGGCCTGCCAACAACTGGGCCATCATCAGCTGCAAGGCTGCGAGATCTACACCAGTTGCGAGCCCTGCCCGATGTGCCTCGGCGCCATCTACTGGAGCCGCCCCGACCGGGTGTATTATGCCGCCACGCAGAAGGATGCCGCCGGCGCGGGATTTGACGACGCGTACATCTACAGTCAGATGTGCACGCCTCCGGAACGTCGTGATATCCCGTTCATCCAGTTCATGGAACAGCCGGTAAAGGATATTTTTCTGCACTGGTCGAACAACAACACCCCAAAATATTAGACTGACCCCCTTGAGCCGGATACTAAAATCCCACATTGCCCTGCTGGGCGCAAACACCATTTACGGCCTGAATTATGTCATCGCCAAAGGGATCATGCCCGATTTCCTGATGCCCAGGGCGATCATCTTTATCCGGGTGATCACCACCGTGGTTGTTTTTTGGTTGCTGCACTTCCTCCTGCCTTCAGAACGGGTCGAACGGAGAGACCACATCAAATTCGCCCTCAGCGCCATCTTCGGCGTGGCCATCAACCAGATCCTGTTCTTTGAGGGGCTGAACCTGTCCACCCCGATCAACGCTTCGATCATCATCACGGTCATCCCCGTCCTGATCCTGGTGTTTGCACACTTCATCCTGAAAGAGCGGATCACCGGGATGAAAGTCGCCGGGATTGTCCTGGGCGCCTCCGGGGCTCTTCTGGTGATCCTTTCTGCAGGCAGCGGCGACTTTAAGCTGAATACCATGCTGGGAAACCTGATGATCTTCATCAACGCCCTCTCCTGGGCCCTGTACCTGGTCCTCATCAAACCCCTGATGGAAAAATACGACTCCTTCACGGTCATGAAATGGGTGTTCCTATACGGGCTGGTCATCGTAACCCCATTTACTTTCCGGAGTTTTTACATCAGTGATCTGGATGCTATTCCGTTCAGCATCTGGATGTCGGTCGCCTTCGTCGTCTTTGGCGCCACCATACTGGCCTATTTCCTGAACAATTACTCCCTGAAAACGGTCAGCCCTTCGGTCAACGGCATCTACATTTACCTCCAGCCGCTGATCGCTTCCGTGGTTGCCGTGCTGCTGGGCAAGGACGACATCTCAGCCACCGACGTCATTGCCGCAGTGCTGATCATGGCCGGGGTGTACCTGGTTACCCGGCGGAAAAAGCCAGCCGTTCCTGTTTTGCCTTAAATCAGACCGGTGCGTCGCGTCTTCAATAAAAAGTCTAATTTTGCCGAAATTTATAGCTCATGAAAAAAATTACCGTTTTCACTTTTTTATTCATCAGCCTGAACTGGGCCGTCAACGGCCAGGAAGTGCTCCGGTCCGGCGTCGATTCCCTTTCCTACGGGTTCGGACTTCTGATCGGGAACAACATGCATGTGCAGGGCGTTGACTCTCTTGACTTTGACCTGTTCATGAAGGGTTTCAATGACGGGTTCGCCGATCAGCCGGTTGACATGCAGTATGCGCAGGCCAATGAATTTATCCAGGAATATTTCAATAAACTAGCATCAAACGAGGCAGATATGAATTTAGCAAAAAGCCAGGCTTTTCTTGAAGAGAACAGCAAAAAGGAAGGGGTCGTCGTCCTTGAAAGCGGCCTGCAATACAAAGAACTGAAAGCAGGAAGCGGCGAATCTCCGAAAGAAACCGACAAGGTCCGGGTGCATTATCACGGAACCTTCATCGACGGCAAAGTATTCGACAGCTCCATCGACCGGAACGAGCCCATCGTGTTTGGCGTCAACCAGGTCATCCCGGGGTGGACCGAAGCGCTGCAGCTCATGAAGCCCGGATCCCGCTGGATGCTCTACATCCCTCCTTACCTGGCCTACGGGCAGCAGGGCGCAGGCGGCGTCATCGGCCCCAACATGGCGCTGATCTTCGAAGTCGAACTGCTGGAAATCGTCCAGGAATAATCCGCACGCCAGAAACCTCGAACTCTGGAACCTGGAACCCTGGGACCCTGGGACCCTGGAACTTTGGAACTACTCAAAAGGGTGTTCGTCATTGAAATCAGGGCGGTAATGGCCGCTGCTGGATAGTTCCTGCACCCATCCGTACTCAAAGCCCAGGTTTTCCAATTCCCTTACAACCGTATCGTATTCCTTGAATTTTAAGGTACGGCCCAGGAACTCATGCCGGTTAACCTGGTAAGTCGGGTAATACTGTGCCATCAGCGAAATATGCAGTTCCGGGGAAAGTTCATAGGCAATGGTTCTCAGCACGCCGATGCTGTTTTGCGGATGGCCCGGCAAGACCAGGTGGCGGATGATGACTCCGCTCTGAGCATAACCATGATCGTCTGTCGTTATTGTCGTCCCTTTCTGCCGTACCATCTCCCGGATCGCTTCCAGGGCAATGGCCGGATAATCCTTAACATCTGAATATTTTCGGCCCAGTTCCTTATCTGAATACTTGAAATCAGGAAGATAGACATCGATATACGATTCCAGTTCCCGGATCACTTCAGGGCGGTCGTAAGCATTGGTGTTGTATACGAAAACAGGCCGGCGGCCCAGGGCCCGGAGCGCGCTGATGATCACTTTTACCTGGGGTACATAGTGTGATGGCGACACAAAACCGATAAGATTGATCCCTGTGTCCAGGATCGCCAGGATCTGGCGGAGCATTTCTTCCAGGCTCATCAGTTGGTCCCTGTAATCCAGCGCATTGCAACTGATCTGGTGGTTCTGGCAATAAATACACTGAAGGTTGCACTGGGTGAAGAAGATATTGCAGATGCCCTGGTCGCCCGAAATCGCCGGCTCTTCGCCCCGGTGGATGCATATGGAAGAAATGCTGAAGCCGGCGCCCGCCTTGCAATACCCAAGTTTTCCGGAGAAGCGGTCGGCATTGCAGTTTCTCGGGCAGATCCTGCAGGCACGCAGCGTTTCTAACTCCTCAAGCAACGGGCCGAAATCAAGTTCTGCTATTTTCTTCTTCATTTCCATCCACAAGAGAGATCTGTGATCGGGTCTTCCGGCTGAAGGCAGACCCGGTTCAGCGTGCAAAGATAAGCTTGGAAAAGAGACCGGCGCCGATTAAATTTGTGGAGATAATCTTCAGCCCATGCGCAATCTATTCCGCCTTACCCTCCTCCTGATCCTGCTTACCGGTTTCAGGACCCAGGCCCAGACGATCCGGCTCTCCGGTGATGAGGGCTTAATCGTCAACGGATTCACAGGCTCTGATGAAAGATCATTCGCCATCTCCGGGCTTCACCCATTGTTCTCCTTCCGCCTGGATGATGAAATCATTGATCTGTCCGGCATCCGGATGAGCCGTGACGACAGTTCCTATCATTTCACGCGCGATGGAATCGCCGGACAGGTCATCCCTGTGAGCGGTGACGCACCGGGCTGGAAGTGCCGCATCATTCTCACCAATCGCTCCACTGATACGGTTGAAATAGAAAATATCGTTCCTTTCGGAGAGCGCGACGACCATCTGTACCTGACCTCCACCGGACCCTGGGGGCTGGCGCGGGCTAAACTTTTCCGCCCAGGGCTGGGCCCCGTCGGTGTGATCCTTCCGGATAATGCATGGGAAATGGGGTATGGAGACCTGCCGCTGGACGAAGAACGTGCGCTGTGCGCCATCGCCCGGAGGGTAACCGCCGAAAAGGCTGACTGGCGAAGGTACAAAACGATCCTCCATCCGGGGGGGAACGTGGAATATCACTTGTACGCGGATGAATACCGGGGCGAGTGGCAGAACGGCCTGAGGCTGATGTTCCGCGACCGCTGGCTCTATGACCTTGAATCTTTCAATGACAGCCTGTATCACCGGCCGGATCTTCAGTGGATCCGCCACGATTACATCATCGGGCTGCAGTTTGCCTGGAATAAAGCGTTTTATGACTGGAAATCAGGTCAGTACACCCTGGACGTTTTCCTGAAACAAGGCATGGAACTCTTCGGAGGGTATGACGTCGTGGGTTTGTGGCCCACATGGCCACGCCTGGGCGTGGACGAGCGCAACCAATGGGACCTGTTCGCCGACATGCCGGGCGGGCTGGAGCAGATCCGGAGATTGTCGGGTGACATGAAGGCCCGGGGCACGCGCTTTTTCATCTGTTACAATCCCTGGGATGAGAGCACGCGGACGGAAGATCCTTACTCCGGAATGGCCCGGCTGATCGGGGATACCGATGCGGATGGCGTGGTGCTCGACTGCCATGGCGCGTCCAGTTTTCAGCTCCAGCGCGCCGCCGACAGCATCAGGCCCGGCGTGGTAATGTATTCCGAAGGCATGGCGGTGGTCGAAGATATGCCCGGCATCGTTTCCGGGCGGGTCCATGACGCGATCTACCTCCCGCCGCCCTTGAATCTCAACAAGCTGATCCGCCCTGACTTTGCCATTTTCCGGGTGTGCCAGGTCCGCGACGGCCGCATCCGGCGGGAAGCCTCCATTGCTTTCTTCAACGGTTACGGAACCGAGTTGAACACCTTCGCCCCCGGCAGCGCCTCGAATATGGAAGATGACCTGGTCTACCTCGGAAAAACCACGCGCATCCTCCGGGAAAACTCGCCCAGTTTTCTCACAGAGGGATGGACGCCCCTGGTGCCGGCCCAACGAGACTCCATCTGGGTCAACCGCTGGCCTCTTGGGGATAAAACCATCTACACTGTGTTCAGCCTGATCCCCGAAGGCTATGCCGGGCCGCTCTTTGAAGAAAAATACGATGAACACACACACCTGGTCAGCCTGTGGCATCATGAAAACCTGGAATGGGCCGAACAGGGAGATAAGCGCCTGGTGCCCGTGAGGACAGAAGCATTCCATCAAGCCGACCTGGGCACCAGGGCCGAAGGGGCCATCGATTGCATCGCCCTGCTCCCCAGGCTGATCACGGCCGGGTTCCGGGGACCTGAACTTTATGCAAGCGCAGACCGGGGAGACCTCATCCGGATCTGGGCCGGAAATCCCTCCTACCAGAACCAAAAGTTCCTGGAACTGAAGCCCGGAGACCACAGCCTTTCCGTTTTCGATCCGCCTTTCCTGAACCATGAAGGCAAATATGTCATCCAGCTTTTCGAACAGGGCACATTGCTCGACGAAACCGTTGTGATGCTCACCCCCGGAACGCCACGCCTGGTCTCCGGCTGGGAAAAGACCCCGCCGGCGGTCAAGCCGGAAGGAATGGTGCTGATACCAGCCGGATCGTTCATGTTCCGGGCGGAAAATACCGACCAGTTCATCCCTTACCCGGATGTGAAAGAACCCGTCATGACCAGGATGAATGGCTTTTTTATGGACCAATACCCCGTAACCAACCGGCAATACCAGGATTTCCTGGAAGCTACCGGCTACCGGCCTGAGGAACAAGGCAACTTTTTGAAGCACTGGATTCAGGGTGAAATTCCCCCCGGGCTGGATGATCACCCGGTGGTTTTTGTCGACCTGGCGGATGCCCGGGCTTATGCAGAATGGTCGGGAAAAAGGCTGCCGACCGAACAGGAATGGCAGTATGCTGCGCAAGGCAGCGAAAATCGCACCTGGCCCTGGGGCAACGAGTATGACTCAACCCGGTGCAACCATTCACTCGGAAGGACAACACCCGTTAATGCATTCCCCAAAGGAAAGAGCCCGTTCGGGGTGATGGACCTGACCGGTAATGTCTGGCAACTTACCGGGGACGTTTACGACAACGGAACCTATTATTTTGTCATGATGAAAGGTGGGAGCCATTACAAACCCACTTCCTCCTGGTGGTATGTCAAAGGCGGACCCCAGCCGAATGCCTGGCATCAGCAGTTACTGTTGGTTTCTCCCTCATTTGACAGGAACGCCACGGTAGGATTTAGGTGCGTTAAAGACCTTTAATCCCTTTCAGGGCAGGCTGTTGTAAAAGGCGACCACCTGCTTCAGCTCATCGCAGGTTTTCATTTTCAGTTCATTATCCTCGATAAATGCCCTGATCTGATCCTGTTTGTCGCTGAATGCACACAGCACGCTTTTCCTGCACGCCCTGACGGGTTTTGCCGGGCTGTCGCCTTTCATCACATAATATTCACATTCCCGCACATAGAGGTCTTCATCCAGCCGCGGTTTTGCGCCCGGGCTGAGATGATAGGCCACTTTCCTTCTGACCAGCAACTGGCAATCACCTCCCGACAACACTTCAAAGTAACCAACGCCTGATGCCTCCTTGATCTGGTAACCGCTGTATATAAACCTGTGGTCGCCAATCTGGATGCTGGCCAGCTCGTGGGGATTGGCAAAGGCAAGCGTATCCCCGTTACGGACAAACTGAAACTGCTGGTTATAAATATCATAACGCAGCATAATCCCCTCCAGGATCGATTCATCCTTAAGGACCACATAGCCGGGCATCCAGCCCGGTTCCAGATACATCCCCGTTTCAGGGAGGTAATCGGCTTCGCTGGCGCCACCTCCGCCCCTGTTGACTGGCATCCCCCGGTCATCATTGTTTGTGAAAGCTTGATTTTGAGCTATCTGATCGTGATACTGCCGATCTGAAGCCAATTTGTTTTCAACCTGCTGTGACCTGGCAATAACAGGCAGGCAAAGGAAGAACGCCAGAATAAGATAAACTGACGTTTTCATGTTTACTTTTACATTAAATTGATTATCAATTAATTAATATTATATCAACCTTATAAAGATAATCAATTTTTTGCTAAAAAGCAAGTAAATAACATACCGGTTAACCGATAACATCCCCAGACCGATAACCGGTAACTCATGTCGAACCGGTGGCATAAAGCCTTATCTTGGTTTATTAAATTTCGACAGTATGAAAATCCGAGAAATACTGATTGTATGCTTGTTATGCACAAACTGGCCATTAAATATCCTGGGCCAGGATACAGCACGGAAAAAGATACCAATGGCCATTTATGTTGAACGGCAGGAGCAGCGGCAGGAAAACGAGTACAGGGCATTATTGTCCTACCTGCAGACTCTTGATTATATTGCTGTACAGGAAATCGGGCCTGAATTCTCCCAAACGGAACATTTCATTTTAAAAAACAGCGATCTGCTCTGGGTATACAAGAACGATACAATGGCCACAGCACCAAAACAAGCACGGGAAATCAGGAAATACCTGACCCGTTATCTGGAAGCCGGAGGAAGCGTTTTGTTGGCCAACCAGGCGGCCATTTTCCTTTCGTCGCTGGGTTTAGAGAATGACGTACCGCAGACCAGGTTAAAGAAGAGCCGGGATGAAGGTTATGGGCGGCAACTGGGATACCATGCGTATCTATCTCATCCGGTCTTCAACGGGCTCAACGGAGGCGCTTATGTCATGAAGCCTTTGAAAGATACGATGGTTTTACAGACCGGCTATTTTGACGGGCAGTTTCCCTCCGGAAGAACGATCGCCGTCGACTGGGACTACATCTTTCTCCGCGAAGATTCGAAGCTCATTATGGAGTACACCCAGGGCAAAGGCAAAGTAATTGCAGTGGGGGCATATTTGCTTTTCGACCCGCCAAACCGCAACCGGCTGCACCTGGAACGGTTCACCGAAAACCTCATTCGTTATCTTGCCGGCACGGAATTGCCCGACAATTCCTGGTACTGGAACTTCCGGCCAGGAAAGGTAATCGAACAACCGCTGCATATATCTCCGTCAATCCAAACCAACAATAAGGAACCTGGAACTCTGGAACCCTGGACCTCTGGAACCCTGGAACCCTGGAACCCTGAAACCCCGGAACCGGTCATCATCGCCAGCCAAAGCTCCGGAAATTACTGGGACCTGGCCGGGGAGCGCATGCTGGCCATGGGCATAGACCAAGGAGGCATTACAGAAATCTGGGCGCACCCCACCCTCTGTCTCAGGGATTACCGGATTACATACTCATTGCTGGAAGCACAAAAAAATGCGGGTCATAACTCTTACAGGGAATTATCCGGTTTGCAACCCGGTATCGTCATCACCCCGGGCTCATATATCCGTTCCTACAGGATGGATGATGAGGCCGGTATCGTTGAAAGAACAGTCATCTCCCCCATGGATCCGGTCGGCGTCATCCATTATCACTATACCGGAAACGAATCTGTGGAACTGGAAATTTCATTCCGGATGCTGTTTCGCCTGATGTGGCCTTATTCTGAGAAGGTGACGGGCGACCTGATCATTTCATGGGACGAAGAGTTATGTGCGTTCCTTTCCCGCGACGCCTCCGGTGAACTGGTGACCCTGGCCGGTGTACGTGCGGGCAGGGGGACCGTCCCAGTCCGGCACACATGGGCACAGGACTCCGCCTTTTCCATGCCTGTGGCCTGGGCTTCGATCAGGCTTATCCTGGAAGAAGCAGGTGATCTATATTTCATCCTGGCCTCATCGGCAGAAGGGATGGCGCAAACCAGAAAGTATTACCTTGAAGCCTTCAATGATCCTTCAAGGGTGTTCCGGCAGGCTGAGCAGCACGCCCGGTCAGTGCTGGAGCGCTCGGTTTCCATTACCACGCCCGACAGCAATTTCAACCGGGCCTTTCAGTGGGCCAGGCTTGCCACCGACCGCTTCATGGTCTACACCCCGGCCACGGGCGCCTCGCTGACCGCAGGCTATGCCACCAGCGACCACGGCTGGGACGGGGAACATGCCGTCAGCGGCCGGCCGGGTTATGGCTGGTATTTTGGCCGGGACGGCGCCTGGAGCGCGTTCGCCCTGTTGCAATGCGGGGATTTTGAAAATGTGAAACGCATCCTGGAGACCTTCCAGCGCTATCAGGACCTCAACGGCAAGATCTTCCATGAACTCAGCACCTCCGGGATCGTTCATTACGATGCCGCCGACGCCACGCCGCTGTACGTCATCCTGGCGGGGCGCTACCTCAGGCACAGCGGCGACACGGCCTTCATCCGCAGGAGCTGGCCACACATCAGTAAGGCGATGGATTACTGCTACAGCACCGATACGGACGATGACTTTCTCATCGAAAACACCAACGTGGGCCACGGATGGGTGGAAGGCGGCCATCTTTTCGGTTCGCACACCTCCCTGCACCTGGCCAGTTGCTGGGCTGAGGCGCTGGATGAGGCAGCTTATATCGCCGGCAGTCTGGACCTTAATTATGAACAAGATATATTCAGAAGCCGGGCCCGGCGCATCAGTGACATCATCAACACCGAATTCTGGAACGACCAGAGTGCCTATTACTACCATGGCCTGATGCCGGATGGTTCATTCATGGAAAACATTTCCATCATGCCGGTTATCCCCATGCTGTTCGGACAGGCCGATGCCGACAAGGCATCAAAGGTCATGCCGGCCATTGCCACCAACGCTTTCACCAGCGACTGGGGGTGCCGCATCGTGCCCCGGAATGATCCGCGTTTCAACCCCAGGGGATACCACACCGGCAGCGTCTGGCCCCTGTTCACCGGATGGGCGTCCCTGGCGGAATTCCGATATCATAACTATCTACAGGCGTTTGCCCACCTATCAGCCAATCACCAGCTCTGGAAATACTGGGGTCTCGGGTTTTCCGAAGAAGTATTGCACGGTGAAGTTTTCCAGCCGGCCGGCGTCTGCCACCACCAATGCTGGTCGGAAACCATGTCGTTGCAGCCCGTCATCGAAGGTATGCTCGGCTCCCGGCCCGACGCCCTGCACAACCGGATCGACCTGAGCCCCTGGTTCCCGGCCGACTGGGACAGCGTTTCCGTGCAGGGGATCAGGGTCGGGGATGACAGGATCGAAATGGCAGTTTATAGGGAAAAGGGCAAAGGGTTAAGTGAAGGTGGGGATGATGGGCCCACCGTTTATCAGTTGGGCAAGGATTCAGCTACAGGCATTCATGTTCATTTAAGCCCGGTATTGCCTCCGGGTTGCACTGTGAAAGATATCCGGGTCAACGACGTTCCACAGAGGGCCTGGGCGTTGAACATAACGCCCCAGGGATGGGTCATCCCATCCTTCAGGTTCCTGCTTGACAGCGCTGTCAAGGTTGAAATTCACTGGCTGGGCGGGATTACTGCCCTGCCGGCTGTTTCCAGCCCTCAGCCCGGAGAACCGTCCAGTGACTTCAGGATCATCGATACCAAATACAATGATGGAACCTACACCCTCACCCTGCAGGCGCCCCGGGCCAGCCGGCAGGAATTCCGTGTCTGGGCGGCTGAACCCGGGATATGGAAGACCGCAGACGCCTCCATCATCAACATTGCCGGCAATATCATCACTTATGAAACAACATTTCCGGATGTGGAAAGCGACCATGCGATAAAAACGGTTTCTTTCCAAAAAGCAGATCAATAGATCGCGCAAAACACACCATACCTCAACGGCAAACGGGCCAACGGCAAACGGCAAACGACAAACGCTAATTCCCCACCTCCGGGGCCTTACGTACCTTGGTGCCCTGTTCGAAAGAATAGGCTATCTCGATCAACACCGGTTCCGACCAGGCCGTTCCGATAAATGAGACCCCGACCGGCAACCCGTCGATGAAACCCATGGGGACGGTTATGTTGGGGTACCCGGAGATGGCGGCGAAAGACGAACTTCCGCCCAGGTACAGGTCGCCGTTGACCAGGTCGGTCATCCAGGCCGGGGTGCCTGTGGGGGCGATCAGGGCGTCCAGGTCATATTCGCGCATGACCCGGTCGATCCCCTGTTCGCGGGTGCCTTCCTGCATCACGCCAAGGGCTTCGAGGTATTCGGGTGAATCCAGCCCGCCCTTCTCCTGGGCCATTTCCAGCAGTTTCTGGTCGAAATGACCCAATTCAACTGTGTCGGACTTATTGAACGCTATGAGGCCGGCCAGGTCCTTCACCGGGGCATCCGGTCCGAGCCCGGCGAAATAACGGTTGAGGCCATCCTTGAACTCGTAGAGCAAGACCTGGAAGGAAGCATCTTCCACGGCCTCCGGCAGGGCAAAATCCACCGGGATCACTTCCGCGCCCAATTGTTCCATTGCACGAACATTTTCTTCCAGCAGCGCATCCACTTTATGGTGGAACCCCATGGCGGAGCGAAGCAGGCCGATGCGCTTCCCCCTGAGGCCGTCCGTTTTCAGACATTCCGCGTAATCATTCCTGAAGTTCCCCACAGAATTAAGCGTCATTGCATCGGTGGAATCAACGCCGGTCATGGCACCCAGGCAGATCGCCGCGTCTTCCACGCTGCGCGCCATGGGGCCCGGCGTGTCCTGTGTGAACGAGATCGGGATGATGCCGGACCGGCTGAGCAGGCCTACGGTGGGCTTGATGCCCACGATGCCGTTGTTGTTTGACGGACAAACAATGGAACCGTTTGTTTCCGTACCGATGGCCAGCACGCAGAGGTTGGCGGAAACGGCCACCCCGGAGCCGGAACTGGAACCGCATGGATTCCGGTTCGGATCGTACGGGTTCCGGGTCTGTCCCCCCACCCCGCTCCAGCCGCTGGAAGAAAGGCTGGCCCGGAAATTGGCCCACTCGCTCAGGTTGGCTTTGGCGAGGATTACGGCGCCGGCTGCACGCAGCTTCTTTACAATTTCAGCGTCCTGCGCCGGGAATGAATTCCGCAGTACGGTGGCGCCGGCCGTATTCGGCATCTGGTCGTGCGTATCGATGTTGTCCTTCAAAATTACGGGTATGCCATGCAGCGGCCCGCGGATCGCGCCCGATTCCATCTCTTTCTGAAGCTCCGCAGCGATAATGAGCGCGTCGGGATTGACCCTGATCACGCTGTTCAATGCGGGCCCGTTTTGATCCAAGGCTTCTATCCTTTTCAAATAATCCTCCACTACCTGAGGAATAGTGTACGTCCTGTTCTGGTAGCCCTCCCGCAATTGTGCAATCGTGATCTCTTCGAGGTATTTCGCAGGCACATCGGTGTCATGGTTCTGTGATCCCTGCGGAACACAACCTGTTAAGGCGATAAATATCAGCACCGTTAAGGCGGATTTCAGGCATGCAATGATGAACGTTTTCATAAAAATCATATTTTGAGAGATAAAGTTAACATTGTATCGCTATATGACCTGAGAGAAAACAATTCGAATTAATTTTATATGACCAAATCAAATAAAATCTAATCCTGATGGATATCAGCATCTTTCCGGAAAAAGACCGTAAGCCTGGAGAACACGACCTGGCGGCAGCTCTGGGCGAAACCTACGCACATTGGTGCTTCCTCCGGGATCACGTGACCGGCTCGATATCCGGAACCACCGGCGAGTGGAACTTCCCCGGCATGAAATATGGCTGGAATTACCGAATAAAAGATAAAAGAAGGGCGGTGATTTACCTGCTCCCGCGGGATAAATATTTCCTGGCAGCGATGGTTTTCGGCCCGAAAGCCACAAATGAGATTTTAGCCGGCGACATTGCACACAGCATCAGGGAAGAGCTCAGGAACGCCAGGCCCTATGCGGAAGGAAGGGGGATCCGGATCGAAATCAGGGATGGCAAGCTGCTGCCCGATATACTGAAACTGATTACCATTAAAACATCATGATTTATCCGAAAAATATAAGGATCTAACTTCGGTTAACATCAATAAAAATAGAAGCATTATGAAATACAGGGTGCATAAATTAGAAGTCAGGCGCAGCGACATGCAGGATAAGCTTGAGAAATACCTGAACGGCTTGCGTGGAGAGGTCGTATCCGTCATCCCCAATGTCAGGCCGTCTTTTCAGTTAATGGGTGCGACGGCAAAAGTTGACTTTCTCCTGATCGTGGAGCGGACCCTTTGAGCTTTTATTTTTTAACGAATTTCCCCTGGTAATAATGCCCTGCCGCGCGAAGGGACAGGAGATAGATTCCGCCCGGCAGGCCGGAAACCTCGAGTTCGTGTCCGGAGAACGGGGATTTTAGCACGACCTGCCGGCCCATCATATCCAGGATCTCCAGGCTGTCGCACCGATCCGGAAAATCTTCCGGCAAGTATAGTTTGCCTTGCGCCGGGTTGGGAAACATGCGGATGTTCCGGGCCAGCGGCTGCTCGGGAAATCCGTAGGCATAAGAACCAAACAGCCAGAGGTAAGCCTCCCCAAAATCCTGCCGCCAGAGGTTTTCATTGTGCTGTCCGCCCGGGATGACCTTGGTGCTCACCTCTTCCGCCTGTAACCCGGCGGCAAACAGGGTATCCTGCATGTTCAGCATATTGCTGATGGTACCCGGACTTTCCGAGCCGCCGCACATCAGGTACAGCCGCATGGCGTCCGGGTGCTCGGCCCCTGAAGTAAACGGCCAGACACTGGCCGACCACCAGTACGACGGGCTGAAGATACCCGCTTTGCTGAACACTTCAGGGTATTCCAGCGCCGCGTAATGCGACACCAATCCCCCCAAAGAACTGCCCATGATCCCAGTAAATTCCCGCTCCGGCAGCGTTCGGTAATTGGCATCGATGTATGGCTTTAAGGTTTGTACAATGAACTCCGTGTATAAAACCCCTTCTCCGCCACCATAAACCGGGTGGGGCCAGGGCGTATATTCCCCGGTACGATATTCCCCTCCATTGTCAATGCCGATAACAATGGGAACATTTTCACCAAGGCTGAAAAGCTCATTCAGCGTCTCATCCACTTCCCATTCCCCGGCAAAGGAAGTCGACGCATCGAACAGGTTCTGCCCGTCGTGCATGTACAGCACCGGATAGTCCTTGCCGGAAGTTTCATAATCCGGGGGAAGATACAACCAGATCCTCCGGTTTCGCCCCAACTGCGGCATCTCAAAATCCTCATCCATGACGATGACATTATCCGCAGCAGTGCTCCCGCCCCCGCCCTGGTTCCAGTTGGCGATGACTACATTAACGGTATCTCCGTTGCCGAAAATAAAGTTTCGGTTATTGAGCTCTTCCCCGTTGGGGCCCTTTTCAACAGTCTCCCAGCTTCCCCGTGTAAATTTGTACTGAATGGAAGCACCCTGGCTGCCCGCCGCAAGAGTGATCCACCATTTATCCTGATCGTTTTTCGACAGGCGATAATTGATATCACCCGGGTTCCATCCATTGAAACTGCCTGCGATGTAAATAAAATCCTCAGGAGGCGTATAGGAGGGCAGCGACTGAATTACAAACGTCACCTGTGCATGAGCGAAACCATGCACAACCAGGAATATTAATAATGGTAACTTTTTCATATTGAAGGCATTGAATCATGCTTTGATTTTGTCCAGAAATATTTCCGGGATCCTGACCGGCCGGCGGGCTTCGTAATCGAAGGCGACCAGTCCTGTGCTCCCCGTGAAGACGATCGCATCATCTTTTTCCCGCCTGACCGTGTACAGCATATTAAACGAGGTCAGACTCAGGATCTCGATCCCGATATCCACGGTCAGCACATCCCCGAGAAAAACCTCTTTCCGAAACGCCACATGCGCATCCCGCATGATGATACCCGGCCCGCCGATATTGCCCTCTTCAAACCCAAGATGGTTCAGGTACCTGATGCGTGCGTCATGAAAAACAAGCAATGATTTGTCGTTGCCCATATGTCCGCCATAATTGATATCACCCACCCTGATCTCAATCCGGGCGACGCTTTTCATCATCTTCACATCTTTTTCTACCATAAGATCAATATAAGATACAATGATAATAAAAAGCATGATCAGGAGCAAGGGACGCTTTCATTCCTCCCCCGAATGCCCGGAATTGTGTTAAGAAGATGTTAAATACCTTCTTAACCAAAATAAGAGTATAACCATTTCGTATTAAATGGATTAACTTTACAATTCCATCCTGGCCAAATGTCTGGAACTTTTTGTCGTGCGTTTTCTCAAAATTATTTATAGATATGGCAAGTCTTACGATCAAGGATTTTATCGAACAACCCGGAATGCCGGAAATTCTGGCTCGGGTCGAAGCCCTGAAGCAATCAGGGAAAGTATTTTCAGACGTTACTGACGCTGAGGGGCACCAGTATGTCGACCTCGTCCAGGAGGGCGGCGGGGTACTGGGCATTGCACTGGTCGGGTACACGTTTGTTTTAGAGCAGGCCAATATCCGCTTTTTTAGCCTGGCCGGGACTTCGGCTGGCGCCATCAACACCCTGATGCTGGCTTCCCTGGGTCAGATTCCTGACAGTAAATCTTCAAAAATCCTGGATTTACTGGTCAATAAGAACCTGTTTGATTTCGTCGATGGGGAACCGGGGATCAAGAGCCTGATCCAGGGGTTTATCGACGGCAGGCCCAAATGGTGGCTATGGATGAAGGCCGCCGGCCAGATCCGTAGAATCATCTCGCTGATCAACAACCAGCTCGGTATCAACCCTGGAAATGATTTTGAAGGATGGGTGAAGAGCAATCTGGCCAGGAACGGGATCCATACCACAAAAGACCTGGTGGAATTCCGGCAATTCATGCCCGCGCTCAGCTGCCGTGACGGCCGGTCAACCAGCGACCTGAAGCCCCGCCTGGTCATGATCACTTCCGACGTCACCACGCAAACAAAGGTCCAGTTCCCGGAAATGGCCCCGTTGTACTGGAGAGATCCGGATAACGTTCATCCGGCCGTCTACCTCAGGGCGTCCATGTCCATCCCGGTATTTTTCTACCCGGTGATCGCGGATGATATCCCGAATGATCCGGCGGCGAAAGCCCGGTGGGAGGAAATGGTCAAATTCCGGGGAGAACTCCCGCCGAAAGTCGCGTTTGTCGACGGCGGGCTCCTCTCCAATTTCCCGATCAACGTATTTCATAACGCCAGCAAAGTACCACGGCTTCCAACCTTTGGCGTGCGCCTCAGCTCGTTCCGCGATCAGTATAACAAAACCGACAGTTTCTTCTCCTTTGCCGGCGCCATGATCGGGACCATGCGCCACATCTTCGACTTCGACTTCTTCCTGCGCCACCCCGACTACCAGTATATCATCTGTTCCATCAATGCTGACAACAGCTATAACTGGCTTGATTTCAACATGAAAGACGAAAACAAAAAAGGCCTGTTCCTGCTCGGCGCCCAAAAAGCGATTGAATTCCTGGAACATTTCGACTGGCCCGGCTACAAGGATATCAGAAAAAAGCTGATCGTGGAGACTGGAAATAGCTAATTTTAAGCCATTGTTTTCAGTAAATACAAAGTCATTCATCATGGCTCCTGCATCCGCAATCATCAAAATCCAACGACTCATCCTGATAACCATTGTGCTGATGTACGTTTCCTGGGCCAAGGCTCAACAGGTCCCCTATAACACCTCCCCCGACTGGATGTCCGATCCAAATTCCCACAGGGCGACCGGCCTGGGGATCGCCGATATTAACGGGGACGGGTGGAAGGACCTGGTGGTGGCCAATGGCAATGACATGGCCCGGCAAAGCCTCGTGGTCTATTACAACCAGGGGGATGGAACCTTCCCGCTCAATCCCGGCTGGTCATCTGATGATATCGATTATCATGGCCATCTTGCCTGCGGGGATCTGGACCACGACGGGGATATTGATGTCGTCGTTTCGGTTTACATCGGCGAAGAGGGCTTTTCAAGCCCGGGGAAGCTGAAAATCTATTACAACCAGGGAAGTGAGCTGGAAAGTAATCCATCCTTCGTGTCCGAACCTTTTTACACGTTCAGCTGCGCCCTGGGTGATGCGGATGGCGACGGCGACCTGGATATCGCAGCCGCGGCCGGAGAGCCGTACAGCGCCATCCTGGACCGGGGCCGGATCTTCATCAATCAGGATGGCACTTTTCAACCCGGGGCCGAATGGAAGTCGTCGGTGCAGATGGGCGCGCTGGACGTCGAATTCGGAGACATCAACCGGGACGGCTATTTGGATGTAATCTTCGTTTGTGAGGGCACCCCGAATATGATCTACCTCGCCGGAACGGACGGGGTGATCGACAATGAGCCCGACTGGCAGTCGGAAGAATTGCAGAATTACATCAACTCCGTTGATATCGGCTATGAGCTGGATCGTGCGGTAGTGGTGATGACGGAGAACAGCCAGCTGGGTGGCACCGGACGGGTGCGGCGTTATGATTTCGATGGGGTTGTTCCGGCTTCCGGCGCGGCGAACTGGTACTCCGATCCGTTCGGATATGGCTCGGGCATCATTCTCAACGACATCGATCAGAACGGCAATCTGGATGTTTATTACGGAGGATGGTGGCTTCCGGTGAAGATCGCATTTGGCGACGGGACCGGGTTTCAGATGGATCCTCCGTACACTTCAGCGACAAGTTCTGTTGTGGAAACCATTCTACTGGCTGATCTTGGGCGGGAGGACGAGTGGTTCACGGATGAATCCTGGGTTATCGGCCCGGATCATGACAGCACGAACATCATTATCCTGAGCGGGGACGTGGTTGACCGGATAATCAGTGTTTACATTAACGAAGAACAAGTCTCCCCGGCGCTATACAGCCACATTCCCGGAAAACCCTGGCTGGCCTTCCACCAGCCGCTCTTTGCGGGAGATGTAGTAGCGGTTAATTACATTTACAGTCCTTATCCCGATATGGTGATCACCAACTGGGACAGCAACAAGGGCAATTATATCTTTTACAACACCGATGGCGGGCTGGGTCATAGGGAAAACCTGGAAAAGGAATCTGCTTTGATCATATATCCCAATCCATCGGCGGGCTATTTCAACATTCTGGCTCCTAATAATAGCGGAATAGACGGGATAGCTATAACAGACGTTGATGGGCATTTCATTTACTATAAAAAATTACATATTCCGGAACACCAAATCCGGGTCAGTTGTCGCGAATGGCCTTCAGGGATGTATTTTGTTGAAGTGGATATTGCAGGAAGGAAATGGAAGTCAAAGCTGATCAGGCTCTGATCGCAAATTGCTCACAGGGACTCCGTCCCATAAGTCAGGGACTCCGTCCCCGTCAAACAAAGTACTGTAAAATAATTACTTACAAATCAGATCCCAGAGGGACTCCGTCCCTTTAAAAAGGGACGGAGTCCCTGTTGCTTTTTTTCCGACCTTTGCCGCTCCATTCACTGCTGAATGACAAAAAACAAATCCATCATCATCGGCGCAGCGGCCATCAGCGTTGCGGCCACCATGTGGGGGCTCGACGGAGTGGTGCTCACCCCGAGGCTGTACAACCTGGATGTCGGATTCGTGGTCTTTATCCTGCACGCTTTGCCGTTTCTGCTGATGCACACCTTCCTGTCAAGACAGTACCGGTATCTGCGTGTGTTTAGCCGGCGCGACTTTGCAGTCATATTGCTGGTCGCGTTGTTCGGCGGCGCCATCGGGACCCTTTCGATCGTCAAAGCGCTGTTCCTGATCAATTTCAAAGAACTGAGCATTGTGGTGCTGCTGCAAAAACTGCAACCGGTATTCGCCATTGCCCTTGCCGCACTCATTCTGAAGGAACGGTTGAACCGGAATTACATGCTCTGGGCCTCCGTCGCGTTGCTGGGCGGTTACTTCATGACGTTCGGATTCGGCGCTCCGGACCTGCAGACCGGATCGAAAACCGCGCTATCCGCCATGTATGCGCTGCTGGCCGCTTTCTCTTTCGGCAGTTCCACCGTGTTCAGCAAAATGATCCTCAGAAAATACGAATTCACCACCGCGACGTTCTATCGCTATGGGTTCACTACGCTGATCATGCTCCTGTATGTGATCATCGCCCAAAAGACCGGGCATTTTCACGAAGTGACGCGAACTAACTGGATCGTTTTCCTCATCATCGCCTTCACAACAGGCAGCGGGGCCATCTTTCTTTATTACTATGGCCTGAACCGGGTGAAAGCCACCATCGCCATCATGTGCGAACTGTTTTTCCCCATCTCCACCATTATCTTCGATTATCTCTTCAATGACGCGCGCCTGACCTGGATCCAATGGATCAGCGCTTCGGTTATGGTACTCGCGATCATCAACCTGAACCGTTCGCAGGCCGCCGAAAAAAGTTCTTCCTGAGCTTGGAATTCACCGGGGCTTTGGCTAAATTTGTTTAACACTAACTTAATCCTCAAGCCATGGAAGAAAAAGATGGTCTGAAAATGGTATTTACCGGGTCGTTCATCGAGGCGTCGTACATCCGGAGCCTGCTGGAAGAAAATGGAATCGGCGCCATGGTGCGCAACACGCTGGAAGAAAGTATGGCCGCAGGATGGGCTTCCGGCGCCCCGGAAGACGCCGGGCTGGTTTTTGTCGTCGAAAACCATGAGAAAGAGGCCCTCCGCCTCATCGAAGAATATCAGAAAAACAAATGATCCACCTTCCCGAGGCCAAACAGGAGTTGATCATTGATGAAAGCCTGGCATTGCACATGCTGCGGCTTGAGTCTGCCGCAGAAATTTTCGGGGTCATTGACCGGAACCGTCACGCCCTCAGAACCTGGCTGCCTTTTGTGGATCATACCTGGAAACCAACTGATACGGAGTTATTCATCCGCTCGGTGCTAAACACGCAGATGCCAAAACGGGATATCGTTTATGAAATCCGATGTTGCGGTGAATTCGCCGGCCTGATCGCCCTGAAAGAAATCGATGCCTGGAACCGGAAAGCGGAACTCGGCTACTGGCTTGCTCCCGATTTCGAACATAAAGGCGTGATGACCCGGGCCTGCCGCACCTTGATCTACTCCGCCTTCAGGCACATGGGGCTCAACAGGCTGCAGCTTAAAGCCGGCGTTGGCAATGCCCCCAGCTGCCGCATCGCGGAAAAACTCGGCTTTCAGTTCGAAGGCATAGAACACAGCGGAGAACGGCTCGCCAACCGGTACATTGACCTGGAGGTCTACGGGCTGCTCAAGAACGACTGGATCAAAACAGCCACCAAGCACAGAACATGACAAGAATTATCATTCTGCTCTTCCTTACCCTACTCATTCCTTTTTCTCATGCCCAGACGTACCGGGTCGCCGATGAATACCTGGTAATAAATGCCAGAGCAAATGAACCGCTTTATACAACATATACTGCCTCTGTTGAAAGATCCAGGTTATATGGCGATAAGGGATATAAAATGACGTACGACGACCCCTGCAATCCTGTCTTTTACGGAAGCGAACATGGTGGCCGGATATTTACGATGTGGGAGGTGAACGGGGTGGTCGTAAACCGCGTTGGCGAATATCACCAGGCTCCTGTGGTCATCGCTTCATTCCCGGATATGGCCCTGCTTTCTTACCAGCCCTGGCCGGGCCTGGCGGTCGAAGAAATCTTCTTTGTGTACAGTTCGACCATCGCCCTGGTCGATATCCATCTGACCAATACTGCTGCGAAAGCATTGGAAATAAATGTCTACCCGGTATTTGAAGGAGCGGACTCCATGAGGATCGATGGTTTTTCTGAACACTCCAACTACATCAGCCTGAGCCATTACGAGACCAGGAAACGCCTGATCAGCAACCTCCCGGAAAGATACCCTTATCCAACACAGTTCAGCGATATTTTCTGCGGGGCATTCCCTTACTATTCTCATGGTGGGTATCCCGGCGGCATGAAAGAATTCTACAACCAGATCAAGACGGATTTTTATTCAGAAAACCGTTCCGACTCGCTCAACCGGAGGGATGCAGGGCCTGTCGACTTCGTTTCCCTGCACGGAAAATATATCCTTCAACCCGGTGAACAGGCAAACATCCGGTACTTCAGGGGTATCGCAGCAGAGGACGAAGATCAAGGTCTGTTGTTTCAACAGATTGATTCATTGCGCGGACAATCTCTCCGGAAATATATCGACCGCAATGTGGAACTCTTCGCCGGCATACCCAGGATCGACTTTGATGAACCCGGCTACAAAATGATGTACCTGTCGGCCTTCAACCTGGCGCGCGGCTGCATGCTGCCCCCCTCGGGCGAAACCAGTTACAATTATTACGTCTTTTCCCGCGAACCCCTCTGGGGCTGGGGACATGGGCACCAGGTGCTGCACGAATCCCTCAGCATGCTGGCCTATGCTTATCTGGACCCTTTATCTGCCCAAAATTCACAACGGGTTTACATGGAACAGCAGGCGGATGACGGACTGATCGCCTACCGTCATGGACCGCGCGGACCACAAACCTATCCTCATAAAGGAATGCCGACTACTTCGGCGCCCTTTTACAACTGGATCAACCTGGAGATTTACAAGGTGAGCCAGGACCAGGATTTCCTCATGGATGCCTATAAAAGCGGTAGCCGTTATACCAACTGGCTGATCCAAAACAGGGATACGGACCAGGATGGCACCTTCGAATGGGGGCCGTACGGGATCATCGAAAACGTACGAGACTGGTATAACGCTGTTTTCCAGGTTTCCAAAGAGCGTTACCTGGATGTTGATAAGGAAGATATTTCCGATGAACTGGAATGCCTGGACCTCAGCCTGATGATGGTCAGGGAGCTGCGCAGCCTGGCAGAAATGGCCAGCCTGTTGAACAAGACTGAGGAGTCGGAAAAATGGAAAAAGATGGCAGATGATCTGTCTGTGCTCATTAACGAACGCATGTGGGATGAAGAGAGCAAATTCTTCTACTCAATAAATAAACAGGACCATAGTTTTCTATTCCTTACACGGGACCTGCGGCGGCAGGAGATTATCGGCTTTCTTCCCCTCTGGGCAGAAGCGGTGTCAATGGAAAGGGCAGAAATCCTGGTTGCGCACCTGACCGACACCACCCGTTTCTGGAGAAAGTACGGAGTGCCTACCCTTTCGGCCACAGACCCCTGGTACAGCGCTGAGGTTGACTATTGCTGCAAATGGAACGGGCCGGTATGGCTGCTCTGGGACTATATGGTCTTCGACGGCCTGGTCAGGTACGGCTATCATGACCTGGCCCGGGAACTGGGGCGGAAAATGTTACAGGCCGCCGGGTTGCAGCTTCGGAAAAATCATAACTTCTGGGAAAGTTACAGTCCCGACAATGAGGTCCTGAACTGCCCGCCCAACTATATCTGGGATTCTATCCTGGCCCGGCTGATGATTGACATGCAGGCTTTGAAAGAATAATCCAGTGTTTTGCAGTATGATGGACTGGGTTCCGAACCCACGCCCTGCCGGCCCAGTCGGATTAATTTTTATTTTTGCACGAATTAAATGAATCATACCATGAACATAACCAGGTTACTGCCCGTTTTACTCGTATTGATCATCGTTTCCTGCCAGGAGCCCGTAACGAAAGAGCAACCCATCATCGGAAAAAAAGAACTCAAGCTGACGACCGACCGCATGACGCCCGAGGTCCTATGGTCGCTGGGCCGTGTTGGCGAAATCGTTGTCTCACCCGACCGCAAACAGGTTTTATTCAGCGTCACCTATTTTGACATCGCCCTGAACAAAAGCAACCGCGACCTCTATGTCATGAATGTCGACGGAACTGACCTGAAGCAGCTCACCCGAACGCCCCAGAATGAAGGCAATTACGTCTGGATGCCCGGAGGTAAGAAAATCGCTTATCTCAGCAATGCCGGAGGCAGCCGGCAGATATGGGAGATGAATCCCGACGGTTCGGGCAAGCGGCAGATCAGCGATCTTCCCGGCAGTGTCGACGGGTTTAAATTCAGCCCGGACGGCTCCAAAGTAGCCTTCTCCGCTGAGGTGTTCCTGGAGGAAAGAGACATCATGGGCCTGTATGACAGCATTCCCCTGGCCCAGGGCAAGGTGATCAACCGCATGATGTTCCGTCACTGGGATTCCTGGCGGACCAAGGATCAATGGAAGGAGGCATACAGCCACCTTTTTATCGCCGATTTTGACGGGAACAAGGTCAGCAATCACAAGGACCTCATGGAAGGCGAACCGTGGGATTTCCCGCTCCGCCCATTCTGGGGAATGGAGCAGATGGACTGGCACCCCAGCGGCAAGAGCCTGGCATACTCCTGCAAGAAAAAGGAAAGCAAGGCCTTCGCCATCTCCACAAATTCTGATATATTTATTTACGACTTTGCGACCAAACAGACGGTCAATTTCACCCGGGGAATGATGGGTTATGATATGCAGCCGGTTTATTCTCCCGACGGCAAAAACCTGGCCTGGACCAGCATGGCCAGGGATGGGTATGAGGCGGATAAGAACGATATATTCATCTTCAATCTGGAAAGAAATTCCAAAACCAATTACACCCAGTACATTGATCATGACGCCGAGCATCTAACCTGGGCCGACGACAGCCAGTCGCTTTTCTACCTCGCCTACTGGTACGGATCCAAGGAGATTTTCAACCTGAAGCTTGATGGCAAGGTTACCCAGATTACCAACGGAATCCACGATTACACGGCAGTTCAACCCGCGGGAGATGTACTGGTTGCAACGAAGATGTCGATGGTCATGCCCACGGAAATCTATTCCGTACCTGCCGGCGGCGGCAAGGATACCCAGCTCACCTTCACCAACAAAGAGATCCTGGAACAACTGACCCTGGGCAGCGTGGAAAAAAGATGGATCACGACTACCGACGGCAAAAAAATGCTCACCTGGGTCATCTACCCGCCGCATTTCGATCAGAGAAAGCTGTACTCCGCGCTGCTGTATTGCCAGGGCGGACCGCAAAACGCACTGAGCCAGTATTGGTCGTACCGCTGGAACTTCCAGATCATGGCCGCCAATGATTACATCGTCGTGGCTCCGAACCGTCGCGGGGTACCGGGCTTCGGCCAGGAGTGGAAGGAACAGATCAGCGGCGATTACAGCGGTCAGAACATGAGAGATCTTCTTACCGCCATCGATGAAGTATCCAAAGAACCTTTTGTGGATGATGAATACATGGGCGCCGTCGGCGCCAGCTATGGCGGATACTCCGTGTTCTGGCTCGCCGGCAATCATGAGCGGCGGTTCCGTGCTTTTGTCGCACATGATGGGATGTTCAACCTGGAAAGCGCCTACCTGGAAACCGAGGAGCAATGGTTCCCGAACTGGGACCTGGGCGGCGCGCCATGGGAAAAAGATAACCCCGTGGCCCGTAAAAGCTATGCCAACTCACCGCATCATTTTGTCACCAACTGGAACACCCCCATACTCATCAGCCACGGGGAACTGGATTACCGTGTTGTGGCCACTCAGGGCATGATGGCGTTCAATGCCGCACAGTTGTTGAGCGTGCCCTCACAGATGATCTATTTCCCGGATGAAAACCACTGGGTACTCAGCCCGCAAAACGGGATACTCTGGCAAAGAACCTTCTTCAAATGGCTCGACTCCTGGCTAAAACCGCCACCGGGCGTCAGGAGAACCAGCAAGTAAAGCATAAAGAATTTTGAATTTTGAGTTTTGCATTTTGAATTATATTAACTGTAATAATTTTAAAACCATGAAAAAATCTCTACTGTTTATTATTCTATTCGTGCCGGCAGTGATGCTGGGACAAGATACCGTTAAACACTGGAAATGGACCGGGATCACCGGGTTGAACCTGAACCAGGCATCGTTCAGCAACTGGACGGCTGGTGGGGTGAACTCGGTAGCGTTCAGTGCTCTGGGAAAGTATACCGCAGATTACAAAAAGAACAAATTATCCTGGAACAACAACCTGAACCTGAAATACGGGATGATCAAAAATGAAGATGAATCCCTCAAGAAAAACGAAGACCTGATCGAATTCATCTCGGTGGTGGGTTATGACCTCTCCAGGCATTGGGCGTTCACCGGATATGCCAGTTTTAAATCGCAGTTTGCCAATGGTTATGATAAAGATAACGATACCATCCGGATCTCCCGCTTCATGGCTCCCGGATATGTCACGCTATCACCAGCCTTGCGATACCAGCCGGTGGAATGGTTCTACCTGATGCTATCGCCTGTTACCGCCAGGTGGACCTTTGTGCTCGACCAGGATCTGGCCAACGTGGGCGCTTTCGGAGTTAAGCCCGCGGAATATGATACCAGTGGGATGCTCCTGCAAGAGGGTGAGAACAGCCTGCTGTATCTTGGACCCTTTATGGAAGCCTACATGAAAAAAGACCTGGCAAAAAATCTCAATTTTGAATCCCGTCTGAATATCATGTACACCTTCCTGAACCGCGATCAAGTGGTTGGCAATGAGCTGGAACCCTATGATATGGACGTCAGCTGGGAGAACTTCCTGAATTACCAGTTCGCCAAATATTTTGCTGTTAACTTATTCTTGCACTTTGTCTACTTCCCGGGGCAGCCTGTCATTACATTCGAAAACTACAGTGGCGCCGTTAAGATCGAAGCCAAGCCCAACCGGCATCTCCAGATCAAGGAAACGCTCGGTATCGGGATAACTTACACTTTCCCCAGCAGTAAGTAATATCTGAACAAATCCAGAATCGGGCAGACAGGCGCCAGCCATCGGAAAGGCCCGGCGCCTGTTTCGCTTTTATATTATCTTTGAGGAAACATCTGCAATGGACTGGCTGTTCATAGCTATAGGTATCATTCTGGTTTTGCTTGGCGCCATAGGCGCGATCGTACCGGGCCTGCCCGGGCCGCCGCTGAGCTTCATTGCGCTGGTCCTGCTTCAGTTCACCAAAAGCCCGCCGTTTTCAGAGAATTTCCTGATCATCATGGGCCTGATCATGGCGGCAGTCACATTGATGGATTATTTCATCCCCATTTATGGAACAAAAAAATTCGGCGGGTCGAAACAGGGGGTCCGGGGCAGCACCATCGGGCTGATTATCGGCGTCTTTGTGCTTCCATTCCTGGGTATCGTCATCGGGCCGTTCGGACTGCTGGGCATTATCCTGGGGCCGTTCGCCGGGGCTTATATCGGGGAACTGATGGCGGGAAAAAACTCCGATATAGCCTTAAGATCAGCCTTTGGCTCATTCATTGGATTCCTCGCCGGCACCTTCATGAAACTGGTTTACTCCATTGTCGCCGGAATCTATTTCTTCATCGGGTTGTTTTAAGAAGAACAGCCCATTCGCTTACGCTGCGCGATTCATCAGCGCCCAAATATTGAATGGCTTTATTGACGCGCTGTTCCAGCGAATAACGGTACGTTTTGTCATAGTAGCTGAGTACGATGGCAATCGCCTGCCTGAGATCGCCGGATTCCAGCGACTGAAGCGCCTGCCCCGCCAGGTCGCCTCCCATCCGGCGGCTGATCTTTTGGATCAATCGGGCCAGCTCGGTGGAGTCATAATGGCCATAATCCCTGACCAGCCGTTCCACCCGCTGCGCAAAAGCAACATCCATATATAACAACGGGGCATTCTTCATTTTCTGGAAGAAGGCCCCAGGGATCACCACCCTGCCGATGTTCAGGCTTTCATCTTCCACCCAGACGGATTCATCCCCCGTAAATTCCATCCATTGCCGGGCCAGGTCGTTTTCAAACTGCTCGGTGGTGGGTTGTCCTGCCTGTCCCAGCCCACCAAATGCGGACCCTTTATGAGATGCCAGCGCTTCCAGGTCGATGACCCGGCCGCCCAGGGCTGCCATTTCCTGAAGCACCTCGGTCTTGCCGCTGCCGGTCATACCCCCCAGAATCTTCAATGGCGGCCCGCTTTCGAATGAAGCACGGATGTGCCTCCGGTACGCTTTGTATCCTCCTTTCAGAACCCGGGTTTGAATGCCTGTAAACCGAAACAGCCAGGCCATGGCTTCACTGCGCATACCGCCGCGCCAGCAATGCACCAATGCATGGTTCCTTACTCCTGACTCGCCCGCCTGTTTCACAAATCCCGCCAGCTTGTGCCCAACCAGCTCCAGACCCCGCCTGACGGCATCATCATGGCCCTGCCTTGTATAAGTAGTCCCGACGATTGCCCGCTCCGGGTCATCGAACAAGGGGATGCTTACTGCGCCGGGAATATGGCCCTGCCGGTACTCCGAGGGCGAACGGACGTCAATAACCGGCCATTGCCTGGATAGTGCCAGAAATTCAGCGGGCGATATTGTCTCAGGATTACTCATCCGTTTAACTTGATGACCGACATTGGCAAACTACTTCATGGTCATCTGCAGGTGCATTATCCGGAAGGATTCTTTGAAATTTTCCAGTGTTGATTCCTTTGGAAAGGTTACCGCCCGTTCGGCTCCCGGCATGAGGTCGAAGAAATTGTCACTGAACTGCCCCTGAAAACCTTCTGCGGAAAGGAAGATGTTTTTTGCCAGGAACGAACTGCGCAGCAAGACGACATACTTATCGGCTTCCTCGTAATATTCAAGACCAATACCCGGTTCCATTAATTTCAAGTCTTTCGGCAGGACAAGATAATGGTAATCCATATCAATTACCGATCCTTCATCTATCAATCTGGTTTCCAATACGATAGATGTCCGGTCCCATTTAGAAATCACATCGGAAATTGGTATTGATAATGAATGAGTTATGCAACGAGATGTCATCTCGTGGTCATAACTCCCTGTCCACAAGCTATTTCCTGAAAAGTCCCTGATCTTTACCTCAAGGGTAACCAGCCGGTTCCAGGAAAGATCGGATACGATGTTGATATTCACCGTGCTGTCGTTATGGGTGACCAGCAGGGCGGCCGGCTTGAACGCCTCCCTGACGGCGTAGTGCAGCGCTTTCCAGCGGCCGAAATAGTCGATGGACGACCAGGAAGCTACCGGCCACACATCGTTCAGCTGCCAGTAGAGCGATCCCATGCAAAATGGCATATCGCCCCGGTGGGATTCGATGGCCGTCCGGATGGCGTCGGCCTGGAGCAACTGGCCCACATACAGCAACTGTTCAAAATCCTCTGGGACCTGGTAATCGGATTCCATATACTGCCGTATGCGCAGATTGCCGATACCGCTGCGCTGGTGCGCCATCATCACCTCTGATTCTATATTCTGATCCTCAGTCAAGGGAGCGTATTTTTTTACGGTGCTGTACTCGGGGAACGATTGAAAGCCGTATTCGCTCATAAATCGCGCCCGGTATTTCCGGAAATCGCTGAAAGGATGCTGGCCATGCCAGACTCCCCAGTAGTGCACATCCCCTGAATTGCCCTCGTATCCTGCCAGCTTCCCCATGCCCGCCGAGGGGGAGGAATGCCAGTAGGGCCGCTGCGGATCAAACCGGTCCACCACGCTGGGCAATATCTGATGAAAGAGGGTGTCATATGCTTTCCAGATGATCTCCCGCTGCTGCGCATCGTAGCGCTGCTTCCAGCCCCAGCCCCGGTTTTCGTCGTATGGCCCCCAGGCGGCTTCTATCTCGTTGTTGCCGCACCACAGCACAATGCAGGGATGATTCCGCAGCCGCTTGACGTTCTCTTCGGCCTCGATCCGGACATTCTCCAGGAATTCGTCGTTGCCCGGGTACATGGCGCAGGCAAACATAAAATCCTGCCATACCATGATCCCGTAGCGGTCGCAGAGGTCATAGAATATATCCTGTTCATAAATCCCGCCGCCCCACACCCGCAACATGTTCATATTCGCTTCCGAAGCCGACCTGATGATAAATTCGTATTTTTCCGGGCTGACCCGGTCCAGGAACACATCGTTCGGAATGTAATTGGCCCCTTTGGCAAATACCGGAACCCCGTTCACCCGGAAATAAAAACTCTCCCCATCCCCTGCCGGATCAGGCTCACGAACCAGCTCGGCAGTGCGCAGTCCAAATACCACTTCTTTCTGATCGAAATGAAGTCCCTTATTGAAGATTTCGACCCGGAGTGAAAACAGATTCTGTTCACCCATTCCATTGGGCCACCAAAGGCGGATATCTCTCAGGGTAATTTCCGTCTTGAGTTCTGCAATCCCAGATTCCAAATCCCATATTCCGGAAGCGACCGGTGTATTGTCAATATAAATGGAATACCCTTTCTGGCCAGCCTGGTCTGTTTTCAGGGTTGTATTGACCTCAATGATTGCTCCTCCATTGTTAATTTCCAGCGTCTTAACCCAGACATTTTCAAGCTTCGCTCCATCCCAGGCCAGCAGCTTCACCGGGAGCCAGATCCCACTGGTCACCAGCCTGGGGCCCCAGTCCCAGCCAAAGTGATAGGGCGCTTTTCGCACATACGGGCTGACACGGTCCGGGCCCATCCCACCGGCCTCCGACTGGTCATTGTCGGCGGCGAGCTGAAAACCGAACTCCTTCAGTTGCTCCAGCCCTGTCATGGTTGGAGATTTAAGGACCACCAACAGTTCATTTCCGCCTTCCCTTAAAACATTCTTCACATCAACCCGCCAGGTCCGGAACATATTATCGGTTTGCAGGATCAACCGTTCATTCAGAAAAACGTCGGCATAGGTGTCTATCCCTTCAAAGATCAACTCTATGTTTCTTTTGGCCAGCACAGACGATTCAACCTGGAAATTTGTCCGGTAAATCCAGTCGGCTTTGTCGATCCATTGGACGTCCCGTTCATTCACCCGCTCATAAGGATCTGGGATCAGAAAGTTGTTCATCAGGTCGGTGTGGACACTGCCGGGGACCGAAGCCGGCATCCACAACTGGCTTCCTTCCTTCCGGAATTCCCAGGAGCCCCGGCCCAGATCGGTCGTCAGGCATCCCGGATCTGGCTGGGCCTGAACCAGGAAAGACACAGCCGACATCAGGATGATGAAAAAGATGCGCATGCTTTTCTCTTTGAGTTTATATCGTCACTGCTGCGGAGTCAACCGATTTCCAGAGCTCAACGGAACGGTCCCAGAGTTTGGCTCCCTCTTCCGGGATATAGACTTTCGGGTCCATTTTTTTAATGCGGAACATATGCAGGTACTCATTGGACTTTCCTTCATAATCTTTTGAAATAGCCATATACACTACCGGGAGGGCCGCTTTGGCCGGAGAGCGGAAGATTACGCTGAAGATGCTTTTGAGCGTAACCCGGAGCAAAAAAGGCGCTTCCTTGATGATGTTTGAATGGACCGGGCCCGGGCACATAGCATGGATCCCGGCTGTGATCCCACTGGCATTCACCCGCCGGGACAATTCGGTGGCGTACGTATTCAGGACGAGCTTGAAATAGCTGTAATTGGAGATCCCTTTGGAAGGGCCGTATTCATAATATGTTCCGAATTCATCATAATCCACATGCGAAGCCCCCTGGTGCGAATCGGATGAGATGAAGATCACCCGGGGCAGGAAATCGCGGTGGTTGCCCGAGATGTCGATCACCCCGGAGGTCATCAGCAGGTTGGTCAGAATTACGTTGGAAAGGTAGTTGACCAGGAACATCTCTTCCAGCCCGGACTCCGTTTTGCGCGCGTTTGGAAGCGCCACCCCGGCATTCAGCACGGCGATATCGATCCGGATGCCATCCTTCTTCAAACCTTCGCAAAATTTGTGGATGGTATCGATCTTGCTCAGGTCGAGGTAGCGCATCTCCACCTGTTGCGAACCGGTGAGAGATTTGATCTTTTCCCCGGCCTCAGGAATTTCCCGGCGGCAGGCCATGATCACATGCCCGCCGCGCCGCGCCATTTCCGCCGCCACGGCAAAACCCAGGCCGCTGTTGGCTCCCGTGACCAGGCAGGTCTTTCCGTCAAAACGGTCCTGCTGTGTCAGCTTATCCGCCAGTTCCTGCTTCGAAAAAAAATCCTTCAGCCCGGCCATCGCCGCCACAACCGGATTATCAAAACGCCCTTCTGACATATTATTAAATTAGAAAAATGAGAAAAAGTCCCTACATCGAAAAATCAAACTTAAAACTTAAACCTTAAACCTCAACACTATTATATGCTCCACGCCGTCACCCCTTCGGTGGTAAACTCATACCGGTGGCTGGTGCCGCCGAATTTCCGCAATGCTTCAATCACCCGGTACCGGGTATTGCTCGGGCAGTAGAAGATCATGAACCCACCCCCGCCGGCGCCCGAGATCTTGCCGCCGGTGGCCCCGGCCGCCTTGGCCGCATCGTAAATATTGTCGATGGTCTGGTTGGTGATGCCCGATGCGATCTGTTTCTTGTAGGTCCATCCATAATCGAGCACCTCGCCGATCTGGTCTATATCCCCTTTGAGGATCACCTCTTTCATCCGGATCGCCTGCTCCTTGAGCTTGTGCGTGGCCTCGATATATTTCGCCCTGCTGTCGGCAATATGTTTTGCCTGGCGTTCGATGATGGCGGAGGATACGCGGCTGGTACGGGTATTGTAGAGCACCAGGTTGTGGGATAACTCGTTCAGGTAGGTGCTTTTAACCCGCAGCGGGTTGACGATCACTTTATCATCAGCAAAAAATTCCATAAAGTTCACCCCGCCAAAAGTCGCGGCATACTGGTCCTGCTTCCCGCCGGCCATCTGGAGGTCTTTTCGCTCGATCTCATAGGCCAGGCGCGCCAGGTCATACTCGCCCAGCGGGATCTTCAGCCATTCGGCAAAAGCGCCGAGGACGGCCACCACCAGTGTTGAAGAGGTCCCGAGCCCTGATCCCGCCGGTGCATCGACAAAAGTTGACAGCTCGAAGGCCAGGGGCTCACTTGCAAAATCGCGCAGGATGCGGTTGCAGATGCCTTTCACCAGTTCCAGTTTTCCGTCGAGGGGGATGTGCTTCGCCGACCGGGTCTCAAAGTATTCTCCCTTATCAATCGAGCGGATCACGATCCTGTTCTTAGCAGCAGGTATGATGGTGGCGTATGCGTACATGGAAATGGTGGCGTTCAAAGTGGCGCCGCCATAAAGGTCGGAGTAGGGCGTCACATCCGTGCCCCCGCCGGCCAGTCCCAGCCGCAACGGTGCTTTGCTGCGTATGATCATCTTTCGTACAGTATGGCTTTCGCGTAATTCTGCCAGCTCATTTCGCGGGAAGTTTCGGCCACATTTTCCCGGTCGATGGGCGATTCGATGGACCGGATCATCACCCGGGCCATGGAATCAATGTCGCCCGGCTCAGCCAGGTACCCGTTATACCCGTCTTTGACCGTTTCCGGAAAATGCCCGACCCGTGTGGCCAGGGCCGGCATCTTAAAATTATAGCCCACCGATTCCACACCGCTCGGCGTGGCCGTCAGGTAGAACAGCATGATGGCGTCGCTCACCTGGAAATATTTATGCACCGCTTCATTGGGCACAAAATCGTTGACCACCGTAACCCGGTCGCGGATGCCCAGATGATCAACCAGTTCCAGCGGACGGTACGCGCGTTCATCGTCCTGCTTGCGGAGGAAGATCGATTTGGCCACGCCAAAAACGGCGTTTTTCACTCGGGTGGACAACTTTTTCGTATCCAGCGTCTGCCAGAACGATTCGCCTACGATCAGCAGGGAAACATCATCGCGTTGCGCCGCTACCCTGGCAAACGCTTCGATAACATTGTGCAATCCTTTGTATTTCCTTATGAACCCGAAGAATAGAAAAACGTGCTTTCGCAGGTTCAGTTCCTTTTTCACTTTTTCCACGTCAAAAGCCGGGTCGGGTTTGAACATGTCGTACACGGGATGGTACAGTTTCACCACCCGAGTGCCTTCACCCTGGGCAGGCCGGCCGGGCTCCACCATGCGGAAATTCCGTTTCGGAAAGATCTGCCTGAGTTCATTGAAGGTCTTCAGCGCATGCACGACATAAGAATCAGCATGCCTGATGCCCATTTTGGTGAAGTTCCTGTCGATCTTGCTGCCTTCCTTCTGAATGACGAAATGAAGGTCGAAGACCACTTCGATCCCTTTGACCTTTGCCAGCTTCCTGGCGATGTAGCCAAGCGGCAGCCCCTGGATGGCGATGGCCCACTGGAAGATGACCATCTTCGGGGCGAGGCTGCGGATCAGTTTTACGGTGCGGTTCCAGGTGGCCGGGTTGTTGTAGTTGGTCATGTAATGTACCCGGATATTCGTCCCTTCCAGCAGGTCGGCCTTGCTGCTGCGGTCGATAAAATCGCGCGGGATAATGGCCGGGTATTGTTGCGTCCAGGAAACGATATGGATCTCGGCCTCGCCCATTTTATCGAGCGCTTTGGCCAGGGAGGTGTTGTAGTTGGCGATCCCTCCCTTGAATTTTGGCCCGGGGCCGAATACGACGATCCTGTCCATGATCCGGCCTGGTCAGAGTTTGCCTTCTTTTTTCAGTCGTTCCACCGCGGCGTCGTACACCCGGGTCATGCCTTCGCGAAGCGAAATTTTGGGTTCCCAGCCGAAGCGCGACCGGATCTGGTCCATGTTGCAGTAACGGGAATGCACGCCCACCGGCTTATCCAGCAAGGGTTTTATCGTAGCCTTGTAGCCGGCGATGTCACAGAACAGGTCGATGAGTTCCAGGAAGGAGGTCAGTTTTCCGGAGCCGATGTTCCACCCGGATCCGTCTTTAATATTGTCCATGAGGATGAAGATCAGGTCGAGAATGTCGTCGATGTGGACGAAGTCCCGGCCCTGTTTTCCCGAACCCCAGACCTCGAAAGGATCTTCGCGCCGGGCAGCGCGGGCGGCGATGGCCGGCACGGGATAGGAAAGATCCTGGTCTTCCCCGTAGCCGCTGAACGGACGGATGCAGACCACGGATACTCCGTAATATTGCGCAGCGATCTGGGCCAGGAATTCCCCGGTCAGTTTCGACCAGCCGTAGGTCATGTCGGGCGTGCCCAGGTTCTTCTTGAAGTCGATGTCACCCTCTTTCAGGTCGATGGCAAAGCTTTCCGACTGCAGGCTGGTCGGATAGGCTGCGCTGGAGCTGGGATACAACACCCTGTCGGGTTTGTGCCGGCAGACCCAGTAGAAGAATTCGGCGTCGATCGACAGGTCGAGCGCCACGGCCATCGGGTCGCCCTCGATCTTCAGCCGCCCCCCGACGATGGCCGCGAAATGGAACACGTCGGAGAAGCGCTCGAAGTCCAGCCCATAGGTTTCCTGCACAAAGCGGGGGTTTTCCCGGAATTTAAACAGGAAATTGCGGAAATCGCCCTTCCAGAAATACAGCCGTTCGTCCTGACCTATGATCTCCACATCCTTGTGCATCCTGGAGGTGAAATTCTCCAGCCAGGTCGATGGATGAGTGCCGATAGAAAGGTCATCTATGATAAAAACAAGATCGTTTGTGGTTTTGAGCAGGCGCCTGGTCATATTCCGCCCGACAAACCCGCATCCGCCTGAAACTAAGTGTACTTTCATTTTATACTAATTCTGATAATCTAACTCTTTAACATTTATTGTTTTGGAAATCTGGTACCGGTTCCTTTCCGACGACATCCGGGATACCAGTTCCGCGAGAAATCCCGCCAGGAACAACTGGCTGCCGATGATCATCAGGGTGAGCGAGAGATAAAAATACGGGCTGTCGGTCACCAGGATGGCTTTGATGCCGTGGTGCAGGTAATACAGTTTTTGCGCGCCGATCCAGGCGGCGGCCAGAAAGCCCAGGAAGAACATCAGGGTGCCGATCATGCCAAACAGGTGCATCGGGCGGCGGCCGAAGCGGGAAACAAAGGTGATGCTCAGCAGGTCGAGATAGCCTTTGAAGAACCGGTCGAGGCCGAATTTGGTCACTCCGTACTTCCGGCTCTGGTGGGCCACCACTTTCTCGCCGATCCGGGTAAAACCCGCGTAATTGGCGATAACAGGGATATAGCGGTGCATTTCCCCATACACCTCGATGCTTTTGACCACATCGGACCGGTAGGCTTTCAGCCCGCAGTTAAAATCATGCAGTTTAATGCCGGAAGTCCTGCGGGTCACCCAGTTAAAGAACTTCGAGGGAAGCGTCTTGGAGACCGGGTCGTGGCGGCGTTTTTTCCATCCCGAGACCAGGTCGTATCCTTCTTCGGTGATCATCTGGTACAGTCCGGGAATTTCCTCCGGGGAGTCCTGAAGGTCAGCGTCCATGGTGATGACGACCTTGCCTTCGGCGGCACGGAAGCCGCTGTTGAGCGCCGCCGATTTGCCGTAGTTTCTCCGGAAGCGGATCCCTTTCACATGGGGATTCTCCCGGCATAACTCTTCGATCACCGCCCAGGAGCGGTCCTTGCTGCCGTCATCCACAAAAATGATCTCCGTATTGATTCCCGCTTTGCTGACGGTGGCGACGATCCACTGGTGCAGTTCCCCCAGGGATTCATCTTCATTGAACAGGGGTATGACGATGGAAAGGTCCATAATGATCGGTTAGGCGATCGGCTGACCAAATCCCTGGTCTTCTTTTTTAACGAAAATCGAGGTCACCAGGCTGATCACTATGCCGATCACAAAATTACCGAAAAAGGCGAAGAAGGTAAACATGCCGGGCGTCTGGAACATTTCCGCAAACTTCATCCCCTGCTCCATTTCAGCTTCCGACATTCCCTGGTCCATCATTCGCTGTTCGGTCATGGCCATGGTTTCTTCCATGGCGCCCGGGTCGATGAACTTAAAGAAGATAAATGTGTAAAAACCTACGATGAAGGCCACACACAGGCTGGTCAGCAAGCCCACAGTGAACGCTTTGCCATAGGTGATATAACCGCCCAGGTGTTTGTTGCGGTAATTCAACTGGGCGAGAATAAGTCCAACAATGAGGATCACGTATGAGAGGTAATTAACCCCGGGTTTCATGTGGAGCCCCAGCAGGAAGAGCACGAGTGAAAAAGCAATCAGGGCCAGGGACAGGATCAGGCCGTATCCCATGCTGGCGACGAAGGGGGAAGGTTTATTTTCCATAGGATTTCGATTTGTTACATGCAAACCTACAAAGATTAGTTCAAAGTTCAAAGGGCAAAGTTCAAAGTTGAGTCATTCAGTGAAAAGTTGATCGTGGAGCGCCTTATACCAACCATATCAACTTAAAACTAATGGACCAATTAACTTAACTTTGAACTTTGCCCTTTGAACTTTGAACTCTTTGTTGTATTTTTGCCGCGGGTAAGTCTTATGCGACCAGCTCCCGCTGAATCCCCCCAGGTCCGGAAGGAAGCAAGGGTACGCGGTCGTAGCGGTGCGACATAATCAGCTTACCCTTTTTTTATTGTATCTTTAAAGCAAATCAAAGAGCACCGCCATGATAACCAAGATCTATCCGAAGAATCCCAGTGAGAAGGCGATCAGGCATGCAGTGGAGACCCTGGCCCGCGACGGTGTCGTCATCTTTCCCACCGACACGATCTACGCCATCGGATGCAGCATCTACAGCACCAAGGCCCTGGACCGGATTGCCCGGATCAAGGGCATCAACCCCAAAAAGGCCAATTTCTCATTCCTCTGCCACGACCTGGCTCAGATCGCCGAGTTCACCCGGCCGATCAGCAACGACACTTTCAAACTGATGCGCCGGCAACTGCCCGGGCCTTACACCTTTATCCTCAACGCCAACAGCAAGATTCCGAAAATCTTCGAGAACAGGAAAAAGACCATCGGGATCCGCATTCCCGACAACCCGATCCTGCTTCAGATCATCAGCCAGCTGGGTCACCCGCTGATGTCGACCTCCGTTCATGACGCGGACGACATCCTGGAATACAGCACCGATCCGGAGCTGATCCATGAAAATTACCGCGACCTGGTCGACCTGGTGATCGACGGCGGTTATGGCGACAACACCCCCAGTACGATCATCGACTGCACCGGCGACGAGATCCTGATGGTGCGGGAAGGGAAAGGAGAAATCGAATAGCGGGGTTTAAGTTTTGAGGTTTAAGGTTTAAGTTCGGGTATTTTTTAAATTACTGATTATCATATTTCTATACAATAATGATATTTTTATTTAGCATAAAGAGTGAATTAAGTTGAATCTGAATTCAAAATTCAACATTTAAAATTTAAAATTTTGTATCTTTGCCGCCCTGTTTGAGATTCAGTAGCTCAGTCGGTAGAGCAACGGCCTTTTAAGCCGTGGGTCCCGGGTTCGAGTCCCGGCTGAATCACATAAACATTGCGCAGTGTGTATTTCGCATTGCGCATTTTTATTCCAAAAGAGTAAGCTGATTCCAATGTCCAGGCACCTTATTCTGATTTTGCTGTTATGCTCCGCCTCTGCTTCAGCCCAGAACCCGGAAATTGACCTGCTGCGCGACATCAACCTCGACCGGAACCGGGAACTCGATGCTTTTTTTGGGCTGATCAGCAACACCACCGCATGGATTGCCTATTTAACTCCGGTGCTGATCTTCATCTACAGCCTGCTGGGAAAAAACCTCAATGTTCGGAATAATGCCTTGATCATCGGTGCAACGGTCTTTAATTCCGCACTGCTGGCGAATGTCATTAAGTACGCGGTCGACCGCCCCCGTCCCTTTATTACCTATCCCGACCTGGAGAAACTCTCATCCGGCGGAAGTCCGTCGTTCCCTTCCGGGCACACCACCGACGCCTTCGCCCTCGCCACCATCCTGAGCCTGCTTTTTCCAAAATGGTATGTCATCCTTCCCGCATATGTATGGGCAGTCCTCGTGGCTTATTCCCGGATGCACCTGGGCGTGCATTACCCGGGCGATGTTGCGGCGGGAATCATTGTCGGTGTTTTTTCCGCACTGATGGTTTTCTATGGATGGAGAAAGATCAGAAAAAAGAATCGATAAATATTATTTATCATGAATAACGCTTTGTACAATTTCCCCGTGCCGCAAAATGAACCGGTGCTTGGCTATCTTAAAAACAGCACCGAACGCATCGCACTTGAACAGGAACTCAAGCGCCAGCTGGAAACTCAGCTTGAGATCCCGCTCATTATCGGCGGTAAGGAAGTCAGGACCGGCGATACCGGCGAAGTGAGGCTGCCGCACCGTCACGAGCACGTCATGGCCACTTATCACAAGGTCGGCGCGAAAGAGATCGAAATGGCGATGGATGCCGCGCTGAAGGCGCAAAAGGTCTGGGCCAACATGACCTGGACGATCCGGGCCTCGATCCTGCTCAAAGCCGCGGAGCTGATCTCCCATAAATACAGGGCGCTGATGAACGCCGCCACAATGCTGGGACAGAGCAAGAACATCTTCCAGTCGGAGATTGACAGTGTCTGCGAGACGGTCGATTTCCTCAAATTCAACACTTATTTCGCCGGAAAGATATACGAGGTACAACCCCGTTCGAGCTTTAACCAGCTCAACCGGATGGAATTCCGGGCCCTGGAAGGGTTCATACTGGCCATCAGCCCCTTCAACTTCACCTCCATCGCCTCCAACCTGAATATGGCGCCGGTCATGATGGGCAATACCACCATCTGGAAACCGGCCACCACCGCGCTGGTTTCCAACTATTACCTCATGAAGATCTTCCAGGAAGCCGGGCTTCCCGACGGCGTCATCAACTTTATCCCCGGAAGCGGCAGCCTCATCGGCAAGACCGTCCTCTCATCGTCCGACCTGGCCGGCATTCACTTCACCGGATCCAACGCTACGTTCAACCACTTATGGGGACAGGTGGCCGGCAATCTGACCCGTTACAAATCCTACCCCCGGCTGGTCGGAGAAACGGGCGGGAAAGACTTTATTTTCGTCCATCCCTCCGCCGATCCGCAGGAGGTGGCCGTGAACGCCATCCGCGGCGCCTTCGAGTACCAGGGGCAGAAGTGCTCCGCCGCATCCAGGATGTACATTCCCGCCAGTTTATGGCCTTCGATCAAAGGGCAGCTCGTGGATATGGCCAACGACATTAAAATGGGCGATGTGACCGATCCGGGCAATTTCATGAACGCCGTCATCGACCGGGGCGCTTATGACCTGATCACCAGCTATATCGAATATGCCCGGTCCTCAGGGGATGCGCAGATCATTGCCGGAGGCCGGGCTGATGATTCGGAAGGATATTTCATCCGGCCGACCATCGTCGAAACCACAAGTCCCAGGCACAAGCTGATGGAAGAAGAGATCTTCGGCCCGGTGCTGACCGTGTATGTTTATGAAGATGCGCGGCTGGACGAAGCCATTGACCTCTGTGATACCACATCGCCCTACGGGCTCACCGGGGCGGTATTTTCCCGCGACCGGGTGGCCGCCGCGCGAATCTGTGAACGACTGCAATACGCCGCCGGAAACTTCTACATCAACGACAAACCCACCGGCGCCATTGTCGGGCTCCAGCCCTTCGGAGGCTCCAGGGCATCGGGCACCAACGACAAGGCCGGGGGCGAGTTCAACCTGGTCCGCTGGATCAGCCCCCGCACCATCAAGGAAACCTTTGTGCCCGCGACGGAATACAGGTACCCGTATATGATGGAGTGATTTTCACTCAAGCTGTTGGACTGCTGCCTCAAGAATCTTAACACCCCGTCGTGTCCCTCTGGGGCGGGATTCATAACTTCAGGCATCGCACGCTCATGCCGTATCCCGAAACATAATTATATCGCCTGGACTGCAGCTGCTGAGCGCTCAGCTGTCTGAACCAGGATGTGCCAGCACCCGAACCTGTCGAGCTCCACCAGAAAGCAGACTTCCCTGTATCTTTAAACAGGGAACTGACGCCCCGGTAACCTGCCGGGAAACCTGCAAATCCAAACAGATCCGATCCATTGCCTCCATCTTTCCAGCCATCTGAACTCTTCAGGTTGGTACCGGATTCCTGTCCCCTCCAACCAGTATTGTCCCAAATGGGATCGCCAATGCCAATGAGGGAATCCGCGGCAGCTTCCAGCACTTTCCAATCATCATCCGAAGGTATGATCCATCCTGGCGGGCAAATTCCCCGTATCCGCTCCATGGATGTGTACTGCATCATTTCTCCGAATTGATATAACCCGCCATATTTCCCGCAACTATCTTCACTGTTGAGATAGCAGTATTTCTCCAGGATCTGGTTGTCCGACTGGTTCTCTGTCCCATCGACCATCTCACCGACATCAAGATTTGCGGCAAGCCAGCACTGACTGAATATCTGGATCGTTTCGTACCAGTGCCCGTCATACTTTACGGTCGGCGTTCCCGGACAGGAAATGTTGCTTGCAAATTGAAAAATATAATCTTCACTGTTTTCCGGGGCATCCGTTAATCCTGATTGCAGGCTGTCGCTAAATCCGGCATAAACCAATTCATCACCCGGCTGGAATTCAAATGTCTGACGTGCATTAAGTGATTTGATGAATGATACTTCATCCGCTCGTTTTTCATAAATCAAAGCACACTGGCGTCCCGGTGATTCTGACAGGCTGATTATTTTGGCCGCCTGTGTATTGCCGCGCCATTGCATCGAAATAATATAAAATTTACTTATCCCGGGTTGAAATCTGAAGAAATGAACGCCTCTTTCCAGCGTCTGCTCATCTTTTAAGATGCCCCTGCCTGTCAGATCGGATATTCTGATGCAGACCAGATCTTTTTCAGGAACATAAATTCTGATCCGCGCCTGGTCCCTGACCGGATTTGGAACGGCTAAAATCCCGGATATTGAATACTCCTGTTGTTCCGCTCCGGCACCAGTATAAATAAATGACAAAATAGTGTCGGGCCAATAAAGCATTGTATCGCAATCCCGCAATACATTCTTTACCCGGATGCTGTCCATGGAAACATGCTCGTTTCCGGAAACCGCAGTAAAAACCAAAGACATCTTATAGCTCTGTCCCGAAGCTATAATACTGAAGAGCCCAACCCATATAATGACCATCGATATCTTTATAGTCATTCTTTTGCCGGAATTTGCTATTTAACCCTCTAAATTTAAGAAATTAATTTTCCTGCGCCAAAACCCAACGCCTTATCAACTGATAAAAAAAATCTTCAACAAATAAACAACCCAAACAAAACCAATATCTTCCCTTTTCTGTCTTCTAACTTCTATCTCTCTCATTTTTAACATTCTATTAACAATTTTCAGATTGAATTCAGGTACATATTGAACTATCTTTGTAGGCATATTTAATCTATTTTAATGCCAATCTTATGATAATCAATTGTATCCGCTATGAAAAACCTGCTACTTGTTTTGATGGCCCTGGCCGGTCTCTTATGCCCAGGTCAGTCCATCCATGTCACTTCCGCCACGGTCAGCGGGCTGGCCGACGCCATCGCCAATGACCACCTGGTGCCTTTGCCGGTCGACCTGACGATTTTCGACCAGCAGGCATGTTCGCATGGCGGGTTTACACCGGGATTGTTCGGAAATGACTATGCTTCCATCTGCTTCGTCCACGCGAAGGAAGAGGGCACCGTGCCGCAGCCCCATGAAGTCAGCGCTTACATCGGCAGCCGCGCACTGATCAACGGCGACAACAGCCCTGTGGTCCACATCCGCTGGAAAAACACCGGATCCAACTACGCCACCAGCGACGGCCACAATGCCAGCATCGTCTCTTCCCTCGATTTCACCGTATTGATGGAAGTCACGGGTATAGCGCCCGGAACGCCGGTCACGGTATACTGGTGGTTCAGCATCTTTGCCGGAGGGACCACGGAGCATGAAGATCCCAATGTCCCCGAAGATTCCATCAGCGTGATCAATGCCATGGCGGTCAATGGAGATGCCCAGGTATCAAACCAGTTCAATTTTTCATCACCGGGAGGCCTTCCCGGATGGAACGAATGGAAGAACGTGACCGGTACCTTCACAACGCTGGCCGGTACAGATTTTTCCTTCAGCGTGGCGTCGATGGTCCGGCTGTACCTGAACGAGCCCGCAGGCCCCGGCGGCATGGGATTCGGCATCGATCAGAATCACGGGATATTCAAGGGCGACATCTGGTTCACCGCGATCCCGGAATACCCCGTGCCGGTGAACAACATAGAAGATATGCTTCCCCTGTTTTCCCTTGATATCGGCAGCGATGCGGAATTCAGCGATCCGCAGCAGAACGGCAACGAATATTTCGACCCGGGCGATCTGTATGCCAAGAATCCGCATAATTTCCAGAGCCCGGTACCTCCATTTCGGGACGACGCTGCCATTTTCGGCGGCGGCGATCCGGATCCGAAGAACTCCCCCCCCATCAACCCCGCACCGGTTGGTTCCGGCGCCTCCTTCGACGGGGTGCGCGGAATATTTTTCGATCTGGATGGCGCAGATTTGCTTGAGATCAACCTCGACGGCATCCTGCCTGTTCCCGGGGAGGCCAGCCTGCCCTGGTTCGCCGACAGTTGCATCTTTGAGTCTGAATACCTGTTCGTTTCTTTTGATGACGACGACGCAGCACTCTACACGGCAGGAATGCCCGGTTCGGTGCCGGTAAACAGCTTTTCACCGTTCATGGGAACAATATACTCCGGCCTGGGTGTACGGGATGAGATCATGGAATTTGACTTCGACGTTTTCCCGGTTTCCGGCAGTTCTTTCCAGGATACCGTGGATTCGGAATCCGAGCTGCACATCAACCTGGCGCCCGATCCGCCCACGCTCAATGAGCCCGACGATGACGTCGACGCCCTCGACATGATCCCGATCGTGAACAATGTGACGCCCTGCTCCTACTGGTACTTCAGCTGCGATCACGAGGCGGTCTACAATCATCCTTCCATCCCCGGATTTACGCTGGACCCGGCCGTCATTTACCTGCAGACCCCCGCCGGTCCCGTTCCTGTAGTGACTCATCTCCACCATAATCTTCAGCCCGGGACAGATATTGACGCGTTTGAATTCGCCTGGGTCCGGGATGCCGGTGAAAGCCGCTTTGGCCTTGCCCTGCTGTTCAGCGTGGATGATGACGACCCGCTGACGATCTTTGATGAGAGCGGCGGGCTGGATCCAAGGAAGTTATATTACTCCTTCATGAACGGAGCTTATTATCCCTTCTCCGCTCACGCCCTTCACGACGATATCGATGCGCTGGCTGCCTGGAGCCATTCGCTCAATGGCGCTGTGGCGTTTCCGAACCCCGTCTGGGGCACAAAGACCTGGAGGGGAAGCCACAGCGCCAACTGGAACCACCACCTCAACTGGTTCCCGCGTGGTGTGCCGTTCGACCCCGAAGATGTTCTGGTACCCCCTGTCAGCCCGATGCCGGTGATCGGCACCAGCGGGCTCGACTGCCGGAGCCTGGAGATCGGCCCCGGAGCGCAGGTCAACCTCATGCCGGGCGTGAATTTCGAAATCAAGGGAAATTGAATCAGTAGAGCCAGATCATGAGGCACATATGGTATGTCAGCCTGCATCTTGACCGACAGAACTTGATTTCACGGCTTTTTTTTCGTATATTTGTCTTGCCCGAATCAACTTCCTCCCACTACCCTGCAATTATTTCTCATCACGCTTAATGATACTGGAAAAGTGCATTTATTTCATTGCCTATGAGAAATCGATCGGATAACAACATGCTCAGTCGCAGGGAGTGGGACATCACAAGGAAAATTGCTGAAGGCAAATGCCGGAAGGTCGTGGCTGACGAATTGCAGATTTCCATCCATACCATCGACACCCACCTCCGGCACATCCATATGAAAACAAAAACCCACTCACTACCTGAGCTGATCATATGGACGTTCCTTAATCATGATCATCTGACCGGGTAAAGACCCTGCATGCCTGATTTTACCTGAAATATCCGGGCACTCATTGCGACTACTTACAAACCAGTACTTACATCTCGCGATTGACAGGCCGCTCCGTGCGTCGTAACTTAGATTTTCATTTAATACTTAAGATCATGAGTGATTTAAAATTTGATGGAGATTGGGTCATTGTCGAGGGAAGCTGGCTTAAATCGCGCACCCTCGATTTCATGCTGGACGCACCTGGCAGGCGACTCAACAATACAGGCCACAGAAGGGCCATGGTACACGATACCGGCGATAAACTGACCATTAATTACAACCGGGATTACCCGGGTGGAGTAAACATTCTCGGCGAGGTGTCCATTGAAAAGATAAAAGCGCACCGGTTTGTGTTTAACTCGGAAGACATTATCCTCGACAGTGCGGCGCGACGCACTTCAGCAAGCGGTTTCCGCCGTGCGCTGGTTCACGATTTCAATGATGGGCTGACCATTAACTGGGCATCAGATTATCCCGGGGGCGTGACCATAAACGGGATAGTGAAAATGCCAGCGAAACTTCTGGTCGATGGCAAGGATGTCGGCGCACTGATCAGCACATTGCAGAACAAGATCAAACTGTTGGAAGAATCGCACCTGGGTGCTATGAAAGTTTCCCTGAAGAAACTTGAGGAGCGCATCAAGAAGCTTGAAATAAAAAAATAAACCTATTCCTGCAACCTTTAATCTAAAGAAAAGTGATCTCCATTAAACAATTATGCAGTTGCATCAAAGTGGGAGATGGCAATAAAGTTTCCCTGCTGCACGACTTCTTTGGTTTTTATGATCACCGGCCACCCATGGAAGTATCGGTGGTTACACAAGCCAATCTGCTGAAGGGAAAACATGTCCATGTCAACCTGATCACCGTGGGAGACTTCACCTATGCCAACTACCAGGAGGTTGACACCGCACTGCAAACGACCCGTAACCTGTATGCCCGCGTCAATCTCGGTGTTGGCCGGGCACAGTATTATTACATCACGGCTAGCCAGGCGAACGGAAGGGATCATATAGGCAGCGACGGTGAAGCGGAAGATCTTACAAACGAATGGACGGTCCCGAACGATGCGCTGGACATATTTTTCGTGCTGACCTATGCAACATCCACCATCGGACTCTCAAGGGTGGACGGTCCGTGCGACAAAGATGCCAAGGGGATGGACGGCAGTGTTGTGGCCATTGAGAGCGATCCGAACACTTCAGGCTTTGTGATGGCTCATGAAGCCGGGCATTACCTGGGACTGAACCATGTGAACGATTCCACAAACCTGATGAATCCCAGTGTACCGAACGGAGGTATACTGACTTCTTCACAAGGTAATAATATGAAAGATCATTGTTTTGTCAAATCGGGATGTTAATCCCTAATTCTTACCAAAGTGTCGTTAGAAATCAAAATAGCGGTTACCCCAAGCGTGCTGATCAATGCGGTCATGGGCCGGGACAAATCTATCGCACGCCCTGTTGCCCTGAATCTTCTGTTCAGGTCAGAGATTCCGAACCGCGCCACGCTGCTCAGGAATATCCTCGACGACGAGGCGGAGGATTCAGGTTTACGCCATGATGCCGGGTTGTTCCTGGCTCGGCTACGCACGGAAGAATCTATGGACATGCTGCGTCATTCCGCGCAAAAGATCCAGGATTCAGCGGCGCTGAAGGCAGTGATCAAAGGCATCTCCCGGCTCGGGAACGAAAAGGACCTGGAAATATTAGAAAAGATCGGAAAGGAATCAACCACCGACTATCTGAAACAGCAGGCCTCATTTGGCGCAGCCCTCATCGCCTACAGGCATGGGCTTCACGGTCATGAACTCCGGTTTCCAGAGAAATATCTGGATATGCGTGATCATCATCAACTGGAAATTACCGTAAAGTTGCCTGCTGCGAAAATTGCCAAAGAATGCCTGGATGCGCTGAATCAGGAACTGATCGGCATAGAGTTGTCAAAAGGTTCCCTGATCCAGCTGGATTGCTTCAACAGGACTTCCTTCATCATACAGAATATGCAGTTGCAGGAAAAAAGCCTGTGGAAATCCATGCCGGAAAAGAAAATGCTTTATGGCATAATGGCAAGCCGAATTTCAGAACACGAGAACTATACCGGTTCCGCCTGGATCTTCACCACTCCAGTACGCAATCATCAACTCGAAATCCTGATCACACGGATGACAGGCGAGCCATTGATGGCCGGCACGGCTAGCGTGGAAGATGCGGATATAATCCGTTTTGAGGTCAATGGCGTGGACGAAACGGGTAACGTTGCAGTAAACCTCGGAGGCAGCATCAAATCGGGGAAGATGGAAATCACCAAAGCAATATCGGGCATGAAGATTATCCGCAAAAAGAAACCCCTGGCCGTTATTAAACCGCCGGTACCGTATTAACCCTGCCGGCGGATGCTGACTAACTCTTAACATCCTATCATTATAGAGCCAATCCCGGACGATCCATACTTTGCCCGGGATTGCTTTTTAAGCCTCTGTTCATTTATCCGGTGCGGGGCTAAATGACCGGCTTCACATTTTAACTTTTTCATACCTTTATCGCCCAAATCAAACTAATCGAACAATGAAAATAACGATTGTCGGAACGGGCTATGTCGGCCTGGTCACCGGCGCCTGCTTTGCGGAGGTTGGAATCGACGTAACCTGCGTCGATATTGACGTACAGAAGATTGAAAACCTTAAGAACGGCATCATTCCCATTTATGAACCCGGCCTGGAAGAGATCGTGGAACGGAATGTGGAAAAAGGGAGGCTTCATTTCAGCACGAAGTTATCCGAATCCCTCGATGGGTGCGAAGTTGTATTCAGCGCCGTCGGGACTCCGCCTGATGAGGACGGCAGCGCCGATCTCCGCTACGTCCTGGATGTAGCCCGCGAAGTGGGTCGTTATATGTCGGATTACCTGCTGATCGTCACCAAGAGCACTGTGCCTGTGGGTACGGCAAAACTGGTGAAAGAGGCCCTGCAGGAAGAACTGGACAAACGGGGTTCCAAACTTTCATTCGATGTAGCCTCAAACCCCGAATTCCTGAAAGAAGGTGCCGCTGTCGACGATTTCCTCAAACCCGACCGCATCGTCGTGGGCATCGAGTCCCAGCGCGCAGAAGACCTGATGGCCAGGTTGTACAAGCCTTTCACCCTCAACGGGCATCCGGTTATCTTCATGGACATTCCTTCGGCCGAAATGACCAAATACGCCGCCAACGCCATGCTGGCTACACGCATCAGTTTCATGAACGATGTCGCCAACCTGTGCGAAATCATGGGCGCCGATGTTAACATGGTCCGCCGGGGAATCGGGAGCGATCCCCGCATCGGGCCGAAATTCCTTTATCCTGGCGTAGGCTACGGCGGATCCTGCTTTCCCAAAGACGTGAAAGCGCTGATCAAGACAGCCGACGACAACGGCTACAGCATGCGCATCCTCAAAGCCGTGGAAGAGGTCAACGATGACCAGAAGTCGGTGCTCTTCCGCAAAGTGCATGCTTACTTCAACGGAGATCTGCAAGGCAAAACCATTGCCATGTGGGGCCTCTCGTTCAAACCCGAAACCGATGACATGCGCGAAGCGCCGGCCCTGGTGCTGGTCCGCAAATTCCTGGAAGCAGGCTGCAGGATCCAGGCCTACGACCCGGTGGCCATGCATGAAACCCGGCGCAGGATCGGCGATGCGATCACTTATGCGGATGAAAAATACGAAGCCTTAAAGGGCGCCGACTGCCTGTTGCTCGTCACTGAATGGAAAGAGTTTCGCATACCCGACCTGGCAGCGATCCGCACTGCACTGAAAACACCGGCCATTTTCGACGGCAGAAATATTTACGATGCAAAAGAAATGAGCGCCGCCGGCTTTGATTATTATTGTATCGGCATCAGAACAGAATAATATGCGCAAGAGAATCCTCATCACCGGCGGGGCCGGATTTCTGGGCTCACACCTGGCGGAACGCCTGCTGAACGAAGGCAATGACGTGGTCGTGGCCGACAATTACTTTACCGGCGACAAGCAGAACATCGCCCACCTGATCGGCAACCCGTATTTCGAGGTGATCCGGCACGATGTGACCATGCCCTTCTTCATTGAAGTGGACGAGATCTACAACCTGGCCTGCCCGGCATCGCCCATCCATTACCAGTACAACCCGATCAAGACCATCAAGACCTCGGTCATGGGGGCGATCAATATGCTGGGGCTGGCCAAGCGCATCAAAGCCAAGATCCTGCAGGCATCGACTTCAGAGGTCTACGGCGATCCGGAGGTCCATCCCCAGACGGAAACTTACTGGGGACATGTCAACCCCATCGGCTCGCGGGCCTGTTACGACGAAGGGAAACGCTGTGCGGAAGCCCTGTTCATGAATTACCATCACCAGAACAAGGTCAGGATCAAGATCATGCGGATCTTCAATACCTACGGTCCCCGCATGCACCCGAACGACGGACGGGTGGTTTCCAATTTCATCGTCCAGGCCCTGAAAAACGAGGACATCACGATCTATGGCGAAGGCACCCAGACCCGGAGCTTCTGCTATGTCGACGACCTGCTGGAAGGCATGATCCGCCTGATGAACACCGGCGACGACTTCATCGGGCCGGTGAACATCGGCAACCCGGGCGAGTTCACCATCCTCGAACTGGCCGAAAAAGTGCTCCGTTTAACGGGTTCAAAATCAAAGCTGATCTTCCTGCCCCTGCCGGAGGACGACCCGACGCAGCGACAGCCCGACATCACCCTGGCTAAAAATGTGCTCGGATGGGAACCCCGGATCCCGCTGGAAGAAGGCCTGAAGAAAACAATTGAGTATTTCAGAAAAGTCGTCTGATGGTCCGCATCCTGATCACCGGCAGCAATGGCCAGCTGGGAAGTGAATTCAAAGCGCTGGCCCCGGAATACCCCCGGTATGGATTCATTTTCACCGATGTGGAGGAGTTGGATATTACCGATGAAACCAGGGTCAAAGCCTTTTTTGAGGCGGAAGAGCCCGATGTGGTGATCAACTGCGCCGCCTACACCGCCGTCGACCGTGCAGAAGACGAACCGGAACTGGCCTGGCGCCTGAACCGGGACGCCGTAGCCGGACTGACCCGGGCCTGCGACCTTTATGACAATTACCTGGTGCACATTTCGACTGATTATGTGTTTGATGGAAAAAATACGCGCCCGTACCGGGAAGACGACATCCCCGCACCCAACAGCGTCTATGGCCTGAGCAAACTGGAAGGCGAAGAAGCCATGCAGTCCTGCCTGCAACGCGGAATGATCATCCGGACCTCCTGGCTTTATTCCACTTACGGGCATAATTTTGTCAAGACCATTCTGAGGAAATGCGAGGCGGGCGACTCCCTGAACGTGGTCTCCGACCAGACCGGTACGCCGACGTACGCCCGTGACCTGGCCAGAACCGTGTTGGATATTCTGCCGGCGGCAATGGCTAACCATAAGCTGGAGGTCTTCCATTACGCCAATGAAGGCCAGTGCTCCTGGTACGATTTCGCAGTGGAGATTTCCCGGATCGCCGGCCTGCCCTGCGATATCAAGCCCATTGACACCGCAGGTTTTCCAACCAAAGCGCTGAGGCCTGCCTACAGTGTTATGGATACGAGCCTGATCCGGCAGCGATTTGGTATCCGGATCCCGCACTGGAAGGAAAGTTTGATTGAATGCATTAAATTACTGCCACCAGAACACCAAAACACCAAAGCACACGAAAAGTAAAATGCTTAGTGTATTTTGGTGTTTTCGTGCTTTAGTGGCAAAATAAATAAATACCTATGACGGATCACAACATACTGGAACGCGCAAAAGCCTGGTTGTCTGAAGAATTTGACCAGGAAACCAGGAAGCAGGTGCAGTACCTGATCGACAACAACCCGCAGGAACTGGTAGACTCTTTTTACCAGGACCTGGAATTCGGCACTGGAGGTCTTCGCGGCGTCATGGGGGTTGGCACCAACCGGATGAACAAGTATACCGTAGGCATGGCCACGCAGGGCCTGGCCAACTACCTGAAAAAGTCATTCCCGGAAGTGAAGGAGCTCAGCGTTGCCATCGCGCATGATTGCCGCAACAACAGCCCTTATTTCGCCCGCATCACGGCGGAAGTATTCTCCGCCAACGGCTTCCGGGTGTACCTGTTCGATGCGCTCCGCCCGACGCCGGAGCTCTCGTTCGCCATCCGTCATTTCGGCTGCCAGAGCGGCATCGTCATCACCGCCTCGCACAATCCCCCGGAGTACAATGGGTACAAAGCATACTGGGATGATGGGGCACAACTGATTCCGCCCCATGATAAAAACGTGATCCTGGAAGTCCAGAAGATCAAATCGGTCGGCGAGGTGAAATTCACGGGAGATGATTCAAAAATACGGATGATCGGCAGGGAGATCGACTCGCTGTATCTTGACCGGGTTGCAGGCCTTTCCCTTTCACCGGAAGCCATTGCCCGGCATAAGGACATGAAGATCGTCTACACCCCGCTGCATGGCACCGGCGTGGAACTCGTCCCGGCCAGCCTGAAGAAGTTCGGGTTCGGGAATGTCACCGTGGTCGCCGAGCAGGCGGTCGAAGACGGCAATTTCCCGACGGTCAAATCGCCCAACCCGGAAGAGCCCGCCGCCCTGGCCCTGGCCATCGCCCTGGCCGAAAAGATCGGCGCCGACCTGGTCATGGCCACCGACCCCGACGCCGACCGCGTGGGCATCGCCGTCAGAGATCTGCACGGGAAGATCGTTCTGCTCAACGGCAACCAGGCTGCGGCCCTGCTCACCCACTACCTGCTTAAAAAATGGAAGGAAAAGGGCAAACTGGCCGGTCGGGAATTCATCGTCAAAACCATCGTTACCTCTGAAATACTCAAAGATATCGCGGATAAGGCAGGCGTGGAGTGCTATGACGTACTCACCGGGTTTAAATGGATCGCCGAGATCATCCGGATGAACGAGGGGAAAAAGACGTTCATCGGCGGCGGAGAGGAAAGTTACGGTTTCATGATCGGGGATTTCGTCCGTGACAAGGATGCCGTGAGCGCCTGCGCAATGATCGCAGAAACGGCGGCCTGGGCGGCCGACCAGGGTAAAACCCTCTATGAACTGCTGATCGATATATACCTGGAATACGGCTTATACAAGGAATCCCTGATCTCTGTGGTCCGTAAGGGCAAATCGGGCGCAGAGGAGATCAAAAAGATGATGGATGATTTCCGGAACCATCCGCCCCAGACCATCAACCGGTCCCGGGTGACGATGATCAAGGATTACCAGTTGTCGCAATGCAGAGACATTTCCGCCGGCACCACCAAACCCATCGACCTGCCCAAATCCAATGTGTTGCAATTCTTCCTGGAAGACGGCAGCAAGATCAGCGTCCGGCCCAGCGGTACCGAACCCAAGATAAAATTCTACTTCGGAGTGAAGGAACAGCTGGAACACCGCACCGCCTTTGAATCAACCAATGCCCGACTGGACGACAAGATCAGGGGGATAATTGAGGACATGAAGCTGGGGTAGAGCACAGAGCTTAGTGTTTAGTGTTTAGTGTTTAGTGTTTAGTGTTTAGTGTTTAGTGTTTAGTGCCTGTGCTTTCGGAATGCAGCTTGCGGCCTGAGGCCTGTGGCTTGTGGCTTGCGGCCTGTGGCTTGAGGCCTGTGGCCTGTGGTTTGCGGCTTATGGCCTGTGGCTTGCGGCAGAGGTGCTGACTGCTCGGAATGAAACGGATGGCCTTCTACGGAAGGTATCGGTTTGGAGATCAATTTTACGATATCCTTCAGATACGCCCGTTCTTCGGCGTCGCAGAAAGAAAGCGCCACACCGCCCAGTCCCGCCCTGCCGGTCCGCCCGATCCGGTGAACGTAAGTCTCCGGAATATTCGGGATCTCATAATTGATCACATGCGACAGCTCTTCAATGTCCAGACCGCGGGCAGCAATATCTGTGGCCACGAGCAGCCGGATCTTGCGCGCCTTGAAATTGTTCAAAGCGCGCTGCCGTGCATTCTGCGTCTTGTTCCCATGGATGGCTTCCGCGGGAATGCCATTCTTCGTCAGGAAACGGGCGATCTTGTCCGCCCCGTATTTCGTCCGGGTGAAGACGAGCGCAGAAGTGATGGCGTCATCCTGCAGGACGTGCCGGAGCAGCACCGGTTTATCTTTCTTCTCGACAAAATAAACGGATTGCTCGATGATGTCGACGGTAGAGGAAACCGGTGTCACCGCGACGGTAGCCGGTCGCGTCAGTATGGAATCCGCGAGTTTAACGATCTCCGGAGGCATGGTGGCTGAAAAGAGCAAAGTTTGCCTTTTGCCCGGAAGCAGGGCAATGACTTTGCGCACGTCGTGGATGAAGCCCATGTCGAGCATGCGGTCGGCCTCGTCAAGGACAAAGGCCTCGACATGATGCAGGCTGACCAGTCCCTGCCCGGCGAGGTCGAGGAGCCTGCCGGGTGTCGCCACCAGGATATCGATCCCGGCCTTCAGCGATTCCACCTGTGAAAATTGGTTTACCCCGCCAAAAATGACGGTATGCCGCAAGCCCGTGTAACGACCGTAAGCAGAAAAGCTTTCGCCGATCTGTATGGCCAGTTCGCGGGTTGGGGTAAGGACCAGGCTCCGGATCTTTCGCGGGCCCCGGTCCTGGCGGACATCGTTTCCAAGAATTTGAAGTATCGGAATGGCAAAAGCGGCTGTTTTGCCCGTTCCGGTTTGCGCGCAACCGATCAGGTCACGGCCTGACAATACCAAAGGAATAGCCTGCTCCTGAATCGGAGTGGGCTTCAGATAACCCTCGTTCTTTATCGCCCTGAGGATCGGGGCCGTAAGTTTTAAATCTTCGAAAAACATTCAGAATATATTTTAAATCAATAAAATACTGCCGGTATTTTATGAAACTGGATCAATTGTTTGAGGATGAAAATTTCTCAGAGGGAAGTCACACTACAGGGACAAGGATAACCAGGAGGCAGTTTTCAGGCTGCAAAGGTAATGAAGTATTCAATACGGCCGACAAACCGGATCATAAGATGTATCCCCGGCTTTCTTATCAAAGATTCAAATGGATAATCCCAGTATCTTTGCGTTATGTCTGAAATAAGTCAACACAAAGAACAAAGGGTATCCGGTCTGCTGAAACTCTTTCGCGCGATTCTGGAGAAAAAAGATCCCGTCGGGGCCGTTAAGCGCAGTGAAACCCTGATCAGCCAGACGCTTCCCTCGGATATCATCGCCGTCGTCGATGAACTGGTTAGGGAAAAGATACCCATGGAGGAACTGAAAACCGGAATCAATAAGTTCCTGAACGTACTGCACAAAGCGATCAAATCGCGGCCTGCGCCGGAAATTACACCCGGCTCCCTGGTGGATTGCTGCTTCCGGAACAACACATTACTGGATGAAAAACTGAAAGCCCTCCGGCCGGACATCAAAAAACTCAACGCACAACCGGATGCCCCGGACCTGCACCGGAGCATACAGGGCAGCCTGGAAGAGTTGTTGCAGTTTGAGCGGTACTATGTGATCAAAGAGAATATCCTGTTTCCATTACTTGAAAACCACTGGCCCGATTTCCGTTGCCTGGGCGTGATGTGGTCGTTCCACGACGACATACGCCGCGACCTTCGGAACCTAAACTTGATGGTGCAGTCGGGGAAGTTTGAGATCATGGACTTCAATAGGCTGATCGGAAACACCTATTTCAACATGTACGCCATCAGATTCCGGGAAGAAGCCATCCTGTTCCCGCATGCACTCGAAACCATCAGTGAACGCGAATTGAACGCCCTCCTGCCCGAATGCCTGGAATTAGGGTTTCCATATTACAATCCTCCATTATCATCTTCGGCCCCTTCAGAAGCAGGTTCAGGATCAACCGGCGAGATTGACCTGCTTACCGGCATGCTGGCACCGGAACAGATCAAGCTGATTTTCAATCATCTTCCTGTCGATATCACCTATGTTGATGAACACAACAAAGTCCGGTACTTTTCTTCTCCCAAAAAGCGGATCTTTCCACGGTCAAAGGCGGTGATCGGTCGGGATGTGCGGAACTGTCACCCGCCGGAGAGCGTGCACGTAGTGGAGGAGATCGTCGATGCGTTCAGGGCCGGTAAGAAGGATGAAGCCAGCTTCTGGATCCGGATCAAAGGAGAATTATTGCTGATCCGGTATTTCGCCGTCAGGGATGAATCAGGCACATACAAAGGCGTGATCGAAGTCTCCCAGGAAGTCTCGGTTATTCAGGCGCTGGAAGGAGAGCGTCGCTTACTTGACTGGTGACGGTCTTAAAAAACCTCCAGTATCTTCTCCCGTTTTCCTCTAAATTCGTAGGTGTCGCCGGCTTTCTTGCCGTCGATGGCACTGTAAAACGGCACCAGGGCGGAAATGACAAAATATTCCTCTCCTTCTACGACGATCTTTCCGATCCCCGTGGCGATGAACAATCTTTGCGATTCGGTGATCACCACGGCTCCGAAACGAACCGCGGTGTTGGGCCTGCTCATATCGACGCGGCGCAGGATATCCACTTGCTCGTTGACCTTCAGCAGTTGCTGCGCAAACATTTCACGTTTGCTCATCATCTGGTTCCTGTAAGAATCGTAAAGGTCTTTGGGAAGACCATGCTCCTCGGCACTGTCGGCTACTTCCTCCATCACAACCTTCAGATTTTGAATGACTTTATCCTGTTGTTCAAAACACGCATCCAGGATCCTTTGTTTCAGTTGCAGGCGATCCATAATCAATTATTGTTATCTTTAAAAAGCAAAAATCTTATCGCGTTCCGGTGCGAAAAGATTATTGAGAAAATGATTGAGTATATAATATTGTGCAAAGATACAACAAATCCATCAATATGACACCAGAAAATGAACCTTTTCGCGAAGCCGAAAATTCGATCGGAGTACTTGAATTTCTGAGGGTTGCGCACGAATATTGCCTGTTTATCGAGGATGCGGGCTCCAAAAGCAGGGAAGAATTCTATGATTTTTATTTGAAGATCAGCCCTTTGGTCTATTTGAAAGGCGCTTTGCTTCCCGATATCGATCCCGAATATCCGGAAGCCAGTGAGCGATACGTGACCGAGGAGGAATGGCAGGAGGTGTTTAACAACCTGAGGAACCTGATCAAAGCAGACGATGAATACTTTCACGTCCATTACGAGGAGCATGTCGAATATGAAGCAGTCAAGGCAAGCCTTTCTGAAAATTTCACGGATATATACCAGGATCTGAAGGATTTCGTGCTGCTGTACCAGAAAAATACACAGGTCGCCCGGCAAAACGCCGTGTATGACTGCAAGACCCTTATGTTTCGCCGCTGGGGCCCGAAATTACTGGCAAATCTCCGCTACCTGCATTTCCTGGTTCATCAGGAGCATGAAGGAGAAGATTAGCCGCAGGCAGCAGGCCGCAAGAAACAGGCCACAAGCTTGAAGCCTGAGGCCTCTGAAGCATGAAGCTTATTTAGAAGTAATTTAGAACCCAAACCCACACTTCAATCACAAAGAACACATATCTTTGCGCGTTATTTGGAATGAATCTAAATTAAATGAGGAGCCTCAGGAAGCTAAAGGAAGGGGAAAAAGGACTGATTTACAGGGTCAGGGGGCGGGGTGAATTCCGCAAAAGGATCCTCGAGATGGGGTTTATCAAAGGGAAATGGGTTACGGTCATCAAAGCTGCACCCTTACAGGACCCTGTCGAATACCGGATCCTGGACTCCAACATCAGCCTGCGGCTGGAGGAAGCGGATTTTATTGATGTGCTTTCCGAGGAGGAAGCCGCCCGGATCACCCAACAGAAAAGATACAACGGGGTCTTTGAGTCCATCATGGCCCCCGGTTCGGGAAAACAGGCATCGGATATTATCAACGTAGCCCTTGTAGGGAATCCCAACTGCGGCAAAACCACCTTATTCAACTTCGCCTCCCATTCCAGGGAGCACGTCGGCAATTATGCAGGGGTAACGGTCGATTCCAAGACCGCGGAGATGAAGGTGGGCAAATATACCATCAGGCTCACCGACCTTCCCGGCACCTACTCGCTTACCGACTACAGCCCGGAGGAACTTTTTGTCCGTCAGCACCTGCTGAAATCTGCTCCGGATGTGGTGATCAACGTGATCGACGGCTCTAACCTGGAGCGAAACCTGTACCTGACGACCCAGCTGATCGACATGGGGATCAAGGTTATCGTTGCCCTGAACATGTACGATGAGATGAAGATCAAAGGCGACCAGTTCGACTTTGATATGCTCGGTAAAATGACCGGGATTCCCTTCGTTCCGACGATCGGATCCAAAGGCAAAGGAGTAAAAAAGCTCTTTGAGAAAGTTGTGGAGGTTTATGAAAGTCTGCCGGGATCGTCACGGCATATCCACATCAATTACGGGATGGAGCTGGAGGAATCGATTCGTAAGATCCAGGAAAAGATCGTGGAGTTTCATCCCTTATTGGCTGAAAACGCTTCCACCCGATATTTTGCCCTTAAATTGCTGGAAAACGACCAGGACACACTGGAACATTTCGCATCACTCGATCGGTTCCCTGAGTTGAAAGATATCACGGAGAAGGAGATCCGGCGGCTGGAAAACAACCACAAGGAGGATGTGGAAACCCTGATGACCGATGCACGGTATGGCTTTATCGAAGGCGCCCTGAAGGAAACCTATCTGCCTGCTGTTGCACGGATCAAAACCCTGACCCATCAGATCGACCGCTTCATGACCGGCAGGATCCTGGGGTACCCCATCTTTCTATTGCTGATGTGGCTGATGTTCGAAGCGACATTCTTCATCGGCGATTACCCGGTGCAATGGATAGAACTGGGCGTGGAGCACCTGGGCGATCTGGCGAACAGAATCATTCCCAACGGGATCGTCAACGACCTGGTCGTCGATGGCATCATCGGTGGCGTAGGCGGAGTGATCGTCTTTCTCCCCAACATCCTGATCCTGTTCCTGTTCATTTCCCTGATGGAAGACACCGGCTACATGGCGCGCGTGGCCTTCATCGTCGACAAACTGATGCACCTCGTCGGTCTTCATGGCAAATCATTCATTCCCATGCTGATGGGTTTCGGCTGCAATGTGCCCGCCATCATGGCCACACGGACCATCGAAAACCGAAACGACCGCATGGTCACCATGCTCATTATCCCGTTCATGTCGTGCAGCGCACGCTACCCTGTTTACGTGCTGATTATCAGCGCGTTTTTCGATAGTTTCCAGGGAACCATACTCTTCGGGCTCTATATGATCGGGATCCTTTTGGCCGCACTCATGGCCTTCCTGCTGAAAAAGACTTTGTTCCAGGCCAAAGAGGTCCCCTTCGTGATGGAACTGCCGCCGTACCGTATGCCTACTTTAAAAGCGGTCTCCCGCCATACCTGGTTCAAGGGGGAGCAATACCTGCGGAAAATGGGCACCATCATCCTGGTCGCATCGATCATCATCTGGGCGCTGGGATATTTCCCGAGAAACACGGAACGCAACCATTATTACGAAAGCCTGATCACCCAGGCGGAAGTGGATTTTGAAAAAAGAACCCGATCAGAATCTACTCCCGGCAGCGGGGAGCGAAAACACCTGGAACAGGAGCACCAGACGCAGGTACATGCCCTGCGTGCCGCCATGTTGCAGGAGCAGCAGGAAAATTCCATCATCGGGCGGATCGGTAAATTCATTGAACCTGTGATCTATCCCCTGGGATTCGATTGGCGGATGGGGGTCAGCCTGCTGGCAGGATCGGCAGCCAAGGAGGTGGTAATCAGTACCATGGGGGTGCTTTATCAGAGCAATACCGATGAGGAGACCACGGGCCTGATCGAGAAACTCCGCCAGCAGACATATTCTTCCGGCCCCAGGATAGGGCAGCCGGTATTCAGCCCGCTGGTGGCATTTTCATTCATGATCTTCATCCTGATCTATTTCCCATGCATAGCGGTTATCGCTGCCATTAAAAAAGAATCCGGGAAATGGAAATGGTCGGCGTTCGTCGCGGTGTACACCACCCTGCTGGCCTGGGTAGCTGCTTTCGCTGTTTACCAGGTTGGCTTATTACTGGGATAGTTCCAGGTTTCAGAGTTCCAGAGTTTCAGGTTAACCACTAACCACTAAACACTAACCACTAAACACCAAACACTAAACACTAATCAATTCTTCCGTCGAGCCTGTTCAGACCGGTGATAGACCGTTCGTAATTCGGGGTGATCTCCATGGCCTTGAGGTAATCTTTGCGGGCATTGTCAAAATCCCCGCTCAGTTCAAAACTATAACCGCGATTGAAGTAAGCGTCGGTGTATGAAGGATCCAGTTCGATGGCCCGGGTAAACAGCCGAATGGCGGTTTCAAAATCATTCAGGTAAACCAGGTTAAGGTAGCCGGAGTTGTAGTAGGCTTCCTTGTATTCCGGATCTATGGCCAGAAGCCGGTCGTAGGTTTCCAGCGCTTTAGGGATGTTCTCCATTTCCTGGTAGGCCATGCCCAGCAGGTAATAGGCTTCAGGGCGGCCTGGTTCGATGTTGATGGCTGTTTGGAGATAACCGGTCGACAGGGGGCTCCTGAGCGCCGTGTATAGGACACCCAGCTCCACGAACGCGTTGTAGTATTGCTGGTCCTGGTCGGCGGCCGCCTGGAAGTTCTTGATGGCCAGGGAAGTGTCGCCGAGTTCCATGTAAGCATAACCGCGGATGAAGTGCGCCACAGGGTTGATGCGGTCGAGGTCGAGTGCGCGCTTGGAATACGCAAAGGTATTCTGGTAGTCTTTGAGGATGAGGTATGCTTCCGCAAGCCTGAGGAGCGCGGAATTATGATTCGGATCCAGCTCTTCGGCACGCTGAAGCGACTCCAGGCAGTTGGGCATGCGTCCGGACATCAGGTACAGGTCGGCCAGCGTCACAAAATAATCCGGGTTCCGGTCATTCAGCTCTATCGCACGACCGATATCGGAAAGGGCGCTGTTGACGTCATTCTGGTCCATGAAATACATTGCCCGTTGGTGATATAACTGCGGGTTCAGGCTATCGGTGGAAATGCCGGCATTCAACCGGTCCAGCGACGAAATTGCCGTGTCAACGGCCGGTTCCCGGACCGTCTTATGCTCCATAGTATTATTGCAGGACGCCATTATCAGCAGCATCCCGGATAACATGACCAGCACGGCATGACGGATCAACCGGTCGCCGGTAAGGCGGATAGGCTCAAACTTCACGGCTGCTGCAGTTTTTCCCTGATTTTCTGTTCCAGCTCATCACTCAATTCCGGGTTGTCGACCAGCAGTTTCTTGACGGCATCCCGTCCCTGGCCCAGCTTGGTCTCCCCATAGCTGAACCATGATCCGCTCTTTTTGATGATGCCGAAATCTGACCCCAGGTCGATGATCTCACCGGTACGGGAGATGCCCTGTCCGTACATGATATCAAACTCGGCCTTTTTAAATGGCGGGGCGACCTTGTTCTTCACCACTTTCACCTTGACCCGGTTACCGGTACTCTCCTCCCCTTCCTTGATCTGGTTCATCTTTCGGATATCGATCCGCACCGAAGCATAGAATTTCAGCGCATTACCGCCGGTGGTGGTTTCCGGGTTGCCGAACATCACCCCGATCTTTTCACGGAGCTGGTTGATGAAAATGCAACACGCCCCGGTTTTGCTGATGTTGGCGGTCAGCTTGCGCAGCGCCTGCGACATCAGGCGGGCCTGCAGACCTACCTTGGATTCGCCCATTTCCCCTTCGATCTCGCTCTTCGGGGTGAGCGCCGCAACGGAGTCGATGACAATGATATCGATGGCTCCCGAGCGGATCAGGTTGTCGACGATTTCCAGAGCCTGCTCGCCGTGGTCAGGCTGTGATATCAGCAGGTTGTCAATGTCGATTCCAAGTTTTTCCGCATAGAACCGGTCAAAGGCATGCTCGGCGTCGATGAATGCTGCAATGCCACCCTTTTTCTGTGCTTCGGCGATGGCGTGCAAAGCCAGCGTGGTTTTCCCGCTCGATTCGGGGCCGTAGATCTCGATCACCCTTCCACGGGGAAACCCCCCGATGCCAAGGGCCACGTCCAGGCCGATGGAACCCGAAGGTATATAAGGTATGTTCTCATTCGGAGTGTCACCCAGCTTCATGATGGTCCCCTTGCCATACTGCTTTTCGATATTGCCCAGGGTCATCTCGAGGGCCTTCATCTTTTCTTTCCTGATCTGGTCAATATTGTTGTCCGTGCCCATAATAAAAATTTAAAAAGGTTAATAATTAATTCATTTCAGCCAGGATCTGTTCTGTATGATCCTTGGTGTTGACTTTATCGAATATTTTGAGGATCGTTCCGTCTTCGGAGATCACAAAAGTCATGCGGTGGATGCCTTCATATTCCCTGCCCATGAATTTTTTCGGTCCCCAGGCCCCATATGCCTTGATGATGGTTTTTTCCGTATCGGGGATCAGGGGAAACGGCAGTTCATACTTTTCCGTGAATTTCTGATGGGACTTCACGCTGTCGGCGCTGACACCGATCACTTTAAACCCTTTGTCCAGCAGCTCGCTGTAATTGTCGCGCAGGTTGCAGGCTTCGGCTGTGCAGCCCGGCGTATCGTCCTTTGGATAAAAATACAGGATCACTTTGTACCCTTTAAGCCCGGACAGAGAAACGGGTTGGCCCTGCTGGTCGGTGGCATTGAAATCTGGAGCTTTATCTCCGGTTTTGAGTTTCTTCACGATGGTCTTTTTTATTCAGGTTAGCAAAAATATTTAAAATCAATCCAATGAACATCCTGCACAACACATTTGTTTTCACGCTTTACCAACACAGCGGCAAAGTCTTTCACGCCTTCAACTTATTTTGTTGCCGGGCATAGTACCGGCAAAATTCCCGGATACCGCAACCGGCGCATTTCGGTTTTCTGGCCTGGCAGACATAACGCCCGTGCAGGATCAGCCAATGGTGCGCCAGGTTGATCTTATCCTCCGGCAGAAACTCCAGCAACTGCAGTTCCGTCTGCAGTGGGGTCTTCGCGCCGGTTGTCAGTCCGATCCGTTCAGACACCCGGAACACATGTGTGTCCACCGCAAGCTTGGGCTGGTTGAAGGCCACGGAGGCGATGACATGCGCCGTTTTGCGTCCGACGCCCGGAAGCCGCTGCAATGCATCGGCATCACCGGGGATTTCCCCGCCGAACTCCCTGACCACCATGGAAGCCATGCCGATCAGGTGTTTGGTCTTGTTGTTGGGGTACGAACACGACCGGATCAGTTCAAAGACCGCATCCTGTTCCGCAGCAGCCAGTTTTCCGACCGTCGGGAACACATTGAAGAAAGCCGGCGTAATCATGTTCACCCGTTTGTCGGTGCACTGGGCCGACAAGATCACCGCCACAATGAGCTCGTAGGGCGAATTGTACACCAGTTCCGTTTCTGCAACAGGCTGATTAGTTGAGAAATACTCAATAAATCTCTTAAAACGTTCGGACTTTCTCAAGGATTTCTACTGTTTAATCGGCTTTTTACAAAAATATACCCGTTGTGTTAATAAAAAAAATCCCCGGATTCTGTTCCGGGGATTTTTTCGACTTTTTAATTGACCAGCTGGCAAATGACCCCAGCGGATTTTGTCTTCAGGACGTTGAGCGCGCCGCTGTACCGGAGCAGGTTTTGCAGGACGGACGGGCTGGGTCCGCTTTGTCTGCCATCCTGCCCTGAACGGGATGGGCTGATTTGGCTAAGTTCCTGATAATAAATTTGTAAGTCAAGGAGCGTAAAGTTTTTATCCATAGGCTAATTTTTCATGATCATTGTAATCATGATTAGCTAACGGAATGGGGAGGATAATTATTTTATCCGCTGAAAAATAATCAAACGGAAAGGATGAGATTCTTTTCCCGGATGATTTTGCGGAGATTGATCAGGGCATACCGCATCCGCCCCAGGGCGGTGTTAATGCTGACATCGGTCGCTTCTGCGATCTCCTTAAAGCTCAGGTTCTGGTAATGGCGCATCATCAGGACTTCTCTCTGTTCATCGGGCAGCAGCTCGATCAGTGCGCGGATATCCTGGTGGATCTGGTCGGTGATCAGGCGCTCCTCGATCGAAGGATCCATAATCCTGACGGTATCAAAAATATCGTATTCATCGCTGGAGTTATTGACCATCGGGAGCCTTTTGGCCCGGCGGAAATGGTCGATGATCAGGTTGTGCGCGATGCGCATGACCCATTGGATGAATTTGCCTTCTTCCTTGTACATCCCCGACTTGATGGTATTGATGACTTTGATGAAGGTATCCTGGAAAATATCATCAGCCAGTTGATCGTCCTTAACGACCATCATGATGTAAGCAAAAACTTTGCGTTTGTGGCGGTGAATGAGTTGTTCCAGGCTCTCCTCATTACCGTTCAAATATTTACCAATCAGCTCCTTATCGCTGATCGCGGCAGTTTTCATGTTGCCTCCTTTTTTAAGACGGATTAGTTAAAAAAGGGTAAATATTGAATCGATAATGTTCCTCCTTTGATTGAGATGAGACAATAAAAAATCGCTGCGGTTTTATTCAAACGGGAGCGAAAGTAATGCAAATATAAGTATTAATTAAAATAACGCAAGCCTTTAATTCATAATTTTGCAATTTTTTAACAGAGACTATTCTTCGGAATCCATGGGGGGCAATGATTTCAGCCAATATGACCCGAAACGGCACATCCTGGTTAAAGGGGCCAGTGTTCACAATCTCAAGGGCATAGATGTTGCCATCCCGCGGAACCGCCTGGTCGTGATCACGGGTCTGTCGGGTTCGGGGAAATCTTCCCTGGCATTTGACACGCTATACGCCGACGGGCAAAGGCGGTATGTAGAAAGCCTCAGTGCTTATGCCCGGCAGTTCCTGGGCCGGATGAGCAAACCGAAAGTCGAGTACATCAAAGGCATTTCGCCGGCCATTGCCATAGAGCAGAAGGTGAATACGCGAAATCCGCGCTCCACGGTGGCCACTTCTACGGAAATCTATGAATACATCAAGCTGTTGTACGCCCGGATCGGCGTCACCATATCCCCCATTTCCGGGGAGCAGGTTAAACGGCATTCGGTGTCGGATGTCACCGACTACATCATAGCACAGCCTGCCGGGACCAGGATCACCGTATCCTGCCCATTGATCCGCAAGTCCGACAGGGACCTGAAGACCCAGCTCACGCTCCTTCTGCAGCAGGGATTCAGCAGGCTGATCCATAAAGATGAGTTTATCCGGATCGATGAGACCCTGGAATCGGGTAAGGTCATATCTGAAAAGGAAACCCGCATACTTATTGACCGTTTCGTTTGCGATACCGGCGATCCGGACCTGACGAACAGGATCGCCGACTCGGTGCAGACGGCTTTTTATGAAGGCAATGGCGCATGTCTTGTCGAATCCGATACAGGGGACAGGGTTCGGATCGAACAATTTTCCAACCGTTTTGAACTGGACGGGATATCTTTCGAGGAACCTTCTGTTAATTTGTTCAGCTTTAACAATCCTTACGGCGCCTGCCGCCGGTGTGAAGGTTTCGGCAGCATCATCGGGATCGATGAAGACCTGGTGGTGCCCAACAAGGAATTATCCGTTTTTGAAGAAGCGATTGCCTGCTGGAAAGGCGAAAAAATGGGCGAATGGCGTGAGGCGCTTGTCATGAATGCGTATAAGTTCGGTTTTCCGGTCCACAAGCCATACATTGAGCTGACCGGGGAGCAAAGGCGGCTACTATGGACCGGAAATCAGTATTTTCGGGGCCTGAACGATTTCTTTGTCCACCTGGAAGAGCAATCATATAAGATCCAATACCGTGTAATGCTCTCGCGTTACCGTGGAAAAACGGTCTGTCCTGAATGCCAGGGTACCCGGCTCAGGAAAGACGCCAATTATGTCAGGGTGGGCGGCCTTTCCGTGAGCGAGATCCTGCTGATGCCGGTTTCCCGGGCGCTGAGCTTTTTCGGTGCCCTGGACCTGACGGACTATGAACAGACCGTTGCGCAGCGCCTGTTGCTGGAGATCACCACCCGACTGCGATTCCTCGACGACGTCGGGCTGGGCTACCTTTCCCTGAACCGGCAGTCGTCAACCCTTTCCGGCGGCGAATCCCAGCGGATCAACCTGGCCACCTCACTGGGCAGCAGCCTGGTGGGCTCGATGTATATCCTGGATGAGCCAAGCATCGGCCTGCATCCGCGCGACACCCACCGGCTGATCCGGGTGCTGACGAACCTGCGGAACCTGGGCAACTCGGTGATCGTCGTGGAACACGACGAGGAGATCATCCGTGCGGCCGACCACATCATCGATATCGGGCCGCTGGCCGGCAACGGTGGCGGAGAGATCGTATTCGAAGGCGACTTCGGGGCGCTGATCAGCCGGAAATCCAGCCTGACGGGCAAATACATCAGCCGCGATATGATGATCCCCGTTCCGCAAAAGCGCAGAAAATGGAAAGAGTACCTGGAAGTGCTGGGGGCCAGGGAGAACAACCTTAAGGGGATCAACGTCCGGTTCCCGCTGAATGTTTTTACAGTAGTCAGCGGGGTGAGCGGATCGGGGAAATCTTCGCTGGTGCGGAACATCCTGTACAAGGCCATGCTTCAGCACCTGGGCGGCCACAACGAGAAGCCGGGCCGGTTTGCCCGGCTGGCGGGCGACGTAAACAGGATCTCGCTGGTAGAAATGGTCGATCAGCACCCCATCGGCCGCTCTTCCCGCTCCAATCCGGCCACCTACCTGAAAGCCTACGACGAAATCCGCGGATTATATGCCGACATGCAGCTCTCCAAAGTCAGGGGCTACAAGCCCGGTTATTTTTCCTTCAACATTCCCGGCGGGCGTTGCGAGGAATGCGAGGGTGAAGGGATCGTGACCATCGAGATGCAGTTCATGGCCGACCTGCACCTGACCTGCGATTCCTGCGGCGGAAAGCGGTTCAAGGATGAAGTGCTGGATGTGCATTTCCAGGGAAAAAGCATTGTCGATATCCTGGAAATGACCGTTGATGAAGCCCTGGCGTTCTTCAGCAATGCAAAAACCCACGCGGCCGCGTGCCGCCGCATCACTGAGAAGCTCAGGCCTTTACAGGATGTCGGACTGGGGTACCTTGAACTCGGGCAGTCGTCGAGCACGCTCAGCGGCGGAGAGGCACAACGCATCAAGCTGGCTTTCTTTCTCACCAAAGGCACCGGCCAGGAACCCACCCTCTTTATTTTCGACGAACCGACCACCGGGCTTCATTTCCACGACATCAACCGCCTCATGGACGCGTTCAACGCCCTGATCGAAAAGGGCCACTCCATAGTGGTCATCGAGCACAACCCGGAGATCATCAAATGCGCCGACTGGGTGATCGATATGGGTCCGGAAGGAGGAGAAGCGGGAGGCTATGTCGTTTTTGAAGGCACTCCCGAAGAACTCGTCAATATCGCCGAATCCTACACCGGCATCTACCTTAAGGATAAGTTACACCCTGCTTAAGCCTGCCGCTGCCTGAGCGCTTCAAACATCAGGATCCCAGCGGCAACCGATACGTTCAACGATGAAATATTACCCATCATCGGAATTCTGACAAGATGGTCGCAAAGCCGGATCAGATCAGGCGATATGCCTTTATCTTCTGAACCCATGATGATGGCGAGGGGGTCGCGTAAGTCGGTTTCATAATAAGCCGAAACAGCGTGCTCCGATGCGCCAGCCAGCAGGATTCCGGAATTTTTCAGGAAGGTCGCGGCTGTTTTGAGCGATTTTTCCCGGCAGACCGGAATCCGCATCAGCGCGCCGGCTGAGGTTCTGACGGCTTCTTCATTCACTTGCGCGGTGCCCTGGGCAGGGATCACGATTCCATGGACCCCGGCGCACTCGGCCGATCGCGCGATGGCGCCGAAATTCCGCACATCGGTGATGCCATCAAGCACCAGCAGGAAGGGCGTTTCGCCCCTTTCAAAAAGGGAAGGCACCAGGTTCGCCAGGCTGTCAAAACTAACCGGCGACACAAAGGCGATCACGCCCTGGTGATTCTTCCGGGTTATCCGGTCCAGTTTCTCCTGGGGCACAAACTGGAACGGGATTTCATAGTCCCTGGCCATTTTGAGCAATTCTGCAGATAAGTCGCCCTTTAATCCTTTCCGGAAAAAGATCCTGTCGATCTCTTTTCCGCTTCCGATGGCCTCCATGATAGGATGAAGCCCGTAGATAAAATATTCTTTCTCCATGGAATTCTGAAAATAATCACCTCCGCCAGCTCTGGACCGTAATGTACCACGGATCTTTGAATGTCGGAGAACGCAAAAGCATGAAATCGTTATCGGTAAACGGATTTCTGACCCGTACAAAAGTGAACCGCAGGGAGTTCCGGTGCTGGGGCTCGCCATACAGCCATTCTTCGACCCCATCGCCCCGGTACACGTAATCCGGCCGGCCGAGCACGATATAGATCAGGCCTCTGTCGGTCTTCCATCCTTCCGTATAAGATGAAAAATAGCGGTTTGCCTCCTCGGCATATCCGTAAAACTTCTGCAGCAGGGTCAGTGCACGCTCCGGGCTGCCGGCCGACCTGAGCCAGAAATCGTCAACAGCCGCCTTGATGTTAGCGGACAATGCAATCGAATCGTATTCTTTCCGGGTGGTAATGTACCGGAGCGGCCCGCTCAGTTGCTCCGCCGTCGTGATCTCCGGATAATCCCCGGAAAAGGAGAACAGCGTCAGTCCCTCCCGGCTAAGGGTATCTTTTCGGAAATGATAGAATCCGGGGCCTGGCAGTATCAGCCATTCCGATGTTCCCTGGTAGAGCGGGATCCGAAAGGCGGAATCGGGCGAAAAGTCAAAGACAGGTTCACGGTCTTCCACAAAAGGCGGCCGGGCGGCCGGGAAATCCCGGTCATAATAACTGACAAAAAGTGTGGTATCCTCAAAATTACCGGTCAAAACCCGGACCCCTTCCCCCTGATGAAGCAAAGGGTTGAAAATGAGCTGGCCGTCGGAGCCTATCACCATGAAGTTCTGTCGCCCGAAGGAAGTGGATTTATCAATCTCCACGAAAGCCACCGATGAGGACTGGCGGTTGTTGTCGGTCAGATTCAGCTCCAGCAGGTATTTCTCCGGGTATTTTGCGTCCAGGGTGAACGTGTGCACCACCGTGTGATCCTGCCCGTAATGAAGCGTGTCTCCCCCGTACACCGACGAAGCCTGGAGGATTTCGCCGGCTTCATATCCCCGTTTAAGGCGGAAGGAGAGGCTGTAGGAACAGGAATGCGCCCCGGAAAAGGATTCCCGGCGATAGACCAGGCTGGAGTAATTCACCCTGACCAGTAAGGTAGAGGCCGAATCATTATGATGAAACACCCAGTGCTCCAGGTTGGAAAACTGCTTCTCCGGCTCATACAGTTGCGCCAGGTTGGTCTTGCTGACGCGCAGGCTCTCCTGGCAGGCCGGCAGCAGAAGCAGTAAGGCTGCCAGGAGCAAAAAAGTGTATGTACGATCATTCTTCATTCTCCGGGAGCATTTTCCGGGCCAGCGATTTTTCCGTCTTGATTCCCAGTTCCTTGAGCTTTTCCGCCTGCCGGATCAAATTCCCTTTTCCGCTGGCCAGTTTTTTATGAGCCTCCTGGTAGGTATTCTGCAGGGCGGTGATCTGTAGGCCAATTTTCTCAAGGTCGGTGATAAAATTATAGAACTTATCATACAGTCCGGCGCCCTGCCGGGCGATCTCCATGGCATTCTGGGTTTGTTTTTCGTGTTTCCAGATGGATTCCACCGTTTTCAGGGTAGCCAGCAAAGTGGTCGGGCTAACCATGACGATCCTTCGCTGCCAGGCATAATTGAACAGTTCGGGATCCTGTTGTATGGCCAGGCTGAACGCCGACTCAAGCGGCATGAACAGCAGGACAAAATCAGGCGTATCGAGCGACAGCGCCTCAGAGTAACTCTTTTCGCTCAGGCCCCGCACATGTTCCCTCACCGACTCCAGGTGGGCCCGCAGCGCCTTGTCCTTTTCCGCGTCTTCCGTCGAATTGACATAACGGTCATAAGCCACCAGCGACACTTTTGAATCGATGATGATGTGCTTCTTCTCCGGCAGCATGACCACCACATCCGGTCGGAGCACAGTGCCATCCTCGGAACGGTCGGTGTACTGGGTGAAATATTCCTTGCCTTTCTCCAGGCCCGACTGCTCCAGGATCCGGTCAAGGATCAGCTCGCCCCAGTTGCCCATCTTTTTGGTGTCGGATTTCAGGGCGCGGGTCAGATTGCTGGCCTCCTCGCTGATTTTCGAATTAAGCTCGTGGAGTTTCTTCAGTTCCGCCTTCAGGTCGGTCTGGTCGCGGAGGCCTTTTTCATAGGTATCTTCAACCTTTTTCTCGAATTTGTCAATTTTTTCTTTCAGGGGCGACAGAAGGTCATTGATATTCTTTTGGTTGAGCGTGGTGAATTCCCTTGAGTTTTCCCTGAGGATCTTGTGGGCCACGTTTTCAAATTCGGCCGTGAACTTCTTATTCAGCGAGTCAAGATCCGCCTTCTGTTCGGCGAGTTTCTGGTTTAGATTATCGAAATCGCTGCCCAGGCGTGCCAGTCGCATCGACAGATCGAGGGTTTTCTGCCGTTCCGTGTCCAGCTCCGCGGTCATTCTTTCCAGGTCACGGGCCGACAACGCAAGCTTTTCGGATAAAATGCCGGCCTCTTTCTCCTTTTCAGCCAGGGCACCGGTCATTGAAGCCTGAAGCGTGGTGTTCCGGGCCCTCATCACCAGCCAGGCGATCAGTGCGCCGGCCAGGACGCCGGCTATGACGTATATCCAATCCATGATTGATTTTTTGATAAAGTTAACTATTTCGGGGAGGTTCAGCCTTGACCAGGCCGATAATTTTCTCTACATTTACAGAAAGTAAATGCTGATGGTCGTTCGTTTCCTGATCAATTTCCTGATCGTCATCACACTGGTTGTCTTTCCGGAAACCTTGACGGCGCAGGCGAGCAAGCCGGCCCGCCCGGTCAGTGAACCTGCATTGCTTCAGGACTTTCTGTGCTCTGAGGTGATGTACCCTGAGTCCGAGCTGGAATCGGGTCAGGAAGGCAACGTAGTGATCGCCTTTACGGTGGAACGGGACGGCGCTGTGACCGGCGTCCGTGTAAAAGAAGCGGTCAGTCCGGAACTGGACGCCGAGGCGCTCCGGCTTTTCCGGATGATCCTCTGGGAGCCGGCCATTAGTCTTGGGCAGCCTGTTGCGTCCGTGGCGGAATTCCCCGTCCGGTTCAACATTAAAAAATACCAGAAGCATTGCCGGCAAAGGGGTTATGAAAGAACCGAGCCTCCTTATACACCCTGTGATACTTCCATGACCGTTTACACCCCGACTCAGACGGATAAGGCCCCCTACCCTGTTTTCGATGAAACAGGGATGACGCTCGGCGCTTATATCCGTAAGAATATCCGTTATCCGGAAACCGCATACCGGCAGAACCTCTCCGGGAAAGTGGTATTAAAATTCGTTGTGGAACCCCAGGGGCGGTCTTCCAACATCACGGTAGACACCCCGGTAGGTGGCGGATGCACCCAGGAGGCCATCCGCCTGTTGCAAATGCTGCGGTGGATGCCCGCCATCAAATCAGGCATGGCCGTAAGGTGTTACAACCAGATGGAAATTGAATTCAGACTGCCCGATGAATCGGACATAAACATGTTCGAGAACACCCAGATGAATGCTTTCTGATCAGCGCAACCGGTCAGCCGAGCGGACCAGCTTTTCATCTTTAGCTATGAATTTGTTGGCGAGGATCAGGAAGATCAGCATGATCAATGGAAAATAGATCCCCGCTTCGTCGAGATAATCGGGAGAGGCGCCCAGGTTTTTCTCAATGATCCCGGCGTAGATAAAAAAGATGAGCCCGATCAGGATAATGTCGAGAAATATGGCAAAGCGGACCACTTTTATTTGAGTAAGCCTGTTCTTGTATAGGAAAACAGCCCCCAGGGCCATTAAGGTGGCCGCGATATTGATGAGCAGCAGCGGCAGCACGGTCATCAGCGAAAACATGGAAGGCTCCCCCGGAACCATATTCCTTAATTCATAAATGTAAAACAAGTACGTGCTGGTGGCGGAATAAATCCCGGCGAGCGGGAAGAAGAACAAGGCCAGGCCGGCCAGGAAAGCCAGCAGCAAAAAAACCGATTGGATGCGCTGTATCATCTGTTGGCGATTTAGTTGGTGCAAAGATAAAAACAATAACTACCGGGGAGCTATCCGAAAAGCTTGTTATTTTTGTGCAGATTCTCAGGGCGAAGGCCCGTAAACCCTATCAGGAAATTATTCATGTATCCTAAACTCAGCGACCTGATCAACGACCTCCTCGGTACCCGCATTGAACTTCCCGTGCAGACCTATGGCTTCTTCGTTGCGCTGGCCTTCCTGTTCGCAGCGATGATTTTGTACCTGGAACTGAGAAGGAAAGAAAAAGAAGGCATCCTCTCTTCTTTTGAAAAGACCGTGATCAAAGGCCGGCCAGCTTCATGGGTTGAACTGGTCCTCACGGCCGTTATCGGATTCCTGATCGGGTATAAACTGGCCGGTGCCCTGCTGGATTACGATGTATTTGTCGTAAAACCCCAGAAGTATATCTTTTCTCCCCAGGGAAGCTGGTGGGGCGGACTTTTACTGGCCGGGGCGATGACCTTTTACACCTGGTACGACAAGAAAAGGAAAGCCATCAACCCTCCGGTTACGACGCGTGAAACCGTGCATCCGAGGCAATTGACGGCCAGCATCCTCCTGGTCGCCGCCGTTTTTGGCATTCTTGGGGCGAAATTGTTCGACGTGGTGGAACACCTCGACCAGTTGTTCCGCGATCCCCTCGGCACGCTGTTTTCGTTCAGCGGGCTGGCGTTTTACGGAGGGTTGATCACCGCGGCATTCGCCGTTTCCATCTATGTTGAAAAGAACCATATTCCCTGGAAGGTAAACGCCGACGCCGTCGCTCCGGCGCTGATGCTGGCTTACGGCATCGGACGGATCGGATGCCAGCTCAGCGGCGACGGTTGCTGGGGGGTGGTCAATGCCGAGCCCAAACCGGAATGGCTGGCCTTTCTGCCCGACTGGATGTGGGCCTTCAGTTATCCACACAATGTGATCAACGAAGGCATCCTTATCCCGGGCTGTGATGGCCGCAATTGCCATGTCCTGGAACAGCCGGTCTTCCCTACCCCCTTTTATGAAACCATGATGGCCCTCACCTTTTTTGGGGTGCTCTGGCTCATCAGAAAAAAGATCCGCGTTCCCGGAATGCTTTTTTCCATCTACCTCATCCTCAATGGGACGGAACGATTCCTGATCGAAAAGATCCGGGTCAATATCAAGTATGATTTCCTGGGCGCCGAAGTATCCCAGGCCTCGCTGATCGCCACAGGGCTGGTCATCCTGGGGATCGCCGGAATCTTTTACACCAGGCGCCTGCATCGTAAATCCAATACCTAACCGCTCACCCCATGAACCTCCAATCCATCATCCTTAGTGTCATTGATCTCGCCAAAGAAAACGGCCGGTGGATCAAAACGCAGCTCGGACAGTTGCAGGACCGGGATATTGAGCTGAAGGATGAGCACAATTTTGTAACTTATGTCGACCGCCAGTCGGAAGAAATGCTGGTGGACCGGCTCGCCAGGCTGATTCCCGGATGCGGATTCATTGCAGAGGAAGGAGATTATGGACAAGGGGGAAATGAGTTTCGATGGGTCATCGACCCGCTCGACGGAACAACCAATTTTGTGCACGGCGTTCCCCTCTTCGCCATCAGTATCGGCCTGATGGAAGGTGATGAGCTGGTTGCCGGTGTCGTTCACGAAGTGAATCGTGAAGAGACTTTTTATTCGTGGGGAGGCGGAAAAGCATATCTTAACGGCCGGGAGATCCGCGTATCGGATGCGCCGGACCTGGCACACAGCCTGCTGGTGACCGGCTTCCCCTACTCCCGAGACCATATCCTGGATCAATATGTTGATCTGTTCAAGGGATTCATCCGCAGGAGCCAGGATCTTCGCCGGCTCGGATCGGCTGCTACCGACCTTGCCTATGTGGCCGCCGGACGGTTTGAAGGCTTTTACGAATACGGGCTCAGTCCGTGGGACGTGGCCGCAGGTTCCTTCCTGGTCCGGCAGGCGGGCGGCAGGGTAACGGACTTCAGCGGGGGCGACGATTTCCTGTTCGGCGGCACGCTCGTGTCCAGCAATCTCCTGGTGCATCAAGAAATGCTCGGCGTGGTCAAAGAATACTTCCATCATGAAAAAATATCAAGACATGAATAAGCTGAAAATCAACCGGGTGTTTCAAATGATCATGACGATGATGCTGTCGCTCGGCCCAGTTATCACTCCCGCACAGGATACGCTGAATGAGCGCACCAAATCATTGCTGATCTACCAGTTCGATATCAAAAAAGAGATCGCCCCTCCGGTATGGCGCAGCACCAAAATGGCGATGGAGGAGGCCGTCGAAAAAAATGCCGACCTCATCCTGATCGAGATGAGTACCTACGGCGGCATGCTCGAATCGGCCGATTCCATCCGAACCAAGATCCTCGACTCGCCGATCCCCGTTTACGTATTCATCAACCACAACGCGGCATCGGCCGGCGCCCTGATCGCCATTGCCTGCGACAGCATTTACATGACGCCGGGGTCCAGCATCGGCGCCGCGACGGTCGTCAACCAGACCGGGGAAGTCGTTCCCGACAAATACCAGTCGTACATGCGGGCCATGATGCGGTCGACGGCGGAGGCCACGGGCCGCGATCCCAACATCGCCCAGGCCATGGTCGATCCAAGGATCGAAATAGAAGGAGTGATCGACTCCGGGAGCGTGCTGACCTTCACTGCGACAGAGGCCGTGGCCAACAATTTCTGCGAAGGCATCGCGGAATCGAAGGAAGATGCCCTGAAGCTCGCCGGCATCGAAAATTATGAGATCATCAGCCAGGAACTCAGGCCGATGGATAAGATCATCGGTTTTCTGATCAACCCGATCGTCAGCGGGATCCTGATCATGGTCATCATCGGCGGGATCTATTTCGAACTTCAGACGCCGGGCGTCGGCTTCCCGCTCATCGCCGCGGTCACGGCAGCCCTGCTTTATTTTGCGCCTTTATATCTCGAGGGGCTCGCGGCGCACTGGGAGATACTGCTCTTCATTGCAGGAGTGATCCTTGTGGCTGTCGAGATCTTCGCCCTGCCCGGCTTCGGCGTGGCGGGGATCAGCGGAATTGTCCTCATCGTTACCGGGCTGACCCTGAGCCTGGTCGGAAACATCGGCTTCGATTTCAGCGGCGTTCGCCTGGGCAATGTCGTATCTGCGTTTTTCCTGGTGATCATTTCCATCTTCATCGCGATCATCCTATCCTATTTCATAACCCGGAGCCTGTTCACGCGCAACAGGCTGTTCGGGTCACTGGCCCTTGAAACGGTGGAGAGCGCGGCGGAGGGATACACCACTTCCGACAAGGACTACCGTGAAATGGTCGGCAAGACCGGCGTCGCCCATTCCATTCTCCGTCCGGCCGGAAAAGTGCTCATAGAAGGCTCGGTCTTTGACGCGACGGCACTGACCGGCTACATCGAAAAGGGAGATTCAATAAAGGTCGTGGATTACCAGACCACCCAGCTGATCGTGACGAAAATCTGACGAGCAGACAGCTGACGTTTTGTCAGTCATCGCTGCGTATACCTACCGGTAATGCTGCCTTATTTACCCCGCATCACGTATCGCGCCGGGTGGCACGCGGATTGATCAGGGAATTGACCAAAATGAAAATCGATGATTGAGATACGATCCCACCGGGAACTGACCGAACACCTGAGCCGCAGCCCGAGACTGTACCTGTTGCTGTACAAACCCGGGAGCGGGCCCAACGACTGCGCATACGAAAACATACGGACTGCCGCGGAAAAAACGGCGGACATCCTCGTTTTAAACGCCAATGTTGCGGAAGTCAGGGATATCCATCCCAATTACCCGGTTCAGTCGGTGCCGTCCCTGCTTATTTTTGACCAGGGGCGTTTCCGAAATGTCATCAAGGGGTGCAATGAAAATCAGTATTATAAGATCCTGTTTGAAGAAGGCGCGTTTGCAGCCCTGGCTTCAGAGGGGGCGCCCCAAAAAAGCGTCACAGTATACACCACGCCTGCCTGTTCGTGGTGCAATACGCTGAAGACCTACCTGCGGAGTTCCCGCATACCGTTTACGGAGGTGGATATTTCGCGCGATCCGGCAGCGGCTGAAGCGCTGGTGAGAAGGTCAGGGCAGCAGGGCGTACCGCAAACCGACATTGACGGGACCATCGTCGTGGGTTTCGACAAAAAAAGAATCAACGAATTGCTGAATATCAATCAATCCTAATCAATAATCAATACACATCTACTATGCAGAAAGAGCTAATGCCGGTCAACCAGAATGTGATCGTTGACCTCAGCGAACAGATGGGCGAACAAAAAACCGCATCCGGCCTGTACATCCCGGATACAGCGAAGGAAAAACCGCGCTTTGCCAGGGTAGTGGCCATCGCCAGCATCGAAAATATCGAGATTGCCGTGGGCGATATCGTTTTTTTCAAGCAATACTCAGGAACTGAGCTCGAATTTGAAGGAAAGAAGTACCTGGTGCTTCCGTATGCCGACATCCTGGCAAAGATCGTTGAGACGGAAGCGATCTGAGGGCTAAAACATTGGGTGGCTCCGGGGCGAAACCTCACTACTTGCACCTTGCCTGGACCTAAGGAATCCCGGCACCCGGAACGCCCTCTTTTCAGTGTTGAGGGTTGAGTGTTTAGGTTTAGGTTTAAGTTGAGTTAATAAGTTTAAAGTTTTGCAGTGCGGGGATTTGCTGTAAATTTGGCGATATTTTTGAAAGATGATCTTGATTGCTGATGCCGGCGCCACAAAAATCCAATGGGTTGTGGTCCATGAAGGCAAGTCCTCTGATCCCATTGAAACAGTGGGGTTCAACCCTTATTTCATGAATCCGGATATTTTGAAGAATGCCGTGGAAAAGGATCTCGTGCCTTATATCAACCCCGAATACATCAAGAATATCTTTTATTACGGCGCCGGTTGTTCCACTGTACAGAAATGCGGCGTTGTGGAAGACGTGCTGAAAGAAATTTTCGTGCAGGCCGATTTCGAGATCCATCATGACCTTCTTGGCGCCGCCCGGGCCCTGTTCGGAGACCAGGAAGGGATCGCATGCATCCTGGGGACTGGATCCAACTCATGCCTTTATGACGGCCGGGATATTAAGGAAAATGTCACGTCGCTGGGGTACCTTTTCGGGGACGAAGGCAGTGGGGCGTACCTTGGAAAATTATGGCTCACAGAATATCTTCGCGGCCGGGCGCCGCAACATCTCAAAGCGGCGTTTGACGCCAGATTTGGCTACAGTCTCGAAAACATCCTAGACTCGGTATACAGCAAACCCCACCCCAACCGCTTCCTGGCAAATTTTTCCCGCTTCATCGGGGAACATCGCGACGATGCATTCATGAAGGAACTCATCCGCAGGAATTTCCGCGATTTTTTCAGCGAACAGGTCACCAAATACAGCGGGTATCACAACAAATCTCTGGGCGTGGTTGGATCGGTGGGCTACCATTTCCGGGAAATTTTTGAATCCGTCGCCGCAGAATATGGCATGAGCGTGGGCAAATGCATCCAGTCGCCCATTGACGGGCTGGCGGGTTTCCATATCATCTAAAGGATACTTTCAAGATAACCCTTTACCATGTCGGTGCGGCCGGCAGGAACCCATTTTATTTCCGGATCTTTTCTAAACCAGGTCATTTGTCTTTTGGCGTACCTTCGGGTGTTGATCCGGATCCGTTCCACGGCTTCGTCAAGCGCACAATGTCCCTCAAGGTATTCAAAAAGCTCGGAATAGCCCACCGTATTGAGCGGGCCCAGATGCCGCAGCGTGAGCAGTCCGCGCACCTCTTCCAGCAGCCCGGCGGCCATCATCGCATCGACCCTGAGGTTGATCCGTTCAATGAGTTCTGCCCTGGGCACCTCGAGTCCGACTTTCACGACGCGAAAAGGCCTGGGAGCGAAAGATTCTTTTCTGAATGAAGAATAAGGCATACCCGACATCCGGCACACTTCCAGTGCGCGCAACAGCCGGGCCGGGTTGTTTACATCGACCTGGCTGTAATATTCCGGGTCGAGGCGTTGTAAGAGCTGCTGCAATCCCTTGATGCCCTCTGAGCGGCGCACAGCCTCCAGCTCTTTCCGGATCACGGGATCGCCGCCGGGCATGGCATCGATCCCCCGGCAGACCGCATCGATGTACAAACCGGAACCGCCGGCCATGATCACGGCCCGGTGACAGCTAAAGAGCTGATCCAGCAACTTCAGCACATCCGACTCATACCGGGCAACATCATAAGGAAGGAGGACGGATTCACTGCCTACGAAGTGGTGCCTGGCCCGGGCTAACTGCAAAGCGTCCGGCGGGGCCGTGCCAATCTTCATCTCCCGGTAAAACTGCCTGGAATCAGCGGAAATGATATCCGTATTCAGCCACTCAGCGAGCCGCACCGCCATTTCGGTCTTCCCCGACGCCGTCGGCCCCAGGATCACAACCAGCACGCCTTCCATAACACATTAAACACTAAACACCAAACACTAAACACTAAACACTAAACACCAAACACCAAACACCAAACACCAAACACCAAACACCAAACACCAAACACCAAAAACTAAACACTAAACACTAAACACTAAACACTAAACTCTTGTAAGCCCCAACTTCTCCCCTTCCGCAAGCATCAGTTCATAGGCTTCTTCAAAATTATTATGGATGATGCCGTCGAGAATGGCTTCACGGATGGCGTTCTTAATGGCCCCCACGTCTTTTCCGGGCGGGATGCCGAAGGTTTCCATGATCATTTCCCCGGTGACCGGTGGCTGCCAGTTGCGGATCCGGTCCTTCTCTTCGACTTCCACCAGTTTCTGCCGCACCAGGTTGAAATTCTGAAGGTAGCGGCGGACCTTTTCAGGATTTTTCGAAGTGATGTCGGCTTCACAAAGCAGCATCAGGTCGTCGATATCGTCTCCGGCATCGAACAGCAGGCGGCGGACTGCAGAATCGGTGACTTCTTCCTGGGAAAGTACGATGGGCCTGAGGTGAAGCATGACCATTTTCTGGACGTAGCGCATGCGTTCATCCACCGGCATCTTGTATTTATGGAACAGCCGGGGCACCATTTTTGCCCCAATGAACTCGTGTGCATGAAAGGTCCACCCGGTTCCGGGTTCAAACTTTTTGGTGGCGGGCTTGGCAATATCGTGCAATATGGCGCTCCAACGCAGCCAGAGGTTTTCCGATTTGGCGGCGACATTATCCAGGACCTGAAGTGTGTGGTGGAAATTATCCTTATGGCCTTTCCCTTCAATAAATTCCGCACCTTTCAGGAGGGTGAACTCGGGAAAGATCAGTTTAAGCAAACCACTGTCCATCATAAGGTTAAAGCCCACAGATGGTACCGGGGCACTGATGATCTTTTCGAGTTCGTCGTTGATCCTCTCCCGGGAGATGATAGATATCCGGTGCGCGTTGCGACGGATGGCCGCGAAGGATTCCGGCTCGATCCTGAAGCCGAGCTGGGTGGCAAAGCGGATCGCACGCATCATGCGCAGGGGATCGTCGGAATAGGTGATATCCGGATCGAGCGGCGTGCGTATCAAGCCGTCGGCAAGGTCCCTGAGCCCTCCGAACGGATCCAGGAACGCTCCGGTGTCCTCCGGGTTCAGGCTGATGGCCAGGGTATTTATGGTGAAGTCGCGGCGGTTCTGGTCATCCGCCAGGGTGCCGTCTTCCACGATGGGTTTGCGGGAGTCGGACCGGTAAGATTCCTTACGGGCGCCGACAAATTCGACAACCCACTCGCCATCAGGATCCGAGAATTTAACCATCGCCGTGCCAAAATTCTTAAAGACCTTGAGGTGGGCATGCTTCCCGACCTGCCTCGCGTACAGTGAGGCCAGCTCGATCCCGCTGCCCACAACCACAACATCAACATCCTTGGTGGGCCGGCCCAGGATCCGGTCGCGTACATACCCGCCCACCGCATAAGCAGGACGACCGTATTTCTCTACCGCCTTCAGCAAGGGGAAAAACAAGGGCTGGTCAAGATAATGCCTGAAATAATTTTCCATCGGGATTGCAAAGATAACAAAACCAATCCTAAGAAATCTGAAGGATAAAATGGTGATATTCACCCATAATTTGTACGAATAGCGTTTATTCTTAAAACAACCTTTTACATTGCTCCATATAGACACGCTATTTTTGAGAAATTAATTTTCCAAACAACCTAATATTTAAGCGATGTAAAAAAATAATGACTCTATTGGCGATTTTGCCGTTTTTTGCCTTCGCGCAGATCAACCCCAACTCCCCGGATTATGAACAGATGAAGATGAGCGGATTGCTTCAGCAGGAAGAAGTGACGGTCACAACATTCCCGATAATTATCCTACGGTTGGTGAATACAACGGTAACAGGGATGCAGGCTATTTCATCCCGCTGGACCGATAAATTAAATTCATTCCAGTTGATCCTGACGGAAGGCAATGATCCTTTGATCATCGCGTTCACCCTGCTTCGATTCAGAAGAATCAGCTAAGCGCGATACCAAAACATCACTTAAAACCGCAAAGGCATGTGCTAAAAGCCTTTGCGGTTTTTTTTTGACAGCGGTATTAAAAATCCTGCCTGATCGTAATATACCCGGGATACTCGAGTAAATTATCGCCTACCAGGATGCTCGGTTTGGCTTTCAGTTTAACCCGCGTGGGCTTACCGCCGGATCCTGCCAGGTTTAAGGCGAAATTGATCACCGCCTCACTGGATTTACCACTCAGCACTTTCATCAAATCAAAATTTATAGCAACAGGGAAGGTCGTTACTGAATTCGGCTGTATTTCGATCCGTTCTGTCAATACCCCCTTCGTCATTTCAATATCGTCGATCATCAGGATCCAGTCAAGCCGGTTCATGGCGGCCAAAGCAGGATTGGGGTTGCGGGCGAGGACATTCAGGTCGAAATTCATCGGCAGCGAGCCACCTGCAATAGCCGAAGCAATCTTAGCCAGTTCAGCGAAACTGATGTCCGACACGGATTGCTTGTCCTGGAAATTCACACCCCCCAGTTTCAGATTACGGACCGATTCCAGCCTGAAATCACATTGGGCAAAATTCTTCATCTCCGATGTCTGCCGGAGAACGGAACAGGATGGCAGGATCAATGTTATCATAAATACTCCCGCAATGATTGTATTTCTCATAGCACCGTATTTGGATCAAATTTCATCAAATATCAAAAAAAAGTAGTTTTGTACATAGTATTTTCACCATGCTCCGCATTATTCAACGCAAAGAAACAGATCCTTATTTTAATCTTGCCGCCGAAGAGCATATCCTTAGGACGGCCGGGGTGAATACCTTCATGGTCTGGCGCAACGAGCCTTCGGTGATCATCGGCAAGCATCAGAACCGATCCCGCGAGATCAATCATGATTTCACCCACGCCCATAATATTCCGGTCATCCGGAGGATCACCGGTGGCGGCACAGTCTACCAGGACCCGGGGAATATCAATTTCTCCTTTATTTATTCTGACCGAAGGGAAAACCTGGTCGATTACCGGCAATTCACAAAACCGGTGGTGGCATTTTTAACGCAACTGGGATTGAACGCCGCGTTTGAAGAAAAGAGCAACATAGTCGTTGACGGATGGAAGGTTTCCGGCAATTCAGCCCATGTGCACCGGGAAAAAGTACTGCACCACGGGACGCTGCTGTTTGATGCTGATATGGAAAATCTCGAACAATCCATCCGAAGCCGGGAAGGCTGTTATGCAGATACCTCGGTCAGGTCGGTCCGGAAAGAAGTGGCCAACATCAGGCCCCTGTTGGGAAATTCGATAGATACCGAAGTTTTCCTCACCGCCTTCACTGCATTTATTAAGGATTATTTCGGGGATTCGGCGATCGGTTCTTTTTCCGAAACGGAAGCGCTCGCCATACATGACCTGGCCAGGGAGAAGTATTCCAGTCCCGCCTGGAATATCGGCTATTCGCCGGCAAGCCGTTATTCCCGTCAGTGGCATTCCGGCGGTGAAGAATATGCTATTGAGCTCTCCCTCAGGGAGGGAAGGATTGAAATCATCAGGATTGGCGGCCCCTCAAGGTTTGACGCAGTGTTCCGCAAGGCGGAAAAACTCATATCAGGCCAATACCATGATAAAAGTACCTTGTCCGGACTCATCAGGAATACTACCTTTGCCGGAACAGATGAAACCCGGATCATGAACTTATTGGCGGAACATTTGTTTTAAGCGATTTACACACCACCGAAACATAAAACTATGGACCTTCATTTTATTTTTAAAAGATTATGGGATATATACACTTCCCAAAACCCTGCAGTTCAGCAGGTATATGATCTGTTCGTCCGTGAAGGCGAACGGGTGGTTAACGACCATATCGCTTTTCGCACCTTTGATGATCCGCGGGTGAACATTGAAGTACTTTCAAGACCATTTCTGGCTAGTGGATACATTGAAAAAGGCACTTACCGGTTCGAGGAAAAGAAGCTGTTCGCGAAGCATTTTGAGCTTCCCGGCGATCCGGAAGCGCCCAGGGTCTTCATCAGCGAACTGCTAACCGGTCAATTCAGCCCGCTCCTGCAGGAAACAGTGCAGCGGATCACCGGACAGATCCCTCTGGAAACGCTTCAATCGACGGAGCTGATCTTTTCCGGAAACACCTGGGAGAAGCCTTCCTTCGAAGTGTACAACAAGCTCAAGGAAGAATCGGAATATGCCGCCTGGGTTTATGTATTCGGTTTCTGCGCCAATCATTTCACCGTCAGTGTCAATTACCTTCGCCAGCACAATTCCCTGGAAAAAGTAAACAACCTGTTGAAGGCCAATGGATTCCTGATCAACGATTCAGGCGGAGAGATCAAAGGAACGCCCGCTGAACTGCTCGAGCAGTCGTCCATCAAATCCGGGATCGTGACGGTTGATTTTTCCGAAGGAGCATTCGGCATACCGGGCTGTTATTACGAATTTGCGCGTCGTTACCCGGATGAAAACGGTGCACTGTATTCCGGCTTCATCGCAAAATCCGCCGACAAAATCTTCGAAAGCACCAATTTCTATAAAAAGTAAGGATGTCGGAAGAAATGCTCTTTCGGGAATTCGACAGTTTGAAGCGAACATTCCGCGGCGAACTGTTCACTGAAAGCGCATATCGCATCCTATACGCCACCGATGCCTCGGCATACCGGGAGATCCCGATGGCCGTCGCCCGGCCGAAAGACGCCGATGACATCATTCACCTGGTTCATTTCGCCAGGCAGCGCCAGTTATCGCTGATCCCGCGCACGGCGGGCACTTCCCTGGCCGGCCAGGTGGTCGGCGGCGGGATCGTCGTGGACGTTTCCCGCCACATGAACCGCATCCTCGAACTGAACGCGGAAGAGCGCTGGGTATGGGTTGAGCCGGGCGTAGTGCTCGATGAGCTCAATATGTACCTGAAGCCGCACGGTCTTTTTTTCGGACCGGAGACCTCCACCTCCAACCGCTGCATGATCGGCGGGATGGTGGGCAACAACGCCTGCGGGGCGCATTCCCTCATCTATGGCAGTACGCGCGACCACACCCTGGCGCTGAAGGTTGTACTGAGCGATGGCAACCCGGCGGAATTCCGGGCGATGACGCCGGATGAGTTCCTGCGTAAGTGTGCAGGGGACTCCTTTGAGGCATCCCTCTACCGGAACCTACGGGACATATTATCAGACCCGGCCCACCAGGAAGAGATCCGGAAAGAATACCCGGACCCGGGGATTAAGAGAAGAAACACCGGCTATGCCATTGACCTGCTTTTGGAGCAGGAACCATTCACCGCCGGCGGCAGGCCCTTCAATTTCTGCACCCTGCTGGCCGGATCCGAGGGGACCCTGGCCTTTACGACGGCGATCAAGCTCAACCTGGTGCCGCTGCCACCCGCCAGGAAGGCCCTTTTATGCGCCCATTTTTCCACGCTGGAGGAAGCCCTGGAAGGGAATCTCGTGGCCCTGGATCATCGGCCAGGCGCCGTGGAACTGATGGATAAGTTCATCCTGGACTGCACCCGCGACAACCTCGGGCAGCAAAAGAACCGCTTTTTTATCCAGGGAGATCCCGGCGCCATCCTGATCATTGAATTTGCCCGGGAGACTGAGGAAGAAATCCATGAAGAAACTGACCGCCTGATAGCCAACCTGGAACAAGCGGGCCTGGGTTATCATTACCCGGTGATCAAAGGCAGTGACATTGCGAAGGTCTGGGCCCTCAGAAAAGCAGGCCTGGGTGTTCTGTCCAACCTCCCCGGGGATGCCAAACCGGTTTCCGTGATCGAAGATACGGCGGTCAACCCGGCCAGCCTTCCCGGTTACATCGCCGATTTCAAGGCCATTCTCGGCCGCTACGGCCTGGAAGCCGTCTACCACGCGCACATCGCCACGGGAGAGCTGCACCTGCGACCCGTCCTGAATCTCAAGGACCCGCGGGATGTGCAGATATTCCGGGACCTGGCCCGCGATATCGCCATCCTGGTGAAAAAATACAAGGGATCGCTCAGCGGGGAGCATGGCGACGGACGGCTCCGGGGTGAGTTTATCCCGTTGATGGTCGGGGAGAAAAATTACGCGCTGCTGGAGTCGATCAAGAATGCCTGGGACCCGGACCGGATCTTCAATCCGGGCAAGATCACTGCCACGCCGCAGATGAACACCAGCCTGCGTTATGAGCCGGGACGCGATGAGCCGGAGATCTCCACGGTATTCGATTTTTCAGAAGACGGGGGCATCCTGCGCGCCGCGGAGCGATGCAACGGCTCGGGCGACTGCCGGAAATCGCACCTGGCCGGGGGAACCATGTGTCCAAGCTATATGGCCAGCCTCGACGAGCATACCACCACCCGCGCCCGCGCCAATGTCCTCAGGGAGTTCCTGACCCGCTCAGAGCGCAAAAACCCGTTCAGCCACCGGGAGATCTACGATGTGATGGATCTGTGCCTGTCGTGCAAGGGCTGCAAGTCGGAATGCCCTTCGAACGTGGATATGGCACGGTATAAAGCGGAATTCCTTCAGCATTACTACGATGAGCACGGCACCCCGCTCCGCGCGCTGGCCGTGGCAAACATCACCCGGCTAAACCGGCTGGGAAGCATAGCCCCCGGCATCTTTAACTTAATGGTCAGCAACCCGGCCATCTCAGGGCTGATGAAAAAGATCCTCGGCATGGCCCAGGAGCGCTCCCTCCCCACTTTGTCACCATTCCGCCTTTCCACTTTCCTCAAAAACTACCACCAGGTGCTTCCTGAACACCTCCCCCGCCGCCAGGTGTATCTTTTCGCGGATGAGTTCACCGATTTCAATGACGCCCACATTGGCATCGCGGCCGTCAGGCTTCTGAACGGGCTGGGATACCACGTACTTACGGTGGACCATGCAGAAAGCGGCCGGACATATCTCTCCAAGGGACTGGTCCGGAAAGCGCGGGAACTGGCCCGGCGAAACGTGGAAATTTTCAGGGAGTTGATCAGTGAAGAAACGCCCCTGGTTGGCATTGAACCTTCCGGCATCCTGGGGTTCCGGGACGAATATCCCGACCTGGTCGGACCCGAATTAAAGCAGGCCGCCCGTGAATTATCGAAAAACTGCCTGATGTTCGACGAGTTCTTCATGCGTGAAGTGAAAACCGGTAACATAAAAAAAGAGGAATTTACGAGCCTTCCGCTAACCATCAAACTTCACGGGCATTGTCACCAGAAAGCATTATCCACCACCGGACCGGCAAGAGAAATGCTTTCGCTGCCTGAGAATTACACAGTAGATGAAATACCGTCGGGATGCTGCGGAATGGCCGGATCTTTCGGCTACGAAAAAGAGCATTATGATCTCTCCATGAAGGTCGGTGAACTCGTTTTATTTCCGGAAGTCAGAAAGGCAGACCCCTCCGTGGTCATCGCCGCTCCGGGCACCAGTTGCCGCCACCAGATCAAGGACGGCACCGGACGGGATGCGCTGCACCCCGTGGAGATCATGCATGCCGCTTTACTTAAAATTTAAACCTTAAAATTCAAACCTCAATTCTTAGCCCATCTTCCGCCAGTATGGTTTCCGGAAAAACCCGGCGCGCTTCGTCCAGCATCCCGCTGAGGTCCTTATACCGGGCTGAAAAATGTCCGATGATCAGTTTTTTGACGCCTGCTTTTTTCGCGAGGGTCGCCGCCTCGGCGGCGGTGGAATGGTATTTCGCCCGGGCGTCCGCCTGTTTGTCCTGCATGAACGTGGCTTCATGATACATGGCATCGCACCCTGCCACCAGCGGCACTATCGACTCGTCATAGCAGGTATCGCTGCAGTAAGCATAAGATTTCACCGGGTGCGGGTCATCGGTGACCAGGTGGTTTTTGTGGACAAAACCCAGTTCATCGGTGTAATCATGACCGTTCCTGATTTGTTCAAAAGCTTCAAGATTTCCCGGGAACATCCGGGCAAAGTCCTTCCTGATCCTTCTTTTCCCCGGTTTCTCGCTGATCAGAAACCCGCAGGTCGGCACCCGGTGGTTCATGGGGATGACAGAGACTGTCAGTCTTTTGTCCTCCCAGACTAAGCCGGGAACTGTGGGATCGATCGTGTGAAAGGTCAGGGGGTAGGACAGGACCGTGCCGCTGTGCAGCAGCTGCAGGTCTATAATCTCCTTCAGAGCTGGAATGCCGTACAAATGGAGCTCTTTCTCCCGTCCCAGGAGGTGAAATGAATTGATCAGCCCGATCAGGCCGTAGAAATGATCGCCATGGAGGTGAGAAATGGAAATGCGGCTGATGCGCATCGGTTTCCGGACGAATTTCCGCAGCTGCATCTGGGTCCCTTCGCCGCAGTCGAGCAGGAGCGAATGGTTTCCGCTCTCCAGCAACTGCGCCGTCGGATTCCGGTCGGGCACCGGTATGGCAGCCGAGCAGCCAAGTATGGTAATCTTTAATGCCATCAAAAAAAAAGTGCAAAGTCAAAGTTAACTGAATAACCCCAACTTTGCACTTTGAACATTGAACTTTGAACTATTCTTCCGGCGCTTCTTCCTTCTTGCTTCTGGCTTTCTTCTCCTGCTTCTCCATGTCTTCCTTCAGGTTAGCCAGGGCTTCGAGGTCGCCCAGGGTGGTTTTTTCGATCGTATCCTGGATCTTTTTCACCGCGCGCTTGGTCGTCCGCTGGTCCTTCTTCGCCTTATCCTCTTCCTTACCACGGTCGGCCCTGGTCTCATCCTGGTGGACGCGGGCATGGGACAGGATGATCTTCTTATTCTCCTTGGAAAACTCGATAACCTTGAAATCCAGGGATTCATCCACGCGGATCTGGGTATTGTCGGCTTTCACCGCATGGCGCGTAGGCACGAATCCTTCGACGCCGTAGGGCAGAGACACGATAAACCCTTTATCGTTCGAACTGACCACTGTGCCCTGGTGCACGGAACCCAGCGTAAAGACGCTTTCGAACACGTCCCACGGGTTCTCTTCCAGCTGCTTGTGCCCTAAGCTCAAACGGCGATTTTCGGTATCCACGTCCAGGACGATCACTTCGATCTGTTCCCCGATCTTGGTGAACTCGGCCGGGTGCTTGATCTTCTTCGACCAGGAAAGGTCGGAGATATGGATCAGGCCGTCGACGCCTTCTTCCAGTTCGACGAAGATGCCGAAGTTGGTAAAGTTGCGGACGGTGGCTGTATGCCTGGAATTGAGCGGGTATTTCGCCACGATATTTTCCCACGGGTCCGGAACCAGCTGTTTCATGCCGAGCGACATCTTTCGCTCATCCTTGTCGAGGGTCAGGATCACCGCTTCCACTTCGTCGCCGACCTTGAGGAAGTCGTGCGCGGTGCGCAGGTGCTGCGACCACGACATTTCCGAAACATGGATCAGGCCTTCCACGCCGGCGGCGATCTCGATGAACGCGCCGTAGTCGGCGATGACCACTACTTTGCCCTTCACTTTGTCGCCCACCTTGAGGGTTTCGTCGAGCGAATCCCACGGATGCGGCATGAGCTGTTTGAGGCCCAGAGCGATGCGTTTCTTCTCGTCGTCGAAGTCGAGGATAACCACCTTGATCTTCTCGTCGAGCTGAACGATCTCTTCCGGATGGTTGATGCGGCCCCACGACAGGTCGGTGATGTGGATCAGGCCGTCGACGCCGCCCAGGTCGATGAATACGCCATAGGAGGTGATGTTCTTGACGGTTCCTTCGAGAACCTGTCCTTTTTCCAGTTTCGACATGATTTCCGCCTTCTGCAGTTCGAGTTCGGCTTCGATCAGGGCTTTGTGTGAAACCACGACGTTCTTGTATTCCTGGTTGATCTTCACCACCTTGAATTCCATCGTTTTGTCCACGAACACGTCGTAGTCGCGGATGGGCTTCACGTCGATCTGGGAGCCGGGGAGGAAGGCCTCGATGCCGAACACGTCGACGATGAGCCCGCCCTTGGTGCGGCACTTCACATATCCGGTGATGATCTCGTCGTTCTCAAATGCGCTGTTGACGCGATCCCACGATTTCAGGATGCGCGCTTTCTTGTGTGAAAGGACCAGCTGTCCGCCCAGGTCTTCCTGGCTCTCCACGTACACGTCGATCTTGTCGCCATGTTTGATGTCGGTCAGGTAGCGGACTTCGGAGGCGGGGATGACGCCGTCGGATTTGTAGCCGATGTTGACCACGATTTCGCGGGCGTTCTTGCCAACGACAGTTCCTTCGATGACCTCGTGCTCGGCAATGGAGCTGAGGGTTTTGTCGTAAATATTCTCCAGGCGTTTGCGCTCGTCTTCGGAATATTTATCCTGTTTTTTGCCGATGGCGTCCCAGTCGAATGCCTTGGGCGGTTCCGGGGCTGCGGTTTCCGTTTTTTCCTCGGCAAAGATCTCCTGTACCGGTTCATCTTCCACCTGGGGCACTTCTGCCGGCTCCTGCGGGATTTCCTCAGGGGCTTCTTCAGGGGTTTCTTCAGAAACGGCGGGTTGGGATTCGGTTTCGGAGGGATTCCCGGCTTCTACAGTCTCGGGGGTTTCGTTAACTTCGGCCGGGTTGAGTTCTTCGGCCTGGTTGTTAACATCCATTTCTTTTTCAGTCATATCAATAAATTGGTCTTGTTTCCTGCCGCCGTACCCCGGCATTCCGCAAAACGGGTTCAACATATGTGTAAAAGGCTGTGGCACGGTAAAGAGGGTACAACCTTTCAAAACGGGGGGCAAAGGTACAAATTTTGAATTATAAATTTTGAATTTTGAATTAATAATCAGTATTTTCTGTTAACTGTCCAACTGCCTAACTGTCCAACTGTGCACTTTTTCCATATCTTTGTATTAAAATCAAACCTAACAGCCATGCCACTGAAATGCGGTATCGTCGGTCTGACGCTGGTCGGGAAGACCACTATCTTCAACTGTTTTTCCAACGCCCGGGCGCATGCCGGCGGCGGCGCCAAATCGAATATCGGAACCATACAGGTCCCCGACCTGCGGCTCCAGGAGATCGACAAGCTCATCAAAAGCGCTAAGATCGTCCCGGCCACTGTCGAGATCGTCGACATTCCCGGACTGACCAAGGGCGGAAGCCAGGAAAGCGGCGGGAATAAGTTCCTGGCCGACATCCAGCAGACCGATGCCATCATCCATGTGCTGCGCTGTTTCGACGACGATACCGTACCGCACATTGAAGGATCGGTGGACCCGGTCAGGGACCGCGAGATCGTCGACCTGGAGCTTCAGATCCGCGACATCGACTTGGTGGAGCGCAAGATCCAGCGTGTGGAAAAAATCGCCAAATCGGGCGAACGGGAGCCGAAACACATTCTGGAGGTGCTGCACCGGCTGAAAGACCACCTGGAGAATTTCCAGAACGCCCGCACCTTCCCGGTGGCCGAGGAAGACCGGAAACATATCGACGATATTTACCTGTTGACGGCAAAGCCGGTGCTGTATGTGTGCAATGTCGATGAAGCCTCCGCCGCCACGGGCAATCAGTATTCCCGTAAATTCGAGGAGTCGATGGCGCATGAGCACGCGGAGATCCTGGCTGTTGCAGGAAAGCTGGAAGCGGAGATCGCCGAGCTGGAGGATGCGGAGGACCGCAAGGCCTTCCTGGCCGACGCCGGACTCAGCGAACCGGGCGTTTACCGGCTGGTGCAGGCCGCGTACCACCTGCTTAACCTGCAGTCATTCTTCACCGCCGGGCCGAAGGAGGTGCGCGCCTGGACCATCCGCAGGGGCGAAACGGCCCAGCAGGCCGCCGGAGCCATCCACAGCGACCTGGAACGCGGCTTCATCCGGGCCGAAGTGATGAAATACCATGATTTTATCCAGTATGGTTCGGAACACGCCGTGAAAGAAGCGGGAAAATTCCACGTGGAAGGCAAAAATTACATCGTCGACGACGGTGATATCATGCACATCCGGTTCAACGTTTAGTTCAAGGTTGAAACGGCAACGTCCTTTGCATCGTCAAACACCGGTTCCAAAACCCAGTTCCCTTTGCCGTCGATAATCCCCCACTTCTCCCCTTTCCTGACGGTTGCGTAACCGTTTTTAAAATCCCGCGCGCCGTCGAACTGCGGCTGGATGACCCATTCCATTGAGGCATTGTAGTAGCCAAACTTTCCGGCTTTTTTGCCACGGGCCAGGCCATTGAAGAAATCTTCCCAGATCTCCGTTTCCTTCATAAAGGAAAGGTTCCCTCCGCGGTCGGTATAAGCCCAGCTGTCGGCCGTTTTGATCCGGGCCAGGCCGGTTTCGGGATCAAAGTTCTTGCCGGCGGTGAATTTCGGGGCGATCACCCATTCTCCTCTGGTATCAATGTATCCCACCGAACCTGCGGCATCCTTGGCCCAGGCCAGGCCGCCTGAAAAGTCGCCGGCGGCCTTGAATTTCGCAGGAATAACCGATGATCCGCTGCCATCGATGAATCCGACCAGATCGTCGGCAGTCTTAAATGATGCCAGGTTCTCAGAGAAATCGTTCACGTCGACCACCGCGGGGAGGTCAACCGGTGTTTCCCCTCCACTCGCGTCGATCACATACCACTGGCCGCCTTTCATTCCGGCGGCGAATCCGTCATTGAACGGGGTGATCTTTTCAAATGTGGCGGGAACCGCCAGCTTCCCGTCAGTATTCATCAAACCCCAGAGGTCTTTTAATTTGACCGGGACAAATCCATCGTTGAATCCCTTCATGCCGAACATAAAAATTTCAATAAGTTTGAAATCCTTGATTTCCATGGGAAGGGGTTCCCCCTTCAGATCGATGAAGTAGAATTGCTTCTGTTTTCCGTCATAGATTGCCGCAAGCCCTTCTTCCGAAAAGCTGATGCAATCCCGGTATTTCGCCGGGATGAAGAATTCACCGGTAAGGGATGCATACCCCCAGTCTTTGGATCCTGCCGGTTTGGCCAGGATGGTGTAAGTCTGCGAGAAGGCCTGGAAACCCAGGGACATGGCGAAAAAAAACAGGAATAGCTTTTTCATATCGTTCAATAATTTTAGGTTGAAAATCTCGGGATGTAAAATTAAGGATTTACTGACCGCAAATGATCCAAAAGCAATTTCAATTTTTCCTGATGACCGCTGTCTTTTTCAAGGGCTTTCTCGATCAGGTTTTTACCCCGGTTCTGAGCGTAAAAGTAGGATAAGACGTCGCGCGCCGCATTGGAAACCTTATAATTCCAGTACATATAACCATCTACCAGGTAATTTGCCGATTCTTCATCCAGGTAGTTCAGGCGCCTGAGGAGGTTGAACGCGTTGATGCGGGTCTCGAACTCGAAACGGGGGCCGCAGTAATCAACGACTTCTCCGATATCATCCCGGTTACCCGAAGAGATGGAAATTTCCAGCCATTTCATCCTGATGTTCCGGCCGCGCCATCCGGTTTCCTCATTCGTCTGCTGCAGGTAAAGCGGGATATTTCCCGGAAATGATCGGGGTAGCAGATCCAGCGCTTTCTCCGCATTCACATAGGAAAAATCAAAAAGCATCTTTTCATAGTCTCCCTGCAGCCGGTCCGGCACCATGCGGGTATGCTCCAGGACCGATCTTCGCACCAGGGGGTCCGGATCACGGAGGACTTGCCGGATTATGCCGTCATAACCGTCATCTTCCGCGGCCAGCAACTGACGGATGATTTCCCCGCGGGTCAGGTGGAAGCTTTCCTTCGTCCAGGCCTGTTCCAGAGTTTCCTTCTTGCCGGCAAGCGGGATGTCTCTCAGGGACACCAATGCCCGGTACCGGTCGATCATGTGCGGGGCATGCAGGGCCTGGGCGGACAGCTCTTCCGGGGATTTTAGAAAATCAACCTTTTTCAGGATCCGTTCGCCCGGGTCGAACAGCACGAAGGCGACTCTTTTGCCGCCCGGATTATCAATGGTCACTTCCTGGAATTCTTTGCTGATCCATTCCTGTTTACGCAGGTATGTTCCGTCTGAAAAATGGACCTCAAAATTCACCGGCATGTTGAACAATCCTGTCAGCTCATTAACCGTATGGACCTGTCTGACAGAGACAATGACCTGTTTTTCACCTGAAAGCGCCAGATCATCGCGCCATGCTACAGCGAATTCCGGCTCGCCGCCCCTGTAGATCCACTGCTCAAAGAACCAGTCCATCGGCCGCCCCGTGGCTTCATAAATGGCAGAAAGGAATTCACCGGTTTCCACTTCACTAAAGGCATTCTGGTTCGTGTAGCGTTTGATGGAAGCTTTAAATCCCTCATCACCCAAAACATCGCGCAGCATATCCAGCACCAGGGATCCTTTGGGGTACCAGCGTGCCCGGCCGCCCCGGCTGTGCCCGACCGCAAATCCGTCTTTCTTTGAAGCCTCCAATGTTTCTTCCAGTTCCAGCCGCCGGACGTTTTCGTAGTAATCATCCCCAAAAATGTATTTTTCGAACATTTTGGCGTAATAGGTGGCGAAACTTTCGGTTAGCCAGACATCAGCCGGGCGAAGGTGCGAAAGGCAGTTGCCGTACCACTGGTGCGCCAGTTCATGGGCGTTGACATTCACGTAATTGCGCAGGTCCCATCCCCGGTCATCAACATGAAGGTAATCACCAAACACGGTCGAAGTGGTCGTCTCCATCGCGCCATAGAGATAATCCTCGACCGGTGCTTCCCGGTACAACTCATAGGGATAATCCATCCCGAATTCATCTTCGAAAAAACCGAACATTTCTTCTGTGTACCGATAAGTCGGTTCGGCATGGTCCTGCTGCCAGGGATAATACCAAAGTTCCAGCGGAATGCCGGAAGCCGTGGTCCGTTCCAGGTAATCATACCGGCCGATGACCAGGGCGGTGGAGAAGAACGGATGCTCCTTTTCCATGGCGTAATGCCAGGTTTTAGTCCCGTCCGGGTTGTCGGCGACCGATTTCCGGATGCCGTTGGAAAACACCTGGTACGCCCCGTCAAATGTAACATGGAGATCAGCCGTCAGGCGGTCATGGTAAAAAGGCAGCCAGTGAAAAGGCCGGTGCGCCCAGATCTGCTTGTTCGGCCGCTCCGCCGGTTCCTTCCATCCGATGAAAAAGAGGTCATATTCCGGAAAGGAAACATATTCCATCAATAAAGCATATTTCTCTCCGGGCACCCAGTTTTGCCCTGTTGCCGGCCAAATGATCAGGTTATCGCCTTTCTTCTCGAATAAGATATTCTGGCCCTCGGCGTCAACTTGTGTAAATTCGATATCGGGCGACCAGAAAACAACCGAATCAGAACGCTCTGTTATTGCGGAGAACTCAAACCGGACCTTACCGGTCACTTTCCGGTCCAAAGGATCTATTTGTATGCTGGCGTCCATGTGCTTAATATCCACCACCCGCTCCTGGGGAACCGCTCCCGGATCTAAAAGATAGGTGACGGTCTTTTCCTGGGCAAGCGCGAAAGCACCAGTGCATAAGAAAATCAGAAGCATCAATCTTGCATGCATAACCTGTCCTGTTAAACGAAATGCCAAGATAGAGATAATTGCGCACCGATGTTCAGGCCGTTTGAAATTCGGTTGAAAACCAACACAATTTCCTTTGCAAAATATCATGGCATTTCTTATATTTATACCATTGGTTTGTAAATCAGTTTTAAACACAAAAAATTTGAATTATGAAAGCAAAACTTTTTTTCCTGGTTCTCGCGCTGGTATGGATCGGCACTACCATTCAAGCCCAGACAGAAAAGAATAAGCTGTTCGTTGCAGGAAATTTCAGGATTGAGCTGAACAACGGCGGAGTCAATTACAAATACGATGACGGGGAAAGCAAATACGGGTATATTGATTTTGATTTTCAGCCAAAGGTCGGTTATACTGTCATTGATAATCTGCCCGTCGGATTGTTCATGGATGTGGACCGTTATATTCAGAAGGACAAATCCGATGACGACAAATACCGTGAGAACTCGTTTGCCGTAGGGCCGTTCGCCAGGTATTACTTCACCGATATCGTTGGCCTGAAGCCTTATGCCGAAGCACTCGTGGGGTTCGGTTGCTGGAGCAACGCGTATAAGTCAGGCAGCGGCGGTGACTGGGAAGGAGACTACAGGGAAAGCTATTTGACTTTCAAGGTTGGCGGCGGGTTGACTTATTTTTTCAATGACTGGGTCGGCGCCGATCTGTTCCTGGGGTTCAACCATGAAGCCTGGACCGACAAAACTGATGATAATGGGGAAGAATCACGGTCTGACTGGGATTACAAGACCATCTACAACGAATTCATCATGCAGGTGGGGATTGTGGTGATGTTCCCGCTGGAGAAATAAAAACCGGCTTCCCTTCGGCGATATCGATGTGAATCACTGCATCCCTGGCAACTGATCCGTCGAGGATTTTCCTGGACAGGACGTTCAGGATTTCTCTCTGCATCACTCTTTTCACCGGTCTGGCGCCGAATTGCGGATCAAATCCTTCATGTGCGAGCCAGGCAACGGCCGGGTCTGAAATCTCCACGCTGATCCCGTTTTGTTTCAGCATTTCCTTGAGTTGCATGAACTGCAGGCGGACAACCTCCCGGATCTCCTGCTCGGTAAGCGGCTTGAACATGATGATGTCGTCGACACGGTTCAGGAATTCCGGGCGGATGGTCTGCTTCAGCAATGAAAAGACATCCTGACGTGTTTTTTCCCAAACCTGTTCCCGGTTGTCTTCCGTTATACCGTGAAACTTTTCCTGGATCAGGTGAGATCCCAGGTTGGAGGTCATGATGATGATGGTGTTCTTAAAATTCACGATCCGGCCTTTATTGTCGGTCAGCCGGCCGTCGTCCAGCACCTGCAGGAGGATGTTGAACACATCCGGATGGGCTTTTTCGATCTCATCAAGCAGGATCACCGAATAGGGTTTTCTTCTGACCGCTTCGGTCAGCTGGCCGCTTTCTTCGTAACCGATGTAGCCCGGAGGCGCGCCGATGAGCCGCGAAACGGTATGGCGTTCCTGGTATTCCGACATGTCGATCCGGACCATGGCGTTTTCATCGTTGAAAAGGTACTCGGCCAGGGCTTTGGCCAGTTCAGTCTTGCCTACGCCTGTAGTGCCGAGAAAGATGAACGAGCCGACCGGCCGGCGGGCGTCCTGAAGGCCGGCCCTGCTGCGGCGGATCGCATCGGACAAAGCGGAGATCGCCTCCTCCTGCCCCACTACACGGCGGTGCAGTTCATCTTCCAGGTGCAGCAGCTTCTCACGCTCACTCTGCATCATTTTATTCAGCGGGATACCGGTCCACTTCGAAACAATCCCGGCGATATCCTCCGCCCCCACTTCCTCGTTGATCAGCGGGGTGCCGCCCTGCACCGCGGTGAGGCGTTCCTTGAGCGATTTCAGGTCGTCTTCCGCTTCGCGGATCCGTCCGTACCGCAGTTCGGCCACCTTGCCGAAATTGCCTTCCCGTTCCGCCTTTTCAGCATCAAACTTAAACTGTTCGATGTCTTTTTTTCGCTGCTGGATGCGGTCCACGATCTCTTTTTCCGTCTTCCACTGACCCATCAGGCGGTTTCTCTCTTCATTGAGCCCGGCGATCTCCTCACCGAGGGTTTTCAGTTTTCCCGCATCCTTCTCACGTTTGATGGCTTCCCGTTCGATCTCCAGTTGCCGGATCCGGCGCTCCACCGTTTCCAGTTCTTCCGGCAGCGAATTGATCTCCAGCCTGAGCCGGGCCGCCGCCTCGTCGATCAGGTCGATGGCCTTGTCGGGCAGAAAGCGGTCGGTGATGTAGCGGCGCGACAATTCCACCGCGGCGATGATGGCCTCATCCTTGATCCGCACCTGGTGATGGGTCTCATAGCGTTCCTTAAGGCCACGGAGTATGGAGATCGATGATTGTGTGTCCGGCTCATCGATCATGACCAGTTGAAAACGGCGCTCGAGCGCTTTATCTTTTTCAAAATATTTCTGGTATTCTTTCAGCGTTGTGGCGCCAATGGCCCGCAACTCTCCCCTGGCCAGCGCCGGCTTGAGGATGTTGGCCGCATCCATGGCCCCTTCTCCGGCGCCCGCACCGACCAGTGTATGGATCTCGTCGATGAACAGGATCACTTCCCCATCGGATTCCACCACTTCTTTCACCACACTTTTCAAACGTTCTTCAAATTCGCCTTTGTATTTCGCCCCGGCGATCAGGGCGCCCATGTCGAGGGAATAGACCTGCCGGGACTTCAGGTTCTCCGGGACGTCGCCTTTCACAATGCGGTGCGCGAGGCCTTCCGCAATGGCCGTCTTTCCGGTTCCGGGCTCCCCGATGAGGATGGGATTGTTTTTTGTTCTGCGGGACAGAATATGCAACACCCGCCGGATCTCCTCGTCCCGGCCGATGACCGGGTCCAGTTTCCCTTTGCGTGCCAGGTCGTTGAGATTTCGGGCATAAAGATTCAGCGCGGGGTATTGATTGGACTGCTGCGCCATGTTGTCATTTGTCGTCATCTTCATTGAATATTTTCCTTTGATCCATCAAAGGCAATACCATATTGAATATTAAGGGTTTTCAGGAAATTTTGTCAGCCAAACCCGAAATGAGCAGTGAAAAAACGTCACCTGCCGGGCCATGAGATGCAATAAATCCCGGATTTTCGCATTAATCTATCCGGGTGGAAACTGAGGATGAAAGCATTGGGCCCGGCTGACCATTGAATCTAAATTTTCTTTAAATTTGCCGCTTTTCATGGAAACAACTCCGGGATACATCAGGATTTTTCGCGCAGTGATCGTTTCACTGTTCCTGGCCGCCTTATCTCAACAAGGACAGGCCCAGTTCGACTGCACTATCCTGTGCAATTTCGAAGGGGATACGGTGGTTTTCCAGAACGATACGACCGTATGTTACAAGCAACGGCTCTACCTGTTCACACAATTTGCCGATACACTGAATTATTCCTGGGAACCCAACGGAGAGACCGGCGTCATCATTGAAGCGGAAATCAGGGATGACATCACCTATATTCTGAATGTGTACAACGACGACAGTACATTTTTCTGTACCGACAGCATCACCCTGAACATTTATCCTGTGGTCACCATTGAATTTGAGCAGGTAAGCAAGGGATGCCCGGATGAATGCAAGGCGCAGGTAGTGGCCAGCGCTTCCGGCGGTTATCCGCCGTACAAATATTTTTGGGGGGCACAGGTCGCCCCGAACGACTCCAGCCTGGCCCTGGGTCTGTGCAGCGAGGAAAATTACAGTATCCTGGTTCGGGATACGCTCTGCGCCTATGATACGGTGTTCACACCGGAAGCATATGATATGCCGGAGGTCGTGGTCGAATACGAACCGGATTCAGTCTTCCGGACCAATCCGCAGGTAACCTTTACCTTCGAAAACAAATCGGCCGATTCCATACCGCTGACGAACTGGGTATGGGTGTTCCCTGACAGCTCAACGACCAATCAGATCATGCCGACCTATGTGTTTGTGGAATCGGATTCGGTGTTGTTCATTTACACTACGATTGACGGTTGTGTGGACACAATCCTGGCCGAAATTACGGTACAGGAATTTGAACTGGAGGTACCCAATGTTTTTACGCCCAACGGAGATGGCGTCAACGACACCTATGAGATCCCCCTGCTGGAACGCTATATCAGCAACCGCCTGGTTGTTTTTAACCGTTGGGGGCAGAAGGTGTTCGAGGCTTCCGATTATAACAACGACTGGGACGGGGGCACACTGTCCGATGGCGTTTATTTCTATATCCTCAAATGCCAGGGGTACTGGGAGGAGGAAATATTCCGGGGTTCCGTTTCTATTTACGGGAGCAAATACTGAACGAAAATCAGCAATGAACTGGCGACTGCTCATAATATCAGGATTACTGCTCGGATTCGGCTGCTCGGGCGACCGGCAGGGCATCCCAGCGGATGTGGTGAACATCCCCAACACGGCTTCCGGAACGGCCGACATGGACGCGCTGCCTGTCCTCAAATTCGACCGCACCGAGCATGATTTCGGAAAAGTAATTCAGGGCGAGAAGGTCACTTATCTCTTCCGGTTTACCAATACCGGCAAAAGCGACCTGGTCATTTCCAGCATTTCCGCCTCCTGCGGTTGTACCGCCACGGAATACCCCAGGACGCCGGTCAGACCAGGGCAGTCGGATATCGTGAAAGTGACTTTCGACAGTTCCGGCAGGCAGGGTTTCCAGAACAAGGAAATCACGGTTGCCTCCAATACCCAGCCCGGCACTACGCGGCTTTATGTCAAGGCGCAGGTGTTTATCCCGGAAAAAAGATAAATAATCAAATCAACTAATAATCAAACATGATGAACCTTCTACACATTCTGTTATTTGCACCGCCGCAAGGCCAGGAAGGCTCGGGCAACAGCCTGCTTTCATTCCTTCCCCTCATCCTGATCATCCTGGTGTTCTACCTGTTCTTTATCCGTCCGCAGATGAAAAAGAGCAAGGAGCAGAAAAAATTCAGGGAGAACCTCAAAAAGGGCGACAAAGTGATCACCATCGGCGGCCTGCACGGCAAAATCGCCGACATGGACGATACCACGGTAACCCTGGAAGTGGGCAACCAGGTGAGGCTTACTTTTGAGAAGTCGGCCATTGCCATGGACAATACGGCACAAATCGGCCAGAACCAGTAATCAGCCCCGGCCCGCAGGGCTTCTGGCAAATTTAAATATTGAGATTTGAAGCTAAGTTTCATAGAGTTTGTCAGGTCCGCTATCCAGCACCGCGACGAGAAGTTCAGGAAAAGATTCTCGATTTTCCTGGTGTGCCTGGTCATTTCGATCATCATCTGGTTCATGGTTAAGATGTCCAATGAGTACGACACGGTGATCCAGATGCCGGTAACCTTTGTCAACATTCCAAAAAACAAAGTACTCACTTTTGCATCTGACAGCACCCTGCAGGTGGAGGTCATAGAAAAAGGCTCACGCCTTTTCCAGATGCTGTACCTGCAGAAAGTCGAGCCGGTAAGCATCAGCCTGAAATATACCTCGTTTACTCCGGAAAATGGTTCCTTTTCCGGGATGATCACACCATACCTGCTGATCAATGAAATCGAAAGAGAGCAGAACCTGCTGGGGAAAATCGTATCGGTCAGTCCCGACACAGTTTACCTGACCCTGGAGCCCGAACTGGAAAAAAAGGTTCCGGTGACCGCTACATTCGACCTGGAATTTGAAAAGCAGTACATGAGGTACGGAAAAGCCGTTTTTGAACCTGACAGCGTGATGATCCGCGGCCCGGAACGCTTCATCCGGCAGATCGACACCGCTTCACTGGGACATATCACGCTATCCGGTTTGAAGGAACACGTGATCATCAGCAGGGAATTCCACGCCGACTCCAGCATGCGATCGGTCAGTTACCAGCCCGGAACCATCAAAGTAGGCATTGGGGTGGAGAAATACACTGAGGCGGAAGCGGAAGTCCCGGTCAGCGTGATCAATACGGATGAACGGATCAAGACGTTCCCGGAGCGGATCAAAGTAACCTATCATGTGGCATTGAAAGATTATAAGGAAATCGAGCCGGGAATGATCCGCGCCATCGCCGATTTCTCATCGGCCCAGGCATCCCGCGACCATAAGATCAGGGTGCGCATTGAACATGCGCCCGAGTTGATCCAGATCCGGAAAATCGAGCCGGAGAAAGTGGAATACATTATTGTTCGGTAAGAAAATGCTCAAAATAGGGCTGACTGGTAATATCGGAAGCGGAAAAACGCTCGTAGCCGAGGTTTTCAGAACCCTTGGCGTGCCGGTTTTCCATGCCGATGAGGCAGCGCGGAACCTGCTTTCCGATGATTCTGTAATCAACGATATCTTGGATTATTTTGGTGAAGAAGTGCTCTCTCCTGAAAGGCAGATCAACCGTAAGGCATTGGCCGGCAAGGTCTTCAATGATTCAGAAAAACTGGAGTTTCTGAACGCGCTCATCCATCCCCGGGTCAGGGAATTATTCGATCAATGGTGCCGGGTTCAATCGGGCAAGATCTATGTCCTCTACGAAGCGGCCATCCTGTTCGAAAGCGGCCATTACCGGGAAATGGACCGGGTGATTTGCGTAGATGCCCCGGAAGCATTAAGGCTCCGGCGCGTCATGATGCGGGACGGGGCTACGGAAGCCGAAGTCAGGCAGCGCATGGATCGTCAATGGCCGGATGAACGGAAAACCGCGCTGGCCGATTATATCATACGGAATGATGAAACCGAGCCGGTCATTCCCCAGGTGCTGAACATTCACCGCATCCTCACCTCATTGTCAAACAGCAAATTGTAAATCATCATTTTCTTTTAAGTTATGTCAGAATTAATCTTCGGAATAGGTTCCAGGGTCCGTCACGAAAAATACGGCGCCGGTGTCGTGATCCAGGTTTGGTCAGACAGTTATGAGATCATTTTCATGGACCATGGATTCAAGCAGATCATCCATGGAGCGGAGCAGCTGGAGCTGATCGATTACCGCAGCCCGGAACCCGACCAGGTCAGTATGGCCAAGGTGGAAAAGTCGATTGTGCGCATCCTGCGCAAATTCAGTGATATACAGGAAACCGTTGATATGGGCAACCGGTGGAACGGCGGCAAGATGATCCTGAAGCCTGCCGATCCGGGGCTGACACCCAAGGAAATCCCGCTGGAGACCTTTTTCCACAAGATCGTAATGGTTCGCGACCGCCTGAGGGTCATGGAACAGCGGATCAATGCCAGCAAACTCACCGATGAGGAGAAAGTGGAGTTGCAGCAATACATAACCCGGATTTACGGCAGCCTGACCACGTTCAACGTCCTTTTTGCCGAAAAAGACGATTATTTCGTCGGGGAGAAGAGTGTTTAGGGACTGTAGGACTGTAGGACTGTAAGACTGTAGGACTGTAGGACTGTAGGACTGTAGGACTGTAGGACTGTAGGACTGTAGGATTGTAAGATGCTTGATACAGTTTGAGGCTTGAGGCTAGACCTGGACCTGAAAGTTCCTCAGCGCTTCGTTGAGCGAGGTCTTCATATCGGTTGATTCGCTGCGCCGGCCGATGATCAGGGCGCAGGGCACATGGAACACTCCGGCGGGAAATGTTTTCGGGAAGGTGCCGGGGATAACGACCGAGCGGTCGGGTACGTGACCCCTGATTTCCACCGGCTCGGGGCCGCTCACGTCCATCACGCGCGTTGAAGCGGTCAGTACCACGCCGGCGCCCAGGACTGCCCCCTTTCCCACCCTGACGCCTTCCACGACGATGCACCGGGATCCGATGAAACAGTCATCCCCGATAATAACCGGGTCCGCCTGCACGGGTTCGAGCACGCCTCCGATACCCACCCCACCGCTCAGGTGCACCCTTTTCCCGATCTGGGCGCAGGAACCCACGGTCGCCCAGGTGTCGACCATGGTGCCTTCATCGACATAGGCGCCAATGTTCACATAAGATGGCATCAGGACCACACCGGGTGCCAGGTAGGCACCGTAGCGCGCCACCGCGTGGGGCACCACCCGCACGCCCTTCTCCCGGTAGTTTCGCTTCAGCGGGATCTTGTCGTGGAATTCCAGCGGGCCGGTCTCCGACACTTCCATCTCAGCCATCAGGAAATAGAGGATCACGGCCTTCTTTACCCACTCGTTGAGCTTCCAGGAATCTCCCTGGGGCTCCGCCACCCGGATGCGGCCCTTGTCGAGCAGAGCGATGGTTTCACCGACAGCGGCGCGAACCTCCTCCTGGGCCAGCAACTCACGCCTCTCCCAGGCGGATTCTATGAAACGGATATTCTGTGATAGCATATCATCGGGATTACCTGCCAAAGGTATGCAAAGTCTTTGTAAATTTGCAGCCAAAGCACAGAGCAGGAATTATGGGGCGCATCATGGCCATCGATTACGGAAGAAAAAGGACCGGCCTGGCGGTAACGGACGAAGCCCGGATCATCGCCAACGGGCTGACCACCGTTCCCTCCCATGAAGCGATCCCGTTCATCAAATCTTACGTAGCCCGGGAACCGGTGGATATCTTCGTGGTCGGTGAGCCCAGGCGGATGAACAATCAGCCCAGCGAAGCGTTACAGTACATCATCCCGTTTGTGGATAAGCTGCGGAAAACGTTCCCCGGCATCCCCGTGGAGATGATGGATGAGCGCTTTACATCGAAAATGGCATTCCAGACGATGATCGACGCAGGCCTGGGAAAGAAGGACCGGCAGAACAAAGAACTGGTCGACACCATCAGCGCCACGATCATTCTGCAATCGTACATGGAATACCGAAGTCATAAGAACCAACATAGTTAATCAATGATACTGCCCATTGTCGCATACGGACATCCGACACTGAAGAAGACCGCCTCGCCCATTGAGCCCGGCCATCCCGGGCTGGACGAACTGATCGAAAATATGTTCGAAACCATGTACCATTCAGAAGGAGTCGGGCTGGCCGCACCACAGGTAAACCATTCCATCCGGCTGTTCATCATCGATGCCGAACCTTTTACAGAAACCAGGCCGGAACTCGCCGGTTTTAAAAAGATATTCATCAACCCTTATATCATTGAAGAATCCGGGGAAGAATGGATTTTCAACGAAGGGTGCCTCAGCCTGCCCGATATCCGCGAAGACATCACCCGCAGGCCCAGGATACGGATCCGATACCAGGACCGCGATTTCAACCAACACGACGAGTATTACGAAGGCGTCGCCGCCCGGATCATCCAGCATGAATATGACCACCTGGAAGGCACATTGCTGGTAGATCGGATCAGCCCGCTGCGTAAGATCTTGCTGCGCAGAAAACTGAATGATATCTCCACCGGAAATATCGACGTCGCCTATAAAATGATCTTCCCGGCCAGGAAAAAGAAAGCCCGGGTCTGAAGCCACACCGTACAATTGCCCGGACCACTAATATTCAGATATTTATGAGAATCAGCATTCACAAGACGCTCTTCTTTGTTGCATTACTGCTTGGTACCGCCTGCAGCCAGGACCCTCATTCGAAAATCCGAAACCTGGAAGAAAAACTGGGCTCAGACCAGTTTACCTTCAATGAAGATGGAATCCGCATGGCGAAGGAGCTGACCGGCTTGTATATCACATTTGCCGATGCCCATCAGGATGATCCCAAATCCGCGGAGTACCTGCACCACGCCGCGGAATTATCGCTGAACCTTAATGAACACAGGCAATCACTGGAGCTTTACAACAGGGTCATATATCAGTACCCGGATTACTATAAAGCGCCCGAATGCCTGTTCATGGTCGGTTTTATCTATGAGAATTACCTCCAGAACCTGGGCAAAGCGAAGGAAATTTATGAAACCTTCCTCGCAAGATATCCTGAGCATGACCTCGCCGACGATGCGGCAGTCTGCATTAAGAATCTGGGGAAATCACCCGAAGAACTGCTCCGGGAATTTGAACAGCAAAATTCCGGCCTCACCGGCCCCGGAGCAGTATAGCCTGTCTAACCGATCAGCTCCAGCCCGATCCTGCACTGCAGGCATTTTTTATTATCGCAGTAGTTCGTTTTCAGTTCCAGCAGCCCCTGCGACTGTTCTGCATTTTCCGCTGCCAACCCGAATTCCGCAAACTTTCTGGTGACGGAATTGGATTCTGCGGTCAGCGATCCCAGCATGGAAACCGCTTCATCGCACAAAGCAGGGAAGCCTTTTATTTTCCCGTAGACAAACAGAAAAGGCACGACATTATTGATGATGATCAGGTCGGCGGTCGCCGGCGAAATGGTCTTGTGGACCACTGCGCCGGAAGAGCGGCCAAAGAAGTAATGCTCCATCCAGTAATCGCTGACACCAACCCTGAACATGGCCGACAGGCTGGCGTAATCATGCCTGTCGAGGAGCTCTCCGAATATATTTGCCCTTCGGTGAAGGATCATGGCAAACTGGGCCAGCCGGATCGTTGGAAAATTATTGGGTCGTAACCGGAGGAATTTCCACAGGTGGCCGGGAATAGGCTTCAGCGAAAACTTGTTTTTCAGGTGCAGGTATTCTTTTTTGAGGCTTCCCGGATATTCATGCCGATGCCTGCCTTCCAGCAATCCGGCCTGCCCGAAAAGGATAGCCTCGATCTGGAACAGATTGTCTTTATGCTTTTCGATGCATTTCACCGGCGTCTGCCGGGCCAGGAGCTCAAATGGCTGGCGGTTGATGCGGAAACCGAAGGTTGCGGCCAGCGACTGGTAAAACGCCTGGTTCCAGTCATGGTCAAGATATTCCAGAGTTTGAACGATCTCACGGCTCTTGCGTTCCAGGCGGCTGATTGCCAGGGCGGTCAGCCAGCTTTCTGCGGTGAGTCGCCGGATTGACCTCAGGAGGGCAGCGCAGGGCACCCAAAGGTGGTTATTCAGGAAATGCTGATACTGTGCATAGGCCTCCGGCCCGATGACGCGCTGCAGCTCCAGCGTGGGCAGCGGCCGGCCGTCAGGCTGCAGGATCACCCGGTCATGATGGTAGACCACATGCAGGATCACGTTGTCGTAAGCTCTGTCGCGGCTGTGGCCATGCCTGTCCCAGTCGGATGAACGCATATGGACCTCCACGTTGCCCGCCCAGAGCGTATCGCCGATACGGATCTGCGCGTTCAGAAAATCGGGCCCCGCATCCCGGTTCATTTCGCCCTGCCGGAGCACCTCGGTCCTTTCACCGGAAACCAATCCAAAAACATGGCCCCGGGATTTAAAAGACCAGAAAAAATGTAAAAATTCCTCTGTCATAAGCTTTTTCCTGTTAATCCGGATTTGACGGCAATTATACCCGCCTGCTGAAAACTTTTTTTCATCTCTTTCGTTAAATCATTGACCCAAACCGAAGTCCGGCAGGGTGAAATATATATTTTAAGGGCGGTTTGGGTTTATACATGAATTTTAATATTTTTGTCAAAAGCGAAAATTCAGCCTCCCGTGAAAAAAGATGTGGTGTCGGAATATTTTACCCGGTTGGAGGAAAAGATCAGGCGGCTGAAAGAAGAGCGATACAGTCTGTCGGCTGAATCCGAGCGTTTAAGCGGGCAGGCCGAGCAACATTTAAAAATCATTGAAGAACAAAAAAAACAAATAGAGCATTTAACATCACAGGTCCAGGCTTTGCAGATTGCTAAAACCGTCGAATCATATCATGAAACGGGCAAGGTGAAAGACAAGATTCAGGACCTGGTGCGGGAAATTGACCGGTGCATTGAACTTCTAAATCAATAAAAATCATTACGGCAGCACCCATGGAGGAACTCACCATAACCGTGAATATCGCAGACAGGCCTTACCGGCTGAAGATCAGAAGGGAGGAAGAAGAACTGATCCGCAGGGCCGTGAAGGAGATAGACCTGCACATCAGGGACTATTCCGACAGCTTTGCTTTTCAGGACAAGCAGGATCTGCTGGCCATGGTGCTTTTGCATTTTTCATCGACCAGTCTTCGGCTGGAGCAGCAGATCTCAGACGGGGAGCAGGACGTTGTCCAAAACCTGTCCCGGCTGGAGCAGATGCTCACCTGACCGGAGCCGATGAAGTTCAGGCCCATACGTTCTTTGAAAAAAATAAAAAATTTGCCCGCATTAATCCATTTTGGTTTGATAAATCAACATGATCAAAACCAGGGCTCAGCTTACTGATGGCAAAAACAGGCCTCATCCCGATCTGATCGGGCTTCGCCTTCGGCGGACAGTGGACGTTTGACCCTTCAGGGAGGCCCTGACCATAATAATTTGGGTTTATTCATAACCCTGGATTAATTGCGGGTATTTTTTTTCGAATAAATCATACACTTAATCAACACTGACCATGAACCAGATATTACTTTACCTGATCGACGGGCTCGCAGGTCTGGCCGTTGGGATCGTGATCGGAACCTTTATCTTACGGAAGCTTAATTCGAAAAGAACGGAGAAGATGCTGCAGGAAGCGGAAGAGAAAGCCGAAGTAATGAAAAAGGAGAAGATCCTCCAGGCCAAAGAACGGTTCCTGCAACTGAAGGCGGAACACGAGAAAGTCGTCAATGAGCGCAACAGCGCCGTACAGAAGAACGAAAACCGGCTTGCCCAGAAGGAAGCCGTGATCTCACAAAAATTTGAAGAACTGCAGCGCAGGCAAAAAGAACTCGATACCATCCGGGAGAACCTGAACAACCAGCTGGAGATCGTCGGGAAAAAGCAAACCGAATTCGACCGCATTGTCAAGGAACAGGTGGAAAAGCTTCAATCCATTTCGGGTTTATCGGCCCTTGAAGCCAAGGAACAACTGATGGAAACGCTGAAGGAAGAAGCCAAATCTGACGCCCTGGTGTACATCAAGGACACGATTGAAGAGGCCAAGCTGACCGCCCAGCGGGAAGCGAAAAAGGTCGTTATCGAGACCATTCAGCGGACCGCCGCCGAGCACGCCATTGAAAACACCGTTTCGGTTTTCCCGCTGGAAAACGACGACATCAAGGGCCGCATTATTGGCAGGGAAGGAAGAAACATCCGCGCTTTGGAAGCGCTGACCGGCATCGAGATCATCATCGACGACAGTCCGGAAGCCATCATCCTGTCGGGTTTCGATCCGGTGCGGCGCGAGATCGCCCGCTTATCCTTGCACAAACTGGTGACCGACGGCCGCATCCACCCGGCAAGGATCGAGGAGGTGGTTGCCAAGACCAAGAAGCAGATCGAGCAGGAGATCATTGAAGTGGGCAAGCGCACCTGCATCGACCTGGGCATCCACAATCTGCACCACGAGCTGGTGCGGATGGTCGGGCGTATGAAATACCGTTCCTCCTACGGGCAGAACCTTTTATCGCATTCCATTGAGGTCGCTAAGCTGAGCGCCACAATGGCCGCCGAACTGGGCCTCAATCCCAAGATCGCCAAAAGGGCCGGGCTGCTTCATGATATCGGAAAAGTGCCCGACAACGAGCCGGACCTGCCGCACGCCATCCTGGGCATGAAAATGGCCGAGAAGTTCAAGGAAAAACCGGAAATCTGCAACGCCATAGGGGCGCATCATGACGAAATCGAGATGGAATCGCTCATCGCGCCCATCGTGCAGGTCTGCGACGCCATTTCCGGCGCACGGCCGGGGGCCCGCCGCGAGGTTGCCGAAGCGTATATCCAGCGGCTCAACAAACTGGAAGACCTGGCCCTAACCTACCCCGGCGTCGTCAAGACTTACGCCATCCAGGCCGGCCGAGAGTTGCGCGTGATCGTCGGAGCCGAGAAAGTGAGCGATAATGACGCCAGCAAGATATCTTACGAGCTTTCGCGCAAGATCCAGGACGAAATGACCTACCCCGGGCAGATCAAGATCACGGTGATCCGCGAAACCCGGGCGGTGAATTACGCGAAATAATAGAAGTCGTTCCTTGCTATCGGCCTGAAAACTGGTTGCGGATCTGCTCCAGGGCTGTTTCGGTCCCGAAAACCGTGATCACGTCACCGGTCCTCAGGTATGTGTCGCCGTGCGGAATGTGTTTGACGTGCCCGCGTGTGAGCAGCATGAGCATGGCATCCTTATGCAAAGGGATTTCCTTGACCTGCTTGCCTTCGATGGCATTATTGGTAATAGTGACATCCAAAACTGAAAAATGCTCAAAGGTTTCGACCAAGGACTGATAGGTAATCGGCCGTACGATCAGGTTTTCTATGGTGGTCGCCAGAACGCGCCGGGCATCCAGGATTTCCACCCCAAGATTGCGCATTGAATGATCAACCACAGAGTTTCCCGGAATGGAGATGATCCGCTCATGGTGCAATTCCGTTCTGAGTAAATCGCATATCCCCAGATTGATATCATCAGAGCTGGTATGCACCACGACATAGTTTTCCGGCCTCAGGTTAATATCCTGGTAGGCTGCTGGATCCGATCCATCTTTATTGATTGCCTTTAATCCTTTACCTATCAACTCATTATATCTGCGCTCATCCCGTTCGATGATGACCGACGAGCGGCCCTGCATCTGCAATCGCCTGGCGACCAGGACCCCGACGCTGCTTCCCCCGACAATAACCGTTTTATCGTCCTGAAATTTTTCCTGGCGATAGATCAAATTATAAAGTAATGGGGATAAAATGCAGGTAATGACAGCCATGATGATAAAAACAGCATTCATTCCCTCCGAGATCGCCCCCAATTCCACGCCCACCAGGGCGGCGGCAATAACCAGTCCAAGCCGGGCGGCCATCAGGAAACCGCCGGCCAGTACTTTACGGAAAGAGAAAATCCTGATCCACAGGAAAGAAGGCAGAACTTTCACCAGGTACATGAGCATAACCATCAGCACAAGGAACAGGATCAGGGACTGGTCAAATTCCTTCAGGCTTGATGGTTCGAACCGGGCGCCGACCATGATGAAAAAAACCGGGATGAAAAATCCATAGCCAATTCCGTCCAGTTTAAGCATCAGCAGCGACCGGTCCTTTTGCATGAAAAACGACAGAAGCAGGCCGCTCAGAAACGCCCCGAGAATGATGCCTTCCTGTCCGAGAAACTGGGAGATGGCGACAAAAAGGAACAGTAAGGCCATGGTTCCACGAATACTAATCTGTGAAGCGGCGTGGGATAGCTGGAAGGAAATCTTTGAGAAGACCCTGCTAAACACGCTTTTCCCGGCACGGTAAAGAATATAGAACAAAAGAAACAGGCTGAGCACGATGAGAAACTCTGAGCTGAGCCCATAACGGATAAATACACTGGTAAATACAAGGAGAAGGATCCCGATGACGTCGGCCACCGCCGCCGCGACGATCAGCATCTGTCCGAAGGCGGAATTGGTCTCTCCCCTGTTTTTCAACACCGGCAATACCAATCCCAGAAAGGTGGTTGTCAGGATCAGGGAAAAGAACCAGATGTTCGGGATGGGCACGATGAGGCTTAGTGCCCAGCTACCCAGGTAAGAGATGATCAGGGTGATCATGAAATGGAGGAGTCCGGCCAGCAGGGGATTGACCAGGAAATGAGCAATCCTGATCCGTTTCCGGGGAATGGATCCGGTAAGCTGGTCCACATCGATTTCCAGGCCGCTGAGAAACATGATAAAGATCAGGCCGGTAAGCGCCAGGTAATCCAGTACGAGCATCGTTTCCGCATTCACCAGGTGCAGGAAGAAACGACCGGCAACGAAGCCGATGATGATTTCGACGACAACAGCAGGGACCCGGTGGATTTTGAGCAGGGAAAGGCCGAGCGGGGTGAGCCAGGCGATGGTAACGATCACCAGCAGCGGCAGGAAATCAATGTTAAAAATAATATTGATCAGCGTTCCCGTCATATCGGATTTTGAACCGATAAAATTAATGACTTTTGAGGAGGTCGCACTTTTTTTTATTTTAGCCTTCCTTAAGGCCCTGTAAATACCGGGCCGGTCATTTTAAAGCCTCACGCCTGATGAATCCGATACTGCAAGCTATTGACGACACATTGGTTTTATACAACGATTATGTGGGCGGGTACCTCATCCTGTTGCTGCTGATCCCGACGGGGCTCTATTTCATCTTTAAACTGAGGTTCCTCAATGTGACCATGCTCGGGCACACCATAAGGGTGGTGGCCGGAAAGTATGACAAAAAAGGCGACGCCGGGGATGTCAATCACTTCAAAGCGCTGACCACCGCCCTTTCCGCCACGGTAGGCACAGGGAACATCGTGGGGGTATCCCTTTCGATATACCTGGGCGGGCCGGGCGCGGTATTCTGGCTATGGGTTACGGGATTTCTCGGGATGATCCTCAAATACTCGGAATGCACCCTTTCCCACAAGTACCGGAATTTCAACTCCGACGGAACGGTATCGGGCGGCCCGATGTACTATATGGAGCATGGCCTGAAGGACAAGATCGGCAAGGCGGCAAAAATTCTGGCCGTCATCTTTGCCGTGGCCACCATTCTCTGTTCACTGGGAACGGGCAATATGGCCCAGACCAATTCGATGGCTGACGCGCTGTTCACCAATTACAGCATACCCACCTGGATCTCCGGCATGATCATCACGTTCCTGGTCTTTCTCATCATCATTGGCGGGATCAAGCGCATTGCTGAGGTCACCTCCATGCTGGTGCCCTTCATGGCCATCTTCTATTTCATCGGCGCCCTGCTGGTCATCGGCGCCGAGTATGATCGGATTCCCGGGGCTCTGGCCCTGATCGTGAGCGATGCCTTCACGGGAACGGCGGCCGTTGGTGGTTTTGCCGGCTCCACGTTCCTGATGACGATGGTTTGGGGCGTTCGCCGCGGATTGTTTTCAAATGAGGCGGGCCAGGGTTCTGCGCCCATCGCCCATGCGGCCGCCCGGACCAAATACCCGGCACGCGAAGGGCTGGTGGCTTCACTCGAGCCGCTGGTCGATACCCTGATCATCTGCACCATGACCGCCCTGGTGGTTATCCTCTCCGGTGCCTGGACATCGGGCATCAAAGGGGTGGGCATGACCGTGCTGGGGATGGAAACCGGGCTCAATCGTATCGGCTTTGTCGGCCTGGGAGGACACATCGTAGCCATCGGCATCGTGATGTTCGCCTTCTCCACGGTCGTCAGCTGGAATTACTACGGCTCCCGCGCCGCCATATACCTGCTCGGGGAAAAAGCGGTAACTCCATACAATTACCTGTACACGGCCTTTGTGTTCTTCGGCTGCATCTGGGGCATCGACCTGGTGTGGCACTTTGTCGACGCCGTCATCACCTTTATGACCATTCCCAACCTGATCGCCCTGCTTCTGCTGAGTCCGGTACTGATGAGCGAAACCCGCCATTACCTGGGCGTGGTCAAACGGTTGAAGGAAGAAAAGAAATCATCCCGGAATTCCTGACCCCATGAAGAAAGAAGGACATTTCCTCAAATCGCTCAACCTGTTCGACTCAGCGGCCATCGCCATGGGATCGATGATCGGTTCGGGCATCTTCATCGTCAGCGCCGATATCGCCCGCAATGTCGGCTCGCCCGGCTGGCTTCTGGTGGTCTGGGGGATCACCGCGGTTATGACGGTCCTGGCGGCAGTCAGCTACGGCGAGCTGGCCAGTATGCTGCCGCATGCCGGCGGTATTTACGTGTACCTCCGCGAAGCCTTCTCCCCCCTGTTCGGCTTCCTCTATGGCTGGACCTTCTTCCTGGTCATCCAGTGCGGCACCATCGCCGCGGTCGGCATGGCCTTTGCCAAGTTTTCCGGGGTACTCATGCCCTGGATCTCAGAGCAGAACGTCTTACTTGACCTGGGCCTGGTCAAGCTGAACAGCACCCAGTTCGTCGCCATCGCCATGATCCTGTTCCTCACCTGGATCAACACCCTGGGCATCCGGGAAGGAAAAAGGGTTCAGAATCTCTTTACCTATTCCAAGGTCGCCATCCTGCTGGCCTTCATCGTGATCGGCATCTTCCTGGCCCGTTCATCGCAGTTCGACGTATTCCGCTCACCGGGCTTCTGGGACGCCTCGCGGGTGGAAGACGGAATCCAGATCCCGCTGGCCGGCTTCGGCATCGTCATCGCCATCAGCATGGCGATGGTGGGTTCCATCTTTTCCGCCGACGCCTGGTACAACATCACCTACACCTCCGACGAAGTCATCAATCCGAAGAAAACCGTGGCGCGAAGCCTGTTTCTCGGCACCCTCACCGTGGTGGTCATCTACCTGCTGGTCAACATCGTGTACATCCTGGCCCTGCCGGTACGGGGGATCCCGGAAGGAGCAACGGTACTGGAACGCGGGATGCAGTTCGCCGCCGAAGACCGCGTGGCCACGGCCGCCATCTACGGGATCTTCGGAAAAAACGCCGAGCTGTTGATGGCCGTCGTGGTGGTTATATCCACGTTCGGGTGCAACAACGGCATGGTACTGTCCGGAGCGAGGGTCACGTATGCCATGGCCAAGGACAAGCTGTTCTTCTGGCGCACCGGACGGCTCAGCAGCCGCGGCGTTCCCGCCTTCGCCCTCTGGATCCAGGCCGCATGGTCCATCCTGCTCTGCTTCACGGGAAGCTACAGCCAGTTGCTGGATTACGTAGTGATCGCCACGCTGTTGTTCTACATCATGGTCATCCTGGCCATCTTTGTGCTCCGGAAAAAGCGCCCGGAATGGGACAGGCCGTACAAAGCCTTCGGCTACCCCGTTCTGCCCGCCTTGTATATTGCAACCTGCCTGGTGATCATCGTCATCCTTCTGACCTATAAGCCCGATTTCACCTGGCCCGGGCTCATCATTGTGATTTCCGGCGTGCCGGTATATTATCTCTGGAAAAAGTTTTCAGCCAAAAAGCCTGAACAACAGGTCAAATAGAGCTATTCTTCCGATAAATTCAAAAAAAATTTTTCCACCCACCGGGTATATTTTCCTTTTTTCCGGATCAACAGGCATGAACGACCGGATCAAGGATTATTTCTCCTTCAACCGCAAGGAGCAACGCGGGCTGCTCATCCTGCTGGGGGCCATGGTGTGCCTGCTCGGTTTTCGTTACGGACTGAGCCTGCGTAAACCGGAAGAATCGTTCGACATCGAACCGTTCCGGAAAGAAGTGGATGCGTTTATGCAACAAATTCAATTTCAAGATTCTGTATCTGAGGCTACGCCCCAGGCCAGGCCGGCGTTCATCACAGCCCGACCGGTTGACGATCTGAGCGTGTTTAAACAATCGCCCTTCCTTTTCGATCCGAACCAGCTGGATGAGGCAGGATGGAAAACGCTGGGATTAAATGAAAGAACGGCGGCAGCCATATGTAAATACCGTGAAAAGGGCGGAAAATTCAGAAAAAAGGAGGATCTGCGAAAGATTTACACCCTGGCCGATTCCGTCTTTATCATCCTGGAACCCTGGATCAGTATTTCATCCGAAACATCGTTTACTCCATCTCAAAAAAAAATTCAGGCAGACAGCATGAAGAAATCCAGCGCCGTCAACCCATCGGCTCCGGCGTTCCCGCTGGTCGAACTGAACACGGCTGATTCCGTGGCGCTGACCATGCTGCGGGGTATCGGACCTTCATTTGCCATGCGGATCCTGCGGTACCGGAATTCCCTGGGCGGTTTCTTCGACTCGAAACAGGTGATGGAAGTCAAAGGAATGGACCCCGAACGGTACGAGCTGTTCAGAGACCAGATCGCGCTGGACACCTCGGCAATAGAGAAAATGGACCTCAACAGCACTGCGTTCAAAGAAATGCTGAGACATCCCTATTTTGAGTATTACCTGGTAAAATCGATATTCAGGATGAAGGATGAAATCGGAAGTTTCGACTCGGTGGCTCAGTTAAGGGACCTCGACGTCATGTATGAGGAATTATTCGAAAAGATTCGTCCCTACCTGGAAGTACTCCCTCCGGCTCCTGCAGCCGTTCCTTAACCCGGATCCTGGTACCTGCGGTATGTATGGCGGATTTCCTTAATCTCCTCATCGCTAATGGTCGTATTCCAGTATGCATTTCCGTCCTCATCATCTTCATCATCCTCGTCATCATCCTTGTCTTCTTCCAGTTCCCAGGAATATTTCTTTCGCTGCGGTCCCTGTTTCCGGTAATACAGGGCCATTGCAACGCCAGCCACCAGGCCGAAAAGGTGCGACTCCCAGGAAATATTCTCCTCCGGGAAAAATTCCGGGAATATGCCCCAGATCAGGCTTCCATAGAGGAAAACCACGACCAGCGCCGTGGCCATCAGCCCGGTATGACGTCGGACGATGCCGCTGGTAAAGATAAAGGCCGACAATCCGTAAACGACCCCGCTGGCGCCGATATGCCAGGCCTCTCTGCCTCCGACCCACACCCAGAAGCCGGTAAAAAACCAGATCATCAGCAGGATGCCCGGGGCGATGTCACGGTAAAAATAAAACAGGACGGAGCCCAGGAATAACATGGGCACTGAATTGGCCGCCAGGTGCGAAAGGTCGCCATGGATAAAAGGTGTGGTCAGTATACCCGGCAGCCCCTGCCAGGTCAGCGGATAGATGCCCAGGAACGACAGCCTGTAACCGCCAACGGTTTGAATAATCCAGACGGCCCACATGAGCAGCACGATGATCGCGGGTATCACCATGCTTCTTAAAATGCTTTTCTCTTCAGGCCTCATAATATATTCCAGGATTCCGTCATTCAACATGGAACAGAATGCGAAGTTAACATAGTAGACTCAATTCCGCTCCATTTATTAATAAACGTTAAAACAATTCAATCCCGAACCTTGTTGTACAATAATGATCGAAGCCGCTCCGTTTCATGAAAAACGCTCGGATATGCTGGAATACACGAAAACCATACTGCAGAAAGTCAGTTTCAGCCCGGCCTTATTCGGGAAGGAACTGAAGAAGTCGCTGAAGTGGCTTCCCAAAGACGAGATTTACCTGCTCAGGGCCTGGTGCCTCGTTACGTTCGGAGATATTTACCTCGACATCATTCAGGATACATTCCGCGGGCTTCCGGGCTGACTGCCATGATCCGGACGCCAACCGGGAGGTGGTCGCTGAACCCTCCGTGGTACTGAGGCCCCAGGTAGGTCCGGTAAGGCCTGCCCCCTGAATATCGCTCATCGGGTTCAAGAAGGAATCCAAATCCGAAAATACTCATTTCTTTATCTCTGACCGCCAGACGGTTCATGCCTTCAGCCAGGGTATGAGAAACCAGAACCTGGTCGAAAACCGCCCAACGGCCGGAATGCTTGATGGTACCGGAACGGGCGGCGCCACCGGGACCTGCAAGGTTGACCAGCCTGCGTTCAGCAGCGGAATCGCCGAATGCCAGTATCCTGTTGATCATCAGCATACTTTCCTGCTGGGGTTCATCATTAAAATCACCCATAACGATCACATTTGGCTGCACCTGGGCTTGCATGACTTTCCTGACGGATGACGCCAGTGCCGCCGCCGCCGCAAACCGCCTTGGTTCCGATCCCGCCGCCCCGCCATAGCGGGACGGCCAGTGATTCACGTAGACATGCACGGAATCGACACCCAGCAGCCTGCCGCGAACATGCAGTATTTCACGGGTCTGCCCGCCACCGGGCAAATCCACGTGAAGCCATTCGCTGGAATCGGGTTCAAAAAGCTCCGGACGATAGATCAGGGCAACATCGATGCCGCGGGCATCCGGTGAATCCCGGTGTATGACCCTGTATCCCGCCCGGCTCAGCGGCGTATCATAAACCAGCCGTTCCAGTACAAAACGGTTTTCCACCTCACATAAGCCCACAATGGCGGGCAACTCGCCTTCTCCGGATGCGACCAACACCTGGTAAACCCGTACCACCTTCCGGTACATCCGCTCGTAGGTCCAGCCCTTCTGCGCCTGAGGCAGGTATTCTTCATCCCGCACCACAGAATCATCCTGCGTATCAAACAGGTTTTCCACATTGTAAAACATGGCCAGCGTCTCCTGCGCCCGCGTCCCGGCCAGCGGGAGCACCCCCATCATCATCAAAATTAGGATCTTGTTCATTTCCGGATAATTTAATCAACTGTTAATCGGTTTTTTCTGAATATATACCCGGTCTGTGAAAAAAAAAATCTTTCCCGGTGTACCTTGCAGCCCGCAAAATTGTCTTTCATTTTAATCTCCGGATGAAAAAACAAATAAGCCCGTCGTGCGTTAATACGACCACTGAATGATATGAAAAGCATGCGTTACTTATTGGCTTTGGCCGCTGTTTTTGGAATTCTTCGGTTGCACGCCGGCGCGGAGGCGGATCCTGCCGCCAAGCGGTACAATGTCAGCGGGCATATCAAGGATGCTACCACGGGAGAAGATCTGTTCGGAGCTGCAGTGCTGGTGGTGGAACTCAGTACCGGAACCGTATCCAACGAATATGGGTTTTACAGTGTCAGCCTCACCCAGGGCAGTTATACCCTCAAATTTTCCTACCTGGGGTATGAACAGCAGATTCATAAAGTGAAAATCGACAAGGACGTCACGCTGGAGATCAGCCTGGCACCGAGGGCTGCACGCCTGCAGGAGGTCGAAATCATCGCGGCCAGGACGGACGAAAATGTGCGGGCGCCGGAAATGAGTGTGGTGAAGATGGACGTAAAGGCCATCAACAGGATACCCGCCCTAATGGGCGAGGTCGATATCATCAAGGCGATACAGATGCTGCCCGGCGTTCAAATGGTCAGCGAAGGATCCTCGGGCTTCAGCGTCCGGGGTGGCAGCCCGGACCAGAACCTGATCCTGCTCGATGAAGCCACGGTATACAATCCCAGCCATTTCCTCGGTTTTTTCTCCGTATTTAACAACGACGCCATCAAGGATGTAAAGCTGTACAAGGGAGATCTGCCCGCTCAATATGGCGGAAGGCTTGCTTCGGTCCTCGATGTTCGGATGAAGGACGGGAACCAGAAAAGGTTCAGCGGGACCGGCGGCATCGGGCTGATCTCCAGCAGGCTTACGCTGGAAGGGCCCATCATCAAAGACCGCACCTCCTTCCTGGTCTCCGGCAGGCGTACTTATGCCGACCTGTTCCTGCTCCTGAGCAAAGATGAAAATCTTCGCGAAAGCCAGTTATTCTTTTACGATTTCAACGCCAAGGTCAACCATACGATTGATGAAAACAACAGAATATTTCTTTCCGGTTATTTCGGCAGGGACGTATTCAAGAACCCCTTCGCCTATATGAAACTAGGCAACGCCACCGCCACGGCGCGCTGGAACCACCTGTTCTCCTCAAAGATCTTCAGCAATTTCACCTTTATTTATTCCCGGTATAATTATAACCTGGGCACCGCAAATGACGACGATCCGAATTCATTCCTGTGGACTTCGGACCTGGAAGATTACGCGCTGAAAGGCGATTTCACCTATTTTGTCAGCAGCAATAACACCCTGAAATTCGGCTTCAGCAGCACCTGGCACACCCTGAACCCCGGAAAAGCGAAAGGGACGGGCAGCGAGAGCCTGTTTACCGAATATGCCCTGGAAAAGAACCATGCACTGGAAAGCGGGCTTTATATCAGCAACGACCAGAACATCGGCAGCCGGCTGACGCTAAAGTACGGGATCCGGTTCTCGCTGTTCCAGAACGTCGGCCCGCTGACCGTTTACAATTACGACGACAACTATGAACTGGCCGATTCCACGGTCTTTCCATCGGGAAAATTCTATAATACCTACTCAGGTATCGAACCCAGGCTGGGCGCTGTATTCATGCTCAATGAAATTTCCTCGCTGAAGGCCAGTTATTCCCATACCTATCAGTATCTGCAACTGGCGCAGAATTCCACGGCAGGCACCCCGCTCGACATCTGGTTCTCGGCCAGCCCCAACGTTAGGCCGCAGGTTTCCGACCAGGTGGCGCTGGGTTATTTCCGGAACTTACGGAAAAACACCATTGAAACTTCGGCGGAGGTCTATTACAAATGGATGAACAACGCCATCGACTTCAAGGACCATGCCCAATTGCTGCTGAACAAGCAGCTGGAGGGAGAACTGCGCTTTGGAAAGGCGTGGTCGTACGGCCTGGAGCTGATGGTCAAGGTGCCGGAAGGCAAAATCAACGGGTGGGTCAGTTATACATTTTCCAGGACATTCCGGCAGATCGAAGAAATCAACGAAGGGCGCAAATATCCGGCGCCGTACGATTCACCGCACGATTTCAGCATCGTGCTGAATTTCCAGGCCAGCCAGAGGATAGACCTTTCGGCCAACTGGGTGTATTCCACCGGCAAACCGGTGACTTTTCCCACTGGCAGGGCTGTGATCGGCGGCGCCATCGTTCCGATCTACTCCGAACGGAATGCATACCGGATGATGGATTATCACCGGCTCGACCTGTCGGTCACCCTGCGCCAGAAACCCAAAGACACCCGGTTTAACTGGGACCTGGTTTTCTCCGTTTACAATGCTTACAACCGGAAAAATGCCTGGGCCATCAATTTCGTCCAGGACACGCAGAATTCGTATACGACTTATGCTGAGATGACATACCTGTTTGGCATCATCCCGGCCATCACCTTCAACTTCAGGTTTTAGAGATGAAAAAGATTGCACTGATCCCGGCCCTTATCCTGATCCTGGCTTCCTGCACCGAACGAATCGAAATTGAACTGGATGAAACCTATACCCGCCTTGTGGTATATGGCAACCTGACCACGGACACGGCAGCCCATTATGTCGAACTGAGCACCACCACGAGCTACTATTACAATGAAGCGCCCCCGGCGGTAACCGGAGCCAATGTTGAGATCTCTGACGATGCCGGCGCAACGGTCGTTCTTTCGGAAATAGCCCCTGGCAAATACGCCACGCCTGAAGATTATTTTGCAGTGGCCGGCAGAGAATACTCCCTCCGGATCGAATTAAGGGAAGAAATCAACGGGCACAAGATATACACCGCATCATCGAAGGTCATGCCCATTTTTCCTATCGACTCCATCGGGCTCATCTTCCAGTCTGAATGGGGCGATAATGGTTTTTACGAAGTGACCTGCTACTACCAGGATCCTCCAACGAGGGAATTTTATATGTTCAATATTTTCAGGAACGGCGTCATGCTTACCGATACGCTCAGCAACCGGTTCATCACCAATGATGATTTTTACAATGGGAATTACACCAATGGCATCGGGGTAGGTTACCTGGACCAGTCAAATGAACGGGAAACCCTCCTCCCCGGCGACACGGTTACCTTCCAGGGCTGCAGCATCACCGAAGACTATTTCAATTTCATCTGGACACTGCAGCAGGAAACCGGCTTCTCCACGCCCCTGTTCAGCGGTCCGCCGGCCAACGTGAAAGGAAATATCAGCAACGGGGCGGCCGGATTTTTCGCCGCATACGGGGTGGCATATTCCAGCACCGTTTTCAGGCCGTAAAAAAAATTTCTCAACCGACCGGGTATATTTTCATTTTTTCCGGATTAACAGGTATGAAAAGGACCGTGCCTGCCTGTTCTGATCCGGACCAGCCATCCGTATTGCCCGGGTTATTCCCCTTGCAGGCATCGTCATAAAAAAGAATCAAATTTATTAACGGCTTAACCAAGTATTAACCCACTGTTCTTTAGGTGAATACATATTTACCCGGGGACAAAACAGCGCCGGACCGCGAAATTTAAGTACCGGCCTGAGTGGTCACGTCAGCCCGGCTGGCGCCCGGATGCCGAAAAGGGACAAGAGTAGGCGGACTAACAAAAATGGAGCTTATGAAGAGAATGATGATCGCCGTCGTGATCCTTGCGGCGTTGGTGAGCCAGGGATTTGCGCAGGAAAAGCTGAAGATCGGAGACGTGGTCAACGGCAAACTCAAAATCACCAGAGAAGCGGACCTCAGGAATTTCCTGCTGACGAACCTGAACAAATCAGGAAACCTGAGCAAGGAGATCAATGTTGAAGTCTCCCCCACCGCCGACCGGTTCCTCGCCTTTCTGAAAGTGGAAGGCAACAGGGCCGGCATTAGCTGCGCCGGCGTATTGCTGGTAAACATCAAAAATGAAGCGTTTATCGTCGGATATGAACCGGACGCTCCCGTGATTCCCGGAATCGGCGGAAGCGCAACGTACACCTGCGTCGGGAACCCATGCTCCGATTGCGAGATCAATGTGAACTGGCCGCAGGGGTCATGGCTGCCCAATGTGGCCTGCAATTGCGAAATCCCGGAAGGGCAATGCAATATGACCGTTTCGGTGACCTTCAGCCTGAAAATTGGCGTACTCTAGTCATGTTAACGGCTCCCCTTTGCCCGTTTTACAGGCATGGTTTCGGGCAGGGGGAGCCTTTTTCCCTTAACCCAAAAAATAAAAAATAATGAAACAACTGGCAATGCTCCTCTTGATGATCATTTCGCATCCCTTTCTGCTCGCGCAGGAAAGCCCGCAAGAATGCGCGGGCACGGATCCGTTCCTGGCTTATATCAAATTCATGCACCGGCAGACCGCCGGTCAGTATGACGCCATGTACCGGAAAAAAACCTTGTTTGACCCCGATACGTCCGTGACAAAAGCGCGGGTGCGCTTCCTGAAAGATGGCGGCAACGTTCGCTACCTGCACATTGAAGATACCGATGCCGGCGAAGCCTTGCTCTATGATCGCGACACCGTCTGGTACAGAATGCCGGGTAAAAATGAGCTGATGATGCTCGGCATAGGCCTGGAATCCATGGCCGGAAACCGCATGCAGGATTTCCTCCCCCTTTCCCTGATCGTCGCCGACACCCTGTTCCTGCACATTGAACCGTTCTGGCGGGTCACCGGTAAGCAGGGCAGCCTCCAGAAGGTCTCGTTTTCCATCGGCAATCTGCCCCCGGAGATCGAAAGGATGATCTATGAACTGGAAATCGATACGGCGGAAAACCAACTCAGGCGGGTCACCGAAATCGCCCTGTTTGACTCAGACCGCGGCAGCCAGTTCCAGGAGCTTGTTCTTTCAGCTTTTTCAATACCGGGTGATACCTTGACCTGCCCACCGGATGCTTTTGTCACTGTTCCGCGGGTGATCCCGGAGCGGTTCCTGCCCGGCTTCCATGCTGCTGCGCAGGAACCGGCCCCCGCTACCCCGTCGTTTCTCTCCTCACCGGAACTCCATGACCTGTCGGGCGCGCCTTATCTCCTGCCCCAGGATGGCATAATACTCATGGATCTGTGGTACGCCGGATGTTTCCCCTGCATGAAGTCCGCCCCCGTTCTGGAATTACTCTATGAAGAATATAAGGACCGCATCTATTTCCTGTCCATCAATGAAATCGACAAAGACCCGGAAAAGATCCTTCGGTTCAAGGAAGCCATGCAGCTTACCCTCCCGGTTCTGCTGAATACAGGCAAAAAGATTTCGGGGAGCACCGGCGCCTCAGGATATCCGCTGTTTTTACTCGTGGATGCGACTACTTTGCAAATCCTTTGGCAACACGCCGGTTACAACGACGACCTTGAAGCACTGCTCCGAGAAGCCTTTGAGCTGAACCTGGATTGATTTTCCGGGCATAATATGGTTAACACTATTGATCGACAAGTTAATGCACCATTCTTCCCATGCAACGGCGGTTCATCCTTCCGGCATTCCTGATCTTCGCTGCCTGTGTTACCGCACAGCCGGGCAGCGAGGTGCAAAATCAGCTGGAAATGCTCAAGGACCGGGTGAAAGCGCTGGAGCAGGGCCACCAATCCATCCGGAATGCTTCGAGATCGGCCGACAGCCTGGAATATGCACAGGCCAGGTTGCTGATCTTCGAAGCATATTCCGGAATAACGGCTTTAGACCGTGAATTCCGGGGCACACACGAGAAGATCGCCCTGACGGGCTTGTTCACAAAAATGATGCAGGCGAACAATCCAACCAGCGACGTACTGGGCTTCCGGTTCACCGACATCGTCATGGCCGCCGCGGAACAGCACTTTGCCAGCACCCTGAAGCAGGAACCGGACAAAAAGCGGTTTCTGCAAATCGTATCCCGGATCCTGGAACATCCCGTCGTTGATGCTGTTACCGGATCAAACCCGCTTACCTCCGTGGTATCCGCCATCATCAGTTCCGTCATCAACTTCTCAACGGTTTCCGCAGCTGAAAATCAGGATGGTGGCAAGTCCAGAAGCATGACCGTCAGCCAGCAGGAAGCGTTCAGTTCGGCCAGTATCCGCGAATTTCAGAACGATCTCCAGGTTTACATAACTTTCTATGACAAACTCCTTTCCTTATCGGAGGATTATCTCGCTGGCCTCAAAGCCGTCGATCGCAAATACGACTACCTGGTCGGTCAGGTATCGTATATCAGCAATGAATTTTCATCCTCACTGGAAGGCCGTGGCCCCAATCCACTGGCTGGACTGGCCTCCATGCTCCCGGAGCCCGCAACGCCCGGACTTGATTTCCGGGGGCTGACCTCAGCTCCCGCTTTTAACCGGGCCCTCGATCTGGCCGCCCGGTTTCCTGCCGTAAAGGAATCCGTAGATTATCTGAAGAAGGATTATCAGCATTTGCTGGCATCCTTTCTTTCCGGATACATCCAGGTACTCCGGTCAGCCGGGCATCTTCCTGAAGGATCCATCAGTCAAAGCAAAACAGCAGACCTGGTCAGGGAAATAGAAACATATATGTCGGACTTCGGGAATGATTAACTTTGCCGATCGGAAACCAGGATTTTCTTCGCATCATCATGATACATATCCTTGCCGACGAGCACATTCCGTTCCTGAAAGGCGCACTTGAGCCTTTCGCCAGGGTGGAATATGTCGCCGGCGGTTCGGTGACCCGAAAGCAGGCTTCCGGCGCCGACGGGCTAATCATCAGAACAAGAACGCTTTGTGACCGAAATCTCCTTGAGGGAACGAACATCCGGTTCATCGCCACCGCAACGATCGGGTTTGACCATATCGACACAGCTTACTGCGCAGCGCACGGCATCAGCTGGCATTACGCACCCGGATGCAACGCTGCATCGGTGCGGCAATACGTGGCCGGTGTCCTGGCTCATCTGCTCCCGGATCAGCACTACAAACCGGAACAGATGCGACTGGGCATTATCGGAGTGGGGCATGTCGGGTCAATGATCGCGGAACTGGCCGGTATTTTTGGGTTCAGCACTCTTCTGAACGACCCTCCCCGGGCAAAGGCGGAAGGCCCCTCAGGATTCTCGAGCCTGGAAGAAATCTGGGCTACCTGCGACATCATCTCCCTGCACGTCCCGCTGACCCACAACGGCCCCTTTCCAACCCATTACCTGGCCGGACCGGATTTTTTCAGCCATCTGAAAAAGAAACCAATACTGATCAACACTTCCCGCGGGGGTGTCGTGGATGCGTTTTCGGTCAAGGCTGCGCTGCGCTCCGGCGTCATTTCATCCTACTGTTCCGATGTGTGGGAACATGAGCCTGATATTGATCCCGAATTGTTGTCGCTTACCCGCATTGCCACGCCCCACATCGCCGGCTATTCCGCCGAAGGGAAAGCAAACGGCACGGCCGCATGCGTCAGAGCGGCCAGCCGTCATTTCGGGCTCGGGATCGACGACTGGTATCCCGCACACATCCCTCCTCCTGATGATCCCGTCATCCGAATTCATACCAGCGGCAAAAGTGAAGAGGCTATCCTGTTTGAATCAGTCCTTCGCTGTTATGATGTCCTGGAAGACGACCGGGCGCTCCGGAATAATCCCGGGAACTTCGAGCGACTGCGCAATTTTTACCGGGTACGCCGGGAGTTTCCTGCATTCACGGTTCAACTGGCGCCTGACCTGCCCGGGCTTCATGGCCGCCTGAACCAACTGGGATTTTCCGTAACATACTGATTACATGCATGTAGCCATCCTGAATCCGGCTTAACCATTGAAAACGACGTACCGGATATTTTTCAAAACTTTTCAACCCCATTCACAGCGGGTACAATTTACGCCCTATTTTTATTGCCCAGGGTACCCAAATAACCAGCCAACAGAATGAACAAACCGATTACCGACCGCGCCGCCGACAATATCCGGATCCTTTCGGCCGCGATGGTCGAAAAAGCCAATTCCGGACACCCCGGCGGGGCGATGGGCGGCGCCGACTTCATCAATATCCTGTTCGCCGAATTCCTTCGCTTTGATCCCGACAACCCGGCCTGGCCGTTGCGCGACCGCTTCTTCCTGGATCCCGGCCATATGTCGCCCATGCTGTATTCCGTCCTCCACCTCTGCGGCCTGTTTTCGACAGAAGACCTTAAAAACTTCAGGCAATGGAACAGCGTAACCCCCGGACACCCGGAACTGGATGTGATGCGCGGCATTGAGAACACCTCGGGACCGCTCGGGCAGGGCCACGTGATGGCCGTTGGCGCAGCCATTGCAGAACGCTTCCTGGCTGCGCGCTTCGGGGAATGGATGGCGCACAAAACCATTACTTTCCTCTCCGACGGGAGCGTACAGGAGGAGATCGCCCAGGGCGCAGGCAGGATCGCCGGGCACCTGGGCCTGCATAACCTCATTATGTTCTTCGATTCCAATGACGTCCAGTTGTCGACGCTCACCAGCGAGGTGACCAGTGAGGATACGGCGGCCAAATACAGGGCCTGGAACTGGTATGTCCAGGTCATCGACGGGAACAATGCCGGAGAGATCCGTAACGCGCTAACAAACGCCTGGGCCGAATCCAAACGGCCTTCCCTGATCATCGGCAAAACCAAAATGGGCTTTGGCGCACTATCACCGGAGGGATCCCCGATGGAAGGCCTGACCTCCACCCACGGGCAGCCCCTGTCAAAAGCGGGCGTCTCACTTGAAAAAACGATCCTTAACCTGGGCGGTGATCCTGAAAATCCTTTTTCTGTTTTTCCGGAAGTAAAAGACTACTACCAGGGCATCCTTTCGTGGAAGAGGGATGAGACTGCGAAAAGGAAAGCGCAGCAGTCAGCATGGGAAAAAGACAATCCCGAAGCGGCGCTGAAATGGAATAAATGGCTCGGCGGCGGGCTTCCCGGAATGGACCTGCACCAGGTAAATGTTAAGCCCGATGCCCCGACCCGGAACACCTCCGGAAGTTTCCTGGAGTATCTTTCCGCACAGAACGCCAACATGATCGTTATTTCGGCCGATCTCTCCAACAGCGATAAGACGGAGGGCTACCTGAAGCATTCCAAACCACTGGCTCCAGGCGATTTCACCGGCGGATTCCTGCATGCCGGCGTTTCGGAGCTGACCATGGCGGCCATCGCCAACGGGATCGCCCTCCACGGTGGTGTGTTCGTGACCTGCGGCACCTTTTTCGTTTTCTCCGACTACATGAAACCCGCCATCCGGATGGCGGCGCTGATGGAAATTCCCGTCAAATATGTCTTCACGCACGACAGCTTCCGCGTGGGTGAAGACGGCCCGACACATCAGCCGGTGGAGCAGGAAATGCAGATCAGGCTGCTGGAGCAAATGAAAAATCATTCCGGTCGCAACAGCCTGATGGTATTGCGACCGGCCGATACGGCCGAGACCCTGGTGGCCTGGAAAATGGCTATGGAAAATTCGCTTTGCCCGACGGTACTGATCCTGTCACGGCAGAACATAAAAGATATTCCCGCTCCTGAAAACAGCTCCCGGATGGAGGCGGCGGCCGGTCTCCGCCGCGGGGCATACATTGTCAGGGAACCCATGGGCCGGCCGGCAGTGATCCTGCTGGCCAACGGATCGGAAGTGTCAACCCTCATGGTGACGGCGGAATTACTGGAGCAGGAAAACCGGATTCGGGCCCGCGTGGTATCCGCTCCTTCAGAAGGCCTGTTCCGCCTGCAGGGCGTGGATTACCAGGAAAAGATAATCCCCGGTGATATCCCCGTTTTCGCGCTGACGGCCGGCCTGCCGGTTACCCTGCAGGGACTGGCCGGATGTCGCGGAAAAGTATTCGGTTTGGAGCATTTCGGTTATTCCGCGCCATATCAGAAACTGGATCAGGAATTTGGCTTCGTTCCGGAACTCCTGCGCGAAAAGATTGTCGGCTTTTTAAAAGAATCAGATGGCTGAATGAAATAATCCTTGCATTTCCGTCTATTTTTTCGTAAATTTATATTCACTTTTATTGTTGATGACAACCTTGGCTCTCTACTGAGTCAATTATGCGTTGCAATCGCACCTGGCCCTATTGCAAAGGGATAATTTCTCTTCCGGAACCTGACTAAATCGATTCGATGAGTTATGGTTTAAGGTGCGAATAAAAATCTGAATGTCATGAACGCCCGGGGAATTCTTCACAGAGACAGAAGATCCAGGCTTGTTATTCTGAGCGTCGCGACAATGACCGTTTGGTTCGCATGTTCCATTAATGGAATCCCGTCCCTGGCGGGGATTTTGTTTGAGTCGGATAACAGCCAGGTGTTGACGGCCGTCACGATCCCGGTGCCCGATAGCATCACGGATGGTTCCGGAAACAACAAGGCGATCACCAGCAGCAATTCCAAAATGGAACTGTTGCGGTTCATCAAAGACCCGGGCGCCACAGAACCCGGGGTTACCATCGAATTCAGCATATCTGCATCAGGTTGGGTGACTTTGGATATTTACGATGCGGACGGCATGTGGGCCGAAACGGTTTTTGAAGGGTTTGCTGAAGCTCAGATGCTTTATCATGCTGAGTTCAAAGCACTGCCGGGAAATTCAACAAAAGGCTATGTGTGCGTGATGACCACCGCGGGGGGCACGAATTCCTGTTTGCTGCCCTGATGAAGCCTCATCCCGGATCAATGTGTTGATGGGGAGCCTCCCGATATGGGGGGCTCCTTTTTGGTTAAACTGATTGATCGGTATTTTATCTCAGTAAAATCATTCTGGATACGGATGATTGACCGCCGGCGGAAATTTCTATCAAATAAGGACCGGGCGACAACCAGGAAAAATCCAGCAATTCATGCCGTTCACCGGCCGTTTCATCTTTGTATTCTGAACGCCATAACCTGCTGCCGTTCAGATCATATACTGCCAAAGTAACATTCATTTTCCGTGGAATGAAAAAGTTAACGGCAACATGCGCCCGTGATGGATTAGGATAAACTTCCAGCTTAAAAGGATCGGACTGCACCTCGTTATGAATATATGTTGATGGCGGGAAGAAATACTCCAGCATGTTGTCGAGATGCGCCCTCCAATTACCCATGCCATGATTATCAGGCCACTCATTGAATAAGACATCATAGCCCAGGTATCGCAGATTGTCCCTCAACAGGTAAGAGCAATACATGATGCTCAGTTCATACATCCCCCAATCCAGGTAAAACCTCAGGTCTTTTTTCGGCCCGTTGACCAGTTCATTGTATACTTCCATTTCCTTTGGAAAATATGATGGCGAAAAAGGCGCGCATAAACCGAAGTTTTCCGGGTGATGATAGCAGATCTGCGTAGAGATCAATCCCCCATATGAACTCCCGGCCATGGCCCGGTATTCCGGTTCCAGGATGGTCCGGTATTTAGTATCGATCATCGGCATGACCTCCTCAACAATGAATGTCTCAAAATCTGCCGTCAGGTCAAAAGCGTACTCCCGTTCCCGCTGCAGCGGCGGGACAAAAACCGCAATGACCGGCCGGATCCGGTGCTCCGCAATCAAATTGTCGATAACGTTATTGGCCCCGCCATCATTAACAAAGGCTTGTCCATCGTGGAACAGGATCACTGGGTAGCGTTCATATAAGCCCGACTCATAGCCAGGTGGTACGTACACCCTGATGGTCCGGTAGTTGTTCATGATGGTGCTGGCAAACAGGGTGTCATGTAATTGGCCATGAGGGATGTTGGGGTTAAATTCATTTTCCTGGGGAGGAACATATTCCGGCATCCTTATCTGAGAGTTGTTGAATTCATATGGCACTATATCCGGATTCCTGGGATCGTTGATCCAGGCCACCCCGTTGATCAGGAACTTATATTCCTGCCTGGCGTCAGGCAGCATGTGTGTCTGGTAAAACCAGAAATCCGTACCGATGATCCTTCGCATGGGACAATTGGAGGTATCCCAGCTGAAATTGATCCCCGGAATGTTCATTTTGGTCACATTTCCGCTAAACACAAAGGTTACAATGGAATTATCTTCCACGATGGGACATTGCGGGAGTGTAGACAGAAAACTATCGGCAATTGCAGGTCTCTGGAGCAGGGGAGCAACCGATATGCGGTCATAGAAAGCGCCAAATACCGGGCCGCCATATCCCGACCTGGCTGTAACGGAAAAATCATCCACAAAAATACGGGCAGGCGTCATTACCTCTTCGTCGGCCCGGGCCATCATTTGCAATCGCATCTGCAGGGAATCCGCATACATAAAATCAAAAATATCCAGATCAAAATGATAAAATTCCTCAAATCCGTAAAAAAAGTCCGGTACAAAATCCCAACCCTGATATGCAATCCAATAATCCCACTGCCCGTCATGGAAAGGCCTTACTTCTATAGAAATAAAATCATTAGGCAAATACAGATCATATCCGGAATGGTCCAAAGCCCCCTGTATCCTGAAATCAATCAGTAACCGCCTGGTTTCTTCCGGCAGGTCAATGAGCGCAATCGGAGGAGAGATCAATGCGGAATTTATGCCATCCATGTAATTTCCCGATTCTTCATCGAAACAACCCGCACTGTTTGGTGGGCTGACAGATGCCGATTGCGTAATATGCCAGAGGTTATGCCCCCCTGCTCCACCGGGTACGAACACGGCCGGGCCGGTATCCCCGGCATTGTCTTCAAAGACTGTCGTTGAGCCATCCATGATCCGGATATCATCCAACCGCCACCCGAAAAGTGATGGATCATCCTCACTGGAATAACCCCAATCGGAACTAAAAAGAAATTGTATCCAAACAGTCTGTCCGGCATAAGAATCCAGGTTAAAATCCGATGAAATCCAACCGTTTGAATTACCAAACCAGCCCGGAATGCCTTTACCGAAGCGCATGTAAAAGCCCAGGGCATTTTGCGCCTGGTAAGGCATACCAGCAGCAGGAGTGATGACACTGAAGTTTTCCCCATCGGTGGATATACGGACCGTCATCGCATCAAAACCGTCAAAACCAAAATAATTTCCATCACAGTCTTCGATCCGGAAATGTTGCATGAATGTCAGTACGGGGCTCGTTGTTCCAGACAGACTCACCGGTGGAGAAGTCAGCGTCTGCTGCCAATGGTCATCATATCCTCCGAGTTGTTCATCCCCGCACCAGTATGAGTGTCCGGAATATGACCCGGTGTTGCTGGTGTGCCAAAAGGTTTCGCTCCAAAGATCCACAAAAGTCCAGCCTGGTGCGCCTGAATCGAAATTTTCAAAAAGGAGCGTGTCGCAAACGCCGGTTAATGCAAGACAAGTTGATGGTTCACGGGATGGTACCCGATGCATTAAATCCCTGCTGAATTGGGTCTTTCCGGCTGCAAATTTCGCCTGAGGACCCGTTACCATCATCTCATCCTGTGCATAAGCCGACAGAGCGATAAGCAAGGCGGCCGCAAAAACAAAAAGATAAATCCTGGAATTCATGGCTTAAGAACCTTAAGTTGAAAAAAGACGGCTTTTGCCTTTCGAATTTCAAACGAGCTTCACATCAAGGCTCCTCCAATCGAAGTAGTAAGAAATTAAGAGTCGTAGTGTTTTGAAATACAGACTATGGCCACATAAAGTTACGACAAATCAGGATCGGGATCAAGTATTTTTTCTCTCCTCCCAAACTTCTTTCTCCCCTATTCGTTTATCTTTACATAAAATAAAATCAACACTATGAAACGCAAAGCAACAGCCATTTGGCAAGGAAGCGGACTGGAAGGAAAAGGACAGCTTAGTTCGATGAGCGGACTTTTGAATAACACGCCTTATTCGACCGCAGCCAGATTTATGAACGAAGATGGAAAAGCAGGCACGAACCCGGAAGAACTGATCGCAGCGGCCCATGCCGGCTGTTTCGCCATGGCGCTGAGCTTCGCCCTCACCGGAGCCGGCTTCGTGCCGGATGAACTGAAGGTCAACGCCACCGTCACTATCGAGAAAATCGACGATCATTACGAAATTACCGCCATACATCTCGATCTTACCGCAAAGGTTCCAGGAATCTCTGAAGAAAAATTTGCAGAACTGTCAGCCGCGGCCAAGACCGGCTGTCCGGTATCCAGGGCGCTGAGCGCCGTGCCGATCAGTCTCACATCAAAACTTTCTTAATCATCCCGCCCCGGCAATCTGGTTGAGCTGATCGATCAGCTCGCCCTGTGCTTCCAGGCTCAGCTCATCCAGGGCCGGGATGGAGGCAAAATAGCCCATCAGGTTATTCCTGATCTTTCCGAGTTTTCGCCGCTGCCAGGCCGTCAGGCCCTTGGTCCGTCGGTTTTTAACGTCATGATTGAACTCCTCCCGAAATACCGACCTCAGCCCATCGCAGATCCGGTCAATGTTGATCCCGTCCTTCAGGGTCAGCTCCTCACCGGGCTTATTTCGCCCGTACTCGCCCCGGAAAGTAACGGAAGTAACGCGGTTCTGAAGCAAATACTGTTTTAAGGCTTCCAGCTCATTCCACATCAGGTAAAAATTACCATCCTGGTGCCTTTCGCACCGGTCCGGGCTTATCTCTTTTTCAATCCACAGAATAATAAAACAAAATTCATGGATCACCGGCTCCCGGATAATCCCATAATCTTCCAGCATTGCTGCAACCTCATCATACCGGGTCCTGTCGATGATCATCTCCATATCAAAGCCTTTCTGGATTTTTGATCCGATGCGGAAAAAATTGTCCATCCGGTGAAGGTCGACGGCCAGTTTGATTTTCGGGTCCAAGAGAATGATCCTTTTTTGCAGATTATCAATAGTTAAAATTACAAAATTCCCGGATCAGCGGGGCTAATGTTGTACGTTCTGATTTCAAATCATTTATTTTTGCCCGAAAGAATTTTCCTGATGAAAAGAAAACTCTTTATAGCACTCGCGCTAATCTTTGCCGCTTTGACAACTTTTTTACTCTGGCCATTGAAATCCGACGATTTCCGGATCAAATGGGATGCTCATGCCATGAAAGAGAAACAGGATTTCCTGGCCTCCGTTCCGCCAAAGACGCGCGAGGAATCCCTGCCCAATGTCCTCCTCATCCTGGTCGATGACCTTGGAGTGCACGACATTTCCTACTATGGCAGCAAAAATGTGAGCACCCCGCATATCGACAGCATTGCCCTGCTGGGTGTCGCTTTCAACCAGGCTTATTGCGCATCGCCGGTGTGCAGCCCCGCCCGCGCGTCCCTCCTCACCGGGAGATACCCGCAGCGGTTCGGCTTTGAGTTCCAGATGCACGACCGCTACCTGGCCAACAGGCTGGAATACTATGGTTTTAAGTACTTAGTCCCAAGTGAGCCCTGGCACCCTCAATCCATGCACAAAGTGCCCATGCAGGACGACGTGGACCTCCAGGGGCTGCCACCTTCGGAGATCACCATCGCCGAAATGCTCCGGTCCAGGGGCTATGCGACCGCCCTGGTCGGAAAGTGGCACCTGGGCTGGGATGAGCAGAACAAACCCTGCCGTTTCGGATTCGATTACCAGTATGGATTTTACGATTCCCATTCGTTGTACGCGCCTGTTGGCACACCGGGCATCACCGACCAGAAAATTAAAGGCGATTTCACCGACAAATACATGTGGTCGGACGGGCGCAACGGGCCAAAGGGAATATTTCGCGATTGCCTGCCGGTTGATGAAAGAGAACATCTCACCGACGCGATCACCCGGGAAAGCATCGCTTTCATCCGCAACCACAAAGACGGCCCCTGGTTCCTCCTCGCGGCCTACAACGCGCCGCATACCCCGCTCCAGGCACCCGACGAATACGTGGAACTGTTCAATGATGAGACCGACCCGGTCAAACGCGTGTACCATGCAATGATCAGGCACCTGGACGACAATATCGGAAAGCTGCTGGCTGAATTGAGCCGGCAGGGGCAAATGGAAAATACCCTGGTCATTTTCCTCAGCGATAACGGAGGGGCGACCTACACCCGCACTACCGACAACGGGCCGCTAAGGGGAGGCAAGATCACCGATTTCGAAGGCGGCCTCAGGGTGCCGTTCTTTATGCACTGGAAGGGCCGGATCAGCCCGGGAAGTACTAATCCCCATCCTGTGATCGGCATGGATGTGTTCAGCACCATAGCCGTGGCGGCCAAATGCCCGCTTCCGGAAAACCGGACCATCGATGGAAAGAACCTGCTGGGCGAAAATGAGCAGGACAGCATTGCCTCAGACCGTCATCTTTGCTGGCAGCGCGGGAACAGCAGGGCCATCCGGTCGGGCGACTGGAAGGTGATGTGGAATGAGGAATTTACTGATACGCTGATGTACAACATCACCCAAGACCCCTATGAAACGCTGGATCTTTACGCTGAAAACAGGAGCCGGGCACTGGAATTGATAAAAGTGCACCAGGAATGGTCAGGCAGCCTGCCCGGGCCGCTCTGGCCGCCGATCGTGCATTTCAGGGAGCAGGTCGATGGCCGGTGGTTCTACTTCGATAACTAAAAGAATAAAACCAGTTCATTTTCCCTGAGTATGCACCTTTGGGAAGCGCAGATGGAGACCCTGCAGCACGACCGCGTTCGGGTCGGCGAATTCCACCGGGTTCCCGATAACGGTATGCCGCATGGTGCTGTCGATCTCATCCAGGATCTCGGCCCTCAGACTGATTAATTCCGATCCGGCAGGGATATTGACCGGGAGCGCTGAAGACCAGGCGAAACTGACAATCCCGTTTGCAGGGTCAATGATGCTTTGAACGCCACTTAAGGCCCCGTTTTCATATCCAATCATCCTGATGCGGCGGTAGTCGTAGATCAGTTTCAGGGTCAGCGCCCCCAGGCCAACGGGTTCGGAAAGGCTGACGGGAATCGCAATCTCCTCCCCGATACTGGCGGTGATACTTCCCTGGTATACCAGACCGATGGCATCGGTCGTCACGCTGATGTAATGAACCTTCACAACCGTATCCGCCTCATCGGCATCCTCGGCAATCAGCCCGACGCTGTAAAACCCGGGATCAGGGTATGTGAACCAGGGATTACGGGTAGTGTCATCCGTGATGCTGTCATTTTGAAAATCCCAGCGCCATGCGATGGGTTCGCCGGTAGTTTCGTCGAGGAACTGCGCGGTGAAGGGCATTACGCCATGAGGCGAAGCAGCGGAAAAACCGGCGCGGAATTCCACGGGCGGATCGTCAGGCGGGTCGTCCTTGCAGGCGGGGGAAAATAAGAGCGCTGCGCAAAAAGTGGCACAGGCGATATATGCTGGGAAGGATGTAAATTTCATGGTCCGGGAGCGATTGGATCAACGAATGTACAAAATAAATCATTCATTGCAGGATCCCGGGCAAAGGCAACGTGATTCCTTCAAATGGCCGTTTACCTTTGAAACTGCCCCGGGCGTCCAGCAGCTGGAACCGGGCGTAGATCTCTTCCCGGAAGCCCTTCAGGCGGCGGGTGACGCGGATGGCGTCCTGGTGTATTTCATTCTGAAGGTGGGCAAAATTCATCATTTCCTGCTCCGAGGCCCAGATCGAAAAAGTAGCCTGCTCGATCCAGGGCAGAGCGCCGATTCCCTGGCTGAACAACTGACCGGGGAATGCCTCCTGGGATTTACTGACGCCGCTGACCCTGCGCCAGAACGGCAGCATGAACCACCATTTCAGGCGGGCCCGGGTGATGACGGCCATCCATTGCGGGCCTTCGAGGGGCTCCTGGGCCCGGAACGGCACCATGCCCAGCCATTGTCCCCGGGCGCTGAGCGACCGCAGGAGCAGGTGCAGCTGTTCCGCTGAGCGGGCTGTGTATTTCGCAACAATGTCCGATTGCAGAAAATCAGCAGCTTGAGAAGGATCGTCCCATACGGTCAGGATGGCATACAGCCGGAAATTGGGCCGGAAACTGTAGCCCGACCCACCACCCGTGCCCAGGAGCCGGTAAAAACCCATTTTCGGATAAGCCTTCATCCACCGGTGCATGAGCCCCATCTGCCGGAATGCCCATCCCCTGCCCCGCTCCCGGAAATGAAAGAATGAGACCAGTACACACTGATTATTTTGAGAAGGATCCATCATTTCAAAAATAAATTTTTTTTCCGCAAATTCTGCTTACTTTGTATTCACGATTTAACCAATGTTCCTATGCGCCATGAACCGATCTCATCCTCCGACATCGTCTTCCTGGGCGACAGCCTGACCGAAGCGTTCGACCTGCGGCATTACCTGGGCCTGCCGAACCTACGGAACCGGGGCCTCAGCGGTGATTCAACCTCCCAGGTACTCTACCGGCTGGAGGAGATTGTGAATGCCCGCCCCGCCAGACTATTCCTTATGATCGGCATCAACGACCTGTTCCAGGGCGAAGACGAGGTGACGATCTTCCAGAATATCCTCCGCATCCTTGACCGGTTCAGGGAATCCTCTCCGGAAACCATTCTCTGCCTGCAAAGCATCCTGCCGGTGAACGAATCGGTCATGTTCTCCGATGACGACATTAACCTTTTCATTTTCAGCCTGAACGATAGCCTGAAGCAATACTGCCGGAAAACCGGCATCCTGTTTATCGACCTCTACGGCAATTTCCTGAACAAACAGGGGGAAATGGACCGGAAATACACCTACGACGGGGTGCACCTGACGCCGGAAGGCTATGCGCTGTGGGCGGAACTGGTCCAGCCCTTCCTTATTCATCTGATTAATCCAAAAATCACCATGCAAACCATCGGAGTGACCGGGGCCGGTGTCATTGGCAGCAGCCTGGCGCAGCATATTGCGGATACAGGCCTGAATGTTCTGCTGGTAGACCTTTCTGCTGAAAAACTTGAAGCTGCCCGAAGTACGATTCAAAGGAACCGGCGACTGAGCACACTGCTCAGAAACAGAGATGACGGTGCCGGCCTGGAAACGCCAAAAGGATCTGTCTCTTTCCTGACCGACATCAGCGAGATGGCGAGAGCGGATTTCATTGTTGAATGCGTCACGGAGAAATTGGATATAAAAAGGGAAGTGTTCATGCAATTGGATAGATTCTGCGGGAAAAACTGTGTCATCGCGACCAACACTTCCGCCATCCCGGTCAGGCAGCTCGCAGAGTTCACCGGGCGGCAGGACCGGGTCGTCGGGCTGCACTTCATGAATCCGGTTGCGCTGATCGGCGCGGTGGAGATGATCAGCAGCCCCCTGACCTCGGAATCCACGCTCGAAACAACACGTCAGTTCCTCACCCTGATCAGGAAAGACTGGATTCACGTCAATGATTCCCCGGGGTTCGTATCCAACAGGATCCTCATGCTCACGGTCAACGAAGCCATCGCCACCCTTGAGGATGGGGTGGCCCCGGCTGGAAGCATCGATAAGATCTTCAGGTCCTGCTTCAACCATAAGATGGGGCCGCTGGAAACAGCCGATCTGATCGGGCTCGACACCATCCTTTACACCCTGGAGGTGCTGGAGGAAAATTTCGGGGATAAGAAATTCACCCCCAGCCTCCTGCTGAGAAAAATGGTTGAAGCCGGCCAGCTGGGAAGAAAAAGCGGCAAAGGATTTTATGACTATAACTCAGAAATATAACTGTTTATGGATGCGAAGCTATCTAACGTCAAAAGCAGGATCCGGCATTTCATTTCGGCTTATTTGGCAGATGACCGGTACAGCGACGAAGACGACCTGTTCAAAACCGGTTACGTCAACTCCCTGTTTGCGATGGAACTGGTCACCTTCGTGGAGAAGCACTTTCAGATCATGATTGAGGATGAAGAGCTGAACATCGACAACTTCAGATCGGTCAATGCCATGGCAGCCCTGGTTTCAAAAAAGATTAATCCCGGCAAAACTGATGGATAAAGAGCCACTTATCGAAAAGCAGGAGGAACAGATCCGGATCAGGAGGCTGGTTGCGGAGATAATAGTCACGGCGGCAAAGGAAATCGACGCCAGGCAGGAGGTGCCCCGGGACCTGATCGGCACGCTGGCATCGCATGGATTCCTCGGTTACACCGTGAACTCCATGTATGACGGTCTGGATAAGGATATGGCCTCGTTTGGCATGCTGAGCGAGGAGATCGGACGCGCCTGCACTTCAGTGCGGAGCCTGGTCACCGTTCAGGCGATGGTGACCCACATCCTGGCGAAATGGGGCCGTGATGAACAAAGATCGAAATGGCTGCCCGGGCTGGCCACCGGGCAACTCATCGGCGCTTTCGCCCTCACGGAACCCGGCCACGGAAGTGATGCGGCGGGCATCCGGACTTCATTTTCCCGCGAAGGAGACGCTATTATTGTCAACGGGCGGAAGAAGTGGATCACATTTGGCCAGATAGCCGATATTTTCCTGGTTTTCGGTAAAATTGACGGGCAGCCTGCGGCAATCCTGGTCGAAAAAGGAACTGCAGGAATGATTATTGAACCGATCAGGGACATCCTGGGGGCGCGGGGCTCCATGCTCGCAGAATTATCATTCTCAGACTGCACAGTGCCCTTGCGGAACATGATCGGCAAACCTGGGATGGGCTTGAATCCCATGGCGTTCGCGGGCCTGCAGCTGGGCAGGTACAGCATCGCCTGGGGATGCCTGGGCATGATCAAAACGTGTTTCGATATAAGCGTAAAATATGCCCACTCCAGGGAACAATTTGGAAAACGGTTGCAGGAACATCAGATGATCCAGGAACTCCTGGCAGACATGCTCGTGAAAGTACGGACAACGCAGTTACTGTGTGAAAACGCGGGCAGCCTGATGGACGACAACGATCCCGACAGCGTTAAAGAAGTGCTCCTTGCCAAATATTATGCAAGCCGGGCCGCTTCCGCCGTGGCAAAAGATGCCGTGCAAATATTGGGAGCCCGGGAATGCAGCGCTGAATTCCCGGTGGAACGATTCTTCAGGGATTCCCAACTGATGGAAATCATCGAGGGATCCAACCAGATCATCCGGATGATCCTGTCGAAATACGGATTTCATGAGATCAACAAATACTGACCGAATTAAGGCAGATAATATGAACAGGGATAAGATGAAAATGGTCAAATGTGTGGTCTGGGACCTCGACAACACCCTCTGGGATGGGATCCTTCCGGAGGATAAAAACGTGAAGTTCCGTGAGAATGTCGGGAAGATCATCCTTGCGCTGGATCAGAGAGGGATTTTGCAGTCCGTCGCCAGCAAGAACGACCATAACGATGCCATGCAGATGCTCGAACAATTCGGCATTGCAGAATATTTCCTCTTCCCCCAGATCAACTGGAGTTCAAAATCCCATTCCATCACGACCATCGCGCAAAGGCTGAACATCCACCCTGAAGCCATGGCTTTCGTCGATGATTCTCCCTTTGAACTGGACGAAGTAAGGTTTGGGCTGCCCGGGGTCTGTTGCATCCCGGCCGGGCAGATCCCGGTCATGCTGGAGATGCCGGAGTTGAATCCCGGGGTGGTGACCAATGACGGACGCCAGCGTCGGAAAATGTACCTGAGCGATTTGCGCAGGCAGGCAGCAGAAGGAGAATTCCACGGGCCGAAAGAGGAATTCCTGAAATCGCTCCGGATGAAACTCACCATTTTCACGCCCGGTAAAAGTGACCTGCTTCGGGCGGCGGAGCTGACGCAACGAACCAACCAGCTCAATACCACCGGCTATTCCTATTCTGCCGAAGAGCTGGAAATTTTGAGAAGATCACCCAATCATCTGCTGCTGATGGCCGGTTTGAAAGATAAATACGGGGATTACGGGAAGATTGGACTGGCGTTGATTGAGCAAAAAGAAGATATCTGGACCATCAAGCTGCTTTTGATGTCGTGCAGGGTGATGTCGCAGGGCGTAGGCTCTGTGATGCTCAGTTGCATCATCAACATGGCCCGTGAACAAAGGAAGCAATTGCGGGCGGAGTATATCCCCAATGACCGGAACCGGATGATGCAGATTACCTATAAGTTTATGAACTTCCGCGCAACAGGTTCGGAAAACGGAAAAGTCATATTTGGGCATGAGTCCGGGGAAGCGCATCAGTATCCTGATTACATGGATGTTAAGGAGAAAATAAGATTGAATTTTTAACAAATCCCACCATGGCAGAAAAGCTGATCATTTTTGGGAACACCGATGCAGCCAGGCAGATGTTCTATAATTTCTCCGGCGATTCACCCTACCAGGTCGTTTGTTTCACCACAGACCAACCCTTCATTCGAGAGCCGGAATTCCTGGGTTTGCCGGTTGTACCGTTTACCGATCTTAACGATCGTTTTCCGCCCCGGGACCATTTCATCTTCGTCGCCATTGGCTATTCAGAAATGAACCGGCTGAGGACTGAGAAATATCTTGAGGCGAAATCCAGGGGATACAGGCTGGCCAGCTACATCAGCCCGAAAGCCCACATCGGCCAGGGATGCCTGGTGGGCGAGAACTGCTTGGTGGGTGCCGGCTGCGCCCTGCAGCCCCTGGTGAAAGTAGGAAATAACGTGGTCATACGGGAGAACGTGTTCATCGGAAGCGGGTCAGAGGTGAAAGACCATTGTTACATTTCCGGGGCTGCCGCAATCGCCGGGAATGTGATTGTTGGCCCGGCCTCCTTCATCGGGATCAATGCAACGGTGAAAGACAAACTCACCATCGGGAGGGAGTGCATCATCGGGGCCGGAGTGACATTGCTGCACGACGCCAATGACCGGGAAGTCTATATGGACAACTCCGCACGGAAACTTCCGTTCACCAGCGAAAGGATAAAGATTTGACAATAAAGCAATTTCTAATCCTGCCTGTCAGCCCTATCTGCACCAGGGGTGGAGATCAGATAAGTACACCCCATTCCTTTCGCAATTAACGGTCCACCATGAAGCTTTATCTGAAAATTTCCTTTTCCAGATACTTTCCAAGAAGAAAACCAGCGGTATAATAGGCTTTCTCATACTTGTCCTTAGTCAGGTCGCCTCCCCGGGCGCCATAGTTTACCGGGCACCTGATCAGGGCAATTTCATTATCAGGCTTTGCTGTTTTTGTAATCTGAACATCCAAAATAACATAAACGTCGCTCCACCATTCCATCAGGTGCCGTGTGTAGACAATCAACGTGTATTCGGCCCCTGGATCATTGGAACCAATGGCAATGCCTGATTTTATGAGCCCTTCATTCATCCCGGCATTGAATATGGGTTGAAAATTCGCCCGGGCATCATTCCAGGTGCTGAACCATTGGTCGCCCTTGCCCGGTTCTTCAACATTCCATTCACTGATGCGGGTGGCGATATAAACCGAATCAGGATGTTCTGCAACCCCCATCTTCTCTATATGAGGCATGATAATTACATTTAAGATCTTTTGGTTTTTCAGGGGAGAAAGGTCCCCGAAAACTTCATAATTACGCTTGGTGCCGGACCGGATATTCCGGTTGTCGGGCGTTTGCTGTGCGTAAACCTGACACGTGCCGATCATCAGAATAAGAACAGCACTGAGGATAGGCAGACTTCTCATAAGAATGGATTTGACTAAAGATACGAAAAAGAATGATGAAAATTAAGCAACCGAACTGCTTGCCGGCAATATTCGGATCAGGTGTAAGCCTGCCCGAACTTTGAACATATAAAATTACAACTTATTATCTCCTGGAAACTCTATTGTACAATTGTCCGATTTTTAGGGGGGCATCAATCTTTGATGCACCTCACTGAATAGCCAGTCTGCTGACGGATTGCACCCAAATTGACAGAAGGGCTGTTGTATGATAATTCAACTGCAAAAGCTGAATAATTTGCAATTGATATTGTGGTCGACCAGAAATTACCACTATATCCTAAGGCTTCAAATTCATACCAATCATTGCGATAACCACCCGGCAATGCTGAAAAACCATCGGAGTTGGATGCATAAGTATTAGGGCTATGCCATAAACCCGTTCCCTCTTCAAGTGTGCCGATTTGTTTCATCTTTCCTCCGGCGATATGTGTCCCACCCAAATACGAAATTAGCGATTGCCACTCCTCATTATTGGGCACATGCCATCCGACTGGACAGATGTTACGTACATCTGTGCAAGCAAAATAATTATAGAGCCGGCCATAAGTTATGGCGTTGGCTTCATCATTTGCATAATTAACATATGCACCAGTGAAAAGTCCCCACCAGCCAGCCTGATCAGTGACATTTGGAATTTGTTCTCCATTGTTGTAATGGGTCACATTAAGGTTTTTATTCAACCATATCTGGTTTCCGATTTGAATTGGTTGGTAAATATTACCATCAACATCTGCCACTATTTCGAGCGCAGTGGTAAAACTATGTTCATCCCCGTAGGCTGTGCCAACACTATTCGTTGCATATGCTTTTACATAATAAGTTTTGTTGACGGCCAGTCCGGAAAGGATCTGTGAAAATATGCCTAAACCAGTGCCCATTGCAAGCTTTTCACCAGATTGTTCCGGATTAATTGACGTACCCCAGAACACGCCACGTTCAATTACATTCGCCCCGCCATCACCCGTCACTATACCACCCAGCCTGGCAGTGCTTTCTATAATATCTTCTGGCTTTGATGTGATTACAATGGGTTTTGTGATATTCTGTCCCTCAGCGTATATCATATTTATCACTTCAATATCACCTTGAGATAGTTTGTCTTTATATCCTACTGGATTACCATCTTTTTTTGTATATGTTGGTTTGTGAATATTAATCGCAAAATAATTATAACTTGGATAGATCATTATTGAATTAGTGTCAAGTGGGATTGTCATATATTGAGTTGATATTTTGGAATATTGACTCCAATATTTAGGTTTTATATTCAGCCAGTTAACATTTAAATAATTATTTCTATCTGTCCTGCTATGTTCATGGATTAGCCCTAAAGCATGGCATATTTCGTGGATTACGGTTGGGGTTTTTGCTTCATTGGATATTTTTATCGCCTGCAGTCCACCTTTCATTCCAAGGTATGAAGAACAACTTAATATTTCTCCTGTTGGAATAAAAAGTATATAGTTGGCCTGATTCTGATCAATACGTTCCATGAACAATACATTTGTTTTGTCTTGAATTTGCGCTATGGCCTCATCTATCCTGGAGGGATCAGGAAAATCGTCATCGAATTCGTAATATACGGTATTATTTGGCCATTTTTGAGAACCAAGCGGTAATCCTGCCCCTCTTGTAGTATCAGAATGAAATAATTGATAATCAGTTAAAATTATGTCTCCTTGAAAGATATATTCATCATTTATCTTCTCACATGTTAGGGAATCACCGTTAATAATAAATGTAACAACCTCCCCATCCAAGCCCGGATACGCTTCTGGAACATGGTAAACGATATCGTGAGCCTGATTGGTATTTTCATCTTTGTTACAGCTTTGGATGGAAACGAAAAAACCAAAAAAAACTATTGACAAGGCTAAATTTATTGGCTTATTCATAAGACCCGGCTTTGGTTAATAGATTCAAAGATAAGAAATAAGGTGTTGTAATTAAGTCCCTTATTTTGTGCCAGGAGGTAATATATTTGAAATGTATTCGAACCATTGCCCCTCCCGCCTTTGGCGGGATGCGCTTAACCAACTGTTCAAAAAAAACCTCTCCCTGAATGGGGAGAGGTTTGGCTAGGGGCCTCTGTGGGTTGTACTGGATTCGAACCAGTGACCCCATGCCTGTCAAGCATGTGCTCTAAACCAACTGAGCTAACAACCCGTATTTAAAGAACTCATTCGAACCAGTGACCCTCCCGACAAGTCGGGATGCTCTAAACCAACTGAGCTAACAACCCGAGGTCAGGGACGATTGAACAGGGACGATGGACGATGGACCATTGATCCTTGCTGGTCGTCATTTTGGTTTGCAAAAGTAATATTTTTTCTTTCCTATTTCCATATCTTTGGCGCAAAAATTATCATCGATGAAAAAAGCCTTCTTTCTCATCCTTACCGCGATGCTCCTGCACCAGGCCCCGGCCTTCACGCAGGTCAATGAGATCACCCTGAACGATGTCTTCGCCAGCCGCAAGTTCTTCCCCAAAGGAGTCTATGGCCTGAACCCGATGAAGGACGGGCTCACCTACTGCGTCCTGGAAGGCGACTCGCTGAATGCATACAACTATGAGTCCGGCGCGTTTGTCAGAAACCTCGTCGACCGCAACCAGCTGGTCCCCGAAGGCGATACCGCCGCCATCCCTCTGGGCGACTTCACTTTCAGCGCAGATGAGAAAAAGCTCCTCATTGCCACCGAAACGGAATACATTTACCGCTATTCCTCGGCTTCGGAATTTTATATCTGGGACATAGAAAAGAAAAAGCTCACCCGCCTTTCCACCGGCGGCAAACAGCGGCTGGCGGATTTCTCACCCGACGGCAGCAAGGTGGCTTTTGTGCGCGACAACAACCTCTTCCTGGCCGATTTCACCAATAATACCGAATACCAGATCACCCTTGACGGCAAGCAGAACGAGATCATTAACGGGACCACCGACTGGGTCTATGAGGAAGAGTTCGCTATCACCAAAGGCTTCGAATGGTCGCCCGACGGAAAACGCATCGCCTATTACCGCTTCGACGAAAGCCAGGTGAAGGAATTCTCGATGATGGAATGGGGCGCGCTGTACCCGGAGGTGACCCGGTTCAAATACCCCAAGGCCGGGGAGGACAATTCACAAGTGAACGTATTTATATACGACGTGGGCGCCCAGCAGAGCACCCCGGTCGACCTGGGCATGGAATCCGACCAGTACATCCCCCGCATCCGGTGGACCAAAAACCCGGATAAGCTGGCCGTCATCCGCCTGAACCGCTTGCAGAACCTCTTCGACATCCTGATCGCCGATGCCGCCACGGGCCGGACTTCCATGATTTACCGTGAAGACAACCCCTACTACATTGAAGATAGCCACTTCGATCACGTGATCTTCATCGACGGAAACCGCTACCTCACCACCAGCGAACGATCCGGCTATTACCATATATACCTCAATTTCATTGACCTTTCATCGAAAGGCGTGCAGCTCACCAAAGGGGAATGGGACGTGACCGACATTCATGGCTATGATGCCGCCAACGGGTTGATCTGGTTCAGCGCCGCCACCTCCTCCCCCATCAACCGGGAGCTCTGGACGGTCGACCTGAAGGGCGAAATGAAACAGGTCAGCCGGGAAACCGGGACCCACAGGCCGCAGTTCAGCACAACCTACAAGTACTACATCAACAATTACAGCGACGCGGCCACCCCGCCGGTCCACACCGTAAACAAGCCCAACGGCAAGGTAATCCGCACACTTGAAGACAACCAGGCGCTGCGCGACCGGATGGCTGAATATGGCTTTTCGCAGAAGGAATTCTTCACCTTCACCACTTCTGAAGGGGTGCTGCTTTATGGTTGGAGGATCCTGCCGCCAGACTTCGACGCGGCGAAGAAATACCCGGTACTGATGACCGTCTACGGCGGCCCGGGCTCGCAAACGGTTCAAAACAGCTACAGTGCAGGAGATTTTGCCTGGTACCAGATGCTGGCCCGCAAAGGGTACATCATCGCTTCGGTCGATAACCGCGGTACCGGTGCTCGAGGACAGGAGTTCAAGAAGATGACCTACCTGCAGCTCGGCAAGTATGAGACGATCGACCAGATCGAAGCGGCCAAGTATTTCGCCGCACAGCCTTACGTCGACCCGGCGCGCATCGGCATCTGGGGCTGGAGCTACGGCGGGTTCATGTCGACCCTCTGCATCACCAAAGGAGCGGATGTATTCAGCACCGCCATTGCCGTGGCCCCGGTGACCAACTGGCGGTATTACGACAACATTTACACCGAACGTTTCATGCGTACCCCGGCGGAAAATCCCGGCGGATACGACGACAACTCACCCATCAACCATGTCGACAAGCTCAAGGGCAATTACCTGGTCATCCACGGCACCGCCGACGACAATGTGCACGTTCAGAACACTATGGATCTTATCTCGGCCCTCAACAAAGCCGGCAAGCAGTATGAGATGTTCCTCTACCCGAACAAGAACCACGGCATTTACGGCGGCAACACCCGGCTGCATCTTTATACGATGATGACGGAATATTTGCTGGATAAACTGTAAGCCACCCCAAAAACACCAATCATCCATTGAGAAATGAAGAAAAAATTGCACATTGTAGTTTGTAAATTGTAATTTTTTGTACTTTTGCACTCCAATTTGAGTATTAACAATTTAAAGAAAGCGAGTAACAGCGTATGATCATCGTACCGGTTAAAGAAGGCGAAAGCATCGACAGGGCCCTGAAGAAATACAAAAGGAAATTCGAGAAGACTGGCGTCATCAAGGAATTAAGGGAACGCCAGCAGTTCACCAAGCCCAGCATCATCAAGCGCAACCAGCGCCTGAAAGCCATCTACATACAGCAGCTCAGGGCCGAAAGCGACATGTAACCTTTCGTTTTCCGCAAATTTTTTCGTAAGAAGAAATTTCATTTCAGGTATTTTTTTATTATATTTGATATGAAGTTTCTTCTTATTTTTTTGGGGGATGATGAAGGTTCGCTTTCTGGATTATATCACTTACGAAAAACGCTACGCTCCACACACCATCACTGCTTACCGGTCAGATCTTGACCAGTTTTCCGCATTCGTTTCCGAACAATACGGCATAGATGATATAAATAAGGTAGACCACGCGATGATCCGCAGCTGGGTTGTCAGCCTGATGGAAGCCGGTGTGAAGCCCCGGACGGTCAACCGCAAGATCACAACACTCAAATCCTATTACAAATTCATGATCCGGGAAGGCCTGATGGCCGAAAACCCGGCCGCACGCGTCAGTTCCCCGAAGGTTTCCACGCGCCTGCCCGCGTTTGTCGAAGAGGCGTCTATGGAGGATCTGTTCCAGAATGTGGATTTCGGCCAGGGATATTCAGCGGCGCGCGACCGGCTGATCATGGAACTTTTTTATATGACCGGTATGCGCCTGTCGGAATTGATCCATCTGCGGGAAGGCGACATCGACCTGGGCGCCGGGGTGATGAAAGTCACCGGCAAGCGCAATAAACAGCGCCTCATCCCGTTTAACGGAAAAATGTCGGCCATGATCAGCGACTACCTTAATATCCGGCAGTCGGCCTTCCCGGGATCGGGACAGGGTTCCTGGTTGTTGCTGACCGGCAAGGGGGAAAAGTTATATCCCCGGATGGTGTACCGCCTGGTCCGCCACTACCTTTCTCAGGTTACGACGATCAGTCGCCGCAGCCCGCATGTGATCCGGCACACCTTCGCCACCCATATGCTCAACCATGGCGCCGACCTGAACGCCATCAAGGAGATCCTTGGCCATGCCAGTCTGGCGGCCACGCAGGTTTATACGCACAACACCATCGAGAAACTCAAGTCTATATATCAATCTGCCCACCCCAGGGCATAACTAAACATGGAGGATTTACATATGAGAGTCAACATCAATGCAGTTCATTTCAAAGCCGACAAGAAACTGGTGGCTTTTATCAACGAGAAGCTGGAGAAACTCACGCAGGTTTTCGACGGCGTGATCGACAGCGAGGTTTCTTTAAAGGTGGACAATACAGATGCCAGGGAGAACAAGATCGCGGAGATCAGGGTGGCCATACCGGGCAACAACCTATATGTAAAGAAGCAGAGCGCCACTTTTGAGGAGTCGGCCGACGAGGCGGTGGAGGCGTTGCGCAGGCAGCTGAAACGCTACAAAGACAAGGCACGTGGAAATTATTAATAAATTTATGGAATAAATGGGATATTTGTTTTGCTAATTCAACAATAATTTATATTTTTGCAGACCTTTTTCGAAAGGTCTGCTTTTTTATGTTCTTTACATATTGCCGATGTAGCTCAGCTGGCCAGAGCAGCTGATTTGTAATCAGCCGGTCGGCGGTTCGAATCCGTCCATCGGCTCTTGCATGGCAACCACGTAAGCTATTTCAATTCGGGGAGATTCCAGAGCGGTCAAATGGGGCAGACTGTAAATCTGTTGGCGCGGCCTTCGGAGGTTCGAATCCTCCTCTCCCCACAAAAACGCACACGCACGCCCATCCGCGGAAGTAGCTCATTTGGTAGAGCGACAGCCTTCCAAGCTGTAGGTAGCGGGTTCGAGACCCGTCTTCCGCTCATCAGCCTTTGTAGCTCAGGGGTAGAGCACTTCCTTGGTAAGGAAGGGGTCATGAGTTCAATTCTCATCAAAGGCTCAAAAGATTTTATAAGGTAAAAACAACAAACATTAATTTTTTAAACATTATTCGATATGGCTAAAGAAACCTTTCAACGTACGAAACCGCATGTGAATATCGGTACGATCGGTCACGTTGACCATGGAAAGACCACCCTGACTGCAGCCATTACCCTGAACCTGCAGGATAAAGGTCTTGCCACCTTCAAATCGTTCGATGAAATTGATAATGCTCCTGAAGAAAAGGAAAGGGGTATTACCATCAACACCGCTCACGTTGAGTACCAAACCGTCAACCGTCACTATGCGCACGTCGACTGCCCCGGTCACGCCGACTACGTGAAGAACATGGTTACCGGTGCTGCCCAGATGGACGGCGCTATCCTCGTTGTGGCCGCCACCGACGGCCCGATGCCGCAGACCCGCGAGCACATCCTGCTGGCCCGCCAGGTTGGTGTGCCCAAGATCGTGGTGTTCATGAACAAGGTGGACATGGTGGACGATGAAGAACTCCTCGACCTGGTTGACATGGAAATCCGCGAGCTGCTCACCTTCTACGGTTTTGACGGTGACAACACCCCGGTGATCCGCGGTTCAGCCCTTGGCGCCCTCAACAAGGAGCCCAAGTGGATTGAGAAGGTATTCGAACTGATGGATGCCTGCGACTCCTGGATTCCGCTGCCGGAACGTAGCGTTGACAAGCCGTTCCTGATGCCGGTCGAAGACGTGTTCTCGATCACCGGCCGTGGCACCGTTGCCACCGGAAGGATCGAACAGGGCGTCATCAAAGTCGGCGAGGGTGTCGATATCGTCGGCCTCGGCGCAGAGAAACTGAAAAGCGTCGTTACGGGTGTGGAAATGTTCCGCAAGATCCTCGACCGCGGTGAAGCTGGCGACAACGCCGGTCTGCTGCTCCGGGGCATCGACAAGGATGAGATCCGCCGCGGACAGGTTATCGCCGCCCCGGGTTCCATCACCCCGCATACACATTTCAAAGCACAGGTCTATATCCTGAAAAAAGAAGAAGGTGGACGTCATACGCCGTTCCACGATAAATACCGTCCGCAGTTCTATTTCAGAACCACTGACGTGACCGGTGAGATCCACCTGCCGCAGGGCGTGGAAATGATCATGCCGGGCGACAACCTGACGATCGAAGTGAAGCTGATCCATGAAGTAGCTATGGATAAAGGTTTGCGCTTCGCGATCCGTGAAGGGGGCAGGACCGTCGGTGCAGGACAGGTAACAGAAATTATCGGATAATGTTGTGGGTTATACGTCCCGGCCGCACCGGTTGCGGCCGGGGCCAAACCTGCCTGCATACGGGTGTAGCTCAATTGGCAGAGTAGTGGTCTCCAAAACCATTGGCTGTAGGTTCGAGTCCTACCACCCGTGCAAAACGCATAAGTTAAATGGCAAAGTTCAGAATCCAAGAGTACTTCAGAGAAAGTTACGACGAACTTAAACACAAAACATCCTGGCCCACTTGGAGTGAGCTGCAAAGTAGCGCTATCGTGGTATCAGTCGCTTCCCTGATCATCGCCTTAGTGGTATTCGTTATGGATAAATCCTTAGGTACATTGTTGGAACAGTTTTACAAACTATTCTAACGATGCGGGCGCTGCTGAATTTAAACTTAACCTGAATTATTAATTTTTTCATCCCAGGGGATCATTATGGGCGAACAGGTCAAAAAATGGTATGTGGTCCGGGCAGTGAGCGGTAAGGAAAAGAAGGTGAAGGAGTATATCGAGAGTGAAATCAACCGTCTCGGCCTGCAGGATTTCGTATCACAGGTACTTATTCCCCAGGAAAAGATCTACCAGGTCCGGAAAGGAAAGAAGATCAGCAAGGAACGGAATTATTTTCCCGGATATGTCCTGATCGAGGCTGCCCTGGTGGGAGAAATACCGCACATCATCCGGAATATTCCGAATGTGCTGGGATTTCTCGGAACCGGCAACGAGCCCAGCCCCATCCGCCCCGCAGAAGTCAAACGCATCCTCGGCAAAGTGGATGAGTTGGCGGAACAGGGCGAAGGGGTCAACATTCCTTTCATCGTGGGCGAAACCGTCAAGGTGATCGACGGGCCGTTCAACAGTTTCTCCGGCGTGATCGAAGAGATCAACGAGGAAAAGAAGAAGCTGAAAGTGATGGTCAAGATCTTCGGACGGAAAACCCCGCTGGAACTGAGTTTCATGCAGGTGGAAAAAGAATGACAGCCAGGTTAACCTGTTAATTATTAACATTTCAATCTTTTATTAGCATGGCAAAAGAAGTTGCTGGATTGATCAAACTGCAAATCAAGGGCGGGGCGGCAAATCCTTCACCACCGGTGGGGCCGGCACTGGGTTCCAAAGGCGTGAACATTATGGAATTCTGTAAGCAGTTCAACGCGAGGACCCAGGACCAGGCAGGCAAACTGCTCCCGGTCATCATTACGGTATACAGGGACAAGAGCTTTGACTTTGTGATCAAACGCCCTCCTGTTGCAGTTCAGCTAATGGAAGCGGCCAAGGTCACCAAAGGATCATCCGAGCCCAACCGCAACAAGGTCGGATCGGTTACCTGGGACCAGGTTAAGTTGATCGCAGAAGACAAAATGGCGGATTTGAACTGCTTTACGCTCGAATCGGCCGTTTCGATGGTTGCCGGCACGGCCAGAAGCATGGGCCTGACCATCAAAGGCGCTGCTCCGATCGCTGAAGCCTGACCGCCGCTCCGAATATTTCAGAATATAATTAATACGAGGTAAAACAATGGCTAAAACAACCAAAAAACAAAAGGAAGCCCTCGCAAAGTTTGATAAGACCAAATCCTACGGGCTGAATGAGGCGGTAGAAGTCGTGAAAGGGATTACTTATACCCGCTTTGATGCTTCCGTTGACCTCGATGTCCGGCTTGGCGTTGACCCCAGAAAGGCCAACCAGATGGTGCGCGGCACCGTTACCCTTCCCCACGGGACCGGTAAGACCGTCCGCGTACTCGCCCTGGTCACCCCCGATAAGGAGGATGAAGCCAAGGCAGCCGGCGCTGACTATGTAGGACTTGAAGAATATATCGACAAGATCAAGCAGGGATGGACCGACATTGACGTCGTGATCACCATGCCCCAGGTAATGCCCAAGATCGGCCCCCTCGGAAAGATCCTCGGCCCCCGCGGACTCATGCCGAACCCCAAAACGGGAACGGTAACCATGGAAGTCGCCAAGGCCATCAACGAGGTTAAAGCCGGTAAGATCGACTTTAAGGTTGATAAATACGGCATTATCCACGCTTCGATCGGGAAGGTTTCCTTTGGCAACGACCAGCTGGTCGACAACGCCAAGGAACTGCTGCAGACGATCCTCAAACTGAAGCCGTCGGCAGCCAAAGGTACCTATATGAAAAGCGTGTACATCTCCAGTACGATGAGCCCGGGTATTCAGATTGAGCCCAAATCCATCACAGTGTAATAACCAGAAATAAAAAGAGTCATGACAAGAGAAGAAAAAAATCAGCTGATCGACTCATTGGCGGAAACACTGAAAAGCAGCGACACGATCTACGTAACAGATATTTCGGATCTGAATTCGAGCAATTCCACCCGCCTGCGTTCCCTTTGCTCAAAAAGGAACGTACACCTGCAGGTGGTCAAGAACACGATCCTGAAGAAAGCTATGGAGCGGTCGGAAAAGAACTTTGAAGATCTTTTCCCGATCCTGAACGGTCCTACTTCCGTAATGATTTCGGACTCCGGCAATGCCCCGGCAAAACTCATCAAGGAATTCAGAAGAACCTCCGACAGACCAATCCTCAAGGGTGCGTACATCCAGGAGATGGTCTTCATCGGGGATAATCAGCTGGATATCCTGATCGCACTTAAGTCAAAGAACGAGCTGATCGCAGACGTCATCGCACTGCTGCAGTCGCCCGTCAGAAACGTTATGTCGGGCCTGCAATCCGGCGGCCATAAGCTTTCAGGCATCCTGAAAACCTTATCCGAGAAGGAGGCATAACAATTTTTTAATTCACAAATTTCGAAAACATTTAAAATTCAATAAAATGGCAGATTTAAAAGCGTTCGCAGAACAGTTGGTTAACTTAACCGTAAAGGAAGTCAACGAGTTGGCACAGATCCTGAAAGACGAATATGGTATTGAACCGGCAGCAGCAGCCGCAGTGGTAGCCGCTCCGGGAGCCGCCGCAGGTGGAGATGCACCGGCAGCCGCTGAAGAGAAGACCACATTCGACGTTATCCTGAAACACCCCGGACAGGCAAAGCTGGCCGTGGTCAAGCTCGTCAAGGAACTCACCAGCCTTGGCCTGAAGGAAGCCAAGGAACTGGTCGACGCCGCACCGAAACCACTCAAGGAAGGCGCATCCAAGGACGAAGCAGAAGCACTCAAGAAGCAGCTTGAAGAAGCAGGCGCTGAAGTTGAAGTTAAGTAAATCTGATGAACCGGCTAATCACCTTAGCCGTTCTTTTACCGGGCCTGGTCCCCGATCACATCGGGGTCAGGCTCGTCCCCTTTAACATCAATGGTCAATTCTTAATGTGCTAAACCGTTCTCCCGGGAGGACATAAAACCTTAAAACCTTGTCATCGAATAAAGCTGAAAGATTCAATTTCGGATCATCAAAAGTACAGGCAGAATACCCGGATTTCCTTGAAATCCAGCTCCAATCCTTCAAAGACTTCTTCCAACTGGAAACCAACCCCGAAGACCGGGTCAATGAAGGCCTCTATAAAGTTTTCAGCGAGAATTTCCCCATCACCGACGCCAGGAACAACTTCGTCCTGGAATTCCTGGATTACTTCGTCGACCCGCCAAGGTACTCGATCGAGGAATGCATGGAACGTGGGCTGACCTATTCAGTTCCGCTGAAAGCCAAACTGAAGCTGTACTGCACGGATCCCGAGCATGAAGACTTTGAAACGATCATCCAGGACGTTTACCTGGGCATGATCCCGTATATGACCCCAAAAGGGACATTCATCATCAACGGGGCGGAACGCGTTGTGGTCTCACAGCTCCACCGCTCTCCCGGGGTATTTTTCGGCACGAGCATACACGCCAACGGAACCCAGCTGTTCAGCGCCAGGATCATCCCCTTCAAGGGCTCCTGGATCGAGTTCACGACCGACATCAACAATGTCATGTATGCCTATATCGACCGGAAGAAAAAATTACCGGTCACCACCCTGCTGCGCGCCATCGGTTATGAAACCGACAAGGATATCCTCGAGATATTCTCCCTGGCCGAAGAGGTGAAGGTGAACAAGACCAACATGAAGAAAGTCGTCGGCCGCAAGCTCGCCGCCCGTGTCGTTCGCGCATGGGTGGAAGACTTTGTGGACGAAGATACCGGTGAGGTAGTCTCCATCGAACGCACCGAGGTGCTGATCGAAAGGGAAACCATCATCGAAAAAGAGCATGCCGACCTGATGCTCGAATCCGGTGTGGATACGATCCTGCTGCATAAGGAGGATATCAACACCCTGGAATACGCCATCATTTTCAACACCCTTCAGAAAGACACCGCCAACTCAGAGAAAGAGGCTGTTGAATACATCTACCGCCAGCTCCGCAACGCGGAACCTCCGGACGAAGAGACCGCCAGGGGCATCATCGAGAAGCTGTTCTTCTCGGAGAAACGGTACGACCTGGGTGACGTTGGCCGGTACCGGATCAACACCAAACTGGGGCTCAGCGTCGACGATAACGTGAAGGTCCTTACCAAGGAAGACATTATCTCCATTATCAGGTACCTGGTAGAACTGTCAAATTCCAAAACGGAAGTCGACGATATCGATCACCTCAGCAACCGTCGTGTCCGCACGGTCGGCGAGCAGCTGTACGCCCAGTTTGGCGTCGGCCTGGCCCGAATGGCCCGTACGATCAGGGAACGCATGAATGTCAGGGACAACGAGGTGTTCACCCCGATGGACCTCATCAATGCCAAGACGCTTTCGTCGGTGATCAACTCCTTTTTCGGCACCAACCAGCTGTCGCAATTCATGGATCAGACCAACCCATTGTCGGAGCTGACGCACAAGCGCAGGATCTCGGCCCTGGGCCCCGGCGGTCTTTCGCGGGAGCGCGCGGGCTTCGAGGTCCGCGACGTTCATTACACGCACTACGGCCGCCTGTGCACCATTGAAACCCCGGAAGGTCCCAACATCGGTCTGATTTCGTCACTTTGCGTTTTTGCCAAGGTGAACTCCCTGGGCTTCATTGAAACACCCTATAAAAAGGTAGAAGAAGGGCAGGTGATGCTCAACGAGCCCCCGATCTTTCTTAGCGCCGAAGAAGAAGAAAAGAAGGTCATCGCTCAGGCCAGCGCCCCGCTGAAAGCTGACGGTAATTTTGTCCGTGACCGGGTAAAAGTCCGGTACCAGGCCGACTACCCGATCGTAGAGCCCCATGGCGTGGACCTGATGGACACCGCACCGAACCAGATCGCCTCTATCGCCGCTTCACTCATCCCCTTCCTGGAACATGACGACGCCAACCGCGCCCTCATGGGATCGAACATGATGCGCCAGGCGGTGCCCCTGCTCGAACCCGAGGTGCCGATCGTAGGGACCGGCATCGAAGGAGATGTGGTGCGCGACTCCCGCGTGCTCATCCATGCCGAAGGCGATGGCTTTGTCGAATTTGTAGACGCCCGCGAGATCGTCATCCGCTATACCCGAGATGAGAACGAACGCCTGGTCAGTTTTGACGACGATATCAAGAAATACCAGCTTACCAAATTCCTCCGCACCAACCAGAACACCTGCGTTAACCTTCGTCCTCTGGTAAAAAAGGGCGATAAGGTGACCAAAGGCCAGGCGCTGTGCGAAGGCTACGCCACCCGCAACGGAGAACTGGCCCTCGGCCGGAACCTCATGGTGGCATTCATGCCCTGGAAAGGCTACAACTTCGAAGACGCCGTTGTGATCAATGAAAAAGTGGTCAAGGAAGACCTGTTTACCTCCATCCACATTGAAGAGTTCACCCTGGAAGTACGCGACACCAAAAGAGGTATCGAGGAACTCACCAACGACATCCCGAACGTCAGCGCCGAAGCCACAAAAGATCTTGATGAGAACGGGCTGATCCGGATTGGCGCGGAAGTGAAAGAGGGAGACATCCTGATCGGGAAAATCACACCCAAAGGCGAAAGCGATCCGACGCCGGAGGAAAAACTGCTGCGCGCCATTTTCGGTGACAAAGCCGGCGACGTCAAGAACGCCTCTCTTAAGGCCCCACCCGCCATGAAAGGCGTGGTCGTCGAGAACAAGCTCTTCAGCCGCGTGATTAAAGACCGCAAGTCAAGGGTCAAGGAAAAAGATGTGCTCAAAGAGCTGGACGATCAGATGCATAAAGAGTCCAACGAACTCAAAGCCAAGCTGGTCGATAAACTGATGATCCTCGTCAGCGGGAAAACCTCCCAGGGAGTTTATAACAATTTCAAGGAAGAGGTGGTTCCAAAGAAGGCCAAGTTCACGCAGAAAATGCTGATGGCACTGGATTACGGCAACATCAACCCCAACCGCTGGACGCTGGAGAAGGACAAGAACGACCTGATCAAGGTGCTCATCAACAATTACAACATCAAGCTGAAGGAGCTGCAGGGCCGGTACAACCGCATGAAATTCCAGGCCACCGTGGGCGATGACCTGCCCAATGGCATTGTGCAGATGGCCAAGGTATACGTGGCCCGCAAGCGCAAGCTCCAGGTCGGCGATAAAATGTCAGGGCGTCACGGAAACAAAGGTATCGTGGCCAAGATCGTCCGCCAGGAAGATATGCCGTTCCTGGAAGACGGAACGCCGGTCGATATCGTCCTCAACCCGCTGGGTGTGCCGAGCCGTATGAACCTGGGCCAGATCTACGAAACGGTTCTGGGCTGGGCCGGCCATAAACTCGGCATGACGTTCGCCACACCGATCTTTGACGGCGCCAGCTACGAGCAGATCAACGAGCTCATGCAAAAAGCCGGATTGCCCAAAGACGGGAAAGTGTACCTGTATGACGGTGAAACCGGGGTTCGTTTCCATCAGCCCACCACGGTCGGTTTCATCTACATGCTGAAACTGCACCATATGGTCGAGGACAAGATCCACGCCCGCTCCATCGGACCTTACTCCCTCATCACCCAGCAGCCGCTGGGCGGAAAGGCGCAGTTCGGGGGGCAGCGTTTCGGGGAAATGGAAGTCTGGGCCCTGGAAGCCTTCGGCGCATCCAACATCCTGCAGGAGATCCTTACCGTCAAATCCGACGATGTGCAGGGAAGGGCCAAAACGTACGAAACCATCGTCAAAGGGGAAAATATGCCCAAATCGAGCATTCCCGAATCGTTCAACGTTCTGGTGCATGAACTGCGGGGCCTCGGGCTTGAAGTGAGTTTTGAATAACAATCTAATCACAATTATAAATGGCTTTCAGAAGAGATTCAAGTATTACAGGTGATTTTTCTACCATAACCATCAGCCTGGCGTCGCCGGAATCGGTCCTGGAGCGCTCTTTCGGAGAAGTGCTCAAGCCGGAAACGATCAACTACCGGACCTATAAGCCGGAGCGGGATGGTCTTTTCTGTGAACGAATCTTCGGGCCGGTCAAAGATTACGAATGCCACTGCGGAAAATACAAAAGGATCCGCTACAAAGGCATTATCTGCGACCGCTGCGGCGTTGAAGTCACAGAGAAAAAAGTCAGGAGGGAGCGTACCGGGCACATCCAGCTGGTGGTTCCGGTGGCCCACATTTGGTTCTTCCGCTCGCTGCCGAATAAAATCGGCGCCTTGCTCGGCCTTCCTTCCAAAAAGATGGACTCTATCATCTATTATGAAAGATATGTGGTCATCCAGCCCGGGGTGAAAGAAAAAGACGGCATCAAAGAACTTGATTTCCTTACGGAAGAGGAGTATTTTGACATTGTCGACGCCCTCCCGGACAACCAGCACCTTGACGACAGCGACCCGAACAAATTCATTGCCAAGATGGGTGCCGAGGCGCTGCAGATGCTGCTGCAAAAGATCGACCTCGACCAGGTTTCTTTCGACCTGCGTCACAAAGCCAACACGGAAACTTCACAGCAGCGCAAGCAGGAAGCCTTGAAACGGCTCCAGGTTTTTGAAGCCTTCCGCGATGCCCGTACCCGCGCCGAAAACAGGCCGGAGTGGATGATCCTGAAGATCATCCCGGTGATTCCGCCCGAACTGCGTCCGCTGGTCCCGCTCGACGGTGGCCGTTTTGCCACTTCCGACCTGAATGACCTCTACCGCCGGGTGATCATCCGGAATAACCGCCTGAAAAGACTTATCGAGATCAAGGCGCCGGACGTGATCATGCGCAATGAAAAGCGCATGCTCCAGGAAGCGGTGGATTCCCTGCTCGACAATTCCCGCAAGGTGAGCGCAGTCAAAACCGAATCCAACCGTCCGCTGAAATCGCTCAGCGACAGTCTCAAAGGCAAACAGGGCCGTTTCCGGCAGAACCTGCTGGGAAAACGCGTCGACTACTCCGGCCGTTCGGTCATCGTGGTCGGCCCCGAACTGAAGCTGAACGAATGTGGCCTCCCGAAAGACATGGCTGCGGAACTCTTTAAACCGTTCATCATCCGCAAACTCCTGGAGCGGGGGATCGTCAAGACGGTTAAATCCGCCAAGAAAATCGTTGACCGGAAAGACGCGGTGGTCTGGGATATCCTGGAGAACATCCTCAAAGGGCATCCTGTGCTCCTCAACCGTGCTCCTACCCTTCACCGGCTGGGTATCCAGGCTTTCCAGCCCAAACTGATCGAAGGTAAGGCCATCCAGCTCCACCCGCTCGTGTGTACGGCGTTCAACGCCGACTTCGACGGTGACCAGATGGCAGTCCATGTACCGCTGGGCAACGCCGCGATCCTGGAAGCACAGATCCTGATGCTCGCTTCGCACAACATCCTGAATCCCGCCAACGGCGCGCCGATCACCGTTCCTTCTCAGGACATGGTTCTCGGTCTTTATTATATGACCAAAGGCAGGAAAACCACACCGGAATTTCCAGTTAAAGGAGAGGGAAAACGTTTCTATTCTCCTGAAGAAGTCATTATCGCACACAATGAAGGCAAGCTTGACCTGCATGCTGTCATTCAGGTGAAAGTCGATGACATCCTCAATGGCAAACCTGTCACGCATATGGTGGAGACCACAACGGGGCGGGTCCTGTTCAACCAGGTCGTGCCCGGTGAAATGGGCTTCATTAACCAGCTCCTCACCAAGAAAGCGCTTCGCGACATCATCGGCGACATCCTGAAGAATACCGGCACCAAGAAAACAGCCGATTTCCTCGACAACATCAAGTACCTGGGATTCAACATGGCGTTCAAAGGCGGCCTGTCGTTCAACCTGGGTGATGTCATCATCCCGACCGTCAAGGAATCGTTCATCGAAGAAGCCAACCAGGAAGTGGAGGAAGTCCTCAGCAATTACAACATGGGCTTCATCACCAATAATGAGCGATATAACCAGATCATCGACATCTGGACGCACACCAACTCCAAGCTCACCCAGCAGGTGATGAAGGAATTGTCGCAGGACAAGGGCGGGTTCAACCCGATCTTCATGATGCTGGACTCCGGGGCCAGGGGTTCCAAGGAACAGATCCGCCAGTTGTCGGGCATGCGCGGCCTGATGGCCAAACCGCAGAAATCCGGAGCCACCGGCGGTGAGATCATCGAAAACCCGATCCTTTCGAACTTCAAGGAAGGCCTTTCGGTACTCGAATACTTCATCTCCACGCACGGTGCCCGCAAGGGTCTTGCCGATACGGCGCTCAAGACCGCCGACGCAGGCTACCTGACCCGCCGTCTGGTCGACGTGGCCCAGGATGTGATCATCCAGGAAGTCGACTGCGGAACGCTGCGCGGGATCACCATCTCGGCGCTCAAAAAGAACGAGGAGGTCGTGGAATCGTTGTACGACCGCATCCTCGGCCGGGTAACACTGCACGACATCTTCCACCCGAACACCGGGGAACTGATCGCGCGGGCGGGACAGGAACTGACCGAAGATAAATGCAGGGTCATCGAAGAATCGCCGATCGAGGCTGTTGAGATCCGTTCGGTGCTGACCTGCGAATCCAAACATGGCGTCTGCGCCCTCTGCTATGGCAGAAACCTCGCGACGGGCAAAATGGTCCAGGACGGCGAGGCCGTCGGGGTCATCGCCGCCCAGTCGATCGGTGAGCCGGGAACCCAGCTGACCCTGCGGACCTTCCACGTCGGGGGTACCGCTTCCAACGTGGCCATCATTTCCAAAATCGAAGCCAAATATGAAGGCGTCCTGGAAATCGATGAGCTGCGGGCTGTTTCCTATACCAACCGTGAAGGCAAATCTTTCGATGTGGTCATCGGCCGTTCCGCCGAAATGAGGATCGTCGATAAGAATACACGCATCATCCTGGCATCAGGCCATATTCCTTACGGAGCGCACCTGTATTTCAGGGAAAATACCGAAGTGAAAAAAGGCGATCTCATCAGCGACTGGGATCCGTTCAACGCGGTCATCCTCGCTGAAGTCAACGGCGCCATACAGTACGAGAACATCGTCGAAGGCAAGACCTACCGTATCGAATCCGACGAACAGACCGGATACGTGGACAAGGTGGTGATCGAACCCCGCCAGAAGCTGAAGAACCCGACGATCAACATCGTCTCTTCAACCGGAGAGATCCTTAAGGCGTACGATATCCCGGTCGGCGCACGCATTGTCGTGGAAGACGGCCAGGAGATCAAAGCGGGCGAACCGATGGTCAAAATCCCCAGGGCGATCGGCAAAACCGGTGACATCACCGGCGGTCTGCCCAGGGTTACGGAACTCTTCGAAGCCCGTAACCCGTCGGAACCCGCCATTGTTGCGGAAATCGACGGCGTTGTGACCATCAGCAAAAAACTGAAAAGAGGCAACCGTGAGGTGGTGATCACTTCAAAGACCGGAGAAGAAAAGCGGTACCTCATTCCGACAACCAAACAGATCCTGGCCCAGGAAAACGACTACATCCGGGCCGGAACTCCGCTGTCGGAAGGGGAAATCTCCCCGTCGGACATTCTCGCGATCAAGGGCCCCATGAAAGTCCAGGAATATATCGTGAATGAAGTGCAGGAAGTGTACCGTCTGCAGGGCGTGAAGATCAACGACAAGCATTTCGAAGTGATCGTCAGGCAGATGATGCGAAAGGTTGAAGTCGACGATCCCGGCGATACGCGATTCCTTGAGGGAGAACTGATCAATAAGATCGAATTCCAGGATGAGAACGACGACATCTTCGGCAAGAAGGTGGTCATCGATCCGGGCGACTCTGCAGTGTACCGTCCGGGCCAGATTGTCAGCGCCAGGAAACTCCGCGATGAGAACTCCATGCTCAAGCGTAAGGATAAACGCCTGATTGAAGCCAGGGACGCCAGGCCGGCCACCGGGCGTCAGGTAATCCAGGGGATTACCCGGGCTTCTTTGCAGACCAACAGCTGGATTTCCGCGGCATCGTTCCAGGAAACGACCAAAGTGCTGACCCAGGCGGCCATCCAGGCCAAGTCGGATGAACTGAGGGGCCTGAAGGAGAATGTGATCGTAGGTCATAAGATCCCCGCCGGCACCGGGCTCAGGAAATACGACGATATCATCGTGGGTTCGCGCGAAGAATATGAAGAGATCATGATGAGCAAGGAAGAGTTCGACGAGCAACCCACCGAAATCGATTCATAATCAATAAATAAAATAAGGATGAGCGATAACAAGCCCAAAAACCAGATTAACATCGAGCTGAGCGAGGAGCAGGCCGAAGGTATCTACGCGAACCTGGCCATGATCACGCATTCTCATTCGGAATTCATCATTGATTTTATCAAGATGATGCCCGGAATGCCCAAGGCGAAGGTTAAATCGAGGATCATCCTCACGCCCCAGCATGCCAAGCGTTTGCTCAGGGCGCTGAAGGAAAACATCGGGAAATATGAAAGCACCTACGGGCAGATCGAAACACCCGAAGGTTCCGAAGGGCTTCCGCCCTTCCACCTTGGGGGGCCGACCGCCCAGGCTTAAAATACAAGAGGCTGCCTTTTTCAAGACAGCCTCTTTTTTTTATCATTCCCTGACTTTCAGAATATCATCCGGAACATCTCTTCCCCCTCAAGGACCATGGGTTCCAGGCTCTCTACGAGTTTTTTATACTTTTTGTACGTCTCCCTCGGCTGCCTTTCGCCGTTGATGTACATGGCTTTGCCGTCGAGTTCCACGACGTACTTCTTCCCTCTGACCGTCAGACCGTCATCCCTCAGTTCCTGACGGATGATCCGCTCCGCGCTTTTCACGGCCGGGGCCGCCGGCGGGGATTGTTCCGTCCAGTGCCATACTTCAGGAGCGCCCGGCGGGGCCACGATTACGCGCATCTCGTCCATCTTCCGCTGCATCTCGTGATGCTGTTTTGCCACTTCCCGGTGCATTTTGTCTGCCTCCTGCCACTGAAATTCATAATCCCTGTACAAGCGGGGCGCTTCTTCCGCCCATTTTACCGCATCGTCGAAATACTCATACCGGAATTCCGGAAGATCAATGATACCGGGTGCATGACGCTTCGGATCAAAGCCATAAAACTGGAAGCCCCCTTCGGTGACGATCGTGGTGTCAAGATCACCGGGCAGGACAATCGTGTTGCCCCGGCTGATCACCCGGACAGAATCGCCTTCCTTGATCACGATCACCTTGCGCAGGCTGTCCAGCGATTCGGCGTTCTTCTTCAATACGATCACCTCTTTTTCGATCATTTCCTTATCCCGTTCATAATCACCGATCCGGTCTTCCAGCGTTTCCACCAGAATCTCCAGCGTCTCCTGGTCGCCCTCTTTAATGGTATCGGTGTAAACCCGCACGGTGACTTTTCCCGAACCGGATCTGGCTTCAAGCGTATCCGGACCGGTTACACCTGATGACGGGTTCAAGACTGGGGCCGCTATGCCCGTTTCAGCCGGAGGGTCGATAAATGACATGGGCAGCAGGTTGGTTTCATTCTCAAACGACTCACCGCCGCTCAGGTCGTAAGCGGTCGGGATACGAACGCCGGCGGATTCATCGGCGGCGCCGGCATTCAGCACATTGGCCGATATGCCCGTGATCAGGCCGGCCAGCAGAAAACAGGCGACGAGGCCTTCCATGAAGCCTTTGCGGGCCTGTTCGGGATGGATTAACCGGGTGATCCGGTGCAGTAATTTTTTCCTGGGGCCAGTGATGGCCGGGACCAGGGAAACGGATGGAGCATTTTTCTCTTCCATGGCAGTTAAAGCTTTGATATAGTTAATTCGATCTTTTGAAACACTTAATGCGATATCGTCGCAGATATGCTCTCTTTCCTGCCGGATCTGTCCGGAAAGCCACCAGGTGACGGGGTGATAGAAAAAGACCACTTCCACAAACGACTGGAGCAGGTTCAACAGGTAATCACGCCGGCGGATGTGCGCCAGTTCATGGAGCAGGATGGCTTCGATCATCTGGACCGGGATGCCCGACAGCATCCCCAGGGGCAGGAGGATCACAGGGCGCAGGTAGCCGGCCGTAACCGGAACACTGACCAGTGTGGATTCCGCCAGCCTGACCGCCTGGTCCAGGCCGATGCGGTGGGAAAGGTCACGCACTCTTTCGTTCCAAGCCCGGTCGGCCTCTTTCAGGCGATAATGCCGGATCCGGTGCAGGAACAGCATCGAACCCGTAAATTTCATGAAGAAAATTGTGAACCCTGACAGCCAGAGCAGGAACATCCAATGCGTACTTCCATCCAGGAATGATCGAAGGGAATCGAACCATACCGACCGGTCGCCAGCGGGTGCCAGGCCGGTTGCCTGAGGCTGCAATCCAGGGGCTGGCACAATATCCCCCTGACCTGCAGAAACCATCGCAACGGGCGTCTGAGCGCTATAGACAACGGTAAAGGTAGCCAGAAAAAAGACCGGGATCAAGGCCATTAATGAGTACAGGACCGCGTAACGGATCGTCGGATCCTTCCTCCGCAGCAACATCATCAGGATGGCGGAAACCAGGAACAGGATCATGCCCTGCCACAAAGAATGAAGGAGGGTCCATCCGAATGCCCGGATAAATTCAGAAGAAAGGAAAGAAACCAGGCTATTCATGACTGTTCCTCCTCCAGTTTTCTGATGAGCTCCTTAATTTCCCTGAGTTCCTCTTCTGAGGTACGGTGATTGCCCAGGGCCTGCATGACCAGCTTGGAGGCCGAACCGCTGAAAGCGGTCTTCAGCAAACGGTCCATCAGTGTGATCTGCATCTCCTCCTGCTTCAGTAAGGGGCGATAAATATGTGTGCGGCCATCCATGGTGCGGTCAACCATCCCCTTTTCAAACATGATCTGCATCAACTTAAGGGTGGTCGTATAGCCCGTGTTTTTTCGCACACTGAGCCGATCGTTCACAAATCGGACGGTCGACGGGCCGCGCTCCCATAATATGGCCAGGATCTCCAGTTCTGAATCCGTAGGTTTGTTCGGTTTCATGTAATCTTATATTACGAATGATTTCGTAAACAAAGATATTAGAATCCAAAACCTGAAGTCAAGCATATATACGAATAATTTCGTAAAAAATGTTAAAAAAGAAGGGATCCCTTGGTGGACAAGGGATCCCGGTGAAGATTGAAGGGAATGGGTATTTACTTGGAAAAATTGGCTGAAAAGCTGCCTTCGCTGATCGTCACCATAACACCTGATGTATTTTTTGCCGTAAATTCAAAGGTACCGGACACTTTGCCGGAAGTAAGTTCCGTGATGGTGCAGGTTCCGGAGCCTTGCCCGAGGAACGTGGAGTACGTGTCGGTGGTAGCCAGGCCTGCAGTCCATCGGCCGCTGTTCTCGGCGGTCATCGAACCGCCCAGGGTGTAAGTACCGGTGCTGGAAACGTTCACCAAAGTGATGTTGCATTGTTTTGCGTTGCTATCGCTACCTGTAACACTGATCACGCCATTCGAGTTAACGGCCTGAACGGTAAGTGAGGCCGACCAATCCTGGCCATCCGCCTTCAGGGTAAGATTTCCTGCGGATCCGACCGGGCCGCCATCATCATCTTTAGAACAGGATGTAAAGGTCATCGCGAAGGCGATCATGAACAAATAAAAAACAGTTGTTTTTTTCATCTTTTGCGTTTTTTAGATGGTTAATTATTTAGATCAAATCTAAAAAACCCGTTCCGGCCGGTGAAATTATTTAACAAAAAATTAAGAAAATAGTCAGAGTTTCACGGCACGGGTTACCCCGCTGATCCGGGAAATGCGTTGCAGCAGATCGTTCAGCGAATGATTGCTGTGCACGGAAAGCTTGATGATGCCGTTGAATATACCTTTGGCAACGCTGATTTTAACCGAGATCATATTGACTTTAAGGTCGCGGGAGATGATCTGGGAAATCTCATTCATGATCCCGATCCGGTCTGTGCCGGTCACCTGGATTGAAGCGCGGAAGACGCTTTCATCCTCCATTCCCTTCCATTGGACCTCAATTTTTCGATATCCGTAACGGTTCAGCAACTGATCCGCATTAGGGCAGTCGCGCCGGTGAATGGTGATGCCTTTGGAAATGGTCACGAACCCGAATACCGGGTCGCCCGGAGCGGGATTGCAGCATTTGGCCAGCCGGTAATTCACCTTTTTCAGGGTCCGGTCGATCAGCAGCACATCGTCCTGGTCCTGTTCGGCCAGTCTGGCGGAGGAGGTCCTGCCTTCCCGCGAAGGTGCGGGCCGTGCGGGCTCCTCTTCCCTGACGGGCTCGGATGTGAGGAACCTTTTGATCTCGATAAGGTCCAGCTTCTGCTGGTAGATCATCCCGTACAGTTCCAGGGATGAAGACAGCTTGTATTTCCTGATGAGCTTGTCGATGTTTTCATCCACAAACGGGATCTTCCAGTTTCGGAACTTCCGCCTGAGGATTTCATTTCCCTTTTCCGCCTCAATGAATTGTTCCTCCTTCAGGGCCCTTTTAATCTTGTTCTTCGCCTTGGTGGTCACCACAAAATTCAGCCAGTCCATTTTGGGCCGCTGGTTCTTGGAAGTGATGATCTCCACTTTATCTCCGTTATGAAGGGCCTGTTTCAGGGGAACGATCTTATTGTTCACCTTGGCCCCGGTGCATGAATAGCCCACGTTGGTGTGCACTTCAAAGGCAAAATCCAGGATCGTGGCTCCAAGATCCAGTTCTTTCAGGTCGCCCGTAGGGGTGAAGACGAATACCTTGTTTTCTTTTTGCTTTCTCTGTACGGTTTCCGTATCATCAAATGCGATCTGTTCGGGGTGCTCGATGATATCCCGGACCTGGAGCAGCCATTTGTCGGTATCTTCCTTTGAGCCGAACCCTTTGTAGCGCCAGTGCGCCGCCTGGCCCTTCTCCGCGATCTCATCCATGCGCGCCGTGCGGATCTGCACCTCCACCCATCGGTTATTGGGGCCGTTCACCGTCGTGTGCAGCGATTCATATCCCGATGCCTTGGGGGTCGATATCCAGTCGCGGAGCCGTTTGGGATTGGGCGTATAGATATTGGTGACGATGGAATAGGCCCTCCAGCAATCTGATTTCTCATTTTCGGCCGTCGAGTTGAGGATGATCCGGATGGCAAAAAGGTCAAATACCTGATCGAATTCCACATCCTGCGCCTTCATCTTATTCCAGATGGAAGGGATGGATTTCGGCCGGCCTTTGATCTCAAAGCTGAAGCCCTGCCGGAACAATTCACGCTGGATCGGGGCGATGAATTCATTGATGAAGGCATTGCGTTTGGATTCCGTATCGCGTATGCTCTGGGCAATCTTCTGGTAGATATCGGGGTGGGAGAACTTCATGGAAAGATCTTCCAGTTCCTTCTTTACGCGATAGAGGCCCAGGCGGTGTGCAATAGGGCTGTACAGGTGGTTGACTTCGCTGATATACCGGTTCTGGTATTCCCCGGGCAGCTTATCGATCATGCGCATATCCCGGAGCCGGTGGGCCAGTTTGAGCAGGATCACCCGGATATCGTCGACAACGGCCAGGAAGAGTTTCCTGAAGGTATCAGACTGAAGGGACACCTTGTTTGTCGGCAATTCACTGATCCGGGCATAGCTGTTGACCAGGCTGAAAATAGCCGGGCCGAACTCTTTTCTTACCAAGTCGGCGTCGGCGAAGCGCATGGTGACCACATCGTGGAGGACGGCGGCCACAGCCGCCTGGATTCCCAGCCCCATCTCCTCGATGGCGATTCGTGCGAAGGACAGGGCATGCACGATCATCAGCTCACCGGAGAGGTGCCTGGCTTCGCCGTAAGCACTGGAGGCATATGCAATGGCTTTACTCAGCAACTGGAGGTCAGCATCTTTGCCCAACCCCTGTGCCGCAGCCATCAGCGCCTCTTTCCTGGCGTTGATTATCTGCAGGTCGCTATCCGTGATCATAAGGTCCGGCGCCCGGTTCAGAAGCTGTCCTTGTCGTTGTCCTTAATCCCTTTCTTGGGTTTGGAGGAGGGAGGCTCCGCGATGGAGTCGCGCATCTTGGTATCCGCCTTGATGTTCTGGTAGCGTTGATAATCCATGATGCCCAGATTACCCATACGGAAGGCTTCGGCGATGGATTTCGGGATCTCGGCCTCGGCCTGGATGAGATTGGCCCGCGACTCTTCGGCTTTTGCCCGCATTTCCTGTTCCCGGGCGACGGCCATGGCGCGGCGCTCCTCTGCCCGTGCCTGGGCAATGTTCTTGTCGGCGTTGGCCTGGTCCATCTGCAGCAGCGCACCGATGTTCTTGCCCACATCGATGTCTGCGATGTCAATGGACAGGATTTCGAAAGCGGTCCCGGAGTCAAGCCCTTTGTCGAGCACCAGTTTGGAGATGCTGTCGGGGTTTTCCAGTACGAGCTTATGTGACTGTGCAGAGCCGATGGAAGAAACGATCCCCTCTCCTACCCTGGCCAGCACGGTTTCTTCACCGGCGCCGCCGACGAGTTGCTTGATGTTGGCACGCACGGTAACCCTGGCTTTGGCGATCAGCTGGATCCCGTCCTTGGCGACGGCCGTAACGGGCGGTGTATCGATCACTTTCGGATTGACCGACATTTTCACGGCTTCCAGCACATCCCGGCCCGCGAGGTCAATGGCGGTCGCCGTCTGGAAGTCGAGGTTCATATTGGCTTTATCGGCAGAGATCAGGGCATTGACCACCCGGGTTACGTTGCCACCGGCCAGAAAGTGCGCTTCCAATGCATTGCGGTTAAGTGAAAGTCCTGCTTTGGTCGCGGCGATCAGGCTGTTGACGATGATCGTCACCGGCACTTTTCTCCAGCGCATGATGACCAGCTGCAACAGTGAGATCCGCACCCCTGAGACCAGCGCCTTGAACCAGATCCCTACGGGAATGAAGTAAAAAATCAACCAGATGGCGAAAATCGCGCCCAGCCCGATGGCTACAATAACAAATACCTGTGAGTTACCCATGAGTTCTATTCTTTTCGTTTAACATATATTTTATTGTGATCGACCTTTTCAACCTCTATCGTGGTTTGCTGGTCGATGAAATCTCCATTGGTCCGGACCTCAAAAAATTCGCCGTTGATCAGGGCTTTCCCCATCGGCGCAAGACGAGAGACGGTTTTACCCTCATCCCCGACCTTTATCTTCTGTGCGTCGACCACATTGACCTTGCTGTCAATATTGGTCGACAGCATCAGCCTCTTCCAGGTCCTTCCCCTGAGCGAGAGAACCAGCGTAAGGACCGTCAGCAGGAATGTTCCGGCCAGCACCAGGTGCCCTGCCAGCATGCCGTAAACGGCGTAGGTTTGCCAGACGCCGACCGCAATGAGGATAAACCCGATAACGCCCGCAATGCCGACACCGGGAATGACGAGGATTTCCAGGACCAGGAATAAAAGGCCCAGGACGATGAACGTTGCGATGAGCAACCAATGCATAGGTTATATGATTTTAACGGTTAATTCCCGGTCGGTCATCTCATCCGAGGCGGTCTTCAATTCTTCCAATGATCCGGTCATGATGCCGCATCTGCCATTGTAATGCGCTATCAGCGCGCATTGCTCGGCCTGTAGTGCGTCATGGTTACAGACTTCAATCAGGCTTTCAATGACATGTTCGAACGTATTGACGTCATCGTTGAAAAGGATCAGTTCCCTGTTTTCCGGAGGGGTCTCCAGGGGCTTGCCTGACGGCTTGAGTTTTTCCTTCACCATTTCTGTCCTGCTTATTCAGAATAAAATTAATTAAAATTCGGATATGGGCGCCGGGAAGCGAAATTAATAAAAAAAAGCCATTTTTGCAGCATGGAAATCCAAAACCAATGGATGATTTTCAGCGATTTATCCTGAGCCTGGAGAAAGGTTTAAAACAGCCCCTCCCCGGCCTGGAAGCCCAATTGCGCATGGCCGGCCTGCGGAGGATTATCCGGGAAGGCCGCATGGAAGCCCCGGATGACGCGCGTAAAGCCGCGGTTTTGGTCCTGTTCTATCCTTCAGGGCCAGACGTCATGCTGGTTTTTATGAAACGGAACGAATACCCGGGCGTGCACAGCGGGCAGGTATCTTTCCCCGGCGGCGGCATGGAACCTCAGGATCCGGATATGGAGCAAACGGCGCTGCGTGAAACCCAGGAAGAACTGGGTGTCCGGGCCTCAACAGTCAGGGTCATCGGAAGGCTCAGCGAGCTGTACATTCCTCCAAGTAACTTCCTGGTCACTCCGGTAGTGGGTTATGCCACGAAGCGGCCAGAATTCCGCCCCGATCCAGGGGAAGTCGCCGGGATCATAGAGGTCAGGCTGAGTGATCTTTTGCGTTCGGGAACGATTCAGCAAAAAGAGATCGAACTATTCCCCTCGGCAAGAATAGAAGTACCCTGCTTTTTTGTGAACGACACCATTATCTGGGGTGCAACGGCTATGATGCTCAGCGAACTGATCGCCGTGGTCAGGGAATTATCCTGATCTCGTGGGTCAGTTCTGCACCATGGCGCAACAGCGCACTGACACCGCAATAACGGTCTTGTGACAGGCTGACTGCCTTTTCTACTTTTTCCGGATCGATGTCCTGGCCTTTCAGTTCATAGATCATATGGATCTTGTGGTAATACTTCGGATGCTCTTCCGTCAGTTCGCCTTCAACCGAAACGTTGAAATATTCCGGCTCAATCCTCATTTTCTTCAGGATGGAGATCACGTCCATGCCGGTGCACCCGGCAAGTGATACCAGCGTCAGCGGTTTCGGCCTCGGGCCCTGGTTCTGTCCGCCAACTGCCGGATCAGCGTCCAGCATCATCTTAAAACCATTCATATCGGCCTCAAAAGCCATATCGCTCTTCCAGAGGCAATCTATCTTAGTTTTCATAGGGTCATTTTTTTTTGCAAAGATACGAAACAGCTGAAAAACTGATTAGTCCGGGGAGCGGTCAATTGAACCAGAACCCGTTGGGGATGATACCGGCACGGAAAGAATCTAATAGCGCGCCGTCAGCAGGGTCAAAGCGGTAAATCATACCGTTCTGGACATAATCCAGGGGATCCGCCGCATAAATGAGGCCTGTTTTTTCATCAAATCCGAGCCCGTAGAAATATATATCCGAAGGGATCAGCGGCATGTTGCTCAGTGACGGGTTATCAACTGATACGCTGAAAATACCTCCGGGATGGAAATAGTACAGCACATCCCCCGTTTCATTGGCAATGAGTTGCTCGGGGTGAAGGTCGGCAGCAGGAAACTGCAGCGAATGCAAAATTTCCAGGGAAACCGGATCGATGCAGTATAGCGCGCCCTGTGTATCCGTATCCGGGTTTGGAAAACCGTTATACCCCAGCCCGGAGCACAACACCCATACCCTGCCTGACTTGTCCGCCACAATCCCGGCCGGTCGGTCGGCCAATGTGAGCGTTACCACTTCATCATTCCCCGGATCCACCACCGAAATCCTATTATCAGATCCCCATGCCCCTGTATTCATGACAAAGAGCCGCCCGGAAGCGATGAGCATTTCATCGGGCCCGGCCCCGGTCGGAATATCACCGGTCTTGCTGAACGTGTTGACGTCAATTTTCGCGATAATATTGTCCCAGGATGAGACATAGGCGGTTTCCTCATAAAAAACGATGTACCTCGGGCTGTTCACCTGGTCGATCGAAGCTACGGACTTAAAATCCTGCATATTGACCACCTCGACTCGGTTGCTGTTGTTGACAGCAATCCAGGCCAGATCACGGTACACGGCGATTGATTGGACAATGTTTCCCAGGGGCCGCCCATTGGCCTGTTCAAACAGATCGGAGGTGACCGTGCCGCTGTCACGGTCAAACGCCATCACCGTTCCGGAACCATTCTGGAAAGGTCCTTCGTTGATGATAAAAACGCTGTTCTTCCACTGGCTGTCCGGCTGAGCACTGTCTTTGTCACATGAGAATAAGAACGCGGCTGTAGCCGCAATGAGAATCAAATTTGAAATGTAACGCATGAAATACTAGTGTTTAGGGTTTAGAGTTTGGTGCTTAGTGTTTAATGACTGCTGACTGCTGACTGCTGACTGCTGACTGCTGACTGCTGACTGCTGACTGCCCACAGCCACCCGCAGTGTCACCAGGAAGTTGAACCCGGGCATGGGACGGTATGGGACAACCTGATAATCCATATTGAATATGTTATTTAAATTCATCTGGACGGTCAAAGGCAGGGAATGGCGCAGGGCCCATGTTTTTGATGCCACAACATCCATAAGAAAGTATCCCGGTAATGAATCCGCATTGTCTTTTGAAGTATAGATCAGACCGGTAAAATTGCCCCTGAGGAACAGCTCAAATCCCCTGAATGATATTCCTGGACGTACCGACGCCCGATGTATCGGCGTGTATATCAGCTGCTTATGATAGGATTCATCAAACTCAAACTGCTTCAGCTGGTTGGTCGACCGGGTGAAGGAATAATTGCCGTTGAAGCTTACACCCAGCCGGCCGAACTGCTGCTCATAACCGGTGCTGAGCTCTATACCCCGCGATAAGACCTTTTGTGCGTTTTCCACGGACCAAAAACTGGCCCCGGGAAGCCAGAGGATCCATCCGTCGACCAGGGAGGTATAGGCTGTCGCATCAAAACTAAGCCTGACATCCTTCAATGAGGGTTTAAGTGTCACGCCTGCTTCGAAATTCCAGCTCTTCTCCGGCTCGAGTCCGGGATTTCCACCGGGGACCCAGAAGCGTTCATTCAGTGTCGGGGCCCTGAAATTTCGGGATACGCTCAGGCGTCCGGAAAGGAATTTCCACAGCGGGCCCTGAAAGCCAGCGGAGAAGAGGAAAGGCGGACGGTAACCAGTCACGAATTCCTGCCGGCCGTTCAGGCTGAATTGCCATTTGAACGGCGTGAAATCATGGCTGAAAGACGCATACAGGCTGATCGACTGCTGATCTTCCGCCTGGGCGTAGAAATCCAGGTCGGCAAACTCATAAGTGTACTGTACACCGGCCAGCAAAACGGAACGGGGCGAAAATTCCAGGCTGTTCTCTGCGGATGCGGCAGCAGTCTGGCTCCTGATCACGGAGTATACTTCTCCGGAAGGATCCGTATACCGCGTAAATTCATTGAAATAGGCTATCCGGGCCTCCTGAACCGACTTACGGTTATAGTTCTTCCACGACAGCATGCCGCGCCAGGAGCGGTCGATCTGGCTGGCTTCCGATTCATTCTGGGTCAGGGTCGGGGGAATATCGCGCCCGGCATACTGAAACCACAGGCTGGCCATCAGGTACTGCTGGCCGGATAATTTAAGAGACAGGTCCTGCAAAAAACCGCCGCGTGAAACCGAAGCATGATCCAGCTTATCACGGTTTCCATATAAATCATTATAGGAAAAATCATTCTGTGACCCGTTCAGTGACCAGGCCGTTCTCGAAAACAATTTTTCACCGGACCATTCCGCGCTCCCTTCGAGGGCAAAGGTGCGAAAACTGCCTGCAGAGAAAGCTGCGGTGATTTTAGCGGCTGAAGGACCGAAGACCGGACGGGTGGAAAGGTGCAGGCTGCCGCCGATGGCACCGCTGCCGAATATCGGGCTGGCTCCGCCGTAAAGCAGGGATATATCCTTAAAAAAGCCGCCCTGTATCAGGGAAAGGTCGACATAACCGATATTGGGCGGGGAAACTCTGATGCCGTTCCAGAACAGGCTGGTATGGTTGGCCGAGGTGCCCCGAAGAGAAAACGTGGCCAGCGTTCCCTGTCCGTAGTTTCTCACATAAGCCCCGGTGAGGCCGGTCAGTAATTCTGATAAGGTGGCGGCAGGGATCCGCATCCGGTCCAGGCTGTCGAACGAAACTGACTGTTGCCCTTTGGCATAACGGTTGATCCTTGAAGAAGTGATGTGAACATCCGGGAGCGACAATACCGTATCGGGCGCGCTATCCTGGCCGCTTGCCGCGACCGCAGCCAGAACCATCAACCATGTCATCAATTTTCCACGCATGCGCTCAGATGCTCGATTATTTCCGGGGAAGTGCGATGAAAGACAGAGAAAGCCATTCAACCCGGCCTCTTACCCGGAAGCCTGTTTTTGATCACCAATGGCAGGTTTTCTGACTTGACCTGTCTGCCGGCGGCCTTCCCGTTCTGCGCATCGCTGAGCGGAACAGTGGCAAAGGGTGCCGGAGAACTTGGCCCGGAAGGGCCAGGGCTTACAGCAGCGGGTACTGTCCGGGATTCACACCCGGTTCCCTATTATGTCGTGTTCCATGAAACGGTTCACGACCACCATTGATCCGGCAAAGTTAAAGATCGGCGGATTAGAAAAACCGGCAGGGATAATTTTTTATTAACCGGGTGTTGAACGGATTTTTTTTAAATTTATGCCCTCATAATAAAAGGCGGACCAGATCCGTTGTTTCTAAAGATCATTGCCCGATGAAAAAATTTATCCGACTGCTGATCCTCCTGCTGGTGATTGGTTCCCTTACCGGGATAGCAAGTTCATGTTCCCTTCTGAGCGAAACCCATTCTCAGAAGTTAGCCCCTTACAAGCAGAAGAATCCCCTTCCGAAGAAGTACATCATCAACAACGGGTACAAGCCAATTGCTAAATAAATCACTATTCCGGCCAGATTCAGGCCTGACCAGGATCACTCTTCATCCATAAAAGGATACCGGAAATCCACGGGCGGATTGAAATTCTCCTTGATGGTCCGCGGCGACACCCAGCGCAACAGGTTCAGGTAGGACCCTGATTTGTCATTGGTTCCGGAAGCCCGGGCCCCGCCGAAAGGCTGCTGGCCGACCACCGCACCGGTGGGTTTATCATTGATATAGAAATTCCCGGCCGCGTTCACCAGTCTTTTGGTGGTTTCGTCGATGATATACCGGTCCTGCGCGAAAATGGCCCCGGTGAGCGCATAGGGAGAGGTCTTATCGAGGATGTCGAGCGTCTGGAAATATTGGTCATCTTCATAAACGTAAATGGTCAGGATGGGCCCGAACAACTCTTCGCACATGGTGACATATTTCGGGTTCCGGGTAAGGATCACGGTGGGTTCGATGAAATAACCGACCGATTTGTCGTACTTGCCCCCGGCAATGATTTCGACATCCGGATCTTTCCGGGCCCGGTCGATATAACCGGCCAGCTTGTCAAAGGCGGCCTCGTCGATCACCGCGTTGATAAAATTCCGGAAATCCTCCACTCCGCCCATTTTCATCCCTTTCAGGTCGTCAAGCATCAGGTCCCTGATCTCCTGCCAGAGGCTTTTCGGGATATAGGCACGGGACGCGGCGGAGCATTTCTGCCCCTGGTACTCGAACGCGCCCCGGGAGAGCGCGGTGACCACCGGACGGATCTTCGCCGAAGGGTGGACCATGACAAAATCCTTCCCGCCGGTCTCACCGACGATCTTCGGGAAGGTATTGTGCAGGGCGACATTCTCCCCGATCGCCTTCCATATCTTATTGAACACTTCGCTGGAGCCGGTAAAATGCACCCCGACGAATTCCGGGTGTGTCGACATGATCTTTCCACCCACGGGCCCGTCGACCATGATCATGTTGATCACGCCCGGGGGCAGGCCGGCCTCCCTGAATATCTCCATCAGGACATTTGCGGAATAAATCTGGGTATTGGCCGGTTTCCAGACCACTACATTTCCCATCAGCGCCGGGGCCGAAGGAAGGTTTCCCGCGATGGATGTAAAATTAAAGGGGGTCACCGCATAGACGAAGCCTTCCAGCGGGCGCCACTCCATTTTGTTCCATGTGCCATGCGATGAAATCGGCTGATCCATATAGATCTGCGTCATGTAATGGACGTTGAACCTCAGAAAATCGGCCATTTCGCAGGCGGCGTCGATTTCCGCCTGGTAGGCGTTCTTCGACTGTCCCAGCATGGTGGCCGCATTGAGTTTGGCGCGGAAGGGACCGCTGATAAGGTCGGCGGCCTTGAGGAAGATGGCGGCGCGCTGATCCCAGGTGAGCGCCTGCCATTTCGGCCGGATGGCCAGCGCGGCGTTGATGGCCTGGTGCACGTGATCGCCCGTTCCTTTGTGATAATATCCCAGGGTGTGGCGGTGGTCGTGCGGCGGGCTCATGCGGATGAGCTCGCCGGTGCGCACCTCCTCCCCGCCAATAAACATGGGCACTTCAATTTCCCGCGAACGAAGGTCGGCCAGGGCTGCCTTGAGTGCAGCGCGCTCGGGTGTTCCGGGGGCATAAGTCAGCACCGGCTCATTGAAGGGAGCGGGGGCTTTGTAAAATCCTTTTGACATGGTATAATCGTTTGAAGATGATGCTGCAAAGGTACGATTTTTATTTGGAATCATTCTAAATTTCATTCGACCCTTCTGTTCAAATGCTTATCAGAGTAGCAATTACTAGGTTTTATCGATTTTTTTCATTATCTTTGTAAAATAACGCTAACTAGTTCATTATGAATACTATATATAAATTCCTATAAATTCCTAAAGCTTAGATTGTTATGAGAGAAACACCCGATCGGCACGATACGATGGAGCAAAGTCCGGAAAAACCGTTGCAGGTTCTTGATTACCGGGACGTTTTGCCGGAAGAAGGATTGTTGGAGCAGGACCGTATCGCCATCAGCGTCACTTCCAGAAAACTATTACACCAGATCCTGTCGGAGAACCCGGATCTGGACAAGATCCTGCACTCCGCCCCCGATATCACGGCGGTCATTTCATCGATCCGGGAGTGGATGATGAGGATCATCGGAAACAATTCACTGGCTGCAAATTTTTACGAAGCGAAGATATACGGCAAAAAGGCGATCAGAAAAATGTCACCGACGGAATTAGCCGCCATTCGTATCCTTGACTACCTGGATCATTCCGGAAAACGTATTCCTGACCTGAACCGCAGGGGCGAACTGACCGAGAACCATCCGTTCAAGCTGCTCTGGCTGGCCCGCAACTATGGCCGCAGCGGAGCCCGGCCCGCTTTCTTCCAGGACATGCTGATGCTGTTCCGTCAGCTCCGGGGCGTGACCGAAATGAAAAAACCTGACCTGCAGGAGCTGAACCGCTGGATGGACCGGCATCCTTCAGGGCTGGATCCCGACATCATCCGGATGCACCAGAAAAATAAAGAGCGCATTCTGAACCTGATCATCAACAAGATCGACCAGGGAAGCTGGGCCGATAACCGGTATTATTTCCCGGACGGGGCCAGCCAACAGGAAAAGAAAGCCCTGGCCCTGCAGTGGTGGAACGAACGCCTGTTTCACCTGCGCTTTGCCGCACGCGACGCCGACACCCTCAACGAAATGCTCGACGGATCGCTGGATGCCGCGACCATGGCGCTGCTGCGCGAAGGCACCGAACAGGGAATCCCCATTTTTGTCAACCCCTACTATCTTTCCCTGCTGCTGATCAACCCGCCGGCGCATCTGACCGGCTGCGACCAGCCCATACGCGACTATATCTTTTACAGCAAGGAGCTGCTCCATGAATTCGGCAGCATCGTGGCCTGGGAAAAAGAAGACGAGGTGGAACCGGGCAAGCCCAATGCGGCCGGATGGATACTGCCCAATAACTTCAACCTGCACCGCCGGTATCCAGATGTGGCCATTCTGATCCCAGACACCGTCGGCCGCTCCTGTGGCGGGCTCTGCGTCTCCTGCCAGCGGATGTACGACTTCCAGCGGGGCAACCTTAATTTCGAGCTCGACCGGCTGAAACCCCGCGAAACCTGGTGGGAAAAGCTGGAGGATCTCATGGAATACTTCGAGAACGACTCCCGGCTGTGCGACATCCTGATCACCGGCGGCGACGCCCTCATGAGCGCCAACAAATCGCTCCGCCTCATCCTGGACGCAGTCTACCGCATGGCCATGAGAAAAAGGAAAGCCAACCAGGACCGCAAACCCGGCGAAAAATACGCCGGGATCAAAAGAGTGCGGCTCGGCACCCGGCTTCCGGTGTACATCCCCATGCGCATCACCGACGAACTGGTGGAAATCCTGGCGGAATTCCGGCAGAAAGCCCGGCAGGCGGGCATCCGCCAGCTGGTCATCCAGACGCACTTTGAATCTGCACTGGAAGTAACCCCCGAGGCCAGGGAAGGAATCCGGAAATTGCTGTCGGCCGGCTGGATGGTCACCAACCAGCAGGTGTTCACCGCTTCCGCCTCCCGCCGCGGACATACCGCAAAACTACGGAAGGTGCTGAGCGAAATCGGGGTCCTTCCCTACTATACCTTCACCGTCAAAGGCTACATGGAAAATTACCGGAACTTCGCCCCCAACGCGCGGAGCGTCCAGGAACAAATAGAGGAAAAATCGTTTGGGAAGATACCCGACGAATACCTCGAACAACTGAAAACCCTGCCCGAAGATCCCACGCACATGGTTCGCAATATCCGAAAGATCATGCATGGCGCGGAATTGCCATTCCTGGCAACCGACCGGAATATGCTGAACCTGCCGGGCGTCGGAAAAAGCATGACGTTCCGGACCATTGGCATCACACGGCATGGCCGCAGGATACTGGAATTCGACCATGATGAAACACGGAGCCACAGCCCGGTTGTGGAACGCATGGGCAAAGTGACCATTATCGAATCAAAACCGATCTTTGAATACCTGCGGCAGCTGGGAGAGATGGGCGAAGAGCCCGCAGATTACGCCGGAATTTATGATTATTCCATAGGATTCTCGGAAAAAAGGCTTCCGGTTTACAAATATCCCAGGAGCGAAGAAGAGGTCACGGAAGAGATCACCAACTTCCAGCTGCCGTGATGCCCGGAAAAGGAACTACTTCAATTCCCCCTTGTGGTATTTTTCCGTTCGGGTGAGTCTCCCCTGCTCATCATAATACGACCATGCGCCCTGTTTCACGCCGTTTTCGTAGGATCCAACCAGGCGCAGCGTACCATCTTCATAAAACTCCTGGTACACTCCGTGCAGATTGTCTTCCATGTATGTCTTTTCTGACTGGATGTTCCCGTTGACGCGGAAGGTCAGGGCGGGGCCGTTGAGTTTTCCGTCACGGTAATGATTTTCAGCTATTTTATTCGATTTGGTGTTATACCATACCGCAACACTGTCGCGCAGGCCATCCTTAAACCAGGCTTCTTCCTGCAGGATCCCGCCATCGTAATAAATCCGGGTCCGGCCATGGAGCTTATCTCCCCGGTATTCCTTCTCCCATAACGGTTTTCCCATTCTGCCGTACTGACGGCTCATCCCATCCAGCAGGTTGTCACGGTAAAAAGCCTGGCTGCTGATGGCCCCTTTGCTGTCTATTTCAAGGAACAAACCGTTCCTGAGGCCATTCCGGTATTCCTCGACGCGCATTACAATGCCCGTGGGATACCAGGTAATCCAGGTGCCCTCCTTCTTCCCGTTAAAATAATGTCCTTCCGACACCAGGTCTCCGATGGTGTCGCGGGAAAAAACCCGTACCCCATGATCCTGGGCTGGAAGTTGCAGATTAAAAAATATGAATAGCGCAATGAATAAGAAAAAAGTTCTCATCTGGCAAGAAATCTTTAGGTTCATGAAGGAACAACCGTTCCGAACAAATCGAAATAATCCGCCTTTTCGACCCTGACCCTGCAGAAATCCCCCGGCTTCAGGCTTCCGGCGCCCGAAATGAGGATCTCATTGTCGACTTCGGGAGAATCAAATTCGGATCTCCCGATCATGTATTCCCCTTCTGCCCGGTCGATGATCACTTTCAGCACCGTCCCGACCTTCTCCTGGTTTTTTTCCAGGGAGATTGCCTGCTGGATTTCCATGATCTCTTCCATCCGCGACCGCTTCACCGCTTCCGGAACCACATCATGCAGGTAATAAGCTGCCGTTTTTTCTTCCGGGGAATAAGTAAACACCCCCAAACGATCGAAGCGCTGCCGTTGGACAAAGGCTTTGAGCTCTTCGAAATGTTCTTCCGTTTCGTACGGAAAACCTGTGATGAGTGTAGTCCGGATGGCGATCCCGGGTACTTTTTCCCGGAACCGGTCCAGCAGTTTCAAGGTTTTTTCGGTGGTGATGCCCCGGTTCATGGAACGCAACATCATATCGCTGATGTGCTGAAGTGGGATGTCGATGTATTTGCAGATTTTTTCCTGGCGCCGCATCACGTCGAGCAGATCTTCGGGAAAATCGGTGGGATAGGCGTAGTGAAGCCGGATCCATTCGATGCCGGGAATTTCGCACAGGGCATCCAGCAGCGGCCCCAGCCTTCTCTCGCGGTAAAGGTCCATCCCGTAATAAGTGAGATCCTGGGCGATGAGGATGAGTTCCCTGACGCCCCGGGCGGCCAGGTGGGTGGCCTCGTGCACCAGGTCCTCCAGCGGGCGCGAGACGTGTTTGCCACGGATCAGCGGGATAGCGCAGAAGGAGCATTTCTTGTTGCAGCCTTCCGAAATTTTCAGATAGGCATAATGCCCGGGCGTGGTCAGCAGCCGTTCCCCGATCAGCTCTTTCCGATAGTCAACGCCCAGGTCCTTCAGAATGACCGGCAGGTCGTTCACCCCGTAAAACCCATCGACTTCCAGCAGTTCGGCTTCGAGTTCCTTACGGTAGCGCTGGGAGAGGCAGCCCATGACGTACACTTTCCCTACCAGGCCATCTTTCTTGGCCTGGGCGTAGCGCAGGATGGTGTCGATGGATTCTTCCTTGGCGTCGCTGATGAAACCGCAGGTATTCACCACTACTACTTCAGAGGGTTCGTCGGATTCATGCACCACATCTACCCGGGCCGCTTTAAGCTGGCCCATCAGCACCTCCGAATCGACAATGTTTTTGGAACACCCGAGCGTAACGATATTGACTTTATGCCTTGCCTGCTTCGTCTTCACAGTAGAAAAAGAAAAGTTCCCGAACTTAAACCTTAAACCCTAAAACTTAAACCTCCCCAAAGAGGCTGTCCACAAACTCATACCGGTCGAACACCTGGAGGTCGCCGATCTTTTCGCCGATTCCGATATATTTTACGGGAATCTTAAACTGGTCGGAGATCCCGATGGCGACGCCGCCTTTGGCCGTACCGTCGAGCTTGGTGAGGGCCAGTGCGTTGACTTCTGTCGCGGCGGTGAATTGCCGGGCCTGTTCGATGGCATTCTGGCCCGTGCTGGCGTCGAGTACGAGGAGCACTTCATGGGGCGCTTCGGGAATCACTTTCTGGATCACCCGTTTGATCTTGGCCAGTTCGTTCATCAGGTTGATCTTATTGTGGAGCCGTCCTGCGGTGTCGATGATCACCACGTCGTAGCCCTGGCTGTGGGCCGCTTTCACTGTATCGAAGGCCACTGCCGCCGGATCGGCGTTCATGCCCTGGGCGATGATAGGCACCCCGGCGCGTTCGGCCCAGATGGTCAGCTGGTCAACCGCTGCGGCGCGAAAGGTGTCGGCAGCGCCGACCAGCACCGACTTGCCGGCGTTCCTGAACTGATGCGCCAGTTTGCCGATGGTTGTGGTTTTACCGACGCCGTTCACGCCGACCACCATGATCACATAGGGCCTGGGAAGCGCTTCGGAAGCGAAGTCAAACCGCTCGCCGGTCTCGTTCTCCTGCAGCAGCGCCGCAATCTCTTCCTTGAGGATGCGGTTCAACTCTTCCGTTCCGATGAACTTATCACGGGCCACCCTTTGCTGGATCCGTTCGATGATCTTCAGGGTGGTCTCCACCCCTACGTCGCTGGTGACGAGGATCTCTTCCAGGTTATCCAGCACTTCCTCATCCACGCGCGATTTTCCGACCAGGGCGCGCGAGATCCTCGAGAAAACGCTTTGGCGGGTTTTATCCAGCCCTTTATCAAGGCTTTCTTTTTTTTCTTTGGAGAAAAACGAAAACAGGCCCATAGCTTTAAAAATATTAATACAAAAAAAGCTCTTCCGGACCGGAAAAGCTTTTTCTGACCGAGTTCATTGCAAGGTTATTTCTTTTCAACGAGATTCTTGACCTGGTCGTTCGGGAGAATGGTTTCTTTGAACACATAGGCGCCCGTCTTGGGTGATTTCACCATGCGGATCAGCTTGGTGTACTCCTTGCCCTGGGTTTGCAGGGTTGCGATAACTTTCTTTGCCATATCTGAGCACTATTTAATTTCTTTATGAACGGTGACGCGCTTGAGGATCGGGTTGAACTTCTTGAGTTCAAGCCGTTCCGGCGTATTTTTCTTATTCTTGGTGGTGACGTACCTGGAGGTTCCGGGCATGCCGCTGGCTTTATGCTCCGTGCATTCCATGATCACCTGTATCCTCTGGTCTTTCGTTTTTTTCGCCATTACTCAATACGCTTTTAAATTTCGGGCTGCAAAGATATTACAATTATTCAAAATAACCTATAACTTTATCAAAATTTCCCGTCCGGATGAACTGGGAGCCGTATATCAAGGGATTCAAATCATTCCTGAAGCTGGAAAAGTCGCTTTCCGACAATTCGGTGCAAGCCTATGCACGCGACGTGGAAAAGCTTTCCCGCTTCATAAAGGAAGCCCATCCCGGCCTCGGGATCCGCGATATCCGCCTGGCTCACCTGCAGGAATTCATCAAATGGATCAACCTGCAGGGGATGAATGCCCGGTCGCAGGCGCGGATCATCTCCGGCACCCGGGCTTTCTTCAAGTACCTGGTCCTGGAAAACATCGTCAGTTCGAGTCCGGCTGAAATGCTTGAGTTGCCCAGGACAGGCCGGGTGCTGCCCGACACCTTGCGGGTGGATGAGATCGAAAAGATGTTTTCGGTCATCGATCTGAGCACGCCGGAAGGAGAGCGCAACAAGGCGATGCTGGAATTCCTGTATGGCTGCGGCCTGCGCGTGAGCGAGCTGACCAACCTGAGGCTATCCGATATCCGGCGCCAGGAAGGCTTCATCTCGGTCATCGGCAAAGGGAACAAGCAGCGGCTGGTCCCCATCGGCGGCCGCGCCCTGAAGCAATTTGATATTTACCGTGAACGCATCCGCAGCCATATTACGCCCCAGAAGGGGCAGGAAGATTTTATTTTCCTGAACAGCCGGGGGAAGAAACTCTCCAGGGTGATGGTTTTCTACATCATCAAACAACTTGCCGAGAAAGCGGGGATCCGCAAGACGATCAGCCCCCACACGGTGCGCCATTCATTTGCCACGCATCTGATCGAGGGAGGCGCCGACCTGCGCGCCGTGCAGGAAATGCTCGGTCACGCTTCGATCACCACAACCGAGATCTATACCCACCTCGACCGCGACTACCTTAGGAGCAATATCCTGGAATTCCACCCCAGAGGGAAGGTTTAAGTTTTGAGGGTTAAGGTTTAAGTTCGGGAACTTATAATTTAGAACTCCAACTTAAACCTTAAACCTTAAACCTTAAACCTTAAAGTTCTTCGATGTCGCCTTTCTCATTGATCAGGACGCCCCAGTTTACGGCTACCAGGTCGCCATCCTGGAAGAAAAAGTCGATCATGGCGTCGTCGTAAGAAACCCTGCGTTCTCCGCTGGTTTCCATTTCGATTTCGGCCACTTCGAATCCTTTGGCCGTCATCAGGGCGATGATGTCCTGCTCAGTCATGTCGAAGACGTCCTTGCCGTACATTTTCGCTTCAGGGTTTTCGGTTTCAATGCAGGAAACCACCGATTTCTCCCTGCCTTCAAAAAATACGGTCACACCCAGTTCCCAGTAATACAGGACCACGGTGTTAAATCCGTCATCATCCTCGATATTTTCGACGTCTTCGGGCTGGCCGAGGATGGAGATGACTTTTTCAGATGTTTCCCCGAAATGGATTTCCCCATAGCCTTTTTTGGGGACGATGTCAAGGGTTAAGGCACTCATAAATAATCATTTAAATGGTGAATCCGGTTCTTTGGCCATATGGTTGTACACCATACGGTCCATCATGAACGGAAAAATCTTATTCAATAACACGGTCATTTTCCCCTGGAGGGTCATGACCAGCAATTTCTTTCGTTTTTCAATGCCGCAGGCGATCCGGCGGGCCACTTCTTCGGCGGTCATCATGCGGTGCTCATCGCGCGGGGACTCCCCCTGCTGAGAGCCGTCGGCCGCCAGGGCGGTGTTCCGGATATTGGAAGCCGTGAACCCGGGGCAGGCGATCATCACATGCAATCCGGTTTTCAGGTTTTCGATCCGCAGCGTTTCGAGGAATCCCTGCATGGCAAATTTCGATGCGGAATATCCCGTGCGGCCGGGAAGTCCCTTAAAGCCGGCTATGGACGAGACGCCGACCACCGATCCGTTCGACCGGAGCAGGTACGGAAGGGCGAACTTTGTGCAGTAGACCGTTCCCCAGAAATTGACATCCATCAGGCTGCGGATGACCTGGAGGTCGACCGTTTCGAACAGCGCCCGCATGGAAATACCGGCATTGTTGACCAGCACGTCGATCCCCCCGAACTTTTCCACCGCGGTGTCGATCAGTTTCCTGCAATCCCCTTCCTTGCTGACATCGGCAGCGACTGTGAGCACGGATGCCTGGCGGGATTCAAGTTCCCGGGCCAGCGCGGTGAGCTTATCCTGTGAGCGGGCCGCCAGCACGAGTTTCGCACCGCGTGCCGCCATTTCCAGCGCAAGCGCCCTTCCGATTCCGGAAGAGGCTCCGGTAATGATCACCGTTTTGTCTTTCAGGCTCATATTGTCCTCGCAATGATAGAGTATTTTTTTTGAATATGTGCGCAGTGTTTTGTTAAGAAATTTAAAATTCGCGGAAAATGCGGAAATAAAATCAAAAAAGATGTAATTTTGCACCCCACAAAAAGGCGAGGTAGCTCAGGTGGTTAGAGCGTCGGATTCATAACCCGAAGGTCACGAGTTCAATTCTCGTCCTCGCTACAACGGTGCCCCAAGACCTAATGGTTTCGGGGCATTTTTTTCGCCGAATCACAGGCCGCTTTATACCGGAATCGTAAACCGGAATTCGGCTCCTTTACCCGGTTCTGATCTTATGTTCATGCTGCCGTTGAGGAAGTCAACCCTGGACCGCATGCTGGATAAGCCCATGGACTTCGAATGCAGCATTTCTTCCGGATCAAAGCCTTTTCCATCATCGGCATAGAAGATCTCCAGTTGGCCTGGCTGTATGTCCACATGAAAATCTATCCTTGATGCGCCGGCGTGTTTCAGGGTGTTGTTCACCAGCTCCTGCACGATCCTGAAGATCATGATCTCCCGGTTTTCAGGCAGGCGGCCGGCATGCTCCGGGATTTCGGCATATACCTTCAGTTCCCCCGCTTCCTGCAGCCCTTCAAATAAGTCTGCCAATGCCTCAAACAGCCCCAGCTTTGTCAGCAGGCCGGGCATCATGTTGTGCGAGATCTTGCGGACATCGCTGGACGCCTGTTCCAGGAGACGGGACGCCTTATCAACAATGGACCGTGCGGAGGGGCTGGTTTCGCCCAGTACCGAAAATTGCATGCGGGTGGCCGAAAGCAGGACCCCCAGCCCGTCGTGAAGCTCCAGCGCAATCCTTTTGCGTTCCTCTTCCTGCCCTTCCACCAATGATCTTGCTGCCATCAGTTTCTTCTCTTCTTCGAGCTGCCGGATCTTCTGGGCGGCGATGATCCGATCCTTGACCGCACGCTGCCGGTAATACAGGAATGCGAAGATGATCAGCGCGATCAGTCCCAGTCCTGTAAAGAGATAGGCGTTGTTCTGCTTGGTCTTTCGAAGGTTGTCCCGCTCCAGCCTGAGGATCTCGGCCTGCTTGATCTCATTCTGGTATTTCATCTCCAGATCGGCCATTTTCTCCTGCTTGTCGAGGCTGAAGATGATGTCCTCCAGGCTGTCGGCCACCACATAACTTTCCAGGGCCCTTTTGTAGTCCGATTTCCTGACAAAGACGAGGAACTTGTTCTTATGCGCCAGCATCTCCAGTTCCCTGTTTTTGTTAATGGTTGTTATGGCCAGGCAGGAGTCGAGAAGCCTGATTGCCTGTTCGTAATTTCCATTTCTCAGATCCACCAAAGCCAGGTTATTCAATGTCTGTGAAAATTCATACACATTGCCCTGTTGTCCATAGATCCTGTTTGCCGCGGAATAATAATGATACGAACTATCCATGTCGTTCAGGGCAAAGTACACGTTCCCAAAACTATTCAGCGCATCGGCAAGGAATTTCCTGGAATCCAGGGATTCAAAAATCGCCCTTGCGATCCGTAACTCTGCCAGTGCCGAATCATACTGCTGCCTTTCATATTTGACGAGCCCCATGTTCAAGTGGGCCAGCCCCACCAGGTCGGGGCGGTATTTTTCGTTGATGGGGATGCTGAGGGCCAGGTAATGCGCGGCGCGATCCAGGTCAAGATAGTCCTGGTACAGGATTCCGATATTGACATATCCCATACCAAGGGTTTGTTCATAGCCATTCCGCTCCGCAATGGTGACCAGGCGGATGAAGATCGCCAGGGCAGAATCGTATTGCGCCATTTTTTTATACATGACCCCGATCCCATTGAGCGCTTTGACCATGCCGGCTGAATCTCCCATATCATTATACAACCGGTAACTTTCCTTGTATAGGATGATGCCGGCATCAGGCCCGACGCCGTAAAACAACGCATTGCCCTTAATATAGGTGATCTCGGCAAGCTTTTCCTGGTCTTTAATCGCCGTTGCGATGGAAATGGCGCTGTCGCTATACCGGGCGGAGGAATCATAGAACGCTTCCGCCAGGTAAGCCTTCGAGAGCTCCATGAAAGCCTCCAGCCTGACCCGATCGTCATCCTCCGTGACCGTAAGCTGCCGGAGGCTGTCCGGATTGAAAGTTGTCTGGCTGTAAGAAACAGATTCCACCTGCACGAGCAGGAAAATTGCCATGCAGAAAATCAGAAAAAATCGAGCCCGGCGCATGGGTTAAACGGCTTCGCCCCCGGTTTTGGCCGAATTCTCCCTGGCGGTATTTAAAACAGCCACCACCACAATATTAGGCCTTCCTGAAATGGTATAAGACGAATCAACCGAAGGATAAGTCTTTACCGTTCGGTAATTTCGTTCTACCTTAAACTCATCATACTCGAATTTCACCAGGGTCTTTGACTTTGGATTCACTATTTTGAAGAATTGACATGCTTCATTGAATTTCTGTGCATCATCATCTTTATCGAATACATCAAACCTGCCCGGTCGGGCATCAATTCCGGCATCAAGGTTAATGCGATGGATGACGCTGAGAAAGTTCTCTGAGTCGTCCCAGAATATTTCCTGGACTACTGTGCCATCGGAAGTGATCAATGATTTTTCAGCCATGATATTGGATTTAAAGGGTTAATACAGAATATCCGGAATAGATGCATATAAAACCTGGCAAATGAACCAATCCCGAAAATCATCCGAAATTTACGCTAATTTTCAGTGAAAATCAATACAATGCCCTTTACTTTTTGATTTTTTTCAAGGAAATAATGTCACCTGTATGTATCTGGTATTAATTTAGCCGGCCCCAACCATCATGGAAAAACTGAGCATCCGGAAGAGAATGACCGGATGGACCAAAAATGAGCTACCGGATAAAAAAGTCCCTTGCACTGATTCTTTTTCTGGCCTGGCAGATACTTTCCGCCCAGGTTCCGCCAGGCTATTACAACAGCGCCACCGGCCTGTCCGGCACGGCCCTGAAAGCGGCTCTGCATGAGATCATCGACGATCACACTTCGATTTCCTATGGCGCCGTGACCGAAGCGCTGAAGGTCACCGACCAGGACACCGCCAACGCCAGCAACGTCATTTGCCTCTATACCGGATGGTCTTACGCAAAATCTGCCTTTGGCAGTCTGGGGAACGAATGGAACCGGGAACATGTCTGGTCCAGCTCCCATGGCGACTTTGAAAATAAACTGCCGGAATATTCCGACCTTCATCACCTCAGGCCCTGCGATGCCTCGGTCAATTCCGCCAAGGGGAATAGGGACTTCTCCAAAGGAACAACGCAATACATCGACGGATCAGGGCCTACGGATTGTTATACCGCCCCCTATATCTGGGAACCCAGGGATTCGGACAAAGGCGACGTGGCCCGGATGATGTTCTACATGGCGGTACGCTATGAAGGCGATAACGGGGAGATGAACCTGGAACTGGTCAGCTATATGAACTCCTCCCCTGCCAGTCAGCCCCTGTATGGCAACCTCGACACCCTGATCAAATGGCACAATATCGACCCGGTGAATGACTGGGAGCGCAATCGCAACAATATCATCTACAATGTTTACCAGGGCAACCGAAACCCGTTCATCGACCACCCGGAATACGTCGGGCAGATATGGGGCGGCGAACCGGTCAGCCATGCTTCCGATTTCTCGGCCAACGACATCACCCTTTCCTGGAGCGAGCCCACGGGCGGCATCCTGCCCGACGGATACCTTATCCGCTGCAGCACAACCGGTTATGAAGCGATCGCTGATCCCGCCGATGGCGTTCCCGTGCTCACCGACGGCTGGAATAAAAACGTAAGCTACGGATCCGGGCAATATGTTTTTAAAGGAGCTGTCCCTGGAAACACTTATTACTTCAAGATATTCCCTTACAAAGGCAGCGGAGAGGCCATCAATTACAAGGTCGAAGGCAGTGTTCAACAGGTAATGGTGGAAGTACTATGAAAGGACGTATGATTCATAGGAAACTGGTCATGGGGTTGCTCCTGGCGCTGGCATGGGGAACACTGTGGGGGCAGGAGGTGTACACTGAGCACTTTGACGTTGCGGGCTCATGGATTACCACCAATCCTGCGGCGTACCTACCCACCGCTTACACCAACAGCGCCTTGCCCATCAACGACCAGTTCTCCAGCAATGAAGCGCTCAGGGATGCGACCAATTTCAGGAGCGCCCCCTACGCCTGGCGGGTCAGGAATACGGCCAACCGGTATTTTCGTTATGAATGCACGGAAACCGTCACCGGATTTGAAGTGTACCTGGCCCGGTGGGACAACGATCCCGTGCCCGTGGTGCATGTCCGCTACAGCGTAAACTCCGGAGTTTCCTATACGAACGTCGACACCATTACCGGGAACGATTTGTCAGCCGACCTCAGCTTCGAGCGCTACTCCTTCAACTTTGCCACACCGGTTGCGCCTGCCGCCGGACAGAAAATCTTTATCGAATTCCTGACCGTTTCCGGGGAAAGAATGCTTTATGATGATTTTCAACTTGAATATGATGACGTCCAGGTCGATAATCCCGGAAATTTCGATGCGGTGACTTATTCCCAGGCCCAGGTCAACCTCAGCTGGACGAACAATGAAGCGTCGAATCCGGTCATGATCGCATACAACACCGATTACTCCTTTGGCACTCCTTCCGGCGTTTACCAGGCCGGAGACCCGATCGGAACGGCCACGGTCATCTATGTCGGCACTCAGGAAGACTTCAGCCATACCGGCCTGTCGGCGGGAAGCCTGTATTTCTACAAAGCCTGGTCCGTGACCGGCGCTTATGATTATTCCGTCGGTGTGGTCGACAGTGCGTACGCCATGTTCCCGGAACCTTCGGCGCATCCGGCCGGCCTGAGCGCGGCGATCAACAACGGGCCCACCACCGTCACGGTTTCCTGGACGGATTCAGACGCCACCAAATACCTGCTCAAAGGCAGTTCCGGCGGATACGCTTCCATTGCGGTTCCGGCCGATGGCGTAGCTGAAGCAGATGCCTTCCTGGTCAAAAATGTCAACGCGAGCATCCAGCAACACCAGTTCACCGGCCTGCTGCCCGAAACCCAGTATTTCTTCAAGATATTCCCGTACAACGGAATATCCACGACCATCGACTACAAAACCGACGGGACCGTACCTTCCGCTTCGGCCACAACTCCGGCGTTCAGCCTGCCGCTGATCATCTCCGAGGTGGCCGACCCGGCCGATTCCGCCAATGCGAAATTCGTGGAACTGACCAATATCGGGACACAGGCGATCGATTTCTCCGCCACGCCCGTTTACCTGTGCCGGCAAACCGACGGAGGGAACTGGGGTTCGGTGGCGCTCACGGGCACGCTGGCCCCGGGCGCTGCGCACGTGGTGGCTTACCAGTCGGCCCGCTTCTTCAACGCTTTTGGATTCTATGCCACTCAGAATTCAGGCAACATTTCCGGCAACGGTGACGACGGCTATTTTCTTTTTTACGGCGGGAACCAGGCCAGCGGCATACTGTTTGACGCCTTCGGAGTGATCGACACCGACGGTTCGGGAAGCGGCTGGGAGTACACCGACCGGAAAGCGGTCAGAAAGCGTAATGTCATGGCGCCGGGCCCGGTGTGGCAGGCTGCCGAATGGGTGATCTCGCCCGGCGCCACCGGCGTCGCCGCGATGACCCCTGGCTTACATAATGGCAGTATGACCTGGGCGGGGCTTTCTTCCTCAAACTGGAATGAAAAAGGCGCCAACTGGAACAGCCCCTACGGCTTCATCCCGGACGCCAGCAGCATCGTCACCATCCCCAATGCCCCGATCCACCCGGCTTTGACAACAACTACCGTCGTCCACCAAATCATCCTGGAAAACGGAGCCACACTCAGCATCCAGTCTCCCGCCGCCCTGATCATCCTCGGGGATTGACCTTCCCTTCAAATTTTTCCTAACTTTGTACAAAGTTCTACCGCCATGCCAGGGATTAAACCCACCATCATCGCCTTGCTTATCCTGATCACCGGCACACTGAAATCCCAGGTCCCGGATTTCTGCCTGACCCGGGATGAATACCGGCTGTACACCCTGATCAATGATTTTCGGGAAAAGCAGGGCCTTCCAGTCGTACCGGTCTCCCGCGCACTCTGTTACGTGGCCAAGATCCACGCCCGCGACCTGTATCACAATAACCCCGACACCTCATTCTGCAGCCTGAACAGCTGGTCGGACAAAGGCGAATGGACTGCGTGCTGTCATTCCCGCTTCACGCCCAATCCTTCCTGCATCGTCAACAAGCCGAAAGAACTTGCCGGGTACGCCGGCGAAGGGCATGAGCTGGTTTACTGGGACAGCCAGGGCAATCACCCGGACACGGCCATGCGTTTCTGGACGAGCATCGCGCAGGCCCGGGAAGTTTTGCTCAATCAGAACAAATGGAGCTATTTCAACTGGCGGGCGATGGGCGTCGGCCTGTACCAGGGATATGCCTGCGTGTGGTTCGGAGAAGTGCCGGACACACTTTCCGAGCCTACCTTGTGCGCCAATGCGGCGGGTTCAGATTTCCTGGTGCTGCCGATGAAAGGAGCGGACATGAAAGGCGTAATTACGGCACCTGAAGGCAGACACTACCTCATCTTCGGAAGTTTCAACTCATTGGAGGATGCGCAAAAAGTCGCGGAGAAATACCGCAAGGACGGGTTCTACCAGGCTAAGGTTATTGTTAAAGAAAATACGTACAGAGTGTCCCTTTCCGATCACGCCACGCAGGAAGAAGCTTTGAACGCACGGAAAATGCTTGGCACGGAATACAAAGAAGCCTGGATAACAAAATACTAGGTTTAAGTTTTGAGGTTTAAGGTTTAAGTTGGGGAACTTAAAACCAATGAACTTCAACTTAAACCTTAAACCTTAAACCTCAAAACTTCATGCATGCGTTTGCCGATGTCGGCGGGTGAATCCACCACGTGAATTCCACATTCTCTCAGGATGGCTTTTTTAGCCTGGGCGGTGTCTTCCTTGCCGCCGATGATGGCGCCGGCGTGGCCCATGGTGCGGCCTTTTGGCGCTGTTGCACCGGCGATGAATGCGACGACGGGCTTGGTGCCGTTCTCTTTCAGCCAGTAGGCCGCTTCGGCCTCCATCGTCCCGCCGATCTCGCCGATCATCACGATCCCGGCGGTGTCAGGGTCTTTGGTGAATAGCCGCACGGCGTCGAGCGTGGTGGTGCCGATGATCGGATCGCCGCCGATGCCGATGGCGGTCGACTGCCCGAGCCCGGTCTTGGTGAGTTGGTCCACCGCCTCGTAGGTGAGGGTCCCCGAGCGGGAAACGATGCCGATGGGCCCCGGGGTGTGAATGAACCCGGGCATAATGCCGACCTTGGCTTCGCCCGGGGTGATCACGCCGGGGCAATTCGGACCGACCAGCCGGGCATTCCGGCAGTGCAGGTATTCTTTCACGATGATCATGTCAGACACAGGGATCCCTTCGGTGATGCACACGATCACCTTGATGCCGGCGTCAGCGGCTTCCATGATGGCGTCGGCCGCAAAGGAAGGCGGGACAAAGATCACGGAAACATCCGCGCCCTCTTTCTCCACCGCTGAACTGACCGTGTCGAATACCGGGCGGTCGAGATGGAACGTGCCGCCTTTGCCGGGGGTCACCCCGCCGATCACGTTGGTGCCATACTCTATCATCTGGCTGGCGTGGAAGGTGCCTTCCTTGCCGGTAAATCCCTGGACAAGCACGCGGGAATGTTTGTTGACTAAAACGCTCATGGCTTGCGAGTGTTTAGTGGTTTGTGTTTAGTGTTTAATTTTGAATTGACTCCTACCACTTTACTCCTTGCACAGTTGTGGGAGGGGGCTGACGGGCAAATGTAAAGAATTTTACCCATCCCCGCCCAGTTTTCGCTAACTTTGTCATGACCACAAGCCCGAACCCATGATCTACTCATCCGAAAACCAGACCATATGCGCCATCGCGACGCCGCCGGGCCACGGCGCCATCGCCATCATCCGGGTCAGCGGACCCGAAGCGCTGCGGATCTGTGAAGCGGTTTTTGTTCCCCGTAAAGCCGGGAAAAACATCACGGAAGCCGCGACGCACACCATCCATTTCGGGACGGTCGAGCACGGCGAAGAGCTCATCGACGAGGTGCTGGTCAGCGTATTCCGGGAGCCGCACTCTTACACGGGCGAAAACGCCGTGGAGATCTCCTGCCACGGTTCGTCGTACATCCAGCAAAAGATCGTCGAACTGCTCATCAGCCAGGGCGCCCGGCACGCGAAGCCGGGGGAATTCACGATGCGCGCCTTCCAGCACGGCAAATTCGACCTGGCGCAGGCCGAGGCGGTGGCCGACCTGATTGCCGCAGAATCCAAATCGGCCCACGACCTGGCCCTGGACCAGATGCGCGGCGGCTATTCCCGGAAGATCAGCGCACTGCGCGCCCAGTTGCTCGATTTCGCCTCGCTGATCGAACTGGAACTGGATTTCAGCCAGGAAGACGTGGAATTCGCCGACCGGCCCGCCCTGATCAGGCTGCTGGAGGAGATCAAACCGGAGATCGTTCAGCTGGTTTCTTCCTTCTCCTACGGCAACGTGCTCAAGACCGGGATACCCGTGGCGATCGCCGGGCGGCCGAATGTCGGGAAATCGACCCTGCTCAATGCCATCCTCAACGAAGAGCGGGCCATCGTTTCGGAGATCCCCGGCACCACGCGCGATACCATTGAAGACACGATCATCGTCAGCAATTTCGCCTTCCGGTTCATCGACACTGCCGGCCTTCGTCATTCCACCGACAAAATCGAGAACCTGGGCATCGAGAGAACCCACGAGAAGATCCGGCAGGCGGCGATTGTTTTGTATGTGTTTGATGTTCGTGATGCCGAAGGCGAAAGGTTCCTGAACCAGTTCCAGGTTCCAGGTTCCAGGTTCCAGGATATTGATGAAGACCGCCAACTTCCGGCTGCTGACGACACGAAATTCATTTTCATTGGGAATAAATCCGATCTGCTCGAGGAGACGCCTGCCCATTTAAAAGAACTTTTAGAAAAGCAATGCATTTTTATTTCCGCGAAACGCAAGGAGAATATCAACCTGGTCCTGGACCGGCTGGTGGAGACCGTCAGCGGGATGAACATACAGGACCGGACGGTGGTTTCCAATGTCCGGCATTTTGAAGCGCTCACAGAGGCCGGCAAAGCGGTTGACGCAGTGCTAAGCGGGCTGCAGGCCGGCCTGAGCGGCGACCTGCTCACGGTCGATCTTCGCAGCGCCCTGTTCCACCTGGGCACCATCACCGGGGAGATCACGACCGATGAGATCCTGGGGAATATTTTCGGGAGGTTCTGTATCGGAAAGTAGGACTGTAGGACGGTAAGACGGTAAGACGGTAGGACGGTAAGACGGTAGGACGGGGGGCATTAAAATGATTGGACTCTTGTGCCGGAGGCGCAATTTAAAATAGCACTCTACGTCCGTGCGGGTGAAAGTCCCCCATGCAACAGAATCGATTTAGATCACAGATAAATAGTAATTGTCAGGAGCTTTAGAAGACGGTATTCTCTGATTAAAAGTTCAAAAAAGTGCACTGTTAAAGATCAACTATTTCGTAAGCAATTTTGGCGAAAAGAGCTGCTTTCGGTTTACTATTGTGACTGCTATCGCAACAACCCAAAGGGCAGCGGCGAAGGTCAGAATGAAAGTCAACAAGGAATAACCTGTCAGGCCTTGGGGTTGAAAGATCAGCATGCTCGCCGAGAGGCTCGCATGCATAAGCATTGCGATCAATAAACTCCCTCCGGTACGTTCATAGACCCAGACCATAAGCAACCTGTATGCTGGAAGCCATGAAAATAGCTGGACCGGCAGCAATAAACACAAGGGGACTTCACCGTTTGGATCACTCATCCAATAAATTACCATAAAATGCCATGCACCCCACAGAATGCCCACGATGAGTGCTGTTTTGAAAATATTGTGCCGTAATCTCAAGGTAGGGACGGCAAATCCTGTCCACCCGAGTTCCTCCAGCAGTCCGCCACCTATAAGACCGTAGGATAAACCAAAAATCAGAAGGGACACTTTATCGCTGCTGACCATGATCCCGGGCAGGTATTTCTCATCAGTCAGCGAAAGTGCAAGCGACACGCCGGTAAAAAGGATCGGGGCGGTCAGGAGTGCCACGGCATACCAGCGAACGTTGACACGCCACCTGGAAATTCTTGATCCCAGGTTACGGAATCCATCTTTACCATATTTTACGGCAATCATAAGAACGCCTGAGATGCTGGGCCCGGCGAATAGCGCGAGCATCACAGGCAGTAAGAGTTTTTCAGCTTGCTCTGCGGTACCGGGTACCCCGCCCGGGCCCCCTACGATGAGCAGAATGCCCCCAAATGAAATGCAGAATGTCAAAGCATAATAAGAGAACACCGAATGTCTTGTTAGAAAATGACTCATAGGACGATGGGTATTTACCGGGACTCCATAGCTTTTATGATTTTCTCCCTTAGGTCCCGGGTTTCTTTGACATCTTCTCCTTCCTCAATGCCTGCCGCGATCGCCAGGTCGGCGTATTTCAGGGCGTCTTCCAGGCGGCCGGATTTATAAAGCAGGGCCGCGTATGTATCGATAAACATCCAGATGGGTTCGGCCTCGATGACCTTCGCCATCCAGGATGTCGCTTTATTAAGAATTTCCGGGTCATCCACGTTTTCATAAATGGCCCAGCAGTTGTTGTTGATGTTCATCGTGTGCTGATACCCGGTGCTGCCAATGAATTCCTCAAGCGTTCGGGCAAGAGCGGTCCAGTTCTTCTTCTGGGTGTAGTAGATGGTCAGGATATTGTTGCGCTCCAGTTCCGGATCATCAACCATCCCGCACAGATCAATCGCTTTTTGAAGGTACGTCCCGGTGGTGTCCTTGATCAGCGCCGTCGCCAGGTACCTGTACATCAAACTCTGGATAAAATAAGATACTTCCTCCTTCCCATACCGCCTGGCGTATTCCTCCCTGTTGCTCAGGACATGGTCCTGCATATTCCCGGGGCTGAACCGAAGGATGACCGACCAGTTCACCTCTGAAAAAAGATCATCCTGGCCTGCGAGATAATCGGTCACTGTAGAGTCATCGGGACGGTTATTATACCCCTTGACGAATGATTGCCTGTAAAATTCCGGCCAGGGCAGATCCAGCTCCCTGGAATCGAAATCAAAGACCCGTTCCGCCTTGATGTCCAGTAGTTTCTGCAGATCGGAGATGTAATCGGCATTGTCATCGTTGTACCCGCTGATCTTCCCGACCAGCTGGCCCTTTGGATTAAAGACCATGGTGGTCGGGTAAGCCCAGACCCTGAATTTCATGCTCAGCACAACCCCAAGTGAATCTTCAAAATCAATCCTGAGCGGGACAAAGTTCGTGTTGATGAATGACGCAACGGCAGAATCGCAAAAGGTTTCCTTTTCCATCACCTTGCACCACCCGCACCATTCGGTATAGGCGTCGACAATAATGTATTTATTCTCCAGCGCGGCGCGTGCATTGGCCTGCTCCCAGGACCCGTCAAAAAATTCCACCTTTTGGGAAATAGCCTGAAAGGACAGGGTGGCCGAGGCAAGGAAGAGAAGCATGTATTTCATATTCCGCATTTTTCTCAAAGATACGGAATAGAAAAGGTAAAGTAAAGTATATCAGGCTATTTCCTTACCGTCACGCTGATCTGGCACAGGCGGTCGTCCATCATCATATTAACATACCCTTCGGCCCGCTCCGCTGCCATCATGCCCCGGTTCTTCATCGTCTGCTTCTTGGTTTTGAAACCCTTCGCCTGCAGCTCTGCTTCGTATTTATCGATGATATCCAGCGTAACGCCCTGGTAATACATATCATACGTTATAGCATCCGGATTATGGGTGATGGACATGTGATGAATGGTGCCATAGGTGAACTCAGGAAATTCAGCGGGGATCTCTTCTGACCATTCCGCGCCTTCGGTGATGGTCACCTTGTTGCTACCGGGATCGGCGACCATCGCACCGGCCCCGCCTTCTGCCTGGCCGGATGGAGCAACGGCAACTGTATCCGTCACTCCCGCACCAGCCGGTTTATCTCCGGTATTTTTGCAGGAGGTGACCAGGATCGTCCCTATGGAAACGAGCAGTATAATAACTGATGTAACTGATTTTAAACTGTTTGCTTTCATTTTGATCATTTTTTTCAGGCGACAAAGTTAAACGATTTGCCGGAACCGCCCCGTGCCATCTGCAACTTGATCCGGGCGACATACCGCGAATGATGTTAAATATGGCTAATTTAGCGGGATCAAAACATAATAATCATGTCACGAATCATCATCACGGGTGCCAACGGCGGCCTGGGCCTGTCGGTCACCGAAAAACTGGCCGGCGCAGGCCATGCGATCCTGGCTGTGACCGGAGAAGGCGGGGCCGGCACCATCAGCGCCGGGGATAATGTCCGCGTTGTGGAAGCGGATCTGCTCGACGAAGGAAAAACCATCGCCTTTATCAAAAACGAGATCGACCGGGATCCGGGCATCGAAGCCGCGGTGCTGCTGGTCGGGGGGTTCGCGATGGGCAAACTGGCCGGCACGCCGAAGCAGGAGCTGGAACGGATGATCAACCTGAACTTTTACTCGGCCTACCATGTGGTCCGGGCCCTCCTGCCCCACTTCCTGGGCCGCCCGGAAGGCGGTGCGTTTATCCTGGTCGGCGCCCGTCCGGGGCTGGATGCCGCTGCGGGGAAAGACTTTTTCGCCTATTCGATGAGCAAGGCGATGGTGTTCAAACTGGCGGAATTCATCAACACCGAAGGGAAGGGGAAGAATGTGACCGCCACGGTCGTGGTGCCCTCGGTCATCGACACCGAAGCGAACCGCAAGGCCATGCCGGATGCCGATTTTTCATCGTGGATCCAACCGGGCGACATCGCCTCGGCCATTGACTTCTGCCTGACCCCGGAAGGACGAACGATCCGAGAGCACATCATCAAAATGTACAACAGGGCCTAGCCGGAGGATCTCATGCCCCGGATCTTCAGATTCCATCCTAACTTTCAGTCGGGCAAGGTGATGCTGATCTCGTTCGGCCACCTGGTGCACGATACGTATACTTCGTTTTTATCGCCGGTCCTCCCCCTGCTGATCGAGAAATTCGGCCTGAGCTATTCCATGGCCAGTTTCCTGAGCATGCTGCAACGCCTGCCCAACCTGGCCAATCCTTTCCTGGGCCTGCTGGCCGACCGCATGGGCATGCGCTGGCTGGTGATCCTCAGCCCGGCTTTGACCGCCATAGCCATGAGCCTGATCGGCATTGCGCCGGGCATTACCGTCCTGGCGATCCTGCTGCTCATCACCGGGGTCAGCTCCACGCTGTTCCACGTACCTACGCCGGTGATGGTCCGGAACGTTTCCGGCGACGAGATCGGGCGCGGCATGAGCTGGTACATGTTTGGCGGAGAGGTGGCCCGTACCGTCGGGCCGATGATGGTGCTTGGGGCGGTGTCACTCTGGGGGCTGGAAGGAACCTGGAAGCTGATTCCTTTCGGGCTGGCCTCATCGCTCCTGCTCTATTTCAAACTCCGGAAGATCCCCATGGCGCCCGGGGCCGCGGACAAGGCCGGGATCCGCAACCTAAGGGAGACCTTCCGGCACAGTATGCCTTTCTTCATCCTGATGACCGGAATGACTTTTTTCCGGTCCATTATGCGGGCGGCGCTGAGCACTTTTCTTCCTACCTATATGATGCTGAAGGGAGAAAGCCTGTGGACGGGCGGGGTCTTCCTGAGCGTGCTGGAGCTGGCGGGCGCTGCCGGAACCCTTTTCTGGGGCTATTATTCCGACCGGATCGGCCGGAGGAAGGCCTTGCTGATCATCGTGTACGCGGCCCCGGTCCTGATGTTCCTCTTCTCCCTGATGGACGGCTGGGCCGCCCTGCCCGTGCTGGCCCTGCTGGGCTTCTTCCTGCTGGGCACCACCCCGATCCTGCTTGCACTGACGCAGGACTACGGCGTCGAACGGCCGGCATTCTTCAACAGCATGTTCCTGACGGTGAGCTTCGCCAGCGAGATGGCTTCGCTGATGATCGCCGGGGCGCTGGCCGATTGGATCGGGCTGGAGATGACGTTTCACCTCTCCGGGGTGCTGGCCCTGGGCGCCATCCCCTTTGTGTTCATGCTGAAAAAATGAGGCCGGAGACCACGATGTCTCCTGATTACGCGCGACTCAGGCAAAGATTAGAATCAGTCCAAAAGATATCGGTTATACCTGGCCAGAGAGGCCGGCAGCGGTGTATATCCCATTGGGGCGAGCTTATTCTGACCGGTCGTGATCATAAAATTAAGGAAATCCAGTAAAAGTGGATTTTCAGGCTTCTCTGGTGCGACCAGGTAAAGGTTCCGGCTGAGTTTGTGCGGATAGGTGTTCATGCAGATGCTTTGCAGGAAATCATCCAATTGAGTACAGATCTGCTCCCGGTCTTCAATATCGCGGCTCATATTCAGGTCGAGCGGCAGAAATTCCAGGTCTTCCAGTTTCTGGCCTGTATTCAGGTCGAAGGCTTCGTTCACGTTGCAAAAGCCCAGTCCGAGCGTATCCAGGCACACGGCCCGGATCATTTCATTTTCGCCTACGACGGCCACCCCGGTGATTTCCCCGGGTTCCAAGAAGAGGAACCGGGCCACCACTTCGCCTACTCCCGAAGGATCGGCGCGATAATAATGGTGCAGGTCTATCGCCCCCCGATTCCTGAGAAAAGCATCCCATGTTTTCATCTCCCGGGAAGTATAAATATTCTGCAGATCGCTGATTGTCAGCCCCTGTAACATAATCTGGCTGCGAAGCGGGTTATGACGGTTAAAAACGAACACTACGCCAGTTTTGGCGACAGGGATGGCAAAAAGGTCTTCCTCATCCGGTTTCAACGGGCGAGAGATCATGGCCACATCGCAGCGCCGATCATAAAGCATCTGAAGTGCGGAATCATGGCTCATGGGAATCACTGAAATTTCTGCGCCGGGTCTACTTCTTGCAAAATCTTCCGCACAGGCCTGGATGAAAGGTGCGAGGGCGTATGCGCCGCAGATAGTGATTTTGGGTTGGCCCTGGCTGGGAGGATCGGCTGAAGCTCCTTTATCGGCCTGTTCGCCGCAACTGATCAGTATTGGGAGCAGAAAGATGAGCGCGATTCCAACGGATGGGCGATGGGGGTGCATGGGGATTTTTGTTCGAATTTAAAAAAAATAACCTTGCAAGGGTTAAAACCCTTGCAGGTCACCGGGTATATTTTCAATTTTTCCGGATTAATAGGAAAAAAGCCTATGAAAGAATTAAATGCCTCATTAGTACCAGGTGGCTTCTACCATGTCTATAACAGGGCAAACGGGGATGAAGTCCTTTTCAGAAATTCCGGGAATTACAAATATTTCCTGGAAAGCTATTATTCCTATATCAATCCGATAGCGCAGACCATATCATATTGTCTGATGCCTAATCATTTCCACTTCCTTATCCAAATAAGATCCGACCAGCACCTTATGGAAAATCTGGATAAAGAATGGATTCTCAGGAAGTCAAACTCCGTTTATGATTACGACAGAAAACTGAGCAAACTGCCGAGTCAGCAATTCTCGAACCTGTTCAATTCATATGCTTTATCATTTAATAAACAGCATAAAAGAAAAGGCAGCCTCTTCATCCGAAACTATAAAAGAATAAAGGTAAATACGGACACGTATCTTAGAGACTTGATTCTGTATATCCATTTAAACCCAGTTAAGGCAAATTATGCTCAATCTCCCGGGGATTGGGAATTCAGTTCATATGCCTCAATAATCAATAATAATGGTTCGTATGTGAATAAGGATATGTTAATTGACTTTTTTGAGGATATGAATAACTTTATCTTTGTCCACCAAAAAGCCCTGCAAGGGTTATAACCCTTGCAAGGTTGAAATCTAACCCCATGGACCGAGAAATCCTCAGCACCAACCGAAAAGCACTGAAAATCAACCTGAATCCCAGTGTGTACGGTAGTTTCGCTGAAATAGGCGGCGGGCAGGAAGTCGCCAGGCACTTTTTCCAGGCCGGAGGCGCATCCGGCACCATCGCCAAAACCATCTCAGCTTACGATAAAGCCTTCAGCGATGCGCTATATGAATGCAGCGAAACCGTACGTTATGTTTCCGAAGAACGGCTCAATGAAATGCTTGCCGCAGAATACGAAGAACTCTCTTCAATCCTCGGTCAGTCGAGGGGTGGAAACACGCTGTTCTTCTCCTTCGCCAATACAGTGGAAACGCTCAATTACCAGAAAACCAACCGCGGGCATGGCTGGATCGGCATGCGTTTCCAACTCAGGCCCGAAACCCCGCCCAACCAGGTCATCCTTCATGTCAACCTCCTGGAAAACGACGGCCTGATGCAACAGGCGACACTGGGAATCCTGGGCGTTAATCTGATCTTTGCCTGTTTCATCTATTACGAATTCCCCAGCCAGTTCCTGCGCTCCCTGCTGGATAATCTCTCCACCGACCGGCTGGAGATCACCATGATCCGGATGTCGGGACCCGACCTGGCGTATGTCGATAACCGCCTGCTGAGCGTTCAGCTCGTTAAAAACGGGATGACCAAAGCCATCATGTTCGACCGGCATGGAAATGTCAGGCAACCCTACGACATGCTGTACAAGAAAAATGTACTGGCTTTCCGGGGTAGCTTCCGGCCCGTAACCTACACCATGCTGGATATGCTCAGGACCAGTTACCGTATTTTTAAAAAAGACGAGGATTACGAAAAAGACAACACGATTTCCCTGTGTGAGATCACCCTCAATAACCTGATGCAGGAAGGGGATCTTGATGAGCGGGATTTCCTGGACCGGGTAGACTTGCTGAATGGAATGGGACAAAACGTGATGGTGTCCACCTTCCGGGAGTACTACAAACTGGTGGTCTATTTTTCGCAGTTCAGGATCCGAAAACTCAGGATCGTGATCGGGATCCCCACACTGATGAATTTCCTGGAGAAGAAATATTACACCGACCTGCGCGGCGGCATCCTGGAGGCCATGGGGAAATTCTTCATCGACAACATGAAACTGTATGTTTATCCCACCATCTCTTCAGTATCCATCGATGATCCGACCAAAGGCGAAGAGCTCATTACCTCGGGAAATATCCTGCTGGCCGACGACATTCGCGACCTTTACCAGTACCTTATCAAGAACAAGATGATCATTGATATTACCAATGTGAAGAAAGAATGGCTTTGGATCAACTCCCAGATTGTCATCAGCATGATCCGGGACGGAGTCCCTGGCTGGGAAGAAATGGTACCGAAGTATATTTCCGAAGAGATCAGGAAAAAGAAACTTTTCGGATATAAAGGCGATTAGGCGGTCGATTGGCAGCAGTCAGCAGCCAGCAGTCAGCGTTCATTAAATGACATTTCAATTTCAAGCTCAATCTAAACTATCAACTTTAAACTTAACTTTGATCTTTGAACTTTGAACCTTGAACTGCAATGTCCGTTCCTCTTGCAGAAATATTGCGGCCGAAGGGCCTGGATGATTTCCTGGGCCAGGAGCACCTGGTGGGAACGCATTCCATTCTCCGGAAAGTCATCGAATCGGGCAGGATCCCGTCGATGATCTTCTGGGGGCCGCCGGGCGTCGGGAAAACCACGCTGGCCCATATCATCAGCGGTCAGCTGGGCGTTCCTTTCTTCACGCTCAGCGCTGTCAGTTCAGGTGTTAAGGAGGTGCGCAGCGTCATCGAACAGGCCGGTGATTCTCCCACGGGGGCCATACTTTTCATCGATGAAATCCACCGATTCAGCAAATCCCAGCAGGATTCGCTGCTGGGGGCCGTGGAAAAGGGCGTGATCACCCTGATCGGCGCCACTACTGAGAACCCGTCCTTTGAGGTCATCTCTCCCCTGCTGTCGCGCTGCCAGGTTTATATCCTGAAATCACTGGGCAAGGATGATCTGCTGAAATTACTCGCCAGTGCCATTTCATACCTGGAAACACTGCACCAGAAAAAAATCAAACTGCAAGAGGATGAGGCCCTGCTGCGGATCTCCGGCGGGGATGCGCGCAAACTCCTTAATGCGCTTGAGCTTATCGTCAATACGGATATAAAGAACGATCCGATCGTCATCACCAACGAAAAAGCGCTGAGCATCATCCAGGAAAAACTGGCGATCTATGACAAGGGCGGCGAGATGCACTACGACGTGATCTCGGCCTTCATCAAATCGCTGCGCGGCAGCGATCCCAACGGGGCGGTCTACTGGCTGGCCCGGATGATCGAAGGCGGCGAGGACCCGCTCTTCATCGCGCGCCGGATGGTGATCCTGGCTTCGGAAGATATCGGAAACGCCAATCCCAACGCACTGCTGCTGGCCAATACCTGCTTCGACGCCATCCACAAGATCGGTATGCCCGAAGGCCGGATCATCCTGTCGCAAACGGCCGTCTACCTGGCCACTTCACCCAAGAGCAACGCATCGTACATGGCGATCGAGGCGGCCATTGAAGAAACCCACCGGACGGGGGACCTGCCGGTGCCGCTGGCCATCCGCAACGCCCCGACAAGGCTGATGAAGGAGATCGGCTATGGGAAGAATTATCATTATGCCCATTCTTATGAAGGAAACTTCATTGAAATGGAATTCCTTCCTGATAAAATCAAAGGGAAAAAATTCTATGAACCAGGCAAAAACCGTAAGGAGGAAGAAATCCGGGCCTGGCTGAAGGCCAGGTGGAAGGAGAAATATGGCTATTAGCTTAAGGTTTAAGGTTTAAGGTTTAAGGTTTAAGTTTAATTTTACACTAAGCCCTGAGCCCTAAACACTAAACACTAAACACTAAACACTAAACACTAAACAACATAACATGTTTGTTTTGCAAAACATCCCCCGCCTGCATCACCATTCTTCGGGCAATTTTTTCCTCATCGCCGGCCCGTGCGTGGTTGAAAATGATACAACGCCCTTTCTCATTGCAGAGCAAGTGAAGGGTATCTGCGATAAATATCAGATCCCATACATCTTTAAGGCCTCCTTCAGGAAAGCCAACCGCACCCGGCTCGATTCATTCAGCGGGATAGGCGACATCAAGGCCCTGGGCATCATCCGGCAGGTGGGTGAAAAATTTGCCATCCCCACGCTTACCGATATCCACACCGAAACGGATGCCGTGCGGGCGGCGGAATACGCCGATGTGCTCCAGATCCCGGCCTTCCTCTGCCGGCAGACCGAATTGCTGGTCGCCGCCGCAAAAACCGGAAAAACAGTGAACATCAAGAAAGGCCAGTTCGTTTCACCCGAATCGATGAAATTCGCTGTCGACAAAGTCACTCAGTCGGGCAACCACAACGTGATCCTCACCGAACGAGGCACAACCTTCGGGTTTAACGACCTGGTGGTCGATTTCCGGGGTATCCCCGTGATGAAAAGCCTTGGCGTCCCGGTTGTTTTGGATGTCACGCATTCCCTCCAGATCCCCAACCGCCCGGCCGGCACCTCCGGCGGGCATCCACAGTTCATCGAAACCCTCGCCAAAGCCGGAATTGCCGCCGGCGCCGACGGCATCTTCCTGGAAACCCACCCGGATCCCGCATCGGCCAAATCAGACGGAGAAAACATGCTGCGGTTGGACTTCCTGGGACCATTGCTTGAAAAATTGGTCCGCGTGCGGAAAGCCATTTCCTGAGTCTTTAAAAAAAGAGTTAATGAAATGTTAAATCACCGGCACTTTGCCGAAGTGACCCGTTTTATATTTAATTTTACTATATCCTTATTAACCAATAAAGTTTAAAACATGCCAAGACTCCTCATGATCATTCCCGTGATCCTGCTGGTCGGCTCCTGTAAAACTGCACAATTCACCCATCCCGATGATGATTCCGGCCGGAAGATCATCATTGGCGAGGGCGGCGGGTTTACAGGCCAGACGACCAAGGTGATCCTTCTTGAAAACGGTCAGTATTTCTCCCAGACCGTTTATCCGCAGGGCACCACCGCCATCGGCACCCTTAAGCGAAAAGACACCAGAGAAATTTTTGAAAGATTCGACGAGTTGAATTTTACAGAGATCGATTTTCAGCATCCCGGCAATATGACCTACTTCATCGGTCATCAGTCTGAGGGCGCTTACCATGAAGTAAAGTGGGGCGATTCTTCATTTCCTCCGCCTGAGAAGATCACCTCTTTCTACCAGTTCTTCAGAAGTAAAGTAAAGTAAACCTTCATCATTATGAAAAGATATCTACACCTTGCATTAGCACTGATCATCGTGCTCCTGCCCTTCGCTGCTGTCAATGCGCAGCAAAACCCATTCAAGGCCAAAGAAAAGGCGAAACTTACCGGCACGCCACCATTGCCTGGTCCGATGACGGCCACTCCTTATTCCGCTTTTACATCGCGACAGGCACCCGGGCAGATGCTGGCCGGGCCACCCGCCCAGGTCAATCTCGCCTCACTCACCCTCAATAAACTGGGCATGGCGCAGCAGAGATTCAATGATAACGGCCAGCTGATTTTCCTGGAGGGATCCGTTCCCGGCGCCATCAACCTGATTTCATCGGGCAGAGAATCGCTGGAATCAGCCTGTTATCAATACCTTGAAGCCATCAAGCCGGCCCTGGGCATCAGGGAACCGGCTCAGGAATTCAAAGTGAAGACGGCGACGACCGACGAACTGGGGATGGACCACGTGAAAATGCAGCAGGTTCACCAGGGTGTACCGGTGTGGTGCGCCGAAGTGGTGCTGCACAGCAGGAATAACGTTATCGACCTGTTCAATGGAAATTATTATCCGACACCGGATGTTTCAACCGTTCCCACGGTCACCCGGGAAGCTGCTGTTAGCATTGCAACTGCGCAGATAGCATCTCAGACTCATTTCCGGGCACTTTCCGTTGAGGAAAAAGAACTGCTCGGGTACGAACAGCCGCAGGCCTCGCTGGTTATCTACCACAAAGACCGCAACCCGCTCCAACCCAGGCTGGCCTGGCATGTCGCGATCCGTCCCAATTTCGCCCAGGAGTGGTATTGTTTTGTCGATGCTGCAGACGGAAGCGTCATTCATTTTTACAACAACACGCGTCACGACGGCGACGTCACCGCCAGCGGCACCGATCTGAACGGGGTTTCCCGGAACTTCCACGCATATCTGGAAAACGGCGTCTATTACCTGGTGGATGCGTCCCGGCCCATGTTCAACCCGCAAACGTTTGATGGCGTGCTTTCTGTCTTTGATGCTCAGTTCACCAATCCGGCCAATTCGAATTTCTCTGCCGGCCTGGTCAGCTCCAACAACAACACCTGGGCGCCCGGACCGGTTTCCGCCATGTACAACGCTTCCATGGCCTATGAATACTTCCGGACGGTCCACGGCCGGAATTCGTTCAACAACCAGGGCGGCGCGATTAAATCAATCGTCAACGTCGGCGGTGAAAACGGCGGCGGATTTGACAACGCGTTCTGGAACGGGGTAGCGGTGTTTTACGGGACCGGCGATGTGGCCTTCAAGCCCCTGGCCGGCGCGCTGGACGTGGGTGCCCATGAGATCGGGCACGCCTATGAAGGCTCCGCTTCCAACCTGGAATACCAGTACCAGTCGGGCGCAATCGCCGAGTCTTATGCCGACTATGCCGGCGCTGCGGTTGAGCGCCAGAACTGGCTGATCGGCGAACAGATCGTCAAGCCCAGTTCCTTCCCCAGCGGCTGCCTGCGCGACATGTCAGACCCGCACAACGGCGGCAACAGCCTGAATGACCCCGGTTACCAGCCGGCCCATTTGAGCGAGATGTACACCGGATCCGAAGACAACGGCGGGGTGCACATCAACAGCGGCATCGGCAACCTGGCTTTTTACCAGGCGGCCCAGGCCATCGGACTGGAGAAAACGGAAAAGATCTTCTGGCGTGCCAGCTTCAATTACCTGACCCGTTCCACCCAGTTCATCGACTTCCGCCTGAACACCATCCAGAGCGCAAAAGACCTTTACGGTAATGGGTCAAATGAAGCCAATGCCATCGCTGCGGCCTTCGATTATGTCGGGATCACCGACGGCCAGGGTGGCAATTACCAGACGCAACTACCCATCAATCCGGGGCCTGATTATATCCTGCTGTACGACCTGATCGAATCCGATCCGTACACGCTGTATATCAGCTCAACCTCCGGGTCCGATTTCCTGCCCATTTCCCAAACCATACCGATCAATAAACCCAGCGTAGTCGATGACGGGAGTTATGCCCTGTTTGTCTCCGACGACAACAACCTCCGTTATATCGAACTGGACGAGAGCCCGGACGAATCCATCATACAGCAGGACGGCATCTGGCAGAACGTGGCCGTTGCCAAGGACGGAAGCCGGGTTTCCGCCATCACCGCCTACCAGGATTCCGCGATCTGGGTGTATAGCTATGATCTGCAGCAATGGGCGAAGTTCCACCTGTACAATGCCACGACAGCACAGGGACAGGCCACGCACACGGTGGTCTATGCCGATGCCATGGAATGGGATTATTCCGGGGAATACATCATCTATGACGCGCTGACCCGGGTGGAAAACCAGTTTGGAGAACCGATTGAATCCTGGGACATTAATTTTATTAAAGTGTGGGATAATGCATCCGGATACTGGGGATCGGGGGAGATCCTGAAGGTCTTCGGAGGTCTCCCGGCCGGGCTAAGTGTCGGCAACCCTTCGTTTGCCAAGAATTCCCCGTACATCTTCGCTTTTGACATTTATGAACCGGCATCCAACACGATCACGGTCGCCGCGGCAAACTTTGAGAACGGCAACGTGGGTGAGATTTTCGTCAATGAAGGGGTACTGGGCACGCCCAATTATTCCAAGATGGATGATTATATGATCTTCACGGTTCCCGACGACCTGGATGCCATCGCGGTCATCCAGATGCAGCAGGACCGGATCACCCCGGTCCCGGAAACAGCGCAGTATCTGATCACGGAAGCCATGTGGGGCATCTGGTTCGCTCAGGGCGAACGCGGTCTGGATGTTCCTGAAGTCAGAACTGACACCCGGGTGTTCGCTTACCCGAATCCAACCTCGGGGATGGTGAGGCTCACCCTCATGCCCGAACCTGAGGGCGATGCGACCATCAAAGTGTTCGATGTCCGCGGAATCCTTGTAAACACCATACATTCAGGAGAAGCCGGGGAACACGTCATCGATCTGGCAGGCCTGCCCCAGGGCATGTATTTCCTGCAGATTCAAAGCGATGGCATGCTGTTCCATGAAAAGATCATGATCCGGTAAACCCGGACACACAATCAATCAAGGTGAATCCCCGGACACTGGATCCGGGGATTTTTTTATAACATTATTTTTCTTTCTGAGGATCAAACACGGTCATATCCCCCAGCATGAGCCATTTACCATCTTCTTTGACATAAAATTCCACATTTTTGCCTTTCATCACTTCTGACTTCTTTTCCTCCCCGCGGGTATATGTAGCATTGACGCTGAAGTAATAATCAACAACTGCCGCGTTTTTAGTGATGACTATCCGGGCAGGTTCCGCACTGATATAATCCACCTTCATGAATTCCTTCATCTCCTTATACCATTTGAAGATTTCGGTTTTGCCGACAGGCAGGGGCGCATCGCTGCTCCAGCCCTGGTATTTTTCATGGAAATATACGGCCATTCCGTCGATATCACCTGCTTTCCATGTCACCCAGGTGTTCATAACTACGTTCCACAACTCAGACTGTTCCTTTGTCCACTCCTGGGCCAAGGCAGATGTGGCTGAGCACAACATCACTGCCGCAATAAATGCGGATAAGGCTAGCTTTTTCATCGACTTGGGTTTAAATTATTAATATAACTAATTGAATAAGAAACAAATATAATCATTTTTCGTGAGAAAAACAAGCTAAAAATTTAGGGATTACTGCAACAATATTTATCTGATTAATTTTAATAGTTCAGCATTTTTTTATATTTGTATCGATATGTTTTCTTGGATGTACATTTTCATACCTTATCATTTAAAAATAACCCAATTATGAAAAAAAAGAAGGTCGGCAGGCCCAGGAAGTCGGAACAAAAATTACTGGAGTCCGCCAAAAACATCATGGAAAAAGCTGATGATTTGATTGAAGGAGGAGCAAAAAAAGTAAGAAGATCAAAAGCGGTGAAAGAAGCGAAGAGCTCGCTCCGGAAAGTGGAAAGCACCATCGGTGAATCCATAGCGGACATCAAGAAAAGTAAGGCGGTAAAAAGCATAGACAAAGCCCTGGCCAAGGCTTCCAAAAAAGCCGAGAAAGCCTTGAAAAAGGCCGAAAAAGCCTATCTGAAAGCATACAAAAAAGCGGCCACTTTCAAAGAGCTCCTGGCCGGACGGGAAGAAGCGGAAAAGAAAGTCAGGGCCAAGCCGGGCCCAAAACCGGGCAGTACACGAAAACCAAAAGTGACAGCAAAGAAGGCTGAGGCGCCTGCTCCTGTGATAAGCGAAAAGCCCAAAAGAGGGAGAAAGCCCTCGGTGGCTAAAGCCCCGGATGTTGTGGAAACGGTAAAACCGGCAGTGATTGAAAAACCGGTTCAACCAAAATCGGCACCGAAAAAGAAAGCTGCCAAGGCCCCGGCTAAATCAAAAAAGGCTGTAGCTCCGGCACCAGAAAAGAAGGTTGCAAAGGCCGTCGCCCCGGTTAAAGAAAAGAAGGTGGCCAAGGCCGAAGTTCCGGTACCGGCAAATAAAAAGAAAACAACCGTCAAGGCAGAAGCGAAACCCCGGAAACCGAAGGCAAAAAAGCCCGGCGTGCCCAAAGCGGAACCGAAAGCGCCGGAACCGGAAATCCCTGCTATTGTTGAAAAACCTGCTGAACCATCCGAACCTGTCATATAACGGTTAACGTTCAATACCCTTCCTTTCCTTAAGGAATAAAGCACATCCTGGTTAACCCCGGGTATGTGCTTTTTATTTTATTGATTATCTTTGGTGAGATGAACAATCCGGGAGAGATCACCAATTGGCTTCAGACCGTATGGAATTTCAGGCTGTTCAGCCTCGGGGGAAGCCCGTTCACCACGCGTACGGCCGTAATTCTGCTGGTTTCCGTCTTCCTGGTCTTTTTCATCGCGTCCCTGATCCGCAAGCTGCTGGTCCGTAAGATCTTCCCCCGCTACCACATGGATATCGGCGTCAGCCAGGCGATAGGGACGATTGTTAAATACATCCTGGTGATCATCGGCCTGTTCATTGTGTTGCAGACGGCCGGAATCAACCTCAGCTCGCTGGGATTGTTGCTGGGCGCGCTGGGGGTCGGTATCGGCTTTGGCCTCCAAAACATCACCAACAATTTCATCAGCGGCATCATCATCCTGTTTGAGCGGCCGATCAAGGTGGGCGACCGGGTGGAGATCGACGAGCTTTCGGGCAATGTCGTCAGGATCAGCGCCCGTTCTACTACGATCATCACCAACGACAATATCTCGGTCATTGTTCCCAACTCCGATTTCATCAACAACCAGGTGATCAACTGGAGCCACAGCAGCCGTAATGTCCGCCTGAATTTCCCGGTAGGCGTGTCCTATAATGAAGACCCGGAAGAGATCCGCCGTATTTTGATCGGGATTGCGGAAAAAAATCCGGGCATCTTGAAGGATCCTCCGCCCGATGTGCTGTTCGATGAATTTGCAGACAGCAGCATTAATTTTATCCTCCGGGTGTGGACCTCAGAATATAACGACAAGCCAAGGGTATTGAAAAGCCAGTTGTATTACGAGATTTTCCGGGTATTCCGGGAGAAGGGCATCGAAATCCCGTTCCCGCAGCGGGACGTTCATTTTAAAAACAACACCCAAGGAGCATCTTTTCCCGCCTAAGTCTTCACAAACTTCTGCCGGTACGTTCCCGTTTTATCTGTGAAACTGAGAATGTAAACTCCCCCGGCCAGTTCGCTCATGTCGATCCGATGTCGGAGTTTCATATCCGCATCTTTGTAAACGAGTATTCCTGAGGAATGAAAGACCTCTATTGTCCCCTCCAGGTCGGACCTGACGGTGATGAAGTCTTCCACCGGATTGGGGAATATGGAAAAGGGCGGTTTCTCGGGTGAAGAAATACTGCTGGTGGCGTAGCTCAGGCCGTATCCATAAGGGAACAGGGGCTGGTATGGCGAATCGCCCCAATTGACAGGTTCCTGGGTTATGGAAGCAGGCCAGGTGTGCGAGAGTCGCCCGGAAAAATCAAAATCCCCGAACAAAACGTCGGTGATACCCGCCGCTTCAGTTCCCGGCAGCCAGCAGGCGACCATGGCGCCGGCCTGGTTGATGACCTCGTCGAGGATGAGCGGGCGGCCGCTGAGGATCAGAACGACATACGGGATGTTCAGTTGCCGAACATTGGCGATGACCGCCAGGTCAGAGGCGCTCAGGCGGGGATGGGGGTTATCGCCCTGTCCTTCGGCATATGGCATCTCCCCCACCACCACAATGGCCACATCGGCGTTATCCGCTGAAGAGCCGTTGGCAGAGAAAACGACATGCTCCGCCCCCCGGGCGGCTTTCACGGCGGTGTAGATCGTTGTCCCGGGGGTGATCTGTCCGGTCCCGCCCTGCCAGGTAATGGTCCATCCGCCGCATTGTGCGCCGATATCATGGGCCCGGAGCCCTGCCACAAGGATCTTCCCGCTAACCTTGGAAAGCGGGAGCAGATTACCGGTATTTTTCAGCAGCACGAGCGATTTTCGCACCGCTTCCCGGGCCAGGGCCCGGTGGGTATCGCTGCCCAGACTGTCGGCATAGGCCATGGTGGCTTTGGGATGCTCAAACAGCCCCATCCGGAACTTCACGGCCAGGATTCGCCTTACAGCGTCATCAATACGGCTCTGGGGAACCGTGCCGGCATACACCAGGCTGATCAGGTGATCGATAAACTCCACCGGCGTATAAGGCTCCATGAACATGTCGATCCCGGCGTTCACGGCCACGCCTATGTGTGTTTTATAGTCGCCCCCGACGGCGCGGATGGCGTCCCAGTCGCTTACGACGAACCCCTGGAAGCCCAGTTCGTCTTTCAGGATATCGGTAATGAGGTACTGGTTCGTATGGCAGGGCACGCCGTTCCAGCTGCTGAAGGAAACCATGACCGAGCCCACACCCGCTTCGATGGCTTCGATATAGCCCGGCAAATGGATCTGGCGCAGGCCGGCCTCATTGATGACCGTATTGCCCCGGTCGGTCCCGTTGGCGGTGCCGCCGTCGCCCGCAAGGTGCTTGGCGCAGGCGAGGATGCGGCCGGGTGAGCCGACGGAGTCGCCCTGGTAGCCGAGGACCGAGGCAGCCGCCATCATCTGCTGCAGTTCCGGCGTCTCGCCAAAGCCTTCGTAGGTCCGGCCCCAGCGGATGTCGCGCGGCACGGCGATGCAGGGGCTGAAGGTCCAGTTCAGGCCCGTGGCGAGTACTTCCGAAGCCGTAGCGCGGGCGCATTCCTGAACCAGCAGCGAATCGCGGGTGCAGCCCAGGCCGATGTTGTGCGGGAATATGGTGGCGCCATAGACGTTGTTGTTGCCATGCACCGCGTCGATCCCGTAAATGATGGGGATGCCCAGCCGGGTTTCCAGGGCCGCCTGCTGCATGCCGTTGTACATGGTGATCCAGTCCGGCACCGTATTGTTGCCCGGCACGCTGCCGCCTCCACTCAGGATCGATCCCAGGAAGTGGCTGTTGATGAGGGAATGCACATCGTTGAAATTCCGTTCCGTCTGTATCATCTGGCCGATCTTCTCCTGCAGGGTCATCCTGCTGATCAGATCTTCCACGCGATCGTTCACTGAGGCCGTTGAGTCCAGGTAGATTTGGGCTTTGGCTGTGATCGAAACAGAGATGAAAGCAAAGAGGGAGAAAGTAAAGAAAAGCGAAGTCAGTTTTTTCATTTGTGCCGGGTATGTGGGGCAAAGGTAGGCAATGTAACTTTACCTGCCCAGGCATCAAAACAAGAAACCTTAAGCAAAATAACTCCGATCAGAATTATGAAATTTTGGTGATCGGTTTCACCATATTTTTTGTATTTTTGGTTATTAGAATAATCAAAAAGAAGATTATCTTTTTAATATACTGTAAATCAATGGAAAAAATTACTGAAAAATCAAACAGGATCATTCAGGCCATTAGTTATCCGCACCGGCGCAAGGTCATTGGGAACATCAACTGGGACTGGACGATGAACGGAATCGTTGGGGCAAGGGGCACGGGAAAAACCACCCTGATGCTGCAACAGCTCAGGAAATTACAACAAGAAGGGCACGATGTGTTATATGTCCGTTTGGATGACTTTTATTTCACTGACCGGCGTTTGGTGGACCTGGCCGACGATTTTCGCAAGATGGGCGGGGAGTATTTATACATGGATGAAGTGCATAAATACCCGGGATGGGCCCGGGAGCTGAAGAATATTTATGATACCGTCCACGGATTGAAGGTGGTTTTCTCAGGCTCTTCTATAATAGAACTTACGGAACAGGATGCCGACCTGAGCCGCAGGGCGCTGATGTATGAGATGACCGGTCTTTCTTTCAGGGAGTATTTACTGATGCTGGGAATATTTAATTTTCCGGCAATTACCCTATCTGAACTAATGGCGGATCATGCAGAAATATCCTCGGAAATAGCAGGAAAAATACCCGTCTTAAAACATTTCTCCTCCTATATTCATGGTGGTTTCTATCCTTATTTTCTTGAACCGGAACGGGATTACCTGATGACCCTGGAACAGGTCATTGGCACCGTTATGGAATCCGACTTAAGGTTCATTGATGGGTATGATGTTGCTCAGAGCCGTAAGATGATGATCTTATTGAAAGTGATCGCGGCTTCAGCTCCATTCAAGCCCAATATTTCAGCCATTAGTCAGAAAACCGGCCTGCACCGGCACACCTTACTGCAGTATTTGCAATACCTGGAAAAAGCGCGCCTGATCCGGCTGGTCAATCAACCAGACAAGTACATCAGCCGCTTGCAGAAACCCGATAAAATATTCCTTGACAATCCCAACCTTTTTTATGCCTTGAATCCGGATATGGCCAATACAGGCAGCATTCGTGAAACATTCGCGCTAAACCAGCTTTCCGTTCATCACGAAGTCAGCCTGCATGCCGAGGCCGATTTTCTGGTGGATCATCATCATATTTTTGAGATCGGTGGCAGATCCAAGGATATTCGCCAGGTCAGAAGCCTTGATAATGCTTATATTTTCAAGGATAATATCGAGATAGGTTACTCCCGGGTAATCCCCCTCTGGTTGCTCGGATTTTTATATTAGCCAGGCATTTTCCTTCCGTGATCCAATGGGGGGCCTTTTTCAATGATACACCAAAAGCCTGGCGGGATAAACAGCTCCGCCGCGGGTTATGAGCTGAAGGAAATACATGCCGGGCGGCAGCGTACCCGTTTTCAGTATTTCTTCCTGAACGAATAATTTTTCCAGAACCAGTCTGCCCCTTAAATCAAACAATCGCAGGGTTCCATTCATAATACTGTTTCCAGCATTGACCCGGACATATTCATCACCCGGATTGGGGGATATATGCAATTTGTTCATCACACCGTGGTCATGAACCGCCATCAGGGTATCCACGAACCAGCCCGTATCGTATTCCGAAAAACCCGAGGCATATCCCGTGGCATTTGAACCCTGGGCGTTGTCGCTGGCCCGAACGCGGTAATAATAGGTGATCCCGCCCTGCCCTGAGAAATCTTCGTAATAGGGTTCGCTGATCCATTCCGGTGTCAGGAGTTCTGCAGTCGCCGGATTATCTGAGATCCCCCGGTAGACGCCGAAAAATCTGCCCGGCTGGTCATTCCAGCTAATGGTTACCTTCTGGGGATTGCCGTCACTTGCGGATACATTAACCGGAGCTGCCAGCATGTGCTCAAAATGAAAGCCCGAAAGGATGGCTTCCTGGCTGGTCAGCGGCGCCTGGCCAAAATTGAGCCAGAGGTTGATCCGGATGTTCTCGGTGCCGGGGTCCTTGTAATGAACGCCATCGTATTCAAACTGCGCGATCACGGTCGAGTCCTCCCGCAGGCTCCTGAAAGTGATCACGTCTTTTTCCCAGATCCACTGGTGGATCGTATTGATTTCGGAACCCATCGGAAAACGATAAATGTTCTGCGGGCTGGTCCAGGGTTGTATGACATATTGCCCGACATCGTTTCCGGGAACCGACCAGTAGCCGAATTCAATATCGTATTCCCGGAAATAGTCTTCCGGCACAGGGATGGCGTATTCCGAGATATCGTCCCAGGTGAAAATGCCCAGGATGGTGTTAAGGTCGAAATTGTCGACGCGGCTTTTCAGATCAAAGGTGTAAGTTCCATAACCCAGGGATGTATCGGCGATCAGTTCAGAGCAGAGCCACTGGCCAGACTGGTTGATGATCTTTAAATGCAGGTCCGAGTTCCCGTCAACAAAGACATTGTTTTCGCCGGAGTCGAAAATGTTCGGGCCGGGACTGATCGCGATATTATCAACGGTTCTTTTCACGGTCCAGTTAACGCCAGCCCATTCCAGGTTTCGGTCGCCATGGGGCCGGGCGACGATGGCATAGGGATGATTGAGAAAATCTTCCGGGAGGGTTCCAACCCCTCCGAAAACCGGCACCTGGTAAGCGTTTGGGACAAGCACCGTCAACAGGCGTGTAGCGTACCTGTCCAGCCCGCCGCCTGTAAAATCCAGGACAAAGCTGGAGTCGGCCGCAATGGGTACCGTCGGGCTGGCAAAGCTGGGCTTGGTCCACCAGCCGCCGGCTTCTTCAAGAAAAATGAGCCCGGCCACTTTGTAGGCCTGAGGATTTACGCTAACCTTACCGTAAAGATTAGCCGAAGCGTTACCCCATTCGGGGACGGAGGTCAGCCGGATAGGCTCAGTGGCCTGTCCGCGCGCATGCTTGAAAGGCAGCACGAAAATTCCTGCAGCCAGTATCAGAAATAGGATCGATTTTTTCATGCGATTGAGATTTTGATATTCTTCCCGCTCCCTGGATTGTTTCAAAGTTAGGAAGATAATCTCCGGAATGCAACCCTTTCTTCGTCTGCAGCTGTGTTTTTGTTCCGAATCTTTAACACTCAGAAATGAAATCTCTGCGTAAATGGGGGAATGAAAATTTGGACAACTTTTTATCAGCAGGAATGGTCATGGTTAATTGGCCTGATTAAAAAAGAAAAAAATCGACCCGATATAATTACAGGGTTGAATCTGCCGTATTTCTTCGTATCTTTAGTGTACCAACCGCCTATAACCCAAAACATTAAAAGTCCCTCCTTTTAATATTTTCATTTATAGTCATGAGTGAGACAGCTGACAGTTGACTATTGGTATATATTGATAGAACCAATTGTTTTTTAACCAAATACACTTTCTTACCATGAAAAAATCAACTTTTTTAATTGTATTGCTCTTGCTGGAAAGCACTTCAGTATTTCCACAGGTGGCCATCAATTCGGGCAGCAACGCACCTCATGGTTCTTCCATACTGGATGTCAGTTCGACAACCAGGGGATTTTTACTACCCCGGATGACCATGGGGGAATTGGAAGCGATCATTGAACCTGCCACGGGTTTGCTGGTTTACTGTGCCAGTGATAATAATTTTTTTGTAAACCGGGGTACAGAATTATCTCCGGACTGGACCATGGTCAACAGCAAATGGCGTGCAAACGGCCCTCATATCCATTATCTAAACGGAAATGTCGGTATCAGGACACCGGCTCCATCCGCCAATCTGCACGTGGCCGAGACCAGTCCGGGTTTTACGGGTATCTTCGGCACACCTATCGGGACTTACACTGCCGGCACAAATGTATCGATAGGCGATGATGATAACAGCGCGGTGCTTACTATCGGGCAAAGCAACAGCTACAAGGGAATGGTAGGCTGGGAGTATAACGCCAACCCTGCCAGCGCCTATTTTAATATCTGCACTTTTCAGCCCTCATTTCCACTCATCCTCCAGGGATCCGGGGGGAGGGTCGGGATTTGCACAACCGGGCCGGCATCAAACATCCATGTTGCAGAAACTCCCTTTACCTATACCGGTGTCTTTGGAACCCCGATCAGTACATGGAATTTTGGCACCAATGTTTCAATCGGTGATAACGATAATTCTTCTGTCCTCTATATCGGACAAAGCACAGCAAACAAAGGATACCTGATCTGGCACCATGACGAAACCCCTTCAGAGGCCTTCCTGAGCCTCGGCACTTACGGCAATGAAAATGACCTGGTCCTACAGGAAGCGGGAGGCAGAATCGGCATTGGCACAACGAATCCTATGTCTTTACTCGACATACATTCTGATGAAAACAGCTTCACGAATTTTGGCTATTACGATATTTACTGCCAGTATGTTTTCCACCTGGAAGATCCGTTAGATGGTACCGGACAGGCGGCATTATATGCTCAAAGGTATTCAGGCAACGGGAACGAAGGATCCGGGTATGAACCATATGCCATTAATTCTGCGATCCATGGCTATGTATACTGCGATGGTGGTCCTGATAAATATTCATTTGCCCTGGCTGGTTATAATCCGGATGATTACGACCGGTGCGGGGGGGTAATCGGATCAAGGAGTGATGGATATGTCTGGGGTTCTCTTGGTTACAGGAGCAGCGGTAGCACTTACTATGGCGGGTATTTTACCAGCTATACCAGCGGAACCGGGAAAGATAGGAAAGAAGCGGCTACCGGAACAGGCATCGGCGCCTGGGGAGATTTACTCGGAGCCGATATCCATGGAAATATTTACGGAACTTACACCGAGGGGGAGAACTATGCCTTGTTCTCAGATGGTGCAGTTATTAATAACGGTCTGGAAGTTCATTTGCAGGACAATGGTTCAGCAACCAGGACGGTCCTGTACACGAATGCCTCGACCGATGTTACCGTTCAAACCAGCGGCATTGCTGTACTTTCCGGCGGAAGGGCCAGTGTCGCATTCGATCAGGCATTTGTTGCAAGTATTTCAAGCGAAGTGCCCGTGGTTGTTTTTGCCATACCGGCAGGAAAGTCAAATGGGATCTATCTCGGGGAAGTTTCCACAGTGGGATTCACTGTTATTGAAAACGATGACGGGAAGAGCACTGTCCCGGTAAATTACATTGCCATTGGCAGGAGAGCGGGATATGAAAATCCTGTCATATCCCCGGAAATAATTGATGCAGGCTATACCACCAGGATGACGCGCGGCTTGCACAACGACGCCGATACAAAGACAGATGGAGAAGGACTGTATTTTGAAAACGGGGAACTGATGGTTGGGATTCATCCATCGGCTTTACAGAAATCCGAAAGGCCCCCATCAGCCCAGAGAAAACCGCCTGTCATAAAAAATCCCGGACAAAGCGATCTTGATAAAAAGCTTACCGGGAAATGAAGTTGCAGTTGCAGACTGTTCAATTGTCCAACTGTCAGCATTCCGACTGATTGTGGATGAGAATGAAACCGGATTAGAATATAGAATATAGAATCTTGACTGCAAACCGCGAACTGCGAACCTCTGACCGCCAAGTCGTCGCATTTCATATGAGCCTTTTATTGGCAAATGCCCTTCCTGAGCCAGATTTTAAATATTTCTCAAAATTATATGCCTTGTATTTATCGGAAAATCCAACATACGTTACCAATTTCACCGGCAGTCGATATTTTGTTGACTGAACTTGTCCTTCCTGGTGTCTAAGCATTCTCTTTCTTAGGTCTGACGTACAACCGGTGTAAGGATGGCCATCAGCACATTGAAGAATATAAACGTACCACATGCTGTGCATTTTTGAAATACTTTGCCAATATGCCTGTGGTTGGGTGGAATGGGAGAAAATGTGGGACAGCGCCCGCTTTTCCCTGCTTAGCTTCAGCGAACCAGGCCTTGTCCTGCGAAGCTTTAGCGAAGCAGGGCCTTGCCTTGTGAAGTTTCAGCGAACCAGGCCTTGTCCTGCGAAGCTTTAGCGAAGCAGGGCCTTCGCGTTGCTGACGCAACGCTTCGGCTGAAAGGAAAGTGGATTGTATCCACCGAAGCCCGCCAGTGTTTGCAGTTGCTTGGCGAATCCCGCCTTCGCGTTGCTGACGCAACGCTTCGGCGGGCGAAGGTGGAGCTGGAGGCTCCAACGCTCACATGGTATCCGATTGATCTTCTCTTATTTATAAAGCAATTTTCAGAATAGGTATCCGAATAGGTCACCCTTTTTTTCGACTTTTAACATAGTCCTTAATCGAAGAATGTTCCGAAAGCAGTTTATCCAGGTCCCTTTTCTTGAAACGTATCCTACTATTAATCCTGTGAAAAGGTATCCAGCCCTTCTTCATATAGTCATGCAATGTTGGCAGGGAAATCCTAAAGTAATCTGCAACTTCCTGCCTGGTCATCATCTTGTCTTCCACAATCTCAATTTTTATTTCAGCTATGGCAGCCTTGATGACGTCAATGAGAATTTGTTTGAATTCTTCTTCGGAGAAGGTTAATAAAATTTGAGTCTTCATTTATTCTCGAAATTATTTTCTTCTCGCAATAATGAATATTTATCCATTCATGCAGGCTGTAGACCGCAAAATCCTTTAAAGTCACATGACCTACAACGATGTGGATTTCGTGCGGACGGGCCTCTATGAAAATCCCGGCTTTTTATTGAGTGTGCTGTTTCTAATGCCGTTTGACGAGCCTCGGCAATACTTTCTTCATTAAGATTGATCTGCCGCTCCGCCCTTGCATCATCGTCTTCGCCCAAATATCTTATTAGCCCTTGTTCAGGTTCATATTCCAGTTCATGTTGAGCTGCATGCCCGTATATCGCAATCTGTAAGCGCATCTGATCATCATCCAAACCACTTGCATTTGCATTATCTGCATCACCTGACTTGAAATCTACTAAAGTAACCCTGGGGGGATCATCGAGTCTAATTACATCAATTGCACCTGAAATCAAAACCTGTTCTTCTTCAAGCAAGGTCTCAAACTCTTTCTCCGGTTCAAATCTCATCCTCGATAGCTCGTCGATATATCTTCTGACATATTGAGCCACAGATCTCAAACCTGCATTTCTCAAATTATCTGCAGGATCGCCGGTCGTATATCGAAGATAAAATAATCCCCTGTCAATAAGCCTCTGAATTTCACCTTCGAGAGCTCCTTCGCGTCCAGCTAATTCAACCCATCTCGTCGGATCAGTGTGCACAGCCCGTAATAAATTATGGACCCCTTTCCCATATCCGAATGCTTGATCTATTGTCGGCGCAAAACCAAGGACTTTTCTTAAATAGAAGTCGTGCGGACACTCTAAATAATAGCGGAAATCCGAAAATGAAGTAGAAAGTCTTAATTCCCGGCTGTAACTTGTCTGAATTAATTCGATTTCTACAGGATATTCTTCAAGCGAGGACCTAACCACACCTCCAACATTATTAACCATCCCTGATATTGTCCTGTAGAATTGTGATTGGCTATCACCGGAAGCCGTAATGAATAAATACCTTTCTGCTCTTGTAACTGCAACATACATCAACCGCCGTTCACTATCATTATTTCGATTATCCGACAATTGAGCGACATCTATTTGAGTCAAGATTTGCCCCGAAAACGGGAATTGCACCTGTCTACCTGCAAGAACACTGGGAAATCTTCTTGAGCAAACATCTGCTAAAAACACGACCGGGAACTCCAATCCTTTGGCAGAATGAATCGTTGTGATAGTGACTGCATCAGGTGGAACCAATAACGGTGCTTCATCAGTCTTTCCACTTTCCGATCCATGTTGTAATAACGCTATAACTTGATAATGAAAATCCCTCACACTTGTCCATCCCGGAGTCTCAATACTTGTCAACATTTTGCTAAATGCGCCCAAATGGAATAATGCAGTTGTCCCTCTACCATCATCAGTATCCCAATTATTCACACCGATTTCCTCTAAAAGCATGTGATAAATCTTTTGATGAAATACGCGTCTTAACTCATTCCTACTGCGTAGAAAATTTTTCAAATCAGTAGAATGAAATGAGGCAACCTCTCCAGCCCCAAATGAAATCCCATCTGCCATTCTCTGATGCATGTAGGTAACGGCTCTTAACAATCTATCCTCCAAATCATCATCTAAATGAAGCCCTGCATTCCTTAATGCAATGCAAGAGGCACGTAGAACCTCTTCAGGAATCGGATTACAGTTTAAAGTATTACGAATTCTGGCAGGTAAAGATTTCGGATTCCACCCAGAACCAAAAAAAACTTGAATCCCGGCTGCAACAGCATAGGCTGAAATTATCAATAAAACCTCGGGTTGTGAAAACAAATCAGGCCCGGCTCTAAATATCGCAGGAATATTATTAGCTTCCAATGTTTGCATGTATAATCTGGCGTCAGTGGAAGACCTTAATAATATTGCTATGTCAGAAAGAGAAATACCACGATCCTCATTATGCCATTGGTTGTGCCGAGCTCCATGATCATCAACAACCATTTGATTAATAGTTGCTGCAATCCATGCTGCTTCTTCTTGACGTGTTGCAAATCTTTTAGATCCGACATGTGATTGGTCAAAATCGACTCGTTCAGCATTTCCATGAGTCATGGCAGGAGTTGCCATGTTACCAACCTGGCCAATAGTCCCTGCCCATTGATTGGCAAGGTTAATAATTCGCGCGGTAGATCTAAAGTTATCTTGCAAGTCGATCACTTCACCATCCGCTGCATTATTAATGTCTTGCCACATATCACCGATGATATCGACACGTCCTCCTCGAAATTGATAAATAGCTTGTCGATGATCTCCAACCGCCGTTAATTTTCCAGTATCACCGATTATATTTTGGATTAAATCAAATTGAACGCCATTTACGTCCTGAAGTTCGTCAACCACCAAATGACTTATTGTCTCTCTTATCTTGGTAATCGCAGCATGATCTGCAGTCAAACGTCTAACAAATTCAGACTGTGAGGTAGAGAAATCCAAAAACCTCCTGCACTTCAAGTAGGCATAATAACGAGCTGCAGATAATGCAAAAGCTCTTGCCCTTTCGGTATTCCCGACATCAGTCAAAAGGACTGCCTGTTCACACCAATCACGTTCTGCTGCACCCAACGCTATTGGAGGATCCCCAGCCGGCAATTGCACATTGAACAAATTATATTCTTGCAAAATATCATATGCTTCTTGGAATTGCCTAATCGTGTCAAAATCACCGGCCTGTAAAGCAGCTTTTAATCCTCCAAGTCCAAGGACACCATAAAATCCTCTATGAATAAGTGCCGCACTACCTGTTTCATCCAGAATCTCATAATTATGAAAATCATCCGGCCAGAGTTCGCGCAACTTCAACAGGCAAAAACCATGAATTGTACCGACATACATGCCTCCCAATGTGACATTTTCACCGGGCAATGAAATTTTTTGAATCCAAGTTCTTATTCTAAACTTCATTTCTTGAGCTGCCTTTTCAGTGAATGTGAATGCCACAATATGATCCCTGGGCACGCCCTCGACTCCTACCCACCATGCAATTCTCCGAGCAATCACCTCCGTTTTACCTGATCCGGCTCCAGCTACAACAAGTACTTGCCTATGTTCAGACCTGACAGCATTTTTCTGATCTTCTGTCAATCGTTCAAATAAAAGATCTTGAATTTCTTCAGCAGATTTCATAATATTAGTAATTAGTTAATTGGTATTCAGCACAATAAAGCTGGAGGTGGTTTAACTATACAATAGCTAAAAATTGTACATTTGTCAAAGTTAATTATTTTCTAAATGAAACCCGCTACAAAATACAGCAGCATTGACTTGTTTTCAGGTTGTGGTGGATTAACTTTAGGCTTGCATAAAGCTGGTTTTCATACCGAACTGGCAATTGATTCCGATTATTATGCTTGCAAGACTTATAAAATGAATTTTAGAAATACAATATTAATTGAGCAAGATATCCGCACGGTTTCAACTGATAAAATCAAAGAAAATTTAAGTGTACAGACTATACATTTGCTTGCCGGTTGCCCTCCATGTCAGGGATTTTCTTCTTTGAGAAGATTAAACAAAAGACAAAATGTAAGGGATGCAAGAAACAATTTGGTTCTTGAATACTTGAGGTTTGTAAAAGAACTGATGCCATATACCATTATGATGGAAAATGTTCCTGGGCTTGCAAATTATTATCAATTCAGGAATATGGTTACAGAACTCAAGAATATTGGATACCATATCGTATTTAAGGTTTTAAATGTTAAGCATTACGGAGTTCCTCAAAATCGAGAGCGTTTGGTATTAATAGGATCGAGATTGGGTAAAATCGATATTCCTTCTGGAATTGGGAAATATATCACCGTCAAACAAAGAATCGGAAATTTGGCGTCACCTGAAATTTCAAACGATCCATTGCAGAAAATAGTCGCAAATCATACTGATCGAATAAAAGCAATGATTGCGCTAATTCCGAAAGATGGTGGGGGCAGAAAGGAATTGCCGGATGAATACATACTCGAATGCCATAAAAAAGAAGGGATCGGTTTCAATGATATTTATGGTAGATTAAGATGGAATGACCAAAGCACAACTATTACCGGAGGATGTTTAAATCCATCGAAAGGTCGTTTTCTTCATCCCGAACAAGACAGAGTCATCACACCTCGTGAGGCTGCAATGTTGCAATCCTTTCCAAAAAATTACAAATTCCCTATCCAAATTCCAAAAGCGGCATTGGCTTTGTTAATTGGGAATGCCCTACCACCGGCATTTAGTTACAACATCTCAAAACACATCAAAAAACATCTGGACGAATACCTTGGCCGATAAATTTTCGATAGAAAAACGAAGCGATATTATGTCGAAAATTTCCGGTACGGAAACGAAACCTGAAATAATAGTTCGCAAATTTCTGCACTCAAAAGGAATCCGTTACAGGAAAAATGACAAAAGATATCCTGGGAAACCCGATATTCTTTTACCGAAATACAGGACGATCATTTTTGTTCATGGCTGTTTCTGGCATGGTCATAACTGCAAAGCTGCTAAAGTTCCCAATACGAGAACCTTATTCTGGGTAGATAAGATTAACGGTAACGTCAAAAGGGATGAAGAAATCATTAAGTCCCTCAAAGAAATGGGATGGAAAATAATCATAGTGTGGCAATGTCAGTTGAAAAATTTCAAACTCCGTGAGAAAAGGCTGATGCAAATCTTATCGGAACTAAAAAGTAATGTAAATAAGTAATTCAAATTGAGATTTTGATGGTCGGGAGGGCCATTTAATAATTGAAAATAATCACCAAATTATAAACTTGATTGATGGAGATGTACGATTACGTAAGCATTCAGCATCGACTTCAGAATATATACACAAAAATGAAAGAATCGTCCAAAAAACTTGGCAAAAAATGAAGTGCGAATAACACTGCACAATTTAGGGCAAAAAACCAATTCATTTTCAATGTCTTAAAGTGATTTCGAGTTCCTGCTTTTATTTATTACAAATCACGAGGGATTTTCACATTCCTGGGCTAATCCTATGAAGCATCCCATGGAATTCCTGTGCGTTACCCACCATTTTCGATTTTGGGTGTAAAAAATACCCGAAAAACCCGTCCGGGAAGAGGGGTGTGTCCTCGCATATACATTCAAAATCGGAACCTGGAAATATGCCTGTTTTTATAAAACCCCTTGGTGAATTTGACGTTAGTTTGTGCCTGCTAATATCAAACCATCATTTGGAATAATGGTAGGCTAAATGGCCGAAGGGTTTCCAAATTGAAAAAAAAGAGCCATTGCTGGCTCCTGGAGGACTATAACAGGCCCTCGTCTGCGAAGGAGTAGTACCCTTCCGATGAAATGATAAGGTGGTCCAGTACCGGCAGATCGAGCATTAAGCCGGCATCCTTAAGCTTTCTGGTTAAATGGATATCTGCCTCCGACGGTTGAAGATTCCCTGACGGATGGTTATGCGCCAGGATCAGGCTGCAAGCATTGGACTTCAGGGCAACCTGGAAGATCAGCTTTGGATCTGCTACTGTTCCGGACAATCCTCCCTGGCTGATCTTTGCCCAGCCCAGGACTCGATTGGCCCGGTTAAGGCACAATACCATGAATTCCTCCACATGGTCAATTCGATCGCTCCAGATACGCTGCAGGACATCATAAACATCCCTCGAACCGGCAACTTTTTCCATATCTGAATGTCGGACCTTGTTCCGATAAAAGATTTCTATCTCTGCCAGGTTGCTGGTGAATAAAGTGACTGGATTTTTTGCTTTCATACTTCCCTCCTCTCTACCTGTTGAAACTCTCTGAAATGTACTCTACACATTGTTCTTCGAAGTTTCTGCCAGGCCGGTCATTAAAACCCGGTTCTTCCATTTCTACAGAAACCTCCAGTACAGGTGTTCTCTTTTGAGCCTGGGATTTGTTAACCACGTCGGATCCATGGAGCTTTCTAATCATTTCGATCGGCAATGGTTCCCTGTTGTGGCTTCTGAATTCAGTGGGCCGCCAATACCAGAGTTTCTTTCCACCGGAAAATCTGAAACCGAATTCCTTCAAACTGTCCTTGTACTGGATGGTATTGCCCCCAACCCAGACCCAGTGGCCGCAAATCTCGATTTCAACGTCAAATGAGATGATCAGGTTAATGATCTCCGGGAACTTGATGAAGCTCTCCTTCACATCTTCCTGTTGCACAGAGAATCCGAAGAATGGATCCTTGAGGATGGCCTCATACTGAAGGTTGATTTCCTGCATCGTGGCAGTATCGCCTCCACGATCCGGATGGTGTAATAATGCAAGCTTCTTGTATACTTGCTTAACTTCCTGTAGTGTCCTACAGTCGCGGAAATACAGTGTTTTCATAGCTTAAAAGTTTTTGAATTTGTCATCCAAATAACTTTTGACCATGAATTCATGCTTAAAAGAGTCAAATCCTCCAAAGTGTATGGTAATCGCGGGTTGGAGGATTTAACATAAAGTCATTATATGACACAAAGCGAAGCGACTGTTATATAATGGCACTTTATGTCTCAATCCCTCCAGGTATGGCAAACAATAAAAAAATGTCTGTTGGCAAAAGGAGTCTCTTTCCGCTGGCAGAAAAAGCCCCCCTGGTCGGGTCTTTTGCTTCCATTTCGAAAACCTCCACATCCGGTATCTTCATGCATATACAAATGGATGAATACTGGTTTAGAATACTCCTTTAATCGATTAATTTTTAAATTTACATGTTCTCTTAAAATGAATTCACATGATTGACTATAACAAAGTATTATCAAATTTATCCCAACACCGAAGCATTTTCCATTCAGAAAATGATTTTCAATTTGAATTAGCATGGCAGTTAAAGTTGGATTATCCCCATCTTGAAATTCGAATTGAAAAACCGATATTTCCTATATACATTGACCTTTTTCTGATCGATGGTAGCAGAAAGATCGGGATTGAGTTGAAATATAAAACATCCAAAATCGATTACTTAGATAAGAATACCGGTGATATGTTCAGCCTAAAAGAACATGCGGCTTTGGACTCAGGTAGATTTGATTTCTTGAATGATATTTCCAGATTGGAAATTCATAAAAGTGCAGGTGTAATTGACATTGGCTACAGCATTTTCATTACAAATTGTTCCTACTATTGGTCACCAATAAATTACAATTACAAAGTAGCGCCTAATGATATAAATTTTCGACTCGAAGACGGAAATACGTTATCAGGACCAATGCTTTGGACCCCAGAAACCAAGGAATCAACAGTCGGAAAGAAACGAATTAAAGGATTAATGCTGCGCAACGAATACAGAATGACATGGTGTGATTATTCTAATCTTGGCATGACCAATGGCCTGTTTAGATATTTATTGGTTGAGGTTTAGACAAGCAATTTCATTAAGGCTACATGAACTCATGTGATAAATGCGCACCAGAATTAATTAGTTTTTGTATATCCTATCAGCATTAAGAAATATTTCTTTCCTGTAATGTCGGTAAATTGATAGCCAAGTCAGATGTCTTTTACCAAATCTCTTTAACATTTCTTCTTGTTTTGGATTAGATCCATTTTTAAAATACCTGGAGGAGGCGAGTGCTACCTGATCAATAGGAATATCAATCCCCAAAATACATCTAATATTTTCGATGTCTTTTTTCAAGTCGGTAATTTGAGCACTTTTAAATCCTTCATGGGCCTTTGCCTCTATAATAACTATCCTATTTTCGGAAAACATACACAGGTCGAAAGTCCTTTTATCAGAATATTCAGTATCTCTGACAGACATTCCTATGCTTTTCAGGTAATCCCTGTAAAAGCAAACTTCGTATGCCACTTCCCATTCATCAAGCGGATTGTAATTCGTATTTGGAAGAAGGTTCAATAAATCAATGAATTTTGATGGATTGTTCTTAATTGTGAAATACAAATGAGCACAGAAAAATCGTTCATCTCGAGTAATTTCTTCCCAGTTTTTCCCTTCAAAATATGAAAATCCCATATAGTTGTTTTAAGTTGTCAACCTTCTTGTTCTATCTTCTTCATATCGATTTTGATATTTTTCAAAATCACCAAAACAAATGGCATCCAGGGCATCTTCATACGAAAGGTCAGGTTGTTGCAGTATCTTCCTTATCTCTAACATGTTATCCCAGACATAACTCTCGTACTGTTCTGGAGTATGATTTGTTTCAAAACCAGCTGGATCAAAAACAGGATCTTCTATTTCTTGTGGAATGGAGTCCCATTGTACTACATTTAAAACCTTAATTCCTCTAAAATATTCCGGGATTTTTCGGTTGTCGAAAATGAATGGGTGCATTACAGATAAGTGACAATGCTTTGGTATTATTTCGTCATATGATTCCAGTGATTTGCTGATTCCGATTTTTAATGCTTCATTATCAGATAATGCAGAATCAATGTAAACACCAATGATGATCAGGCCATTATCAGTTAAATGGTAGTATTCGCTTGTAAAAGCATCCAAAAAATCTTCCACTGTCATAATATCGGATCAAAAGAGGCTGTTAAGAGGCGGCAATTCTCCATACTCAAAATGGTAAGTTTCAAGCAGTTCTTTTTCCTTGATACGGGGATTATCGGTGAAATATAAAGTCAGTTTCATCCCATTTAAGGGGTACCTATCACTTTTTGCAATGGCACTGTACAAATTACCTCCACCATGCTGATTATCAGTTTTTCCGTTCACTGCATTGATCAAAGCGCCTGGCCTTTCATGATTTTTAGACATTGATCCTTGTCCGATATAAAGAATGCCATTACTATCTTCCTTCAGCACTCTTGGCACATATCGATCAGTAGTCAGTATATATACACACTCTTTATAGCGATACTCCTGACCAGGGTCTATTGACGATCTCCAGGATGTCAATTTCTTATAAAAATCACTGTGTAAGACAGGAAATTCTTCACATGGTAAGTCTTGCATCAACTTTTGATATTCCATAATGATTTAATCAATGATCAATCCAAGAAATATTGATCTTCCCAAAATTTAATTGAGTCGTTATAAATGATGCATGTTCTAATTAATTTAAATACACGATAACCTTTTTCAGGATTAAAGAGTACTGTCATTAACACAAGTTTTGGACCTGAATCAGTCTTACTTTTTGATTGCCAATATTCAATGACCCTCTTGAGATACTCCGGATACTCATTTTCAGGCACATATGTAAAGAGCAATCCAGAGGATGTTTTGGTTTTTCTTACACTTGTAAATAGTTTTTCCAGTTCCTTACCTCGACCGAAAACATCTTTGTAATCCCATTCCCATTCCGCAAATAATAATGTAATTGGTTTGACATCCTTCATTTTAATGACAGCATCTCTTTTGCCCTCTGTTTCAAAAATGCAATAGAGGTTCATTATTTTTGCAGCAGAATGAAAAGAATGAGCAATAAGATAAGTACAATTTGTCCTTGAAGCCCCAATAGTACCATCATTCATTTGATAATCAGCGTCACTATTAATGTATATCTCTCTAAATAATAAAATAAAAATATTTGCAGGCGAATTAAAAGTGTAATCCGTCTTGATACTTTTTTGCAATTCAGTATAATGTGGATATAAGTCCGGAGAAGTTAATTTCAGAGTTTGATCTATTATAAAGCTCATAAATTCAGTTTTAATTTTAACTAATGTTACTCGGAAACATACGATTTACGTTTACCACCATTTAGAGATTAGATATTGATCAGCTTTACCAGATTGTATATAATTCTGCCATTCTTGTTTCGTTATTTTCAAGGTTTCGCCTGTCTTCTTATCTTTAATAGAGATTTTGAAATCTTGAGGCTTGTCAGCTAATGAGTAAGAGTGAAACTTTTCTTTTTCTTGTTCAGTTTTTATTCTATTTTCCAAACCTGATTTCCTCTTATCATTTTTTGAAAATATTCCTATGACACCCAAAACAATGAAGGCAGCAATTCCCATAATTAATGCAGATTCCATAAGGATTAAATTAAATTTATAAAATCTATATCTACGTATAAAGTTTTAACATCTGTAACACATTAAACAGAAAACTGGATAATCAGTCTATGCCTCATCCGGAGGCAATAATGTCCATATCCTTTTCATTGGTATCTCGGTCTTGATATCATCATCCAATTTTTCATAATTACTCAATAATTCATTGATAATCTCCTCCTGACCCCATAGTCTGACCTTGAAAAATTGAGAAGGGATCTCTTTATCCACTGATGTTTTAAAACCACTCCAGGAAACGAGCAAGCCCTGATCTGCATTAAAGTTCTGCATTGTCCCGATTAATTGGTCAAGCGTTGGCCTATCAACTGGCGAGGAGGTGGTTTTTACCTGTACACATAATCTCGGTGATCCAAAGCCCAACGGTTCAGGGGCTGCAAGCAAATCGACACCTTTGTCCGGGCCTGCCGGTGACCGGTAAACGATATATCCTTTCGCTTTTAAAATAGCCTCGATGATCCTTGACATCCCGTGGCCTTTGAATTTGCGATCAATAAACCGGGTAATCTGGTCGGCTGCTATTATTTCCAGGTCAACCTGGGCTTCAGTGTTCGGATCGCTGGAAATCTCCCCTTGCAAAACTGTAACACCGGTTTTTTGCGGTTGCATCATCCAATTATTTTTCTCCATTGCCCGGATACGTTTTTCAGCATCATTGCGGGTAATTCCGCATACGGTAAGAAATGCTCCAAGTGAATAGAGAATATCCTGGTCAAAATTTGTCCGTGGTATATCCTTCTTGATCCATTTAACTTCTACATAATGAATATATTCGGCTATGGTTTGCGGATTGTATTTATACCCGCTTGACACTTCTCCGATGTGCATTGTTGATTTAAACTTGCTGGGCATGACAATCCAGTCTCCGATTTTCATATTCAGAAAGGCGTATAGCTGTCCGGCATAATTGCCTATCTGTCTTTTTTTCCTTCCTGGATACGAATTTTCCATTATCTTGTAAACGGCGGAGTATTCTTTAACTCCTGTCAGGTCTTCTGTATTGATATCCCAGGTAAAATATACCCTGCCTTCATCGAGGAACTTTTTCTCATATTCGCCGGACTTGCCAGCGCGTACTAACCAGATTGCCATAATGCTTATTAGTATTAAGTTATCCAAAGCATTTAATTGCTCTATCAAAATTTATAATTCAATAAAATATTCTGATAAAACTTCATCACTTTTAAAGAGAGTTATCCATTTTCTTTCTCTTGTAGTGTACCTTACACCGGGCTGAACATAAACCAGATTAAATAAATCCGCAAAATCATTACCTTGTAATTTCATATTATGTGACAACTCCATTGATCGAAAATACTCATCCCATGTTCGAATAAAAAAATCAAGTTTGGTCCAATTACTATCTTCGACTGGAATTCTAAAATCCTTATGATAATAATGGTTGCTGAAAATTGATAACAAATCTGAAAAAAACTTCCTGTGAGATTTAAAAAAATCTTTTTTCCTATGAACTTTCTTACCTCCAGAGTCTTTAATTATTTGCCTGATTTCAGGTATCTTAACGTTAAATGCAGAAGTTGTTTCATCTTTCATTCTTCGAATTTCATCAATCTGACGAGATGCTTTTTCAATATTATCAATCGGAATCTCATCAATATCTATTTGCATATAAGTGGAGAAACCATCTAACAGCCTGTCATTGGTTGTGTCATTGCTTTCAAAACTTTCGTCGAAAAGGCTCATCATGTGATCCATGAAATTACTCTTAATGATTAAAGCGTGGTACTGATGCATTGCTTTTAAAGCTCTGACTAAATGCCTGGGATTATTGATAAGTTTAGATGTTGAGGCAAATTCGCTTATATTAATTCCAGTGCCTATCATGCTATATTTCATTAATGCATTTGGGGAAAAGTTACCATCTGCGATATCATACCATATGTTAGTGTCACATACAAGGGGATTTATTAAAAGCTTATTATTGACTTTAATCATCTGCAGGGATTTGGTTGTAAATTAAATTATGAGAATCAATTCTTAATAAATTGCAATAATCACATTTCAAAATAATCATCAAAGATTTCCTTGATAGATATAAGTGAATTCATTTTATTAGTCAATTTAATAATCATTTCATTTAGCCTTTTTTCTATTTCTTTATATTCATCATTAATTTCATGCAAAAAAGAAAAATCAACTTGGTTGAGTTTTTCAAGACTATTAAAAATTTCAGCTCGCTCGACAATTAATTTTTGCGTCTTTTTATCGGGAATAGGAATAACCACATTTTCCAGATCATTAGGATCCATTGTAACATTTGTGGCACCGCTCATTAAAGGGGTAAGTATGATATCTTTATATTCAGAAAGCACCTCAAATAAATATTTTGGGTTTATGTATTCTTCATTTTTCACTTTTAAGACTGCCATAGTATTCGCGAGAGCGAATTTACCTTCCTGATAGTGCAACCTTTTTATGTCAGCTTTTCCATGTCCAGAGGAAGAAACAAGGGGTACACAAATTCCATTACAATCAAACGTGTAATGATCAGATGATTTTCTTTCTTCTGCTGGAACAACCATTGTATAGGGGCCTGGTTCAGTAGCCATATTAGGTGATTGCCCTCTTTCAATTTCACAAATGTTGCCAAGCGTATCACTCTGGATTTGGGATGAATTCAAACGTTTAAATAAGCTTTCTAATTTGTACCATCTACCAATCAAGTGATAGTTTTTACTCAATTTTATAGATTGTTTATCAACAATATATGAATTACTATTCAAATTAATGTTTTCTAAACTTGCATAATTTATTACAGCTTCTTTAAAATTTAGTACAATGTCTTTTGCCAAAGGAATATCATCGTCTTTTATCGCTTCCCGTGTATCAGATTGAGTAAAACCATCTGAATTAATATCAACAAAAAGTACTACATCAATTTTTTTTGATAATGCTTTATCAATCAGTAAAACATGTGTTTTAACACTTGCATAAGGTTTAAAAACACCATGTGGAAGAGAAAGAACGCAATAAAGACCATTTTCAATTAGTTTGGAGCGTACTTTTTTATAAACGCTATGGTTTACAAATAAAATTCCTTCTGGCACGATTATCCCTGCTTTTCCGGATAATGTTAGGTGCTCAATGATGTAGTCAACAAATAACAACTCTGATTTTGAAGATGTTATACTAAATCGTTTGTGAGGAATTATTCCACCTTTTGGTGTCATAAAAGGAGGATTTGCTAAAATAACGTCAAAATACTCATTCCATTTATCATCCCGAGTTAAAGTATCATATTCAGCAATATTGGGACTACTAAAGCCATGTAAATACATATTTACAAGAGATAGCCTCACCATATCAGGAGATATGTCTTGACCGTAAATATTAGAATGAAGAGACTTCTTTTGTTCTGGAGTTAACTTGTCCCCTGGATACCGTTTTGGATTTTCTAAAGTTCGTTCAGCAGATGATTCAATTTTACTATTGTTATCACCTTTTAACAAATGAGTAGAGTTTTTCCTTAAAATATGTTTATAGCTGGCAATAAGGAATCCAGCTGTTCCACAAGCAGGATCTAATATTCTTTCATAATGATTAGGCTCAATTAAGTCTACAATTAAATCAATAATATGCCTTGGAGTTCGGAATTGCCCAGCATCACCTTGGCTGCCTAAAACAGACAATAGATATTCAAAAGCATCGCCAAGCTTCTCGCTATGGTCATAAGAAAAATCATTGATCACCTTCAGGAAGCTCTTCAATGTTTCCGGATCCCGATAAGGCAGGTATGCGTTTTTGAAGATGTCACGGAAAAGTTGGGGGATCTGCGGATTTTGGTTCATTTTGAGTATTGCCTCACTGTAAAGGTTCAGCATCTCAAAACCACCCAGGGACCTGTCGAATATTTTTCGCCACGCGTATCGTTCAAACTCACCCTTAAAGAAATTCCTATCCCCGCCAAGCTCCTCGGCTTCCATATCCATATCATCCATGAATTTATATATCAAGGCAATGGTGATCTGTTCCACCTGGCTTTTAGGATCGGGAACTTTACCTACCAGGATATCCCTGGCATCGTCAATTCTTCTTTTAGTTGCGTTGTCGAGCATATTTTAGATGAAAACATTTAAGGGTACATAATCTTTCACATATTCCGGGATCGTTTCACGCCATTCTTTTTTAACAGCCTTAAAATCATTGATGCTAAAGGTTGGGTTGACATTTAGTTCGGTGAACTTCTTCTGGTCAATGATCTCCCGAACCTTGTTGTCAGTAACATAGGCCTTAAAATAGTATTTTAGGGCAATAATGTCGTCTTTATCTTCCGGTTTGCAGGTTGCCAGAAACTTCTCGAATTCCTCTTCCAGGAGTTCATCCTTCGACTTAAAATCGGGTATCAAGCCGAATATTTTTTCAATGATCTCCCGCAGGGTGATCCGCCGGTCCACATTAACAGCTTTCCGGAGCTTTTCCAGCGTATAGAATTCCTCCGGCTTGTTCATGATCTCTTTTCCTACATAATCAATCACAACATCCCACAAGCCCTCCTGGACCTTCTCATTTACCACAGAGTCTGTTTGTAATCTTTCGGTGAACTTCTCGAAAAACATTCTATCGATCTTCATCCCTTCCAGACCGATCAGTTGTTCTTGCATAGTCTTGATCTTGTCAGGATCGAAAATCTCGGTTATATATTGCGGTGGCGGTTCGGGACCACCACCTCCACCAGGACCTGATATGGCCGGAAGTTTTAGAATCTCATCATAATTGAATTTCTCTTCAAAATATTCGCAGTTGGCAAAGAAATCAAATAGCTTAAAGGTTTCTTTCCTGACATTCCCCACTTCATGTTTCTTTTCTGGATCAACCAGGAGCCTGGAAAAGTTAAAAATCCTGGTACCCCTGCCCTTGATCTGTATAAAGTCAGTTGGTGAGAATATTGGACGCATAAGGCAAAGATTCAGGATGTCTTCACAATCGTATCCGGTGGTCATCATCCCTACTGTAACACATACTCTGGTCTTACTGGTCTTATATACCGGATTGAAGAGTCCCTGACCCCCCAGGTTATTATTGGCAAAGTTGATGGTCATTTGTTGTGCCCCCTGGACCAGCGATGTGACTTGCATGGCAAAATCAGAATTGTACTTTCCCGGGAATAACTGATCCGCCATTACATTTAGGATTTGAGCGATTTTGGCAGCATGGTTCTGGCTCACGGCAAAGATGATGGACTTACCAATTTCTCCAGTGATCGGATCCCGCATCGCATTTTCAAGGAAAGTCATGCAAAAGACCCGGTTTGTTTTTTCAGAGAAGAATTTCTTCTCGTAATCACTATGAGAGAAAGTTCCTCCCTCTTCCTGGCCTTCCTCATTAGTCAAAATAACCGCATAACCCTGATCGGATAGCAGCTGGGTTGTAATATCGGTCCTGGCATCGATTACTGTAGGATTGACCAAGAATCCGTCTTTAACCCCATCAAGAAGGCTATATCGATATGTAGGCTGTCCACTTTCACAGCCAAACGTTTTATAAGTGTCGAGAAGTTGCCTGCGTTCCCATTCCCTGGGATCACGGGTATTGAGATCTGATCCTATCTTTTTTAGGTAGTCTTTTGGTGTTGCTGTAAGCCCCAGCTTGTAGCCAATGAAATACTCAAATACGGCCCGGGCATTTCCCCCGATTGACCGGTGTGCTTCATCGGAAATAACCAGGTCAAAGTCGGTCGGGGAAAAGAGACGCTTAAATTTATTGTCAATTAAAAGTGACTGAACGGTAGTCACCACGATCTCGGCTTTCTTCCAGTCGTCCCGGTTCTCTTTATAAATTACTGTTTTGTAATCGTTCTTGAGGTAATTGTTAAAGGACTTCCGGGCCTGGCTTTCCAGTTCAAGCCGATCAACCAGGAATAAAACCCGGTGTGAATTTCCTGACCGGAGAAAAAGTTTACAGACGGCAGCCGCCACAAGGGTTTTTCCAGTTCCAGTCGCCATCTCAAAAAGGAATCGGTCACTACCATGCTTAACGGCATCCTGCAGATACTTCACAGCTTTTAATTGATAATGCCGGAGGAATCGCACTCCACTCTTTTCGAAAAATTCACCTCTTGTTGCTTCATTCAGGAATTGAGGGTCGTTGTAGTAAGCAGGGTACTGCGTTTTTGCGATATACCCTTCATCTACTGGCTCCTGGATAAGCCTATCCCTGTTTGGGACCAGGGTCTTATATCCCTCAACAGAGACCGGGTCCGGGAATTTCGTAATGATATATGGACTGCCCCGGTCAAGATCCCAGAAATAATGCAGGTTGCCATTGGACAGGATTACGAACCTGCAGTTCTGTGAACGAGCATAAGTCCGGGCCTGTTCCTTACCAACCAGTGGGTTTTTATCTTCGGACTTGGCCTCGAGAATAATCAGTGGATGCCCTTTGTCATTCAGCAACAGAAAATCAATGAAACCACTTTTTGTCTTTTCGAAATCATCCCCAAAATCATTGATCAGCTTTTCTGTGATCTTTACATGATTTTCAAAAACCACATTTGCTTTATGTTCCGGTGTATCCAGCAACCTCCAGCCGGACCCTTCAAGGAGCTTGTTAATTTTAATACGTGCTTTGGCTTCTTTTAATCCCATTCTTTGAACAAGTAGATTGGTTCACCATTCAAATTTAGGATTTTCATTCTTATTAAAGGCTTATGATAGAAAATAATCACGGCTTATATGTCCAAGCATTGAGATCGTTCATCAAATTCTTTTCTTTACCAGTCATCATCATCAATCTCATCCTCCATGGTGCGTTTACTGCTCTCGATTATCGGTGGTATTTGCATCCTGGGATGTTGCAGGAGGATAGCAAGTTTATGTGCTAATGATTCTTCCATGAGAGACTGGGTTCGTTCTGAAAATCCACTCTGCCATTTTTGCAATGATCTGTATTCTTTTGAAAATCTATTACGATGAATGGTTTTGTCTTGTGCAAGCGATGACCAGTAATTGGGATTTGACCACATCTCCAACTTATCATGGCTAAACCGGCTTACTGAAAACCATGGTTCCAATTTTCGATCCCAATAAAGATTTTCCATCCAGGACTTTAGTAGATGTATACTCAATCTCAATAAACAATCCGGATCATACAAATCCTCAATCATACGAAGCCCATACTTTCGAATCTTCCGGTTTCTTAACAATCGTAGTTCGTATCTGAAAAGTTCCGTGGATAACCCATATTGCTTTGCTTTATCGTACGCTTTCAGTTGATAATCTTCGTAAGATGCCCGCTTCAGGTTTCCATTCTTAATATCCGCATAACGAAATTCTGTCCTGTGATGCATATACAGGCATCTAAGTAGCTCTCTTGTAGGAATAACGGGAATGACATTTGCACCTACTTCAAGATTAACCAGGGTGCATTTACAGGTACTCAAATTAAATTTATCCTTGATATCATCAATTACATTTTTGATTTCCAACCGGTTAAAGTCATCATAATTATGTTTTCCAAGGTTTTTATACTTGTGCAAACTCCCTTCCATAATCATGATCCCAGAAACATACCTGGTGAATTTCAATCCGTGGTATTCGGCAACCAAATTACCTGACGGTTCACCGGTAACGACGCTCACGGATTGTTTGAAGTCGAGGAGAGGATTCTTCAAAAAAGACTCCCAATCCGGATCTTCAATTCTGACTTTTACAAAATCAATCATGGCTGACCTCCTTTCTCAATTTCATTGAACTTTTGCAGTGCTTTTTCAAATTTTCTAAACGACCAGGCCCAGTAGCCGAATGCCTCATTGTGAGGGAAGATCTCTCGTGGCTCCAGGAACTTATTGCCGACTTTTCTTGCAGGTTGGATCTTTAGCAGAAAGACCTCGAAATATGACACGGATTCTGTAACCCTTTGCTCGTAGATGCAAGATCGGTTACCTCTTAATACTTGGACGTATACGAAGCCGTTTTTTCTCAAAATTAGCGGAAGGGTTTTCATATTCGTTCTGATTTAATGTGTTACCAAACTTTATTTCTATGATCTTTACCGGTGATTTTTAACCAATCTCCTAAACTCCCTTTTTGCCGATGTGAATTCACCGAATTTCCAGGCAATCTGTTTTCCGTCCCAATCTTCAAATAGAATTTGCTCTTTAGCCTCTCGAATATCACCGCCGGGCAATTCGACCCATGTCCTGAAGATTCGACCTACAACATAGTCTATGGGGTCGTCTTCCTCCATTTTTATAAGTAGGGCGACATTTTTTGATCTTTTGCAGAGTTTCATCTGCTGTCCCTGAAATTCAATGACATCAGGAAGTTTCTCGAAATTTTCAAATTTTGGTTTCATGATTGTTATTTTTAGAATTAGACTCAAGGTAATTCGACAGGTGCTCCAGGTCGTAAAAAATAGTGGTACCGACCTTGGAGTACTTCAGGGTACCATTTACACGAAGTTTTCGGATTGTTTCAGGGGACGACCAGCCGGTCAGTTTCATCAGCTCCTTCTCACGGATCCACTTAAACTTGATGCCCAGGTCCTGAAGGATCTTTTTTTGGTTCTCGGTAAAGCGATGTTCGAAATCCTCGAGGTCGCCTTTCGTTAATATCTGGTTTCGGTCCATTTTTGTGAAACTTTGCACCGAAACTACAGTAAAGCAAAGGCGATTCAGGATTGCAGGAGGTTGCGCAATCCTCAATTAAATAGTTGATATGAAGGAGGTTAAATGGCCGAAAATTGTTTATTCAGACGGCAATTTTTGAACAATTTGCAGGAGGGCCTTTTTTAAATGATCGGTGTACTTATGATTAATATCCAGTCTCCTGGCGCTTTCATAGAAGTTTTTAAAGCTATTGGGGCTCATCCCCTTGGCCCCGGTCTCATGTGTACTAAATGAAGAGGATATGACTTTATAAATTTTTGAAAGTCTGTTGAAAGGCTCAAGGCAAATAATACCTTGCTGGGTCAACATCCAAATTAGAAGTGCAAATTCCTCGACTGTGATGGACAATCTAATCGTTTCAATTTCGGGCATGTGTTTTTCAGTTTCTTTGAAAAACATCTTTTCAAAAACTTCAAAATTAGCTCCAAGGAAGGGCTTCATTTGGATGAGCAGCACTTTCAAATAGGACCGAAGGTTGCTTTCAAATAGCTCCAGGAATTCATCTTCTTTATCAAAGAGGTCCAATAATGTATAATATCGAATCAACCGAGAAAGTATATTGACACTGTAATTGTTTTTGCCTTCCGGTTGCGCCAGGTCTTGCAGATCTATCCTTGATTCTTTAACAAGCCCGCTCAAATCAGATCGGAATTCACCGTTCACAAAATCATAAAAGTCTTCCGATTGATTCTGATTGTTTTCATCCTTTGCTTCAATACAAAGGATATCATTATGATGGTAAAGTATTGCATCCGGGTAAGAATTGAAATCTTTCCTGAAAACTGCCAGATTCAGTCTGGATTCTGTAAAAACCTGATCATACTTCTCAAAGAAGTCCAAATGTGATGAAGGTAACATAGCTTATCCTGTTTTTGATTTCTTATTTGGTTTACCAATGAGCCTTGACTCTACTTTTGCCATATCCTCACTGATTTTCTGTGCAACGATCTTGGCATAAATTTGAGTTGTCCGGATATTTTTCTGTCCGAGCATAGCACTGACTGATTCGATACTTGCTCCGTTTTTTAACATCACTGTTGCAAAGGTGTGGCGGGCCAGATGGAATGTCAGGTTCTTATCTATCTCGCAAATAGCTGCCAAATCTTTCAGGTATGTATTCATTCTTTGATTGGAATAAATTGGCAAGACCCGATCCGTATTGACAACCAGGGGATGCCCGGCATATTTTTCCATAATTTCTAATGGCATCGGCAACAATGGAATTCTTGCAGTCGTATCCGTCTTTTGCCGGTTAAAGATAATCCAAAGTTTTCCATCAATACCCTTCACGATTTTATCCTTTGTTAAATTGACGACATCTATATATGCGAGGCCCGTCCAACAGCTAAACAGAAAGATGTCTCTGACTAACCTGTACCTTTCGACTTTGACATCCTTGTTCTTTAGTTTTGCAAGCTCCTCCTCGGTCAGATAATCGCGCTTAACCTCTTCGATATTGGCTTTGAACGCCCTGAAAGGATCATTCAGCAGCCAATCCCTTTCCATAGCAAAATGAATAACCCGTTTCAGGTTTTTGATATACTTCATGGTTGAGTTGTGGTTACAGGACCGAACAACCTTGAAGTACTTTTCCAGATCGTATGCAAAGGCCAGGGTTAACTTGTTCAAAGGAATGTCCGTTTTATCATATTCATGCTTGAGGAAATCCTTCACATGCTGCAATGTCGTCTCGAACCGTGTATAAGTCGCCGGCGCATAATCTACCCCCACCCTTTCCTTCAAGAGCTTGTTATGCCATTCAAAGGTTTCAATGAGTGACATTTCCTTCTTGTATTTATCGGTGATCTTCCGAATAATTGATGGACCATCTACGGTTACACCTTCATCCATCAATTCTTTCTGGGCCTTATGAACGCGATTGATCAGCGAATGAATATAACTGTTGATCTCCTGGCTTTCATCATTTGTACCCCTGGCTTTTCCTGCTTCAGGATTCCATCGCTTGGGCTCAATGAAGCGCTTCAGCGCATACTCGGTTCTTTTACCCTCGATGGTAATACGCATATAGATGGGCACTTTACCATCACTCCTGGTCTTTGACTTCAGGGTGTGGAACAGGATTCCAAAGGTCGTATCAGCTGCCATAACATTTTTTCTTTAAATTTGACTTCAAAATAACACATAAAAAATGAAGAAAACAAAAAGATTTTGAACAATAAAAAGTCTCACAATAAAATAAATTACAGTAACTTACGTCGTTTCCGGTGACCTGTTTTAAAAAATCAAAACAGGTATCCGAATAGGTCACCCGGAAAGTAGTTTTTTGATGGAAAACGATGGAAAGCCTAAAAAATAATCCCCTCATAATCAACAGATAATGAGGGGATATGGAAGAAAATGGCGATTAATCAGTGGAGCTGGAGGGATTCGAACCCTCGTCCAAACAGATGGCAGAGGTGCTTTCTACATGCTTAGCCGGTTATTGGTTGTCGGATAAGGCCCGGAAATCGGCACCCAAACCTTATCTTATCTCCTTATTCTCACTATGCCGCCGGAGCCTCGGCATAACCAGCCCGAAATTGCGAGCGCTCTGTGGTCCGGTTGGAATCAGGCATCTCCGCCGGCAGAACGTCCCGTCCCGAAACCTTGTCCCGGGATGAAGCCACAACCACTATCGTGATTAGGCAGCGAGAGCGAAGTTATTTTCGCCAGTTGTTTGTTCTCAGATGATATTTACGAGCGTATCTGAAAAGCTCGGCATGCTTACACAACCACTCAGCTGCTGTCAAAACCGGTCAGCCCCGTTGTGTAGTGTTGAGGTTTAAGGGTTAAGGTTTAAGTTAATTTAACCATTTAACCATTTAACCATTTAACAGTTTAACAATTTAACAGTGTAACAGTGTAACAATGTAACAATGTAACAATGTAACAAGTATGTTAGTCATCAAAAACCGTGCAAATATAGTGATTTTTCAGGGGAAATCCGACTTCCGGTATACAATTGCAGCCGGCAATCCCCGGATGGCCCGGAAAAGAACTTATCCGAAGTAATACTTGTTTTCTTTCTGGCTTTTAGCTACCTTTATGCACTTCGCCCTGATCAGGCTTAAGTAATAATTAATTAACTATTTAAATTTTAACAACTTAATTTAAATTTTAAAGTCATGACCCCTGCGCCGAAAAAAAACCCGAAAAAGAAATCCGAAGGATTGCTGGATAAAGCGAAAAACTTCCTCGACAAAGCCGACGACTTCATCGAGGATAAAGTCAAAGACGTAAAAAAGAGCAAAACATTCAAAACCGCCAAAAAGAACCTGAAAAAGGTCGAGGTGTTCGTGGAAGACAAACTCGACGATTTTGAAAAGAGCAAGGCCAAGAAAAAAATCGACAAGACCCTCGACAAAGTGGGCGACAAAGCGGAAGATACGCTGAAAAAGGCGAAAAAAGAGGGAAAGAAAATTGCCTTGTCGGCCGGTAAGAAACTGGTAGAACTCGGCAAGGAAAAGAAAGCGCCTGTAAAAAAGACGGCCGCAAAACCTAAAGCGAAGAAAGCACCGGCGAAACCGGCCAAAGCCGCGCCGAAAGCCAAAAAACCCGCTGCTGCAACCGCCAAAACCGTGAAACCCGCTGCCAAAAAACCGGCAACTAAAAAACCGGCTGCATCGGCAAAACCCGCGGTTAAGAAAGCGGCGCCCAAAAAACCGGCAACGCCCCGGAAAAAAACAAGCTGAACTTCTAATAACAATCAAATTCTATAATCATGGTTGAATCAATCATCAATGCACTGAAATCTGAAGTCGGCGAGCAGATCCTCGGCCAGACCGATCTCAAATCTGATCAGCTGAACGGAGTCTTTTCCGTCATCGGCGACGTGGCGACCAGGGAGGTAAAAGACCAGATGCTGAGCGGAAACCTTTCGGACGTAATGAACCTGTTCTCCGACAAACCGAACACGGCCAGTGCCAACATCCTGCAGAACAACATCCTGAACGGGGTGATCAGCAACCTGGTGAGCAAACTCGGCCTATCCCAGGGCGTAGCCAGCACCATCGCTGCGATTGCCATCCCGGCCCTCATGAACCTGATTACGAAGAAGAACAGCACCACCCCCGACGACGATCCTTCGCCACTAAACGAGATCTTCGGCGGGAAAAAAGGAGGCCTGGGCGGGGCGCTCGGCGGTCTGCTCGGAAAAGTCTTTAAATAACGATGTTATCTTTTGGTGAGATAAACATCAATTCTAAACTATCTAAACTAACAATTATGGGAAAATTTGAAGTGTACCAGAGCGGGAAAAAGGAAGAATATCGTTTCCGCCTGAAGGCCGACAACGGCCAGACCATCCTCAGCAGCGAGGGATACAGCAGCAAGGCTGCCTGTATAAATGGAATTGAATCGGTGAAAAAGAACGCCGGTGATCCGAAACGATTCAATAAAACCACTACCCCGACGGGAATGTTCCGTTTTTCGATTACTGCCGCCAACAACCAGGTGATCGGCACCAGCCAGAATTACCAAAGCGAAAGCGGCTGCGACAACGGCATCGAATCCGTAGGTAAAAATGCACCTTCGGCTGAAATCAGGGAGGTTGAAGAATAGCAAAATCCATTTGATACGTTCATTTATTTAAGGCCACAGATTCACAGATTTTGTGCATAATCTCAACCGATGGGTTTACCCGTCGGCGTAAAAAGTTATCCTTCTCGTGAATAATCTCCACCGATGGGTTTACCCGTCGGCGTAAAAAGCCTTCCTTTACCTGTCGGCGTAAAAAGCCTTCCCGTTTGCGCATTAAAAAAGGGCGTCCCCAATGAGGAGGCACCCTTTTTCATGAATATACAAGTAAGCTCGTCCTTATTCGTCGGTCTTTTTCCGGGCCGACCAGAGCTTTTTCCCGCCGTAAGCCGCGCCCATGCCCAGCAGCAGGACCAGGCCGCTTCCTACCGGGGCCATGCCGCCGCCGGGAGCCGCGTTGCCCTCGCCTCCGTGTTCCGGAGGCGGCGGAGGCGGCTGGGTGAATGAGATCGCGCTGATTCCGATGATTAAGCCAAGGGTCATGCTGACTGCCAGTATTTTGAATCTGTTTTTCATATCTTGATCTTTTTCTCTGTTTCTGAATTCATTTATTTTCCTGATCTTCAGCCGTATTACTGTACAATCATTATTTTTCGGCTGTACACGCTGTTTCCGTCTGTCATCCGGACCGTATAAACACCGGCCGGCAGCGACGTAACATTCAGCACGGTCCTGGCGCCCGCCGGGGCATTACCGCCGGCGACCACCTGGCCCATCAGGTTCATCACCGCCACTTCAGCATTCCGTTCAAGCCTGGAATCGATGTGGATGTTGCCGGCGCTTACATAGGCCGAGAACGGGGTGACAGCGACCGGGTCGCCAATGCCCAGGGTGGCGAAATGCAGCTGGAAGCGGTTCGCATCGTCGCCCTCAGTGGCCGTGAACTGGTATTGCATTCCGTTGGTCAGCTCGGTGACCACGCCGGTTTTCTTGTCGGTAAGATAGACAGTCAAACCGGGGAGGCTGGATTCGGCATCCAGGCCGATGCTGTATTCCATGGCCGTGTTCCTGACGAAGCCCAGGTCGATCACGCGGTTCACGTCGAGGCTGGGGAGCGTATTGGTGGAGAGTTGTTCAGCTCCGGCGACGGAGTAGAACTGCGGCGCGTAGCCGGCCAGGAAGCGGGAATCATAAGCCCGGTCATAGCCTTCCGTAGCCTCAGTTGCAGCGGCGATCACGCATTCCTGGGCCGTGTTGTGCTGCAGGTCGCGGGCGATCAGCATCAGCCGGCCTTCGGTAGCTTTGTACCAAGGCGTGGCATCGTGGATGCGGGCGGCCGAAGGGATGGTGAGGGAGGCGGGCGATCCGCTGAGCACCTGCACCATGAAGCCGTTCATCGCCGGGATGGCCTCGCCCGGATCGATGTCGGTGTAAGCGGCACCGCTTTCCACCCAGATCTTGGCCACGCCCCCGAAATCGGATGAAACAGTCCAGTTTACGCCGTCATTCCAATTGAGGGCGCTGGCAAAGGGGTTGCCCAGGAGGTTCCATCCGCTGTAGGTGTTTCCGCCGGTGGCCGTGAGGTTCGTGGCGGTGACATCGTCCGTGTTCAAAGCGCCGCTGAACTGACGGGTGCCTGAAGCCTGGTAGGCCACCAGGTAGCCCGTTCCCGGGACAAAACTCGTGATGTTGTTGGCGCCGACCTTCTGGTTGAGCCATTCATCATTGACTTCGCTCCACATATAGAAATCGTAGTTGGCCGGGGTGGGGTCGATAAAATCGGGTATAATGGTCTGAGATGCCACGGGCGAGGAAAGGAGGTGCCAACCATCCATGTCGTTACTCCATCCGCCGATGGTGCGCCGGACGACCACCGAAGCGGCTCCCGTACCAATAATTCCATTGTCGATGAGCGAAGCTGTGCCGCCCCAATCCGAATCCAGGATCAGGCTGCATCCATCGAGGTTGATCGACGCATTGGGTACGGTAAGTGTTTTCCCAGGTGCAATGGTGATATTGAAGGTAGTAGTCGCGGAATTGTTATTGGAAAGAGCCGGATTACTTGCTGAGGAATAGCGCAACGTCACATTCTGGTTGATCAGAAGGTTTGTAATCGTGCTGAAAGTTGTGAATTTCGCCATACGGGTGATGTTGAACGTTCCGGTGCCGCCGATGGTGCAGGAAGGTCCTTCAATGTCCATGCCCAGTGCATCGGACGCACCGCCGATGGTCCCATCATTCAGGATGTTTCCATATACATAGATAAATGCCGTTCCGGTGGGATACCCGGAAGCCATAACGGCTCCATTTTCCACGGTCAGGTCTAAAGCTTTAGCCAGTGTATAGGGAAGAGTCGGAAAAGTCACGGTATGCCCGGTTCTGATGGTCACATCGCAATTCCAGAACTCAGGGATTTCGAGGGTTGAGGGAACCCAGTTCGTCCCGCCGTCGGTGGTGATTAGCCAGGTCGCCGGCACATTCCAGATGCCGGAGGCGGCGGAGCGGAATGCCAGGGGCAGCGTGGTGGCCGAGGCCTGAGGCACGATGCCGTCGGTTTTGTAGTCGATATAGGCCCCTGAATTGGTGTAGGGAAATATTTTGAAATAGAAATCCTGATTGGGCAGCAGGTTGGTGAAGGTCACCGTCTGCACGCCGGCTGCGACATTCTTCACCAGTTGCCCGTCGGCTTCGGGAACGAAGTCGGTGGGCGCGGTGATGTCGTTGAAGCCTGTCAGGCTGGCCTTGACCAGGTATCCTGTCGGTACGGTTCCGCCGGTGGCGTCGGTCCAGGTGAGCGGTATGGTGGTGGCAGCCGGTGTCCCCGCCAGGAAATTGGTGGCGTGGTTGGTGGGTTCGGGGAAAGGTACGGTTCCATCGCAGGTCACATTCACAGGTGTAGCCCCGCCACCACTGTTGATGATGATTTCATCGTTATAGTCGCCCGAACTGAGCCCAGCCTTCAGCCTAACGAATATTGTTGTAACTCCCAGGGTTCCGGTCATATAAGGCAATGTAGCTGAAGCGCTGAATGTGATGTCATCCGTGGAAACTTCGTAATTCGTACTCCCGGTCACCCCAATATTGCCGGAAGCGGGCGTAAGATTGGATCCGCTGAGGGTGTAAGATTGGGACGCGGAAGGGCCGGCGCCCGTATAATTAAATCCGGACAGTGCCAGGGGTGTTGCGGTCAGTATGGGTGTGACGACCGCCCCAAGCGTCTGGTTGTTGTTTAACTGGCCGGGGGTGTCATCCGCCGGGCCTTGCCAGGTAAAACTACTGTATTGATCTCCTGTTCCGGATAGCTGTAATGAATATCCAACGAGAGTACTACTTGATTCTGAAACACCAATATCTACGGAAGTTGTCCCATTAGCTGGACCATTGGTTGCCGAAAAACTTCCCTCATAACTCAGGAATTGCCCTGATATCACCGCTCCATTGTAAGTTAAAGCCAAACCGTCAGGAGACCCATTCTGTAGTCCATTTACAGGGTAAACTTTATGATATATTGTGAAATTGCCGATAGTAGCCCCAACAGCAAAGTCACTCAAATTGTACAAATCTCCATATGTTGCGCCATCTCCTCCATTGTAAAGGTATACTTCAAATAATGACAATGTATAGTTTCCCGGGTTTTCAATCACGACTTCGATGAATTCATTAACATCGGTGCTGGCATTGTCGTAATGAATCTCATTGATCCACGCATTCTGGGCTTGCGCGCCCAGGAACGGGATCAGCAGGAGCATCGCAAATAATGAGTACTTTTTGTAAAAACGCTTCATGTCTTTCCTTTTTTAATTAATATGATTAATAATTAGATATTTCAATATGTCTTAAGAATGATCAACCTATAAAGATAAGCTTTTTCATGGCAAAAATAATCAACATGGATGAAATGTCCGAACAGATGCGACATTTGTTAATAATTTGGTAATAAGCCTGCCTGCATTCCCCAAGTTAATTACATAATTTTAACGGGGTATAAACCCTGATCTTGCACACCCATACCATCACCTGCAGAATTACTATGTCAACCCGCATCATCCGCTCAGCGAATATTTTACTGATCCTTTTAATTCATTCTGGACTTTCGGCCAATAGCCAGGAATATGCTTCCGGATTCGCATCAAAAATCTCCGGCGAAGACCTCGAGTACCACAGTCCGCAGCCTGATGCGAAGCTGGCGCTGCTGGTGCGGTCGGAGGATTCATCGAGATATATTGAATGGGAGGGTGGTACACCTTGCAAGGGTTATAACCCTTGCAGGGTCCTCCTCCTCGCCGGCATCGACGTGAACCCCGAAGATCCCCGCTCCTGGAAAGTCTTTATCGACGGGCGGCACCATTTCACCATCCGGTCGCCGCTGGACACCCTGGAGAAAACCCTTCGGTGGGACAGCCCGCTGGGCGCCCGGATGGAGTTCCGCGCTACGGAGGTGGATAAATACGGGGATTTCATGGGCTATCTCACTGTCGAACTCCCCGCTCATCTCCTGGAACCGGGCAAACCTGTCCGCTTTAAGGTGGTCGGTGAATCGGCCGGGAGCCGGACCTGGTTCATGATCTTCCAGTATGAAACAGAAAATCGGATCAGACTTATCACGGAAAATGCCGTGGAATACGGCCCCGACGGCAACCAGCAGTTGCTCCGGGCCTCTGTCGTGCAGTACGGCGATCCCCTGGAAGCCATGATCTGGGTGGGCGACCAGAAGTTTCAGCGGACCATCGGCTTTGGATACAACCAGCTCCACATCCCGGTCCGGGAGATCACCCGCGACACGCTGGTACGGGTGAAGATCGCGGCGAACGGGATTGCGCTCTATGACTCGGCCTTCAGCCTGAAGCCGGTCCCCTACCGGACCGTCTATCTCCTCCACCATTCCCACAACGATATCGGTTACACCCATGTCCAGGACGAAGTGGAACGCCTGCAGTGGCAGTACCTGGAAGAAGCGGCGCAACTTGCGGAACAGACGCAGGAATTCCCGGAAGGGGCCCGGTTTCGGTGGAATACGGAAGTGATGTGGGCGCTGGAATCCTACCTTAACAGGACCGGGACGGACGAAAAACGCGAAGCCGTGATCCGGGCCCTGAAAAACGGATGGATCGAACCCGAAGCGCTGTATGCCAACGAACTGGTCTCGCTGTGCGAATCGGAAGAGTTGCTGCAGCTCATGGAACCGGCCCGCCGCATGGCCCGTGATTACGGGATCCGGATCAGCTCCGCCATGATCACCGACATTCCGGGCTGGTCGTGGGGCCTGGTGACGGCACTGGCGCACAGCGGCGTCCGCTACCTGTCGCTGGGCACCAATACCGGGCACCGCATCGGAAAAACCATCGAAGTCTGGGGCGACCGGCCGTTCTGGTGGGTGTCGCCTTCGGGGGAGGAAAAGGTCCTTTGCTGGATCCATGAGAAAGGCTATTCCCTGTTCCATACCGGGCTGGATTACAAAAAGATTAAAAAACGCCTTCAGGAAGACCTGGCGTTCGACTACCTCAACGAACTGGCAAGCCGGGACTATCCTTACAACATGGTGATGCTCCGGTATACCATCGGTTCCGACAACGGGCCGGTCGACGATTACCTTCCGGAAGCCGTGAAGGAATGGAACGAAAAATACGCCACGCCGAAGATCGTCATATCCACAGTTGGCGAAGCCTTCTCTATTTTTGAAGAAAAATACGGAACCACGATCCCGGAGGTCCGGGGCGATTTCACCGCGTACTGGGAAGACGGCGCCTATTCCACCGCCCGGGAGACCATACTCAACCGCGCCAGCGCCGTCCGCCTGAACCAGGCGCAGATCCTGCACAGCCTTAATGGATCGGGCCATTATCCGGCAGAAGCCTTCCGGGAAGCCTGGCGCAATGTCCTGCTTTACGACGAGCACACCTGGGGTTCCTGGAATTCCATCAGCGAGCCCGAATCGGAATTTACCAGAGAACAATGGGCCATCAAGGAGCGGTTTGCGCGCAAGGCCCACCAGCAAAGCCACCAGTTGCTCCTAAGCGCCATGCCGGAGATCAGCCCGGCGGATATCCCCCTGAAGGCGCTTGACGTATTCAACACCTGTTCCTGGGCGCGTTCCGGGCTGGTGAGCCTGCCGGCGGAAGTGCTGCCGGATCAGCCGGTCATCACCAGTGAACAGGGCGAAATTCTTCCCATACAGCGGCTCAGCGACGGGCAATGGGTGTTCCTGGCCCGCGACATCCCGGCGCTGGGTTCGGCATCTTACACCATCACACCGGGCCGGGCCGCATTCCGGTTCCCGGATGAGGGCGCCCCGGTGCCGGTTTTGGAGAACGATCTGTTCAGCATCCGGGTGTCGGAGGAAAACGGAGCCCTGACCGAACTCACATGGAAAGCGCAGGGGATCGATCTTGCCGGCCGCGATGAATGGTCGGGACTGAACGATTATGTCTACGTGGCGGGAAGAAACCCGGAGAACGCCATGGGCGTTGAAGCTGCAAGGATCATGCGCGGGGAATCCGGCCCGGTGCTGAACTCGCTCAGGATCATCAGCCGCCCGCCCGGATGCAGGCAGATGGAAACGGAAATCAACCTGGTGAACGGCATGGAAGAGATCATCATCAGCAACACCCTCGATAAAGAACCTGTCTACGATCCCGAAGCGGTCCATTTCGCGTTCCCGTTCAGGGTTCCCGGAGGAAAGACGCGCTACGACCTGGCCTTTGCGCACTGTCTGCTCGAAGACGACCAGATCAAAGGATCGAACCGAAACTTCATCACCCTGGAAAACTGGGCGGATGTCTCCAATGATGCCTTCGGAGTGACCCTCGCCTGCCCCGACGCCCCCCTGTTCCAGTCCGGGAAAATCACGATGGACGAGATCGTGACCGGATGGCGGGAACGGCTTGAACCCTCATCAACCGTCATCTCCTATGTCATGAACAATTACTGGGAAACCAATTTCGCCGCCGCGCAGGAAGGCATGGCCAGTTTCAGCTACATGATCCGGCCGCATCAGGGCTTCGACGCCGCGGCTGCGGAACGTTTCGGTATGGAGAACCGGTATCCTTTGATCGCGGTGCCTGCGCGGGAGCATAGTTCAAGCGGTGCAGGGCAAAGGGCAAAGGGCAAAGGGCAAAGTGGGCTTCGGGACGGTTTGTCGCAGCAGTCCATATTGCCGATACATCCTAAGGATCATGGGGTCATCCTGGTATCGCTCCGGCCGGCCGTTTCGGGGACCGGGCATGTGGCCTGCCTGCACAATGCATCGGAGGAGGAGATCAGCTTCGTCGTAAATACGAATGGATACGAATATTACGAAACAGATGTCGATGGCAGTATCCTGAAGCAGCAACTGAAATCGTTGCTCTTCCCTCCAAAAGCCATACGTTTCGTGCTGGTTGTTAACAAATAAATAACGCGGATTTCTTTCTCTTTCGGATTTTTTTGCGGACTTTTGCACCTTAATTTTCTCGCAGATTGGCGCAGATCACGGGCTTTAAATCCAATAACCCCATCCGCGAAAATCTGCGTTTTAATCTGCGGTAATCTGCGAGAAACAAAATGAAATCAAATCAACCGATCATGAAAAAAAGCTACAAAAGTGCAAGCCTGGTTCTGTTCATGTTGTTTTTCCTCTCCTTCGGAGGATATACCCAGAACGCATGGGTCAATGAGTTCCATTACGATAACGCCGGTGGCGACGTGGGCGAGTTCGTCGAGGTCGTCGTTGAAAATCCGGGAAATTATACCCTGAGCCAGTTTTCTGTCGTATTGTACAATGGCTCCTCGTCTTCCCTGGCTCCGTACGACACCAAAACCCTTGACGCATTCACCGTTGGGAACACGGTCAACAATTTCACATTTTACTACTACAATTATCCGGCAGATGGCATTCAGAACGGCGCTCCGGATGGTATAGCGCTTGTTTACGGCACAACGGTGATTTCCGGCCAGTTTCTCGGCTATGAAGGCGTATTCACTGCAGCCAGCGGTCCGGCGCAAGGCATGACATCCGTGGATATCGGCGTCATGGAAACAAGTTCCACGCCCATTGGGCATTCCCTGCAGTTGACCGGAACCGGCACGCTGTACAGCAGTTTTACTTGGGAGCAACCCGCCGCGCAGACCCCCGGAGCCCTGAACAACGGACAAAGCCTGGGTGGCGCTCCCCTGCCTGAACCCTCCAATTACCCGACAAATTTCACGGCAGAAGTCTATAAAATCCAGATCACGCTGGACTGGACGGATGCCACCGGAGCCCAGTTGCCGTCCAAATATTTGGTCAAGGTGGCCGACGCCAACAACATCACACCACCGGTAGACGGCGTTCCCGTGGCCGACGACCTCGATTTCTCTGACGGGACCGGCGCGCTCAACGTGCCATACGGTGAGCAAACCTGCAGCTTCTACCCGATGGAAGGGCAAACAGAATATTTCTTCAAAATCTTTCCTTATACCAATGCCGGGGCGAACATCAATTACAAGACCGACGGAACGGCCCCTTCAACCTCTGAGACCACCGTCATCAAGGTACATTTTGAAGATTTTGAGAACAATTCATTCGGCACCTGGACCACTTACAGCGTAGCCAGCGACAAGGACTGGGCCGTGGTCAATTTCGGCGGCGCCTATTCCACGACCTTTTTCGCACAGATGAACGGGTACCAGGAGAATGAGCCCAGCAACGACTGGCTGATCTCCCCGGCGCTCAACATGAACGTGTACGGCAATGAACAACTGGAATTCTTTTCCACCTGGCGCTTTGGCGATGTGGATACTGAGCTTAAGCTGAAATACTCCACCAATTATGCGGGCGGAGATCCCACCCAGGCCACATGGACCGAAATCAGCTTCATCAAGCCTCCCGTTCAGGACACCTGGACTTCCTCCGGCGACATTTCCCTTGCCGGCGTCAGCGGCACCAGCGTGCACCTGGCGTTCCAGTACCTCAGCAGCGGCAACCCGCGACGCTGGGGCGTCGATGAGATCCTCATCTCGGAAGGGCCCATCGTTCCCTCGATCACCGTAACCAACCCGGTGGCCGGCGCTTTCTGGGAAAAAGGCGAAGCGTATGATATCACCTGGTTCGCTTCCAACACCCTTGCCAACGTCATGATCGAACTGACCACCGATGCCTCAGCGCCGACACCAACATGGAGTACACTGGTGGCTTCGGTCCCCGCCAGTTCCGGAGCCTGGACCTGGCTCATCCCAACAACTCAGACCACCAGCGACGATTGCAAGATCAGGATTTCCGATTTCACGGCTGATGTGGTGGCCTACAGCGAAATCTTCTCCATCATCGAGCCGATCTACATTCCGCAACTGGTCATCACCGAGATCATGTACAATCCGCCCGAAGGCGGCACCGACTCCCTGGAGTTCATCGAGCTCTATAATTTCGACAACGTGAACATCGACCTGGAAGGATACACGATCTCCAGCGCATTTGATTTCACGTTCCCGGCCTATACGCTTACTCCGGGCTCCTATTTTCTGCTGGCCGTCGACTCGGTGGCTTTCCAGACCGTATTCGGACTCACCGCCTGGCAGTTTGACAACGGCGCCCTGAACAACACCAGCGAACTCATCGTCCTGAGCAACAGCTTCGGCATGATCGTCGACAGCGTCAGGTACAGCGATGTCGCTCCCTGGCCCACAGAACCGGACGGAGATGGTCCTTCGCTCACCTTCTGCGACCCGGGCCTGGATAACGGGCTGGGCGAAAACTGGGACTTTTCCATCGAATTCGCGGCCATCAATGCTGACGGCGACACGATCTGGGCCTCTCCGGCCGCCGGTTGTTCTTCCTGGCCTGTCGCTGATTTCGAAGCGGATATTACCATCGTTACCACCGGTGGCAGTGTGAATTTCACCGATCTGTCCACCGGTGACCCGGACACCTGGATCTGGACGTTTATCGGCGGAGAACCCGGCGCGTATGTCGGCCAGACCCCGCCGCCGGTCACCTATAATACGCCGGGAACATACAACGTGGCCCTGTTCATCTCGAACGCCGCCGGCACCTCCACACGGGAAAAGACCGATTACATCCAGGTCGGCGATGCGCCTGTGGCTGATTTCAGCGCCACACCCGTCAGCCTGTATGCCGGAGAAAGTGTGGATTTCACGGATCAGTCAGCCAATGCGCCCACAAGCTGGGCATGGACATTCGAAGGCGGCACCCCGTCGTCGTCAACTGACCAGAATCCTTCGGATATCGTCTATGCTGCCGCCGGCGTCTATGACGTCACCCTCAGCGTAACGAATGCTTTCGGCACCTCCGAAACCACGAAGGAAGATTTCATCGACGTGATGCCGGTCGGTGTTGGCGAAAATGCCGCAGGCCTGATCCAGATCTACCCGAATCCCAACAATGGCGCATTCAATCTGAAAAACCCCTCCTCGCTGAATCTTGAGATCAAGGTGTATAACATGACCGGGACTGTCGTCCGCAACTTCAGTTCCGACAGTCAGATCATCGGCGTCGACATCGAGTCGCACGGCAAGGGCATCTACTTTGTCCGGATCACCGACCTGGAATCGGGTCAATCGGCCCACCGCCAGGTTGTGGTAAGATAGATGTGAAAAGCAACATAACCGACGGGTTCACCCGTCGGGACAACAAAAAAGGGTGCCTTGACCGGGCACCCTTTTTCATGACTATCTGTAATCCTTAATTCAGGTTTTCACTGAGGAACTTCTCCATAGCCCGGTAAAAATCAAAGCGGTTCTCCTGGTTGTAGAATCCATGCCCTTCATTGTCTTTCACCATGTATTCAATCACGATCCCGCGGGCTTTCAGCGCTTCTACCATCTGGTCGGATTCCGCTTTGTTCACGCGCGGATCATTGGCGCCCTGGGCGATGAACAGAGGGGTGACGATCCGGTCGGCGTTAAGCGCCGGCGAGGTCGCTGCCATCTGCAGGCTGTCGGTAACCGGGTTCCCGACCATTTCGTACATCATCTGCAAATAAGGCTCCCAATAGGGCGGGATGGTCTTCATGAAGGTGAACAGGTTGGAAACGCCAACATAGTCAACCGCAGCAGCGTACAATTCAGGTTCTTTGACAATACCCTGCAGGGTAGCGTAGCCGCCGTAGCTTGCTCCGTAGATCGCGAGGCGGTCCTGATCGGCAATCCCCTGGTCGACCAGCCATTTGGTCCCGTCGGTGATGTCATCCTGCATCTCAAGGCCCCACTTTTTGAAAGATGCTTCCCAGAAGCTGCGGCCATAGCCTGTGGAACCCCGGAAATTCATCTGGAACACCGCATAGCCGCGGTTGGCCAGGAACTGTACTTCGGGGTTGAATCCCCAGTAGTCGCGCGCCCAGGGTCCACCGTGCGGGTTGATAACCACAGGAAGTTTCTTCGCTGTTTCCATGGTATAGCCTTTAGGCAGAGTCAGGTAGCCGTGAATGGTCAGGCCATCGCGGGAAGCATAGGTCACCGGCTTCATATCGGCCATCTCCTGCTCATCAAGCCAGGGACTGACCTCGTGGATCAATGTCAGCTGATCGGCGGTCTTGTCGTAAATATAGTATGCACCAAGGGATTTATCACTGTATGTCCGGATCATGTACCGGTCTTCCTCATCCGTGATGGCGCTGATGCCGATCTCATACTGTCCCAGATCTTTCTTCAGCCGTTCAAATAATGATTTGGTTTCTTCATCGAAGAAATGACGGTTTCTCTTTTCGGCAAAATAGGTAGCAGATGTGAGAACCTTCCGTTTACGGGAATAGGCGATGTTCTCAATGTCGTTGTCCGGATTCTCATACAACACCTCCAGTTCCTTGCCGTTCCGGATGTCGAATACCACGGCGGCGGCCTTGTCGCGCCCCAGATTGGATACGGCGTATACATTCTGGTTGTCAAACGTGAAGAACACGGGGTTGAGGGTTTCCTTGAAATTCGTGGTCAGAACGGGCTTGAATTCGTCCTTTTCCGTTTCTCTGTAAAGTATCTGTGCATTGATACCATCAACGATCGCGGTGGCCGCGCGCAGTTTTCCATCATGGTCAAAAACCCACTGCTGGATGTTGCCGGGGTTTTCCGCCAGCAGTTCCATATCACCGGTTTTCAGATTGAGGCGATAGGGATCAAAGACCTGGGGGTTACGCTTGTTCATCCCGATGATCACAAAGTCGGGGAAGGCCGGCAGGTCATCGATGATTTCCGTGCGCACCCCTTCGAATTCGGTGAAACAGACGGGATTTGAGCCATCGGCGTTGACCCCGTAAAGCCAGAAATTCTCGTTCCCTCCCTGGTCCTTTAAGTAAAGGATCTGTGAATCATTCGGCCAGAAATAGCCCATAATGTCACGATCGGTCTCGCTGGTCAGGCGAGTGGCCGTATCCGCGCCGACCTTCTGTACAAAAATGTTCATCCGGTCCTGGTAAGGGGCCTTGAACGAGAAATAGGTCCCGCCGGGGGAAATCTGGTACGCCGTTTTTTCAGGATTTTTGAAAAAATCTTCCAGGGGTATTTGTTTTGCTTTCACGATCTGGGGTTGTTGCTGCTGGCAACCGGTTAAAATTAACAATGCAATGACAGGTAGCGCTGCCACTGACCATAAACGCGATTTCTTCATGATTGTTCTGTTTTGAAGGTTAAGGCGCAAAAATATTCAATGCGCCGGAATTATCCCGGCCGACTTTACCAATGGCAGGATAGAGTTGATGGAATGGAAAATCGGTACTGGTGACTGGTGACTGGTGACCGGTGACTGGTGACTGAATTATCGTCTTTTCAGCAGCTTCGCAGTCTTCATGCTTTCGCCGGTCCGATCGTTTATTTTCAGAATGTACAGGCCCGGGAGTAATGCGCTGATATCAATTGTTGAAGACCAGCCGGTCCATCCCTGCGCTACAGCTCTTCCTGAGCCGTCATAGATAACATACTGATAAGTTTCGGAATGCCAGGGCAGGTCAAGGGTCACCTCATTCAGAGCCGGGTTGGGATAGAGCCGGAAGCTGTCTTTCGGTTTCACTTCACCGGCGGAGGTAAACAAATCGATCTGCAAACCGCTCACATAGTTGCTGTAACCGGTGAAGTTACTCAGGATCAGCGGGCCGAAGGCAAGTTCATCGGTGAACCAGCCAGACAGGAGGAGTTCCCCCTGGCCGTCAATGGCCATGGAGTGCAGATTGGCCCTCGGTCCGCTGATCTGGTCTCCCCACATCATGTCGCCCGAGGGGCTGTACGTCACCAGGAAAATCTCCCGGGAACCACAGCATAAAGTGTATGGAAGGGTGAGGTTGCTGAAATGCAGGCTGTCGAGATAATGTCCGGCCAGGTAAAGATTGCCGTACACATCCACCGCCATACCGATCACCTGGTCGCTGGAGTAGCTATGCCCATGCCGTGCCCAGAGTACTTTCCCGGTCGGATCGTACTTTACGGCGAAGATATCCTGGTTGAATTCACCGGCTTCAAAAACCTTGCTCCCAAAGGTGATGGTCTCGCTGAAATTGCCGGAAACGTAAAAATTTTCCTCCGGATCGGCACAAACGTATACTTCAGGTGTAAGATAGGTTCCATTGAGCTGGAATACCAGGTCCGGTGATCCGTCGTTCTGGAAGCGGGAGATGAAAACCCCCACGGGATCTGAAGTCACCAGGGTGGTGTCTCCGATGGTGATATCGCCGTAAAATGAACCGGTAAGCAGGATCCGGCCTTGTGCATCCAAGCTGATGTCCCGCACCTGGTCGCTGGAAGAGCCGCCGGCGGTGACCACCCAATCGAGCATACCTCCCGTGCCCAGTCGGGCCAGGTAGAGGTCTGAACTGCCCTGAGCCTGGATGGTGGTATCCCCGAACGTCATTTCGCCGTAGAAATAGCCGCCAAAATAAATATTGCCTTCATCATCCGCAATAACGGCCGAAATATAATCGGCCATGAGCCCGCCGGCATGGAACACCCACTCAAAACCGCCCTGCGCGGTAAACCGCGCAATGAAAACGTCCTGGCTGCCCAAAGAAGTAAGGCCTTCATCTCCTATTTGGGTGGAGCCGTAAAAATAACCTGCGGCCAATAATCCGCCGTCGGTGATCGCTTTGATATCCTGCATATAATCATGATCCGCCCCGCCGATCTTCCAAACCTGTTCAAAAGACCCGTCACCGGTCATCCGGGCAATGAACACATCGGTCCCGCCGGAAGACTCCAAACTACTGTCGCCAAACCACGCCGTATCCACGAATTCACCGGCCATAAAGAATTGCCCGGGCTCGCCGGCGGCCAGGGTGGTCCGGGTATCGGTGGTATTCGGCGGATTGCCGAATTCCATAACCCATTCAAATGAATGCTGCTGAGAAAAAGATAAACCTGAGAAAAGAATCAGAAGGACGGAGAAAAAGATCTTCATGCACATTATTTTCGACAAATATAACATATTAAATATATACCTATTTCTGTTTCAATTCAATTTGACGCTCCTGTTCATCATACCGATCATAAGCGGCACGGTCGTCGGTCACGAATGCTATGGTTTTCAATGCCCTGACAGCATCCAGTGAGCCGGGGTCGAGGACAAGGACCCGTTCAAAATAGGGTTTCGCCTGTTCGAAACTTGCCACGGCATCTTCCATCAGCAGGGCGAACTGCTGATCATCCGGGGTCTTTTGAGCCAGCTCCAAAGATTGTTTGGCATTCCCGTAGTAGAGCGCGCCCAGGTTGAACAACGCGATTTCCTGGGTGGAATCCAGGGCGAGGATCTGTTCATAGGTCATCATCGCCCGGGTTTTATCGGTTTGCTCCAGAAGAGAGGCATAGCCCAGCAGCAGGCTGACGTCATCCGGGCTGGCAGCCACTTTGCGTTCGAAAACGGCCAGGGCCTCGACATACTTTGATGGATCGCTCAGGTACAGGTCAAGTTCAAGGTTTTGCAGGTCCTTCATCGCCAGCCGGTAGTCTTCTTCCATCTGGTCCGCTCTTTTCGGGCCCAGCCGGCCTTTCATTTCGGAGAAGCGCCGGTATTCCTGCTCCATCATCCTGATCCCGTCTTGTGCTTCCTGCATGGCCTGGCTGATGCTGTCGGATTTATAGAGTGCGGCCAGGCGGTAATAGACATAAGCCATCAGGAAATCGGGTTCCTCTGGCAATTGAGCGGTGTACAGGGTGATTGACTGACGGAAATATCCGCGGGCTGACTCCTGTTCGCCCCTGTCGAGCGCCACCTGGCCAAGCAGGTCGTTCACCAGGTAGCTATCCCGGATCTCATGGGCCGCTTCCAGGTATTCCTCCGCCCGGTCAAGCACTTTCTCGACAGGTTTGCCCAGGTAAACCTGGTCGTTGTATTCATTCAGCGATTTCAGGCCTTCCTGCAGCAACGGGTGGTGCAGATTCTTGATTTCCATATCGATCTGCTTCCAGTATTGTCCGTTATCATGCTCCAGGCTGAGTTTAAGATCCCGGTAAGCATTGAGCAGCGCATCTACGTATCTTTTCTGATCCTGCAGGTTATCTCCGGAATAAGCTTCGCCGTGAAGGCGGATCCAGGTCAGGCCCCTGAGATAGTAGGCTTCCGTCAGCAAATCCTTATTACCGCTGCGTTCCTGCGCGATCGCCTGGTTGAAGTATTCCAGGGCCTTCACATAATCGTCTTCCATAAAATAGTTTTTCCCCTGCTGAAACTGCATCAGCTGGGCATTGGCCAGGAGTGCATGGATCATGAGGAAAGACAGGATCAGTCTGCTTTTCATTACAGTTAATTTTTTAGATACAGGGTAACAAGCGGTTAAGGTTTGATGGCGATCATCCGGACCAGGTCGGCCCTGCCCTGGTGCGCCTGTCCCGCATCAACAATGGCAGCCACCTCTTCAAGCAGCCGGATCTCCGTCAATGGGAAGTCCTGCTGAAGATCGGCGGCGGAATAGAGCATTTCCACTGCTTTTGGTCCACCGCTGGCGTTGTGGATCTGGTTCTTCCCAAAGGCTTCCAGGATGATCCTCCCTCCGGAACGGAGCGATTGAACGGCCTTCCGATGGATCTTCCGCCGGCTTTCGGGCATCAGATGCAGGTAGATGAGCGCGACCAGATCGTACTGTTCGTGGCCGAAGTCATAATGATCCAGGTCGTCGAGGTTATAACTGATCTGAACCAGGTGCCGCTCCGCGAGTGACAGTGCCTTATTTCGCCCTTCAGCACTGTAATCCACAGCAGTTACCCGCCATCCCAGGCGGGCGGCGTAAACCGCATTCCTGCCCTCGCCTTCAGCGGGAAGCAGTAAGTCACCGGGTTCGATGCCGGAGATCTGCTCCCTGAAAAATGTATTGGGCTCGGTTCCGTAAAAATAATGTTCCCCGGCGTAGCGCGCGTCCCACATCTCTTTCATGTCATGCGGGATGTTTAGTTTTCATTGGGATCGTCGGGGAAATTGATCCAGCGGGCGTACTCGGCGCCCAGTTTGCGCAGGGAGCGGCTCCAGAGCGTCGAAGGCGTGGTCTTGAGAATATCGTTGGCGGTAAGCTGGGACACCACCCAGGAATTCCGGTCCAGTTCTTCATCGAGTTGTTTGGGCGCCCATCCGGAGTAACCGATGAAAAAGCGGATCTGCTCCGGACGCAGCCGGCCCAGCGAGATCAGTTCGCGTACCCGTTCGATATCGCCGCCCCAGTATATTCCCGGGATGATCTCCATACTATTGTCCACCGTTTCACCCAAGGTGTGAATGAAAAACAAACTGTCGCTCTGCACCGGGCCACCAAGGAATACCCGCGCGTTGAATTCGGGAAAGTCTTTTACGACTTCATTGAACCGGGCCTTGATCGGTTTGTTGATGATCACGCCGAAGGTCCCGTCATCGTTGTGCTCGGCCAGAAGGACCACCGAGCGTTTGAAGAAATAATCCCACAGGAACGGCTCGGAGATCAGTATTTTTCCCCTGGCCGGCTTGATGTTATTGGTCCTTATTTTTAAGAGGTCATGAATATCTTTCATCGTCCGGGATCCTGTATGGATTAGTTCAGAATGATTACTTTTGATGTCCAAATTACAAAAATAATACCACTTTGGCCAGCAGGGCGGATAACTTTTCAAAATACACCGGGTTGCGCAAGTCCTTTCCGTTCTTTTCCTACGATGGGTTTGAGTACCGGTGGACCCCTGACGGGCTGGCCATCCGCTTTGATTTCAACCTTTCGGGCAGGTACCGGTTCAAGCCGCTGACGATCATCCCATTCAACAAGGATTTGTTCAAACCGCCTGAAAAAATGGCAGGCCAAATCCTGGACAGCCTGGTTTTTCATATTGGGATGATCGAGCTGATCAGTTACTGGAAAGCGGCCTGCCCGCCCAGACTGATCATCCGGCCCGCCAGGCTGACAGCCGGGCAGAGCGCGTTTTTCCGCAAGGTATATTATCATGGGCTCGGGGAATTTTTCTGGATGAATGCCATTCCGGCAGATGAACAGGGTTTCATGGAGATCGTTTCGGAAGGGATACAACCCATACAGCCTTTTGACCCGTATCCTTTGGACGGCGCCCTTGTCCCGGTCGGAGGAGGCAAGGATTCTGCAGTGGCCATGTCACTGGCCGGGCAGGCAGGCGCGAATTGGGTGCCTTTTACGGTCAATCCCCGCAGATCGGTGCTCAATGTCATCAAGGTTTCGGGAAAACAGGAAAGCGAAACGGTAGTATTTTACCGGCAACTTGATCCCCAGCTATTGCGTTTGAATGATGAGGGCTACCTGAACGGACACACCCCCTTCAGCGCCCTGCTGGCTTTCTATTCCCTGCTGGCTGCCTATCTTACCGGCCGCAACGAGATCATGCTGGCCAACGAATCCAGCGCCAGCGACCCCACCGTTCCGGGAACCGACATTAACCACCAGTATTCCAAATCCCTGGGATTCGAAAGGGATTTCAGAGATTATTGCAGCAATAATATTTCACCCGCGTTTAATTATTTCAGCCTCCTCCGGCCGCTTTCCGAACTTCAGATCGCACTCCTGTTCGCCGGCCTTCCCGAAGTCCACGGCTTATTCCGTAGCTGTAACGCGGGCAGCAAAACCGACTCCTGGTGCGGCAAATGCCCGAAGTGCCTGTTTACGTTCATCATCCTGTCTCCTTTTCTGCCTCCGGACAGGCTGGAGGCCATTTACGGCCGGAACCTGCTGAACGACCGGGAATTGCTTCCCGTGTACAGGCAGCTCGCCGGCCTGGACGAGACCAAGCCTTTCGACTGTATTGGCACGCCTGACGAGGTCAGTGCGGCCATGGACAAGGCACAGGAACATTATGCAGGGCGGCGGGTACCGTTTCTCCTGCAATACCACCTCAGGACACGAATCAAACCGCAGGGCATGTTTGACCGAATTCTCCGGCAGCTTGACCCGGTTCATTTTGTCCCTGACCATTATCTCAACCGGATAATTAAACTCTTCGAATGATCAGGCTCCTGGAATCGCTGCTCGAAAGCCGGACATTGCTGATCCTCGGATTCGGCAAAGAGGGAAGGTCTACTTATGCGTTTGTCAGAACGCATTTCCCGGGTCTTGGCGTGGCGGTTTCCGACCAGGACGAGGGCATCCGGGCCGAATTCCCCGACAGTGACCCCGCGGTCACTGTATCCCTGCATCTCGGGCCGGATTACCTGGATGCGCTGGATCAATACAGCCTGGTGATCAAAAGCCCGGGCGTGGCGCTCCCGGAACGATGGAATGCGCCGGCAGGCCAGGTCATCACCTCGCAGACCGATCTGGTTCTGGAAGCCTACAGGGACAGGATCATCGGGATTACGGGCACCAAAGGCAAAAGCACCACCACCAGCCTGGTGCAGCACATACTGCGCACCGCCGGCGTCGACAGCATACTGGTCGGCAACATCGGCCGTCCCCCGTTCGACTACCTGTCACAGGCCGGTCCGGTCGACAGGATCGTTTTCGAGATGTCATCTCACCAGCTGGAACACACCAGCCTGGCGCCGGCGATTTCGGTCCTGCTCAACCTGTTCCCGGAGCACCTCGACCGCTATCGCAGCCTCAGCGCGTATTACGATGCCAAAATGAAGATCCTGACCGGGCAGAAGACAGGCGACGTTTTTATTTATAATGAGGATATCCCTGAGATAGCTCACCGGATTCATCAACTGGGCGCCGACCGCAGATACCTGACCTTCTCCGCCGGCATCAGGGTGGATCAGGGATGTTTCCTGGTGGGAGATGACATCTGCTTATCGGAAAACGGGGTTGTACGCAGGTACCTGGGAGCGTCAGGTGGATTCAGGCTCAGGGGCCGGCACAACCTGATGAACGCCATGGCGGCGGTCCTGGCGGCACGATCAGCCGGCGCCCCCGACGACTCGATCCGGGAAGGGCTCAGAACATTTACAGGCCTGGAACACAGGCTGGAGTATGTGGGATTATTCAGGGGCATCCATTTTTACAACGACTCTATCGCCACCATTCCCGAGGCCACTCTTGCCGCGATCCGGGCCCTGCCGGATACCGATACGCTCATCCTGGGCGGCTACGACCGGAATCTCGATTATCAGTACCTGGTCGATGTGCTGTCTGTCTCCGGGATCCGGAATTTTTTCTTCCTGGGCCGGGCCGGGCAGAGGATGCTGGAGCTGTTCCGGGTTGAGTCGGCGGCGGGAAAAAGGCTTCTGCCCGTCAACAGCCTGGAAGAAGCCTTCGGAATCATCCCGGAGGTCACCGAGGCAGGAAAGATCTGCCTGCTCTCGCCGGCCGCGGCATCCTACGACCTGTTCCGGAACTTTGAGGAAAGAGGCAGTATCTATAAAAAACTGGCAGAAAGCCTTTAAGCCCGCTGCCAGCTCTTCCCGGGGGAAAGATTCCCCGGTAAATAAAATTGAACAAATTAAGCCTTTGGCTCCTCTTCTCCGGTCTTATCCTTCTTTGAGGATTTCGCCGGGGCTTTCTTCTTCGCGGCGGGCTTGGATTCCACTTCCTGAGGCACGGCGACTTCCGCGGCGGGCAATTCTTCCGCAACCGCTTTGGCCTTCGGCGAGGCTTTAGCCTTCACCGGCTTTTCTTCTACAGGCTTCTTCACTTCAGGAATGACCACAGCCTTACGGCTCCGGTTTTTTTTGCGCCTTCTGACTCCATATGAACCAATGACGATCTTTCCTCTCTTCGATTTTTTGTCACCTTTTCCCATATGTTTAACTATTTGATTTTAACAAGTGTATTGGACAAAGTTAATAATTCTTTCCGGTTTGAGAAATCAAGAAAAAGATTTACTTTTGCAGCCTGATTTAAAAAAGCAATCATTATGGCCAAAAAGCAGGACAAAACAGAAGAACGGATTGTTGCGGTAGAGGAAGCCCTGAGCAAGACAGAAAAATTTATTGAGCAAAACCAGAAGATCCTGACGATTGTTATCGCCGCCATCGTGATCGTAGTTCTCGGGTTTTTCGGCGTCAAGCGCTTTTACATGGCCCCGCGTGAGCAGGAAGCGAAAGAGCAGATGTTCATGGCAGAACGGTATTTCGAAATGGACTCCCTGAACCTCGCGCTGAACGGAGATGGGATGTATCCGGGATTTCTTCAGATCATCGACGATTACGGGATGACCAAAAGCGCCAACCTGGCCAAATATTACGCCGGGATCATCAGCCTCAAACAGGGCAATTTCAATGAAGCCATCGACCACCTGGATTCTTTCAAGGGCAGAGATGAAATCATCGGGCCCATGGCCAAGGGCGCCCTGGGCGACGCATACCTGGAGACCAACCAGGCTGCCAAAGCCGCCAGCGCATACCTTGATGCGGCGGAAATGAAGATCAACGACTTCACCACCCCCCTGTTCCTGAATAAAGCCGCACTGACTTATGAAATCCTGAATGATTACAAAAAAGCGCTCTCGCTGTATGAGCGGATAAAAAACGAATATCCCACCAGCACCGAAGCCCGGGAGATCGACAAATTCATCGCGCGGGCCAAAGGGAAAATGTAACCCGCAGAAACAGGCAACAAAAACGAAATTCCCTCAACGATACAAGAACCGCAGCGGCCATTCAACCGCTGCGTTTTTTTTGGATTATTGTTAACTTAGAGGCCTAATCCGCCGCTGCACATGAAGATCATTTTCTTTGGAACGCCAGAATTTGCGGTCGACGCCTTGGACCTGCTGCACCGTGAAGGATATGATATACCTGCCGTTGTCACCGCGCCTGACCAGCCCGCCGGGCGGGGCCAGGTCATGCAAAGCCCCCCGGTCAAAAAGTATGCTGAAGCCAAAGGCATCAGGGTCCTGCAGCCGGAGAAGCTCAGAGACCCGGGATTTATGAGTGTACTGGCCGGCCTCAACGCCGATCTGTTTATCGTGGTGGCATTCCGGATGATGCCTGAGCTCGTATGGAGCATGCCGCCCAAGGGGACCTTCAACCTTCATGCCTCGCTCCTGCCCCAGTACCGGGGCGCGGCGCCCATCAACCACGCCATCATGAACGGGGAAACCGAAACCGGGCTGACCACCTTTTTTCTGCGGCATGAAATCGATACAGGCGCTGTGCTTTTCCAGGAAAAGATCGGCATCGGACCAGAGGAAACCGCCGGTGAACTGCACGACCGGATGAAAATTGCGGGAGCCGCCCTGGTGCTTAAAACCGTGCGCGCCATCGAATCCGGCGATTTCCTGCCCCGGGAGCAGGACCTGCTCATCCCGGCCGGACGGACCCTGAAACCGGCGCCCAAGCTGTTCCGCGATGACTGCCGCATCGATTGGCAGGCAGGCCTTGAATCAGTATTCAACAAGGTCCGTGGACTGAGCCCGTATCCCGCTGCGTTCACGGTGTTCAAAGACCCTTCGGGTGCGGAATTTCCCGTAAAGATTTACCGTTGCACACAGTCCGGAGACTACTGCTGGCTCCCGCCGGGAACCGTCATCACCGACCGGAAACAAATGCTGGGCGTGACCACGCCCGGTGGAACGATCTATCTGGAAGAACTGCAGCTTGCCGGTAAAAAGGTGATGAAAGTAGCGGAATTCCTGAACGGATTCCGGATCGAATCTGACTGGAAGACGGGGGTTTAGTACAATAAAATCGCTGTATCCTTAGAGAATAGAGGCTTTAAGCGATGGATTTATTAACAAACACCCGGTTTTATTAACATTTTCAAGCATTTGCGGGCTTTTCGCTTGACTTTTTTACTGGTTGGCTTAATTTTGTAACGTTTTATGTAACGTTAACCTTAAAAACTTACAAACATGAACAAAGCAGAATTAATCGATGCAATGGCAAAAGAAACCGGGATGACCAAGGCCGATGCCAAGAAAGCCCTGGAAGCATTCGTGAGCACCACCATGAAAGCCCTCAAGAAAAATGACAGGGTCGCTCTGGTTGGCTTTGGCTCCTTCTCAGTTGCCAAAAGAGCCGCAAGAAAAGGCAGGAATCCGCAGACCGGCAAGGAAATCAAGATCGCTGCCAAGAAGGTGGTGAAATTCAAAGCCGGCGCCGACCTCTCCAACACGGTGAAATAAACTTCCTTTTCGAAGTGATAAAAACCGGCCCTGTCAGCAAGGCCGGTTTTTTTATTGCCCGGAGATGATGTCAGTCCTGAGCAGGAAACGATAGGGCCTGGCGGCGTCTTCCCCGGCATAATCTATGCCCACCCTGGGACCCACAAAAATTCCCTCATCCGGTATAACCATACCCCGGTCTTCAATCCAGATCTTATCACTCAAAAGATCGGTCCCGCTGTGTACATAATGTAAGCCCAGCAGGGCCGAAACGCGGCCTGGCCCTCTGCCGTTCAGTTTAACCGGGCCGTTGCCTCCTCTTCTCGACCGCATGATCTCCAGCCCTGACATGGGCAGGATCCCCCGGACCAGGACGGCGTCAGGGACTCCGTCCCTGTTCGTCACGACGTTGAACAGCGAGTGAATTCCATAACACAGGTAAACGTATGCGCAGCCGCCTTCGCGGAACATGATCTCCGTACGCGCCGTCCGTCGGCCGAGGTACGCATGCGAAGCCCTGTCGGAAACCCCGGCATAGGCTTCCGTTTCCGTGATCATGCCGGCCGTGATCCCTTCACCATTGAGATCCGTGATGAGCCATTTGCCGATCAGGTCGCGTGCGACCCGCACCACATCCTCCCGGGTATAAAAAGACCGGTCCAGTTTCATAGATTGCTCCTCTCTTGTTAAAAACGAATCCTGAACTGTTTCCTGATCCGGTACACCTGCTGCTCATCCCGTGTGACCGCCCCTTTGTCGACCAGCCAGCGCAGCACCTGTATAATCTGGTTCTCCGGGTAAATTTTTGCTTCAAAGAAAATCTCGGGCAGGGTCATCGGTCGCTGGCCCAGCAGGTCACGGACCATCTGGCTGATCTGGTCGAACTCCAGTTCATTCAGCTTCATTTTGTTCCGCTCGAGGCATACATCGCAGCGGCCGCAGCGGGGAGCCGTGGATTCCCCGAAATACCGCAGCAGCAGCTGGCTGCGGCAGGTGTCGTCCGATTTCACGAAGTCGGTGACCGCGTCCAGCCTGATCTGTGCCTGGCGCTTGCGCTCATGGTAGTTTTCCGGGGATATGTGCAGGTTTGCCTGGTCCAGCCGCTCTGTCGTGAAAATGACCTGGGGCTTTGCCGGCCGGGGAGAATAGCTCAGGATCCCGGCCCGCTGCAGTTGCTCCAGCAAGGCCACGACCTGAGCCTCCTTCAGGCCTGCACGCTTGGACAGTTCCGCCTCGTTCAGCGGCACGAATTCAGTAAATACTCCGGAGTAGGAACGCAGCAGCAGTTTGATGAAGGCGTCATGCGACTGGTGTTCGACCTGATATCGGTACAGGTCTTCCCGGCCGGCTTCGAAATGGATCCTGGACGGCGATTCCATGCCCTCGTTCATCATCAGGTAGCCTTCCCGCTCCAGGAAACGCAGGGCGTTGTAAGCCAATACCGGGTTGAATCCGAAATTGCGGGCAAATGCATGGAGGTCGAAATCGAAGCGCTCATCCTTGCCGCTGCCCACCGGCAACTGGAAATGGTTGCCCAGGGCCTGGTACACCGCCCTGATCCGTTCCACCGGCGGAAACTCCAGCTCCAGGTTTTGTTTCAGACGGAGCAGGTCCGATTCATGGAACAGCATTGCGGCATACGACCGTTTTTCATCGCGCCCTCCGCGGCCCGCTTCCTGGAAGTAAGCTTCCAGGCTGTCGGGCAGGTCAAGGTGCACCACGAGCCTTACGTTAGGCTTGTCGATGCCCATGCCGAACGCATTGGTCGCCACCATGATGCGGCTTTCCTCTCTGAGCCAGGCCTCCTGCTTCCGGCTGCGTGCATGTACATCGACCCCGGCATGGTAAAAATCCGACCGGATACCGTTCTTATTGAGGAATAATGCAGTTTCCACGGTTTTCTTCCGGTTCCTGACGTAAATGATACCGGGGCCCGGCACTTTTTTCAGGATGCGGAGCAGACGCCCGAGTTTATCCTCTTCCCTGACCAGGACATAGGTCAGGTTCTTCCGTTCAAAACTCTTCTGGAAAACGTTTTCGGCTTTGAATTCCAGTTTCTTCTGGATATCTTTAACCACTTCAGGCGTAGCCGTGGCGGTCAAAGCCAGGACCGGCACTTTGGGCAGATGCTGCCTGATTTCTGCGATCTGAAGATACGGCGGGCGAAAGTCATAACCCCACTGGGAGATGCAGTGCGCCTCATCCACGGCCAGCAGGCAGACCTTAAGCCTTTGGAGCACCAGCCGGAACTGTTCCGTTTGCAGGCGCTCCGGGGATAGATACAGGAACTTGTAATCGCCGAACATGCAGTTGTCGAACGCGACCTGGATCTCCTGCCGGTGCATTCCCGAATAAACGGCCACCGCCTTGATCCCTTTTCGTTTCAGGTTCTCTACCTGGTCCTTCATCAGGGCGATCAGGGGGGTGATCACCAGGCAAATCCCCTGCATGGCCAGGGCCGGCACCTGGAAGCAAACCGATTTCCCGCCGCCGGTAGGAAGCAGGGCCAGCGTATCCCTGCCCTGAAGGACGGACTGGATGATCTCCTCCTGCATGGGCCGGAAGGAAGCATGCCCCCAGTACCTGATCAATATATTCCGGATGTTCTCCATAAACCGTCAATACCACGAAAATAAGCAAATTCAGGGCGAAAAAAAAACATTCAAATAATTGACATTTCGAAACGTTTGTATTTATATTTACCCGATGAATCAATAATGACCAAACCATGGAACTGACGCCTTCAAATGCAATTTCCCCGATCGATGGCAGGTACCGCAAGCAGACAGAGGCGCTCGCATACTTCTTTTCTGAAGCGGCTTACATCAATTACAGGGTGTTCGTCGAAATAGAGTATTTCATCGCATTGTGCGAAATACCCTTACCTGAGCTCAGCGACTTCGATAAAAACCTGTTCGAAGACCTCAGGGCCATCAGCCGGAATTTTACGTTTTCAGACGCGGACGACGTCAAGGAGATCGAAAAGACCACCAACCACGACGTCAAGGCGGTGGAATATTATGTCAAGAAGAAATTCGACAAGCTGGGTCTGAAAAAATACCGGGAGTTCGTTCATTTCGGCCTGACCAGCCAGGATATCAACAATACATCCATCCCTTACGCCACCAAACTGGCCTGCAACGATGTGCTGCTGCCCATGATCCATGAGCTGACCGACATCCTGATGAAGAAGGCCAGGGAGTGGAAAGAAGTGCCCATGCTGGCCCGAACGCACGGCCAGCCCGCCTCCCCCACCCGTCTGGGTAAAGAGATCCTGGTGTTCGTGGAGCGGCTGAACAACCAGCTGGCCCTGCTGAAAACCGTTCCATTCAGCGCAAAATTCGGAGGGGCTACCGGCAATTTCAATGCGCACCACGCAGCCTATCCGCAAATCGACTGGGCCGCCTTCGCCGACCAGTTCGTCAGCCAGAAGCTCGGCCTGTCCCGGCAGAAAGCCACGACCCAGATCGAGCACTATGACAACCTGGCTGCGTTCTTCGACAACCTGAAACGGATCAACACCATCCTGATCGATCTTTCCCGGGATATGTGGACTTATATCTCGATGGACTATTTCAAGCAGAAGGTAAAAGCCAAGGAGGTCGGTTCCTCGGCCATGCCGCATAAAGTCAACCCGATCGATTTCGAGAATGCCGAAGGCAACCTGGGCATTGCCAATGCCATTTTCGGGCATCTTTCGGAGAAGCTTCCCATTTCCCGCCTGCAGCGCGACCTCACCGATTCCACTGTGGTCCGGAACATCGGCGTACCCATGGGCCATATGCTCATCGCCATAAAATCGCTGCTCAAGGGCTTTGACAAAGTGATCCTCCACGAGGAAAAGATCCGGGCCGACCTGCAGCAGAACTGGGCGGTCATTTCAGAAGCGATGCAAACCATACTCCGAAGAGAGAATTACCCGAATCCATACGAGGCTTTGAAAGATCTCACGCGGGGCAGCAAGGCGATCGATCAGAAAATACTGCATGAGTTCATCGACAAACTCAAAGTATCCGCAGACGTGAAAGCCGAACTCCGGAGCCTCACGCCGGAAAACTACACCGGGATCGTAATCATCTGACATAGTGGGAGCTGCCTCATGAAGAAATTCCTAAGGATACTGGCTTATATCAAGCCCTACTGGGTCTATGCGCTTCTGAACCTGGTGTCCAACCTCATGGTGATCCTGTTTTCCCTGGTTTCTTTCGTCATGATGGTGCCCTTCCTCAACCTGCTTTTCGGAAGAGAGGAACTGGTGCAAACCCGGCCGGAATTCAGCCTGAGCTCCGAAGCCGTCATGGAGTTCCTCAATTACCACATCAGCCACCTGATCATGAGCGAGGGCAAGATCAATGCCCTGGTCTTCATTTGCGTCTTTTTATTCATCAGTTTCTTCTTCCGCAACCTGTTCCGTTTCCTGGCCATGTTCTTCCTGGTCAAAGTGAGGGTTCATGCCGTAAGGGATATCCGCGATGAGCTCTACCACAAGCTGCTCATCCTTCCGCTTTCATTTTACAACCAGCGCAAAAAAGGCGATATCCTCTCCCGGATCACCAACGACGTCCAGGAGGTTGAATTTTCGATCATGCACTACCTGGAGATCATTTTCCGCGACCCGGTCACCATCATTGCCTACTACGTGACCATGTTCATTATGAGCCCGGAACTGACGATCTTTGTGACCATCCTCCTTCCGGTCACCGGCTATGTCATCGGCATCATCGGCCGGAAGCTCAGGAAAACTTCGAAGGTCGGCCAGGCGCGCTTCGCGGGGCTGCTGGCCGTCATCGAGGAATCGATCAGCGGGCTGAGGATCATCAAGGCATTCACGGCCATCAGTTTTTCCGACGAACGGTTCCGGGAGTTGAACCGCAGCTACTCAAAACTGATGGTCCGGATCTTCCGGACGCGCGACCTTTCCTCACCGCTGAGCGAATTCATGTCGTCGGTGGTTATTATCATCGTGCTCTGGTTCGGCGGAAGGCTGGTCCTGGGCGACTCGGCCACCATATCGGCCGCCGTCTTCATCACCTATATCGTCATTTTCTCCCAGGTTATCCCTCCGGCAAAGTCCTTTACGACAGGATATTACAGTATCCAGAAAGGGATTGCGTCCGCCGAAAGGATCTTCGAGATCCTCGACGCGGAAGAGGTCATCGTGGAGCGCCCGGACGCGATCCGTATCCGCTCATTCGAAAAGAATATCGAGTACCGGGATATTTCCTTCCGGTACACTTCAGAAGAGGTGCTGCAGCATGTCGACCTGGTCATTCCCAAAGGAAAGATCATTGCAGTGGTCGGGCCGTCCGGAAGCGGGAAAACCACACTGGTCGACCTGCTGCCCCGCTTTTATGATCCCACCGGGGGCGCCATCCTTATCGACGGGCATGATATCCGCGACCTGCGCATCGACGACCTCCGCTCGCTGACCGGTATTGTCACCCAGGAATCCATATTGTTCAACGATACCGTTTACAACAACATTGTCTTCGGGAAGGAAGGCGTAAGCCGGGAGCAGGTCCTCGAGGCGGCGCGGATCGCCAACGCCCACGACTTCATCATGGCCATGGAAGAAGGCTACGAATCCAATATCGGCGACCGGGGCACCAAGCTGAGCGGCGGCCAGAGGCAGCGCATCAGCATTGCCCGCGCCATCCTGCGGAATCCCCCCTTGCTGATCCTCGACGAAGCCACCTCCTCCCTCGACTCAGAGTCGGAAAAACTGGTGCAGGACGCCTTGTTTAAAGTCATGCGGGACCGCACTTCGATTGTCATCGCCCACCGTTTATCCACCATAAAATCCGCCGACCAGATCCTGGTCATGGAAAAGGGAAGGATCGTGGAACAGGGAAAGCACGAAGAACTCATGAACCTGGGCGGCCTGTACAAAAGGCTGCACGACCTGCAGACTTTTGCCTGAAAAGATGACCGGCTCCGGAAGATTTAATTATTTTTGCCAAAAAAAAAATAAGCATGGATCTCAGTAAAATATTGGCCATTTCTGGAAAACCGGGTCTGTTTCATTTATTATCCCAGACCAAAACCGGTTTTATCGTGGAATCGCTTGCCGACGGCAGGCGGATGCCGGTTTTTGCCCATGAACGGGTCAGTTCGCTGGAGGAAATCTCCATTTTCTCTACAAAAGATGAAGATCTGCCCCTGAAAGAGGTATTCCGCAAAATGTTTGAACACACCGGCGGAAAGCCCGGACCGGACAATAATGCCACGTCTGCCGAGCTCAGGTCCTTTTTCGAAGCAGTGGTTCCGGATTACGACCCGGAAAGAGTGTATGCGTCGGATATGAAGAAGGCCATCAGCTGGTACAACCTGCTCGCCGAGAAAGGGCTCCTGGATTTCACCGAAGAGCCGGAAGAAAGCCGGGAAAACCCGGAAACGGAAGAAACACCATCCGCTGAGAAGGAATGAAACGCGTTGAGGATTTCACCGTTCTGAAAGTCAGATGGCTGAATTACAGCTCATTCATCATCGAATTACAAGCGCCTGATGGCTTGCCGGATATCCGGGCCGGTCATTTCGCGGAATTGCAGGTCAGTAACTCCCCCATAGTATTCCTGCGCCGGCCGTTTTCCTTTCTGGACGCCGACGCGCAATCCGGAAAAGTAAGTTTTTTCATCAAGGTGATCGGGGAAGGCACCCGGTTGCTCGGGAGCAGCCGCGTGGGGGATAAGATCAGCATCATTTACCCGTTGGGCAACTCTTTCCGGGTTCCTCAATCCGGACCGGTCCTCATCGTTGGCGGCGGATCGGGCATCGCCCCGTTCATCCTGCTGGGCCGGGCCCTGCATGAAAAAGGCATTCCGGTCACGTTCCTCTTTGGAGGCAGGACCGCAGAGGATATCGTTCTCCGGGAAGAATTCGGAAGGTACGGACCCGTGCTGATGACCACAGAAGACGGCTCGGCCGGCGAAAAGGGACTGGTCACACAGCATTCGGTGTTCAGCGGGGATCCTTTTCCCTTCACTCATCTTGCGGTCTGCGGCCCGGACCCCATGATGAAAGCGGTGGCAGCCATTGCCCGGCAAAAAAATGTATCCTGCGAGGTATCCCTGGAGAACACCATGGCCTGCGGATTTGGCGCATGCCTGTGCTGCATTACCGAAACCGTGAACGGTAACAAATGCGTGTGCACGGAAGGCCCTGTATTCAACATCAACGATCTGAAATGGTAGACCTGGGCGTCAATATTCATGAACTGCACCTGAAGAATCCGGTGACCACCGCCTCGGGCACCTACGGCTATGGTGAGGAATTTCTCGATTTCATGGATGTCAACCGGCTTTCTGCCATTTTTGTCAAAGGGATCACCCTGGAAAACCGGGAAGGCAATCCTTACCCGCGCATGGCGGAGACAGCCTCCGGAATGCTCAACTCCGTGGGGCTTCAGAATAAAGGCGTCGATTACTTCATTGAACAGATCTACCCGCGCATCCGCAATTTCGATACGCACATTATTCCAAATGTCAACGGCAGCACGATCGAGGACTATGTCACGGTAACAGAAAAGCTGGAGCAGCTCAAAGATATTCAGGCGATCGAACTGAATATTTCCTGCCCCAATGTCAAGGCCGGTGGTATGGCTTTCGGCATCCACCGGAAATCGGCGCGGGATGCCACGCGTGCGGTTCGGAACGTCTGCAGCAAGACGCTGATCGTCAAGTTATCGCCCAATGTCACCAGTATATCCGACATGGCCCGGGTGGTTGAAGATGAAGGGGCTGACGCCGTTTCCCTGGTCAACACCTTCCTGGGCATGGCCATCAACGCCGAAACACGCCGTCCCATCCTGGGCACGGTTACCGGCGGCTTGTCCGGGCCCGCCATCAAACCCATTGCCCTGCGCATGGTCTGGGATGTCTACAAAGCCGTAAAAGTGCCGGTCATCGGCATGGGCGGCATCATGAATGCGGCAGATGCCATTGAGTTTATCCTGGCAGGCTCCACCGCTGTGCAGATAGGAACGGCGAATTTCATCGACCCCGCCGTATCCGTTAAGGTTCTTGACGGGATCGAAGAATATCTGCAGCGCCACAACATCTCTTCGGTGAAGGAACTGATCGGCGCCCTGAAAGTCGGGTAAAAATCCCTGCTACATGTTTTTCACCAGCATCGCCGCCTCGGTAGCCATGCGCTGGTTATATTCCATAGCCAGATCCTGGTAATTGATCAGGTCGATGATCGTTCCGATAAAACACAAGCCGGCGGTAAAAAGATACAATATGCCCATGCCGATCTGACCGATCAGGAAGCGTTGTATACCGGCGAAGCCCACGAAGCCCAGGAGGGCGGTGAGCAGGATCAGTTGCGGGTCCCTGCGCCGGGCCCGGTAGATGTTGGCAAAGTTCATCATCTGGTCGTCCGTGTAGTCCTTGGTGAGGCCCTGGACGAACATCAGTTCGCGGCCCTGCAATTCGGGTAAAAACTGGTAGAAATTTGACATAATATTTTGGTTTTTTTAGGTTGGTAATACTGTGAACTCTTTCCTGGAAAACACTTTTATGATCCGCCACAGAAGCAGGATGAGCGCCGGGATTCCCAGCGGATGCGCCGCAACTGAAGATTCCACGTCCAGGCGGAACAGGAACCCGATCGACCGGCCGAGGCCACAGCCCGGGCAGAACGGGAAACCCAGGTTATCCAGCGGGCACAGGGTGTAATGATGCACGCCCGGGTTATCCAGGGCAAGCCAGATCAGCGCAGCCAGCCAGATAAACCCTTCTTTTCGATGCCAGGTTCGGGAAAAGAAATATCTCAGGGTGCTTTTATCCATTTACCCAAAAATAGGCTAAAATCAGATAACATTTACCTCGCGCTCCAGTTCGACGCCAAATTTTTGCATGACCGATTTCCGGATATCCTCTGATAATGACATGATTTCCAGACCGGTGGCATGGCCATGATTGACCAGAACCAAAGCCTGGTCTTTGTGTACCCCGGCATCGCCTTTTCGGTGGCCTCTCCAGCCGCACTGCTCAATCAGCCAGCCGGCGGCCAGCTTTATCGGTCGCCCGGCATCCACAGAAGCAGAGGCCAAAGCGGGAGCATTAAAGTATACGATCGCCGGAAACCGCTCTTTGAGTTGATCCAGCTTCTCACGCGAAACAACCGGGTTCTTGAAAAAGCTCCCGGCATTGCCGAGGGTTTTCGGATCGGGCAGTTTGGAGGCCCGGATCGCCAGAACCGCCTCCCGGACCTTCATCACGGAAAGTCCGTTGTCGGGCAAAGCAGAAAGGTGTTGCCGCAACGCCTGGTAAGAAAGATTGAATTCCGGTTTCTTGCGGAGTTCCAGAACAACGTGCGTGATGACCATCCTTCCTTTCAGGGCGCGTTTGAATATGCTGTCGCGGTATCCGAACCGGCATTGTTCCCGGTCGTACCGGGTTAATTCCCCGTTACAGGTATTGATGGCCTCAAGGCTGATAAAATGATCTTTAAGCTCCGTCCCGTAGGCGCCGATATTCTGGATGGGGCTGCTGCCTGTCTGCCCGGGTATGCCCGAAAGATTCTCCAGGCCGCCCCAGCCCTTCCCGGCGCAATATCCTGCCAGGCCGTCCCAGTCCTCCCCGGCAGCCACCCTGATCCGAACGATGTCATCGTCTTCAGCAATGATTTCCAGCCCTTTCATTCCGATTTTAACCACCATACCCTTGAAGTCACCCAGAAACAATATATTGCTGCCTCCGCCCAGGAACAGTAATTTTCGTGACTGCACCGAGCCGCTGCTCAGTATATCCAGCAGTTCGCCGGTGGTCTGCACTTCCGCAAATGCGTCAGCAAAGACTTCGATCCCGAAGGTATTGCACTTTTTCAGCGGATAATGCCGGATGATCTCCATGGTAGCGGTTCTATGAAAGATCAAATTTAATCAAATGTTGATGAATTGTGCTAATTTAGCCACCGGAGATAAAGCACTCATCCTTGCGTCGAGCTATCGTATCGGTAATCAATGACCTGAACACGGACCAGCGGGTCGACCGCACCTGCTCCACCTTGCGGGAAATGGGCTTTGACGTCGTTCTGGCAGGCAGAAAGAAAAGGGATTCCGCCCCACTGGCGACCAAACCTTACCGAATGCACCGGATGTGCCTGCTTTTCGAAAAAGGGCCGCTGTTTTATGCCGAATTCAACCTGCGCCTGTTCTTCTTTTTGCTGGCGCGCAAAGCAGGCTTGCTCGTTTCCAACGACCTCGACACGCTTTTGCCCAATTACCTTGTGTCCCGGTTAAAGGGGTTGCCACTGGTCTATGACAGCCACGAACATTTCACGGAGGTGCCGGAACTCATCCATCGTCCGAAAAAACAACGGATCTGGAAGTATATCGAAGGCCGGATCGTTCCGAAGCTGAAAAAAATGATCACGGTCAATGATTCCCTGGCGGAGATTTTCCGGAAGCTATACGGCGTGGAGGTCGTGACGGTCCGGAATGTGCCTTATTCCAGGGATTACCGGATCGATCGCAGCCGGGCGGAACTCGGCCTGCCGGAAGACCGCCGGATCGTGCTCCTCCAGGGCGCCGGCATCAATATCCAGCGCGGGGCCGAAGAAGCCATCATGGCCATGCGTCTTCTTGACGATCACCTGCTCCTCATCATCGGGGGAGGCGATGTCATCGGGTCCCTGAAAGACCTTTCGGCCTCATTGCAACTGGATGAAAAAGTGCGTTTCATTCCCAGGCTGCCCTATGATGAGCTGTACCGCTATACCGTCCATGCCGATGTGGGATTATCCATCGATAAGGATACGAATATCAATTACCGTTTCAGCCTGCCCAACAAGCTGTTCGATTACATCCAGGCGCGGGTCCCCGTCCTGGCCTCGCGGCTTCCGGAGATCAGCAGGATCATCAATTCATACGAAATCGGGATGTTTATCGACAACCACGACCCGGAACACATCGCCGGGCGGATCAGGGAAATGACCGGAAACCCTGCACGGATTGCGGAATGGAAAGAAAACCTTAAATTTGCCGCTTCAGAACTGTGCTGGGAAAATGAAAAAAAGGCATTGATGCAGGTTTATGGTCCCTATGCCCGATAAGCATCTCCATATTGTCGCCTTTGATATTCCTTATCCCCCGAATTACGGGGGCGTCATCGACGTATATTACAAACTGAAAACCCTTCACGAGCTGGGGATTAAAATCCATTTGCATTGCTTCGAATACCCAGGGAGGGACCGGGCCGCCGAACTGGAAAAATTCTGCCGGGAGGTTCATTATTACCCCAGGAGGACCGGCCTGGTCTCCGCTTTCAGCCATAAACCCTACATCGTGGTCAGCCGCAAATCGGAACAGCTGATCGACCGGTTGTGCCGTGATGATTATCCGGTTTTATTCGAAGGCCTGCATAGTTGTTTTTATATCGACGATCCCCGGCTGAAAGACAAAACGAAGGTTTATCGCGAAAGCAATATTGAGCACAGGTATTACTATAATCTCTTCAAGGTTGACGGGAACATCCGAAACAAGGTCTACTTTTTGCTGGCCAGTTTCAAACTTCGCCTCTACCAGAAAGTTTTGCGCCACGCCGACCTGATGCTCGCCGTATCACAGCACGATACCCAATATCTTCAGGAGCACTTTCCGGGAAAACGGATCTTTCATTTGCCCAGTTTCCACGCGAACGATAAGGTTTCCATCCTGCCGGGTAACGGGGATTACGCCCTCTACCACGGCAACCTGGAAATATCTGAGAATGAGTATGCCGCCACCTTCCTCATTACCAAAGTGTTCGACGACATCAGCATGCCCCTGATCATCGCCGGGATGAAACCCAGGGAAAAATTTCGCCGTCTGGTCGAATCCAGGCCCAACATCATGCTCATCGCCAATCCGGATGATGAGAAGATGTTTGACCTGATCCGGAACGCACAGGTGAACATCCTGGTGACCTTCCAGGCTACGGGGTTGAAGCTGAAATTGTTAAACACCCTGTACAATGGGCGGTTCTGCCTGGTCAACGACGAAATGATCAGGGGAACCGCGCTGGATGCATTATGTGAAACGGGCAACTCGCCCGGGGAAATCAAAACCAAGCTGAACAAGCTCAGCGGAAAGGAATTCACACTGGAGGAAGCCGCCCTGAGGGCCGATCTGTTAAAGGAAAAGTACGACAACCAGGTCAATGGCGGGCGCCTGATCGACCTGGTCTATAATCCGTGAATCCTTCCTCCCTCGCAGCGGATGATCCTTGAGGGGAATTCATTAAGTAATAGGTAATTATGGGTTGCCATCAGGACAGCCCTCCCGGAAGTGCTGATTTCAAAGAGCAGCCTCATAATGTCGCGTGAAGTTTCCGGATCCAGGTTTCCGGTGGGCTCATCGGCCAGGATCAGCTGAGGATCGTTGAGCAGGGCCCTGGCGATCGCCAGCCGCTGCTGCTCGCCTCCGGAAAGCTGGTGCGGCATTTTATGACCCTTGGTCGACAGTCCAACCTTGTTCAGCACCACGCTGATCTGTTCCGCCATCTGTTTTTTATTCTTCCATCCGGTGGCTTTCAGAACGAAGATGAGGTTTTCTTCCACATTCCTGTCGCCCAGCAGCTGAAAATCCTGGAAGACGATCCCGAGCTTGCGGCGCAGGAAGGGGATTTCCCGGGGCCGGATCCGGATCAGGTCGTACCCGGCGACGCGGGCTTCACCTTCCTGGACCGGGATCTCCGCATACATGGCTTTTAAAAGAGAACTCTTCCCCGTGCCGGTCTTGCCAATCAGGTAAACAAACTCACCCGGGGCAACCTCAAGTGAAGCCCCGGAGAAGACCATCACATCCTTCTGAAAGATGGGTACGTTGCGAAAAGTTATAACTGCTTCCTGCTCCATTTATTTGACCAGCCCGCTGAACCCCATGAATGCCAGGGCCAGGATGCCTGCCGTCAGCAAAGCGATCGGCACTCCCTTCATCCCTTTGGGCATGCCCATCAGGTCAAGGTGTTCGCGGAGTCCTGCAAAGATAACCATTGCCAGCCCAAAACCGATGGCGTTGGCCAAAGAAAATACGACACTCTGCATAAGGTTGTATTCTTTGGCGTGGACCAGCAGGGCAACGCCGAGTACGGCGCAGTTGGTCGTGATCAGCGGAAGGAAAATGCCCAGCGCCTGGTAGAGGGGCGGTGAGATCTTTTTGAGGATGATTTCCACCATTTGAACGAGAGCAGCGATCACCAGAATAAAACTGATCGTCTGCAGGAAGGTGATCCCGAAAGGAACCAGAACATACTGATAGATCAGCCAGGTGACGATGGTGGCCAGAACCATGACGAAGACAACCGCGGCGCTCATCCCCACCGAGGTGGATACCTTTGATGAAACGCCCAGGAACGGGCAGATCCCGAGGAATTGGGCCAGGACGATGTTAGAAACGAAGATGGCCGAAATGATGATGATGATGTATTCCATAATCCCAGGTTTAAGCGGTTTTCTTAATCCGGTTCATAAAAGCGATGAAATAGGCGAGGGCGATAAAAGCGCCCGGTGACAGGATGAAGACCAGGATGCCATCCCCTTCGACAAATTTGTACCCGAGAATGGAGCCGTTTCCCAATGCTTCCCGGAGTGAGCCCAGCACGAACAGGGCTGAAGTGAAGCCAAGTCCCATACCCAGGCCGTCGATGGCGGAAGAAAGTACGTTCTGCCTGGAGGCAAACGCCTCCGCGCGCCCCAGGACGATGCAGTTCACCACGATCAACGGGATGAAGATGCCCAGCGCATCATAAAGTGAAGGGGTGTAGGCCTGCATCACCAACTGCACGATGGTGACGAAAGACGCGATGACCACGATGAAAGCGGGGATCCGAACTTTATCCGGAATGGTTGATTTGATCAATGACACCACAGTATTGGAACCAAGCAGAACAAATGTGGTGGCCAATCCCATCCCCAGGCCGTTGATGGCGGAGGTGGTCACAGCCAGCGTGGGACACATCCCGAGCAGCAATACCAGGATCGGATTGTCCTTGATAAAGCCTTTGGTAAAATTTTTCAGCTGATTCATAAGGCTATTCTCCTTCTTTTTGATAAACCTGGATGGCGCGATCGACCGCATCACAAAACGCGCGCGAGCTGATGGTGGCTGCCGTAATGGCATCCACCTCCCCGCCATCTTTCTTTACTTTAACCTTGAAAATAAACGGGTTTATGCCGTTAAACTGGTCTTTGAATTTCGGTTCGGCCATTTTGGTGCCCAGGCCCGGCGTTTCTTTCTGTTGCACCACGGAAACCCCGCGGATCGTGCTGTCGGGAAGGATGCCCACCATGAGCTGGATCTGTGTCGGATCGTAGCCCATGTTCGAATAGCTCGCGATGGCTGTTCCGATCCATTGTTCCCCGAGGAATGCCTTGTGCACCGCAACCGAGTCCTTGCCGTTCGCCGGCATGGTCTTGTACGATTCCAGGCGGTCAAACTCCGGGAGCACCTCCCGGATGGCATTTTCCTGCTTTGCCTTGACGGCAAGGGCAATCGGTTCCTTGGTCAGGTTGTAGATCCCGCCCAGGGCCAGGGAGGCGATGAACGTGATGGCCACCAGGGAGATGATCATGTTCTTGAGTGAAGATTCTTTCTTTGCCATATCCTTCAGGGTTTATTTAGCGGCAACTCCAAAGCGCCTGGGTTTAAGGCTCCTGTTGATCAGCGGTGTGAAGGCGTTCATAATGAGGATGGCGAAGGAAACGCCTTCGGGATAGCCTCCCCAGAGCCGTATGACCATGGTCAGGATGCCGCAGCCCGCTCCGAAAATGAGCATGCCGCGTGTATTGATGGGTGAGGATACCATATCGGTGGCCATGTAGAAGACGCCCAGCATCATGCCGCCGGTGACCAGGTGGAACAACGGATCGACATACTGGTTGGGATCGATCAGCCAGAAAATGCCTGAGAAAATGACCACCGACAGTATGTAGGATACCGGGATGTGCCAGGTAATGATCTTGCGGGCCAGCATGTAGACGGCACCCAGAATGAGCGCGATGGCGGAAACCTCTCCGAGCGATCCGCCCTGGTTACCCATGAGCTCCAGCGCGTAATCCGGCATTTGCGCTTTCAGTTCGGGCACGGTCAGACCGGCGCGCAGGCCCTCCTTGAGGATGCCCAGCGTGGTCGGGCCCGTGATGGCGTCTGTGACCGCCTGCCCGCCGAAAATGGGATTGGGAACGGGCCAGCTCGTCATCTGAACCGGGAACGACATCAGCAAGAAAACACGTCCGACCAAAGCCGGGTTGAACGGGTTCTTGCCCAGGCCGCCGAAGCTCATCTTGGCCACGGCGATGGAAACAAACGCCCCGATGATCGTGATCCACACCGGCAGGTTACTGGGGACGTTGAAGGCAAGCAAAATCCCGGTGACCAGCGCGGAGCCGTCGTTGATGGTCAGCGGGCCCTTGAGCAGGTACTTCTGGATGACCCATTCAAAGAAAAGACAGGCCAGCACCGAGACCAGCATAACCCTCGCTGCGCCCAGGCCGAAAAAATAAACCGACACCAGCATGGCCGGTATCATGGCGATCACGACACCGTACATGATCTTATTGACCGACTGGTCGGCATGTACGTGTGGTGAACCGGATACTGTGATTAAGCCCATATGTTATTTTTTTCCTCTGTTTCTGATATTTTGACCTACTTTAAACTTGCCCAGGCGGATAAAATCGAGCAAAGGCCTGGCGGAAGGACAGGTATAATGACAGGAACCGCATTCCATGCAATCCATGATGATGTTGGTTTCAGCCATATCCCACATTTCCCTTGCGGAGTACTGTGCCAGGAGGATAGGTTCCAGGCCCATCGGGCAGACCTGCACGCACCGGCCGCAACGGATGCACGGTTTGAGCTCAGCCCTGAGGGTATGCTCCCGGTCGAACAGCAGCACGCCGGAAGTACCTTTAACTACAGGCACTTCCAGTGAATTCAGCGCTTTGCCCATCATGGGGCCGCCGCTGACAACCTTGCCCGTGCGCTCGATGTCGGCGCCGGATCTTCCCAGGAGTTCCTGGATGGGCGTGCCGATGCGCACCAGGTAGTTGGAAGGCTGCCCGACGGTCTTTCCCGTAACCGTTACGATGCGCTCGATCAGCGGCTTGTTTTTCTGGACGGCTTCGTAAACGGCGAATGCTGTACCCACGTTGTTGACCACGCAACCAACCTCGATCGGGAGTTTCCCGGAAGGCACTTCCCGGCCCAGCAAGGCATTGATCAGCTGTTTTTCTCCCCCCTGGGGGTATTTCACTCTGAGGCCCTGGACCGAAATGCCGGGATAACCGGTGGCAAGTTTTCGCAAGTTGGCGATCGCATCGGGCTTATTGTTTTCAATGCCAATGATGGCTTTTTCGACGCCCAAACCGCGCATCAGGATGCGCACGCCGGTCATCACCTCCGCTCCCTTTTCCAGCATCAGCCGGTGGTCGGCGGTAAGATAAGGCTCGCATTCCACCCCGTTGATGATCAGATATTCCGCTTTCTTGCCTTCCGGGACCATCAGTTTGACATGCGAGGGGAAAGTCGCACCGCCCAGGCCGACAATACCCATCTCCTGGATCTTTTTGATGATCTCCTCCCGGCTCAGGCTGATGTCGCTTTTAAGTTCCGTGCTGCGATCTATCGTTTCCACCCACTCATCACCTTCCACATTGATCACCACCGCTTTTTTACGGTAGCCAGTATGATCGATCATTTCATCTATCTTCAGCACTTTTCCCGATACGGAAGAATGAACGTTGGAAGAAATGAATGCCTCCCCTTTGGCGATTAGCTGGCCCACCTTCACGACATCCCCTTTGGCGACGAGCGGCGTGGCCGGCGCGCCCAGGTTCTGATTCAGTGGAATGCTGACCTGTTTGGGCAGCGGGAATACTTCAACGGCACGATGCTCCGATAACTTGTTTTCGGGCGGGTGTACGCCCCCGGAGCGGAATGTCTTCAAGGCTGGCATCTGATCAGGATTTCAAATTCTTCAATTAGTTTTCTGATGGCGGGGTGGCTTCACCCGTATCTTTCGGCCTGGCTTTCTTCTCCACGGCAACGGCCGTCGGGGATACCTGTCCTTCCTGTGAAGCCGCATCACTTTCCTTCACTTTCCTGGGTGGGAAATTAAGCTCGTGGATGGCTTCCGTAGGGCAGACTTCAACACATTTCCGGCACAGTTTGCATTTATCAAAATCAATATAGGCCAGGTTATTTTCCAGGATGATGGCGTCAAACGGGCACACCTCGACGCATTTGCCGCAGCCGATGCAGGCCACCGAACAGTTCTTACGGGCCGGTCCGCCTTTTTCTTTGTTAACGCAGCAGACGTAGATCCGGCGGTCCTTTTTGCCTTTGGGTCTCAGTTCTATGATGTTTCGCGGGCAGGCCTTGACACAAGCGCCGCAGGCCACGCATTTGTCATTCACGACCGGAAGCCCAGTTTCGGGGTCCATATGGATCGCGTCGAAGGTGCAGGCTGCCACGCAATCGCCCAGTCCGAGGCAGCCAAAGGCACAGCCACTGGTTCCCGCGTACAGGTTGTGGGCAAACGCGCAAGTCGCCGGCCCGTCGTACTGGACTTTGGAAGGAGCATGGGCAAACGAGCCATTGCATCGGATCACCGCGATCATGGGCTCAGCTTCTGCTGCCTCGAGACCCAGTATGGCGGCGACCTTCTTCATCACATCCGACCCGCCGACCGGGCAGTTCAAACCTTCCAGGGAGTGCACATCATCTGCCTGTCTGACCAGCGCTTCGGCAAAATTCCGGCAGCCGGCAAATCCGCACCCGCCGCAGTTCGCAGCGGGCAGCGATTCCTCCACCTCGCCGATGCGCGGATCTTCGACCACTTTAAATTTCTGGGCGACGAAATACAGGACCACTGCGGCCACCAGGCCGATCGCACTGAGCGACACGATAGCAAAGATCAATACACTGTTCACCGTTCTGTTCGATTTTAGTGTTCATATCTGCCCGAAAGTCCGGGCTTAAGGGCGTTGTGCCGGGCAAAAATAGGAACAATTGTTAAAATAATAACAGATAAAAGCCAAAATCGATCAATTGGCGACTTGTTGATTATCAATAATTTAATGCGGAACCAGAAAGGTATCTAAGCAGAAGGCATATAAATACCCTGAAAATCATTGATTTCTATAAAAATTTAGAAACCTTCTAAATTGCCTGATCCTGATTAATTTGGAAGGCATATAAAGAAGGTTTCCGAATTCCGGGTACATGGTCGGGCCCGGTGCGGGAAAAAGAGTTGCGGGATTACTGGATAATGACCTTATTGGTCACCTGCATGCCCTGGTATGCGGCTTTCATATAATAGATTCCCTTCGGGAAACGCTCAATATTCATGGAATTAGCATAGAAGCCGCCATTTACCGGGATTTTCATTTTGAAAACTTCCATTCCCTGGTTATTCACCAGTGAGAGTGTCAGGTCATGCACACCTTCCAGGCCGCTGACACGGAAATTCAGCTGGCTGGTGGCCGGGTTGGGAATGACGCTCAGGGCGAACCCACTTTCCTGTTCCTCAAAGATACCCGTGCACTGGTCGATGGTAATTTTTACCCGGTCGGATGCGGAACCGGCGCAGGGCAGCGAATCATAAGCGAACATTCTGAGCCATACATAACCCCGGGTGATGTCCTCAGTGCCGGGGGTATAAACCGGCGTGAGGATCGAATCATTATCAAAAATACCATCACCGTCGGCTTTCCAGAATAGGGCATTGTGGTACATGGCCGTCCCGCTCAGCTGGATGCTTTCCCCGGCGCAGATCGTGGAATCGGGTCCGGCATTGGCCGTTGCCTTGGGCGATAGGGTCAGCAGCAGCGTATCCGAGTCGGTTTGGCCCGGGATATACCCGTCGACATCCACCCAGAGGGTTACCTGCCCTGATTCCATGTCCTGCTGGCCGCGCAGATAAGTAGCCTGCACCGCGTAAGGATCGAGAAAGAATCCGTCGCCTGAGGTCTGCCAGAAGACCGATTGCTGGTACAATGCTGTGGCGGTGTTGGCATAAAAAGCCGATGCCGCGCAAATCGTCGTGTCGTTGCCGGCATAAATATCCGGAGGAAGGATGGGCCCGAAATCGAAAGAGGCGATGCGCGTCTTCCAGCCGCTGCGCTGATATTCGGTGGTGAACCAGAAGGTCGTATCATCGGATGGGTCGACCGAGAGGCAGGAGTAGTCGCCCCAGCGCTCTATTCCCGACTGGGAGCCGGTTCCGCTCACGATGGCGATCTCATCCAGGTTCATCTCTCCGAGTGGTGCATTGGCTCGCCTGCCTACATAGTAGACAGAGGGATAAGTAACCGAGCTGGCCCGGCTGAATCCCAGGGCGATATCCCCGTTGCCGTTCATGGCGATGCTGCCCATCCAGCGGTTCTCCCCATCTGGCGGCGCATAAGTTCCCTGCTGGTAAATGTACCAGTTATCGGTTTCCTTGCGCAGTTCATACCAGCGGATCCCCGCCCGGCCACTGCCGGCGTTGACCGTATGATTGGCCACCAGGGTCTGGTAATCGCCAAAATTGCGGTACTGAAGCCTGAACATGATCATAACGGCCAGATCGTCGAGACGGGTCGATGTGCCGGGTTGCGGAATTCCGTTCAGATTGGGGTTGAAGGATGCCGGCTGCAGCGTGGCAACCTGGGTGAAGGATGAATTGGCCGGATTGCTCCAGTCCACATCGAATTCATAGATCTCTAGGTTCTGGTTAGAGTATGTCCTCAGGTGGGCGAAATAACATGGCGCTCCTGCCGGTGGCGGGGTGCCGTCGAAATCGGCCGGAAGCATGCTGAAGGTGCCGGAAGGCTGGTTGTAATAGACCATACGGGCATCGGGAACGCCGGCAAGCATGGAATCGCGCTCGAAGGCGGCCACCCCTACCCTTGTGTAGCTTCCAAACATGTTGAATGTAGCGTAATAGGCATCCGGCCAGACCGAGAGCTTCGGATAATCATTAAAAGCCGGCATCTGGAATGCGTAGCGGTGATAGGCGCCTAAAGGATCCGGCGTCGCCGAAACGGCGACCAGTTGCCAGTACGTACCGTTTGAGGTATTGATGGCGAACTGTGAGGCCATCCAGCGGTCGGCCAGCTCATCGTACAGTACGATGGGGTCGCCGTCGTTGGTCCCGGTCCACGGTCCGATAAAGCCGTTCCAGAGCGTGCTGTTGTCGACCGGACCATAAAGCTGGTTCCCCTGTTTGTCCCAAATAGCGAACGACAGGTTGATCATCTGGAAATAATGGTTGGGGCCCACATCGCCGTCGGTATCCGGAGGATAAACCCCGTTGACGTTGCCTACTCCGTCGTGATTGACGATTGGACCGGTAATCTCACGGGAAGAGGAATATTGGGTCTGCAGGACCGGATCGGTAAAATCTGCAGGTAGATCGATCTCCTTGTTCCGGAAATCATCTTCCATGGACTTGTTTTCAATGATGTTGTCTTTCCAGGATCTGTCGCGCTCGCCCGGAAGGATGATGGGCATATCCCGCAATGGGGGAGTGATGTCAAAATAGGCGGCTTTGGTCACCAAAGGCCCTTCGTCGTTTCCGGTCGCCTGCCCGGATGCAGTGATCGCCAGCAACAAGGCCAGTCCAAACAAAAAGTAGTTCTTCAAAAGCATGTAGATCTGATGTTTATTTAGTCGATTTAATGAAATCCGATGATCTGTTTCTCTGATCCAGTCCTAACAATTCTCAGGACTTATTGTTCAGCGTCTTCTATCCTGAACCTGAACTCCTTCCTGATCCGGTGCCGAAAGAGGTACAGCCCAAAATAATACGGCCCCAGCATCAGCAGGCTGAGCAAGGCGGCCAGTCCCTCGTGCCGGATGACCGAAAGGAATACGGCAACCGCGGCAACCAGAACAAAGAGCGGGACAACATAACCCAGAATCACTGCCTTTGTACCCAATGATTCCCGCATGCTTACCATGACCTGTGCTCCTGCGCGCCATTCAGTGGAATGATCGTCGTCGATTTCCACGATTTTTTCTTCCATCTCGGCCAGGTTACAGTATTTCTGAGCCTGGCAGCTGCTGCATGCAGAGCGTGACAGGATGCGTACCCTGATCACGCCGTCAGAAATGCTTTCGATAATGCCTGGATGGATAATGGTGCCGGTAGCCATCTGGGTCCGCTCAGATTTCGCGCGGCAAAGATAGCAAAACTATCATTGCTGGTGAATGGTGAATGAATCACCCGGCTGGATGCTGAAAACGGCTCCCGGCTCCACCTGAACGGCCCTGCATTTGCGGGGTGAACCGCTGTTCGACAGCGGCCAGAACCCGCCCTGGGGAGCCGATGGGATGATGATGGCCCGGTCCTGGTCGGGAACCGTGCCGCTGAACCAGTTTTGCGGATCGCTCCAGTCGGTGCTGTTGCCTAGCCAGTAATCGCTGACCTCCAGGGAATGCCATTGGGGCAGGAGATTGTAACCGGTCACCACGAGCCAAACCGGTCCTTCATGCAGGAAATACTCAGCGGGGATCAATGCCTGGCCATTGGCTCCGGTAAGCGTAGTTCCGAAGAGTGTGTCGTTTCGGAACAGGCTGCAGGTTATGCCGCTCAGGTCATCCGCTAAACCGGACATGTTGACCTGGACATCCTGTATTCCAATGGGGATCAAATGGTTATATGTAACTTCAATCTGGGCGGGCTCATCGGTCCAGGCAGCCATCAGGGGATCGCCCAGGAGGTTGTTGTCATAAAAACACCAGCGGGTGGCGCCGGGTTCCCATTCTCCCATCTCCACGAAGGGCGCCGTCTCCGATTTGGATTTCATATGCGCCGATCCAAGGTGGAAGAGGCTGTCGCGGTAGAGCGCATCCATGAACTCCCGGTGCAGATGCTGAGAAGGGCCGTCAGTGGTTCCCTCGTTGAACCAGCCATAGCGTGAATTGCCGATAAAAGCGGCTGCGAAGTTATCAATGGTGACCATCCGTTCTCCGATACAATCCGAGGCGTCGAACGCGCCGCAATCGCAGCCATGGGTATACACGACCGGAAAACTGTGGTCCACGCCGTTGGCCTGGGCAAAGTTCTGGCTGGTGATGTCATAGATATTCATCTTCATCACGGTGATCTGGCTGGCGTGGCCCGTATGATGGACCCAGGGCCGGCCGGCATTGATCCGGGCCATAAGTACGCTTTTTGTCCAGGAGTAACCTGTGGTGTCGTATAAAGTATCCCTGGGATGGGCTGGCGGAATGCCGCGGGTCGTATACCCGTGAACGGTGCGCAGACCTACCAGCATGCGCATATAATCCGACCCCCAGGTCAATGGGTTGTTGTATAAATGCTCCCCGGCCAGCAGCGGACGGGTCAGTTCGCCTTCCACGGGGTCGGACTGGTACCGCATGGTCTTGTGCAGCATGTTCTGCAAATCCCCGCTGTCGCTGAAGGGCATCCTGCCCACGCCCAGCTCCGGGAACAGATCATCTTCGTTGGGCTCGCCCCATAAATTATCGCCATCCGTATTCCAGTTACCGTCGAGGGCGGAATAATACAGGTCGGCGGGAATGCCATTATCGGTGTAATAGCTCCCTCCCGACAAAACCTGGCAGTAGAACCCCCGGTAGGGCATGATCTCTGCGTCGCCGCCGATCAGCACATATTGAATTCCTTCGTTCTGGTATTCCTGGATGATGAAATTGCGGATCTTCTCCTGCAGGTCGGAACCAGCCATAGTGGCGCTGATCTGTTCCTTGGTATGGATTTCGGTTTTAATGCCCCGCGGCAGGTAGAAAAGGGCCAGGGTATCAAATTCGGCGGCGAACTGGCTGGATGTGAGGATCAGGTAATCGTACCCGGGAGAACGGTTTTCACGCCCGGAGTAATACACGCCGGCCATTTCCGGATTTTGAACCATGCTTTCCAGCAGATTCCTTTTTGAAACGGCAGGATAGAAATTCTGCAGGTGTTCCCTGGAATTCGGATCGGGTTGCGTCGCAATGACGACTTTCACCTTTTTAAACCAGGAAACAACGCTGTCGGCCGGATAGTATCGAACCGGGGTGAAATATGACAGCGCTATGCCCGATCCGTTCAGAAAGTGGGTCCTGACGGTGTGATTCCGTGATTCGGGATATGGAGTGCGGCGCTGATACAATTCCTGATCGATGAACCATTCGCTGTCGCCCGCATATGAAAGGGGCCGGCAGGCCTGGGCCGGAGCGAGGATATGCTTGCCGGACAGTATTTCTTCTTCCATGAAGATAACAGACACCGATGCCGCGATTTCACCCGGCGGAAGCAATAATTTGACCGGAAAAACCGGCAGAAGTGGCCGGCCCGTTTCGCCCGCAATCCGGGCTCCTTCAAGGTGAAGATGGCTCCAGCCGTCCATTCGGGTAACCATTGGCGCTGAAAACGTGTATTCACGTTCTACGGTGCCGGCGCTAAGCCATGACGAACAGAACAACAACAGGGGGATCAGGGGTATTATGATAATTCCTCGCATAAAAAACAATTTAAAGGGTCATGGAGTGGACAACGCCACGGGCAGCACCTTTCCGTTGAACCATTTGTGCCCGTTCAGCGTGAAATCCGCGATGAATTCCGCCATCCGGCGTGCGGTCAATGGTGATTGATAGCCCGGGAATGCCCGGGAAAGCATTTCCGTCTGTGCCGAACCCAGCGCCAGGCAATTGGCGGAGATGCCCCGTTCCTGCAATTCCAGCGCCAGGCACTCCGTCAGAATGGCCAGAGCGCCTTTGCTGGCACTATAGAGCGAAAGACCGGGGAATTTGACACTGCCCTGGAACCCGCCCATGCTGCCGATGTTGACAATGTGCGATCCCGGGTTAAAATACGGAAGCAATGCCTGAATCAGCAAAAACGGACTCTTCACATTCACGCCGAACATCCGGTCGAAGTCATCTGCGCTCAAATCATCCATGGGCTTATTGATCAGGCTGCCGGCATTGTTGACCAGCGCATCGATCCCGCCATCCAACCCGCGGGCCAGCTCCAGCAAGGGCTTTAAGTCGCCGGCCTGGAGGTCAAAGGGGAAAATCCTGAGGTTGGGAAACCGGCCGGAAAGCAATCGCTTCAAGCCCTCTTCTGACCTGGAAATAGCCAATACGGTGTTGCCCGGATCCTGCGCAAGCAGGCCAGCTACCTCAAAACCTATGCCTCTGCTGGCGCCGGTGATCAGAATATTCATCTTTCTTATCTTTAGGCTAAATTACAACAAATTCATGACCGCTTCCCCGGATATGTCCGCACACCCACTAAAAACGGAATAATTTTGGTACTTTTGTCCAAAGTATGATCATGAGAATGCCTGGTTTGTTCGTCTTCCTTTTCCTGGTGATCCCGATGGTCTCCTTCGCCCAGGATGACCCTTTCTCCCCTGTGGTACAGGCTATTGAAGCGGCAGATGCCAAAAAGGTAGCCGCTATGTTCAACGAGACCGTCGAGTTGAGTTTCCCGGGAAAGGACAATACCTGCAGCGTCGCCCAGGGCGAAATGATCATGAAAGACTTCTTCAGGAACAACCCGCCGGAAAAATTCACCATTATCCGGACAGGGACCACGGATGCCCATTCCCGATTCGCCATCGCGGAATATCAAACCGCCGGAAAAACGCTACAGGCATATATCCACCTTCGCCGGGTCAGCAATAAATTCCTCATTCAGAAGATGAAGTTTGAGGACAAAAGGAACTAAACCGACGCGCAGATGACCATAGAAGAAATCATCCGGCAGGCGCTGGCCGAGGACCTGGGCAGCGGCGACCACACTTCGCTTTCCACCATACCTGAATCCGCCCGCGGCACGTCGAGGCTGATCGTCAAGGAAGACGGGATCCTGGCCGGGATTGAGATTGCTGAAATGGTGTTCCGGATCCTGGATCCCTCGCTGGTTTTTACAAGGCTGATCCTGGACGGTACGCCTGTAAAACGCGGCGATATCGCGTTCACGATAAGCGGGAGCTCCCGTTCCATCCTGTCCGGCGAGCGCCTGGCCTTGAATTTCATGCAGCGCATGAGCGGGATCGCTACAGCCACCCGCAAACTGACCGATGCCATCGAGGGCACGGGCGCGCGCATTCTTGATACCCGAAAAACCACGCCCCTGCTGCGGGAACTGGAAAAAACGGCCGTGAAGCTTGGCGGTGGGGAAAACCACCGGATGGGCCTCTACGACATGATCATGATCAAAGACAATCATGTCGATTTCGCCGGAGGGATCGCCAATGCCGTACAATCCGTCCGGCGCTATCTCGACCAGAAAGGATTAAGCCTGAAGATCGAGATTGAGGTCCGCAATTTCAATGAATTGTCGCAGGTCCTGGAGATTGGGGGCGTCGACCGGATTATGCTGGACAACTTCTCCCCTGCCGACCTTGGAAAAGCCGTGGAACTGATCGGAAGGCGATTTGAAACTGAGGCCTCCGGCGGCATCACCCTGGATAATATCCGGCAATATGCAGAAACCGGCGTGGATTTCATTTCGGTAGGGGCGCTGACACATCATATCAAAAGCCTGGATATGAGCCTGAAAGCCGTTTCTTAACAGCACCCGGATGAAATGGATTGATCAAGCGAGGACCCTGGCCCAGGAAAAATGGCAGATCTTGTCAAAAACGGTGGTGGTGCCCGTTCTGCTGCTGACCCGAAAGATCATCCTGCCCGGGTTTCGCGGGGTTCCCCTGTATGATGTGGGGCTTTTCTTTATTCAGGGGATGAAGAAAAGCTCCATCGGCCTCCGGGCCAATGCCATCACCTACTCGTTCATCATCGCCTTTGTTCCGGCCATCCTGTTCCTGTTCACCATGATCCCCTACATTCCGGTCAGAAATCTTCAGGAAAACATCATGGTCGTTCTGAGTGAAATCCTGCCCGACGTGGCGTTTCTCGCCATCCGTTCCACGATCGAGGATATCGTCACCCGGCAGCAAACCGGGCTGCTTTCGGTCAGCTTCGTCATCTCCATGTACTTCGCCAGCAACGGGGTGATCGCGATCATGAACGCATTCAACCATTCTTCGCATTCCATCGAAACCCGGCCGCTCGTGCAGCGGATCCTGGTTTCATTCATCCTGGTCTTCATCCTGGCCATTAACATTATCATTTCCGCCGGCGCCATGGCCGTTTCATCCTACCTGCTCTTTTTCATGGAAGAAAAAGGGATCATCAGCGATAACTTCACATTGTTCATGCTGAAAACCGGGCAGTGGATCATCATCCTGCTGGCCTCGCTCATCGCTTTTTCCAGCATCTTTTACCTGGCACCCGCCAAAAGGGGAAGCTTCCCGTTCTTCTCCGCCGGATCGGTCCTGGCGGCGATACTGTCGGTGCTGACCTTTAAATTCTTCATCATCTTCATTGATAACTTCAGCCATTACAACACTTTCTACGGATCGTTGGGAACCCTGATCGTCATCATCATGTGGGTCAACCTCACCGCCCTGATGCTGCTGATCGGGTTTGAGCTCAATGCGAGCATCTATGAAGCCGGCAGGAATGGCGCCGGAAAGGCTGAAGCGGCGAAATAAACATCGCTGCGGGCACAGGTTGTCGAAATTTCTTAAATTTAAACACTGGAACGCAACGGCCCTATAAACTGAAATGCATGAGCATCTCTAAATCACTGGCTCTGATCCTCATCATCTCATCCTCTTTCGCGGTAAACCCGGTACAGGGTCAGAGCGGGTATGGCCTTCCGGTCTGGATCATCTCGCCGGATGCTGGAAACGGAGTGACCATTGTAGACTGGAAAACCAGCCCGCCCGAAGTGTACATGCTTCCCAACAGCAGCCCCTCCGCACGGGCCGGCGCCATTGCGGCCGTCAACCGCTGCGGCGAGGCGGTATTCCATGTGATCCACTCGGGTATCAATACGGAGCCGGACAATTTGTTCATTTACGATCCTGAAGGGAATCCCCTGCTGGATATGACCACGCCCAACGGCCCCGGGCTCAACGCCAAGGCCTGGGCTGGCGAACTGCAGGTCATCCCCGTCCCGGGAACGGAATATGAGTGGTATATCATTTACCCGGAATGGAAAAGCGGCTCCGGTGCCCCGTTCAATGACGGAACCTACCTCCCGAACCGGATATTCTACTCCCGTGTATCTTACGAATGCCATGAAATCACTGTATTGGAGCGGGATATCGCGCTGGTCGCGGGCGGAACCGCCCGAACATATACCACCGGCATGGCTCTCAGCTTCTTACCCGATGATCCGGACCAGTTGTGCCTTTATGCAACCCGCCGAAGCTCGAACAATGAATTCCTGTCCCTCGACCGGTTCCTGGTCTCCCAGAACGGGATCGTTTTCGATAAGAATACCGGTGATGTTTTTGCCCGGGACTGGAATCTGACGGTGGCCGCCGCGGCCATCGAGGTCAGTTCAGACGGACGGCGCATCGCCATCAACAACCGAAACCAGGATACGGGATGGGATGACATCTTCCTCTTCGACGCCGTGCTTTTCAGCAACAACAGCGGGGCGTACCAGGGAATCTCCCTGGGCCAGCTCCTCCTCCAGCCTGACAACCAGGTGCTGATGAGCCAGGGTGTGGTGGAATCCATCGCGTACAGCAATTCCTCCCTGTATTTCCTGAGAAATATGGAGCGGAAGATCATCGACCTTGAATTTTCACCCTCCGGGGAGTATCTTTATTTTACCGGAGGTGGGTTCGCTATGGGCGGGATGACCAATACAACCTACCTGGGGCAGATCGGAATCGGAACTCCCGGAAACCCGGCGCCTTACCCTTACCCGCTCAGGCTGTGCATCCAAAAACCTCCCGGGCCCTTCGATCCCTTCGACGGCACCGGCGGCGGCGAAGCGCAATACCCTGACACCTATTATCCTGTTTGGTATATTGAAAATGCCTACGACGGCATCATGTATCTTTTCAAGAGAAACAGTCCTTATCTTTATGCTTACCCCAACCCCGACGACCCGATGATCCAGCAGCTGATCCCCGGCGAGGTCGACCTTTCTGATGCGATGCATCCCAACATCCTTGTCCAGGGAAAAATGTGGAATTTGCCCGACGCAGTCGACGGCTGGAATTATTATCTGCACGCCAATCCCGCAATTTCGCTCGGAAACGATACGGTGATCTGTCAGGGCCAGTCGGTCAGCCTTACACCGGGAACACAGTTCATTTCCTATTGCTGGCAGGATGGATCGACAGGACCGGAGTACCTGGCCGCGGAAGCGGGGCTTTTTTGGGTCGAAGTGATCGATGATTATGGATGTTTTTCCAGGGATTCTGTATTTGTTGATGTAATGGAAGGTCAGGTCAGCCTGGGCGAAGACCCGGATCTCTGCGAAGGAGACTCCATCTACCTGACGCCCGGACCCGGATATGAAAGCTATCTCTGGCAGGATGGCTCCGTAGAGCAGGGATTCAGTGCGAAAAACGCTGGTTTGCACTGGGTCGAAGTTACTGCCGCCGGTGGATGCCAGGCGAGAGACTCCATCTATGTCACCACGCATCAGCTTCCATTTGTGGACCTGGGCCCGGATACATCGATCAAAACCGGGGAAAAACGAACACTGGATGCAGGCCCCGGGTTTCAGTCATACCTATGGCAGGACGGAAGCGCCGGTCAGACCTTTGAAGTCAACAGCCCCGGAATGTTCTGGGTTACCATAGACAATGGCCAGTGCAAAAACTCTGACACGGTTGTGGTTTCACTGGACGATTGTGAAGCCAGCCTGTTTGTCCCGAATTGCTTCACGCCCAACAACGACGGTTATAACGACCGGTTTAACGCGGTTTCCGTCAACCTCAGCCGGTTTGAGCTGTCTATCTTCAACCGCTGGGGGCAGGTCATTTTTGAGACCAAAGACCCGGAAGAAGGATGGGATGGCAAACTGAACGGTAAACTGTGCCCGCAGGGAACCTATTTTTTCCTGATCCGCTATGAGTCGCCCTGCAACCTGGGCATCGGAAATTCAGGAGAACGTAAAGGATCGGTCACGCTGTTACTCTAAGTTCCGTGACTGGCATGTCCATCCTGTTCCGTCCGTCAGATTTTCGTGTACCTTTGCATTTTTCAGTTAAATACTGAACCTCCTGGCCATGAAAAAGGAACACGTAGTATTCGTCGGAGCCGGCGCCATCGGCACATCACTGGGCAACGCCCTGGCAAAAAACAACAACGTGGAGGTCACGCTGATCTCCATCGAAGAAGAGGTGGTAGACTCGATTAACCGGGAGCGTGTAAACCGGAAATACTTCCCCGGGGTACAACTGAATCCAAGGCTGGTAGCCTCTTCCGATGTCACACTGATGCGCAGCGCAGATTTCATTTTCATGGCCATCCCTTCGGTGGAGACCGTGCGCTGGCTGGAACAGTACAGGGACTCCGTCCCTCCCGCAGCCATCATCGTGAACCTGGCCAAAGGCTTCGGCGAGCACAACTGCACCATCATCCGCTGCATCTCGGAGATCCTGCCCAACCGCGTCTGCCCGATGAAAGGGCCTACTTTCGCCCGCGACATCATCAACAACCAGCCCACAGCCTTTACCGTGGGATCGGATGACGATCAGCTCTTCGCCCGCTTCGCCTCCATTTTTGAGGGCACCAATATCTACCTGGATTTCAGCACCGACACCCAGGGTGTGGAGATACTCAGTATCCTGAAGAACATCTATGCCATTGTCATTGGCATCACCGACGCCAGTTTCGACGCGCCCAACCTGCGCTCGATGGTACTCACCAAAGCGTTCAAGGAGATGAGGAAACTCCTGCTCACATTCGGCGGACAGGAGCAAACCATGTTCAAATACTGCGGGTTTGGCGACTTCACCCTGACCGCCCTCAACGACCTGAGCCGCAACCGGACGCTTGGCCTGCTCATCGGGAAAGGCTTTTTCACCCGGGAAATGTCTGACAAAGTGGTGCTGGAAGGAAAAATCGCCGTAAGCGTGCTGAAAGAGGAGCTTTCAAAAAGAAAGATCCAGGAAGAGTACCCCATACTGATGGAACTGTACCAGGTGTTTAACGGTCCCTACGACCTGTCGCAGTTCGTCAGCCGCATCCTGAACTTCCCCGCCAACGGCCAACGGTAAAACGGCAAACGGCCACCGGCCCCTCAAAGGCTTCCGGCAATTTTCCGTGCCTGTTCAATCACTTCGGGGATCCCTTTGGAATTGGTGCCGCCCGCCGTGGCGAAATGCGGCTGCCCGCCTCCTCCGCCGTTGATGGCGCGGGCCAGCTCCTTCACCAGGTTCCCGGCATGAAGCCCGAGCCCATCGACCAGTTTGCGGGATAGCATCAGGCTGAGCCCGACTTTGTCTTCGGAAGTCGTGACCAGCAGGAGGAACAGGTCTTCTGCCGGTTCTCCCAGTGCAAACGCCAGGTCTTTCGCAGATTTCGCGTCCAGGTCCACCTTCCGGCCAATGAATGTGACCTTTCCGATCCGTTCCGCGCCTGCAAGCAGTTCCGCTTTCAGGGCTTCAATGCGGTATTGGTTTAGTTCTTCGATCTTTTTCTGCAGGGCCTTGTTCTCCTCCACCAGGTTTCGCACGCCCCTGACCAGGTCTTTGGTGTTCTTCAGGGCTTCGCCCACCTCGGCAATCGTGCGTTCCATCTCGTAGATCTGCGTTTCCGCATGCTCGCCCGTCACCGCCTCGATCCGGCGCACGCCGGCAGCGATCGCCCCCTCGGAGATGATCTTGAAAAAGCCGATCTGGCCAGTGGCGTGCACGTGCGTGCCGCCGCACAGCTCAATGGAATAGTTCTTATCGAATGAGATCACGCGGACCTCCTCACCGTATTTTTCACCAAACAAGGCCATGGCCCCCATCTTCTTAGCCTCCTCGATGGGCACATGCCGCTCCTCGTGGATCTGTATGTTCTCCCGGATCTTCTGGTTCACCAGGTGTTCCACATGCCGGAGCTCCTCATCGGTCATTTTGGCAAAATGGGAGAAATCGAAGCGCAGGTGCTTATCGTCGACCAGCGATCCTTTTTGCTCCACATGGGGACCGAGCACCTTGCGCAGGGCGGCATGCATGAGGTGGGTGGCGCTGTGGTTGTTCTCGGTGGATTTGCGTTTTCCGCCATCCACCACGGCCCGCACGCTCCTCTTGCAATCGGAAAGCATCTCCGGGGTTTTGTGGATGATCAGTTCATTTTCACGGTAGGTATCCTCCACCATCACCCTTTGCCCGCCGCATTCCAGGTAACCCCGGTCGCCAACCTGTCCGCCCGATTCAGCGTAAAACGGGGTCCGGTCGAGGACGATCTCGAAATATTCCTGCCCTTTGGCCTTCACCTTCCGGTATTTGACCACGGCGACCTCAGCCTCCAGGCGCTCATAGCCCAGGAATTCGGTGACTTCACCGCCGGAGCCAATAATGACCCAATCATGGGTGTCGATCTGGGCCGCCTGCCGGCTGCGGTTCTTCTGCTCCTCCAGACCCTTGCGGAAACCTACCATGTCCACGCCCATCCCCTGCTCCGTCGCCATCACCTGTGTGAGGTCGACCGGGAAACCATAAGTGTCGAAAAGCTCGAACGCAAATTCGCCACCGATGGTCTGTACGCCGGGATGCTCCTGTAGGTACTGTTCGAACTTTCGGATGCCCTGGGAAAGGGTTCTCAGGAAAGATTGCTCCTCCTCATGGATGACTTTCCGGATGAGGTCTCCCTGCAGGTCGAGCTCCGGAAAATAAGCGCCCATGTTGTCGGCCAGCTCACCGACCAGTCGGTGGATGAAGGGCTCTTTCAGGCCGAGGAAGGTGTAGCCGTAGCGCACTGCTCGGCGCAGGATCCTGCGGATGACATACCCGGCGCCGGTGTTCGACGGCAACTGGCCGTCGGCAATGGCAAAGCTAATGGCGCGCAAATGGTCGGCGATCACGCGCATGGCAACGTCCGCCTTCGCGCTGCCGCCATAGGCAATGCCTGACATCCCGGCGATGGCGCGAATCACCGGCTGGAAAATATCCGTATCATAATTGGATGTTTTTCCCTGCAACACCATGGTCAGGCGCTCAAAACCCATCCCGGTGTCGACATGCTTCTGCGGGAGCGGAACCAGTTTCCCGTCCATCTGCCGGTTGAACTCGATGAACACCAGGTTCCAGATCTCCAGCACCTGCGGGTGGCCCATGTTGACCAGAGTATGCCCGGGAACTTTCGCTTTCTCCTCTTCCGTCCGGATATCCACATGGATCTCCGAACAGGGGCCGCAGGGTCCGGTGTCGCCCATTTCCCAGAAATTGTCTTTCTTGGAACCATGCAGGATCCGGTCAGCCGGCAATATTTTCCGCCAATAATCAAAGGCCTCGCTGTCCACAGGAAGATTATCCTCCCGGTCGCCTTCGAATACGGTTACATACAGCAATTCTTTTTTGATGCCGTATTTCTGCGTCAGCAGTTCCCAGGCCCACTCAATGGCCTCTTTTTTGAAATAATCGCCGAACGACCAGTTACCCAGCATCTCGAACATGGTGTGATGATAGGTGTCGTGGCCGACTTCCTCCAGGTCGTTGTGCTTGCCCGACACCCGCAGGCACTTCTGCGTATCGGCGATCCGTCGGTACTTCGCCGGGGCGTTGCCGAGAAAAATATCCTTGAACTGGTTCATCCCGGCATTAGTGAACATCAGGGTCGGATCGTTCTTCACCACCATCGGGGCTGAAGGAACGATTTTATGTGATTTGGATTCAAAAAATTCGAGAAATATCTTCCTTACTTCTGCTGATTTCATTAATTTTCTGATAGTTTGATGATTAATGTGCTTTCTTTAATCGAACTGCAAAATTAATTTTATTTATTTTTGCACCCTGTTTGGGCAAGAATTTCACTGGATCTGCGTTCAACATCAAATGAACCGACCGGAGCATGAGCAAGAAGACGAAATACATTTTTAATCACAAAACACTTTCCTACGAACACGCCCGTCTGACGGTCAGGCACATAGTCCTCAAGGTGCTTTCTTATCTGACCACCAGCGTGGTCTTCACGATCGTGATCCTCGTCCTGGGTACGTACTTTTTCGATTCCCCCAAAGAACGTGTGCTCAAGCGTGAATTGAGGCAGTACGAACTCCAGTACAAACTGGTCAATGAGCGCCTGGCCCAGATCGAAAAGGTGCTTGACGATATGGCGGACCGGGATGACAACATCTACCGCGTGATCTTCGAATCGGAGCCCATCCCATCGGAAGCCAGGAAAGCGGGCTATGGCGGCTCCGACCGTTACCGGGACCTTCAAGGATACCGCAATTCCGATATCATCACCGAGACCGCACAGAAACTGGACCAGATCACTTCCCGGATGTATGTCCAGTCGAAATCATTCGATGAGGTCAGTGATCTGGCGAAGAACAAATCGAGGCTTCTGGCCAGCATCCCTGCCATACAGCCGGTCAGCAACAATGACCTACGCCGCCTCTCTTCCTACTTTGGCTATAGGACCGATCCTTATTACAAGGTTCTGAAATTCCATGAAGGCGTGGACTTCTCAGCACCGACAGGTACGGATATTTACGCCACCGGCGACGGGGTCGTGGTCGTCGCCGACCGGGCCATGTCGGGCTATGGAAACCAGATCATCATTGATCACGGTTTTGGATATAAGACCATGTACGCCCACCTGCAGGAATTCAAAGTGAGGAGAGGGGAAAAAGTCCATCGCGGCCAGATCATCGGCACCGTGGGCAACACCGGCAAATCCACATCGCCCCACCTGCATTATGAAGTGTGGAAAAGCGAAAAACCGGTCAACCCGATCAACTATTTCTTCAACGACATCACACCCGAGCAGTATGAAGAGATGCTGATCCTCTCCCAAAGGCCTTCACAAACCATGGATTAATGGGGATTATGCCTGATAAACTGTATTATACCATAGGTGAGGTGGCGGAAATGCTTTCCGTCAACCCTTCCCTGATCCGCTTCTGGGAAAAGGAATTTACCTTTCTGAAGCCGCAGAAAAACAAAAAAGGCAACCGGCTCTTCACTTCCAGGGATATCGACAACCTCCGGATGATCTATAATCTGGTTAAAATCAAAGGGTATACCATCCAGGGAGCGCGCGAGCATCTCCACAAGAGCAAAGCCGCGGAAGAAAAAAACCTTTCGGTGATCAAATCCCTGGAGGAAATTAAAAGGTTCCTGAAAGAAATCGAAAAAGAACTGCCCTGATCCCTAAAAACAGCGGTCGGGCGACAGGAATTCCTGAACGTATTCCTCTATACCGTCTTCGAGTGAATAAAAGGGCATATCGTAGCCTGCAGCAGCTAACTTTTCCATTTTCGCTTCTGTAAAATACTGGTATTTATCACGGATATCCTCCGGGGTGTCAATGAATTCAATGTTTTCCGGCTTGTCCATCGCTTTGAAAACGGCCCGGGCCAGGTCGAGAAAAGTCCGCGCCTTACCGGTTCCCAGGTTGTACAAGCCGCTTTCCCGGCCTCGTTTCATCATGAAGAAGAGGACTTCGACCACATCCTTGACATAGATAAAATCGCGCAGCTGGCCCCCGTCCCCAAAATCCGGGCGGTGTGACCTGAATAACCTGACTTTTCCCGTGTTCCTGATCTGGTGAAACGAATGAAAAATTACAGAGGCCATCCTGCCCTTATGGTATTCATTGGGGCCAAAAACATTGAAGAACTTCATGCCGGCCCAGAACGGCGGCGTTTCGGTCCGGGAAAGCACCCACTGGTCGAATGTATTTTTGGATTCCCCATAGGGATTCAAGGGCTTCAGATGCGGGACAACCGCATGGTCGTCTGCGTATCCCAGGGCTCCGTCGCCATAAGTGGCTGCGGAAGAAGCATAGATCAGCGGCACGCCCAGCCGGGTGCAGTGCTGCCAGACCGACCGGGAATAATTCAGGTTCAACTCGTCAAACACGCTTTTCCTGAATTCAGTGGTATCTGTCCTGGCCCCGATGTGGAATACGAAATCGATCGGCCCGGGCGTGTCATCCAGCCAGTCAAAGAACCGTGTCCGGTCAATTCTTTCAGAACAGGCCTTGTTCCGGAAATTGCGTTCTTTGGCCGGGTTGGTAAAATCATCGACAAGCACCAGATCCTTGTATCCCTTGTTGTTGAGTTTGCCGGCCAGGCAACTCCCGATAAAGCCGGCGGCGCCGGTGATCACGATCTTTCCCATATCATTCAAAGATACGACAATCCAACAATTTTTGGCCGCGGACATTCTGATTTTTTCCGGCCCGCAATGATGATAATCGTTATATTTGCTACCCTGTTTAACAACCCCGGATAAATTGATTTATTTGAAAATGAAGAAACTGTCTTTTGCACTCTTTTACGTTCTGGCTGTGACTGCAGCCGTCCTGACCCCTTTGATCAGTTCAGCCCAGATCAGCGAAGGCGGCGTTCCGCCCAGCTTTAACGCAAGCCTCCGGCTCGCAGGAATTGTGGATACCCGACTCCTTGATGTGCCGGATATGCAAATTATTGAGGCAGAAGACCTGGCCAATGCCCAGTCTCCTTTCCCCGGCCCGGAAAGAATGGGCGTGTCCGTTCCCGTTGGCATCGGCATGGACCAGGCGGGAACCTGGGATCAGCTCGAAGATGGAACCCGGATCTGGCGGCTCACGCTGAACTCACCGGGAGCGGTGGCCCTCGGCGTTTATTACGACCGTTTCTTCCTGCCTGAAGGCGGCCGCCTGTTTTTATACAATGCAGCAAAAACTCAGGTGATCGGCGCGTACACCGCGTCCAACAATCATGAATCGGGCCTGTTTGCCACCGAATTCATCCAGGGCGACCAGGTAACCCTGGAATATGTCCAGCCGGCTGACGTAACCGGCCAGGCCGATATCCGTATTTCCGAACTGGCGTACGCCTACCGTTTCATTGAATTCACCGATGAAGGGCTCACCCGCGGCGGTTCCTGGCCCTGCATGATCAATTTTTCCTGCCCTGAGGGGATCGGCTGGGAAGACCAGAGCCGCGGCATCGCCCGCATGTCGATCAAGATCGGCTGGAACTACTACTGGTGCTCCGGGTCGCTGATCAACAACACCAGCAACAACCGGGTGCCCTACTTCCTCTCCGCCGAACATTGCGGCGAGGGCGCAACCGCCGGGGATTTGACCCAATGGATCTTCTATTTCAATTACCAGTCTTCCCTGTGCTCGGTAAACTACGGTTCCTCCTCCAACAGCATGACCGGATGCACCCTGAAATCCAAGGATCCGCTGGCCAGTTACGACGGGGCCGACTTCCTGCTGGTGCAACTGAACCAGACGCCGCCGGTAAATTACAATGTCTACTACAATGGCTGGAACCGCACCAATACGCCCGGAACCAGCGGCGTCTGCATCCACCACCCGTCCGGCGACATCAAAAAGATCTCCACCTACCTCAACCCGATGATCTCCTCTACCTGGTGGAACGGCACCCCCTCCCACTGGCGCGTGGTGTGGTCGCCCACCGTTACCGGGCTCTCCATCATGCAGGGCGGCTCTTCAGGCTCCCCGATCTTCGATCAGGACAAACTGATCATGGGCGACCTGAGCGGTGGGTACCAGTCGAATTCCTGCACCGACCCCTCACCGGCCTGGTATGGAAAAGTATGGTATGCCTGGGACCAGAACGGCGCCACCCCGGCGACGCGCCTGAAAGACTGGCTAGACCCGACCAATACAGGCGTGCTGAAACAACAAGGCATCTCCTCGCAGATACTGCCCCCCGAAGTAGACTTCACCTCCGACACCAACCACATCCTCCAGGGAGGAGCGGTGAACTTCCAGGATCTCACTACAGGAAATCCCGCAACCAGCTGGAGCTGGTCATTCCCCGGAGGGCTGCCCAATGCGTCCAGCGCGCAAAATCCCACCGTTTACTACAACGACTACGGCACATTCGATGTCACACTCACCGTGACGAACCCGGACGGAACAGATACCGAAACCAAAGTCGGCTTTGTCACGGTTGACCAGGTATTTGCTCCTGACGCCGACTTCCAGGCCAGCGTCCTGGAAATTACTGAAGGCGACATGGTCGATTTCACTGACCTGTCAGCCAATAACCCCATCGCCTGGAACTGGGCGTTCGAAGGCGGTGAACCGGCCACCTCTAATGACCAAAACCCGGATTCCATCGTCTATGCCGCCCCGGGCGTCTATGATGTCAGCCTGACGGCCGTCAATAACGGGGGATCGGATACCGAACTCAAGGAAGACTACATCGTCGTCAACGCCGGTCTGCCGCCAGCCGCGGATTTCTCTGCGGATGTCACCGAGATCATTGCCGGGGATACCGTGAACTTCTTCGACCTGTCGTCCGGCAACCCGACACAGTGGCTGTGGACCTTTACCGGCGCCGAAACTACCACCTCCAGCGCCCAAAACCCGACCGGAATCAAGTACAACACCCCGGGCAGCTACAACGTGCAGCTCAGGGCCCGTAATTCCTTCGGAACCAACATCATGCTGAAGGAAAACTACATCGTCGTGGGCAATGTCAGCATTAAAGACAAAGCCCTTGAGGAAACCATTTCGGTCTATCCCAACCCAACAAAAGGCAGTTTTATGATCAGGCTGGGAAGCGGGGAAGCAGGGAAGCGGGGAAGCATGGTAATTGAGGTGCTCAATAGCTCTGGACTGGTCGTTTACTCAAGCGAACCCGAAACAGCTGATGCGCTTTACTCTGTGGATCTTTCTGACCAGCCGGATGGTTTGTATATTGTCCGCGTAATGGCCGGCGAGAGGATGGCTCAGAAGAAAATCTCTTTACTCAGGTAAATGAAGGACTTAAAGGCGCACAGAGGGCACAAAGCGCGAAGCAGAGCGCACAAAGGGAGCCGCCGGAATGATCCGTCAAACCTGAGTGGCCTCGGTGGGCAAGCCTCTATCTTAGCCCTCGTTGCACTATTCCTCCTCTCCTTCCCCATCACTGCCCAGATCTCCCGGGGCGGGCTTCCGGTTAGCTTTGCAGAGCGAATGGCCGTTGAATCCGCCCTGATCAGGCTTCCGGCGCCTGACCTGTCCGGTATCCGCCAGCAGGACGAAGAAGAAGAAAAACAGGCCCTGCCCCGCAGGGTAGCCGTTGGAATTGCTGTTCAGCAAGACCTCGACGACGCAGGCGGGTGGTCCCGGTCGGCTGATGACATCTGGGTGAAAAAAATCCGTATCGAAAGCAATGGCGCCCTGGCCCTGGGGTTATATTTTGAAGATTTCTTCCTTGAGGAAGGGATCCGGATGTTTTTGTATGATGATGAACGTACGGCTGTATTCGGCGCCTATACCTTTTATAATAATCAATCCGGTGGATTGTTCGCCACCTCTTTGATCCCGGGCGATCATATCAATATCGAATTCAATTCTGATCAGGCCCCGACCGGCGACCTTCCGGTCATCGCCGAAGTATCCTATGTGTATCGGGATTTCGCTTCTTCCCGGGAAGTGCTGGGCGTTTCCGACCATTGCGAAGTGAATGTCAACTGCCCGGAAGGCGCCGCCTGGAAGAAGCAGAAGCAGGGCGTGGCCCGCATCTACGTCAAACGCAACAGCAGCTATTTCTGGTGCACGGGATCACTGGTGAACAACGCCCGGATGGACCGGACACCCTACCTGCTGACGGCCGACCACTGCGCCCCGGACGTGAGCGCCGAAGACCTGTCGCAATGGGTGTTCTACTTCAACTTTGAGGCCCCCGGCTGCGAAAATCCTGCTGCCACGCCTTCATACAACAGCCTGACCGGCGCCATCCGCCTGGCCAATGCCAGCACCAGCGGCTCGGATTTCCTGCTGGTGCAGTTGAATGATGAGGTACCTGAGCTTTTCGATCCTTTTTACAACGGCTGGAGCGCGGAAAACCTCTCCTCACCGGCCGGGGTGACCATTCACCATCCCAACGGCGACATCAAAAAGATCTCCACGTATACCGAGTACCCCGTCTCGTCCAACTGGTCCGGCCTTCCCGGCACCCACTGGCAGGTGGTTTGGTCCCAGACGGAGACCAACTGGGGCGTAACGGAGGGAGGATCATCCGGCGCTCCTTTGTTCGACCACAGCGGAAGGATCATCGGCACGCTGACCGGCGGGCTGGCCGCCTGCGATCCCAATGGCAGCGGCAGCGGAACCGGGCCCGACAAACCCGACTACTTCGGAAAGTTCTCCTATTCCTGGGACCAGAACGGCAGCCTGCCCGCGCAACAACTCAAACCCTGGCTCGATCCCGACAACACCGGCATCGTTACCCTTCCGGGTATGAGCGCCAGCCTCACCGCCCTTTTTGAATCCGACGAACAAATGATCCTGGTGGGCGATGAAGTGACCTTCACCAATTTATCGTCCGGCCTGCCCATTAGCTGGGACTGGACATTTGAAGGCGGCAATCCCGCCTCCTACAGCGGCTTTCAACCGCCAGCCGTGAAATATACGCAGGCCGGGCAGTTTGACGTAATCCTGGTGGTTTCCGACGGATTCACGGAAGATACCCTGAAGCTGACCGATTACATCCATGCCGTCGGCACGGTCTTCCCCAACCCGGCGCGGACCATCGTGAACATTTTCCTCGACGCGGACCTGCCGGCCGACATCCGGGCGGAGCTGTTCTCCGTGAATGGCCTGAAGGTTTATGACGCCGATTATCCCGACCACGGATCGCGTTTGCTGACCATAGATATTTCCCTCCTACCCGCCGGCATCTACATCGCCAGGCTCCAGATCAAAGGCCGGTACGTGTTCGCAAAAGTCTTCAAGATCTAAAGTTCCAGAGTCCCAGGTTCCAGGGTTCCAGGTTCCAGGGTTCCAGGTTCCAGGTTCCAGAGTTCCAGGGTTCCAGGTTCCAGGTTCCAGGGTTCCAGGTTCCAGAGTTCCAGGGTTCCAGGGTTCCAGGGTTTCGCCCCAGAGGGGCGATCCGTCTGTAGCCATTTTAATGGCGGGAAAAAGGAGGCAGCCCAGTTGCAAACAGTCCCGAAGGGACGAATGATAATTGCCCCCTGATTCATCGGTGGCTAAGTACATTTATTCCGGAGGATAAATCCTCCGGGCGATTCATTCGTACCTTCGGCACTGGCTTTTAACGCGCGGTTACCGTTTATTCCCGCCAATGAATTGGCGGGCTACAGACGACGCGTCCCTACGGGGCGAAAATTCCAAATCCCAAATCAAAATCGTCAAACCGACCAACCGACCCATCGGCCAATCGACCCATCGGCCAATCGGCCAATCTATCGGGTTCCAGGTTTCACAGTTCCAAGGTTCCAGGTTCCAAAGTTCCACAGTTCCAATGTTTTAAAGTTTAAAGTATACAAGTTAAACTTAAACCTTAACCCTTAAACCTCAAAACTTATAAAAAGCAATCCATCCCTGCAGTTGTGGCCGCAAGGATGGATTCCTGGAGAGTGGTTCGGAATGACTAAAGCCTGATCGCTCTATTCTTCCAGTTTTTTCCGGGCGTCATAGATCTTCTTGGCGCCATAGGCCATGCCCATGGAAACCAAAAGGACCACGCCGCTGCCGATCGGAGCCGCACCGCCGATGGGTTCTTCTCCTGTGCCCGGCCCTCCCGGCGGTGGTGGCGGCGGGGGAGCGGAAGCGGTGGCCAGGATGACAGGCAAGGTGATGAACAATCCGGTTACGATCAGGGTGATTATTGATTTTTTCATAATTTGATGTTTTTCCGTGCGAAATTATGGTTTAAAACTCACTCCGGCTTACTTGCTGATGTAAACCTTGTCTGTATAGATCCGGCCTTCTTTGGTGATGACCTTCACGACATAGTATCCGCTTACGTCGGCGATGGTTACGCGGTTGACGGTGCTATTGGGCAGGGTACCGCGGTGCAGTTCACGGCCCATCATATCGTAGGCAACGTATTCCTTTACCGTTTCGTTGCCCTTGTTCACGATATAGGCATCCTGCTGCCAGGCATAGATCTGGATGGCGCTCTGCGCTTCCGGATCGTCGATGCCGGTCGTGCTGAAGAAGTGGACCACGAACCTGTTCTCGGGATCGCCCGGGGCGGCAGTGAATTCATAAACCGGGTTCTCCACAAGGCTGTGCCATGGAGCACCGGTTTGCAGGTCTTCCAGCCAGATCTCGGTGCCTGGATCGAAACTCTCCAAATTAATTGCTGAAATAGAGTAAAGGTCGTCTGCTCCGCAAATAAATCCCAGAGGCACGCTAACCATTTGTCCTGGCAGCAATGAAGGCAAAGCATTAACAGTTAGCATAGCTTGATCAGCCGTAGTATATATTTGGGTAGCTTCCTCATACATACTTGCCCATTTCTCAACATCCCTGGTTGCATCAATTCCATTCGTAGCTTTCTCCCTGAATTTAATGATCAACTCTTCACTGGTAAAATTGCCCGAAGCTTTTAACTTCAATGTGTATAAACCTTGAGATTTAATAAATGGAGTGAAACCATGAGTTCGCATGACATCAGTGGTTGCAGTACTGGTTGTTCTCATTTGGGATGCCACAGATGAAACTTGTGCAAAGAAACCTTGCCCGGGATTAATTATACCATTGGCTGATGCAATGCTTCCCGTTCCAAACCATAAATCATTATCTTCATCGTAAGACCATGTCCCCCATGTTCCATTTTCATGCTCATGCGTCCAAAAAGTCCAATTTGAGCCAAGTCTTGTTGTATTACCACCATAGAAAGCTGCGAGGCTCAAGTAACATGAATATGGATTACTAAACATATAGGTTCCATTACCTTGAGCTGTTATTGTAGGATCCCATTTCGAAGGCAAAGTTGGATCAAGAATTGATCCGGTATTAAGTTTTCCAGTAAGGGATATTGTACTGCTTGTCCCTGAAATATCACTTAATGCGATACCGCCTAAACGAGGTATTGAATCTGTAGGCTGCCATATATTAATCCAATTGTTAATTGATTCTCTGTACCAATAGGCATATGTTTCTCCTGATTGAATATCAAAGGCCCCAAGTCTCACAAATGCTGAACCTGTACCAGTTTGATCCAAGATAGTAGGATCAAAAACGGTAGGCCCAATCAGGTGCATATGATAACTACCTGCTGTAGCGGTATTTTTCATATATGTCTGAACTGTAACTGATGCTCCTGAACCATAAACTGTATTTGTGAAAACAGGATTGTTTTTAAATGACCCTGAACCTGTTTGGTCCGCTGCTATGACCAAACCCTGCGCACTATTGATAGTAGTAATGTTACTAACCGTTAAGGCTCCACCTGGCATGATGGTTAATTGGCTACTGGTAGCAATCGTTAAGTTGGCAACAACAGCCGGAGTGGTATGTGGAGTTGTAAGTTGAGCTCCCATCCCATTAACATAACAATCAAGCGCAGCGTCTGATGGTCCAGGCTGCTGATTGGTCCCGCTACCGCCGCACCATGAAACACCATCCCAGAAAATACCGGCAAAAAGCGGGATATTGGAAATGGTCGTTACGCCATAGGTTGAAGCCACCTGATTGCCACCATTGTTGTTCATGGTGGACTGGCCATTATTAGCAATAACCCAGGCATTATCACTAGCCGGAATGGTCAGGGTGCCAAAATTCCCGGTTCCGCCATTCAGGGCTATCCTGGCTACTTCATAATCCACACCGGTGAGCATAGTAAGCGACGCGATACCGGTGTGAGAATAAGCCTGGTAGTAATTAGTACCATCATTGCCGACAGCTCCTGCAGCCACAAATCCAAAACCATTCTGATTGGATATGGTGCCCAAAAGGTTGCTGGGTAGCGTCATCGGCCAGCTGATTGTAAATGCAGCCGGAGACCATGCGGTTGCAGCTCCGGTATAATCCACATCAGGAGTGACATAAACGATCAATTGACTTGTCCCGCAACTGTTATCCAGACCATACACGATAGCCGCGCTGGAATGCCTGGCTGATATGCTGAAGACAGAAATTAGAATGAGGGTAAAGAATATCTTTTTCATATCTGTACAATTATGCATTTAGGTAATTTACGGTAATTGTTGCGTTAACGAAGTCAACGGATTATTATTTGTATTGGCAGGATTTCCAAGTACTGATGCATTGATCGGTGTAATGTCGCTGGGGGAAGCTCCAAAACGAACTCTCCCGTCCATATCTGTATCAGCATCGGAATATACCAGTGCACCAACAAAAAGTGAGCTATTCCCGGTGTTGTTCACATCGCCCATTACAGCCGAGTTAATAGGCGTAATATCACTTGGCGAAGCCCCGAACCGTAAGACACCATCTCCATCCGCATCTCCTCCCCAGAGGGCGTATATCCCGCCACCCATATTTCTTGTCGCATTCGTTCCATATAGGTTCGCAGTCCCGGTGGTAAAGTTGAATGCAGGTGAGGCATTTGTGAGGTCAACCGTATTCAGGGTCATGGCGCCCAGGTGATTCCTATGCCGGATAGCAATGTAATACTGGTCTTTTGGAACGCCGGTTACTTTTGCTCCCGTGGTTCCATCTGTGTGAATGATATTGCCGTTGTTATCAACAAAGAATGCTTTGGAATACTGCACCTGGCTGGAATTGCTTTTATTTCTGAATTCTACCAGCACCCAGTCCACCGCATTAGAAGGAACATTCGTTACCGTTGTTCCCAGGCCATAAGGATCGGTGGTCTGGATCAGTCCGTTAGTATTCAGCGCCAGGCTCATGGCGCCTCCGCTGTATGGTCCGGCCAGGAACACATCCAGGTCGAGGTTGATGAAGAGATAGAAGGCATCTCCGACGAGGAAGGTTCCGACGCTGGTGAAGTCGTTGCCGACCTGGGTATACGGGTTGGTGCCCGAGGCTGCAGAGGAAGCAGCCCAGTTCACCGTAGCACCCAGGTCACCGGAAACGCCGACTGCGCAATCCGTGCGGTCAAAGTTCGTTTGTTCCTGGCCCAGGTTCCATTGCGTGGTCACATCCAGGTTGGAGCCCGTGCCTGTTCCTTCTGTTACAGTCCAGTGTCCATTGATGGAATGGTCGGTCCCGGTCCATCCGCTGGGCATGCCGCTGGTAAAACGCACGCCGTAGGTATCGGAGGTTCCGCCCGTATTGTTCAGTACAAGGGGATTGTAATCTGTGGAAGAACCCACCGGGAACAGCACATTGCTTGCGGCCACGGTGGCTTTCACCTCCCCGTTGGGATCGTTGGTGACGATGTATTTTCCTGCTCCGGCGCCCGTGACTCCGGCTGCGGCCAGGGTCAGGTCGTAGGCGTTCAGGGTGAGCTTGCCGTTGGTGAAGGTCAGTGCGGCGGCCAGCACGGCGTCGGCAGACTGCAGCGAGACACCTTGGGCATTATTGATCTCCACGGCACAATTGAACGTTGTGCCCGAACCGCCCTTGATCTCCTGGGCCACGGTGCCGTTGAACTTCAGCGTGCCCGCCCCGCCGTTAACAATCGTACCGCCATTATTGACGAGGTGCCCCTTGAGCTCAACATTGCCGTCAATATCAATCGTGGCGCTGTTGTCGCAGGTGTAATTGCCCTCAATGACCAGTGTGGCCCCGGACTGCACCGTGATCGTCCCGCCGGAGTTGTATAACTGGCTGAAGCCGGCCATAAAGGCCATCGTAAACATCAGGGTAAATAGTATATTTTTCATAATCAAACTGTTTTGTTCCTTATGATCGGTTATTTTCTTTTTTCTTCCGTTTAATGTTCATGCATGTGAAGGTCGTATAAATCAAGACTTATGGCAGTATTTTGCAAAATAAATCAATTTTTCACTCACTACTTTTTTTTTAACAAAAAATTAAAAATAATTCCGCCTGGCAAAAGCAAAACACTGGTTTACACATTTCATTAACAAATTTAATCATTCTATTGAAAAAAACAAGCATTCACGGGATTTTTTTATGAATATCTTTTCCAAACCGTGATACTTTTCATTCATTTCTACATTAATCGACAAACTAACAAATTGTAATACGTTTTATTGCCGATCCAGGTTTCATTTCCCGAATTTATCTGTTAATATCACTTTTGGCAGAAATATACCCGGTCGGTACCCGATTTTTTTCATATTTTCACTTAAGCCGGATCATGGCGTGTTCTTTTAGCGGGTCATTGACTTCCAGGCCATTCATCCGTAGGAGGGTCCGCAACCGGATCCCGTAATCCTGGGCGATCCTGCGCAGGTCCTCCCCCGCCTGCACCTGGTGGGCTTTAATGGCTGATCTTCTTTTCTTCTTCTCCAGATAAACTTTTTCACCCGCAACCAGCCGGTCCTTATTCGACAGTTCATTGTATTCTCTGATCTGCCAGCCATATATGCCAAATTCCGATGCGATACGGTAAATATCGTCTCCCTCCCGCGCCAGGATGAACTTTACGCCATTATTTAAAAAGATGATGCGGTCGTTTCCGCCCCTGCCGGCGATGTCGAACACCGTGGGAGGGCCGGGCAATTGTTCCGGGGTTCCAGGTTCCAGGGTTCCAGGGTTCCAGGTTCCAGGGTTCCAGGTTCCAGTTTCATTGTTTTTGTGGTCCTTGTGTTTTTTTATTCCTTTTCCGGTATCGAAGAGATATAACTCGTTCTCCTCAATGATGCGTATGAGGAGTTCGGGATAGCGGGGGTTGGTGGCATAGCCTGCCTCTTTGAGCCCTTTGGCCCAGCCTTTGTAATCGGTCACTTCCAGGTCAAACAGCCCTTTGTACCGGTCGCGTGTCATCAGGAACTGTGAATGATCGCGGTAAGAATCCTCCGGGCTTTTGTATTTTCTGAAGCATTCATCCTTTTCGTCGTCGTCCTGGTGGAAGGTCGGTCCGGTCCAGCCCTTATGGCACTTGATGCCGAAATGATTGTTGGCCTGTATCGCCAGCTGGCTGTTGCCCGAGGATGATTCCAGGATCGCCTGCGCCAGTTTGATACTGGCCGGGATGTGGTGCTTGTTCATCTCGTCGATGGCGATGTCCTTGTATTGCTCAATGTATGCCTCGACGGTCATTTTCGACTGCGCCCATAAGGGTACAGACAGAAATGCCATAAAGGTCATTATCCATGTAAAGTATTTCATTATCGCTTCTCCGGACCGATACAAAAGTAGTATCCTGAAGATGAACGGCAGATGTTCCTGTTTCTGATTTATTGACAGTTTTATGTTGATGGGAAGTTTCTCACAGATCACACAGAATTTTATCCCGGGTTTGTGTACATTTGCGGAGGAAGGACTGTAAGACTGTAAGACTGTAAGACTGTAAGACTGTAAGACTGTAAGACTGTATGACTGTAGGACTGTAAGACTGTAGGACCGGAACCTGGAACCTGGAACCCTGGAACCCTGGAACCCTGGAACCTGGAACCTGGAACCCTGGAACCTGGAACTTTATGAACGCACTTCCAGATATAGTACATAGGTATTTCCCCTGGCTGACGGGTCGGCAGGCGGAGCAGCTGGAAATGCTGGAGCCGCTGTACCGGGAGTGGAACGCGAAGATCAACGTGATTTCACGGCAGGATATCGATAACATCGCGGAGCGGCACATCCTTCATTCCCTGGCCATTGCAAAGATCATCTCATTCCATCCCGGGACCCGCATCCTGGACGCCGGTACCGGCGGGGGATTTCCTGGGATACCTCTGGCCATACTTTTCCCTCAAACGCATTTCCATCTGGTCGACAGCACGGCCAAAAAGCTGGGCGTGGTCAGGGAAATCGCTCTGGCGACGGGGCTTGATAATGTCACTGCGGAACACCGGCGGCTTGAGGATCATCACCAGAAGTATGATTTTGTGGTCAGCCGGGCGGTTTCCACCATCCCGAACATGATCCGCTGGGTGTGGAAGAATGTTTCTCCCGACAACCGGAACGACCTGCCCAATGGGATACTTTATCTGAAGGGCGGGGATTTTGCGGAGGAGCTTGGAGGCTTGGAAGCGGGGAAGCGGGGAAGCGGGGAAGCGGGGAAGCAAGGGCCGGGGTATTACCATTTATACCCATTGAAAGAGTTTTTTGAGGAGCCGTTTTTTGAGACGAAATCGCTGATCCACCTTTTTTAATGCAGAACAAGGCTCATTCAATTATTTATTATCTTCGCCCGTTACAAACTAAAAACTAACGATCATGACCGAAATTATCAGACAAACCTTACGGGAATCAAAGGTGGCGCGCTGGACCGCACTGGGGCTGATCGCCTTCACCATGCTGGCCGCTTATTTCTTCGTCGACATGATGGCTCCCCTGCAATCGCTGCTGGAAAAGAAATATGCCTGGCAGCCGGACACCTACGGTTTCTTCTCCGGATCGGAATACATGCTGAACGTGCTGGGTTTCCTGATCATCTCCGGGATCATCCTCGACAAACTGGGCATCCGGTTCACGGGTCTGATGGCAGCCGGCACCATGCTGGTGGGCGGGATCATCAAATATTACGGCCTTACCGATTATTTCAACAATGGCGGATTCGGGTTCGAATTTTTTAACTCATTCTGGACGAGCATGCCGGCATCCGCAAAAGTAGCCAGTATCGGGTTTGCGATTTTCGGAATCGGGGTTGAAATGGCCGGCATCACGATTTCCAAGACTATTGTTAAATGGTTCCGGGGCAAAGAGCTTGCCCTGGCTATGGGAATGGAAATGGCCACTGCGCGTCTGGGCGCTTCAGTTGCCTTTTTCTTTTCTTCGGAAATAGCGGGCGCCGGACGCACCGGGGAAGATCCGATCAAATCGATCTATTTCGGCCTGGCATTGCTTGCCGCCGGCTTCCTCACCTTCCTGACGTATGTATTTATGGATGTCAAACTGGAGAAGCAGGATCAGACACAAGGAGGCGAAGAAGGGCCAGCGGAAGAATTCAAACTGAGCGACCTGGGCAAAATCCTGACCAACCGGGGATTTCTCCTGATCTCGCTGCTTTGCGTGCTGTTCTATTCCGGCGTATTCCCGTTCCTGAAATACGCGGTGAACATGATGGAAAACCGCCTGGGTATCAGCAATGTGGCGGCAGGTTACATCAGCGGACTGCTTCCGGTGGGCACCATCATCCTGACACCCATCATCGGGAATTACCTTGACCGCAAAGGAAAAGGAGCCAGCATCATGATCTTCGGCGCCGCGCTGCTCACGCTGGCACACCTGACCTTCGCGCTCGTCCCGCTGAACATGTTCCTGGCCGTTCTGTCAATCATCGTACTTGGGGTCGCCTTCTCCCTGGTACCCGCCTCGATGTGGCCCTCTGTGCCCAAGATCGTGGAAGACCGTTATCTCGGCTCGGCCTACGCGCTCGTCTTCTGGATCCAGAACATAGGCCTGATGTTCATTCCCTGGCTGATCGGAAAAGTGCTGGTTGCCGTGAACCCGGGCGTTGCTGAGCGCATCCAGGCCGGCGAGACCGGGCTCACCTATGATTATACCTATCCTATGATCATCTTTGCCGCCCTCGGAATCCTGGCGATCTTCCTCGGGTATTTGCTGAAGAAAGAAGACCAGAAGAAGAAATACGGGCTGGAGCTGCCGAACAAGAAGTAGGACTTAAGGACGGTAAGACGGTAAGACGGTAAGACGGTAAGACGGTAAGACGGTAAGACGG
>CAZAZE010000002.1:0-334317 GCA_964489545.1 uncultured Bacteroidales bacterium
AACTCAAAACTCAGAACTCAGAACTCAAAACTCAGAACTCAGAACTCAAAACTCACCTGGTCCAAACTTTTACGTTCGACTCCATCGTGACCCGCAGAGCGGTTTTCCCCTTCCCCGAAAAGGGAACGGACCGGTATGAAAAGATCCTGATGTATTACACGCTCAAGTGCGATTCCCTCACCCCGCACGACAAATACCCCTGCGGGGAATGGGATTACACGACCTATACCCGGGTCTATCACCCAACAGGCAGGATGGATTCCGTCAGGCACACCCAGGCCAGTTTCGTGGTGAAGGGGTACTCCCCGAAATCGTACCTTTATTCGGAACAGCCCACCTATACTTATTTTGAACGCAATACTGACCTGGCGGAAGCAAGGAATCCGGAAGACCGATTCGCCCGGTTTGAAGGAGCGGATTATATTGAAGTGCCCGGATTGGTTTTCCGGGAAGTTTCGGATGAGATCACCGTTTCTTTCTGGCTCAACGGCGACCCGTTCCATCAGCCGATGGCGTCAACGGTTTTTGAAGGGCTTGACCAGGACGGAAAGCGCGTCATCAACCTGCATGTGCCCTACGACAACGGGGTGGTTTACTGGGATGCGGGCGGCCACGGCGAGGGCCTGACGGACAATATTTACAAGGCGGCCAGCCCCATGGACTACAAAGGCCGATGGTCGTTCTGGACCGTCACCAAAAACGCCGCCACCGGCGAGCAGAAGATTTACCTGAACGGAAAGATTTTCCAGAAGGGCACTGGTCTTACCCGCAAAATGGACGGGGTGACCGCCTTCCGGATTGGTTCAAACGGAATGGGTACCGGTAAATTCTACCACGGCTCGATGGATGATTTCGCGGCCTGGGGGCGTGAACTCGACAGCACCGAGATCAAGTCATTATACCAAACTTCATTTAAGGATTATCCAAAGGATAGGCTTCTGTTTGCCTGTGATTTTGATGATGTTTCAGCGTTGCCGGTCGTCACGGACCTGAGTGGCAATCATCACCAGGCAAGGAGTTTCGGAAATCCGGCATTTATCTCTTATTCCAGCCTTCCTTACAGCGACTTCAAACAGGTCGCCGGCAATGTCCCGGTGCGCGACAGCATTCCCAATCCGCTCGTTTCCATCGTCCTTTACGGCGACAGCCTTCAGCCGGCCAATCCCACAGACACCCTTCAGGCATGGCCCGGATACAACTATTTCAGCAACAGCCGGGGGATCATCATCGATTCTTCTGCGGTGCCCGGGGCAAAGGAATTGCTGCGCAAAACCAGGATCTGGTACGGGAAGCCTTTCGAAGTGGTGGAACCCTTTGAGATCGGCCGCTTCATCACGCCTTACGGCAAGCGGCTGGACCTGGGCCTGAACGGGTTCACCTGGGTTTACGATGTGACCGACTACGAACCTTTATTGCACGGCATGGTAGACCTGCAGGCGGCCAATGGTCAGGAATTGCTTGATTTGAAGTTCTTGTTTATCAAGGGAATACCTCCACGAGATGTCATCTCGATCAAAAATATCTGGCCGGAAGGATCCTATTTATACCGGGAGTTGGCGGATGACAATCAGCTTCAGGCGACAAGCTGCAGGCTTCATGAGGATGGCGGTTCGTTCATGCTGCGGGCACGGATTTCGGGGCACGGCCACTACGGACCGCTGAACTGCTGCGAGTGGGTACCGAAGCGGCATTCCTGGCTGATCAACGGGGAAGAACGATACCACTGGGCCGTCTGGCGCGACTGCGGCATGAACCCGGTGCACCCGCAGGGCGGCACGTGGCAGTTCGACCGTGCCGGCTGGTGCCCGGGCACATTTGTTGACACCTATGACTTCGAGATGACATCTCATGTCAGGCCGGGTGAGATGATATCCGTTGATTATCAGATAGAACCCTATGATCCGGATAATGGTGAAGAAGGCGGAAATTATGAGATGGCCATGCAGCTTTTCGAATTTTCAGCGCCAAACTACCGCCTCGACCTGGAGCTGAACGACATTCTTGCGCCCAGCGAACGGCATGAATTCCGCCGGATGAACCCGATCAGCCTGAACCCAATAATCCGTGTAAGAAACACCGGCAGTGACACCATCCGGAGTTTCGTGGTGACATACGGGCTTAAAAATGGCAGGAAAAGCACCTTCGAATGGACCGGCGCGCTGGGTTTCATGCAAACGGCGGATGTCGTCCTGCCCAAACCTTCCTGGGCCGGCATGCCGGAACAATCGGTGTTTGTGGCCACAGTCGAACTGGTCAACGGCGGGCGCGACGAACGGCTGACCAATAACCTGCTCGAATCAGCAATTGCCCCGATGGTCATCCTTCCTTCAGAATTCCTCATCCGTGTTAAAACGCAGGGCTTTGGCCGGGCGGCCGACAACGCATACCAGATCACGGACTCTGCCGGCAAAGTTGTGAAGGAAAGGCTGGTTTTCGGGGATGATCAGACGTACCAGGACCGCGTCCGGTTAAAGCCCGGTGCGTATGATTTCACCTTTACCGATAAAAATGAAGACGGGATGATCCGGCACTGGTGGCTCTATTGGAGCGAGCCGGAAAAAGTAGGTGAGAATGGGGAACTGAAGATCCTCGACAAAGATAAAAACCTCATCATGGACCTGGGCTTTGACTTCGCGGAAAAGCGGACGCTGCAGTTTTTTGTCGGAACACCTCAGTGACTTCTTAACCGACGGGTTAACCCGTCGGTTAAATTTCATTTCAGCAGTTTCTCAATATTCTCAATGTAATCCAGGGAATCATCCTCAAAAAATTCGATCTGGGGGATGATCCGGACCTGCTTGGCGATGCGGTTGCCGATCTTGAAGCGGAATTCGGGGATATGGCTGCGGATATCGTCCAGGGGCGGTTTTTTATCCCGCAGGGGGAAGATGCTCAGGTGGAAACGGGCGATGGATAGGTCTTTGGTGACATTGACCCTGGTGATGGTGATCATCGCGTTGGGATAGAGCCTGCGCATATCTGTCTCGAAGATATTCCCCATCTCCTTCTGGAGCAGGCGCGCTACTTTTTGTTGCCGTGTGGTTTCCATCAGTTCAGAATTTATCGGTCAATCTCAACTTTTCCCTTTAAACTTTTCCCTTTAAACTTTACCCCTTAACTTTGCCCTTTGCCCTTTGAACTTTGAACTACAGTGGTATGTTTCCGTGCTTTCTTGGCGGGTTCGACTTGCTCTTGGTCTGCGTCATCTCCAGCGATTGGATCAGTTTGAAGCGCGTCTGCTTCGGGTAGATGATCTCGTCGATGTACCCCAGTTCCGCAGCCTTGTATGGGCTGGCAAACGTGGCCTTGTATTCGTCGACTTTCTTTTTCCGGTCTTCTTCTGAGATGGCGTCTTTTTTATACAGAATATTGACCGCGCCTTCGGGGCCCATAACGGCGATCTCGGCCGTGGGATAGGCAAAGTTCACGTCCGCCCCGATGTGCTTGCTGGACATAACGTCATACGCTCCGCCGTAAGCTTTCCGGGTGATGACGGTGATCTTGGGCACGGTGGCTTCGCAATAGGCATACAGCAGTTTGGCGCCGTGCTTGATGATGCCGCCGAATTCCTGGTTGGTGCCCGGAAGGAAGCCCGGAACATCGACGAAGGTGACGATCGGGATGTTGAAGGCGTCGCAGAAACGGACGAAGCGGGCGCCTTTGATCGAGGAGTTGATGTCGAGGACGCCGGCCAGGTGGGCGGGATTGTTGGCCACGATGCCCACCGGCCTTCCGTCGAAGCGGGCGAACCCCACGACGATGTTCGGCGCGTAATGTGGCTGAACCTCGAAAAAGTTATGATTATCGACCACCGTGGTGATCAGATCCTTGATATCGTAAGGCTTGTTGGGGTCGTCGGGGACCAGGCGCTGCAGGCTTTCATCTTCCCGGTGGATATCGTCGGTGCAGGAAATGACCGGCGGATCTTCCATATTGTTGGAAGGAAGATAGCCCATCAGTTCCCGGATCATCATCAGGGCCTGTTCGTCGTTCTCGGCGATGAGATGGGCCACGCCGCTCTTGGCGTTGTGCGTCATGGCGCCGCCGAGGTCTTCCTTGGTCACTTCCTCATGGGTCACGGCCTTGATCACATCGGGCCCGGTGACGAACATGTAGGATGAATCCTTGGCCATGATGATGTAATCGGTCATGGCCGGGGAGTATACCGCGCCGCCGGCGCAGGGGCCGAGCACCGCGCTGATCTGGGGGATCACCCCGGAAGCCATCACATTGCGGTAGAAAATGTCGGCATAACCCGCCAGGCTCTCCACCCCTTCCTGGATGCGGGCCCCGCCCGAGTCGTTCAGGCCGATCACCGGGGCCCCCATCCGCATGGCCAGGTCCATGATCTTGACGATCTTGTCGGCGTTGGCGCGGCTCAGCGTGCCGCCAAAGACTGTGAAGTCCTGGGCAAACACGTAAACCAGGCGGCCGTCGATCTTGCCATAGCCGGTCACAACCCCGTCGCCGGGGATCTTGTTCTTGTCCATGTCGAAGTCCTTGGTGCGGTGGGTCATGAACTTGTCCTTCTCGACAAAAGTACCCGGATCAAGCAACAACTGAACGCGTTCGCGTGCGGTGAGCCGCCCGGCCTGGTGCTGCTTTTCAATCCGTTCACGTCCCCCGCCCAGTTCGGCTAGTTTGTCCTTTTCTTCAAACTGTTTGAATTTTTCTTCAAGATTCGGCATAGTTTCGGTTTTGATGATAATGGTTATTCGATGATGATCAATGGCTGGTTGGCGCTGACCGTATCTCCCTCCTTCACCTTGATCTCCTTGATCACGCGGTCTTTCTTCACCTTGTATTCGCTCTCCATTTTCATGGCGGAAACCACGATCACGGTATCGCCCGCCCTGACCTGGTCGCCGGGTTTGACCAGGATCCGGACCACCTTGCCCGGCATGGGCGATGAGATGACGTTCTCCTCCAGGTCGTCAATCTTACGGCGCGCCTTCTGGTATTTCGTCTCCGCGTCAACCACCTCCGCGTCGAATGAATAAAAGAGCGTGTTGACCTGGTAGTCCTTGGGTGATTTGGTCTCGATCAGTTCAACGTTGTAGGAGCGGCCGTCAAGGAGGATGGAATAAACCCCCCGTTCGACCATGATGATGTCGGCGTCGTATTCCTTGTCATCGACCCGCATTTTCAACTCGCTCCCCTGGCGGCTGACCAGTTCAACCTTCGCCACCCGTTCCCCTACCTGTATTTCCAGTGTACGCATTGTCATAGTTTTCAATTACATATGTTCGCTCATATTTTTTCTCCGGCCGCATTCCTTCCAGTTGCTGCGGCTGTGCTTCGCGGTCACTTTCGTCTGGAACCGTTCTATCTTGGTGACATAATCCATAAACACCGTCATGATCGCGACATCTTCGACGCGGGTATTGATGGGAGGCATGGTGAAGAGGAATTCCCTGTTCTTTTCAATGAAGTGGGTATTGTATTTCCCATCCCGGAAATCCGGCGTATCCATGATCCGCACCAGCAGGCGGATGGAGGTCTTCACCCCGGTGATCTTGTATTCATAGAGGGCGCGCTTCATCCGGGCGATGGCTTCCTCGCGGGTCTTTCCCCAGCAGATCAGCTTGGAGATGAGGGGATCGTAGTACAGCGGGATCTCATAGCCTTCATAGACGTATCCGTCGCTTCGGACCCCGAGGCCGTGCGGCTCGGTGATGTGCTTGATGACGCCCGGGCTGGGCATGAAATTGCGGTCGGGATCTTCGGCGTAAATACGGCATTCTATGGCGTGCCCGCTTTGTTTTAGTTCTTCCTGCCTGAGCTTCAGTACCTCGTTGTTGGCCACGCGGATCTGCTCCTTGACCAGGTCGACGCCCACCACACGCTCTGTGATCGGGTGCTCCACCTGCAAACGGGTGTTCATTTCGAGGAAGTAGTAGTTCAGGTCTTCATCGACGATGAATTCGATGGTTCCGGCGCCGGAATAATTGACCGCCTTGGCTGCGGCTACGGCAAACCGGCCCATTTCCTCGCGGACCTCAGGGGTGAGCAGCGGAGATGGCGTCTCTTCGACCACTTTCTGGTGGCGGCGCTGAACAGAGCATTCGCGTTCGAACAGGTGGATGGTGTTGCCATGGTTGTCGGCCAGCACCTGGAACTCGATATGATGCGGCGATTCGATGTATTTCTCGATGTAGACCGAGTCGTCGCCGAAGGCGGTCTTTGCCTCCGAGCGGGCCGCCCGGATGCTGCTGAGAATATCGGCCTCATCCTTGACCAGGCGCATGCCTTTGCCGCCGCCCCCGGCCGAAGCCTTGATCATCACCGGCAGACCGATCTCCCGGATCACCTCCACGGCCTTCTGCTCGTCATGGATGGGTTCGGTGGTGCCCGGAACAACGGGAACCCCCGCCTGGATCATGTTCTTTCGCGCGGTGATCTTATCGCCCATGGCCCGGATGGAATCTCCGGAAGGCCCGATGAAAATGATGCCTTCCTGCTTGCAGCGATCACTGAACGCGGCATTTTCCGACAAAAAACCATAGCCTGGATGAATCGCTTCCGCGCCGCAGCGTTTGGCCACTTCGATGATCTTGTCGATGTTCAGGTAACTCTCGCTGGAAGGGGCCGGGCCGATATGATAGGCTTCATCGGCATAGCGCACATGCATGGCGTTGCCGTCGGCGTCCGAAAAGACCGCCACCGAGAGGATGTCCATTTCGCGGCAGGACCTCATCACACGCACCGCAATTTCTCCCCTGTTGGCGATCAGTATCTTCTTGATCATGTTTTTATTTAAATTAAGTACAAATAAGCAATAAAATCACAACAAGCTCATCTTCAGCTGTTTGGTGTTTTTTGGTTGATAGAAAAGGAATGTAAAGATAATGGAATTTTTTAAAAACAAACATCAGTCATTAATCTGTCATGATTAAGGTCGACACAGATGGCTTAACCGCAAACGGCATTAATTGAAAATGCGGGCATCCCTTATCGGGATGCCCACTGATCAAACCAGGTAAAGAATTTTCCTGGCCAACTGCTCTAAAGGCAGACAGGAAATTTTGACACTCCGGGCAATAATGCCAGCCCGGTTATTGGACGATCAGCTTAATCACTTTCATCGCGCCGTCTGACTGCTGCAGACTAAGGTAATACAATCCGGGAGCGTAACTGGATCCGTTAAACTCAGCGGTTTGGTGCGCATAGGCAGCGACAGACGACTCGAACAGGGTTGCCAGTATTTTTCCATAGGAATCCGACAACCTCAGTATTGCCGTCCCATCGGACTCCGTGACAAACGAGATCCGTGCCGACCCTTCGAGTGGATTGGGAGACGCTGATAAGCTGAAGATCGGACTCAACTCAGCATGCATCGCAACAGGAGCCACTTTGGGCAGCAGGTCCGTACAGCTGTGGTCCATGCCGCAGGCTGCCAGCAAATCCCCGTGTGCCAGATGGTCCGGCACTGCGCTCAGGGCGACGCAAAGGGTTTGCGGGTTACCGGGATTGTCGGGAGGGATATGGCATAGTTCCACCTTATCGAGCTTCTTGCCACAACGCACATCGATCGCGCAAACGATCACTTCGTCGGTGGCCGTACAGCCATTCGCGTCGGTAATGGTGACAGAATAAAGTGTGGACACTTCAGGGCAAACGGTGATGTCCTGGGTAGCCTCTCCGGTGCTCCAGGCAATGGAATAGGGCGGAATCCCGCCACCGGCGCCGGAGTATGAGAGCGTGGCGCAGGCCATAGGCGGATAACCGAAATAGACAGTCTGGTTATCGCCGGCTTCTATGGTAAGGATCGGAGGCTCAGTAAGCGTAACCTGATCCTGGTCCGTACATCCGTTGGCATCAGTGACGGTCACGGTGTAGGTTCCGGCAGACAATCCCGCAGCGATAGCAGTGGCCTGATTTCCGGCGCTGGCATCCCATAGGTATGAATAAGGCGCCACACCTCCCGACGCGCTGGCCGTTGCTTCACCGTCAGAGGCGCCATTGCAGGAAATAGCGTAGCCGTTGTAATCAGAAGTAACAGCCGAGGAAGCGACCAGGAGCGCCGGTTCCGTCAGCGTAATCGACTTGGTGTCGCTGCAGCCTGTGGCATCGGTGACGGTAACCGTGTAAGTCCCTGCGCTTAAACCAGAGCGCGTGGACGATGTCGGACCATCGTCCCAGGAAATAATGAATGGATCAGTACCATTTAATGTCAGGTTGATTTCGCCATCGGAATAACCGTGACAGGAAACATTATACCCCCCGGCATATTCCGGGCTTACCGGTGTGACTTCGCAGTATGGGTTTCCCACACCTACAGCGTACCAGGCATTCATTACCTGCCTGAGCTCAAAGGAACAATCTCCATAGATGTCAATGGCCAGACCGATCGCCGCTGTCCGGGCGTCCGCGTAACTCGCATTAGAGCTCATCTCTTCGGTGAGCATTCGGTAGACCAGTTCCCGTGCTTCGGTCACGCCGATCGGATCTACAGAGTAATCATCGCCGTTGTCATTGGTACCGTCATCGCCAACACAAAGCAGGTAGAACCAGTGGTTCATCACCCCGGAATTGGTATGTACGCCCCCTTCATCGGGACATCCTATACATGTATTCGCCCAGTTTGTTCCCAGGTAGGTGTCGGGCTGACCCTTGGCTTTTGGGTCTACCAGGCTTCTGTTTTCGCCGTTAACGTAATCTTCCCTGTGGAGCCAGTCGATCGCGTAAGCCCCATTTTCAAACCACATCTCCGCGGCTTCTCCCAAAATATCGGAATAAGCCTCATTAAGCGCCCCCGATTCTCCCTGGTACACCAGCCCGCCCAGGCCATTATTGGCCGTAACGGCATGGGTGAACTCATGGGCGACCACATCAAGCGTATTATAGAACTCGCCGACATTCCCGGTATTCATCCCGATGCGGATCGTCCCGCTGCCAATATAGGAACCATTGGCCCAGTTTGCAACATGCCGCAGCAGCAGGTCTCCGTTGCTGTCGTCATAACCGTCGCGGGAATGGACAGTCGTATAATAATCCATTGTGACCCGAGCATAGAAATGTGTACTGGCAAAATCCTTCACCCCATCTTCAGTCCAGTTGTTATCGGCATCGGTGATCTCGGCACCTCCTGACTCCATAATAGTATGGATGGAGGCGGTTCCGCAATCGTCCAGCAGCTTATAGTTATTATCTCCTTCGACATAATCGGTGGAAAAATTATGAGTTCCGTGCCAGGTTGTTGCCACGGTCCCAGCATCACAATCAAAAACCAGGGGATAGGATTTGATCACCGCTCCGGTTTCTGCATCCACAAACACCCTGCGGTCAAGCACGCTTTCGGCGTCCCTGACGTCAAACTGCCAGGCAAGCCGGTAGGAAGCGTCGCCCGTAGAAGGCTCGGCCCGGACCAGGATCAGTTCGCCTTTAGGGAAATAGCTTGCCTGATCGTCCCGGGTATAGGATTTCAGAAATGCCTCCTGTTCGGGCACTTCCCAGAGGAATTTTCTGGCTCCGACTCTTTCTTTGGCGGATTCCAGTGCGGTTGCTTCGTCAACAGCCGGCGAGAGGGAAGCAGGGTTCGGATAGCCCGCGAAACCACCAAAACGTTCGACAAATCCATTGCGCGAATGTGCCCTGACGATGCCATGCTCGATGGGGATACCCTTGTAGCGCAGTTGGTAAGCGATCAAACCCAGGCCCGTTTCATTCTCTATTTCTTTGATCTGCTCAAATGTAAACGCCGATCCGAAACGGAACTGCGTGCGCAGGAACGCTTCGAACTCCGGCAGAGGGATGAAGTGGTCCGGATTCATCCTCACCTGTGAAGGGAACGATTCTCCGGAGCTGAAGGTGACCCTGGCGGCACCGGGTACAAGAAGCTCCGCCTGCACACCATAGCGCTCGACGGAAATCCGGGCTTGCTGGCCCCGGATCATGAGTGTGGAAAAAATCAACAAAGGCACTAAAAAGCCTACTGCCGCTTTCCGGAATAGTACTGTACTTTTCATGATAAATGATTTAAATGAAACTTAAATACACACCTGCATCCTTGATGCAGGCCTGGTAATGCTCCGTAAAAGGGCTATCAGCGGAAATCCTAAAACCCCGGGCGGGGTTAAAATTTTGGTTTATAGACCTGGCGTCTAAAGATAGTGAAAAATTTCGCGTTTCGCAAGATAAATTTGGCATTTAGCAGTAAGGATTTCTCATTTCGCAAGGAATTGTGAAATGAGAAATTTGCACTGCGAAATGCGAAATGATCTTTGCCTGAAAGGGGTTTTGTAGTGGTGTTTGGAGAAGAATGGAATTGTCGATTGTCAATTTGAGTGAGCCCAACTTAAACCTTAACCCTTAAATATCAACACTTTAACAAGTGATCCCGGAGGGACTCGAACCCCCAACCCTCAGAACCGGAATCTGATGCTCTATCCAATTGAGCCACGGGACCGGAGAAATTTTGAATTTTGAATTTTGAATTTTGAATTAAAATCATCCCGAATTCAAAATTCAAAATTCAAAATTCAAAATTGAATGCAGGTGCAAAGGTAAGCAAAAAGAGATTAGTTGTACCTTTGCCGGGTCTTAAAAAAGTCTAACTAAAATTTCAACAATATGTCTTCCAAAGTATTAGATCATGTAAAACCGGGCGTGGTAACCGGAAATGATGTAGCAAAGGTATTTGAGCTCGCCAGGGCGAACCAGTTTGCCCTGCCGGCGGTCAACGTGGTGAGCACCGACAGCGTGAACGCGGTGATGGAAGCCGCCAAGGTGGTCAATTCGCCGGTGATCATCCAGTTTTCCAATGGTGGCGCCGCCTTTTACGCCGGCAAAGGTCTTTCGAACGAGAACGAACGCGCGGCCATCGCTGGCGCGGTCTCGGGCGCGAAACACATCCACCTCCTGGCCGAAATGTACGGCGTACCGGTCATTCTGCACACGGACCATGCCGCAAAGAAGCTCCTGCCCTGGATCGACGGGCTGCTGGATGCCGGTGAGCAACACTTCAAACAATACGGCAAACCGCTGTACAGTTCGCATATGCTCGATCTTTCCGAAGAGCCCCTGGAAGAGAACATCGAAATTTGCAAGAAATACCTGGAACGGATGTCGAAGATCGGCATGACGCTGGAGATCGAGCTCGGTGTGACCGGGGGCGAAGAAGACGGGGTGGACAACACCGGCATCGACAGCTCCAAGCTCTACACCCAGCCGGAACATGTCGCCTACGCCTATAGCGAGCTCATGAAGATCAGCCCGAACTTCACCATCGCCGCTTCTTTTGGTAACGTTCATGGTGTGTACAAACCCGGTAATGTTAAACTGCAGCCCGTCATTCTCCATAACTCGCAGAAATACATTGAAGAGAAACTCGGCACCGGCCCCAAGCCCGTAAACTTTGTATTCCATGGCGGTTCAGGGTCGAGTCGCGAAGAGATCCGCGAGGCCATCTCTTACGGCGTCATCAAAATGAACATCGACACCGACACCCAATGGGCATTCTGGGAAGGCGTTCACAATTTCTACAACAAGAACAAGGGTTATCTCCAGGGCCAGATCGGCAACCCCGAGGGAGAAGACAAGCCCAACAAGAAATACTACGACCCGCGCAAATGGCTCCGTGAAGGCGAATCGGCCATGATCGCCCGCCTGAAGGTGGCGTTCGAGGATCTGAATTGCCTGGGAAGGAACTAGCTACCGGTTTAGCGCCGACAGCATCTCCTTGGGATGAATGCTCAGCACGGGGATGGGCGAGTGATTCACCATCTGCTGGGCGTAGGGCCCGAGGAGGAGGTTTTTCGTGGTGGTTTCCTGCTCGGTCATAATCGAGATCAGGTTGGCGTTGACCCGAAGCGCATACTCAATGGTCGAATCCGTGAGGTTTTCCGCTTCCACATTTTCCAGAACGTATTTGATGTTGTCTTCCGCCAGGTGCTTCATCACCTGTTCCGCATAGCTGTCGATATTTCTTCTGACGGCATTGACGGAAGTGGAATATACCCTGAGGATGTGGACCTCCGCCTCGAAAATTCTGGCCATATAAGCGGTGAACGGAACTTTCTGACGTGTTTCTGGGGTACTGTCGAGCGGCAGGACGATCTTTTTGAGGTCGCGGCTGATGCTAACGCCGCCGCGGATGGTGATAACCGGTTTGGTGCAGCCTGAAACGATCCTGAAGGCGTTGCTGCCGATCCAGAATTCTTCAAAACCGCTGGAGCCGTGCGTTCCAACGATAACCAGGAATACGTCTTTCCGCTCCGCTTCGTTGACGATTTCCCGGTAAACTTTTCCTTCCCGGATCAGGTAACCGATCTTGTGCTTGTGCATCATCGGCTGGTATTTCTCCACTAATTCCTCGAATTTGTCTTTCACCATGGCCGACAGGGTTTGCGGCCCCTCCGTGAACATATCACGGGAACTTTCCGGTTTGATGACAAACATCATTTCCACGTCAGCTTCGGCCTTATTGGCAATGCTGATGGCATGTTCCAGGGCATTGATAGAGCATTCGGAAAAGTCTACGGCAACCAGTAATTTTTTCATTTTTTTCGGAATTAGTTGATTTGTGGAAAATTAATTTCGTCTTTGATCACCCAGGCGTTCGGGTATTCTGTCATGATCTGCTGCAAAGCTTTTTCGGCTTCGAGGCGAGTCCTGAAATCCCCTACCCTGACCCGGTAATTGGGCGCTTTCCAGCTAATGTAGGCCGGAATGTCGGGGAACTTCATCTGGAACTGCTCGCGGGCGTTTCGGGCCCGGTCGCTGGAGTTTGAGCCGGAATCGAAGAAGATCTGGATGCGAAATCCAGGGATGGCCTTGTTATCGGGATTTTCCAGGATTATGAGCCGGAGCCGCTCGTACTGAGCCAGGACGGTGTCGACCCGGTTGTCCTGGATGACGACGAGGTGGCCTGCCGGCTGGCTCAGAAGCCAGGACGGTATGCACAGCAGGAAACCGATGGCAATCAGGTATCTCATGTCAGTGTTTCAAGGTGATGGGGACCAGTTCCTTGGACCGCATGCTGAGCACCGGTATCGGGGAATGGTTCACCATTTGCTGGGCGTAGGGGCCCAGGAAAATATTGGCTGTGGTGGTTTCCTGTTCTGTCATGATCGCGATCAGGTCAGCACCCACTTCTTCTGCATAGTCGATGGTCGTGCGGGTGATGTTTTCCGATTCCTTGGTTTCCGATACGAACCGGACGTCCCGTTCCGTGAAATAATCCATGACCTGTTTCGCGTAATTGTCTACTCTTCTGTGTACTGATTTTAACGTTGTCGAGTACAATGATAGTACGTGGACTTCGGAATTAAAAAACCGGGCCACCTGGGAGGCTACCGGTATCTTCTGCCGGGTTTCCTGGGAGCTGTCGATCGGGATGACGATCTTTCCGATGTCGCTGATCCGGGCGTCGTGCCGCAGGGTAATGACCGGGCAGGGTGCGTTGGTCACGATGCGGTAGGCGTTGCTGCCGATCCAGAACTCCTCGAAGCCGGAAACGCCATGGGTGCCGGCTATGATCAGGTCGGCATTGACCGCTTTGGCCTGCTGCGCGATTTCGATGTATACTTTGCCTTTTCGGGTCTTAAAATCCAGTTTGCCACCTTTCAGCAACCTGGCATTTTTTTCCTGCAGTTCTTTCAGCAGGGCGACCTTTTCATTGCGCTCCTCCTGCGCGAATCCTTCAAATACCACTTCTTCGCTGGTGGTATTATCGACCCAAACCATCTGGAGGTCGGCTCCCGCCTTGTTGGCCAGGTGAATGCCGTAAGACAGGGCATTGAGCGATGTTTTGGAAAAGTCGATGGCGACGATGATTTGTTTCATGACCTGGCAAATTTAGTACGATATTGTAAATATAAGAAATTTTACCGTAGCAAAGCAAGAAGGAGAAAACGGGCAATTTATCTATCTTTGTGCTTCATCACAAAAATATGAACAGCAACCTTGACGCTACCGGGCAGTCGTTTTCACCGGCCGAGAAAGCGGCCGAGCAGGCGCTGCGGCCCGCCGATTTTGAGAATTTCGCCGGGCAGCGGAATGTCAAGGAAAACCTGAAAGTATTTGTGAAAGCCGCCCGCCAGCGCGGCGAAGCCCTCGACCACGTGCTTTTGCACGGGCCGCCGGGATTGGGCAAAACGACGCTTTCCTACATCATCGCCAACGAACTGGGCGTAGGCATAAAACTATCGTCAGGGCCGGTGCTTGACAAACCTGGGGACCTGGCGGGATTGCTCACCAATTTGGAACCGAACGACGTGTTGTTCATCGACGAAATCCACCGCCTCAGCCCGCTGGTGGAGGAGTATCTCTACTCAGCCATGGAAGACTACCGCATCGACATCATGATCGAAACCGGACCCAACGCCCGCAGCGTACAGATCAAGCTCAACCCGTTCACGCTCATTGGTGCCACCACCCGTTCCGGGCTGCTCACCGCGCCATTGCGCTCCCGTTTCGGCATCAATGCCCGGCTGTCGTATTACGATGCTGAAACGCTGGAAAGCATCATATACCGTTCCGCGAAGATCCTCAACGTTCCCATAGACTCCGAGGCGGCTACGGAGATATCTCGTCGGAGCCGCGGCACGCCCCGTATCGCCAACCTGCTGCTGCGACGGGTACGTGACTTCGCCCAGATCAAGGGCGACGGCACCATCAATGTCGACATCGCCCGCTTTGCCCTCCAGGCGCTGAACGTCGACCTGCACGGCCTGGATGAAATGGACAACCGCATCCTGCTGACCATCATCGAAAAATTCAAGGGCGGACCGGTGGGGATCAACACTATTGCGACAGCCGTCGGCGAAGAAGCCGGCACGATCGAGGAAGTCTATGAGCCTTTTCTCATCCAGGAAGGGTACCTGATGCGTACGCCGCGCGGTCGCGAAGTGACGGAACTGGCCTTCAGGCACCTCGGAAAGATCCAGCCGCACCGGCAGGATAAGTTGTTTTAAAGAGACTCCATCTCAAAGCGCCATCAAATTTGGAAAAGCCCGGTCCTCATGAACTTTCGGTTCTGATCAAATCTCAAGCCGCCGCGCTGGGCTTTGCAGCCTGCGGCATTTCCCCGGCCGTTCGCCTCGAAGACGACCATCAGCGCCTGGAAGATTGGCTGAAGCTGGGTTATCAGGGAGAGATGTCTTACCTGGAGCGGAACCGGGAGAAGCGTGCTGATCCCGGGGAACTCCTTGAAGGGGCGCGCTCGGTGATCTCCGTGCTGATCAGTTATTTCCCGGAACAGGAAATTCCGTGCGCGGATAATTACCGCATTGCAAAGTACGCATATGGCCGCGACTATCACGAGCTGATCCGGGATAAACTCAAGGAGCTGACCCGCGACCTGGATGCGTGGGCCGGCGGGGTGCGGGCCCGCGCCTTCACGGATTCCGCGCCGGTTTTCGACAAGGCCTGGGCGGAAAGATCCGGTTTGGGGTGGATCGGCAAGAACACCTGCCTGATCCACCCGAAACAGGGTTCATTCGTCTTCATCGGCGAGATCATCACCGACCTGGAACTGGAATACGACATTACGCGGGTGAATGATCTTTGCGGCGGTTGCACCCGCTGCATCGACGCCTGCCCGACCGGGGCCATAGTTGCACCCCGCCTGCTCGACGCACGGAAATGCATCTCCTACCTGACCATCGAATACCGCGGGGAATTGCCGGAAACCCTGCGGGGGCAGTTCCAGAGCTGGATCTTCGGTTGCGACATCTGCCAGGACGTTTGTCCCTGGAACCGGAAAGCCGCCCCAACAACAGAACCCGGTTTCCGGCCTGATGAAAGATTGTTCCGCATGACGAAAAGCAATTGGGCTGAGTTATCTGTCGATCAGTTCAAAGATCTTTTCAGGGGGTCAGCCGTTCAGCGGACTGGTTTCAATGGTTTGAAGCGGAATATCGGTTTCCTTGAGGATCAGGGGTAAGCGGTGGAGGAAATGATGTATTTTCGTGATTTGGATTTGAAAAACGTACTACCACTATAGTGGTAGGACAACTTTATGAGAAAAACCCTCTCTATCGCCCTGTTACTAAACCTTTCCGCGCTTTTTTCCGCAGGAAGTGCCCTACAGTTTTTTTCGGTGGCGCCCGACACCATACCCCCGCCGCCACCACTAGGGCCGCTGCCGCTGAACGGTCCCGGCGCCGCTTGCGTCGGCGAGGCTTCAACCTTTTCATCAGAGGTCCCTGTTGCCTGCTCCTGCCAGTGGTCCGTTAATGGTGTGACCCAGCCGGACACCACGCCGGTGTTCACCACCACATGGACGCAGCAGGGCCTGCATACCGTCAGGCTGGATTTCGTATGCGGCGGGCTGAGCTACCCGTCCGACAGCATCGCCGTGCAGGTTAGCCAGGTCCCTGTGCAGCCGGGACCCATACAAGGCCCGGAGGAAGTCTGTTCATTTACCGGAGCCACATACAGTGTGGCCGTCGGGCCGTTCGACACCTGCCAGTGGTCCGTCAATGGCGTGATCCAGGCGGCCACCGGTCCGACAATGACCTACTATTTCGGAGCGCCGGGCTTGTACGAAATCAGTGTGCTGAATTTCAACCGGTGCGGAATTGGGAATGCGGTTTCCAAACAGGCACAGGCCGTATCCCTGCCGAATGTCTTCCTGGGCAACGATACGACCATCCTCCAGGGCGATTACCTCATGCTGGACGCGGAAAACCCCGGGTGCACCTACCTGTGGTCGACCGGAGAAACCACCCGGGTGATCTGGGTCAACACAGCCGGGTTATACCGCGTGGATGTCTCCGACGCCTGCGGCACGGTGAGCGATGAAATCATGGTCTCGGTGATGGTGGGAACAGAAGAAAATTACCCGGATCATTTCGCACCGCGGGTTATCGTCCATGGCCGGGAACTCAGCTTCAGGAACCTTCCCGCAGACCTGACCGCCATCATCATCACCGACATTGCCGGAAAAACACTCTTTGAGGGTTTGCCTGATGATCGCCTGGTGCTGAATGCCGGCGGACTGATCTTAGTCCAATTTATCGCCCGCTCCGGACGGACGACACAAAAAATCATGCTGAACTAAGCTCACCAGGCATCCTTGAACTGGTACCAGAGGCTCATGACCAGGGCGTCGTTGAACTGCCCGTAATTCCCGGGAAAGATGCGCAGCACATCGCCTGTAGCGTTGTCGCTGCGGATATTCAGCATCGAATTATTGGTCCGGATATTGAACATCAGCCGGGGCGTGATGCTGACGTACAGCCCCAGGTTCACCTGTAGTGTGAATTGTGCCGGCCGGTTGCCGTTCTTGATCTCCTCGGTGTTCTTCTCCTCGTAATAATTCGTCAGTACCCCCATCGACGGGCCCGCCTCGAGCTTGAACCGGTCATTGACGACATACTGGTACAAAAAAGGCACTTCGATATAGTTCACCCGGAAAATATACTGATCATAATCATTATTTTCCGCATCCGGATTCTTACGGCTCCCTTTCTGGAAAAATTCCAGTTCCATCTGGAAAATGGAGCGTTTGCTGATTTGCAGGTTAACGAATCCCCCGGCAAAGATCCCGGCTTTGCGGAAGCCCGAATAGGTATCGCCGGCTACCTGGGTACCCGCCACTCCGGCCATGATCCCGCCATTGAACTGCTGGGACCTCGTTTCAGAAACTATCCCAAAAAAAATAATCGGTATTAAGAAAAAAATCAAACGCAACGCCATAAGCCCTCAATTTAAGTTCCGGTTCCTGCAAAAATAGGTTTAATAATTATATTGTCCGTCGATACCCCGGCCTGTCGAATAATTAGTATTTTAGTCGGGCTGAAAATCGGCAAATTCCTGTTTCAGTGATTTATTATCATGGAATCGTTCAAAATTCTCCTGGTCGATGACGAACCCGACATCCTGGAATTCCTGGGCTATAATCTCCGGAAGGAAGGGTACGAAGTGATGGTCAGCAATAACGGCAAAGACGCACTGAATAAGGCAAAGAACTTTCTTCCGCACCTGATCATCCTGGACGTGATGATGCCCGAGATGGATGGCATTGAAGCGTGCACGGAGATCAGGAAGATGCCTGAGATGCAGAACGCGATCATCGTTTTCCTTACCGCGCGCGGGGAGGATTATTCGCAGATCGCCGGCTTCGATGCAGGCGCCGACGACTACGTGACCAAACCCATCAAGCCCCGGGTGCTGGTCAGCCGGATCAAGGCCCTGTTGCGCCGGTACAAGGAGGAACCGGAAGTTGTGGCAACTCCCGTCGTCGATACAAAGGAGTTCTCCATCGACCGCGAAAAATACGTCATCATCAAAAACTCCGCTGAAATTAACCTGGCCCGGAAAGAGTTCGAACTGCTGAGCCTGCTGGTATCCAAGCCCAATAAAGTCTTCACCCGCGAAGAAATCCTTTCCGCCATCTGGGGCGACGATGTGGTGGTCGGCGACCGGACCATCGACGTGCATGTCCGCAAGATCAGGGAAAAACTCGATACCCAGAGCATCAGGACCATCAAGGGTGTGGGCTACAAATTTGAAGTGTAGGTAAAACCCTGTAAAGCCTGACCCTGCGGATGAATTATTCAGATCCCAAGCTGCTGGCGCTCCTCAATGCGTTCTTCATCGCCCTCTTCCTGGGGGTGGCCTATGCCGCGCTCAGCCTGGCCATGACCTCATTTGACCCCGTGGTGCTCGCCATCCTCATCGCGGTGGTGTTCGCTTTCGCCTATTTCCTGTTCAGATATACGCTCAGCCGCTTTATCTACGAACGGATCCGTTTGATTTACAAGACCATCCACAATTTGAAGGTGTCCAGGGAGAAAGACCGGAAAATGGACATCGACCGAAACACCCTGGAGGAGGTGAACCGGCAGGTGCTTGAATGGGGAGAACGGCAGAACAAAGAGATTGAACACCTGCGCGAGCTGGCCCAGTACCGGAGGGAGTTCCTGGGGAATGTTTCCCATGAGCTCAAAACACCCATTTTCAACATACAGGGCTATGTGCTCACGCTGCTGGACGGCGGACTGGAAGACCCTACAATCAACCGTGAGTACCTGCTCAAGACCGAAAACAGCATCGAACGGATGATCGCCATTGTGGAGGACCTCGAGGCGATATCTAAAATGGAATCCGGGGAGCTGAAGCTGGATCTGTCGCGTTTTGACATCGTGGAACTGGCGCGTGAGGTCATCGAGTTTATGGAGATCAAAGCCCGAAAGAAAAAAGTGAGGGTCGGCCTCGGTGAAAAGGAACAGAAACCCGTTTTTGTGGAAGCCGACAAGAAAGGCATACGGCAGGTCCTGGTCAACCTGATCGACAATTCCATCAAATACGGACTGGAACAGGATGGAAAAACGCGGGTAAGTTTTTTCGATATGGACGAACATATCCTCATTGAGGTGACCGACAACGGGGCGGGCATTGAGCAGAAAGACCTTCCCCGGCTCTTTGAGCGTTTTTACCGCACCGACAAAGCCCGTTCACGGGGCCAGGGGGGCAGCGGCCTGGGGCTGGCGATCGTCAAGCACATGATCGAGGCCCACGGCCAGGTGATCAACGTCAGGAGCACCGTAGGGGTGGGAACCACCTTTGCCTTCACTTTAAAAAAATCCAAATCAACTTAATATTCTCATGCTCCCGGAAATAGAGACCCGACCGGCAAAAGAAATCCGGAAATTCCAGGAAGAAAAGCTTGCGGATCTTTTGATTTATCTTCAAAGCAATTCGCCTTTTTATTCGGAAGTATTCAGCCGGCATCATATCAACATTTCATCGATCCGTCGCCTCGATGACCTGCGCCATATCCCTGTGACCACCAAGGATCATCTTCAGCAGCGCAACGATGATTTCATCTGCGTGCCGCGAAACCGTATTGTGGACTACATTACAACCTCAGGCACGCTGGGCGACCCGGTGACCTTCGCCATGACCGACCATGACCTGGACCGGCTGGCCTACAATGAAGCCATCAGTTTCGCCTGCGCCGACGGCAGCAGCGATGACATCTACCAGCTCATGACCACCATCGACCGCAGGTTCATGGCGGGGCTGGCCTATTTCCTGGGCATCCGGCGGCTGGGCGCGGGCATCATCCGTGTCGGAAACGGCATGCCGGAACTGCAATGGGATACCATCCGGAGATTTCAACCCACAGCCTTCATCACCGTGCCTTCTTTCATCCTCAAGCTGATCAGTTACGCCGAAGAGAAAGGGATCGATTACCGCTCCTCCAGCATCCGCAAGGCGGTCTGCATCGGCGAGCCCCTGCGCAACCCTGATTTCAGCTACACCACGCTGAGCCGGAAGATCCTCGAGAAATGGGACATCCGGCTCTATTCCACGTACGCCTCCACGGAGATGAGCACGGCTTTCACCGAGTGCCGGTACGGCAAGGGCGGTCACCACCATCCCGAGCTGATCATCACAGAATTCCTGGACGACCGGGACCAGCCGGTTCCGGAAGGCGAAGCCGGAGAGGTGACCATCACCACCCTGGGCGTGGAGGGCATGCCTTTGCTCCGGTTCAAAACGGGGGACGTGTGTTACCATTATACCGAACCCTGCGAATGCGGCCGGACCACGATGCGCCTGGGCCCCGTGATCGGAAGAAAGCAGCAGATGATCAAATACAAGGGCACCACACTGTACCCGCCCGCCCTGTATGATATCCTGGACAATATCCCCGGCATCGCCAACTACTTCGTGGAGGTTTACACCAACACCATCGGCACCGACGAGATCCTGATCCACATCGGGAGCCGGCAGGAAACGGAAAATTTTGAAAAGGAAATCAAAGATCATTTCCGTGCGAAACTGAGGGTGGCTCCCCAGATCATTTTTGAGCCGGCCGATCAGGTCGAACGCATGGTCAACCCCGAATCGGGGCGCAAGGCGATTAAATTCCTTGACCAAAGAAAAATGAAGGAGTGACCAACCTCACAGGTGACCTCACAGGTCCCTTGAAAAAATTCAGTACCTTTATAGATGGTTTCTAATTTCATGCATCATGAAAAAAATTATCTTAATCATTTCCTTATCCCTCCTGATACAGTCTGCTGCGCAGGTTAAAGGACAAAACACCCGGGCGGACATCTTCAACACATCCGAACTAACCTGGTACGGGCTGGATTTTTCCAGAATCAAACTGATCGGACCGGACGGTTTCACGGATGTCACCGCCATTAAGGAGATCTATTTCGCAGAAATCAACAACCTGGTGCGGACGGAGCCGGAAAAATACGACCTCAGAAAAAGCTTTCATAAAAGCAAGGTGTCGATCGACCTCAATTTGGTCAAAGAACGCAACAAGATGCCGGATGTGACCAAACTGGTGCTCGACCATTTTGAAGAATACAGCATAGAGGAAAACGAAGTGCGGAGTATCGTTTCCGGGTATAAAACGGAAGCTAAAAGCGGCATCGGCGTGGTTTTCATCATGGAGAAATTCGTCAAGCTGGAGGAAGCGGGGTATATGTGGGTCGTGTTTTTCGATATATCCACAAAAAATATCCTGCTCATGGAAAACATGACCGGCAAGGCGGGCGGTTTCGGCTGGCGCAATTACTGGGCCAGGACTTTTTTCAGCGTACTGAAGGAGATTGAAAAGACCCGGTACAATTTATGGCTGATGGACTAAGGGGGGCCATTGGCGATAATTTCTTATTTTTGGCCGCACAATGCAGCTGAGTCTCTTTTTAAACATTTAAGATCACTATGCACGCTCTTCAAACCGCGATCAAAAGATATGCCATTATCCTCATCGCCCTCGTGGGTTTACTCGCTTATGCCAATTCGTTCGACAACGCGTTCCAGTTCGACGACGGGTACCACATCGTGGAGGGGAAGAAGATCAAGAGCATGGACAATGTCCTTAAGCTCAATCACTGGAAGAAAATCAACAATCGTCCGCTTTCCTTCTTCACCCTTGCGGTAAATTATGAAATCCACAAACTGGATGTCAGGGGATACCACATCACCAACCTGCTGTTCCATGTGCTGGCGGGTTTCATCCTGTTCCTGCTGCTGAAGGAGATCCTGTCGCTACGGGTATTCCGGGAGAATAAAACCATCGGGGAGTTCAAGGTGCTGATCGCCTTGTTCGGGGCGTTCATTTTCATCACGCACCCTTTGCAGACCCAGGCAGTGACTTATATTATCCAGCGCATGACCGTCCTGGCCGGGCTGTTCTATTTCCTGTCCGTGCTGATGTATGTATGGGGAAGAAAAGCCCACCTGGAGGAAAACGGCAGCCGGTCATGGAAACCTTACGCTTTTTACATCGGCGCGGTAGTGGCCGGCATTCTGGGATTTCTTTCCAAACAAAATGCCGTCACTTTCCCTCTTGCGTTTATCCTGGTCGAAGCCCTGTTCATCCGGAACAGCAGCAATAAGGTCGATCGCTGGTTCCTGGGAAGCCTGACCATTCTGGTCGCCGGCGCGGTCACGGCCGGCATCCTCATGCGGGGTCTTCCGGTGGAATACGACAAGATCACCCGCTCACAATACCTCCTGACGCAGCTGCGCGTGATGGTCAAATACTGGCAGTTGCTGTTCCTTCCCGTAAACCAGCACCTGGATTATTACTGGCGCATTTCCTCGACCTTGTGGAACTACCGCGAACTGCTCAGCCTGGCCTTCCACCTGGCCGCACTGGCCGGCGCGGTGATCCTGGTCCGGAAGAGATGGATCATCCCGGCGTTCATGATTTTCTGGTTTTATCTCACTTTATCGGTCGAATCGACCATCATCCCGATCCGCGACGTGATCTTTGAGCACCGGCTCTACAGCGCCGTTGCCGGGTTTGGGTTTGGGATCAGCTACCTATTGTTTTATTTCCTGGGCAATCGTAAGCCCGCCTACGCGGTGATCGCGCTTTCCGTGCTGACCCTGGTTTACGCCGGCGCTTCACTCAACCGGAATGAAAAATGGGAGACGAGCTATTCGATCTGGAACGACAGCGTGAAGAAATCCCCGAAAAGGGAGCGGGCCTGGTACTGGCTCGGCACCCATTACACCGAGGTGCGGGATCCGCAGAACGCCATGAAGTGCTTCTCCACCTCCATCGAATGCAATCCATTGTTCCCACTGGCTTACAACGGCCGCGGGAACCTCAGGAAAGAAACCGGCGACCTGGCCGGCGCGCTTGAAGACTACAACCGCGCCATCGAGCTGGACCCCAAATATATGACTGCTTTCTATAACCGGGGCATAGCCCATGCGGCCAAAAACCAGTATACAGCCGCCATCAGGGATTATGACCGCTCCATCAAGCTGGGCAACAGGTCCGCAGCGGTGTATTATAACCGCGGGAATGCAAAAAGAATCAAGGGTCTGCATAAAGAAGCCATACAGGATTACACGAGGGCTATCCGGATCGACCGGAATTATCCCCTGGCCTATTACAACCGCGGGCTGACCAAAGCCGCAACAGGCGACCACTCCGCAGCCATCGCAGATATTGACGCAGCCATTAAGCTGGACCCGAGAAACCATTTGTTTTACAACGGCAAAGGGGTCTCCCTGCAGCGTATGGAAAAGTATCAGGAGGCCATACAGAATTTCGACCAGAGCCTGAAACTGAATCCTGGATTCGGGCAGGCCTATTACAATCGGGGATACACCAAATTCAACTTTTTGAACGACCTGGCGGGAGCATGCGACGACTGGAAGAAAGCGGCCGAAAACGGATATCCCAGCGCAAAGAAATATCTCGACCAGTTTTGCAGATGATCCACCGGCAGCACCAAGCTATCATGAACAACATCCTGATCATCGTACCGGCCTATAACGAGCAGGAGAACATCACCGGGGTGATCGACAAACTCTATTCTGTGGGCGAGCGATGGGATATCCTGGTGATCAACGATGCTTCAACAGACGACACACCCACCCTGGCGCGGGCGACCGGTAAGGCCAAAGTAGCCGACCTGCCGTTCAACCTGGGCATCGGCGGCGGCGTTCAGACAGGTTTCCGCTACGCCAGGCACAACGGCTATGATTATGCGCTGCAGTTTGACGGCGACGGGCAGCACAGCGCGGAAGAAATTGCCAAATTGCTGGATATCGTGCGCAGCGGGCAGGCGGACGTAGCCATAGGGTCGCGGTTCAGCCAGAAACACGATGGCTTCCGGTCGTCCGCCTACCGGAGGATCGGCATCAAGATCTTCGAGTGGTACTCCTTTTTGCTGGTCCGTCAGCGCATCACCGACCATACCTCCGGTTTCAGGGCCTACAACAAAAAAGCGATCTGTTTCCTGGCCGATCATTATCCCACCGATTATCCGGAGCCGGAAGTGGTGGTCCTGCTCGGGAAAAACGGGTTCCGGATCAGGGAAACGTTCACCCAGATGCATGAGCGGCAGGGCGGCGTCTCCTCCATCCCCCTGACCAGAGGGCCCTATTACATGGTCAAAGTCATGCTCGCCATGTTCATGTCGTCGATCCGGTCAAAAATCCTTCACCATGAATAATCCCATCGGTTCCATCGGGAGCAACATCCAGACCACGCAAGCGATCGCGATCGGGGTCAGCGTCGGCCTGTTCCTGTACATTCTATACCTGGTGCGGAAAAAGAAGATCAAAGAGGAGTACAGCCTGCTCTGGCTGTTTTCCAGCATCGTATTCATCTTCTTTTCCATCTGGCGCGACGGGCTCGAATATTTTGCGGAACTGGTCGGTATCGCTTATCCGCCCGCAGCGCTGTTCCTGATCCTGCTGCTGGCCATCTTTCTGATCCTGATCGAATTCAGCGTCATCATCTCCAGGTTGTCGGAAGAAAGTAAGATCCTGGCCCAGGAAGTCGCCCTGCTGAAACTTCGTCTGGAAGAATCAAAAGCGGGTGAAAAGCCCGAGGATCCGGTAAGAAAAAATGATCTTGAAGATGTTGAACCGGTGGATGAGCCGGTCTGAATTGGCAGGATTGTACCGCAACGATACCTGGTACTGCTCCAGGAACTGGTCCCGGGTGCCGGTTTCGCTTTTTGAACTCCCGTGACGGCGAAAAGCCGACAATTCACGGTCGATATAGCCCGGTTCCCCAAGATTGGAAAAACGCAGCCAGAGGTCATAATCCATGGCATATTTCAGGGTGATGTCCAGACCGCCGGCCCGCTCAAACCAGTCTTTACGAAAAAACACCGCCGGTTGCGAGATGAAATTTTCCCGAAGCAGTTTACGCCTGGCATAGGCTTTCAGGCCCAGGTTCTTGTATTTCGTGATCCATTTCCAGCGCTCGGCGCCGCCGCTGTCGATGATCCGGCATTTCCCGAAAACCCAGCCGCATTCGGGATGCCGGTGAAAATAATCCGCAACCGTTTCAAGGGTTCCGGGCAGATACAGGTCATCGGAGTTGATCCAGCCGATGATTTCCCCCGATGCCAGGCCAACGCCCTTGTTTACCGCGTCGGCCAGTCCCCGGTCGGGTTCGCTGACCCATTTCAGGCGGTCACGGTGCCGATGAAGGATTTCCAGGGTGTTGTCAGCCGACCCGCCGTCGATGACCAGGTATTCCAGGATGCCGTCAAATTGCTGGGAGATCACGCTTTCGATGGTCTGGCCGATGAAATGACCCTGGTTATAGGAGGGGGTGATGACGGTGATGTTCATGAGCGCTCAGGCTGGCGGGTAAAATTAGCATTTTACCGTGATTCGACCGTATGAATTCCTGGCTTATTTTTGTATGATGAACCGGATGATTGACTGGCTGACACAGCGCAAGGCTCTGAATATTTTCCTGGCCGCCACATTTTTCATTGCCGTAGTGGCCTTCCATGACGAGGTTACCGACCTGGTCATTTATTTCCGGCGCAGGGTGAGTCTTTCTGCGTATAATCTCTTTTTCACCACAGCCACCGCTTTATCCGCATTGATTTGGCTTTTCTGGGCACTTCGGCACGCCCGGCGGCGATTCCAGCCCGATTTGATCCTCCTGTTCCTCATTCCCACACTGCTGCTGACGCTGGTCTTTTTCCTGTTCATGCTGACCTACACCATCGAAGCCATTCACTTTATTCAATACGCGATCCTCGCATTGTTTTTATTCCCATTATTGAAAAGTTACGGCGCCACGGTGTTCTGGACAACCATCCTGGGCATTCTGGACGAGATTTTCCAGTATGTATTTCTGACGCCATTCTTTAAATACTTTGATTTCAACGATATCCTGCTGAACCTGGCGGGGGCGGGCATCGCGGCCGTCTCGATCCGCCTGGCCGGGAACCATAATGTGGCCAGGGAAAACCGCAACAGGGCACTTCTGTCGGCCGGGCTGTTCATTTTGTTGGTTGTCGCGGCGTTCTCCGTGGCTTATGGCGCCGGGCTCATCCGGTGGTACAGCCTGCCCGGGGAGGTGCAGCCGGCATGGTTTGCCATCAACCGGGCCGTGCCGCAACCCGGATTCTGGACTGAGGTATACAAGGGCCGGTTCATCCATATCGCCGGGCATACCGAAGGCCTTTCCGCCCTGGCGTTGCTCTTTGCCTATTACTTCTCCATGGACCGGCTGCCTTTTGTTCACTTCCTGCCGAAATACCGAAGGGCATAGCGGGCGGTGCTCATGAATTTCCGGAACAAAAAGGGCGGATCGCCCAGTGAATACGCCTTCCGGGAAGTGCTGAGGAGCGCATTCCGGTGGAAGTGATATTCCCGGATAGGATACCAGTAGGAAAGCTCTCTTTTTTCATGGCATTTCAGCAAACGGGCCAGGTACGGCGTTTCGTAGAAGTTTTCCTTTTTCCCCAGCGAAAAATAATCCCCTTTGATGCTGGCGGCGAGGTTCGCCTCATGCGGTTTCATCTCCCGTCCCATTTTCGTGATGGGCGCCCGGCAGTTTCTTCCGGAGATCAGGTACGGGGCTTTGATGGCCGCGGCCGGTTTCATCCCGTACAGATCGACGTCAAATTCCGCTTCCGGGGCTTCTTTCCAGATCCTTCTCAGCCGGTCGGGCAGGATCTCGCACCAGGTATCATAGACCGCGGCAGAATCTTCACATGAAATAAAGATGAAGGGCCTTTTACCCTGCCAGAGCGGCACCTGAAGGAACGTTTCCCGAATGCGGATATTGGTCCCTTCATCGCTGAAGATAGTGGTGAGCGATACCCTTGGAAATACAAAGTACAGGTCGTGCAGGGCCAGGTAATGGATGAAGTGCTTTTTCCAGGAATTCTCGGGCCACAGGAGGATATTGGGGGGGATGAGCGCCCCGGGCAGCTTGTCGTCCGCATGCCTTGCATCGTACCAGTTCCGGAATCCCTGCCAGTGCGCCTTCGTCCACATCTGGCCCCAGGATGAGGCGTACTTCAGGAAATAAACGTCCGCCCCGTCGGAATACGGCACAAAAGGAAACTGAGCCGTTTCGTTGTAAGCATGGTGGTACAGCGAGATGCCTCCGATCTTCCGGTCATCCTTATAAAAAGAATACGCCTGCAGGGCGAAAGCGTAAAACTGCGGCGCCACGGCCAGGTCATCTTCCAGGGCGATGATCCCGTTGTGACCCAGGGCGAGGTCTCCACAGGAAAGGACATGTTCCCGCAAACCGAGGTTTTTTTCATGACGGATGACCTCTTTTTCACCGAAATCCCAGAGAAAATCTTCCGCGACTTTAGCGGTCTCCTCACCGCCGCCCCCATCGAGGCTGATGTACAGCTTCACCGGGAACCCGTAATCGGCCGAAGCCAGCGAATCCAGGAGCCGCAGCAGGGCCTGCGGTCGGTTATATCCGATGGCGACGATGGGAATATCGGGGTTCATGACCCGAAATTAATGAAATTACGGGTCTATTTCTTAATTTTGTCAGATATTCTCATTCGCCAACATTTGCCAATACGAGCGTAATGCCAAAAAAAGCCATAATCACCGGCATCACCGGGCAGGATGGCGCGTATCTCGCGGAATACCTCCTGAAGAAGGACTACATCGTGCACGGGATCAAGCGCCGCAGTTCGATGATCAACACCGAAAGGATCGATCATCTCTACCAGGACCCGCATACCGAGCACAAGAATTTCATACTCCATTACGGAGATCTGACCGACTCCACGAACCTGATCCGGATCATCCAGGAGGTCAGGCCGGACGAAATTTATAACCTGGGCGCGCAAAGCCATGTCAAGGTGAGTTTTGAAACCCCGGAATACACGGCCAATTCCGATGCGCTGGGCGCGCTCCGGATCCTGGAAGCGATCCGCCTTCTGGGCCTGGCCGGGCATACGCGCTATTACCAGGCCAGCACCAGCGAACTGTATGGCAAGGCCCGGGAAGTGCCCCAGAACGAAAACACGCCTTTTTATCCCCGTTCGCCCTATGCGGTGGCCAAACTCTACGCTTACTGGATCACGGTCAATTACCGCGAGGCTTACGGCATATTCGCCTGTAACGGGATCCTGTTCAACCATGAATCGCCGGTCCGTGGCGAGACCTTCGTCACCCGGAAGATCACCCGGGCGGCCGCCCGCATCGTGCTGGGCCTGCAGGACCGCTTGTATCTCGGCAACCTGGATGCCCGGCGCGACTGGGGGCATGCCAAGGATTACGTCAAGGCCATGCACCTGATGCTGCAGCAGGAGCAGCCGCAAGATATTGTGATCTCCACCGGGGTTACCACAGAAGTCAGGGAATTCGTGCGCAAAGCTTTTGAATACGCCGGCATCCGGCTCGAATTCAGGGGCAAAGGAGTGGAAGAGAAAGGTTTTGTCGCTTCGCTGAGCAATCCTGACCTCCTCATCAAACCCGGTACCTGCCTGGTGGAGATCGACCCGCGCTATTTCCGCCCCACCGAGGTGGACCTGCTGCAGGGAGACCCGTCGAAAGCGATGCGGGAACTGGGCTGGAAACCGGAGCATACGCTCGACGATCTGATCGCCGACATGATGGATTCGGACCTCAAGCTGATGCAACGGGAACAATACCTTCGAAACGGGGGGTTCATGATCCACAATTATTATGAATAAAGACAGCAGGATATACATCGCCGGCCACCAGGGCATGGTGGGCTCAGCCATACTCCGGAACCTGAAAAAGCGCGGCTTTGGCAACTTCATCCTCAAACCGTTCCGGGAGCTGGATCTGAGGAGACAGGAAGCTGTGGAGGATTTCTTCGCCGCGGAACAGCCGGAATATGTCATCGATGCTGCGGCCAAAGTCGGCGGGATCGTGGCCAACAACACCTACCGGGCGGAGTTCATCTATGAAAACCTGATGATCCAGAACAACCTGGTCCATTCGGCCTGGCAGAACGGGGTGAAAAAACTGCTGTTCCTCGGGAGTTCCTGCATCTACCCGAAAATGGCGCCCCAGCCGATGAAGGAGGCCTACCTGCTCACCGGGCCGCTGGAATACACCAATGAGCCCTATGCAATAGCCAAGATCGCCGGGATCAAAATGTGTGAAAGCTACTACCGGCAGTACGGCTGCAACTTCATCTCGGTCATGCCCACGAATCTGTACGGCCCCAACGACAACTTCGACCCGGAAACCTCGCATGTGCTGCCGGCGCTGATCCGGAAATTCCACGAAGCAACGATGAACGGCAACGCTGAGGTCACCCTCTGGGGAACGGGCGCCCCGCTGCGCGAGTTCATGCATGTCGACGATATGGCGGCCGCATGCATTCATGTGATGGAAACATTCGACGCCCCGGAATTATATGATGAACTGGGACATACCCACATCAATATCGGAACAGGCGCGGAAATCTCCATCCGGGAGCTGGCGGAACTGATCGCGGAGATCACCGGGTTCCGGGGAAATATACTTTGGGATAGATCCAAACCCGACGGAACGCCCAGGAAGCTGATGGATTCCTCCCTGCTGTCCCGCACCGGCTTCACCCCTTCCATTGACCTCCGCACCGGGATCAGGGAAGTTTATAATTGGTACCGGAACCGGATATCCTGAGGATTTTAGATAAATTTGGCGGGTAATGACCACAAAGCACTACTTAAACGCGATCCATTGCTCTTAAAAACGACATACCTGGAGACCATCGACTTCGTCCGGCAGCTCTGGACCCGGAGAAGCCTGATCGCGGAGCTGACCCGGCGTGATTTCAAGGTGAAATATTCCGGCAATATTTTCGGGATCTCCTGGGCCGTTGTCGAACCCCTGGCCATGATGGTCATCCTGTGGATCGTGTTCACTTATCTTCGTGCCGGCCAGGATACGGGCGTCCCCTTTTCCCTCTTCCTGCTGACCGGGATCATCGCCTACGATTTCTTCAATAAAGGCATCAATGCCTCCGTCAAAAGCCTCAAAACTTACAGTTTTCTCATCCAGAAAGTGAACTTCAGGATCGCGATCATCCCGATCGTCAAGATCATCTGCGAACTGTTCATTCACCTGATCGTGCTGGCGATCGTGGTGGTGATCATGCTTTTCATCGGACAGCCTGTCACCTGGTACTGGCTGCAGGTATTTTATTACATGATGGCCGCGGTGGTCCTGCTGATCGGGGTTTCCTGGGCCACCTCGTCCATCGCCCTGTTCTTTCCCGATATCCAGTACATTGTCACGATCGTGATGCGGCTGGCATTCTTTTTCACCCCGATCTTCTGGAACCCGGAAAATATCCCGGAAAAATATATCGCCATCATCCGTTTAAATCCGTTGTATTACCTGGTGACCGGCTATCGCGACAGCCTGCTCTTCGGAACGGGTTTCTGGGAAAAACCACAGGAAGGCCTGATATTCTGGAGCGTTTCCCTGCTGTTCCTCATCGCCGGAATCATCGTGTTCAAACGGCTGCGGCCTCATTTCGCCGATGTAATATAAAATCAGGGAATGGGAAAAAACACGGTCATAGAAATCAGGGACTTCTCCAAGAAGTACAGGCTGTACAAGAAAAAGAGCCACCGGGCCAGGGAGTCGCTGTTCCCGTTCCTTGGGAAGCTGCATACGGAGTTTTACGCGCTGAAGAACATCAGTCTCACGGTGGATAAGTCGGAGATCGTCGGGGTGCTGGGCCGTAACGGATCCGGGAAATCCACGCTGATGAAGTCCGTCGCGGGGATCATCACGCCCACCTCCGGAAAGATCACGGTGAACGGAAATGTGGTGCCGCTATTGGAACTGGGGTCCGGATTCCATCCGCAATTCACGGGACGGGAAAATATCTATTTCTACGCCTCGCTCATCGGGATCGAGAAAAAGAAGATCGAAGACAAGATCGGCGAGATCATTGAATTCGCAGACATCGGCCCGTTCATCGACCAGGAGTTCCGGACATACAGCAGCGGGATGAAAGCCCGGCTGGCCTTCAGCGTTTCGGTGAGCATCGATCCGGACATTTTAATCCTGGATGAAGTACTTTCGGTGGGAGACGCCATATTCCGTAAAAAAAGCTACGATAAAATCACTTCTTTTTTTGAAGCCGGAAAAACGATTTTATATGTTTCCCACTCCCTGGATTCGGTGATCAAATTATGCAACCGCGCCATCATACTGGACCGCGGGGAACTGATCCTCGACGGGCAGCCGGATTTCGCGGTCGAGCAATACAACCGGCTTGTCAAAGCCGGGCCGCAGGAATACCAGGAGGTCCGGCAAAGCATTCTCCAGAACCGGTAAGGCATGATGAAAAAGTTTCTCAACGGTTACTACAAGCCCTGGTCGGTGAAATGGGTGGTTCAGCGCGCCATAATGGTGATGAAGGAATCCCGGCTTCCCCAGCTCTCATTCCGCAACCTGCTGGTCGATTACAAGTTCTCCAGGGAAGTTTGGAGAACGCTTCATCAGCAGCATTCTTTCCGGGGATCCCGGGTATCCGGAGACCTTTCCGGACTCTTTACCGCGCATTCCATAACCGAGTTCGAATATCCGAAAATCATCACCTGTGAGAACACGGCAGAAGAACACCTTTCCGGCCTGAACCGCTATTTTGACCATATCTATGTCGTCAATCTCCCGCGCCGGGCCGACCGCAGGCTGGAGATGATCCAGAAACTGAACCGGTACAATGTCCGTGCGGAGTTTTTCCGCGCGGAAGACGGCACGACGGAGGAAAACATCCGGGAATTCAATGAGTACTATCACCGCCCGATCGATCCCGGCCAGGCCCATGAGATGGAACTCCGCCTGAAACGCAAGGTAATATACAGCCCCGGGGCCTGGGCCACCCTCAAGACGTACCGGAACCTTCTGGAGGACGCACGTTCACGCGGATTTAAAAAGATACTCTGCCTGCAGGACGACGCGGTCTTCTGTCATGATTTCGAGCGGCTCTTTGCCGATACCGCAGCCCTGATCCCTTCCAACTGGAAGATCCTGTACCTGGGCGCCAGCCAGCATGCCTGGGAGGAAGGCGCCGATCTGTTCCGGGCCAGAGAGGATATAACGGAATCAGCCTCCGTAACTTACTATCATCCCCTGAACACGGATGGCGCTTTCGCTATCGGACTGGACCAGGGGGTTTTTGCGCACCTTCTGGGCGAGATCGCAAAAATGAACTGTTCCTTCGATTCCGGCCCGTTAAGAAGCGCGACGAAGGCCTTCAGGGGCGATTGTTATGTGATTCAGCCCAACCTCATCATCGCCGACGTGCGGGAAAGCGACATCCGGATCTCCCGGAAGCAGCGGGAATTCGCGCGGACCGTCCGGTGGGACCTGGAAAAATACGATTTCCCGTTCCAAAAAGACCGGGTCAGCGTCATCATTCCGGCATATAACGCTGAAAAGACCATCGAGAAAAGCATCCGCTCGCTGTTGCGGCAGACGTACCGGGAGCTGGAGATCATTGTCGTGGATGACTGCAGCACGGACCGGACAACCGAGGTGGTAGAAAACCTGGCCAGGGAAGATGCCCGGGTTAAGCTGATCAGGCAGGCGACCAACACGGGCTGCTACGGAGCGCGGAACACCGGTTTGCGGGCCAGCCTCGGCAGCCTGATCGCTTTCCAGGACGCCGACGATTTCTCGCTGCCCGGAAGGATAGAAGCCCAGATCCTGCCGCTGTGCCTGGGCAGGGCCCAGTTCACCATGGCCCGGATCGCCCGTACGGAGCGGAAACCGGAGGAATTCGACATCGCCGACCCGGAAGCCATGATGGCGCTGATCGCCGGAGACTACGCATCTGCCAGCACGGCCGGAGAGAACGACAGGGTATTCCAGAAAGTGGGCTATATCTCCACGGTCATGAAAAGATCCGTCCCGGAAAAGCTCGGCTTGTTCTGGGAAAACCGCTTTGGCTCCGATGCGGAATATGTTGAACGGATCCTTTACCACAACACAGGTTTGACGCTGCCCAAATCCATGTATGTCCAGAAATACCTGGCGGAGATCCAGAGCATCGACCATGTTTTTCACCGGATCGACGCCATTTTGATGATCTGTCTGGTGACCGGCGGCGAAAACCTTTCGGTAAAATTCAAACAGAAGGCCAGGCTGGAATTCCAGGAGTTATACCGGAACAGGCTGAAGGGGCAGTATGCATACGAGTACCCGAAACTGGACGCCCTGGGCAAGTAAAACCTAAGGGATATCACAAAGTTGTGCAGTTTTCCGCATCATTCATGAATGTCAGATAGCCTGCCCCCGGCAGATCCATCTGCTGCGATCTTTTCCCGGTGGGCTTTCCTGGCCGCCCCGATGATCCGTTCCGCCCTGCACAGGAACGTATGGCGCTCCAGGACGATCTTTCCGGCACGGGACGCCCTGGCCCTGGCCTCGCTGTAATGGTCCCTGATATATCGGATCTGCTCCGCCAATTCTCCGGCAGAATCATAAAAGTTCACCCCGCCGGCCAACTCCTCCCCGAAGTCATTGACCCGGTCGGTGAGGATTACCGCACCGCAGGCAAGGGCGTCGAAGATCCGGTTGGACACAAAGCCGGATTCGGCCATATCATCCCAGTGGTCGTTCAGGAGGATTTTACAGTTGGAATAATACTTCCTCAGTTCATGATTTTCGATAAAGCTCCCTTTGATGTATTCCGCCGGGAGGTATTCCTGCCATCCCTTGCCGTAAACATCCACCGCAATTTCTTTCTTCAGGGCATACTCCAACGCTTTTCTCCTGACGCCCCGTGTATTGCCGACAAACAGCACCCCGGCGCCAAAGTTAGGATCGGGATCCGTTTCCGGATAGAACAGCGAAGGGTCGGTGCATTGGAGCAAAGCCTCAACGGGCTTCCTGACCAGGCTTTTCATTTTTTCGGCAAACCGGGTGGAAGCGACAAACACATGGTCATATTCGCTGAATTCTGAGGGATTCATTATCCCGGGATTACTGATATTCCAGATCATGTTGATGTGCGCACCCAGCGGATAGTACCGCCGGTTCCCCCGGATTACGACAACCAGGTCATCCCGGGTAAAATCATGGCGGTACCATTCGTCGAACATATCGAGGCGGGTTGGGTGCCCAAGGCTTTCCAGCGCGTTCTTCAGTGAAACGGCAAAATGGTAATCGCCCCAGAACTTAGATTCCTCGCCGGAGATCATGGGCAGTTTAATGGCAATCCGGAACTTCACTTCCGGTGCTGCACCTGTCAGGCTTTCCGGATTCATGGCCTTTAATAAATACCCAAACCTGTTCCTCAGGATTCCGGCATCATGGTAAAAATATTCATCATCCTTCCGGTTCAGATAGGACAGGTCTGAGTTGTCGCCGGCCACCATGGCAACCTCTTTCACGATAATGGTGTCCTTGCCCGACAAGGTCTTGAATTTCAGGCACAGGTCCACGTTTTCCATACCCCCGGCGTAATTCAGGTCGAACCCCCCGGCCCGGAAAAATTCATCCGCACGGCAAAAGAGCGCACGTCCATCGATGGATGGGGTGCGGGGATTTCCGGGGGCTTCCGGCGGTCGGGATTCAGCGGGGTTGAAAAAAGCCACGGCAGATTTTCCCCTGCCGGGCTGTTCATCGGTCATCTCCTGGTAGGGCCTGGTGGCTGACTCATGGAAAATGGATGGGTGCGCCAGGGGGGTCAGCGCCTCGGAGTCGATCTCCTTACGGACCAGTTCAAACCGGATAGCGCCACATGTGGATTGGCCATGATCTCCGGACCTGATGTCCGGCCCGGCGATTCCGGCGCCGGGATCACTGTCCAATGCCCGAACAAAAGAACCGATGGCATCCTGGGTGAAGGACACGCTGCTGTCGAGAAAAAGAAGATACGCGCCGGTGGATTTTTCTGCCGCCAGGTTGCGGGCATAAGCCGGGGTACATTGCATGTCGGTTCCCGCATCCACCATCTGCAGGCCGGGGGCAAGTTCCCGGAGGTGCTCAAGTTCGGCCGGCGACAGGTTCCGCCCGGCAATAATGACCTCCACAGGGTCGTATGTATTGTGCTGTTCAATGGATTTAATAAGCCTCTGCAAGCTTTCACTGTTCTGATCATGAACGACGATGACGGACACCCTGCCGGTTTGTCTGTTACGAAGCGCGTCGAACAGATATGGATTGAGGGGAATATTATCTGATCTTTTCAGGCTGAGCAGCGACATTTCATCCATCATCAGATTGAAATCCGACCGGAACTGCGTCAATCCTTCCAGGGCATGTTTGGCGGGATTCATCCGCCCTTTCCGTCCGGACAGCCGCGCCGTTGCGTTGATCAGATAAAAAAGCGCACGGTAAATCCATAAGCCCTGCACTGATTCCAGGGTCTTCCGCTGGGTTTCTGCCCATTTCCGAATACTGGAGGCCCGCTTGAATATCCTTTTATTCAGCTTTTCCGATTCGAGATTGTCATAGAAGATATCCGCCCGGGTCCTGTGTTCTGCATGGTATCGAACCAGGCTGATCAGATCCAGCGGCCTGGGTTCCCCCGGATCAGGCCTTCCACGGTTACTGTGCGCAGAAACCTGGTCAGCCAGCCGGTCCAGGGTCTTCTTCAACTCTACGGAACGGATGAGATGGAGCAGGTTGGTGATGTGCATGACTTTTGTGTTCATGGCTCCTCAATATTTATCAACCGTTTCAACCTGCTGGCCGGCATATTCCTTACCCTTGTGGTCAGCATATAACACTTGTACCATTTTTTATAGTTTTCAACATTTCCATCCCGGTCACCCAGCATTTCATTGAGTTGGTAGAGGTGCTTGTAGAAATAAGAAAATGCAGGGTCTATTTCTTCATTTCTGAGGGTTTCAGCCAAGTCGTCCCTGATCATTCCCAGGAATACTTCGCGGTTCCCGGGATAAGCGGCCACCTGGATCTTTCCATACTCCGACAGCGGTCCTGTTGCTTTCAGTTTGCAGCCTAAAGATATGAAAAAGATGCTGTCGCCAACCCTTTCAGGGCTTTTCAGGAGGAATGACTCAAGCAGCTTTCCCGGGTATTTACCCCGCGGGAAATAGGGCTCGAGGTGGATGCACGCCAGGTCGTCGTTACAAAGGATCAGGTCGCCGCTTTGCAGCCGGCTCTTTAAATCGCCGGCCACACTTTTCCAGGGGTGATCTTTCTTGTATTCGTACAGGTCAGCCAGACCAGGCATCCAAAGTATTACAATAATCAATGCAAACGCCCCTGTGGCATAACCCGGTGTTTTCCGGCAAACCGCACTGGCCACGGAGCCGATGCCCCGGCTGATGAAAAAGATTAAAATCGGGACCACGAACAGGATAAACCGGCCATATGCCCAGGGGAAATGCGACAGGCCTTGCAAGGACATGAACATGACCGGGAATATGATCAGTGGCAAAAGAACCAGCAAAGGCTCCTTGTTCCTGATGGAAAGCCCCAGGCCCCATGCAAGGAAGAAGGCTGGAATCCAGCCCAAATACCCATTCCCAAAATAATCGCCAAAAATGTATGGCAGGTAAGAGATGCCTGTAGGTGGCCGGTCATGCCACAGATCCCCTTCTACCCTCATGGGTGCGGCAAAAGGCAGGTAAGCCAGGACAACCAGCCCGATTGAAACAATCACCGGCGCCGCCAGGGTCTTAATGGCTACGGTGAAATAAGCCCTGTCTTTGCGGGATATGAGATCGGCAAGTACAAGAAATGCCAGCGAAGCCACTACATAGATCCCGTTGATGTGAAACATCAGCAGGAAAAAGACGATCACCGCCATCAATATCCCCTGCCTGTAGCCCGGATTGTTTCTCCAGGCGAAGAACCTGTCGATGGCCAGGAGCGACAGGAACACCAGGAGAGAATAGGACCGGACAGTGCAACTGTATTGGATAAGATAAGGATTGACGGCGACAAGGAACGCAGCCGCCAGGGCCAGTTCAGCCGGCATGAAACGTGAGCCCAGCCGGGCCGTCAGGGGTATGGCGGCCACCCCGGCGAGCATCGGCACCATCCCCAGCCACAACACGCTCTCCCCCATCCATTCCGCCAGGAACTTTGTCATAACGAGGAAGTAATGCATGGTCAGCCAGGTTTCGAAGTGCGTCAGGATGTACTGATAAGACTTATGGATCAGTCTGATCGTTCCCACCTCGTCACCAAACCATGACCGGTCCCACTGGTAGGCTATGCGCAGGGCCAGTCCTGCCAGCACGATAAAGGCCAGCAGGATGTGTTCCTTCCGGGAAAAAGGCCTCGCTTCGTATTCCTTTCGGGTCAGTTTATTTAGCATAAATCGGGTCAGTCTTTTCAGGCAGTGGCACTGGCTGATTCATTTTTATGCGGGTAAAGCCGCCTATTTATCTATATTCTTCATTAATATCCCGGCGGTGATCATGCCGCTGGCAATTTTATCATATACTTTCATCATCCGGCGTAACCTGAATCGGATCAGAAGATTATACGATGACTTGAACATCCTTTCGGCCAGTCCGGAAATGCCTTTACTGGTTATTTTTCCCATATCGGCATAGCGATAAGTCGTTTTTTTGACAGAAACAGCCAGGAACACATCCGGGATGGAGGTTGAATTTCCCGTCACGATCTGCCTGTCTTTAGCGGAAACAGGTTCCGTTACTTCTGATCCCTCCTTCTTCAGCCTCAGATCACGGATGAGCCGGGCTTCCACTTCCGCCTTCTCCCGGAGGTTCACGATCTCATTCCTGGGGAAGTACCCGCGTGACATAAAGATGGTATTCCAGGCATGCCTGCGTACGGTATAATCTCCCGGCAGCCTGGAGATATAACTCTGGGAATAATGGAAAGTGAATGGTTTGAGGATTTTCAGATAATCATTGCTGTTCCGAATGTCAAAGGGGGTGTGCAGGGCGTTGAACCCCGTCCGGAAACCCCTCCAGAGGTAATCCACCCGCTCGAGTCCGTAGGTGCCCAGGTTAAAAGTGTCAAAGTACCCGGTAGCGCTGAGGGCTTGAGGTGTAAGGGTAAAAAAGAAGTCCTGGATATCTTCCGGCCGGCAATGACACGCCAGGTTTCCCATCAGCTGCGGCCGGCTGAGGTTTCTTGCAGGATTCCAGCGCCGGTCATAAAAACTCAGCATATCAAAACCGGTACGCGACATCGTATTCATGTATTCAAAATCCCAGCCCTCCCGAAGAAAGGAAACGTGCGGATCGGCGATAAAACAGACATCGAAATCAAGTGATTCCAAACAATACAGTATGGAGTTAAGCTGATGGGCCTTCCCTGCCAGATGATTGCGGATAATTTGGATTTCTACGCCTTCGATATGAAGGTTTTCCAGGAATTGTTCCGTTTCATCTCCGGAACCGTCATCGGCAACAATAAGTGTCCAAAGGGCCGATTTAGCTTTTGTGGCATCCCATTCCCGGATAAACCGGCTGAGCTGGCTATGTTCGTTATATGTATGCACTGCCATGACAAACCGCGGCTCCGGCTGGGGAATATCCCTATGCGGTTCGGTATACCTTTGCGGGTTGCCCTTTTCCCGCATCCTGAGCCGTTCAATGAACCGGTCGAGGCTGGCCCCGGCAAGCGTCGATATCTCCGCGAAATGCCGCTTGTTCCTGTCGATGGCGGCCTGCTGTTTCCAGTCCGACGCACCCCGCTCATGCTCGATATGGTACATCGCGCAATCCAGGTGTATGGTGCTGAGTTTGCTTAATATCCGGAACGATAATTCGTTGTCCTCAGCGCCCCAGCCTTCGAATTCTTCGTTCCATCCGCCGAGTTGTTCCAGGGATGATTTCCGGATGGCAAATATCCCCCCGGCGAAAGTCCAGATCGCCTTCCTGTCGTGGATCTTGTAGGTAAGGCGTTCGGTGTCGGTGTTGATGATATTCTGAATTTCCGTCGCGCTGGGATTGACGGCGTCAAAGCGCGTGCAGGCGCTGACCGTCGCCAGGTAGTCCTCCCGGCTCATGAACATGTCGGAATCGTTGAATATCAGGATCTCTTTCGAAGTAGCGGCGGCGGCGGCGTTATACCCCCAGCATTTGTTGAACAGGCCGTCATTCTTTAATAAGATATGGCGGCAGGTTGCGGGGAGTTCCCCGTCGATCATCGACCGGCCGTCCTGCTCCACGATAAGGACCTCTGCCTCGGGCAGGTTTACTGCCAGCCAGTTGAGGACAAAATGCAACGCCGTTTTCCTGTCGGCTGAACTGAACCGGAATGGAAGGATAATGCAGGTATTCTCCAGCAATGCTTGCTCATTCATAGGCTGAAAATTGAAAAAGATAGAGATGAATTGGCATTCCTGACGGATAATTGGTTTGACAAAAATAAAAAAACCCGGCGCATGGCCCAATTATTAAGATCCATAGAACCGGGGACAAGGGACAGACGGGTTTTTACTTACCGTCCGCACAGCCGCAGCACCTCCTCAAGGCCCATGCGCTCCGCATCGTAAAGAGGAAGCTTAGTATCCGGAAATTCCTCGTCGAACAACCGGTCGCGCCGGAAGTATTCCCTGGCAAGCCTGAAATTGGATTCCCGGAAATGATCCAGGAGTTTCCGTCTTTCCTCAAAGGTCAGGTAACTGGTCCGGTCCGTGCCACCGTTGGCCAACGTTCGGAGCAGCGGCATTTTGTACTTTTGCTGCAACTCATCAGGCGTACAGGAGAGTTCTTTGCGTTCCCAGGCAAGGTTCAGCCTGCGCAGCAGCTCCGAAACACTGGCATCAGGACTTACATTCTGACGGCTGGTTTGGATGCGGCCGGGAAATTCATGCAAATCCAGAATCTCCAGGAAATCATGAACACTGTCAAATTCCTTGAACCGTTCAATGGCACGGACGATCATATTTTTCTTTCCGAAAACCCCGGCCCATTCATTGATCATCATGCTGTAATCGTTTAAGGCCAGGTTTTGCTGCATATAGTCGGAGAAGGTCATGGTCAGGGTGCTGCCTTTGATCCGTTGAATGTAGTAGGATTCGATCCGGTGATCCTGCCGGCGGAGGTAGACGATCACCTTCACGTTGAAATGGCGGAACATGGATTTTAATTGAACGACGCCTTTCCTTCCGAGCCGGCTGAAATCTTCGGAAGAAATGATCAAATGGCATCGCGCTGCTTTCTGTTCGGCCAGGATGGCATCCAGGAGCGTTTTTTCATCAAAATGTGCCGCCTGTTTCAGGTTGGCCATCTTCCACGAAAGCTGGTGATGCGCCGCAGATCCCTCAGGGATGCAGGCCCGGGGGTAAAGGTAACCTGCCCTTCGCAGCATTCCTTCATTGGCCTTGAGAAAAGTCTGCAGCGATGTTGTGCCGGTCTTGTGCAGGCCAATATGTAAAAACAGTTTCTTTTTCCGGAAAATCATATCGTCATCCAACGGATAAATATACGATATCTTTGATCGCCGGTCCGCAAAGCTGGTACTTATCAAGGTCAATATCCCGCTCATTTCGGTCCGGATTGTTATTTTTGTCCCATGCATGCCCGGTAACCGCACATTTTTCGCCCCGCCGCGGAACTTTTTGCGAACCGCCCTGAGCAATCAATCATACATGGAAAAGCTGCCCCGGATCATTTGGATTTACTGGCACCAGGGATGGGACCAGGCGCCTGAAATTTGCCAGCATTGCCTCCACTCATGGATCTCCCTGAACCCGGGATGGGAAGTCAGGGCACTGGACCAGTATAGCCTTAATCAATACGTGGACATAAGCCAGGCCATTCCAGGCATCAATATGCTGGACATCAACCTTACCGCCCGGAGCGACATTATTCGGATGGTCCTTATGGAGAGATATGGCGGGATATGGGCCGACAGCACTCTGCTCTGCAGGATTCCGCTGGATAGCTGGATCGGTCAGCTGGAAAATCATGACTTCTTCGCTTTCTTCCTGGACAGGCCCAACCGTGTCGTGTCCACCTGGTTTTTAATAGCCGGGCCGGGCAGCTATATTATCCGTGAATGGTACAAACAAGCGATCCGTTACTGGCAGTACAGGGAACGGAATGGCAGCTACTTTTGGTTGCATGAGCAGTTTAGCGTTTTGCTTGAAAATGACGCCCGGTTCCAATCCTACTGGGAAGCAATCCCGAAGATAAGTTCCAGCGGCCCGCATTTCTTTTTCCCTTATGTGGAGAAGTTTTTTCAACCTGCCACAGATAAAGCCATTCAAAGTATTAGAAGACTGTATGCACCGGTTTTTAAACTCACCTACAAGTATGACCAGGAGAAAAACAGGACCGGGACCCTTCTTGAATACATTCTAAAAAACCATATCCCCTATAAATCCGCTAAAATCCTCGTCGCCTGGTACGGATCTTTTAACCGCAGTGGCACTATCGGTGACTATTTTTCGGTAAAGGCCCTGCTTCACTTCCTGACCGGAAAAAACTACCAGTATGACTGCGCCAGCCATACAAAATATCCGGGGCTCAAGGGCAACATCATTGACCTCGCCCAGGCAAACCCGGATGATTACCAGGCGCTCCTGTTCTGCTGTGGCCCGGTAATCAAGGGCCATCCGGATCTGGAAAAACTGTTTGCGACATTTTCTTCGCACCAAAAAGTCGGGATTTCGGTCAGTCTCTTTCCAAAAGACCATTTCAACTATTTCAACCCCTTTGATCGAATATTGGCGAGAGAAGGCGGCCAAAGGGATTATGGCGACCTGGCCATTCTGAACAATTACCCCGAAAAGAAAACCAAGAAAAGAAAAGACTTCAGGGTCGGCCTGGTATTAAGAGGAGCCCAGTCTGAATACGGCGAAGAAAACTGCCTTCATGAGGAGGCAGCCGCTGAGCTAACCCGGCTGGCAGAATATCTTATCCGGAAAAACACCACGCTAAAACAAAAGATCGGCAGGTGGATACTGAAATATGACAGGATCATTCGGATCGACCATATGCTTGACCAGGTGGAAGGAAACCCGGAAAATATTGTCAAGCTGTACCGGAAGTGCGACATTATCCTCACTACACGCTTTCACGGAAGCATTATCGCGCTGATGACCGGCACCCCTGTCATAGCTCTCGATCAGATCCGGGGCGGAGCAAAAGTATACCATCTTCTCCATAAAATTGGATACCCGTTGGTATACCGGGCAGATCAACTTGACATGGTGGAGGTGAAAGAAGCCGCAATCAAGCTCCTGAACGGTGATTATGATCCATTGATCCGCGAAAGTATTCAAAAAACAAGGGATGGCGCACTGGAAACCCTATCTTGCCTTGAAGATGCGCTGAACGAACTGGAGGGGCTGGCGTAATAATTGCACAAGCCCGCTACGAGGGCCTCTTGCGGCCTGAATTCCCGTATTTTCCCGCACACCGGTCACGCTGCCTCTCAGGTAACTCTTCACAAACTGCTTGGAGGATCGCTCCCCGATGATTTCATAACTTACCTCAAAGCCGACGCGGGTCACCCCTGCAGCGCCGATCTTCACGCCGATGTATTGCGGGATCCTGTTGAACAGGAACCGATCGCCCGAACGAACAACCGCACTGGAAAACACTTTGGGAAGCAGTCCGAATCGCGCGCCATCCTTTTCATACCATGCATCCTTCAGGTGCACCACGCAATCGATGTTGCAGGGAATCAGCCGGGCGAACGAAATTTCCGAATCGGAGTCAGGTTGCAGAGAAAAGATAAAAATCCCTCGGCTGACAGACACCTTTTCCCGGAGGACGCTACCGCCCGAAAAGATCAGCATGAATTCCGCCCGGTATTCTTCATTTAAAGGTATTGTAAAATATTTTGTCCGGGCCAGGTGGTCGGCGATCTGATCCATGCCCAGAGGGAGCTCCGCCCGTTCTTCCCCCGAGGAGTCTTTGACGAGTTGGTACAACGCTTCCACCGACAGATCGGTCAACGGAGGCGGGATCCTTTCCCCGCTGTTTGCCAGGCCCGGTTCAACAAACGCGCGGATCCGCGCATCCAGATCATCCGCTTCAGTCAAGGTGAACGGCAGGGCATGCAGGATCTTCCGGATTTCATGCACCGGCTTGGCGATGAATTCCTCATGCGCCAGGAACACCCTTCGGGTGCCCCGGGTAAAGCGTTCGGAAGCCAGGACATGATAGGCCCACAACAATTCTGATCTTAGGGGCGAAAGGTTATTCCGGCGCGCCAGGGAGTCGATGACCTCGCGCGGGTCCCGGGTGAGGATCACAAAAGCCTGTTGCACATCCATTTCATCCAGGCAGCGCCGGTAAAGCGGCAGCAGCAGGCACAGCCGGGGGTCTTTGATGAGTAAGGGCCTGCTGAATGAGAATTCACGCTCCAGCAAGGCGCGCAGTTCGGGCAAGAACCGGGCCATCAGTGTTTCATCGCTCAATTCGCCCGGAGGCGCCAGGAAGGAATCCTGCCAGGTGACGCCCAGGCTGCTGAGGGCCCTGATGTTCAACCTGACGATGTGTTCATTCTCAAAATGGCCCCTGGGGTTCGATGGATCTCCTGGAAGGATATCCCGGCCCAGGTCAAAACCAGCCAGGCTGAGCGCTCCGGTCAGCGCTGAGGTACCGCTCCGGTGCATGCCCAGCACGATAACGCAGTGTTTTTGCGCAGCGGAGTCTTTCCCGTGCCGATGATCCTTGTCTTTCGTCATTTTCTCAGAAAATATTCCGGCATAAGTTTAAAGATTTTCCATTACGCTGTCCAATTTATCCAGCACTTCCCGCGTATCCAGCTCAAAGAACAGCGGCAGCCTGACCAGCGTTTCGCTCAGGGATTCGCTGAAGGGCAGGCTCCTGCCGTCGTGCTTGTCGCGGTAATAAGGGCTTTGGTGCAGGGCCAGGTAGTGAAACACGGCGCCGACGCCTTGTTCTTTCAGCCGGGAGATGAACGCGTCGCGCAGGTTCCCGTCTTTCAGCACCAGGTAGAACATATGGCCGTTGTTGGTGGCGTATTCCGGGAGGACCGGCAGGGAGAAAAGGTCGGAACGGTCCAGGGCGGCGAGTCGGTCGTAATAGGTTTGCCAGATTTCTCTTCTTCTTTGCTGGATCTCATCGAGGTTTTCCAGCTGGGCCCAGAGAAAGGCCGCGATGATCTCCGAGGGCAGGAATGACGAACCGGCGTCCACCCAGTTGTATTTATCGACTTCGCCCCGGAAAAATGCGGCCCGGTTGGTTCCTTTTTCCCAGAGGATCTCGGCCCGGCGGATGAAGCGATCATCGTTGATCACCAGCATCCCGCCTTCACCGGAGATGATGTTCTTGGTTTCATGAAAGGAATAGGCCGCCAGGTGGCCGATCCCGCCCAGGGGCTTGCCTTTGTAGAAGGAGTCGATGGCATGGGCGGCGTCTTCCACCACGAACAGATCGTACTTACGGGCCAGCTCCATGAGCGGGTCCATGTCGACGGCCACCCCGGCATAGTGCACCGGTACGATGGCCCGTGTCTTTGTCGTGATGAGGGATTCAAGAAGGCTGACATCCAGGTTGGGATGGCCGGGCATGCTGTCGGCGAAGACGATCCGGGCTCCCCGGAGCACAAAGGCGTTGGCGGTGCTCACGAAGGTGTAGGCAGGCATGATCACCTCGTCGCCCGGTTGGATATCCAGCAGCAAGGCGGCCATTTCCAGGGCGTCGGTGCAGGAGGTGGTCAGCAGGCATTTCCTGAAGCCGTAGCGCTCTTCGAAGAACTGCTGGCACTTTTTCGTGTAATGACCGTTGCCGGATATCTTGCCCCTGTTGATCGCGTCGATGATGTACTCCGGTTCCCTGCCGGTCATGTAAGGTTTGTTGAAAGGGATCATGCTCATGTCCGTTCGGTTGTGATATCGATGATTTCCGACGGATCCGCAATCTGGAGCCGCCGGTCGGCCTGGTAAATGAAATAAGCCGAGCGTTGCTGGCTTTCCCTGACCGGAAAAGCCACCCTGTCGCCCTTGTTCACGTAAACATTGCTCTGGACGATCTCCGGCACCGTGCCGCTGCGGTCGGTGATGCCGGTGACGACGCCCCCGGCCGGGGTCAGATAATAGATGCCTGAGTATTTTCCGGGAGCGACTGAAACTTCCGGGGGCTTGCCCAGGGCGATGTCGATCACGGCCCCGACAAAGTCGAAACCGGTGGAAAGCTCGACCAGCCGCGCGCCGATGTGGTCGCCCCCCATGCGCGCCCCGATCTCGACCAGGGAAAACTTTCCGTCATCATGGATGATGAGTTCACTGTGGGAGGCGCCGTAGCGGATGCCAAGCGCATCCAGTGCCCGGGCGGTCACCTCCGCGATTTCTTTTACCAGATCCGCCGGTAGTCCGGCCGGCTGGTGGTGCTGCAGTTCCACGAAATACGGCGGACCCGTGGTGACCTTGTCGGTGCAGGCCAGGAAATGGTGGCGTCCCGCCCAGGAGACCATCTCCACGCTGATTTCCCGCCCGACCAGGTATTGTTCAATGATCGCCTCTTTGGCCAGCGACTCCGACAGCGCCCGTTCGACAGCCGGTTTCATCCCTTCAGGGTGCTCCACCAGGGTCACGCCTCGGCTGCCGGAACGGTCGGTGGGCTTAACAATGCGGGGATAGGCATGGGTGTCGCCGGCCCTCCCGGCATCCTTCACCCGGTAAAACCACGGGCAGGGCAACCCGTTTTCCGCCAGGCATTCCCTCATCAGGTACTTATTGGTACTCAGCCGCGTGCTTTCCATGCTGTTCCCGGTAAGGCCCATTTTCTCCGCGATGTAATTCACGGTGATGATGGCCAGGTCGGAGGCGATGGAAACGATCCCGTCAATGCGGATATCCCGGCAAATTTCCAGGATCCGGTCCTTTTCCGTGATGGAAATGGGATAGAAGAGATCGCTGTCCTGTCTGCCTACCGCTCCCTCCTCCCAGGCGAAGACGTGGGTTTCCAGCCCCTTTTTGCGGGCGCGGAGGATGAGGGGCAGCTGAAGGTAACTCGCTCCGATGATGGCCAGCTTCTTCATCATGTGGCGTTCCTGAGAAACTTCGCCGGGTTGCCCGTCCAGATCTCGTAATCGCCGATATTTTTTGTTACCACCGATCCCATCCCGGTGGTGGCATAGTCGCCAATGACCAGGTTTTCGCGGATGGAACAATTCAGGCCAATGTGAACGCCCCGGCCTAAGCTCAGGTAGGAACCCACCGCTGCCTGGGCCGCGATATGGCAATGATCGCCGATGGCATCATTGTGGCCGATGGACACGTTGGCCATCACCAGGCAGCATTTGCCCAGAACCGTGTCGGGCGAGATGTAGGCGTTGGGCATGACCACCGACCCCGGTCCCAGGATCACGCCAGGAGCTACATAGGCCATCGGGTGGATGAACGTGGCCAGCGAACTGTCGGGAACGCCGAGCCGCTCGAACATTTCGATGCGCTCTTTCTGGCCGTCTATCCGGTAAATGGTATTGATGAAGTAATACCCCTGCTGCACGAAGTGCTGGATTTCCGAAACTTTTCCGAGCACGGGGGCGCCCGAGATCAGCGAGCCGGTTTCTTCCCGGTCGTTCAGGTAACCGGCAAAATCCCATTCTGTCGCGCCCCTTAGCCGGGCTTCCCGGATGGCGGCGGCGATGACCGAACCGGTGCCCAGGCCGCCCAGGATGAGGATCTTCTTATTGATTTTTTTCATTTTCGATGATTTTACTGATGATGAATTTCGGCCTGCCTTTGGTTTCCAGGTAGATTCGGCCCAGGTACTCCCCGATGATGCCCAGGAAGAAGAAATTCAACCCGAACAGGAAGGAAAGGAGCACCATGGTGGAGGTCCATCCGGCGGCGACGTTTTCAAAGAACAGCCGTCGGACCAGGATGACGATGCCATAGGTAAAGCTGGCCCCGCCCACCAGTAAGCCGATATAGGAAGCGACCCGGATGGGGAAGAGGGAATAGGAGAAGATGCGGTCGGCGGTGAGCTTGAGCATTTTACGGAGGTTATACCCGCTGTGGCCGGCATAGCGCGGATCACGGTGCAGGTCCACGATGGAATAATCGATGCCCGACCAGTACATGAGGCTGACGATCGTACCGGTCCGCTCCGGGACGGAAATGATCTGGTCGAGCGCGCTGCGCCGGATGGCCCGGAAAATACCGAGGCCCGGCTTCAGTTTCAGGTTGGTGATCCTGACCGAGACATTGTAGAACAGTTTGGAGAAAAACCGTTTGGAGAAGGAATCCTTCCTGGTGATCCAGCGTGCGATGGCCATGTCGGTATCGTCGCGCTCCATGGCTTCCAGCAGGAGGTGGATGTCTTCCGGGCGGTCCTGCAGATCGGAGTCCATGATGACCACCATCGCGCCCCGGGCCAGGGAAAGGCCGGCTGCGATGGAGTTCTGCTGCCCGAAATTGCGCGCCAGCCGGGCCACCCGGATGTGACGGTCCTGGGCTGCCAGTTCCTTCAGCACCGCAAAAGACCGGTCGCGGCTGCCGTCGTCCACGAACACGATCTCGTAATCCGGGGCCAGCCCGGGCAATACATTCGAGAGCCTGAGGTGTAGCTCATGAAGGACTTCTTCGTCGTTGTATACGGGGATGACGATGGAAAGTTTGATGTTCATTTTAGGTTTTATTTCGATGCTCTTTGCAAATGATATTATTTCTAAAAAGTCAGTGCTTTACCGGCTCTTCCTTTCTCTGTCCCTGCGTCATGCGGTACATTAAAACGCCAAGGTCCTGTTTTTTAAAATATTTTACTTTGATGATGATCATCCGGAGCCTTTTCAACCATCGCCATTCATTTTTATAAGATGGCGCACTTTTCTCTTTCCTGATAAACGACCTCTTTCTTTTTATCTCCATAACCTTATCGTAAAAGATCCGTTTATATTCATCCTTTTTAAAATCCAGGGGAGCGGATATTTCGTTTGCATATTTCAGGACCATTGCTGCCTGTTGGCCTTCCAGCAGTTCCACCGTCAGGTCGGAACTAAGATAGGGTATAAGCGACCAGGAATAACTGTGGTCCGGTGAAACTTTCAGCCGGACCATGCAGGACTTTTGCAACCGCCAGTCGTTGTTCGAAGGAAAATCCCTGCCTGAGAATATGAAATTGCCCAGGCTGTAAAAGATGAATTTACCCTTGTACTCTTCAAATCCCTGTAATTCGTGGGAATGGGAACCAATGATCACATCGGCCCCCGCGTCAATCCAGCGACGGGCCAACCTACGATCGGCGGGCGGGGGGTAGGGAATGAATTCATAACCCCAGTGCGGCATGATGACCACAAAGTAGCCGGATAATTTCAGTTGTGCGATCTTTTTACGGATTCCCTTCGAGCCGGGCATTGCCGTGCCTGCTTTTCTGAAAACGCCGGCATGTGTCCAGCGCGATACGCCAAAAATGGCAATCCTGAATCCATCCCGTTCGCAGAGAAATGGACTTTCAGCCTGTTCCCGGGTATAGCCTGCCCCAAAGTATGCGATCCGGTTCTCTGCCAGGAGTTTTAATGTGTCTTCAAAACCCTTAATGCCGTAATCAAGGATGTGATTGTTGGCCAGGGTGAATGCACTGAAACAGGTCAGGACATCAATATGCTTCTTATCAGATCTTAGATAGTACGGGTGCAGACTTCTTTTTGATGATGCACTTGTGATGACCGCCTCCAGGTTGCCAACCGCAAAGTCTGCCTCAACATAAATTTCCTTCAACCCATCAGATAACCTGATATGGTCAATGTTTGCAAACGAGACATCACCGGTAAACAGTAGGTTCAGATTACTCATTGATGGGCAATGTTTTCATGTTGATGATTGATAAACACATCACTTATTTAAGAGAAATTGAGCAATTACTGAATTTTTCACATAATAGAAATACAAATAAGGCAAAGCAAGGATTAATGTCATTAAAATCAAAAACACCTCACCGGGATGGATCAGATGCTTCAATAACATGACAGAGAGCACCAAAGGGATCAATTGAATCATCCTATTCATCAGAGAACGGTTCACTGCGTTTATGCGAACCCCTGCTTTCCATAACAGATAATAAAATTGGATCATTAAAACAATAAAATTTGACACTGAAAGGATGATGACGGAGTAGAGAAAGTTGTATTCTATTCGGCCTAGGCCCACCAGAATGATGATCCTAATCACCAGCATAATAAAGGTAAAAACAGTAAATTGAGGCTGTTTATTCAGCAACCCGAACATTGGCCGGAGCGAAACCGCTAACAAAAGAGAAAACATCCATAATGAAAGGTACCTGGCAAAATGTCCTGATTCCATCCATCGATCCCCCAGGAAAACGGAAAATAATTCCGGCCCGATGATGATTACAATCAAGAAAGGTAATATAGTTATTTTAAACAAACCTGTGACCGCATCATGGATAAACCCAGAAATGGGTTCTTTTTTATTAATCATTTCAGCTGCTTCCTTATGAAGCACCCGGTTGACGGGATCTCCGACAAAGAGTACGACAAGATAAAGTAAATAAAACGCTTTCGAATACAATCCATTGACTTCCTGGCCCCAGTAATGGGCGATCAGGATAATGGGGATATTGATGGCAACGATGCTTCCCAGCGTACCCCAGGATTCATAGATCGGATACCTTTTATACTCCTGTGCCAGCAAGATCATCTGCTTCCATGATATCAGCTTGCGGCTAATCAGTAAATCCTTCCGGAAATAGGCTATAAGCATCAGGATCGGGCAAATTACATAGGAAGTATTTCTGATATTGATCAGAATGTCCTCACTGGTTCGGCCCAGGAACCCGAAAATCAGGAGGAGCAGCGTAAACGAGATTTGGAGAATGATGGTCGACAGGGACACGTGGATAAAACGTTTTGTCCTTGAGAACCAGAATCTCAAAAGGATATTCAAACCGGAAAACAGCAATGCCATGATGAAGAATGCGTTGAAGGCACCTTCAGGAACTCCGGAACCAAAGAGATTCCTTATGGGTATGATCAACAGTGAGAGCAACAGGATCATTGCCCCGCCTATGAGGATGGAAAGCGCCAGAAGGTTATGGGCGTCCCGGTCTGATCTGGATTGAACGATCGGGAAATCATAGCGTAGAAATAGCAAAGGGGCAATCATCAACAGGATGGAATTATAGTAGGAGACAATTCCAAAAAGGGAAGGCTCCCAGAAACGGGCAATCCAAGGCTCCGCAAGGAAAGAAATTATGGTTGCCACGACCGGGCCGAGGGTGACCAGTGTAACGTTTTTACGAAATGTCGGATTCAGTCCCATCGGTTCAATGCAATTTCAGGATCCGGTGAAAAATAAAACGGTAGACCGGTAGACGAATCCCCCATCCCACGAGCTTCAGAAATATTTTCAGGCACTGTGGAAACCAGCCTTTCATCATGGTTAGGGAAGAATTGAATTTTTCTGACCGTGTAAAGTAAACTTTCATACGCTGCGTTGAAATTCCGGCCTCTATCGTTACAATCATTCCAATCCTGCTCAAACGAGGCCAAATGTGCAGGGTAGTTTCACTTACTTCACGGTAATTTGTTATTGTTGGCAGATGCTGATAATTCCCGCTAGTGCATTCTTCAGGATACGCCATGGTCTTGGGAGGTGTCATCACAATGTTCGGGAACATGAAGTTACCCAGGCTGAAAAAAACCGGCTTGCCCATTTTCTGTCTGAATGGTTGTACCCGGTGCGGATGACCGCCAATGATCCCATCGGCACCACTGGCTAGTAAATTTGAAGCGAGCCTGATATTTTCCGGTGTTGGCAGCCAGGTATATTCTATTCCCCAGTGCAGGATCAAATACAGCAAATCACAGGAGGGCCTGACCTTTTTTATATCATCCACTATCAATTCCGGTTCCAGTGGCGCAACGCCAGGCCTGTGTTCATCAGCCACATGGACCTTTCCCATAAAAGGATAATTGCTTTTACAGTAAGCAAGGAAACCGATCCTCAGGCCATTGGCCTCTACAATGGCCGGTGTTCTTGCTTCCCCTATATTCCTTCCGGCACCGCAATGCAGGATTCCATGGCTGTCGAGCAGCCTTAATGTATGATCAAGGCCGGCTTCCGTCAAATCCAAAATATGATTGTTAGCGATCGAAACTACACCGACATTCAGCTCTTTCAAACGAAAAAAGTCTTCAACCTGAGAGAAAATGATGTTCTTCTTTTCCGGAGATATCACTGAGCCATCGCCGAATGGACTTTCCAGGGTAGCCACGACCAGGTCGCTGCCCACTAGCAATTTACGAATCTCATTATCAACGGCTTGTTTTCCTCGAAAGTAGCAGAGTACGCCCCCTGGCACTACATCGCCAATAAAGCTTATCCTGATTGTATTTTTATTACCCATATTGTTTAATCCTTCCATGAGTCATAGCAGCGCTGAACATCCTTTTCCCAGCCCCTTCCGACGAAATACTGCCCGGTATTGTCCCATAAATCATTCATCTCGATCACCACCGGCCCGCTGGGCGTGATGGCAATGTCCCAGCCGATCGCTTTAAGGAATGAAATCCGGGCCTGGAATGACTTCACTACCTCCAGGATTTCATCAAAATGATCGATCCGGAAATTGATTAGATCGGCGCCGGTGTCAGGATGGACACTGATGGGCGTGACTTTGCGCCAACCGTCAAAACGGATGGGATCATAACTGACCCCTGTTACCGGATCGATGGGAATATTCACATTGCCACCCTGCCCTGCATTGTCGACAAAACGGTTTTTCCTGCCGACCTTGATAAAGGTGGCAAACACGTTAACCCGGCCATCGGGATATAAAGCAGTCATTACCCGGAGCGTATTGACCGAGTCAGGGTTCAGGGCATTTAGCTGTTGGGTCTGCTCCACGGGTTCTTCCACAACGAGCGGGTCACCGGCAAAAACATCAGGGACCCTGAGGCTCATGCCAGTGGGGGAATGCAGAATCAGCCGGCCTTCTTCCTGGCTGACCCGGGCTATCTTGCCGATCCCTTCCCCCTGGCTGCTTTCCGTTGTCTTGTAAAAGAAAGAACGAATGTCATTTTCCTTCAGAAATTCTTCAACCTGGTCCGCATGGTTAAGCAGGTTTGCGAATGATCCTCCGGCCTCAGGATTGTAATAAAAAAGAAGCCGGGCGGTGGGTATGCCCAGCGCATTCATTAAGTTATTGGCCAGGAATTTATTGCGCGCCAGGATGTAGTATTTACGCGGATTCAGTACCGCCAGGTATTCAAGCTTTTTCTTCGTCCCCAGGTAATCATCGATAAAACGGGCATCCGCCTTTTCCAACTCATACTTGTAGTATTCATTGAATTCGAGCGACTTCTTGAACCTCAGAAGCATAAAATCCAGGAGAATGCCCGCCCAGGTCTTTCCCGAGTTCCGGCTGATCTCCCGGATATGTTCCGGCAGCAATTTCAGCTCATGCAAGGTATCTTTGTTCATTCTCTGGTTTGCGGAAACTTATCTTATTTACTTTTCGCTCTTTAAGTCCTATTTAATCCTGCTGATCATAAAAGGTATCTTCCCCGAACCTGTTTTTTCGAGCTCCTGAACCACGCGGAATTCATAGTTCATCCCCTTTCCGAGTCTCACCCCCAGCGCTTTTTCGATATCCTGGAAATAGTCTTCCCTGAAGTCATCGTCGGCCAGGACATGTACTTTAAGCACCCCGGGTTTTTCCTGGATATATTGCGCCGCCACGATGCCTTTGGCGTAGCCCAGGGCCCCTTCCACCAACGTAACCCGGCTGCCGTCGGGCAGAACGATCATATCGTCCATCCTCCCCTCGATGGAAGCCAGTTTCCGGAATGGATGCCCGTCATCCGGGTCTTTGTCCATCCTGACGAAATCCCGCGTCCGGTAGCGAATCAGCGGCATGGCCAGGTTATAGAAAGAGGTGCCCGTGAGTTCCCCTCCCGAACGAGACTCCATCTCAATGACCTCGGGATAAAAATAATCTTCCGCGAACCGGAATGAACCATCCGGAAAAGTATGGGCCATAACGGCGTTCTCGGTCTGGGAGTAAAAATCATACACCCGGCACCCCAGGGTTTCGGTCAGGAATCGCACCGTTTCCTCCTGGAGGTTCTCGCCATAATTGACAATGGTCCTCACTGCCGGCATGGGCAGATTGCGGACGCCAAGTATCCTGAAAAGCTGTGCGATGGGCCGGGCATAACCAAGAATGATCGAGGGCTTGTGCTTCATGAGCAGCGGGTAGAAATCCATGACCGTAGCCTCGTTTACCCGCGACGAATTGTAAAACAGAGAATTCGAGAAGGGTCTGTAACCAAAAGGTGTGCTCTTCGATTCGCTGTATCCCTGGACGACCAGTGATTTTCTGAAATACCGGTATCCGCCCATCTGGTAGGATCTGATGGTGGCCGCGTACTTGTAAGCCTTGGAGATGGTATCGATCCTTAACCTCAGCGGGGTTCCGGTCGATCCGCTGGTCTTTGTCCATGTGCCGCCATATTTTTCAAATCCTTCAGCGCAAAATTGCATCGGATCCTTACGGATCTGCTCCTTATCCAGCAAAGGTATCCTGTGCATGTCATCAATCCCCTTGAATCGATCCGGATCCAGCCCGATCTCCCTGAAAAGTTTCCGATAATAAGGGACGTTTCTGCCGGCATGCCGGATCACCCCGATCAATTTGCGGTTCTGGTAATCCAGCAACTGATCCCGGCTCCATTTGAGGGATCTTTTAAAGAACCGGCTCGCGATGAAATACTGGTAATAAAAGTTATTCATGGCGCGATGCTTCGTTCCGTCCCAGTATCTTACTTCTGGTGATGACCATTTCATTTTTTTCAATGGTCTTCCGGGCCGCCAGCACCATGGGCGGGCCAATGAACTTGCCGTTCATGACCGCCACCCCTTTGCCCTCTTTTTTGGCTTCCTCTGATAGACGAAGCATCTCACGGGCCTGTTCCACCTCTTCCGGGGTCGGCGAAAAGTACCGGTGGGCCAGCGGCAGCTCCTTGGGATTCAGCACGAGCATGCCTTCATAGCCAAGTTTTTTCGCCAGGATGAGATTGCGTTCCAGGTCCTCCAGGTCATGCACTTTAATGTGCACCGTATCGACCGGAACCACATGGTTGGCGCGGGCAGCCATGGCGATGATGGCCCGGGCGGAGAAAATGCTCTGGCCCTCGGCGTCGTGCACCCCGCCCAGGTCGGTGACAAAATCCTCGCAGCCGAAGGCGATCGCGACGACCCGGTCGGAAGCCTGGCAGATCTCCTGGGCGTTGAGCACCGCGGCAGCCGTTTCGATCAGCGGGATGATCTTATAGGTACCCGCCGGTATACCTTTCTCAAATTCAATAGTTTCCAACAGTTTAGCAAAGAAATACACATCCTGTCCGGTTTTCGATTTGGGGTACATGAATCCGTCAATACCGTCAATGGTCAGCTGGTAGACATCCTTGAGCAGGTGGCCGCTCTCCCGGTCGTTGACACGGGGAAAAACCTGGTGGTTCCGGAAGGCCCCCTGGCGAACGTATTCCGTAATCCGGTCGCGGGCTACCTGTTTATTTTCGGCCGGCTGGACGGAATCTTCCAGGTCGAGCAGGATGACGTCGGCCTCAGAACGGGAGGCGCTTTGCAGCAGGCGCTCGTTGTGCCCGGGCACGAACATCAGGCTGCGCATCAGGTAATTTTTCATAGGGTCAGGCATTGATTCTTTTCACTAAGACTTTCCTGCGGAACCGCAGCACGTCGGTCCCGTCCTGGTTGAACGCCGTGGTCTCCACGTACACAATGCCCCGGTCGGGCTTGCTGCCCGATGGGGCCAGGTCGAGGATCTCCGTGCGGGCATAAAGGGTATCGCCGATGAATACCGGCGCCAGGTGCTCCACCTGTTCGTATCCCAGGTTGGCGATGGCTTTCCCGCTGATATCCGGAACGGTGATGCCAACGGCCAGCGAGAACACCAGAGTCCCGACCACCAGCGGGCGGCCATGCTGACTCTTCGCGGCGTAATCGGCGTTGGTATGCAGCGGGTGGTGGTTCATGGTCAGCAGGCAGAACAGGTTGTTGTCGCTCTCAAAAATGGTTTTTGACAGCGCATGCCGGATCACCGCCCCTTTTTCGAAGTCTTCAAAATAATTTCCGATGTTGCTGGTTTTCATCCTGTTGCGTTTAAACATTCACAAAAAATATTTCCGTAGATCCTTACTTCATCCATCATTTTGTTTTTTTATTGAGTATCAAACCAGTTTCCGTATCCGGATCCACCCGGACGATCTGAAGGAATTCAAGGTATGCAAAGGGACGGGCCGTCGAATCGGCGGAATAAAGGGCACCTTCCCCCGACCTGGCTTTCAAATCAAGGGATAACCAGCCTGATTCAGCCAGCATGGGCTCTGATGCGAAATACCGCACGGCATAATCCTTCCGTTTTCGCAGCACCCTTCTGTTGGATGAGCTGATGTTTGCAGCATCCGTCCCTTCACTGCGTAACGTAAGTGTGGTGCGCAGGCGTTGATCCCGCGTGGCGGGCTCCCGGATGAATCCCCTGGCCTGGTAATAGCCCCCCGCTGTGACCGGGAAGGTCCAGGACACCCGGACGGAATCATTTTCGTCCGGAAGACTGATGCCGTATTTCATGGGTTGCGCCTGGCGGTTGACCGGGGCGGCCAGGTACGCCCCGGCCTGTCGTTCCGGAGATCCCGGAGTTATGGTGGCACTCCTGAGGTCGCGGTATACCAGCTCATCGCCGGCAAATCTCCGCTCCAGCGCATTCCGGGTAATGGCCAGCGCCAGTACGACCATGGCGGCCAGGCCGGCCCACACCCCCAGGTACAGCAAAAACCGGCGCGGCCGCGTGGTCACGGTTTTCGCCAGATCACGGAACAATGCGGGCAGCGCCACAAAGCCGACTGCGGCGAGAGCCACGATCCCGGGAATGAACAGGTAGGAATAACGCGGACTGACCTCGCCGATCACGGTGAGGAGCAGGGAGCAGGTCAGCCAGTAATAAACAAGGAACGAAAATGGACTGCCGAGCCGGTATTTTCGTCCCAAATAGATCAGCCCGAAGAGCCCAAGCACAAACAAAAGCGAGCGGATGACCGGATGGCCAAACCACACGGCCTGCGTCAGGAAAACGATCTCTTTATTTTTTTCCACGCCCATCAGCCAGGATTTATCATTCCCCAGTCCATACAGGCGCCGGTTCTTCTTGATCAGCAGTTCCAGGAAATCGGGGGCATTGTAATACAGCTCGCTGCGGAATTTGCCCAGGGCCATTTCGTTTCGGTGTCCGGCAGGAATGGAAGTATAATACCCCTTTGCATCGGCGATTTCAGAGTAGGCGCCTTCACATTCGTCGCAGGTATCGGTGGCGACGAACATCATGATGAACCGGCCCTGGTTGATATTGGATGAGATGAGGTTGCCGCTGAGGAAATAATAAACCGCCATCGGGATGATAAACAGGAACAGTGTCCTTTTGATGAGATAAGGATATTTTTTGGGCACTTCGCGCAGCGGGAAAAAATCCAGTAAAGAAACCAGCAGGAACATGAACAGGGCATAAAAGCAAAACAATCCGATCGACCGGGAAAGCTGCAGGATGAACAGCATCACCCCAAGCAAAAGCGACAGGATGAAGACCAGGGGCCATCGCTTTCCGCTGCTCAGAAAGTGATCCATCCGTTCAAACAGGGTAAAGCAGACCATTAAATAGAACAGGCCGGCAATGTCGTGCGAGGGCACATTGAGCGTCAGGTACGTAATGGGCAGCAGGAAATAAAAAAGAAGGCTGAGGCGGGCGATCAGAATGCTCTTGAAACTCTGCCTGATGAAGAAATAGATGAGCAGGCCGGTGGCGATGTTAATGAAGACGTTGAACAACTGCACGGCCAGCAGGTTCGGACCGGTGATCATATACAGCGGCGCCAGGTTGACCAGTGCCCTGCGCAGATACACCGCGTGCAGGTGCTGCAGCAGGTAAGAGAATGAAAAGTCTCCTTCGACAATCCGGACGGCATCATTATGATACATCAGCAAATCTCCCTGGGGCAACGAGGGTAAGGAGAAAATGCTGACCAGGCTGATTGCCAGGCTGATTGCCGAATAGAGCAGGAGGAATTTCTTTTCCGGCAACCTGTGCAGTTTTTTGCTCCGGAGACCCGCTCTGACCGCAAAGACCACTATTGCGGTAAGCAGGACCATAGAACCCAGTCCGGTAAGGTTATAGGCATTTAATACCAGGTGGCGGTCCAGGGTATCGTATATCGTATACATCGAATTGATGGCCAGCGGCAGCGCCAGGGCCAGCAATATACCATACCGGATCAACTTAAGGATCAACCTCTTGACCATAGGGCAAATCAAATTTGATCAGAATCCGGCATGAATGGATTGAATCGGTTTATTGGCAATCATGTGATCAAATTTAGTATTTATTCCGTTCCCGGAACCATCTTCCTGTTTTGTTGTTTAACGTATTTTTGGCTCCCATTTTTTAAATAAAGCGCCATTTAATCGGAAAAGTCTTACGAAAGTCATCATTATGCTTACAAAAGAACTCATCATCAACTTCACCCCTACCGGGATGATCCCGACTAAGGAAATGACGCCGCACGTACCGGTAACTGTCACGGAGATCATAGAGGATGTCCATCTGGCGGTCGAAATAGGCATTACCATGGTGCATTTGCATGCCCGGGATGAAGCCACTGGTGTGCCCACCTATAAAAAAGAAGTTTACGCACGGATCATCGAAGGGATCCGGAAATACGCGAAAGACCTCGTCATCTGTGTTTCGACCAGCGGCCGTAATTTCAAGGAATTCGAGCAGCGGGCCGAAGTGCTCAGTCTCGATGGCGACCTGAAGCCCGACATGGGCAGCCTTACGCTCAGTTCGTTGAATTTCAACAATATGGCCAGCATCAACGCCCCGGAAATGATCAACGCGCTGGCGGAGCGGATGCAGGAACGGAAGATCCTGCCGGAGCTGGAAGCCTTCGACGCGGGGATGATCAATTACGCGAAATACCTGGAGAAAAAGGGGCTGATCGCCGCGCCGCACTATTTCAACCTGCTGCTGGGCAATATCGCCTGCGCACAGTCGGACATGCTCCATGCGGGCATCATGATCAACGATCTGCCGGATCGGTCGGTCTGGAGCCTGGCCGGGATCGGCAACGCCCAGATCACGATGAATTCCCTGGCGATTGCCTTCGGCGGAGGGGTAAGGGTTGGGCTGGAAGATAATATCTGGTACGATTCCGGAAGGAAGAAACTGGCAACCAATGCCGACCTGCTCCGGCGGATCCATCACCTGGCGGAGGCGAATGAACGGACTGTCATGCCTCCTGCTGCGTTCCGGGAACTGCTGAACCTGGAACCGGGCAACGGACGCTACGGTCTGAAGTGACCGGAATTGTTTTGGCGCTTATTTCCCGAAGTATTCCCGGTACCAGGCCACGAACGCGCGGATGCCATCCGAAACTCGCGTTCCGGGCCGGTAAGCGAATTCCCGCTCCAGGTGTGAGACGTCGGCATAGGTCATCGGCACATCGCCGGGCTGCATCGGGAGGTAGTTCCTTTGCGCTTTGATGCCCAGCTCTTGTTCGATGGCCCCGATGAAATCCTCAAGCCGGACCGGGCTGGAATTGCCGATGTTGCACAGCCTGTAACGGGACCGGGACGCGGCTGGATCCGGCCGGGCCGCATCCCAGGCAGGGTCGCCCGTTGGAGGTTTGATGGCGATGCGGTAAATCCCCTCGACAATGTCGTCAATATACGTGAAATCCCTTACCATCTGGCCGTTGTTGAAGATTTCGATGGGCCTTCCTTCCAGGATCGCCCGGGTGAACAGGAACAGCGCCATGTCGGGCCGGCCCCAGGGGCCGTAAACCGTGAAAAAGCGCAGGCCCGTCACCGGAAGGCCATACAAATGGCTGTATACGTGCGACATCAGCTCGTCCGACTTCTTCGTTGCGGCGTACAGGCTGATGGGGTGGTCCACGTTGTCGGAAACGGAAAGCGGCATTTTCTCGTTCAATCCATAAACCGATGAACTGGATGCGTAAACCAGGTGCTCCACCGGGAAATGGCGACAAGCCTCCAGGATGCTGAGATGCCCGGTGATGTTGCTTTCGATGTAGGCCCAGGGGTTTTCGAGGGAATACCGCACCCCGGCCTGCGCCGCAAGGTGGATCACTGTATCGAAACGATGTTCCTCAAAAAGCCGCATCACGCCCTCCTTATCCTGCAGGTTCATCCTGACAAAGCGGTGGCCAGGATATTTTAAACTGGACACAGGGACTCCGTCCCTCTCACCTGGCTCTATCCCCAGTTCACGCAAACGGGCAAGCTTCAGGCCGACATCATAGTAATCATTGATATTATCCAGGCCAATGACCTCACAACCTTCTTCCAGCAACCGCTTTGCCACGTGATATCCGATAAAGCCTGCAGTGCCTGTGACGAGAACCTTTTTCATTATTCGTGCTTACGGGGTTTAATCCCTTAATTTACAGATGGCAAAAATAAGCAAATCAGGGCAGGGATTTCGTGGGGATGTAAAAAGCTTTTCAGTACTTTTGACCCCTTGTTAAACTTTTCACATCCTCATGGCGAAGTCATCTTTCGATCCCAGGTCAAACCACCAGCAAACCCGCGAAGAAATCGGCTATGTCAGCCGGAAGGAAGCCACCCAGGCCGATTACGACCGCATCGGCTTCAAATCCGGGCTGGAGGTGCACCAGCAATTGCTGACCAGATACAAGCTTTTCTGCCGTTGTCCCGCCGGGCTGTATAACCGGCACGAGGATTACGATGCGGAGCTGATCCGGCACATGCGCCCCACCCTGAGCGAACTGGGCGAATACGACGGCACGGCGCTGATGGAGTTCAAAACGAAGAAGGAGATCGTCTACCGCATCAAGCACGAAACCGCCTGCACCTATGACGTCGATGACACGCCGCCGTTCCGCATCGACCAGGAAGCGCTTGACATCGCCATTGAGATCTCGCTGCTGTCGAAACTGAACATCGTCGGCGAGGTGCACATCACCCGCAAACAATACCTTGACGGCAGCATCCCGACCGGCTTCCAGCGCACGGCCATCATCGGGGTTGAAGGCGAGATCCCGCTGAAGAACAAGAAAGTGCGGCTCATCCAGCTCAGCCTCGAGGAAGACTCCTGCCGCGAGATGTGGGACGTCGGCCACCAGCGCGGGTACAAGACCGACCGCCTCGGCATGCCGCTCATCGAAACCGTCACATACCCTGACTGTCTCAACCCCGATGAAGTCAAAGAAGCCTGCAACTACATCCGTTTCCTGAACCGCAGCACCGGCAAGGTGCGCACCGGCATGGGCGCCGGCCGGGAAGACGTGAACGTGAGCTGCCGCGGCGGCTCCCGGGTGGAGATCAAGGGCGTGGCCCACACCCGCTGGATTCCCGAACTCACCCACAATGAAGCCTTCCGCCAATGGGCGCTGCTCCATATCCGGGAACAGCTCAAGGCAAAGATCAAGGACACCGCCTCCTGGAAGATAAACCACAAGCCCCTGTCAAACCATGGTTTCAGCTTCAAGCACAAACCCATGCGCGAAGCCCTCGCCCGTAAGGAAAAATTCATCGCCGTCAATCTGCCCGGTTTCCGGGGCATCCTCTCCCACTTCACCCAGCCCGGGAAAATGTTCGCCGACGAGATCAGCGACCGGCTGAAGGTGATCGCCTGCATCGAAAAACCGAATATGGTCACTTCCGAGGACCTGACCGCCCACGTTCCGGCCCGCGACTGGGATGTGGTGAAAAAGATGCTGAAAGCCAGGGAAAACGACGCGCAGCTGATCTTCTGGGGGCCTGAGGCCGACGTGCCCACCGCCCTGGAAACCATACAGGAACGCTGCACCATGGCCTTCGAGGGCGTACCCAACGAGACCCGCAAATCGTTCGAAAACGGCACGACCATCTTCGAACGCGTGCTGCCCGGCGCCGACCGCATGTACCCCGACACCGATTCGGCCCCGATCCCGCTGGAAGACGATCACATCGAACGCCTCCGCAAAAACCTGCCGACCGATGTGTACGACCGGTACCTCCAGCTGAAAAAATGGGATGTCCCTGAAGACACCTACACCTACATCTTCTCCAAAAACCTGTTCCCGGTGATCGAAAAGATCGTGAAGGAACTTAAGGTCAATCCGAAGCTCATCGGCACATTCTTCGGGCATCACCTGAAGTGGGTCGAGGGCAGATACATCCGCTCCTCGGAGTTCGGCCACGAGAAGATCTGCGAAATCTTCCGCTTCCTGATCGACAACAAGCTCGACCTGATGCTGGCCGGCGACATGCTCCCGGTGCTGTATGTCCACCCCAAAATGGATTTCGAATCGGTGCTCACCAGCATTGGCTTCAAGAGAAGAAAAAAAGAAGAGATCATGGCAAAGGTTGAGTTCCTGAAGCAAAAATATGACCAGGTCGGATTGTCGAAGAAGCCGGAGGCCCGTGTGGCCTGGGTAATGGGGGAACTGCGGAAAATCGCACTGGGAAACATTAATCTGACAGAATTATCAAAAGAAATATGAACCTGCTTCGTGGATCTTCGTGTCATCTTCGTGTCACTTCGTGTAATCAATAAATATTTCACGAAGAACCACGAAGGAGCACGAAGGAACACGAAGAGAGACAATATAAGTATATGACTGACGATATTTTTCAGGGATATAAGGGCGACGCGCTCGAGGTGCTGAAAAAGTTCAATACCCGGGTCTGGGGCCAGGCCACCATCGAGACTACACGCGGGACCTTCGTGGGCACGGTGCTGCCCCGCGCCGAAAACGACGACGACAAGCACATCGTGCTGAAAATTCCCACGGGGTACAACATCGGCATCGATACCCGCACCATTACCGGTATGGTCGAGACCGGCTATAAGAAAGCCGTCTACAAGATCCCCGAGAAGGAATTTCCGGTTACGCCCGGCCTTCCGAAGGTCAAGCTGCTGGGTACGGGCGGAACGATCGCCTCCCGCCTCGACTACCGCACCGGCGCGGTGATCCCTGCCTTCACCCCCGGGGAGCTTTACGGCGCCGTCCCGGAACTGGCCGACATCTGCAACCTGGAGACCGAGAAGATCTTCGCCGTATTCAGCGAGAACATGGGCCCGAAGCAGTATGTCGCGCTCTCGCAGGCCATCGGCAAGGAGATCGAGAAAGGCGTGCAGGGCATCGTCATTGGCCACGGCACCGACACGCTGCACCATACCGGCGCGGCGCTTACCTTCATGGTACAGAATACCCCGGTTCCCATCATTCTCGTCGGCTCGCAACGCTCCAGCGACCGGCCCAGTTCCGACGCCGCACTTAACCTGCAGCACGCCATGCGCGCCGCCGGCCACGGCGACATCGCCGAGGTCATGGTCTGCATGTTCGGTCCCACATCCGACGAGTACGGCCTGCTGCACAAAGGCACCCGCGTCCGCAAAATGCATTCCTCCTACCGCTCCACCTTCCGCACCATCGGCGACGTGCCCGTGGCCCGGGTGAACAAGAAAGAAGTCCTCCCCATCCACAAAAATTACAACAAGCGCCGCAACGACCGGAACGTCAACATCTACCCCTATTTCAGCGACGAGGTCACGATGCTCTATTATTACCCCGGCATCAAGCCCGACACGATGGATTCGCTGATCGACGCCGGCTACCGCGGCATCATCATCGTGGGCACCGGCCTCGGCCACGTGAACAAAGAGCTCTACCCTGCGCTGGTCCGGGCCAAGGAGAAAGGCGTCCACGTGTTCATGACCGTCCAGACCATCTGGGGCTACGTGCACATGTTCGTTTACGACACCGGCCGCGACATGATGGCCAAGGGCGTCATCCCCGCCGGCAACATGCTGCCCGAAGTCGCCTGGGTGAAGCTGAGCTGGATCCTCGGACAGACAGACGACCCGCAGAAGGTGCGCGAGATGATGCTCACCCCGGTGAACGACGAGATCACCCTCCGTGAGCCTTACAACGGCTACCTCGTATACCAGGGCGGTGTGCCGGAGGTGGAGGAGTTCGTCAGAAAAGTGCATAAATAACCTGACAGAAAATCGCCAATCCTGAAAACAGACTGGCATGCGATTAACCGACGGGTTAACCCGTCGGTTAATTGGTTTGCTTATTTCAATTAATTTTCGTATTATCGCTTTTTCAAAACCTCTAACTGCAACATTTTGAATACGAAAGAATTCATCAAAACCCTTGCGGAACAGTTGCAGCTAAGCCAGAAAGACACCGGCAGGCTCCTGGATGAGACCACACTGGTTATTCGCGAGACCCTGGCCGCTGAAGAGCAGCTTTCCTGGCAGAAGCTCGGCCATTTCCGGGTGAAGACCGCTAAGAGCCGGATCGCGTATATCCCGGCGCTGGGCCGAAAGGCGCTGGTGCCCCCGCACCGGTCGATCCACTTCCAGCCTTCGGAATACCTGAAGGGCCAACTGAAAAAGAAGGGAACATCATGAGCGAACGGATTTCAAGCCGGGATATCCTCGGGCGGCTGCACCGCCAGGGCGGAATCAGCAAAAAACAGGCCGCAGCCATCCTGCGCGCCATACCGGCCGCCATTGAAGAAGGCTTGCTGCGTGACGGTGAAGTACGCGTTAAAGGATTGGGCACCTTCCGCCTGAAAGCGGTTAAAGCAAAAACAGGCCGGAATCCAAAAACAGGCGAAACAGTGGAAATACCTGCGCACGAACGGATCGTTTTCCAGCCGGAGCAGTCGTTCCGGGAATTCATCGCCAACCCTGACGAGCTGCTGGGATACCGTGTCCTTGAAGAAAACGAGCCCGAAGCCATCAGTGTGGAATACCCGCCATTGGAGCCCTCCATGGATGAAGAACCGGTACCGGAACAAGCCAGGGAAACACATCCGGAACCTGCAGAACCCCCGGTTGGTTTCACCCCATCGGTCGTCCCTTCGGAAAGGCCGTTCGACCCGCTAAAGGCGGAATCAGAACTGCCACCGCCCCGAAAGAGAATACATTGGATCATCCCCCTGGCGTTCAGCATCGTCATCCTCCTCGGGCTCGTGTTTTACCTGAGGAATTGCAGGATGGAGCAGTCGGCAGTCGGCAGTCAGCAGTCGGCGGTCAGCAGTCAGCAGTCAGGTGACATAATTCCGGAACCTGGAACTGTGGAACCTGAAACTGTGGAACCTGGAACCCTGGAACCTGAAACTGTGGAACCTGAAACTGTGGAACCTGAAACCCCGGAACCTGGAACTGTGGAACCTGAAACTGTGGAACCTGAAACTGTGGAACCTGGAACCCCGGAACCTGGAACTGTGGAACCTGAAACTGTGGAACCTGAAACCCCGGAACCTGAAACTGTGGAACCTGGAACCCCAAACTCAGAACTCAGAACTCAAAACTCAGAACTCAAAACTCATCTCTTTCAATTGGCGCGCGAGGTATACGACAACCGCCCGCTGCTCTGGGTGCTTATTTACCGGGCCAACCCCGACAAGATTACGGATCCTGATTTGGCCGTAACAGGCCGGGACATCATCATCCCAGCACTGGAAGGAACCCCCTGGAAACTGACGCGGAATGACTCTATCGCCATAGCCGACGGTTACCGGATGGTTTATGAATATTACCTGGAAAAAGGCGATCAAAGGGCGGAGGAATTCCGGCAGGCGATGCTCAGGTTTACCCCGGAATAATCTACCGCAAAGACACAGAAGCATCATCACCAAATCCTTGGCCACCAGCAGCATGCCACAAACCACAGGCCATAATACTAAAGCCCAAAGCACTAAACACTAAACACTAAACACTAAACACTAAACACTAAGCACTAAACACTAAACACTAAGCACTAAACACCAGGCACTAGCCCCCCGTTTCCTATGCCCAACAAGCTCATCCATTCCACAAGCCCTTACCTCCTTCAGCACGCCCAAAACCCGGTCGACTGGCACCCGTGGAACGAAGAAACGCTGCAAAAAGCCCGGGCGCTCGACAAAATGCTGCTGATCAGCATTGGCTACAGCACCTGCCACTGGTGCCATGTGATGGAGCGGGAATCGTTCGAGGATAAAGAGGTGGCAGCCCTGATGAATGCGCATTTCATCTGCATCAAGGTCGACCGTGAGGAGCGGCCCGACGTGGACATGGTGTACATGAACGCCGTGCAGCTCATCACCGGCGGCGGCGGCTGGCCGCTGAACTGCTTCGCCCTGCCCGACGGGCGGCCTTTCTTCGGGGGGACCTATTTCCGCAAAGGGCAATGGAAGCAATTGCTGGAGAATATTGCCCTGCTGTATCAAACCCGTCGCGACGACCTCGAAGCGCAGGCGGAAGACCTGGCACAGGGCATCCGCACCGAAAGACTCATCCGGGGGGATATGCCTGGAAATAGTTTGCCACAAGATTCTTTGAGGGAAGCCGCGGAAAAACTTGTGCGCCAGTTCGATCCCATCCACGGCGGACTGTCGGGCGCCCCGAAGTTCCCGATGCCCGTAGTACTGCAGTTCATTCTTGATTTTATTTTAGCAGAAAAAGATAACGAGATGACATCTCAAGTTAATAACGAGATGACATCTCAATTACACCTCACGCTTAGGAAAATGGCGTTTGGCGGCATCTACGACCAGATAGGCGGTGGTTTTGCACGCTATTCGACCGATTCCCGGTGGCATGTGCCCCATTTCGAGAAGATGCTGTACGACAACGCCCAGCTCGTTTCGCTGTATTCACGGGCCTTTCGGGCTTCCGGCGATCCGCTGTACAGGGAGGTCGTGGAGGAAACGCTGGAGTTTATCGGCCGCGAGATGACATCTCATGACGGCGCGTTTTACACCGCCCTCGACGCAGACTCGGAAGGAGAAGAAGGGAAATTCTACACCTGGACGGAGCCGGAAATGCGCGCGGCCCTAGGGAAAGATGCCGGGTTGATCATGCGGTATTTCAATGTTGGGGGCAAAGGGCTTTGGGAAGACGGCCGGAACATCCTGGTCCGCGAGATGACATCTCAGGAATTTGCAAAATCCCAGGGACTGCAGCCATCGGCCTTCAAACCCATCCTGCAGCAGGCCAGGAAAAAGCTGCTGAAGGCCCGCGGAGCCCGCACCCGGCCAGGGCTCGATAACAAAATCCTGACAGGATGGAATGCCATGATGGCGGAGGCTTACGCGAACGCGTTCCTGGCCTTCGGAAAGCCGGAATATCTCCAGTCCGCGATCGATAACGCCGATTATCTCCTGGACCACGCGTCGCGACCGGATGGAGGCCTGTTCCACAACATCGCCGCAAGCGACGATACGATCAACGGCTTCCTGGAAGATTACGCGCATGTGATCCAAATGCTCATACGGCTTTACTCGGCCTCTTTTGACGAGAAATATCTCCGGAAGGCCTTATCGTTATCCGATTATGCCATCCAGCACTTCCACGACCCGGATACCGGGATGTTCTATTACACCTCCGATCTCGACCCGGCCCTGGTCGCCCGGAAAATCGAACTCCACGACGGCGTCATCCCATCCTCGAACTCCGTCATGGCCAGGGTCCTCCGTCATCTCGGCATCGCTTTCGAACGGGAAGATCTGGTGTCGATCTCCGACAGGATGCTCCGGGCAGTACTATCTAGCTTCAAACCCCAAAATTCAACACTCAACACAAAACACTCAACATTAAACATTGCCTTCCAGGCTAATTGGGCCTCTTTGTGGCTGGAATCGGCAATCGGGGAAAAGGTCATGGCGGTTATCGGACCGGATTATATGGAAAAAATAGGCGCTCTCCGGAGACTCAATTTCCCCGGCATCATTTATTTCGGTTCCGAACGGCCATCGGAGCTTCCTTATCTTGAAAGCCGTTTCGTGGAAGGACAGACGCTGATCTATTACTGCACGGGCAAGGAATGTAAGATGCCTGTGGAGGACCCGGCGGAAGTGCTGAGGTTTTTTTCCTGACCACGAAGACGTGGAGGACCTGTGAGGTGACCTGTGAGGTCCTTGTCATATCTCCCATGCGCCCAAGTGCCCATGTGAACGTGAACATTGGGATATGGAACTTTCTATGTTCTACGTTCTACTTTCTAAGTTTAAATTCCGGAATTCGGAACCCGGAATCTGGAATCTGGAATCTCAAATGCGCTTGGGGTACAACCTCATAGGGAACCTCACAAGTCCTGCCATAAGTATTGATATAATTAATGAATTTTAATACCTTTGAAATGATTAACAAACCTTCATGACTGCTTCCAGGATTTTTCTCATGATGATCTTTTCGATCATTTTCAGGATCAGTTCGTATCCCCAGCAAACCCACTGGGTTACATCTTCAGGCGACGCAGGACCGGGGACATTGAGGGATGCCGTGGAAAATTCAGGCCCGGGGGATATCGTCCGGTTTATGCCGAATATTACTACAGTGTTACTTCAATCCGAGGAGATCCTGATTAATAAACCTTTAAGTATTATTGGCAATGAAGGTCTGACAATTATCCGACGGAACCAGTCGCCTTCGACGCCACATTTCAGGATCTTAAATATCAATTCTGAAAGCAAGGAGACGGATACACTCTACCTGAAGAATTTAGCCATAAAAAATGGCTTAAGCGCGGATGGAGATATTGAAGATCTGAATGGTAGAAATGGAGGTGCCATTCTGGTAAGCAGCTCAAACATGGTTCTTAAACTGTCTGATTGTGAATTTTATAATAATAAATGTGGGAATGGGTATTCGAATGATAAGACTATTGAAAAAAATTCATCAAGGGCAACTGCAGGTGCTGGAGGCAGTGGCGGGGCTATTTTTTCAAATGCTGCCCTCATCATTACTTCATGCAGTTTTGAAGCCAACCAGACCGGAAAAGGAGGTGATGTCGATTTAGGTAACGTATCTCATTCAGTTTATGCGGGTTCCGGTGGTAGCGGAGGGGCTGTATTTTCAAACGGTTATCTCCGGGTCTATGATTGTGAATTCACCGATAATCAGACCAACACAGGGGGAACGATTGAAGCCTCCTCTGACAACTACATAACCGCATATGCAGGTAGTGCAGGTTCCGGCGGCGCAATTTATGCCCTTTCGGGAGGTGGTATCTTCCAGACTGTTTTTGAAAATAATAAATGCGGGAATGGAGCATCAGGCAAAGGCTACGGCTGGGTACAGGGACGTGGCGGCTATGGGGGCGATGGGGCTGCCGTTTACTGCATGAATGGCTCCTTTGAGATTGCAGGCTCCTTATTTCATGGTAATTTGACCGGTGATGGCGGTACCGGAACAGGGACCGCCGGTTTAGGAGGTGGTGGAGGAAATGGCGCCGCAATATTTGCAATAAATGCTGCCATTGATATAACGGGTTGTACTTTTCAGGATAATATGGCCGGAAATGGAAACTCAGGAACCGGAGGGCAATCCGGAGGAGGCGGATCCGGAGGAAATGGCGGTTGCTTATTTGTTAAAGATTGTGGATTAAATTGTAAGAACAGTATCTTTCAGAATAATCAGACCGGTGAGGGTGGATATGGCGGAAGCTACTATAGTTCCTACTCGGGTTGGGGTGGTTTCGGCGGTGCTGCTTATGCTGAAAACACAGCAGGCTCTATATCTTTATCCGATTTTGACGGCAATAAGACCAACATCGCCGGAAACGCTTATGCGAGCGGCCCTAATTCATATGCCAATGCCAGGTCCGGTGGCTCCGGGGGAGCAATATTAATGAAGAACAATTGCCATCTTGAAATCAACAGCTGCAAATTTCGAAATAATTCCACGGCCGACGGCGGTCATATGACAGGTCCGGGGGATACAACGAGGCATGGCGGTAATGGCGGAAACGGAGGAGCAATCTCACTGACCGGGTCTTCATCTGCGGAAATTATTAACTGCCTCATCAGCGGCAATTCTACCGGCGTAGGAGGAGTCAATAATGCAGATACAACTAAAACAGGCAATAATGGTAATGGAGGTGGCATCAGCCTTTCAGGCGGTTCGATGCTAAGCATGATCAACTCGACCATTGCAGGAAATACCACAGGTATCACCGGTCCCGCATATTCCTATCACCCGCAACCCGGCCAGGGTGGAGGAATTTTTGTGGCCGATACCACATTAACCTTAGTAAACACACTTGTCGGATTAAATACAATTAATGATATTGGCAGTGTAATTGAAAATGATCTATTTGGGGACTATTTGCTTGATCATTGCTTTATATTGGATACGTCAGGATATGTATATTCAGGAATCGGCAATATTTTCCTGAGAGATCCGGTTTTTGCCGGATTTCCTGAGAACCTCGAGGTATTGCCAATGAGCCCCGCCATTAATAACGGTAAACCCGATACTACCGGCCTGAATCTCCCTGTTTTGGAATTGAATTTAAATCAAAGGATATTTCAGCGAATAGATATCGGCGCGTATGAATACCCGTTTGCTTTAAACGATAGCCTTGAAATTCTGCCTTCGTCTGTAAATTTTGGGGATGTGATAGTCGGGACATCAGGTTATGATTCACTTCAATTGATCAACAGGGGAAATTCAACGTTAATTTTAGATTCTCTTCTTTTTCCTTCAGGCTATTTAATCAGGCCCGCCGATGAAATATGGACAACCCGCGTCGATTCAATTGTGATCTATCCCGGTGAAGCAGCGAAATTTGAGCTCAGTTTTATCCCCCAGGCGCCGGAAATTTACCTGGATTCTGCAATAATTTTTTCAAATAATCTTCCCGATCTCTACAAAATAGTTCTGCAGGGTACCGGGATCCCGGCCATACCGATCGAAATAACATCCGATTGTGAAGATAGTATCCTGGTAGGACAAACATACCTTTGTCATGCCGAAATCAATACATATAACGGTTTTCCCTGGTCATATTCAGTTTTGGAAAAACCCGGCTGGATCAATATTTATCCGGTTTCTGAAAATGTGCTTGAGATTACAGGAAGATCAAATGAGCAGGACACCGGGCATTTTTTAATTCATTTTATCCTGGTTGACAGCCTGACCGCAGCAGATTTTTATCAGGAAATTGAGGTCGCATTGCCTGTCCCGCCCACGTTTCAGCATAGTTGCAGTTTATCGGTGCTAACCGGACAACAATATCAATGCGCTGTCACAGCGTCAGACCTCAATTTATTACCAGTTGATTTAACGATAACTGATTACCCTGGGTGGATCACCTGGAATAAACCTGAAGACGACCGGATAGAAATCAGCGGCATCCCGGGCAGTAATGATGTCGGAATAGCAGTCCTGGCATTTTTCGCATCAGATAGCCTGACCGGTAACCACATGAGTTTTGAAATCACAGTGGGTGTTGACGGAGTTGTCACACAGGAAATTGATGGTAGATCACCTGATATCAGTTTCTTTCCGAACCCGGCATCGGAAGGTTTAAGTGTTGAGGTTTCAGGTTTAAGTGCGGGTATGGATTATACATTGATGATTTATGATATGTTCGGCCGGTCTGTATCATCGCTTTCAGGTCTGCCGGCGGACATGACAAATGCAGAAGACTTTCGCTGGCATTTCGATGTTTCTTCCCTGCCGGCAGGTATTTATATCGCAGTGGTGAGAAATGAATCGGGAGTGGTTGCCAGCGGAAAGTTTGTGGTGCAACCTCACAGGTAACCTCACAGGTCCTATATTGGGACATTTGAACGGTTGTGAATGGATCACTGCGAAATGCGAAATCCTTACTGCGAAATGAGAAATCCGCAATCAATCATCCGAAAACTGCTTGATCAGTTGCCGGTATGTGCTGAATACATTGGCCCGCGAAACGAATCCGATGTATTTTCCATCCCGCAGCACCGGCAGGTTGTATTTGTCGTAATCCTGGAATTTCTGCACCACCGCCTCCATCGAGTCATCGGGAGAAACATGTGTGGCCGGGCTCACCATCAGGCTTCTGACTGTGACCTGGTCGTATAATTCCGGTTTGAACATTATGTGCCGGATATCGTCCATCCGGATGAAGCCGTAAAAATTGTTTTCATCGTCGGTCACCGGAAAAATGTTGCGGTTGGATTCGGAGATCGATTTGATCAGGTCGCGCAGATGCGCATCGGGATGCACGGTTTTGAAATCCGATTCGATCAGCCGGTCGACCTTGAGCATGGATAATGCGGTTTTGTCCTTATGGTGCGTGAACAGCTCGCCCCGCTGCACCAGCTGGTGGGTATAAACGGAGTTGGCGACAAAAACCTTGGTGGTTGCATAGCTGATGGTCGACACGATCATTAGCGGGACGATGAGCTCGTAGCCCCCGGTGATTTCGGCGATAAGGAAAATGCCTGTCAGCGGGGCGTGGAGCACCCCGGCGATGACGCCGCTCATGCCCACCATGGCGAAGTTGGAACTGGGCAGCAGGGTCAGTCCGGTATAATTGATCCCGGTGGCAAAAAACAGGCCGGCGAAGGCGCCCATGAACAGCGACGGGGCGAAGATACCGCCGACCCCCCCAGCCCCGAAGGTCGTCGCCGTGGCGATCACCTTAAAGAACAGCACCAGGAAAAAGAGCAGGAAGACCACCCACATCTGGTCCTGGAATGCATAGAACGGGCTCTGGTTGAACAGCGGGCTGTAGTCGCCGCTGAGGCATACGTTCACCGCTTCATATCCTTCACCATAAAGGGAAGGGAAAAAGAAGATCAGTATGCCCAGGACCACCCCGCCCAGGGCCCAGCGGGTCTTCCAGTTGGCAATGCGCGTGAACGCTTTCTCGATCCGGATGTACATCCGGGTGAAGTAGACCGAAACGACGCCGGTCCCGACTCCCAGCAGGATGTAGTAAGGCAGGTGCCTGAGGTAAAAAGCTTCGACGATCTGGAAAGGATAAAGGACCGAGTTTCCCAGGAAGAAATAAGATGTAAGCACGGCTGAGACGGACGCGATCAGCAATGGCACCAGTGAAGCCATGGTCAGGTCGATCATGATAACCTCGACGGCGAAGACGATGGCGGCAATGGGCGATTTAAAGATGGCGGCCATGGCGCCGGCGCAGGCCAGCGACATCATCAGCACCAGGTCTTTGTAGCTCAGCCGAAGGATCTGCCCGATGCGGCTGCCCACTGCGGCGCCTGTGGCGATGGTCGGCCCCTCCAGCCCTACCGACCCGCCAAAGCCGACCGTGAGCGCGCTGGTGACAATGGAAGAATAAATATTGTGTGGTTTGATAACCCCGTTGGACCGGCTGATGGCATGCAGAACGCTGGGCACGCCATGTCCCACGACGTCTTTGATGACATAGCGGATGAACAGGATGGCCAGCAGGATACCGATGGCCGGGAGGGCGAAGTACAGGAGATTGCCGTCGTAGATGGAGGAGCCGGCGGTCAGCAGCTCGCGCATGAACTTGACCGCGTTTTTCAGCACGATGGCGGCAATACCCGACAAAACCCCGACAACCCCCGCCAGGATCATGATGTAGGTGCGGTGGCTCATGCGCCGGGTCTGCCATATGGCAAACCGGAGCCAGATCGATTGTTTGTTCACGTTGGCCATTACTATGCGAACATAAATATTTTTTCCCGTCCTTTGCCCAATTATTGAGAAAATTCATGCGGATCGTCACTTACAACCTCAACGGGATCAGGGCAGCCCTGCAGAAGGGGCTGCTGGACTGGATCCGGGACCTGGACCCGGATGTACTGCTCTTCCAGGAAACCAAAGCCCAGCCCGACCAGATTCCCGTCCTCGATTTCGAGATGATGGGCTACCAGGCCTACTGGCATTCGGCGCAAAAGAAAGGGTACAGCGGCGTGGCCCTGCTCACGCGGATCCAGCCCGACCGGGTGAAGGCGGGCATGGGGATCAGGGAATATGATGACGAAGGCCGGTTTATCCGTGCCGACTTCGGCGACCTGTCGATCGTTTCCGTTTACCATCCGAGCGGTTCCAGCGGCGACCACCGCCAGGAGTTCAAGATGAAATGGCTGAATGATTTTTATGATTATGTCGGACAACTGAAAAAGGAACGGCCCAACCTGATCATTTCCGGCGATTACAACATATGCCACAAGCCGATTGACATCCACGATCCTGTGCGAAACGCAACAATATCGGGATTCCTTCCGGAAGAGCGGGAATGGATGACGAAATTCCTCGGCAGTGGGTTCATCGACACGTTCCGGCATTTCAACGACCAGCCGCATCAGTATACCTGGTGGAGCTTCCGGGCCGGCGCCCGCGCCCGGAACCTGGGGTGGCGGATCGATTACCACATGGCTTCGCAACCGTTGGAAAACCGGCTGGCCGCCTGCACCATTCTGCCGGATGCCATGCATTCCGATCATTGCCCGGTTGTTCTGGAAATCGAATAATTCTCGCTACAGACGGTCGGCTCCTAACGGAGCCGATGATCTCGTCGCTGCCGCCATTTCTACAGATGGCGGGGCTCCTACGGAGCCCGGCATCGTCACAAAGGCGGATTTTATCACACCGTCCGGCTCCGGAGGAGCCGCACCGTATGTAACACGCAAGCTCTCACCCGACTCCCCGGCTCCGGAGGAGCCGCACCGTATGTAACACGCACCTCATCCGGACAGGCTCCCGGACTCCTCAGGGCCATCACCGTCGGTAGGCCTGGTCGGCTCCTAACGGAGCCGATGATCTCGTCGCTGCCGCCATTTCTACAGATGGCGGGGCTCCTACGGAGCCCGGCATCGTCACAAAGGCGGATTTTCATCACACCGTCAGGCTCCGGAGGAGCCCCACCGTCTGTAACATGCGACCTCCCCCCCCTGGCTGCCTGGCTCCGGAGGAGCCTCACCGTCTGTTTCTTTCTAAAAAAAGTTTACATCGACCGGGTATAAATCGAAAAAAACCGGATTAATATATTGGAGAACGCCTCCCATTTCAGATTCATCCTCAAAAACGCAAAATCATGGCAAATACGTATTCAAATCTCTATGTTCACGTCGTCTTCGCCGTTAAATTCCGGGAAGCGATGATTAAAGAAGAATACCGTGAAAGATTGCAAAAATTTATAACGGGTATCGTAACAAACCGAAGATCCAAAGTACTGGCCATTTATTGCATGCCGGACCACACGCATCTGTTCATCGGCTTAAACCCTTCAGGTTCTCTTTCCGATCTTGTCAGAGATGTAAAAACAGGATCAACACAATTTATCAATGACGAAAAGTGGTTCAAATCAAAGTTCACCTGGCAGGAAGGATATGGGTGTTTTTCCTATTCAAAGAGCCAGATCCCGATAGTGGCCCGCTACATTGAAAACCAGGCCGACCATCACAGAAAAAAAACTTTCAGGGAAGAATACATAGATTTCCTTGAAAAATCTGATACGAAATATGAGGAAAAATATCTCTTTACATGGATTAATTGATAACGTTTCGGTCTGGTCGGCTCCTCCGGAGCCTACCGTCTGTACCCGATCACCCGAAGATTCTTTGCACGACCTCGGCAACGTTTCCGGCAAATATCATCTGTATCCTGTACTTCTTATGATCCAGCGACTTCTTGTTGAATCGCGATACGACGATCCGCTCGAATCCCAGTTTTTCCGCTTCGGCAACCCTTTGCTCGATGCGGCTGACGGCGCGGATCTCACCGGAGAGGCCAACCTCCGCGGCAAAGCAGGTCTTCTGATCGATGGAGATATCGGCATTGGAAGACAGGATGGCCGCCACCACGGCCAGGTCGATCGCGGGATCATCCACGCGCAGGCCGCCGGCGATGTTGAGGAATACGTCCTTGAGCGCCAGGCGGAAACCGCTGCGCTTTTCGAGCACTGCCAGCAACATGTTCAGCCGCCGGGCGTCGAACCCGGTGGTGGAGCGCTGGGGCGTACCGTACGCCGCCGAACTCACCAGCGCCTGGATCTCGATCAGCATCGGCCGCAACCCTTCCATTGACGCGGCAATGGCCACCCCGCTGACCTCCTCGTCGCGCTGCGAGATCAGGATCTCGGAAGGATTCATCACCTCCCTCAGCCCTTTCTCGTGCATCTCGTATATCCCCAGCTCTGAAGCCGGCCCGAAGCGGTTCTTCACGGCCCGCAGCACCCTGTAGCCGTAATTCCGGTCGCCTTCGAACTGCAGAACGGTATCCACCATATGTTCCAGGATCTTCGGCCCGGCCAGGGAACCGTCCTTGGTGATGTGCCCGATCAGAATGACCGGCACGGCCGATGTTTTGGCGTAGCGCTGCATCTCGGCCGCACATTCGCGGATCTGTGAAATGCTCCCGGGTGAGGAATCGATCAGATCGGTCTGCAGGGTCTGTATCGAGTCGATGATGACCAGTCCCGGCCGCATCTCTTCCAGGTGCCGCAGGATCATACCGGTGCCCGTCTCGGTAAGGATGAAACATTGATCGTTTTGAGCACCGATCCGGTCGGCGCGCATCCTGATCTGCCAGGCGCTCTCTTCCCCGGTGACGTAAAGAACCTTTATGCCTTTCAGCCGCAAAGCAACCTGCAGCAACAGCGTCGATTTCCCGATCCCCGGCTCGCCGCCGACCAGGATCAGCGATCCCGGGACCAGCCCGCCCCCCAGCACCCGGTCCAATTCTCCGTTCTGCGTTGAAAACCGCTTTCCATCTTCTCCACTAATCTCATTGACCCTTACGGGAAGGCTTCCCCGTTTCCCCGTTTCCCCGCCTCCCCGCTTCCTCTCAACCTGCAGCACTTCCTCCACAAACGTATTCCACTCCCCGCAAGCCGGACACCGGCCTACCCATTTCGGCGACTCGTTGCCGCAATTCCGGCAGAAAAACGCCGTTTTCGCTTTTGTTGCCATGGCTTGAAATTAGTGTTGAGGTTTAAGTGTTAAGGTTTAAGTTCGGGATTGTACTGATAAATTATTTCTTGTACCAGGTACTATTGACTTTAACTTAAACCTTAAACCTTAAACCTTAAAATTTCCGTAGTCGAGTAGCCTTCCGTAAGCGGGATGGTCACTACCTGCCCGCCGTTGGCTTTCACAATGTCAGCGCCAACGATGGTTTCTTCCGTATAATCTCCGCCTTTGACCAGCACGTCGGGTTTAATAAAATCGATAAGGTCGAACGGGGTATCTTCACCGAAAAGGGTTACTGCCTCCACGATTCGCAACGAAGCCAGCACCAGGGCCCTGGAGGTTTCATCCTGCGCCGGCCGGCCTTCGCCCTTGAGCCTGCGCACGCTGTCGTCCGTATTGAGGCCGATCACCAGCACGTCGCCCAGATCATGCGCTTTGGAAAGATATTCAATATGTCCGCGATGCAGGATATCAAAACATCCGTTCGTGAATACGATCCTGCGGTTCTGGAATTTCCACATGGCCACCCGGTTGCCGAGGGCAGCGCGGTCAAGTATTTTGCTTTGCGTTACTTCTAAAGTATTCATGACTTTTTGTTGATTTTTTAAAAATCAGGATGTAGTAGGAAACCGCACCCAGTAAGATAATCATGATCGACTGGGCGGACCAGAGGATGATCGAAAAGGAGACGGCCGGTTCGTCCGGAACCAGATAGATTTCCGTGAGGATGGCCTTCACAACAAATTGATACGCGCCGATACCTCCGGGGGTTGGCGCGACAATGCCCAGGCTTCCCAGGGCCATGACCGTGATCCCGTCTATGAAGTCCAGGCCGCTGGTTGCTTCCAGGGCGAAAAAGGCGGTGTAGGTCATCAGGGCGTAAAGCGTCCAGATCACCAGGGTCCAGCCGATAAACGCCCACTTCTGGCGCATGTGCATGATCGTTTTAATCCCATCCAGCAGGCCTTCAATGAAGTCTGCGATCCGGCGGTACACATGTAAGTGTTTAATCTTGCTGAAAAAGATCCGGAACAGGATCAGGGGCAGGACAATGGCCACCACCAGGAATATGATGGCCAGCGCCAGGTTATCCCGGTTGGCCATCCCGGTCAGAGACGTGATTATGTATTTATCGACGAAGGCCCGGAGCAGCCCGAGCTGAAGAAAGATCACCGCCAGTATGATCATCAGCAGGATGACCATATCGAAAACCCGCTCGGAGATCACGGTACCGAACAGGGCGTTGAACGGGATGTTCTTCTTTTTGGAAAGTACGCCGCAGCGGGTCACTTCGCCCAGCCTCGGAAAGGCCATATTGGCCAGGTAGCCGGTCATGACCGCGTAAAAAGTCGTTGAAGTCTGCGTTGGGTAGCCCATGGCCCGGATCAGGATATTCCAGCGGTAAGCGCGGGCGATATGGCTGATGATGCCCAGGAACATGGAAAAGAGGAGCCATTCATAATGCGCCGCCCGTATCTCCGCCGCCACCTCATTAATGTCTATCTTGCGGAACACCAGCCACAGCAGGACGATTCCGATCAGCAGGAAAAAAAGGTACTGGATGACGGAGAGCAGGCGCTTTTTCAAGGCGTTTACTTTATGCGGTTGCTGGCATCGGGGATGGCAATGGCGGGCTCGAAATTCCGGGCCTCTTCGGGGCTCATGGAAGCGTAAGCCGCCACGATCACCAGATCGCCCACGGCCACCTTGCGGGCTGCGGCTCCGTAAACGCCGATGATGCCGCTGCCGCGTTCTTCCCTGATCACATAAGTCTCAAACCGCTCCCCGTTGTTGATGTTGAACACATGAACCTTTTCCCAGTTAAAGAGTTTGGCCCGGTCCATCAGATCTTCATCGATACCGATGCTGCCCACGTAGTTAAGGTCGGAACGGGTGATGGTGGCCCTGTGAATTTTCGATTTTAATAATTTAACGTTCATTTTCAAACAGTTATCCGGAAGAGCTCCGGTAAAATTCCAGTTTGCAAAGTTACGAAATTATTTCCAGATTATCGATCAGCCTCACTTTTCCCAGGAAGCAGGCAATGAAAATACGAACGGGCTGTCGGGGCGGTGTTTCCCGGACGGGTTGCAGGTCGGCGGCGGAGGCGATTTCGATATAATCAATCACAAATCCATGTCGCTCGAGCCGTTCACGCACAAAATCCCTGACTTGCGCCACGCTGTTGCTTTTGATCCTTTGGCCTGCTTCCGTCATGGTCTGGAAGATCTCCGGGGCGATCCTCCGTTCTTCGGGCGACAGGCGCCGGTTCCGCGAACTCATGGCCAGCCCGTCGGCTTCGCGGACCGTCGGGCAGGGGACGATTTCCACCGGAAGTGACCTCAATTGCACCAGTGCCTGGATGATCTTCAGCTGCTGATAGTCTTTCTCTCCGAAATAAGCCCTGTCGGGCCCGACAACATCGAAGAGTTTTTTAACCACAACGGCCACCCCGTTGAAATGGCCCGGGCGGTACGCGCCTTCCATAACCCGCTCCAGCGGACCGAAGTCGTACTTTTCCGTTACCGGACCGGGATACATCTCCTCCACGGAGGGCGCAAAAAGCAAGTGGCAGCCTGCTTCCTGCAACATCCGACGGTCATCATCCAGCGTTCTGGGGTATTTAGCCAGATCTTCCGGGTTATTGAACTGGATGGGATTGACGAAGATGCTGGCCACCACCATATCGTTTTCCTTCACCGCCCTCCGGACGAGCTGCAGATGGCCTTCATGGAGCGCGCCCATGGTCGGCACGAAGCCGACGGAAGCACCTTTTTTCTTAAGAACATCAATATGTTCGCGGGTTTCCCGGATCGTAGCCAGCGTGATCATATCGGGTGAATTTTGGAATTACTCGAGGAGAAACATCAGCAGATCCTGCTCAAGCGTCTGGTAGGGCGTTTCGATGATGCGGCCCATTTCCCTGCCATTCCGGTATACGATGAACGTAGGCACCTTATGGATGTCCAGTGATGAAATATCCACCCCGCACGCTTCCTTGGCACTGTCGACACAGACCAGGCTTACTTTATCCTTTGGAAAGCGGGCTTTGTCGAGCACTTTGAAGAATCTTGGCACCTGCTCCTGGCTGTCGCTGCACCAGGTGCCCAGCACGATCATGATCCCTGCTCCATCGGCAAGGCCCCTGATACGGGTCACTACCCTGGGATCCGGGGCATATAAATGGTGATACTGCTTGAACAGGGCGCCGAAATCGCCCTGCTGCAGACCACTTCGGGTGCATTCCCCGCACAAGACCGGCTTGCCCAGTTTGTCGTCTGTTTTCATGACGTTGACCGGCTGGGCGAAAACTGCAAGAGCATTCAACGCCGCAGCAAATAAAATGAGGAGGGAAGCGTTAATTTTCATAGCCGGGAATAAGAAACAAATATAACACAATCCGGCCGGATATTCCAAAATGTTGCAGGGCAGTATGAACGTATCCGGAACATTTTCATCAAAAACGACTATTTTTGTAAAAATTTCTCCGATGTCCGACAGCGATCAGCAATTCCGCGATAATCTTGATCTCCTGATCAAACTGCTCAGGAAGCTCAAGAACAAGTCCGATTTTGAGGGCATCCCCGGGGTCCCTAAAATGTTCGTTTCCAATTTCGAATATTTCCTGCAGAATTATGAACGGATGAAGGACCAGATCTCCCGGCAGCTGCTCCAGCAGTTCGGTGAACCCATCAAGCAAATGGTGGTTGAGATGATCGACCAACTGAAGGAATCCATGGACGGCGACCTCATCCCGGACATCGATGAAACAGCGGAACCGCCGGTCATTACCGGACAAAAGAAGACCATAGAAGAGATCGACGAACAATTGCGCCAGCCCGGCCTGAGCGAAGAAGAAATCGATCACCTGCTGGACGAACGGAAACGTTTACAGGGCGGTTAGGTTCCAAGATTCCAGAGTTCCAGGTTCCAGAGTTCCAGGTTCCAAAGTTCCAGGTTCCAGAGTTCCAGGTTCCAAAGTCTTACAGTCTTACAGTCTTACAGTCTTACAGTCCTACAGTCCTACAGTCCTATTGAAAATATTCCTCTCCCGTGGTAGGGTATCCGGGCAAATATTCGGAATAGTGCATATAAGATCATCATTTTCTCAAAAAAAATTAATGACAATCACCCGAATGAAAGTTAAAAACAACATAGCGCTCAGTGAATCGGGTTTCATATTCAATCCCAACACCGGCGAATCTTTTACCCTGAATCCCATCGGACTGGAATTGTTTGGGCTTATCCGGGAGGGGAAAAGCGAGGAAGAGATCCGGAATCATTTCCTGGACCGCTACGAAGTGGAAGAAAGCATCCTGGAGCGCGACCTGGAAGACTTCATGCGCCTGCTGAACAGTTACCAAATGCTGGAACATGATGAGCAGGCGTAAGATCACGATCGCCGTGACGGCCCTGAATGCGATCGACAGCCCGGGGCCCGGCGTCCCGGTTATCCGCGGGCTGAAGGAATCCGATCTGTTCGACGCCCGGATCATCGGGCTGTCGTATGAATCGCTCGAACCGGGCATTTACATGCGCGACCTGGTCGACAAGGTCTACCAGATCCCGTATCCCTCCGCCGGGATCGAGGCGCTCATGGCCCGGATAGAATACATTCATTCACAGGAGAACCTGGAAGTCATCATCCCGAATTTTGACGCCGAACTGTATCCGTTCATCCGGCTGGAAGGACGCCTTCGCGCGATGGGAATCCATCTGCTGCTCCCCACAGAGCAACAATTCGAGGAGCGACATAAGATCAACCTGCCGGAATTTGGCCGGAAGCACGGTATCAAGGTTCCCGACAGCCTGCCCGTGCACGATCCCGGCGAGATTACGAAAATCGGCGAAGAGATCGGGTATCCGCTCCTGGTGAAAGGAAAGTTCTATGACGCCCACGTAGTGTTCACGGCGGAGCAGGCCCGGGAGCATTTTCACAAGATCAGCGCGAAATGGGGCCTGCCGGTCATACTCCAGCAATACGTCAAAGGAATCGAATACAACGTGATCGGCCTGGGCGACGGGCAGGGAAACCGCATTGCCGCCGTACCCATCCGAAAGCAGTACATTACCGACAAAGGCAAAGCCTGGGGCGGCATTTCCGTTGGAGATGAAAAGATGCTCCGGCTCACCGACCATTTCATCCGCTCGACAAAATGGCGCGGACCTTTTGAACTGGAACTGATGAAGGACGAAAAGAACGAGTTCTCCCTGCTGGAAATAAACCCGCGCATTCCCGCCTGGGTCTACCTGGCTGTCGGCGTAGGGCAGAACATTCCCGAGGCGCTCGTCAGGCTGGCAATGGGAGAAAAAGTCGAACCCTTCGACCATTATGAAGTGGGAAAGATGTTCATCCGGTATTCCTGGGACATGATCGTCGACCTGAAGGACTACCAGCAGATCTCGATGTACGGTGAGCTCTGAGGCAGTTGGCAGTTGGCAGAACAAAACGAAGCAGATATTACAATATATTACAACCTATTACAACCTATTACAACCTATTACAACCTATTACAACCTATTACAACATATTACAACATATTCCATTCATCCTAATCTAAAGTACATATGCCTGCAAAAGAAAGATATGAACGGCCGGCCATCAAGAGGCTCGAAACAAACATGCCCAATAAGTTCGGATTGCGCACCGCCTATGTTCCCATGACCCATGTGGAAGGCGTGGCGGTTAAAGACCTGCTCCGGGAGCACGGCTCTCCGCTTTTTGTGATCTCCGAGCGCAAGATCCGGGAGACGTACCGGGAGGCAAAACAGGCCTTTACAACGCGTTACCCGAAGGTGCAGTTCGCGTGGTCGTATAAGACCAATTACCTGAACGCCGTGTGCCATGTCTTTCACCAGGAAGGCTCCTGGGCCGAGGTGGTCAGCGGATTTGAGTATGACAAGGCGATCGCCAACGGCGTCGACAGCCGGCTGATCATCTTCAACGGACCCGACAAACATGAGGAGGATCTGCGCAAAGCCATTATCAACGATTCCCTGATCCACATCGACCACCTCGAGGAACTTTATACCATCATCAACCTGGCCGGCGAGCTTCAAAAAAGGCCCCGCGTAGCCATCCGGGTCAATATGGATACCGGTGTACATCCTATCTGGGACCGCTTCGGTTTCAACTATGAGAACGGCCAGGCGTGGGACGCGCTCAACAAGATCATGCGGTCGGGAAAGCTGGAACTGGCGGGGCTCCACTGCCACATCGGTACCTTCATGCTGAGCAGTTCGGCTTACGCCACCGCAGCCGTCAAACTGGCCGACCTGGCCCTGGGATTGCAGCAACGTTATTACCACGAGATCAAATACATCGACCTGGGCGGCGGGTTCCCCTCCGGCAATACCCTGAAGGGATCGTTCCTTCCGGGCGCCGACACCAACCCGGGCTTTGACGTGATGGCGGAAGCCATCGCCACCGCCCTGGTGAACGCCAACTTCCCGGCCGGCAAAATGCCCCTGCTCATTCTCGAGACCGGACGGGCGCTGATCGACGAGGCCGGGTACCTCCTGGGCACCGTCATCTCCAACAAAAGATCCTCCACCGGAAAACGCATCACCATCATCGACGTGGGGGTGAACCTGCTCTTCACCTCCTTCTGGTACGACCATAAGATCAGCCCCGCGCAGCCATTTTCGAATTACACCGAGGATACCATGCTCTATGGTCCGCTGTGCATGAACATCGACGTGGTACGCGAAAACGCCGTGCTGCCCCTGCTCAACAAAGGCGACCAGTTCGTCATCCATCACGTCGGGGCCTACGATATGACCCAATGGATGCAGTTCATCACCCTGCGGCCCAGGGTCGTGATGATTGACATGGAAGGCAGAACCCATGTCATCCGGGAAAAGGAAACCCTGCAGAGCATAAACCAGTATGAATCGGTACCGGAACATCTGAAAAAGTTTGAACTCTGACGGCAGATCATACCGCTCCTTCCTCCGGGGGATCCCGAACAGCTACGCCCTGGTATTTTTCTCAGACAACCAGGCCTTCGCCTGGATCCTGATGGCAGTCACCTTTTTCGATGTCCTCTCCGGACTGGCCGGGCTGATCGCCATCATCACCGCCAACCTGGTCGCCTGGCTCGCCGGACTGAACCTGGAAAAGATCCGGAGGGGCTATTACGGGTTTAACGCGCTGCTGGTCGGGCTGGGACTGGGGCTTTTCTACGAAGCATCTCCGGAATTCTTCCTGATCCTGTTGTTCAGCGCACTGTTCACTTTGTTCATCACCCTCGCCCTTGAAGGGGTGATCGGGAAATACTACCTTCCCTACCTGAGCATACCGTTTATCCTGGGCATCTGGATCACATTCATGGCCACCCGGGAGTATAATTACCTGGAAGTGAGCCAGCGCGGGGTGTTTGCACTCAATGAGATGTACGTCCTCGGTGGTCCGCTGATGGTGAAAGTGTACGACTGGTTCAACAACACCGGGCTCCCGCAGTCGCTGGTCGTCTATTTCCGATCGCTCGGCGCCATCTTGTTCCAGTACCATCTTTTTCCCGGCCTGCTTATCGCCCTTGGCCTGCTGATCTATTCCCGTATCGCGTTCCTGCTGTCGCTGCTTGGGTTTTACAGCGCCTTCGTTTTTTACCAGCTCGTCGGCGCCGACATGACCACGCTGAGCTACACGTATATCGGGTTCAATTTTATCCTGACCGCCATCGCCATCGGGGGGTTCTTCATCATTCCCTCATGGTATTCGTTCCTATGGGTGATCCTGCTCACCCCAATCACATCCATCCTGCTCACGGCCTTCAAAATATTCTTTCTCCCTTTTCAGCTCTCCATCTACTCCCTACCGTTCAACATCATCACCCTGACGTTCCTCTACGCGCTGAAATTCAGGGAACGGCATCTCAACAAACCCGAACTGGTGACCTACCAGCTCTTTTCCCCTGAGAAGAACCTGTACCACCAGCACAACAACCGGCTTCGTTTCGGGCGGTATCCCCTGCTGCGTTCCGTACTGCCTTTCTGGGGAGAATGGAGCGTCACCCAGGGGCACGAAGGCCCGCATACCCATAAAGACCGCTGGCGCCATGCCTGGGATTTCGAGATCCGCGACGGAGAAGGAAAATCCTACAGGAACCATGGAAATGAAGTCAGCGACTATTATTGCTATAATAAGCCGGTCCTCGCGGTTGCCGACGGGTGGGTTGAAGAGATCATCGACCAGGTGAAAGATAATGCGATCGGCCAGGTCAACCTGGAGCACAACTGGGGCAATACGGTGGTGATCAGGCATGGCGAAGGGCTGTACAGCGCCATCAGCCATCTCAAACCGGGAAGCATCAGGGTCCATAAGGGCAGCTATCTGAAAAAGGGTGAGATCATCGGCCATTGCGGCAATTCCGGGCGCTCACCGGTCCCGCACCTGCATTTGCAATTCCAGTCGACGCCGCAGGTGGGTTCCGCGACCATCGACGTTCCACTGTCCCATTATATTTTAAAGACCGGCCAGGGCCATGTCCTGATGACCTCTGAAAAACCCGCAGAGGGTAATGTGGTCGGAAACATCGAGCCCAACGATCTGCTGCGTGAGGCATACAATTTCGTGCCCGGTGCGGAGATCGTATTTGAAAAAACAGGCGCACCAGACGGGGAGATCAGCCACTGGGACGTGACCGCGGATGTTTATAACAACACTTATATCACCTGCCGAAAGACCCACTCGAAGGCCTATTTCAGAAACGACGGCGACATGATCTGGTTCACTCATTTTGAAGGCTCCCGGAAATCGCTGCTCTATTCGTTTTTCCTGGCCAATTACAAAATCCTGTTCGGCTTTTACCGCCACCTCAGCCTCACGGACCATTACCCGGTCCACATCCTGGGTTCGAAAACCATGTTCCTGCAAGACTTCATCGCGCCGTTCCATTTGTTTGCCAAAGCCACCTTTGCTCTGGATTACGCCAGGTCATCCCATCACATGACAGCCCCCGAAATCACGCTTCGGGCCGTTACCCGGGTTAAAAACCCGCTGCGCTCCGTCAGTAAGGTGGAATTTGAAATGAATTTCAGGGAAGATATGCTGGAAAAATTCACGATTTTTGGTCCTTCATCAGAACCCGAAACATGGCGGCGCGTCATCAATACCTGATCATCCTGCTGGCGGTCTTTACCGCCCTTCCGCTATTGTCGGGGGGCCAGGAAAAAACGCTGAACGCCCGGCAGTTCGACAGTCTTTCTCTGTCCCAGTTCAACCAGTCGCAGTGGAAATCGCTCATCGGTACCGGTAAGGAAGCGCTGCGGAACGGCTATGATTACTATTACCTCAGGATGAGAATGGGCCTTGCCGGTTTCGCGCGGAAAAATTTCCTTCAGGCCGCCCTGCATTTTAAGCAGGCCCTGGCCTTCAACGAGGCGGACCCGGTCGCCACGGAGTACCTTTTCCTTTGCTTGCTGGAACTGAACCGGGCCCAGGAAGCGGACAGGCTGTACCGGAGCATGCCCGGAAACCTACGGGAAAAGCTGGCTGATCTTAAGCCCCTCCTGCGCAGCGTCGACGTTTCGGCAGGGTATATCGCGAGCGATCAGCCGGAACAGTTTGACTACATTGATCTTGACGGAGAACAAAATTATTACGGAGAAACCGACCTGACCACCGGCGGGATCGATTTTAACGCTGGATTGAACTGGATGTGGCCCGAAGGTTACTCAGCCTATGCCGGGTTTACCCATCTGCACATCCGGAAAAACAAACAGGCTTCCATTGGCGACACGATGGCGGTGGATGATCAGTACCACATCGGCCAGGACCAGTTCTATGTCAGCGGCGGCGTCCCGCTGGGAAGGAAAGGCCTGTCCGTCAGCCCGGCCTTCAACCTGGTGCTGGACAATTATCGCGTGGTCGAACCGCAGTACAATGCCGAAAGCGGCCAGTACTCTTTCCCCGTGGTCACTAAAAGGTTGCAGGCGATGATCGCGTACCTGGAGCTGGCGAAAGACTTCAGGATTGTCAAAACAAGCGTCTTCGGAGCCTGGTCGAACCTGAACGAAAAAACCCAGTACCAGGCGGGCTTTCATTTGCTGGCTTACCCGCTGGGCAACCTGAATTTTTATCTCTCTTCAAAACTGCTCAATCACAGCAATAACGGATTCGACCAGATCATTTTTGAACAAATGGTCGGCGCCAGGCTCTTTCGCCCTTTGTGGACCGAGCTTTCGGCCACCTTCGGGGAAATGCGGAACTATCATGAAAACAATGCCTTCGTAGTCTATAACTTCGCCGATGACCTGAAATTCAAGGCAGGCGGCAAACTCATCTGGGTTCCGGGACGCCGTTGGAAAATCACCGCCGAGTACCTGTTCCTGTTAAGAGAAGGCAATTACATCACCTACCAGGATGCGGGTACGGCGGAAGACCCGGCAGTGCTACCCATAACATTTTCGGAAAGTTTCTCCAATCACCTCATACTTATCGCATTAAACTGGAAATTCTGAATAAGATGAAAACTATCACCATGATCGCCGTCTTAATGCTGATCCGGCTTCAGGCTGCGCCCGCCCAGGACATGAAAGTCCTGGTCAACGCGTTTGACAGCAGTTACACCTATGAGCTCAGGCAAAGATACGACAAGGCCGCCGAAGTACTGGTCAGGCACTATGACGCCGGCTCATACGAACTCAATGTCAGGCTGGGTTATTTACATTATCTGGCCGGGTCGTACGCCGAATCCGTAAAATATTATCAGAAGGCGATAGAGCTCAAGCCCTTCGCGCTGGAACCGCGGCTGGGATTTGTCATGCCGGCCGCCGCCCTGGGCAATACCACCCAGATCACCGGGCAATATCAAAAGATCCTGGAAATAGACCCCATGAACACAACGGCGAATTATTACATGGGGCTGATCCTTTACAACCGGGCGCAGTATGACGAGGCGCTGAAATATTTTGAGAAAGTGGCCAATCTGTACCCGTTTGACTACGATTCCATGATCATGTATGCCTGGACGCACTATCGCCTGGGCAATATGCGGGAGGCCCGGGTTTTGTTCCAGAAAGTCCTGATCATCCGTCCGGATGATGAATCGGCCACGGAAGGACTTGGGCTGCTCCGGTAAAATTCTTCCTTCCTTCGCCCGGGCGACTTTTTTATTACCTTCGCCTCCGCGATGCACAATCCCCTTTACATAACCAGCTATTCTACCGTAATGTTCCCGGAAATCAGGCTCCGGGGAAAGCCAGTGTTTTCATCCCAGGGAGAAGACCATGCCGAATTTCTGAAAACCGCTTACCGTGGACTGAACGTCCAGTATCCGAAATATTTCAAGATGGATTCATTGTGCAAGCTGGCATTCCTGGCTTCCGAAATCCTGCTTCGGAACACGGAGATCACCCGTAAATACGAAGAGCGCAGCATCGGGCTGGTCCTGCAGAACGCCTCCTCCTCCCTGGAAACGGATGAAAAGCACCAGTCGGCCATCGGCGACCGGGCGAACTATTTTCCCAGCCCTTCAGTCTTTGTGTACACCCTGCCGAACATCATGGCCGGGGAGATTTGCATCCGTCACCGGATCAAAGGAGAGAATGCCGTGCTGATCAGCGAGCAGGCTGACGCAATGCAGTTGTTCGAATATGTGCATGAACTTTTTGACCGGAAACGGGTTAACTGTTGCATCACCGGGCGGGTCGACTCTTACGGCGGTGAACACTCTGCCGCGCTGGCGCTCGTGGAAAAAGAGGAAATGGCGAAATCGTGCGCCGAACCGGGGGAATTGATTATCTTTGACCCCGCAAATCTTGAAAGAATACTTAAGGAGGCTTTATAGCATGGAAGCACTGACCGAAAAGCTAAAGAAAGAGATCATACAGGTCCTCAACCTGGAAGACATCCAGCCGGAAGACATAGATACGGACGCGCCGCTTTTCGGCGACGGGCTGGGGCTGGATTCCATCGATGCGCTGGAACTCATCGTAATGCTTGAGAAAGAATACGGCATCAAGATAGAAGACCCCAAGGAAGGGCGTAAGATCTTTACGTCGGTCCGCACCATGGCCGATTTTATCCTGGCGAACCAAAAGAAATAACGATGGCCGGCAGGGTCTTTGTCTCGGGCATCGGGATCATTTGCGCCATCGGCAACAATGCCGGCCAGACCCTGGCCTCCCTGCGTGCCGGACGGTCCGGCATCGGCCCCCTGAGCATCCTGGATACGGTGCACCGCGGCGAACTGCCCGCCGGGGAGATCAAACTGACCAACGAACAACTCGCCGCGCTGGCCGGCGTCGCCGACCTGGAGATGCATCCCCGCACCGCGCTGCTCGGCCTGATCGCCGCGGCCGAGGCGCTCGATAACGCAGGCATAGACCCCGGCGATAGAAGATACCGAACGGGCGTCATCAGCGCCAGCACCGTCGGCGGGATGGACAAGACGGAGATCAATTTCCGGAACTATCACCTCGGCCCACCCTATACGAACTTCATCCTGACCCATGATTGCAGCGACAGCACGGAGAAAATCGCCACCCGCCTGGGTTTTCGCGACATGGTCAGCACCATCAGCACGGCCTGCTCCTCCAGCGCCAACGCCATCATGTTCGGCTCCCGGCTCATCCGCCACGGCCTGCTCGACCGGGTGCTCGCCGGCGGCACCGACGCCCTGTCCAAATTCACCCTCAACGGCTTCAACACCCTGATGATCCTCGACAAACAGCCCTGCCGGCCATTCGATAAAAGCCGCACGGGCCTGAACCTGGGCGAAGGAGCCGCGTTCCTGGTGCTCGAATCGGAAGATGCCCTCAAGGGCCGTCAGCCGCTCTGCGAGGTCACCGGGTATGCCAACGCCAACGACGCCTACCACCAGACCGCATCCTCCCCCGACGGGTACGGGCCGTACCTGTCGATGTCGCAGGCCCTGGCCTCCGCCGGCCTGCATCCGGGACAGATCAGCTACATCAACGCCCATGGGACCGGCACCGACAACAACGACCTGACCGAAGGCATCGCCATTGAAAAAATCTTCGGCGACGCCATTCCCATGGTCTCTTCCACCAAGCCCTTCACCGGGCACACCCTCGGCGCGGCGGGCGCGGTCGAAGCGGTCATCTCGGCGCTATCCATCGTCAATCATACCGTCTTTCCCAACCTGAACTTCCGGGAAAAGATCGACGAACTCCATTTTGAGCCGCTCCGGGAGATGAAAACCGGCATCCGCATGCAGCATGTCCTGAGCAACTCGTTTGGCTTCGGCGGCAACGACTCCACCCTCATTTTCTCAGCGTGTTGATATGGAAGCCTTCATTCGTGGAATAGGAAACATCTCTCCGCAACCGACCTCCGACAATGGCGTGTTCCTGGAAGAAGTGCGCGACCATGCCTCAGCCCGGCTGCAGTCGGTAGAGCCCGATTACAAGGAATACATCAGGCCCATTCAGCTCCGGCGCATGAGCCGGCTGCTGAAGATGGGCGTGACCTCCGCGGGCATTTGCCTGCGCGACGCGGGCGTCGAAAAACCCGATGCCATCATAACCGGCACCGGGCTGGGTATGATGGAAGAAACGGAGAAATTCCTTAACGGGCTGCTCGACAACCAGGAGCGGCTGCTCAACCCGACGGCCTTCATCCAGTCGACCCATAATACCGTCGGGGCGCATATCGCCGTCATGCTCGGCTGCAACCACTACAACCTGACCTATGTGCACGGCCCGCTGTCGTTTGAAAACGCCCTGCTCGACAGCCTGATGCGTCTGGAGGAACATCCTTCGGAAAAAATCCTGTGCGGCGGCATCGAAGAGATCACCGAATCGCATTTTATCATCACCGACAGCATGGGCTTCTGGAAAAAAGGGCCGTTGAACAGCCTGTCGGTATTTGGCGATCGAAGTCCGGGCACGATCGCCGGCGAAGGGGCCGCCTTTTTCCTGCTGACACGCAATCCCGATCCCGCGAACTACGCCCGCATCCGTGCGCTCGACACCCGCTTCAACCCTGAAAAGGCCGATGTGGCGCTGCACAGCGTCCTGCAATTCCTGGAACGCCAGGGATTGAACCCGCAGGATATCGGCCTGCTGATCCTGGGGCTCAACGGGGATCCGGCCTCCGACGCGGTGTACGGCCCGGTGCGCAGTTATTTCCAGGGCACGCCGCAGGCCGGCTTCAAGCACCTGTGCGGAGAGCACTACCTGGCCTCCTCCTTCGCCCTGTGGATGGCTGCCCGCATCGCAAAATGCGGAAGCATCCCGCAGGCGGCCCTGCTCCCTTCAGCCCCGGCCCCCGCGAAACCGGAAAACATCCTGATATATAACCATTACCAGAATATTCACCACGCCTTCATCCTGGTATCCTCATGCTGAACTTCCGCACTGCAAGCATCGTCACGATCCTTCTTGCGGCCGCGGTATTTCTGCTTGCTATCGCCTGGCCGCCGGCGGTTTGGTTGCTGCTTCCCCTCACACTTGCCTATCTCTCCCTGCTGGTATGGGGCGCCGCCTGGATCCGTTCCGGATTTTACATTAAAGCATTTTCGCACGGAGCAACCAGTGAAAAGATTGTCTCGTTCACTTTTGACGATGGTCCCGATCCCGCCGCCACCCCGCGCATCCTCGAGATCCTGAGAAAAAATGAAGTGCCGGCCGCATTCTTCATCATCGGCGAGAAAGCAGTAAAAAACCGCGCCTTACTCGAAGAAATCCACCGCGGCGGGCACCTGGCCGGCATCCACTCTTACCGCCACGGGTTTTGGTTTGATTTGTACGGCCGGAAAAAAATGGAACGGGATTTGGAGATGACAGCTCAGGTGATCCGGGAGGTCACCGGGCAAAAACCGGCCTGGTTCCGTCCGCCCTATGGTGTGACCAACCCGACCGTAGCCCGCGTGGCCCGGCGCATGAATCTGAAAGTGGCCGGCTGGTCGGTCCGGAGCCTCGACACCCGGATCGATGATCCTGAAAAACTCGCGGAAAGGGTCATTGGACGGCTGCATCCCGGAGCGGTGGTCCTGATGCATGACAACAGGGCCGTTACCCCGAAGGCGCTTGAGACGATAATTCTTGAGGCAAAAGAGTTGGGGTACCGGTTTTTGAAGATTGAAGAAATGATTTCATATGTTGGTTTCACGCAAAAAGCGCAAAAGGGAGTCGCAAAGATCGGAAAGAATTAATTTTATCGATCTCAATTTTTGCGTCCTTTGCGATCTAGTTTTGCGCACTTTGCGTGAAAATAAAAAAACCGAATGGAACGAGTTGTTCTGACATTAGTATTGAGCTTCATAATCTCCTGCGCGGGGCTCAGCCAGGATCTTACGGTTGTGGTGAAAAATATCAAACCCCTGAAAGGCGACCTGTACGTAAGCATCCACCGCGAAGCAAAGGGGTTCCTGAACGCCGACAGCGCTTTTGCACGGCAAAAGATCGCCATCAAAGCGCATGAGGAGCAGTTTCTTTTTAAGAACCTGCCCGCCGGTAAGATGGCCGTTGCCATTTACCATGATGAAAACCGCAACGGGGTGATGGACGCCAACGAGATCGGCGTGCCCCGGGAAGGCTACGGCTTTTCCAACAACCCGAAATCGCCCGGCCGGCCCAAATTCGATCAGGCGGCCTTTGAATTTTCCGGAAAAGACACCCTCGAGATTAAAATGATATATCACCCCGTTCCACCCCCAAAGCAGGAAAAGAAATGAAGATCAAAGCCTTCAGAATACTTCTTATCACGATCATGGCCACGGCCGGCAGCCTGCTTTTCGGCCAGGCAGGGCTGAACAAGGGCGACGACCCTGGCTTGCTGATCGAACAGGTGAAAAAATCCTCGGAACAGACCATCACCATTGTCAGTGACTTTACCCAGGAAAAAGAGATGAGTTTCATGGAAGAGAAGATCCATTCATCCGGTCAATTCTTCTTCGAAAAAGAAAAAAAACTCCGCTGGGAATACACAAAACCCTACTCCTATATCATCATCATTAACGGAAGCAAGATCCGGATCATCGACGAAGGCAAAAAAAAGGACTTCGACGCGGGCTCCAACCGAATGTTTTTGGAAATCAGTGAGATCATGAGCGGAATGGTGAACGGAACACTCTTATCCAGTGAACAGTTTACCTCCGTGTGGAATGAAGGGCCGGATCATTTTAATGTAATTATGACGCCAAAGGGTACCGTAATGAAAGATTATATTTCCCGTGTGGAACTGAAACTGAATAAGCGGGATTACTCTGTGGATGAGCTCAAAATGATTGAAAAATCAGGAGATTACACCCTGATCCGTTTTGAAAACAAAAAGATGAATGAAGCCATTCCTGCCGGCATATTTGCTGTGGATTAGCCTGTCCGCCCTGATCCTGGTTTCCTGCACGGCGCCGCAGGTCATCATTTCCCCATCCGGACGTGCCTCGTTGCCGGATGAAAGGAACGCCGGCGATACCCCGGGACCGGATCTCCGCATGAAGGTCTTATATGGCGAAAAAGAACTGGCGGGAAGGATGATCCTGAAAAAAACCGATGAAGGTGTTTACAAAGTGGCCTTCTTCAATGAACTGGGCATGACCTACCTGGATGGAACCTACACCAGTCTGGGAAAGAAAGAAAAATTCACCCCCAACACCATCGCGCCTTACCTCGACCGGAAAGCCTTCCTGAAGAACTTTGAAAAAGCCCTTGGCGGATTCATTGAACATTGAACATTGAACATTGAACATTGAGCATGACAGCAGACCTGTATACTTTGAACGATGTCGAAACTGGCGGAAGCGCTTTCACAGCGCGGGTTTCCTTTAACAAGAAGCACCCGGTTTTCGCCGGCCATTTCCCGGGCAAGCCCATCGTTCCGGGCGTATTCCTGCTGGAGATCCTCCGCGACGCTGTCTCCATGGCCCTCAATAAAAACTGCGGGGTCGCCGGAGCCGGCAGCATCAAGTACCTCAGCGTGATCGATCCCACTGTCCACCCGGAGATCAGGCTCAGCGGCACGGTTGTTGAAGCAGAGCCGGGAAAAATAAAGATTGATGCGACCTTCGGCAGCAGTGAGCTCATCTTTGCAAAATTCAAAGGCCTGAGGCTTGAAGCTTGAGGCCTGAGGCTGTTCATTATCCGAACAATTTCCTTATATTTGCATTTATCCTACTGTTTAACCTGAAAATCAACCCAGCTATGAAAAAAGTAATCTTATCCGGTTTGGCCCTGACTGCAGCCATATTGTTCACGATGGCTTTTACAAACCCTTCCGTGATTGGAAACCAGATTAACCCCCAGGAGAAAGCCGCTTCGGTGTTCCCTGAAGATGTCGCTAAGATCATGGAAACTTCCTGCTACGACTGCCATACGGACGCCTCATCAAACGCCAAGGCCAAGCTGAAGCTGAATTTCTCCAAATGGGAGGAAATGTCGGCCGCCAAAAAGGTCGGAAAGATGGAAGCCATCATCGATGAAATAAAAGATGGTGATATGCCTCCGTCAAAGTACGTTGAAAAATTCCCGGATCGCGCTCTGAACGCCGATCAGATGAACCTGGTCGACACCTGGGTGGCCAATGAAACCAAAAAACTGATGGGCGAATGAAAAAGGCGCTCCTGATCATCCTGGGGGTGGTCGTCCTGTTGTTTATCGTGATCCAGTTTTTCCCCCCGGAAAAGAACGACAACCTGGTTAAACCGCAGGACGACATCGTTTTCCAGGTCGACATCCCGGCGGATGTCAAAAAGGACCTGGTCAACGCCTGCTACGACTGCCATTCCAACCGGACGGTCTACCCGTTTTACAACAAGATCGCCCCGGTATCCTGGATCCTGGCCAATCATATCCGGGAAGGAAAGGAACATCTGAACTTTTCCGAATGGGCCGGATACGATAAAAGAACCCGGATCAAACTGCTCACGGCCGTTTGCGATGAAATCACCGCAGGCACCATGCCGCTGAAGGGCTATGTCTACATGCACAGCAAGGCCGTGTTGAATGAAAAACAGCTCGAAAACATCTGCGCCTGGACAGAAGCAGCGGCTGAGCAGGAGATGGAAAAATAATGCAGAGGTAGAATATACTTTTTCTAATTCCTCCTTAACTTTGGGATAAATCCAAAGTTTATGCTGTTTCATCATGTTTACCAAAAAACAGCTGCATTTCTGCTCCTGCTTTATGGGCTGCTTTTACCGCCCGCTCAATCCCAGATCCTGTACACCAACCTGAACGACACTGTGCTGTCGTACGATACGGGCGTGCCCGGAACCACCGATTCGGGAACAAGTTATTACTATCTTGACCTGGACCAGGACGGAACGAATGATTTTTACTTCACACTGTATTATTACGAGACCTGGATGAGCCCGTCCGCCTCGGAACTCCCCAGCTGGCAGATGACGCTCCATCCAGAGGCCGGCGGCAGCGCCATCGCCACCACGGAACTCTGGGGCAGGCCCTATGCAAAAAGCCTGTTTGACGGAGACGAGATCGGCAATGATCTTACATTTTCCGATCAGGCGTACATCCACGACATCAACTTCAACTGGGAGCCATTGTGCGTGTTTTTCGAAGGACAATCCATCGGTCTGAAATTGTTAAAGGACAACGGGGTTCATTTCGGATGGATCCGGATCGTCGCATACTGCAATGCAAACGGATATTCTAGTTACATCAAGCTCATTGAATGTGCAATACATCAGACACCGGGCGAGTACATCAAAGCGGGGCAAAAAGAACTCTTCTCTGATATTCCCGGGGAAGTTCCTCAAGAGGTCCGGTTTGAAAACCTGGGGAGCAGGATTTCGATACAATTTCCTGATTCAGGTCAACATACGGTCATAATCCATGACCTGCTTGGCCGCATAGCGATGCAAGCCGTCAATTATGGCGGTCACGCCGATTGTGATGTTTCGGCCCTGCCTTACGGTTTGTACCTGGTTACTGCCACATCCAAAGGAAAAATGCATACGTTCAAGTTCTTTAAGCAGATACAGTGATGAAAGTCCGTTCCAACGGTTTTCTCAAGATCATTCCGGGAAAGACGTTCCGGTGGATCTTCATCGGGCTGTTCATTTTTTCCGCAGGGATGTCATCAGCCCAGTGGTCAAAACAAAACCTGGAATGGCCGAATAGTTCCCTGCCCTGGCTCTCCTACCCGATGCTCAGCGACGTGCATTTTCTGGATGCGAATAAAGGGTTTGCCGTCGGCCCGGAAGGCATGGTGATGGCCTCTGCGGATGGGGGGCGTACCTGGGATTTTCTCAACCTGCAAACCGACCGGAACCTTTATACGATAACATCCTCGACAAACGATATACTGTGGATCACCGGTAACAAGCGCTTGTTCCGCTCCCCTGACCGGGGTGTTTCCTGGGAGCGGATTTCCCAGTTCGAACTGTATAATGTTAAAGACATTTTCTTTCTGAATGCTTCACTCGGCTGGGCCGCTGCGGACGATAAAGTCTTTTCCACCAGCGATGGAGGAACCACATGGTCCGGGATCAACCAGACCTCCTTCACCGCCCACGTCAACAAAATCGGCTTTAACACAGCCTCCTTCGGATGGGCGGTCACCAGCGACGGAAAGCTCTGGCTTACGGACGATGGCGGCGCCCACTGGGCCGAATCTATCGTACCGTCAGGCTTTTTCTGCCACGCCGCGGATTTCGCGAACACCACAACGGGTTATGCCTGCGGGCTGTACTGGCCCGGAGGGGCCGTCTGCAAAACGACCAATGGCGGGGCCTCCTGGGAGATCGTCCAGCAATACCTCGGCTACAATGATATCCTCGTGCTTTCCCCGGACCTGTATATCGTCATTGGTGAGGCTGGCATACTGGATTATATGTCTGATGATCCGGGAACCTATGCCCATCTGCCGTATACCGGCTCATTCTGCGACTGGACCCGCATCAGCCGGGACCGGACGGGCGACTTCCGGGTTTGCGGCGAGACCGGTGGCAGCATGATGCACTCGGCAGATGGCATCCACTGGGAAATGAAATGGACGGCGTCAGACCAGGAATGGAACAGCGTGTTCTTCACCGATTCGCTGACCGGGTATGCGGCCACGTACGAAGAACTATGGAAAACCGAAGACGGAGGGAAACACTGGTTCCTGGCCTGGTTCAAGGATGGGTTCCGGATGATTGATCTCTTTTTTATCGACAAAAACCACGGATGGGTTTCGGGAGAAGAAGCCAAGATCTTCCACACCAGCGATGGAGGCTTCACATGGTATCCCAAATACGACGCCCTGGATTTCTGGAATGATTTGGTTTCGATCCAGTTTGCGGACCCGCAGCACGGATGGGCGGCCAATAAGCAGAAGCGCAAGATCCTGTTCACGGTCAACGGGGGCAACCACTGGGAATACATGTCTTATAACGCTCCCGGATATATCAATGATCTTTGGTTTTCCGATCTCAACCACGGTTGGTTGGTGGGTGATGACGGGACCATCTGTCACACCACCGACGGGGGAAACACCTGGGTCCAACAGACGGGCCAGACCTTCGCCGACCTCAACAGCGTGCATTTCGTGGATTCCCTGGCCGGATTTACGGCCGGCGCCAGTGGCAAGATCCAGTTTACGGAGGATGGCGGAGCGAGCTGGAGCGTCAGGAACAGCCAGACAATGCAGGACCTGCACCATATTTACTTTACCGACCGGATGCACGGCTGGGCCTGCGGAGAAGCCGGCACCATCATTCACACCAAGGACGGTGGAATCACCTGGACGGTGGAAGTAAGCGATAACGAACGCATCATGAGGCGTGTCTTCGCTGTCGGTGCAAACAAAGCCTGGGCGGTGGGAACGGAAGGCCAGATCCTCCATGCGGATTACGCTCAGTTTCAAAAAGTCCCGGAAATCATTTACAACCAGAGCTTCTCGGCTTCAGTCCAACCCAATCCCTGCCGGGAACGGGCCCTGATCACTTTTGCCGGTGGCGCCGGTGAGAAAATAACCATCCGTGTCTTTGATCTTTCCGGAAGGTCTTGCTTTTCCATGGAGTCGCCCGCCACCGGCCAGACGGAAGGCCAGGTGGAGATTCCCCTGGAGGCCTTTCCCGACGGAATATATATTGCGAAGATCTCTGACGGACAGGAAGTGCTGAATCTAAAAATCATTCATTCCGGTCGTTAAGGCCATAACTGCTTCATCATTCAAGCTAAAAATTTCCCGGAAACTTGTATTTTAGCTGACAGGAATCAATCAACCCGGCTGAACTGTGGTGTGTGCGCCATGGTCCCGGTGATTCGGAAAACCAATATTATTATCAACGATGACTGAACGCGAATTTCCGGCAGAACCTCAACCATTCTCACAGGGTAAGGCTGTGCGGTTGCCGGAAGACGTCTGCGTCCTGATCCCGACTTACAACAACGGGAAGACGCTGGAACAGGTCATCTCCGGCGTACTGGAATTCACCGGCCATATCATTGTGGTGAACGACGGTTCCACTGACAGTACCCGGGAGATCATTGATAAATTTCCGGCACTGGCCGCCATCCATTTCCCAAAAAACAAAGGAAAAGGATGCGCCCTGCGCACCGGGTTCCGCGAAGCGCTGAAACGGGGATACACCCATGCCATCACCATCGATTCCGACGGGCAGCACCGGCCGGAAGACCTTCCGGTTTTTATTGAAAAGATGGAAAACCATCCCGACGCGCTCATCCTCGGAGCCCGCAACCTCAACCAGGACGGAATCCCCGGGGGAACGACCTTCGGCAATCAATTTTCCAATTTCTGGATGTGGGTGGAAACAGGTTACCGCCTTCCCGATACCCAATCGGGCTTCCGGCTGTATCCGCTGGAGCCATTCCGGCATACGCGTTTTTTCACCCGCCGGTTTGAATTCGAGATCGAAGTGCTGGTCAGGGCGGCCTGGAAGGGCGTACCGGTCAGTTCCGTCGCAGTGGGCGTGATCTATCCCCCGAAAAACGAACGCGTGACCCATTTCCGGCCGTTCACCGATTTCACCCGGATCAGCCTGCTCAACTCCGTGCTGGTAATCCTGGGCCTGTTGTTCTACCGCCCGCGGATGCTCTACCGCAAAGTGCGCGAGGAAAGCTTCCGCGACCTGATGCGCCGCCTGCTGCTCCACCCGGAAGAGTCGAACTTCCGCAAAGCCGCCTCCGTGGCGCTGGGCGTATTCATGGGCATCTCGCCGCTCTGGGGCTGGCAGATGGCCATCGCCCTTGCCCTTGCCTACCTCCTCCGCCTTAACAAGACCATCACCCTCATCGCCTCCAACATCAGCATACCGCCCATGATCCCGTTCATCCTCTTCGGCAGCTACCTGACCGGGGGACTGGTGCTGGACAATCCCAGGCCATTCAATTTCAGTACAGACATTAACCTGGAGTTCGTCAAAGATAATCTTCTGCAATACATCCTTGGGGCCCTCGTTTTCGGACTCGTCATGGGGATTCTTTCAGGCCTGCTCACCTGGCTCCTGCTGGCCATCTTCCGCCGCAGGCACAAAACACCGCCGGTTGGGGAATAATGATTATTTTCGCAGAGTGCATGATCCGTCGGAAGTTGGCGTCTGACGCCCAATTTAACCAGTGAATTATGAACCAATAACTCAACTTTGAACTCGTTTTTCTCCTTCTGGTTTGACTTTTTCGACCGGCGCAGAGTGCTGTTCTTCGCGCTCCTCGCAATCTGCCTGGCCGCTGTCGCCTGGCTGTCGCTCCGGCTGCGGCTTACCGAAGATATTTCCAAAGTACTGCCCCGCAACGAACAGGTAGACCAGTACCTTGAGGTGGTCAACCGCTCCGCCTTCGCCGACGAGCTGGTGATCTTCATCGGCCCTGCCGACCCATCGGATCCGCCAGCGGCCGGCGCGCTGATGGACTTTGCCTCGGCCCTGGCCGACTCGGTCCGGGCATCCCTCATACCGGAATACGTTTCCGGCATACGAGAACGGACAGAAAACGATGCCATCCGGCAGATCTACCGCGAGATTCAGGATCACCTGCCAATCTACCTCAACGAAACGGATTTCAGCATGATGGATGCCCTGGTCAGCGACAGTGCGATCCATGCCTCTGTCGGCAATGCTTACAAAAACCTGGCTTCCCCGATGGGGTTCATGAGCCGGGATTTCATCCTGGCCGATCCCCTGGGGCTGACCGGAATCGCGATGAAAAAGCTGGAATCCTTCAACATCGACGAAAGTTACCGGGTCATCGACGGGTACGTTTTTTCGCGGGATGAGCGCTACCTGCTGATGTTCCTCAGCCCGGCCGAGAAGAGTACGGAGACTGCGAAGAACGAAATCATGCTCGAACGGCTTGACCGCTGGATGGCGCAAATCAGCGCCGACAGCGGGGGAGCGGTCAAGGCCGGATATTTTGGCTCCGTTGCCATCTCCGTTGCCAACGCCCGGCAACTGCAGCGCGACATCATGCTGACCATGAGCCTGGCCATCGTGCTGCTGGTGCTGTTCATCGGGTTTTATTTCGGAAAATTCCGGGTGATCCCGGCCATCGTGCTGACCACCCTGATGAGCGCCGGGCTGTCGATCGCCATCCTGAAACTGGCCGGGAAAGAGGTTTCGGCAGTATCTCTCGGCTTCGGCGCGGTCTTGCTCGGTATCGCTATAGCCTACACCATCCATTACCTTAACCACCTGCGCGAAGTCCGCAACCCCCGCCAGGTCATCCGGGAGATCGCCACTCCCATCGTGATGAGTGCGGTCATCTCATCGGGCGACTTCTTCACCCTGCTCCTTGTCCGCTCCGACGCCGTCCGCGACCTGGGCCTCTTCGCCGGCTTCAGCATCCTGGCGGCAGGATTGTTCACCCTCATCGTCCTGCCGCACATCACCCGCAAAATCAACTGGGAACGAAGCCGTGAGAACCTGGTTAACCGGACCGTGCACCGAATCGCCGCCTTCCCGGTGGAAAACGTTAAATGGCTGCCTCCGGCGATCATCCTCATCACCATCGTCCTCTTGTTCGCTTCGCGCAAAGTGGGCTTCGAAAGCGACATGACCGGGATGAGCCACATGACCCGGGAACTCAGAAACGCCGAAGCCACCCTCGATTCGATCAGCCAGTATTCGCTGCGTTCCGTCTTCGTGGTCACCCGCGGCAAAGACCCCGGCGACGCCCTGGAAAACACCAGCCGCCTCATTGAAAAGGTTGAAGACCTGAAAGAGCAGGGCCTCGTCAAAAAATACCTGGACATCACCGAGCTGGCCGTCCCGCCCAGTCTGCAGACCGAACGCATCCACCGGTGGAACGAATACTGGACGCCTGAACGCAGAGAACAAGTCATCAGCAAATTAAACACCACAGCCCGATCGGCCGGTTTCCGCGAAGGGGCATTTGATGAATTTGCGGAATGGTTGAATGAAACTGCAGGAGCGCAATATTATGTGGGGGCGAAAAATATTGCGCCCCTGCAGGCCCCATACCTGTCGCAATCCCCGGAAATGGCCACCGTTACCACGGTCCTGAAGGTCCGGCAGGATGACAAACCCGCCCTGTACCAGGCCCTGGGCGAAATGCCGGATTCCTTTGTCTTCGACAAGCAATACCTCACCAGCGCCTTCATGGACATCCTCAACCAGGACTTCAACAAGCTGGTGATCGTCTCGCTGCTCATCGTCTTCCTGGTCCTGCTGATATCCTACGGCCGTATCGAACTGACGCTCATCACCTTCATCCCCATGCTGATCTCCTGGATCTGGACACTCGGGATAATGGGCCTGCTGGGTATCAAACTCAACATCTTCAACATTATCATCACCTCTTTTGTCTTCGGCCTGGGTATCGACTACGCCCTGTTTTCAATCCAGGGGCTGCTGCAGCAATACCAATACGGCAAAGGCGATGTGAACGCCTACCGCTCTTCCGTCCTGATGGACGCCGTAACCACCCTCATCGGTCTGGGGGTGCTCATCCTGGCCGTCCACCCCGCCCTCAGGTCCATGGCCTCAGCCGCTATCATCGGCATCGTGTCGGTCTGGTTCGTGACCTGGAGCCTGGAACCGGTCCTGTTCCGCTGGCTGGTGTACGTGAAAGACCGCAAACGGCCTGTTCCGGTCACGCTGAAAGACTTTCTGTTCGCCATCCTGTCGCTTTCCATTTTCGTCACCGGGAGCATACTGCTGATGATTTACGGTTTGATCGTGTTTAAGCTGCTGCGGGTGAAAAAAGGGCCGCTTAAGGACGGATTCCACTGGGGCCTGATGATCTCTTCCCGATTCCTGATCTATGCCAACTTCCTTTCACCGAAAAAACTGATTAACTGGGATCTCGAAGATCTTAAAAAACCCGCCGTCCTGATCGCCAACCACCAGTCGCATATCGATATCGCCCTGATGCTCATGCTGCATCCCCGCCTGCTGGAGCTCACCAACGACCGGGTCCAGGGGAGCAGACTGTACGGCCCGCTGGTGCGCATGGCGGAATTCTATCCCGTATCGGCAGGGACGGAGTCCCTGCTGGAGAACCTGCGGAAAAACGTTGACGAAGGCTATTCCGTGCTCATCTTCCCCGAAGGTACCCGCTCGCCCGACACCCGGATCCAGCGGTTCCACAAAGGGGCGTTCCTCCTGGCGCAGGAACTGGGCATCGACCTCCTGCCGGTGATCATCCACGGATCCGGACCCATCTACACCAAAGGGGAATATTTCCTGAAAGTAGGCCAGGCGACCATCAGGTTCCTGCCCAGGATCCGGCCGGATGATCTGCGTTTTGGCGTCGATCTGCTGGAAAAATCGAGGAATATCCGGAAATATATGGCCGAAGAGTACCGGAAGGTGGCTGAAGAAGCCGAAACCCCGGAGTATTTCCGGGAAAAGCTGGTCAAGAATTACATGTACAAAGGCCCTGTGCTGGAGTGGTACATGAAGATCAAGACCCGGCTGGAAAATAATTACGCCCTGTTCGACCGGCATCTTCCCAAAGAAGGGCAAATTACCGACATAGGCTGCGGCTACGGATTCATGGCGTATATGCTCTCGTTCCTTTCCGGCCGCAGGACCATCACCGGGATCGATTATGACGGGGATAAGATCGATACGGCGAACCACTGCCCGGCGAAGAGCGACCGGGTGCGATTTATCCATGCCGACGTGCTGCAGGCGGAGATCCTGCGGAGCCATGCCTTCATCCTGGCCGACGTCCTGCATTATTTCCCGGAAGCGGACCAGGAACGGCTGGTCGTCCGCTGCATCGAAAAACTCGAGCCCGGAGGAACCATCATCATCCGCGACGCCGACCGGGCGATGGAGAAAAAACACTTCGGTACACGACTCTCCGAATCCTTCAGCACCCGGATCGGCTTCAACCAGACCCGGAATAACGAAAAAAAGCTGTATTTTACCAGCAGGGAAAAGATTTTAAAGATTCTGAATGAACATGGGATGCAGGTGGAAATTATCGATGAAACAAAGATGACATCGAATCTGGTGTACATTGCAAGGAAGGCATAGCTTGAACTCAAAACTCAAAACTCAGAACTCAGAACTCATCATCGTGGGTAGCGGCCTGGGCGCCCTGGTGAGCGGGATCATCCTGGCGAAGGAAGGGTATTCCGTGTGCATCCTGGAGAAGAACCACCAGGCCGGCGGGAACCTGCAAACTTTCACCCGTGATGGACATAAATTCTCCACCGGGCTGCATTACATCGGCAGCATGGAGGAAGGGCAGACGCTGCACCGGTTCTTCAAATACCTGGGCATAACGGACAAACTGAAGCTGAAGAAGCTGGATGAGTCAGGATATGACCGGCTTGTATTCGGGAATGAACGAGCTTTCTACCCGCATGCCCAGGGATGGGAACTATTTCGTGAAGCTTTGACGGAAAAATTCCCTGCAGAACGAGACGCCATCTCGGATTACGTCCGGACCATCCGGGCATCCATCAAAGGAATCCCTCTTTACGACCTGGAGAACGCGTACACTTATGCGCTGGAGCCGGCGCAGCTGAACCGCTGCACGATGCGCTACCTGGAAAGCATCACCGCCGACCGGAGGCTGCGCGCCGTGCTGGCCGGGGCCAACAGCATCTACCACGGCGCGGCGCACCGCACCCCGCTGTATGTCCACGCCTGCATCCGCAATTCTTTCGTCAACAGCGCCTGGCGCATCAGCGACGGCAGCGACCAGCTTACGAATGTGCTGTTGGAGGCCTTTACCGAGGCCGGCGGCACACTTATTACCGATGCGCCGGCCAGCCGTTTTGAATTCGAAGGAGACGCCATCTCGGCAGCCGTGCTTGACGATGGACGGAAATTTTTTGCCAAAAACTTCATCTCAAATCTTCACCCGGCCACTACCCTGCAGATGATCCCGGCAGATAAGGTACGCCGCGCCTACCGGCAAAGAATTGAAGGCCTGGAAAATACCGCCGGCTTCTTTAGCCTCTACCTGGTGTTTAAAGAAAATTTCTTCCCCTATCTTGACCACAACCTCTTCCAGTATTACTCGGAAGATTATTTTGATGACCTTCTGCCCGGCAATTCCTGGCCCCACACCTACCTGGTCTATACGCCTCATGCTGAAGGCGGCGGGGCGTTCACCCGAACGGCCAGCATCCTGTCGTTCATGAAATACGAAGAATACCGGCAATGGGACGGAATTCCGCCCGGGGAGCGGGGCGCGGAGTATGATGCGTTCCGCGAGATGTCATCTCAGAAGCTGCTGAACGCCCTGGAACAAAGGTTTCCCGGGATCCGCGACGGTATCGAACGATATTACAACTCCACACCGCTGACGTTTACCGATTTTACCGGCACGCCTCAGGGCAGCGGTTACGGCATCCTCAAAGACTGCGAACACCCGGCCCGGACCATCATCACACCGAGGACAAAAGTACCGAACTTATTTTTCACAGGGCAAAACCTCAACATTCACGGCATCCTGGGCACCACGATCAACGCCGTGATCACCAGCGCTGAATTCATCGGTTTCCGTTATCTTGTCAACAAAATTACCCATGCATAAAAGGCTTGTAAAATTCGTCATCTATTTCCCCGGTGCGCTGCTGGCCCTATTTTTCGCGTTATGGGTGATTTATTACACCAGCACCCGGATCAGCGAGCCGGACATTCCGGAGGCAGAACAGACGGCGCTCACCCGCTCGGAAGCTGGCGACGGAGGCTATGACTGCGAAAAAGGGTGGCTCCGGAAATCTGGTGAGGGATGGTGGCTGATGTACGTCGAAGGAAATCCCTATGAAATGGGCTCTGCCCACGGTCTGCTGACGAGCGAACTGATGGCCGCCCAGGAGGAGGCGTTCACGGAGCGGCTCGCCGAGCTCATCCCCGGAACATTCTACCAGCGCTTCATGCTGGCCTTCGTCCGCTACTTCAACCGTGACCTGGATGAATTTGTGCTTCCGGAATACCGGGAAGAGATATTCGGCATATCCCGCCATGCTCCGGCGCAGTATGAGTTCATCGGCCCGGCATACGCCCGCATGCTGAACTACCACGCGGCGCACGACCTGGGCCACGCCGTGCAGAACATGAACCTGGTGGCCTGTACGGCCTTCGGCGCCTGGGATGGCCGCACCTTCGACTCCGCCCTGATCGTGGGCAGGAATTTTGATTTCTACATCAACGAGGATTTCGCCGCGAACAAGATCCTGATGTTCGCCCGGCCCGACAGCGGGTACCGATTTGTTTCCGTGACATGGGCGGGATTCGCGGGGATCGTTTCGGGGATGAACGAACGCGGGCTCACTGTCTCGCTCAACGCCGCCAAATCGTCCATTCCGCTGGGCGCCCGGACGCCGGTGTCGCTCCTGGCCCGGGAGATCCTGCAGTATGCTTCCAATATTGAAGAAGCCCTTGCCATCGCCCGGTCGCGCGAAACCTTCGTCGCCGAATCCTTCCTGATCGGCTCCGCCAGCGACCATACGGTGGTCGTCATCGAGAAATCCCCTGATGTAACGGCTCTTTACGACCCCGGCAGCGACCACATCCTGCTCACCAACCACTTCCAGTCGGAGGAGTTCTCCACCGATGAACTCAACATCGCCAACCTTAAAAACGAAACTTCCCTGTACCGCCTGAACCGGCTGGCGGAGTTACTGGACCGCCATCCGGCAATGAAGCTGGATGACGCCGCCGCCATCCTGAGGGATTACCGGGGCCTGGGTGACCGGGATATTGGCCTGGGCAACGAAAAAGCCGTCAACCAGTTCATTGCGCACCATTCCGTTATCTTCAGGCCTGATTCCGTGCAGATCTGGGTATCAACGCCCCCCTGGCAACTGGGGGAATTCCGGGAATATGACTTTCACCAAATGATGACTACGGGAAAAGTTATCCCAGAGGACCCGGTTTTATCCGGCCCGGTGTTCCAAAATCTCATCCGCTACCGCGACCTGGCGGCGCAGATCGGATCGGGATCTTACCTTGGTCATGCGGCCGATTCTCTTGTAAAATACAACCCGGCATTTTTCCATACGTACCGCACCCTGGGTGATCATTTCCGGGATGCCGGCGCACCGGACGAAGCGACCAGTTGGTATGAACAGGCGCTCAGAACCGAAGCGCCTTCGGTGGCGGAAAAGGAAGCGGTCGAAAAGAAACTGAAGAAGCTGGGGCGATAGCGAGAAGTCAGCGGAAGCAGAAAACAAAGGGTCCGGCCGTAATTTCAGAAATGGAGCTTATGGTAGTCGAACGTCTGGTTGTCGCGCCATTCACGGATGATGTCGGCAAGGCGGATGAAGATTTCGAGGTCGTTCTTGCGAAGCCAGGCGATGGCCTGCGGTTTGTTGTGGCAGGCGTCGGAGAAGATCGCCAGCAGGGTGTAATTGTTCTGGGCCAGCCAGGCATAGGCTTTGACGGAGTCGTCGATGGCGGAATCCAGGGCGGCCAGGTGCGGGTAGTGATTTTTCAGCAGCCACTGGAACGCTTCATCGGAACCGCGGATCGCACTGGAAAGCGCAGCCAGTTCGGGGTAGCCGTTGCCAAGCAGCCACGTGTAGATCTTTTGGTTCCCCCGTATGGTCTCGCCAAAGGCAATCAGTATTTTCGGGTCGTATTCGATCATATCAATAATATACCTGCACTTTAATGCCCAGTTTTTCAACCCGGTCCGCTATGTCGCGCAACTCCTGAAATGTGATCTTCTCAAGCGTTCCTGTTGGCGTCGCCCGGTCGATGGGATAGATCGTCACGTATTTCGGTTTGATGGCGACGATGTGCTCCAGCCAGCGTGAGAGCTCCGGTTCCGCGGTGTTGTCGATCCGCTGACCGTTGGCCGATCCCCGGAGAAACAGGGTTTGAATGATGAGCTGGCCTTCAAACGCCTTCAGTTTTTCCACGATGCGCTTCAGGGTAATGCCGGAACGCGGGCCGTTGATCCTGCGGAACATCTCCTCGGTGCCTGCGTCGAGTTTGAGCATGCTGTCGCCGCTCTTCTTCAGCGCCTCGAAAACCCCCGGCCGGTCGAGCGTCGACGAATTGGTCAGGACCGAAACCCGGGCCTCAGGAAAATACCGGTCGCGCAGGGCCAAAACATCATCAAGAATACCAGGGAATTCAGGATGGATGGTCGGCTCGCCGTTGCCGGCAAAGGTGATCGCGTCGGGGCGATGGCCTGTGGCCTGCATGGAGCGAAGCCGTTCTTCCAGTTTTTCCCTGACCAGCTCCCGGGAAGGCAGCTTGCTCACACCTTCGGGATTTTCATGTGTCCAGCCGCACTCGCAGTAAACGCAATTGAAGGTGCAAAACTTGGAATCGACCGGAAGCAGGTTAATCCCCAGGGAAACCCCCAACCGCCTGCTCTTCACCGGTCCGAATACGATCTCATGGAATAAAATCGACATAATGCTGAGTCTCCCTGCTAATAATCCGTTTTCTACAAAGTTAATCATAATCCTTTTTTGTATTACTTTTGAATCTTCGCAGGGCAAGGTATGCTGACATTAGATGAGATAAAAAAGCCCATTCAACCTAATCTTCAGGAATTCGAGAAGCGTTTCCGTGAATCGATGAAAGGTTCCGTTCCGCTGCTCGATAAAGTGACACGGTATTTATACAAGCGCAAAGGCAAGCAAATGCGGCCGATGTTTGTATTCCTTACGGCCGAAGTATGCGGCGGGATCACCGAAGCGACATATCGCGCAGCCGCCCTCATTGAGCTGTTGCATACCGCGACACTGGTGCATGATGACGTGGTGGACGACTCCAATGAACGGCGGGGTTTCTTCTCGATCAACGCACTGTGGAAAAACAAGATCGCGGTGCTGGTGGGCGATTACCTGCTTTCCCGCGGTCTGCTGCTGGCCCTGGAAGGCCAGGATCACCGGCTGCTGGAGATCGTTTCGGGAGCCGTCAGGGAGATGAGCGAAGGAGAATTGCTCCAGATTGAAAAAGCCCGCCGGCTCGACATCAGCGAAGAAGTGTACTTTGAGATCATCCGTAAAAAAACCGCTTCCCTCATCGCATCCTGCTGCGCCTGCGGGGCCGCCTCCACTGGAGCTTCTGAAGAAACCATTGCCCTGATGAAAAAGTTCGGCGAACTGGTCGGCATCTCCTTCCAGATCAAAGACGACCTGTTTGATTTTGAAAGCGGCAACAAAACCGGGAAACCCAATGGCATCGACATTAAGGAGCAGAAGATGACCCTACCGCTCATCCATATGCTTTCACAGGTGAGCCCCGGTGAAAAAAGGCAGACGATCCGCGCTATAAAATACCATCACGATGAGCCTTCCCGGGTTGACGAGATCATCAAGCGCGTGAACCACAGCGGAGGGATCATTTATTCCAGGCAGAAGATGCTCCAGTACCGGCAGGAAGCCGTAGATCTGCTCCGGTCATTTCCGGACAGCGAATCCCGGGAAGCGCTGGAGCAACTGGTGGTATTCACCACAGAGCGAAATAAGTAAGGAATGTTCATTCCTGCAGCCTGCGGTTTAATTCCTGCGGCTTCAGGATTCCCTTTTCAGTGATGAAGGCGGTGATCAGTCGGGCCGGGGTGACGTCAAAAGCCGGATTCAATGCCGGTGAACCCGGTGAACAGACCCGGATCCGCTCCCTTTTCCCATCCTCAGTGATCCCTTCCTGGTACAGCACTTCATCCTGGCTCCTTTCCTCTATCGTGATCCGGCTGCCGTCGGGGCAATCGAAATCCATGGTGGAAACCGGGGCGGCGACATAGAACGGAATGTTGTAATAGTTTGCCGTGATGGCTTTTTCCAGCGTGCCGATCTTGTTGGCCGTGTCGCCGTTGGCGGCGATGCGGTCGGCCCCTACGATCACCAGGCTGATGCGGCCCTGCGCCATATACCAGGCTGCGGCGTTATCGGGAATGATGGCGTGCGGAATACCGGCCTGTGAGAGTTCCCAGGCGGTCAACCGGGCGCCCTGTGCGCGCGGCCGGGTTTCGTCGGCATACACAAAGATCTTCTTGCCGCTTTGGTGGGCCTGATACACTGGCGACAGCGCGGTGCCATAATCCACGAAGGCGAGCCAGCCGGCGTTGCAATGGGTCAGGATGCCGGCCTGTTCGGGAATGAGCGCATTTCCCAGTTCGCCGATGCGCTGTGACGCCTCCGCGTCCTCATCGGCCAGCCGTTCGGCCTCGGCCTCGGCCGCTTCAGGCGATGCCAGCGCGGCCTGAAATACGCGCCCGGTGGCATAAAACAGATTCCGGGCGGTCGGGCGGGTGGATTCGATGATCCTGCGGGCATCGGACAGGGACTCCGTCCCTGCCCCGGCCGCCTGGGCCATGGCATACCCCGCCGCCGCGCCGATGGCGCCCGCCCCGCGAATGGTCATGTTGCGGATGGCAAGGCAGGTTTCCCGGAAGTCCCGGCATTCCACCACCTTAAAATCAAAAGGAAGGAGGTTCTGATCGATCATGAAGACGGAACCCCCTTCCTTCCAAACGGTACGGTAATCCTTACCGAATACTTTCAATTAATCAATTTTAAAGGTCACACCGATGTTGAATACAGAAATCAGGTATCCCAGTTCGGCGTAGGCCGCGATATTGTCGGTGAAATACCAGCGGGCGCCCACATAGGCTCCACCGGTCGGGCCGGTGCCGCCAAAATCCACATCCGGATCAGCGCCCTCTCCCTTCCATTTCGTGGACGATATGTCGACCCCGAACCATACCCCGGCATACGGGTCCAGCTTATCGTGGAATATGAAGTGGTAGTTACCGCGGGCGGCAATGATGAAGTCGGTCGTGGCATAGTAGTCATCGTTGACCCATGCTGACCATTTGTATTTCGAGTAGCTCCATCCCATGTAACCGCCAACGCTCACAACACCAGTCAGTTGAGATCCCATCGGGACTTCCACGATTCCATATTCATAAGAGGCGCTCATTGACGGCAGAAAGCCGGAATAATAAGAACCCCAGTAATTCGTGTTCCCAAATCCGATCCCGACATTGATCGCCTGGTTCCCTTTTTCGAAAACCTGAGAAAAAGCCTGGAATCCGAAGAACATCAGCAATGCAGCAGCAATCACTAGTTTTTTCATAAATAATCAATTTTAATTTAACGTTATTTATACGAATGATGGACAAAAGTACAAATTAAATAACTAACGCCCCGATTCCTGAAAAACTATCCAGGCCATCAGGCCCATTCCGGCCAGCAGGCTGCTTTCATCCGCATCGAATGTGGCGGTGTGCAGGTTGGATGTGATGCCCCGCGCGGTGTTCATGACGCCGAGGCGGTAGAAACATCCGGGGACTTCCAGGGCGAAATATGAGAAATCTTCCGCGGTCATGCGCATCTCCAGGTCTGCGACCCGATCCGCTCCCAGATATTCCGTGGCATGGGCTTTCACCCGGTCGGTCAATGCGGGATGGTTAAAAACAGCAGGATATCCCTGATGAATGTCCACCGCGCAGGTCCCACCCATGCTTTCTGCCAGCCGCGTGGCCATGAGCGTGATTTGTTCCTTCATTTCCGCCCGCCATTGTTCGTCGAAAGTGCGCATGGTGCCGGAAATTTTCACTTCATCGGGGATGATGTTGGCCATGCCCGCGGCGATAAATCGGCCGAATGAAAGGACTGTCGGCGTTGTCGGTTTTGCCTGCCTGCTGACGATCTGCTGGAGCGCAACGACGATATGCGAACCGATCAGCACCGGGTCGATCACCTGGTGCGGGATAGCGGCGTGGCCCCCCCTTCCCCTGACCGTCAAATGGATCTCATCGGTTGAGGCCATGTAGTGGCCGGGTCTGAGGCCGATCTTTCCGGTTTCCAGTTCCGGGAAAACATGCTGGCCGATGATCAGGTCGGGACGCGGGTTTTCCAGGACGCCGGCGCGGATCATCGGCAGGGCTCCGCCCGGGTATTTCTCTTCGGAAGGCTGGAAGATCAGTTTTACCTTCCCGAATAGTTCTTTTTCAAGGGATTTAATGATAAAGGCGGCGCCGAGCAATGACGCCATATGGACATCATGCCCGCAGGCGTGCATGACCCCCGGATTCTTTGAAGCATAATCCGATGGGTTCAGCTCTTGTATGGGAAGGGCATCCATATCGGCACGGAGCGCGATCACTTTGCCCTCGCCCGCCCGGCCTTCGATCAGGCCGACGATACCATGGCCGGCAATACCCGTCTGATGAGGAATCCCCCATTCGCTGAGTTTGGAGGAAAGGAAAGCAGCCGTTGCGGACTCCTGCCCCGAAAGCTCCGGATGCATGTGCAAATGCCGCCTGATCCCGGATATCTCTTCGAGGAAAGTCGCTGCCAGTTCCTGTATTTTCGTTTTCATCGGTTGAAACCCGGACAAAGGTACATTATTCATCGCACAAAAGGCCTGATGGCCGTCAGCATCAATAAAAAAGGCCGTCCGCCAGAGGCGGACAGCCCTAAAATATTCTTAAAGGCTTTGCTTACTGCAGGGTGAATTTCACCGGCAGGTTGTACTGAACACGGACGGATTTTCCGCGTTGCTTACCGGGAGTCCATTTCGGCATGGCCTTGACCACGCGGACGGCTTCCTCGTCGCAACCACCTCCGATGCCTCTGAGCACGCGCACGTCGGTAACCGATCCGTCGCGCTCCACGACAAAGGTGACGAACACCCTGCCCTGAATGCCGCTTTCCTTGGCCATCTGCGGGTACTTAATGTTCTCGGCGAGGAATTTATAAAGGTTGGCCTCGCCGCCGGGAAACTCCGGCATCGATTCCACCACCATGAAGATCTGCATTTCCTCGGCGGATTCCTCTTCATCCACTCTCACCGGTGCGATATACTCCTGCACTTCGGTATTCTGGTCGGCTTCCACGTCGATCGAAATATCGTCTTCAACTTCAATATCGTCTTCCACCACGTTGATCTGCACAACTTGTTTGGGTGGCGGCGGTGGTGGCGGTTTCACTTTCTGTTCCGTAATGGGGATGATTTCCTCGGGAGCGTCATCCGCCTGCCGTACACCCAGGTCTACGATGGTCTTCTCATAGGTTTTCCATTCGAAGCCAACGAGCAGGACGGCCAGGGCGATGATCAGACCGATCTGCCTGAAGATGATCTTCTTGTTCTCGAGGTCGGCTTTTGATGATTTTTTCTGTTCCATTGCCCGATGTTTGATAAATTATTGAACCGCAATCAAGTTGTAAAAATACGAATTATTTTTTCCCGGAGCATGATTTTTTTTAAGCAGGCAGAACGGCATTCCCGGATAACTACCGTTCAGACTGCCGGTGCGTACACCTGTACCTGATTATTTCTTATCTCTCAAAAATCATACCAATGGACTTTGCCAGGGTATGCGAGGTGAACACAGGGCCGTTAAAAAAACCGCCTGAAGATTCCGGATGAGCCTTCGATATCAGGCGCCGATCAGTGCGCCATATGCCGCAGCGTCAAGCAGTTCGTCGCACTGGGCGGGGTTCGTCAGCCTGATCTTCACGATCCAGCCTTCTCCGTAAGGATCCTTGTTTACCTTCTCGGGAGCGTCGGCCAAAGCCTCATTGTACTCCACCACTTCGCCATCGACAGGCATGAACATGTCTGATACCGTCTTCACGGCTTCAATGGTGCCGAACGTCTCTTCCCGGTCAAGGGTTTCCCCGATCGTTTCCACTTCGATGAAAACAATGTCGCCCAGTTCGTTTTGCGCAAAATCGGTGATCCCGATATAAGCGAAGTCGCCTTCGGCCCTCAGCCATTCATGATCCTTCGTATACTTCAGATTGCCCGGAATATTCATAGTTTTTTCTTTAATGTTTGAGGCGGTAAAATTAATGATTTTAACCGGCACTATCAAAGATGGAATTATTTAGAATTAATCCAATTATCACGCTCCTTTTCCTGTCTATTGTGCCAGAGAGAAACGGATAGAGAGGCCTCCCTTGGTTGTGGAATTCCGGTACTGGTTCGAAACGAAGGGATTATTGATGATCTTGTCGAAGAAAAGCCTGACTGTCACGCTGTTGCTGAGCATGTAGTCGATGGAGGAGTTGATGGAGAACACCCTTTGCCCGGAGGAAACCTGGTCGATGTTCTCATCCACGCGCCGCAACACGGTTCGGTTGTTCCGGACAGAAAAGTCAACCTTGATGTCCAGGTCGCTGGTGATTTTATTTTTCCTTCCGGGATTGGCCATGGAGGAAACCGTGAAAGAGACGTTCTTGATGCGATATCCCAGGCCAATGATGATCTCATCGGTGGTCAGGTCGGTCAGCTGCTTGTTGATCATGCTGAAGGTCAGGTTGCGCGACTTGCGGAATTCGAAGCGCGTAAGCAGGCTGTTGGTCCACATCAGATCAAGCCCAAAGAGCGGAGCAAATTGCTCCTGGATGGTGACCTGGCCAATATCGTACTCGGGGAAGTAGGCGTTGGACTGCTGGTACAGGCCGGAGGCGCTTCCGTCGGATTCTGTGTAGTAAAGGTTCGACTGGAACTGGCTGATGGCATAGATGGACTTGTAGGCGTGCGTGATCGAAGCCGATTTCAGGACGTTTCCGAGCGCTTTGATCTTGGTCAGCCCGTCATAGGTGATCCGCCAGTTGGGGAGCGGGATTCGCGGGAAGTTGCCCAGATAGACACTTTTGGTCCCCTGGTTGGTGTAGGCAGCCAGGAAGGCGGGAAGTAAAACATCCTGCGACGAAGGGCCATAACCCACCGGAAAATACTGCCCGGTCAGCGAATCGTACACAGTCCCCTCCGAATTGGGATTGGTGGCGGCCAGTCTGTATGCAATGTCATACCGGTATGCCTTCATTTTCTCAAACACTTCGGAGGTCGTGGTGTCATAATCGGTCCGGAAGGCAGTACCCCACGTGATGTAGGAAATACTGAAGCTGCCCGCATCTTTGGGGCTATAGGAGTCGAATACACCCAGGCTGTCGGCCCGGAAGAACTCGGTATGGTTCCGGGCGAAGGTCCGGTCGGCGTTGATTTCGATCTTCAGGCCCGGTATGGGTTCGACCGACACGCGCGCCGATAGGTTTGATGTGTGTTTGGTGGCATATGCCTGGTTCAGCAGGGTGTCGGTGGTGAGCCAGCCGTTTTGCACCGCCTTCGACCGGATGTCTTTCTGGCTTCCAAACGCGAACCCGAGCCCCGGCGCGTTGGTAGCCCAGTCCACACCGATCACCTGGGGCGAAGGCATGAATCCCGGAAGGGCCGTACCATTGACCTCGGAATAAGTCAGCGTTCCCCGCTTCACCATCATCAGGATCTTGAGGAACTCGTCGCCAATGATCTTGAAGTAATTCGGTTTGTCCAGGCTGTCGGCCTCCTCGGGCGGAGGTTGCTGCTGCTGCGGCACCGTGCCGGGCCTGCCCCTGGGCGAGGTCTGCGCGCTCTGGCTTTTGCCGAGCTTGGAAAGGTAAGGGATCTTGTTATACAGCTTGGTCATGTCCACGTTCCCGCTGAACTGCAGGTTCTGAGAATTCTCGATCACATTGCCAAGCCTGGACTGCACGGAGAGGGGGGAAGCCATCCAGTTGTAGGTTGTCCCGTAAGAAATCTGCGCGGTGACCCAGTCCATCAGCGGAAGCTTGTCTATGGGGATCCGGTAGATAACATCCATCGACTGCATGTAGTTTCTCCTTAGCCCGCCCTGTAGGACCTGTTGCCCGATGTCGATCGTATCGGCCCCGGCCTTGTCGTACCAGGGAGAATTGGGATCCGTGGACCCTGCGGCTTCCCTGATGAATGAGTTGGCAATGGCCCGGTATTGCAGCGTGAGGCTGGTGGTCAGGTCAAACTTCAGGTCGTAATTCCGGTTCCAGTCCCATTTTTTTGCATAGGTGGGCCGCAGCAGGATCAATCCGGCGCTCTTGTTGCGCAGGAGCTGTTCGGTGTTTTCCCTGAGCATGTCCGTCCGGAATCCGAACTGCTTTGGCAGGTAATAGAAATTGAAATCCCGGATCAGTTTGAGCGCTTCGGTGTTGGCGATAAAACCAACATTCTGGAATGGTTTAACGTTTTTCGGAGATGTGGTGAAATTATAGCCCAGCCCCCCGGAATGGGTCTTCTTGCGGTCATATTCAATGTCGATATTCCTCTGGTTAAGAACAGAGTATGCATAACTCACGCTGAAATTCTCCACGTCATATACCTGCGGTTTCTTCGCGGCCCCTACCCGGTCCTTTCTGACGTTCACAAAATTGATGTTGAAGCGGTCGGTGAAATCCTGCACGATCCTCCGGATGGAGTCGGCCTCACTGGCTTCCGAATAAGAGTCCAGTTCATCCTTCAGCTTCAGGTCCGGACTGAGGGGGTCGTATTCAGGAGTGGCGATCGTCTGGGAATAGTCGACATGCATCGGGATGCGAACCCCGGCATCTTCCGGGAAGAATTTACCCAGGTTCAGGTCGGTGGCGACATCCCATTGCAGGATCTCTTCCCGCTGGGTGTCGTTGATCTTCTTCTCCAGGGAACCGAAATTGGGTGAACTGTACATACCGGAAAATACCAGTTGTCCGAAGTCCGCCAGCTGTGTATTCACCCGGAGCAGTCCTGCATAGCCTGCCTTGTCATTAAAGCCGGTCAGCCTGAGTTCGTTGACCCAGATTTCCGCGCACTTGGGCTGTCCGTCGTCGTCATCGCCCATGGTTTGTTTCTTGGGATTCCGGATCCCGATCATGATGGCCATGACATCGCTGATGGCCGGCACCCCCAGGATCGTGATCTTATTCAGGCCATCGTATTCCACGTAGGGGAATGTGACCGACACATTGCCCTGGCCCTGCCGCGCGGCGATATCCCGGTTCAGCTTGGCCTGCACCAGGCGCTCCAGTTCGATGTTGAAGCGGTTGGATTCCGGCCAGATCAGCTCGTCCTGTGTGGCTGAAGTCCCCCAGGGAGTGAAGGTGAGCGGAACCTCGTACTCATAAAAGTTCTCCGTGAAATCGGAACCGACCCGGATGAAAATGGTCAGATCGCCATATTCCAGTTCCTGTGTCTCGATGGATTTTTCAGCATGAACGTACATCTCCAGGTTTTTATACTGGCGGAAGTCGAAATCGGTCGTCTTGTAGGCCGCCCTGGAGTCTCCATCGAGCAGGTCGCAGACTTTCAGCACCATCGACTGCTCGTTGAGGCGCACGAGGGTTGTAGTTCCCACATTCTGCTCGCGTTCAAGACCGGGAGGAAGCACATAGGGGATCGGCACCCTGCGGCCGTTTTCCTCAATATTAACGCTGAAGATGTCGAACGTGGTCAGGCTTTGAATATCGTCCGGGATGTACTCGCCGGCAGCGAGGAGGTCGCCTTTGTATCGCCGCCACTCGCCACGGACCAGCTCCAGGGTGGCGAAACGAAGCACGACCGGCCGTTCAAAACCCCGGGCGAACATCCTCATGAACCGGATGGACTTGAAATCGGTGATGTTGCCGATGACCTTGGAAGGCTGGGCCACCGGCACCTTGAACTGATACCAGTAAACCTGGCCTGTAGTGCCGTTGGGCAGCGGCGCACTAGCCAGGTACTTGTCGGTGATGTAATTCTGCCCTACCTCCATCTTGTTCGGATCCAGCTCGATCATATACTGGAAATACCGTTCCGCTTCGCTCAGGGTGTTGTCGCGGTTAAGGTCTTCCACGTTGGGAATGGTGGTCTGCGCCGTCGGGTAATCCTCGGGATTTTGCTCATCGGTGGGCGAATTCCCGTCGGGCCCGTTGTATTTCTTATAGCGCTCCAGGACGCTGGAGAACTCATTGTCGGCATCGTAATCCGATCCGCGGAAATAATGGTAATCGTCGCCGGAAGGGTCCTGCAGGGCGTTGAAGTACGCCTGGGAGGTGGGTCCGTATAACTGCTGGATCCGGTCGATATATGCGTTGCCGAAGAAGGTGAGTTCATCTTCATTCCGTAAACCGTCATAACCGACATCCTGGTAAGGCCTGGAAGCGGGGTTGTTGTCGAAGGATTCGACGAGATTCTGCGTGGTCGGCACCCGTCCCCACATGGTGGTATCGACCCCTGTGACGAGCTCGGAAGTGGGCAGGCCGTTCTCGAAGAACTTCCGGGAGTCTTTCAGAATGTCCTCAGAGATGTCTCCCAGGTTGATGAAGAGTTTTCCGGGATTGTCGGGCTCGGCGTCGGAATTGAATGGATCCATGAGCCAGAACTCGATGTATTCGACGTTGGTGGCTTCAAAGTCCGTCGACTCGATCTTCCGCATGATCCCTCCCCAGCGGGTTTCAGGGGCCAGCAGGGAACCGTCCTGTGCAAGACCGGCCGAATAACCCGCTGAGCCGTCAACATCGTAATTGTAAGGTCCCCGCTCTTCCGGGTAAAAAGCCATATTGAACACCGGGATGTTCGTCGGCACTCCGTTGGGAATCTCCTTGTTGGGGAACACTTCGGTTTCGAGCACTTCACGGACCGTATGTTTCGACAGCTCATCGCGACTGATATTGGGCGGCCGGAGGTTGTTGTTCCGGTCATAGAACAACGGGTCAATCGTATACCATGAAGCTTTGGCGCGATTGTACCCGTATGCCCGGGTATTGGAATTGGCTTCCGGGAAAAGGTCTGGCTGGCCCTGCGGCGTGCTTGCCAGGAACCAGGTCCCCACATTCCTCAGGTCGATGGTCGTTTTCGCCCCTTCGAAGTCATCGATGTAGACAATGCCCTTCCTTCCGATGGCTTTGGAATGGCCGGGGATAAAACTCGCGAATTCCCCTTCGACATTCACGCGGGATACGGTCTTGGTCTCAATCCCCGGGATCTTATCAACCAGGTTGGTGATAAAGCGGGAATCGGACTGATAACTTCCGTCCAGCCCCCAGATCGTATTGGAAATGGGGTCGTTGCCGTAATCCACCTTTTGGGTCAGCGGGCGCTCTGTCAGGTTCATGAGCGTGCCGCCGAAACGAATGTCCTTGCTGAACTGGTGATCGACGCGCAAACCCATGAGCCGTTTCTTCTGCACGCTGAACAGGGCCTGGTTTTCAGTGGTGATGTTGATCGGAAGCCCGGAATTCAGAACGCCTTCATTGATGATCCGTACACGGCCGAGCGTATAGTCGACGGTATAGTCGACATTTTCGGTCAGCACCCGGCCGCCGGCGGTCACCTTCACGGAACCACGCGGGATGTTGAACGCGTTCAGATCGATCTCAGCTCCGGATTCCGAAGAATAAAATCCTTCGAGGATGTATTTGTTTTTCTCGGTTTGTTGTTCGGCGATCGTCTTGGTGGCCCGGTAGAGGGTGTCAAAAGCGTATTTATCGGCAAGATCGCTGTATTCGGGCCCGAATTTGTTGCGGATATCCCGGCCGAACGGCTCGATGGTCGTAAAATAGATGCGTCCGTTGGAGGAATTGACCGTCCCTCCCTGCGTGGCCGCATTGTCAATGAAATCGAACAATCCGTCGGCCGGGGGATTCAGCAGCTGGTCAAGATTGTCGAGGTTGAACACCTGGATCAGCGGAAGCCCTTTCAATTCTTCGGGTCCCTCGGTGAAATACCCCGTTGGCACCCCGTTTTCGTTACCGGAATAGAGTATGTTCATGATGAACTTCTCGCGGCTGACGCGATAGGCGCCGATGGAATAGACATTCTTCATCATAAGGTCCCACATGGGAACCTGGGAACTCAGAGAACTACTTTTAAGCAACTTAACCACAAGGCAATTGGCGGTGCTGGCCGACTGGTCAGAGAACTCGCCGACCTGGAACACGCTGTCGATCCCGATTACCGTATACTGGAAGGCAACGGCGAGGGCCTGGTCAGAGTTGAGTGTGGTGTACAGCGAAATGAAGCCCAGTTTTGAGTTGAGCGAATATTCCGACTGTTCCAGCTTACGCGCGCTTTCGATCTTCTCGAAATCCTCCCCGGCGGTCAGGTAGCCCGACTGGCCGATGCCGAACGGGTCGCCGCTCAGGTAGGTCCCTACGGTGCTGATGCTGCGCAGCTGGTTGAGATTGAGCTGCATCAGCAGGTCGTTGGAATTATTAGCGGGATAGGGCACACCGGCGGTGGGATGCACATACTGGTTGTAAATGCGCTCGTATTCTGCCAGGTCCTGGAACGCGATCAGGTTGCGGTTCTGCTGCACCGCCGGGCCGATATTGGTCACCCAGACCTCGATGCGGGTGATGTTCACGTCGGAACTGATGATGGGCAGCTCGGCGAGGGCCCGGTCGTAGTTTTCGCGGAAAAGATGAGACAGGAAGAAGTGTTTGTTCTCCTCGTAATCGGTGGCTTTCAGGTTGAACCGGCTGGTCTGCGCCCCGTCTTCCACCACCACGGTGGTGCTCTGGCTCTCCTGTTCGGAGAACAAACCCGTTACGGTCGTTTTGCCGAACTGCAGTTTGGCCTTGAACCCGAACAGGCTCTGGGTCCCGGTGATGAGCGTGGTGCTAAGCGGCATGGATACGTTCCCGGCTTCGATCAGCTTGATGATCTCATCTTCCTTCCCTTCGTAATTCAGCTTAAGCTTGTTCTCAAAATCGAAAACCGCCTCCGTATTGAAATTGGTGTTGAAGTTGATCTTGTCGCCGATCTTTGCCTGGACGTTCATCTGGATGTTCTGCTCGAAGTCGAAGTTGACGGTGCGGCGCTGGCGCACGTTGAGCGTCGGGTCATCCCGGGTGTTGCCGAGCACGCCGAAGGTCAGTTCCGCCGACCCCTGCGGACGGATGTCGATGGTGTTGCTTCCGAAGATCCGGTCAAAGGCTTCGCCGCCGATGTAAATGCTGGGAATGATGCCGTCGCGGGCCAGGGTGCTGCTGGTCTGCGAACGCTCGCGCCAGTATTCCTTGATCGACCGGTCCAGGTCGAACTGCCGGTATTCGTCGAACGACATATAGGTCGGATTCCGGTAATCCAGGTCGCCGATCTTGTTCCGGAAGATATACTGGTTGGTCTCCGGGTCGTACTCTATCTCCGTTTGAAGGTTTTTCGGCGGTTTAAGGTACATTCCCCCTGTATCGGCAGGCGTGTACATCAGGTAATCGTCGGGGCGGGGCGGCGGGAACGTCGGCACGATCGATGTGTCTTTTTGCCCAACCGTATCCGGAGCAGCCAGCGGAACCTGCTGCAGGAATGAAACTGGCTCAAGCCCGCCATTGCCTGAAGCGGTGCTTCGGGAGCACAGTAAGATCAGTAGGGCAAGAGAAAAAGTATATATGTATTTCAACGACGTTCGCAAGCGAATATCCTGGTTTTTGGGCCTAAGTCTTCAGGTGAAAACCCCTGGGAAGGTCTTCAACCCTCATCTTCTTAATTTATTTTCTTTCAAAGCCTTTTCAGGGCTTCCTTGATTAACTGTTCAACACTTAAACTGATTCCCGGGTCCGCAGGTTTCCATCCCCTGATCACCTCATCAATGGCCTTCTCGGCAATTTTCCTCGGGAATCCCAGGACAACCAGTCCTGATAACGATTGTTCCCGTACAGTATTGTATGAAAAATCAATTTTCTGACCTGAAGCGGGACCTTTGTCGATTTTATCCTTCAGATCGACAATGATCCGTTGCGCCGATTTATCTCCAATGCCTTTCACCGCTTTGAGGGCGCCCACCCGGCCTGTGGCGATCACCTCCCTGAGTTCCGCGGGGCTGATGGCCGACAGCAGCATCCGGGCCGTATTGGGACCAACGCCCGAGACCGAGATCAGCAGCCGGAACAGTTCCCGTTCCTCCACATCGGCGAATCCGAACAACAGCTGGGCGTCTTCCCGCACCACGTGATGGGTGAACAGCCGGCATGACTCCGATGCGGAAATCCTGCTGTAGGTGTTCAGGGAAATGTGCAGCATATAACCTACGCCGCCTGCTTCGACCACGGCATAAGCGGGATTGATCCCGGTGAGTTTCCCTTGAATGTATTCGTACATTGTTCAGGCCCTTTTGATCAGGATGCGGGCCGGGCAAAAATAGGAATTAATTTAGAACTAATCTTACTTTCAATCTTAAGCGTAAATACCGGTAAAGTATTAATTTTGCCTAACCCGTTAATTAATTCACAATTAAAATCAAGCCAATGGATACCCTTTTCAGCAAACAAGCCCTTGAATACCACTCCCAGGGCCGCCCAGGGAAACTGGAAGTCATCCCGACCAAACCATACACGACTCAGAAAGATCTTTCCCTGGCCTATACCCCCGGAGTTGCCAAACCCTGCCTGGAGATTCAGAAAACGCCGGACGACGTATACAAATACACCATGAAAGGCAACCTGGTGGCCGTGATCACCAATGGCACCGCGGTACTCGGGCTGGGCGATATCGGCGCGGAAGCGGGAAAGCCGGTGATGGAAGGGAAAGGCTTGCTGTTCAAGGTGTTCGCCGACCTGGACGTTTTTGACATCGAAATCAACGAAAAAGATATCGATAAGCTGGTTCAGACGGTCATTGCCATCGCGCCCACCTTCGGAGGCATCAACCTGGAGGATATCAAAGCGCCGGAATGTTTCGAGATAGAAGAGCGCATAAAAAACGCGCTGGATATCCCGGTAATGCACGATGACCAGCATGGAACGGCGATCATCACCGCCGCGGGTCTTCTGAACTCCCTTGAAATCACCGGGAAAAAGGCGGAGGACCTGAAAATCGTGGTCAACGGGGCGGGCGCCTCCGCGATCAGTTGCACGAAATTATACCTCAGCCTGGGCGTCCGGCGTGAAAACGTAATCATGGTCGACAGCAAAGGCGTGCTGCGGAAAGACCGTACCGATCTGAACGAATACAAGGGGTTCTTCGCCACCGACAAGAACGTGCATACCCTGCAGGAAGCGCTGGTTGGTGCCGACATGTTCCTCGGCCTGTCGGTCGCCGGAGCCCTGAAAAAAGAATGGCTGAAGTCCATGGCCGACCATCCCATCGTATTCGCGATGGCCAACCCGGTGCCGGAAATCACCTATGATGAGGCCATTGAAACACGCGACGACATCATCATGGCCACGGGCCGTTCCGATTACCCCAACCAGGTCAACAACGTGCTGGGATTCCCGTTCATCTTCCGCGGCGCCATGGATGTCCGGTCGACCAAAATCAACGAGGAAATGAAACTGGCGGCAGCCCAGGCCCTGGCGGAACTGGCCAAGGAACCTGTGCCGGAAGAGGTCAATATCGCGTACAAGGAAAAAAACCTCAAGTTCGGGAAAGATTACATCATTCCCAAACCGCTCGACCCAAGGCTGATCCTCTGGGTGTCGCCGGCGGTGGCCAAAGCCGCGATGGATTCGGGCGTGGCCCGCAAGCCCATCACCGACTGGGATGCTTACCGCGACGAGCTCAGCAAACGACTGGGCCTGAGCAACCCGCTCACCCGGCAGATCCGCACCCGCACCGCCCATGACCCGCAACGGGTAGTCTTCGCCCAGGCCGAGAACTACAACATGTGCAAGGCGGCGGAAATCGTCCGGAATGAAGGGCTCGCCGTACCCATCCTGCTGGGCAATGTGGAGAAAATCCAAAAGATCATCCACGAAAACCAACTGGAACTGGAAGATGTCCAGATCATCGACCCCCGCTCCGATGAAGAGGAAAAAAGAAGGCTGGAGTTTTCTGAGATCATGTACCAAAAAAGACAGCGCTACGGTGTCACCATTAGCACAGCCGATGAACTGCTGATCCACCGGAACTACTTCGCCCCCATGATGGTCGAAACAGGGCAGGCCGACGCCATGATCAGCGGGCTGGTGAGAAACTATCCCGACACGCTCAACCCCGCGATAGAGGTCATCGGACGTAAACCGGGCGCCAGGCTGGTATCGGGCATGTACATCATCAACACCAAGAAAGGGTCCTTCTTCTTTGCCGACTGCTCGGTGAACAAAAACCCGACCATGGAAGACCTTGTGGAGATCACACTCCAGACCGTTTACGCGGTGGAGCAGTTCAAGATCAAACCCCGGGTAGCCTTTGTCTCTTACTCCAATTTCGGATCCAACCCGGGCAGGGTGCCGGATATGCAACGCGACGCCGTGGCCTATCTGCATAAGAACTATCCCGACCTGGTGGTCGATGGGGAAATGCAGGTCAACGTGGCCCTCAACCCGGAAATCCAGAAAGAGCACTTCCCGTTCTCCAAGCTGGTCGACGGCCCGGCGAACGTGTTCATCTTCCCCTACCTGACGGCGGGCAATATCGCCTACAAACTGCTGCAGGTCATCGCCGACGCCGAAGTGATCGGCCCGGTGATCAACGGGATGAACAAATCCGTCCATGTCCTGCAAATCGGCAGCAGCGTCACCGAGATCGTCAATATGGTCTGCGTCGCCTCCATTGATGCCATGTGTGTGAAAGCGAGATTAGCCGGTGATACACGATGCAAGTAAATTAATATATTTTTATATTTGCATCCATCTAATATCATCGTCTTGGCAATTACGCGCAAAAAACAAAAAACAGGCATCAATATGAATAAAATTACTGTCGTCGGCGCCGGAAATGTCGGTGCGACATGTGCTAATGTATTGGCACACAAGGATGTGGCCAGGGAAATCGTTCTCCTCGACATCAAGGAAGGCGTTGCTGAAGGCAAAGCCCTCGATATCTGGCAAACCTCATCCATCAACAATTTCAACACCCGGGTCAGGGGGGTGACCAACGACTACCTGAAGACCAAAGGATCGGGCATCATCGTGATCACTTCCGGCATTCCCCGTAAGCCCGGCATGTCGCGCGACGATTTGATCCGGACCAACGCGACGATTGTGAAGGAAGTGGTGGAGCGCTCCATCCGGTATTCCCCCGACGCCATCATCATCGTGGTTTCCAACCCGCTGGACGTGATGACCTACGTCGCCTACAAAGCGGCCAACAAAGACTCACGGAAGGTATTCGGAATGGCCGGCATCCTCGACACCGGCCGGTACAAGGCCTTCATCGCCGACGCCCTCGACATTTCCCCCAAAGATATCCATGCCATGCTGATGGGCAGCCACGGAGATTCCATGGTTCCCCTTCGCCGGTACACGTCCGCTGGCGGGATTCCCGTCACTGAGCTGCTGAATAAGGAAGAGCTCGACAAGATCATCGACCGTACCCGCAAAGGCGGCGGCGAACTGGTCAACCTGATGGGGACCTCGGCCTGGTATGCGCCGGGCGCAGCCGCCGCCCAGATGGTGGAAGCCATCGTCGACGATGAAAAACGCGTTTTCCCGGTATGCGCCTACCTTAACGGTGAATACGGCCTGAAAAATATCTACATGGGCGTACCGGTGAAACTGGGCAAAAACGGCATCGAGGAGATCATCCAGCTACAACTGAACCAAAAGGAAATGAAAATGGTGGAGGAATCCGCCAACAGTGTCCGCGAGGTGATGAACGTGCTGGACGATATGAAATTGTTCGATTGATGGGAGATGAGGCGCAAAATATTGCGCCTCTGACTACCGCCGGCGCTTACCGCCACCCAGCGCGCCCAATAATCCGCGGGTCAGTTCCCTGAATACCGTCCGCCCGATCTGACGGGCCATGGTGTTCTTAGATAACTGCTCCAGTACGCTGGGCGGTTCTTTCTCCTTCCTTCCTCTGCCCGAACCGGTCTTCCGGTCCTCCGCGGCCTGCCGTTCGTCGGATTCAGACCGGCGGATGTTCTCCATTTTGGCGCCGAGCAGCTCATACGCGCTTTCCCGGTCCACTTCCCGGTTATAGTAAGGAACAAGCCGCGAGGCGTCGATGATTTCGTCAATCTCATCTTGTGTCAGAATATCCATGCGGCCCATGGGCGACCGGAGCAGGGTGGCGGCAAGGGGCGTGGGCCTCCCCTTCTCGTCCAGTGCAGTGATGAACGCCTCTCCCGTCCCGAGCGCGGTGAGCAGATCGGGAATATTGTAGAAGGGGGATTCCGGGTAATTCTGTGCGGTTTTGGTGATCATCTGCCGGTCTTTCGGGGTAAAGGCGCGCAGGGCATGCTGGATCTTCAGACCCAGCTGGCCCAGGACGATATCGGGCACGTCGGTCGGATTCTGGGTGCAGAAATAGATGCCCACACCCTTCGACCGGATCAGCCGGATGATGGCCTCTATCTGGTCCTGCAGCGCTTTGGAGGCTTCGCTGAAGATCAGGTGCGCCTCGTCGATGAACATGACCAGCTTGGGCTTTTCGGCATCGCCGACCTCGGGAAAAGTCCCATAGATCTCGGCCAGCAAGCTCAGCATGAAGGTGGAGAACAGTTTGGGCCGGTCCTGGATGTCGGTCAGCCGGATGATGGAAACGATGCCGTTGCCGTTGCGGTCGGTCCGGCACAGATCATCCACATTGAAGGATTCTTCACCGAAAAACCGTTCGGCGCCCTGCTGTTCGATCTCGATGATCTTCCGCATGATGGTGGAAACGGAGGTGGAAGAGACCGCACCATATTCCTCCTTGATCTCATCCTTACCTTCATCGGAGAGGTATTGCAGGACTTTCTTAAAGTCCTTCAGGTCCAGCAGAGGGATGTCTTTATCGTCGCAATATTTGAAGGCCAGGGCAACCACTCCGCCCTGGGTGTCGTTCAGTCCGAGGATCCTGGACATCAGCACGGGCCCGAATTCCGTCACCGTCGCCCGGAGGCGCACGCCTTTTTCATCGGACAGGCTCAGAAATTCAACGGGCATGCCCTTGCCTACCCAAGGGACACCCATGATGGCATGGCGTTTTTCAACATGCTTGTTGGTCGTTCCGGGCCGGGCGATGCCGCTCAGGTCGCCCTTGACGTCCATGAGGACAACCGGGACTCCATTTTCCGAAAGTTGTTCGGCGATGATCTGTAGGGTTTTGGTTTTACCGGTGCCCGTCGCTCCGGCAATCAGCCCGTGCCGGTTCATGGTCTTCAGCGGGATCCTGACCACGACGCCGGGAACGCCTTCTCCGTCGAACATGGCGCTTCCCATTTCCAGTGCCCCTCCCTGGCAGACATACCCCTGCTCCATCAATTGCTTAAATTGTTCCAGTCGGTCCATATTTCCTCATTTTATCCGGTAAAGTTAAGAAAGATGTCAGTTTTGGCCGCACGTATCGGGGGAAATCATTATTTTTATACAAAGAGAATAACCGCATGAAAAAAGTAGTCGTACTGACCGGGGCCGGTGTGAGCGCGGAAAGCGGACTGAAAACATTCCGCGATCATGACGGGTTATGGCACAACCACCGTGTGGAAGATGTGGCCACACCCGAAGCCTGGCTCAGGGATATGGACCTGGTGCTCGAATTTTACAACGAACGGCGGAAAGGCCTGCTTGAGGCACAACCCAACCCTGCCCACCGGGCACTGGCGAAGCTGGAGGAAAAATACGATGTGCAGGTCATCACGCAGAATGTTGACGACCTGCACGAACGCGGCGGATCTACCAAAGTGATGCATCTGCACGGGGAGCTGAAGAAAGCCCGCAGCACGGCCGACCCCTCCCTGGTCTATGATATCAAAGGCTGGGAACTGAAGCGGGGCGACCTGTGCGAAAAGGGATCGCAGCTCAGGCCGCATATCGTCTGGTTCGGGGAACCTGTGCCGCTGATCGTCGAAGCGGCGGACCTGTGCACCCGGGCCGATATCCTCCTCGTCATCGGCACCTCGCTGCAGGTTTATCCTGCCGCCGGGCTGATCCATTATGTGTTCCAGGGAGCCCCCAAGTACCTCGTCGATCCCAAAGCCGTCGCCATGCCCCTGGTGGAGAACCTGACCGTCATCCGGAAAACCGCCGGAGAGGGGGTGCCGGAGCTGGTGAGCAGATTACTTGAAGAATTTTGAATGTTGAGTTTTAAATTTTGAATTATAAGCCTGCAAATCAAGTGGATGAAGAACTCACCATAATGCTGGGAAAAGCCCGGTCGTACTGCGCCTACCAGGAGCGTTGCATCAGCGAGGTTAAAGCCAGGCTGAAAGACTGGAAAGCCCCGGAAGCCATTACGGAGAAGGTGATCGGACAGCTTATCGCTGAAAATTATCTGAACGAAGGCCGCTTTGCCCGTACCTATGCCGGCAGCAAGTTCCGCAAAAATAAATGGGGAAAGACGCGGATCGCTCATGAACTCAAACAGCGCCATATTCCCGATGAACTGATCCGCGCAGCACTTGAAGAACTCGTTGATGAAGACTATGAGACTGCTTTGATAAACCTGCTCATCAAAAAATCAAAGGAAATCCGGGAGCCCGATCCGTTCCGGAAAAAACACAAGCTCATCGCCTATGCCGTTCAAAAAGGCTATTCCTACGAAGAAGCCCGCAAAGCCGCCACAGAACTCCTGAAAGGATCAAATTAAACACTAAACACCAAACACTAAACACTAAACACTAAACACTAAACACTAAACACTCGACAGTTTTTCCTATCTTTGACCCTTAAATCAAACCCGATCCATGATCTCCAACGAACAATTCAAAGACCTGAACCAAAGGCTCGACGCCTTAAGGAGGTTCCTTTGACGTGGATAAGAAGAAACTCGCCATCCGCGAAAAGGAAGAACTGACCCACGCCCCCGAATTCTGGAACGATCCCAAAAAAGCCGAAGAGGTGCTGCGGTCCATCCGCGACATCAAAAGATGGACCGATGCGTATGATAAAGCGGCTTCCGCGTTCGACGACCTTTCCGTCATCTTCGAATTTTACAATGCCGGTGAGGCTTCGGAGGAAGACCTCGACAGTCAGGCGGCCAGAACGGTCGGCGTGATCGAAGACCTGGAATTCATGAACATGCTCAGCAAGGAGGAGGACAAGCTGAGCGCGATCGTGCAGATCAACTCCGGGGCGGGCGGCACGGAAAGCCAGGACTGGGTGCAGATGCTCATGCGCATGTACATCCGCTGGGCTGAGATCCAGGGCCACAAGGTCAAGGAACTCGACCGGCTCGACGGCGATGTGGCCGGGATCAAATCCGTCTCCATCGAAATCGACGGGGAATACGCCTTCGGCTACCTGAAAGGCGAGAACGGGGTTCACCGGCTGGTCAGGCTCTCCCCTTTCGACGCCAACAACCGCCGGCATACTTCTTTCGCTTCGGTTTATGTATACCCGGTGGTCGATGAAAATATCCACATCGAACTGAATCCGGCAGACATCACCTGGGACACGTTTCGTTCCAGCGGCCCCGGCGGGCAGAACGTCAACAAGGTTGAAACGGCGGTGCGGCTGAAGCATGAGCCTTCGGGCATCATTGTCGAATGCCAGGAAACACGGTCGCAATTGCAGAACCGGGAAAAGGCCATCCAGATGCTGAAGTCGCAGCTTTATGAAATCGAATTGAGAAAAAAGCGCGAAGCCCAGGCAGAGATAGAAAGCAAAAAGAAAAAGATAGAATGGGGATCGCAGATCCGCTCCTATGTACTTCATCCTTATAAGATGGTCAAAGACCTGCGGACGGATCACGAAACGGGCAACGCCCAGGCCGTGCTCGACGGGGAGCTGGATGACTTTCTGAAAGCATATTTGATGGAATTTGGAGGGAACTGATCAGTTGGCAGTTGGCAGTAAGCAGTTGGACAATACTTATTTACAATAGGAACCTGGAACTTTGGAACCTGGAACCTGGAACCTGGAACCTGGAACCCTGGAACCTGGAACCTGGAACCTGGAACCCTGGAACCCTGGAACAACAAATAACCAAACATAATAGCCATGAACTTCAGACTTGAAAAAGACACGATGGGCACGGTGGAGGTACCGGCCGACAAATACTGGGGTGCACAGACCCAGCGATCTGTGATGAATTTCAAGATCGGCGACCCGGGTTCGATGCCGGTGCCGGTCATCCGCGCTTTCGGCATCCTGAAGAAAGCCGCGGCCCTGGCCAATTTTGAGCTGGGCGTGCTGCCGAAGGAAAAATGCGACATCATCTGCCAGGTGTGCGACGAGATTACCGAAGGCAAGCTTGACGGGCATTTTCCGCTGGTGATCTGGCAGACGGGCTCGGGTACCCAGTCGAACATGAACGTCAATGAAGTGGTCGCCAACCGCGCACATGTGCTGCTGGGCAACAAGCTGGGCGAAGGCACACGCTTTATCCATCCCAACGACGACGTAAACAAATCGCAGTCGTCGAACGACACCTTCCCGGCCGCCATGAGCATCGCGGGATACAGCATGATCGTCGGCACCACCATCCCGGGCGTGGCGCTGCTGCGCGATACTCTGAAGAAGAAGTCGGAAACATTTATAGACATCGTCAAGACCGGCCGCACCCACCTGATGGACGCCACGCCCCTGACCCTGGGGCAGGAATTTTCAGGTTACGTGTCGCAACTGGAGCATGGCTTGCGGGCGTTGCGCAACACCCTGCCCCATTTGTCGGAGCTGGCGCTGGGCGGCACCGCCGTGGGCACCGGCATCAACACTCCGAAAGGCTATTCGGAACTGGTTGCACAAAAGATCGCCGAACTGACGGGGCTGCCCTTTGTGACCGCCGAAAACAAGTTCGAGTCGTTGTCGGCGCACGATGCGGTGGTTGAATCTTCCGGCGCATTGAAAACACTGGCAGTCAGCCTGATGCACATAGCCAGCAACATCCGCCTGCTGGCATCCGGCCCGCGCTGCGGCTACAGCGAGATCATCCTGCCGGCCAACGAGCCCGGTTCCTCGATCATGCCCGGCAAGGTGAACCCCACCCAGCCGGAAGCGATGACCATGGTCTGCGCGCAGGTGATCGGCAACGACGTGACCATCAACATCGGCGGCACGCACGGGCATTTCCAGCTCAACGTGTTCAAACCGGTGATGATCGCCAACTTGCTGCAGTCGGCCCGCCTGCTGGGCGACGCCTGCGTTTCATTCAACGACCACTGTGTCGTCGGCATCGAGCCGAACCTGGCCAACATTAAGAAGAACCTGGAAAACTCGCTGATGCTCGTCACGGCGCTCAACACCCGCATCGGGTATGACAATGCGGCGAAGATCGCCAAGAAAGCCCACTCTGAGAACAAGACCCTGCGCGAAGCCGCCCTGGAGCTGGGGCTCGTGACCGCCGAGCAGTTCGATGAGATTGTGAACCCGATGAAAATGATCGGGCGGTAAGGGACTCCGTCCCTTTCACAAAGGGACTCCGTCCCTCTGCATAATATATTGGTTTTCAAATCTGAAAGGAAAACACCTACCATAGGGACGGAGTCCCTGTTGTGGTATCTTAACCATCCCGCTTCCTTCTCAAATCCTCCCTTTGCCTGATAAATCCTTGATTTTTTCATCATTTTTTATTATCTTTATAACCATCAGGTTAAACCTAATCTATTGATAAAATGAATGTTAAGAAATCAGAAAGGGCCGATCTGGAAAACAAAAGGGCGATCTTTCTTGAATTCGGCCTGATTATTACGCTGGTCATCGTCCTGATGGCATTCAACTGGAAATCGCACGAGAAGTTAATCACCCAGTTGCCGGAACAGGTGATGGTCGATATCCCTGAGGAGATGATCCCGATCACGGAACAGAAGCCCGCCGAGCCGCCAAAACTGGAAATCCCGAAGGTGGTAACGGTCATCAATATTGTTGAAGACAATGTGGAGGTGGATGATGAGATTGTAATCGACGCGGAGGCCAACCAGATGACCGAGATTCCGGATTACATACCTGCAGACCTGCCCAAGCGGGAAGAAGAAGAAAGCGTTAAAGAGGAAGAGATCTTCCTGGTGGTGGAGGCGATGCCGGAATTCCCGGGCGGTGAAGCAGCGCTGTATGATTATCTGGCGGCCAACCTCAAGTATCCTGAGATGGCCAAGGAGACCGGGATTACCGGAAAAGTGTTCGTCACCTTCGTGGTGGAAAAAGATGGCTCCATCACGGATGTGAAAATCCTGCGCGGCATCGGGGGCGGCTGTGACGAGGAGGCGATCCGCGTGGTGAAGGGGATGCCCAAATGGACGCCCGGGCACCAGCGGAGCATCCCTGTCAGGGTGCAGTTCAACCTGCCCATCAAGTTCACCCTGCAGCAGATCTGAGCTGTTCCGGAGTATAATTAATTCCGGAGCTGATACAATCAGCGTCTATAAACCCTAACTTTACGGAAATTCCTTCCCGATGAAACGCCATTGTGTTCTTGCGGCGGTTCTGCTGTTTGCCGCCTTGTTGCCCTGCAGTTCATTAGTTTCCCAGTGGGTCTGGTCTGCGCCCCGGGCGATCACCGACTCCCTGGCCGACAACACCAACGCCATGGTTAAGGAGATACAGTTCGGTGAGTACTACGATTTTTATGTTTTCTGGGAACGAGCCGAAAATGAAGACGCAACGGCGATCTATTTCCGGAGGCTATATCCGCTGGATGCGCCGGCAGCCCTGCTGGAAGCCCCCGGTGTGCATTACCGCAACCCGCGTATCGTCGAAGCGCCTTACTGGTCGGGGTCGCACGATACCTTATTCTATTTCTTCTACGAATCAGACGAGGCCGGGAACTCAGATATCTATTACATGGCCTACACAACGGACGGTTTCAGGGAACCGGTCGTGCTGGCCGGCACCCCGGAAGAGGAAACGAACTTCCGTTGCAACGACAACGGGTCCCTCATCTGGCAGGAAGGCGACAAGATCCGGTTTGCCCAGGCAGACATGTGGCCCTCCGGATTTACGCTCACCGGTCCGGTCACGATAGACAGTATTGGCTGTTCCCATCCTGATGTGTCAGGAGACGATGGATTTATTGGCTATACCCTGCTAAACTGGCTTAAAGTTGAAGGGCAGGGCGGTAAAGTATATTACAGCCATTACCAGTATACAAGCGGTACATTGTCCGGCCCATATATCCTGTCCGACGCCGGGGATAACCGGTCGCTGCGCTTTGCGAACTGGGCCTGCGGCGGGTATGCGGCCGGGCCGGAGGTGATGAGCTGGGAAAGCATTGAAGATGGCGTGCATACGATACGCGCCATGGATCCTTACTGGGGCTGGCAGTATACCAGCCTGTTCACCCAGGAAGGCTTCTTCTCCCCGATGATCTCCCAGTACATGATCCCGGTAGATGGCATGGAAGTGACAGGGTTCATGACATTCGTCGGCTCGGAAGTGCAGAATGGCGATATTTTCGTGAACGAAGAGGGATGGTATATCCCGCAGGAATTAGAAGGGTTCATAAATCTCTCCGACTCACCCTATGAAGAGCGCAACCCGGCATTTTTCAACGGCTGGTGTTTTGTTTCTTTCTGCGACCTGTTCCTGATCTGGGAATCTTACCAGAATGGCCACTGGCAATTGTATTCCTCCATGAATGAGTTGTTCTGCTGGGGCGGAGTAGCAGAAAATACGGAAGTTCCGGCTGTTTCGTTGGACATTTCGCCCAATCCCTGCCGGGGGCGGTGCGATCTCCACTACCACCTGGCGGAATCCGGCAATGTCACATTAACAATGACCACAATGGATGGGCGTCAGTTAACCTTGTTCAATCAAAAATTCCACGAAAAAGGCGATCATGTTTATCGCCTTGAACTGGATCGGGTAACCGGCAGACCGGGTTTTACAGGATTGGTCATTGTCAGGGTTTCGACCGGAAATGATACCGCGTCAGGAAAAATTATTGTCCTGGATTGATTCGTCAGATCCGGAATATCCATCAACACCGGGTGTGGGAATGTTGATCCCCGTTACGAACATTTCGAATCCCCGCAGGCGGTGCAGGTGACGCATCCTTCCTTGTAAATCAGGGTGCCTTTTTCACCGCAGTTGGGGCATTTTTCCTTGTTGACCTTGGTGCCGTCGGGGATGTATTTTTTCAGGGCGCGCACCACGCCGTTCTTCCAGGTATTGATGGATTCGGTTTCCAGCTGGAGGTTCTCCACCAGGTGCACGACAAACGGAATGGGCATGCCGTGGCGGAGGATTCCTGAGATCAGCTTGGCGTAGTTCCAGAATTCGGCGTCAAACTGGACTGACAGCCCTTCCATGGTGACCTTGCCGCCATATTTGTTCACGTACTGGAAATCGTACCTGGAATTATCATCTTCAATTTTATTTTTGATGATCTGGCCGGTCTTCACCCAGTCGGGCAGGAAGAAGCCTTCCGCCTCACCGGTGAAGATCTCATAGGGTTTTCCGTCGAGCAGACCGATCACGGCGACCCATTTATCCTTGTCGTTCTTAAAGTGCAGCACTTCGGCGTCGAGGACACGCGGGCGTTTCGGCGCGGAAGTCTCACGGAATTCGAGGACGTTCTCGCCCTCCTTTTCCTTCTTCTTGTCGTCCTTTACCAGCACGCCGGCGCGGGATCCGTCGCGGTAGATGGTCATCCCTTTGCAGCCGCTCTCCCAGGCGGTCATGTAGACCTGGCTGACGAGATCTTCGGTGGCTTCGGCCGGCAGGTTCACCGTGACGCTGATGGAATGGTCGACCCATTTCTGGATGGCGCCCTGCATATGTACTTTACTGACCCAGTCGATGTCTTTGGATGTGGCCTTGTGGTAAGGCGATTTTTCGATGAGCTTGTTCAGTTCCTCGTCGTGATAGGTTTTTACCGTGACCGGATCGTACCCGTTAACCCGGAGCCATTCCTCGAATTTCGGGTGGAAGACGTTGTATTCCTCCCAGGAATCGCCCACTTCATCGACGAAATCGATGCGGATGTCCTTGTCGTTGGGATTGACCTTGCGGCGCCGTTTGTACGAGACCATGAAGACCGGCTCAATGCCGCTGGTGGTCTGGGTGCAGATGCTCACGCTCCCTGTCGGGGCGATGGTCAGCATGGCGATATTGCGGCGGCCGTATTGCGTCATTTCTTCATACAGGGCCGGGTCGGCTTCGCGGATGCGGTTGATGAAGGGATTGTCCTTTTCGCGCTCGGTGCTGTATATCGGGAACGGTCCGCGGTCGCGGGCCAGATTGACGGAGGAACGGCAGGCTTCCAGGGCGAGCATCTTGTGTATCTCGGTGGAGAAGCTGATGGCGTCTTCCGATCCGTAGCGCAGGCCCAGGGCGGCGAGCATGTCGCCCTCGGCGGTGATGCCAATGCCGGTGCGGCGGCCCTGGATGCACTTTTCGCGGATGTTGTACCAGAGGTTGCGTTCTATGGCCTTGATGTCTTCCTCTTCCGGGTCGGTTTCTATTTTTTCGATGATCCGGTCGATCTTTTCCAGTTCCAGGTCGATGATGTCGTCCATGATCCTGAGGGCATGGCGGGCGTGCTGGCTGAACAGTGCGCCGTTGAAGACCGCCTGCTGGGTGAAGGGCTGTTCGACATAGCTGTACAGGTTGATGGCCAGAAGCCGGCAGCTGTCGTACGGGCAGAGCGGGATCTCGCCGCAGGGATTCGTCGACACGGTGCGGAAGCCCAGGTCGGCGTAGCAGTCGGGTACGGCTTCGCGCCTGACGGTGTCCCAGAACAGGACGCCCGGCTCGGCCGATCTCCAGGCGTTGTGGATGATCTTATTCCAGAGCGATGCCGCTTCGATCTCCCTGCTGACCAGCGGGTTATCGGAGCCAATGGGGAACTGTTGTGTGTATGGGGTGCCGTTCTTGATGGCCGTCATGAATTCATCGTCAATCTTGACACTGACGTTGGCGCCGGTGACCTTGCCCTGTTCGAGCTTGGCGTCGATGAAGCGTTCGGCGTCGGGATGCTTGATGGAAATGCTGAGCATGAGGGCCCCGCGGCGCCCGTCCTGCGCCACCTCGCGGGTGGAATTGGAATAGCGTTCCATGAAGGGCACGATACCTGTGGAAGTCAGCGCGCTGTTCTTCACCGGGCTTCCTGTCGGCCGGATGTGCGAGAGGTCGTGGCCCACCCCGCCCCTGCGCTTCATCAGCTGCACCTGCTCCTGGTCGATCTTCATGATGCCGCCATAGGAGTCGGAGTTGCCCTTGTTGCCGATGACAAAGCAGTTGGACAATGAGGAGATCTGGAAATTATTGCCGATGCCGGCCATGGGTCCCCCCTGGGGAACGATGTATTTAAAGTCTTTCAGAAGGTGGAAAATCTCCTCTTCAGATAGCGGATCCGGGTAGCGGCGCTCGATGCGCGCGATTTCCCGGGCCAGGCGGCGGTGCATGTCATCAGGAGTCAGCTCGAACAGTTCCCCGTCGCTGTTTTTGAGCGCGTACTTATTGATCCAGACATTGGCCGCCAGGGTGTCGCCCCTGAAATATTCGGTGGCCCTGGCTTGTACCTGCTCATATGGATATGCCTGCAATTCCTGTTCAGCCATTGACTCTTCCTCTCCCATAATTCGCTTACCCATTTCATGCACGGCTTGCTCTTCACCGGTCGGTTCCTCCAGCATCGGCCGCTGCCGGTGTTCCAGCATCTCCCGGTAATGGCTTGTTTCGTTGCCAACCAGTTGTTCCTGAACGCCGTCCTTCTCCAGGCTGTCAAAAAGGGTATTTTCCAATTCCTTCATTGTGCTAGTTTAAAATACTTTAAACATTTCTGATTCAAGTGCTTCGCAAAATATAGCGGGGGGTATTTCGCCAAGGCTAAAATACACCAAGTAGCATGGTTTTCCTCATTCATTTTTTCAACACCGGCACGTTGAAAATTCTTATCTAACTGATTTATTGCAGTTTGATCATCTTATTTTAGTTTTTTCAACATTTATTAATAAAAATCCTTTGTTTTTTTCAGCATACGGCACGGCCATTGTCTTGGGTTATCATATTAAAATACAACAGCTTAGATATAGCAAAATTTTTCTTTGATTATATTTTTCAACAGGGTTTTGGGGAGAAATTTTTTGGGTTTCAAGATTCCAGGTTCCTCCAAGGTTCCAGGTTCCAAGGTTCCAGGTTCCAAAGTTGCTGGATTTGGATCGAATCGACAAAGGAAAATGCAGGGTTCTGGGGTTATCTTTGTCCGATGAAATTCCCCGTAATGAAAACCACCCTTCTGCCGGTCCTTTGCACCCTCCTGCTTATTTCCTGCGGATCTCAGCACCCCTCAGGCAGCGTCACATCCTCCGAAAATAACAGCCAGGCGGAAATGAAACCATCATTAGCTTCCAGCCCGTCTTTGCGGACCGTGATGAAGGAATTCCGCGGAATCCTTGACTCGGCCGGGGTGGAAGGCTCCGTTTTGATCTATGATCCGGATGAAAATATGTATTACTGCAATGATTTTGAATGGAGTGAACGGGGATTTCTGCCCGCATCGACCTTCAAGATCCCCAACGCCATCATCGCGCTGGAAACGGGCGTGGTGGAGGGCGACAGCACGGTTTTCCCTTGGGACGGGAAAAAGCGCAGGCTGCCCGCCTGGGAGCAGGACCTTTTCTTCCGCGACGCCTTCCATGTTTCCTGCGTGCCCTGCTTCCAGGATATCGCCCGGCGCATCGGCCCGGAACGCATGCTCCGTTATCTCGACACGCTGCACTACGGCCATATGGTATTCGACAGCGCCACCATCGACCGCTTCTGGCTGGAAGGCAGATCACATATCAGCCAGGCAGAACAGATCGATTTCCTCGTCCGTTTCTATTATTCTCAATTGCCCTTGTCGAACCGTACGGAAATGCTCATGAAGCGCCTGATGGTCATTGAGGAAAACAGTGAATACCGTTTGAGCGGGAAGACCGGCTGGAGCATCCGCAATGGCAACAACAATGGCTGGTTCGTGGGGTACCTGGAAAAGAATGGCCGGGTTTTGTTCGTTGCGGCCAACATCAACCCGGAACGGGAATTCGACATGGACCTTTTTCCGGTGATCAGGAAAGATATTTCGATGAAAGCCCTGAATCTTATCCTTGGTGAAAATATTGAATAACCACCCGGGAATATTTTCACCTGAAAAACCATCTCAATCACTTTTTATCACCATCTATATTTAGACTCCCTCTAAATTGAAACAACCAACCCGATATATGATATTCCGCGTATATGTTTGCCTCACTTTCTGTTTACATTTGCCCTGTCCAAAATTCTGTATCTTAAAAACTTATCCTATGAAAAAGCTATTCCTTTCCGCTCTTTCTTTTCTGTTCGCAGTTTCGCTCCTTTCCCAGCAAGTGCCCCGCGACATGGTGGTCCTTGAGATCGGCACCGGCACCTGGTGCCAGTTTTGTCCCGGCGCGGCCATGGGCGCCGATGACCTGATCGCCAACGGCTGCGAAGTGGCTGTTATAGAGAACCACAACGGCGACGCGTTTGCCAACGCAGCGTCCAATGCCCGGAACAGCTATTATGGCATTTCCGGTTATCCCACCGCCTTCTTTGACGGCGTCCTCAGTTATGCGGGCGGCAGCAACACACAGAGCATGTACAACAACTATCTCCCCTTGTACCAGCAGCGCATTGCCATACCCAGCGATTTTACGATTGAAATTTACGGGGAGAACACGGGGCTGAACTATAACATACTGCTGGTAATCAACAAAGTGGCCGGCAGCTGGAGCAACCTGAAGGTTCACCTCGCCCTGACGGAATCGGAGATCGTTTATGCCTGGCAGGGACAGAATCACCTGAATTTCGTGAACCGCCTCATGGCGCCTGATCATAATGGCACTACGGTCAACTTCTCCACCCTCAATGAGATAGAGATTCCGCTTTCGTTCACCCTCGACGCATCCTGGGTGACCGCCCATTGCGAACTGGTGGCCTTCATCCAGAATGATGCCACCAAAGAGATCCTTCAGGGCGCAAAGGTGGCCCTGGCAGATCTCGAGCCCATGCAGGCCACGGCCGGCTTCGCCTGCAACAGCACCACCCCCTGCGTGAACAGCAGCGTGGCGTTCGAAGACCAGTCAGGCGGACAGATCGTCTCCTGGAACTGGACCTTCGAAGGCGGCAACCCGCCCACTTCTTCTGCCCAGAACCCGGAAGTATCCTATGGTGCGCTCGGCGATTATGACGTCTCTCTGACCGTATATGACGGTACGGTTTACAGCACCATGACCATGCAGGATTACATGTCGTGATCACCGACCCGGTCCAGGCCAACACCCCCTGGGGAGAAGCCGAACTGTGCGCAGGCACGACTTCCGCAACGTATTATACCAATAGGTTCCCTGGGCCCTCACCTACCTCTGGTCGGTGGAACCGGCCGAAGCAGGAACCATTGCGGGACCGGACACCAACGCAACGTTCATCCCGGCAGCGGGATATATGGGCACTTTCCAGGTGAAAGTCTGCGCCATCAACAATTGCGGCGACGGTACCTGGTCGGAGGCGTTCCAGGCTGGCATTTACTATTCGCCGATGCAGTTCACCCTGTCCGACGGGGCCGGTTATTGTGAAGGAGGCCCCGGCATTGAAGTGACGCTTGACGGTTCTGAAACCGGTGTGAATTATCAGCTTTACCGGGGCAATACAGCGGTTGGCAGCCCAATGGCCGGCACCGGCAGCGCCCTGAACTTCGGGTACCAGACGGAACAGGGGATATACACCTGCATGGGATCAACCGATCACTGCTCCGCACAAATGGTGGGCAACACCTATATCTATATCATGCAGGCGCCGGGCGCCGCCGCCACACCCACCGGTTCGGCACAGGAATGCAATCTGAATACCGGTGTCGCCTACAGTACTGCCGGTGCGCCAAACTCCACCGCTTACCAGTGGACCCTGTCCCCCGCTGCGGCCGGAACCATCACGGGATCCGGACTGACCGCTACGGTCGACTGGGCAGATGACTTTACCGGAATGGCTTCTATCGCCGTGCAGGGAATCAACGACTGCGGTTCCGGCCCGGTGTCGCAAAATCTCCAGGTTACCGTAGGCGCAACGCCGGAACCTGCCGTTACAGGCGACCAGGATGTCTGTGACTTTGACCAGGGAGTAATGTATGCCACTGCCGAATTTACCGGCAACATGTACAACTGGGAGGTCACCGGAGGCACCATCACCTCAGGCGCCGGCACCCATGAGATCCAGGTCAGCTGGGGCGCCGCGGGAGCCGGAAGTGTGAAAGTCACGGAAGTCACAGCGGAAGGCTGTGAAGCCTCCTCGGAGCTCGCTATCAATATCGACGACTGCACCGGCATCGGGGAACCGGCCGCCGGGCAAATGAAAGTATACCCGAACCCGGCCGGCTCGGTCCTGCATATTAAAACCGGCTCTGTTGCCGGTCAGGGAACGAACGTCATCATCCTGAACGCCTTCGGGCAGCAGATGATCAGCCGGGAAGTACCGGAAGGGACCAGTACCATGCAGATTGAGCTCGGTGGCATGGCCCCGGGAATCTACACCGTGCTGGTGAAAGACGCCGGCGGAAACTGTCTGCAGAGGAAATTTGTGAAATCTGAATAATCCCTGGAAAAGCACGCGGATGAACACGGATTTACGCGGGTTTTCGCGGATAATTTATCTGCGCTGATCCGCTGCATCCGCGTTCATCCGCGTGCCATCAAACCATGACGGCCATTTCCCACTCCGGTGAGTTGGCGGCGCTGGCGACCGCCGTTTTCTGGACCATCACGGCCCTGTCGTTCGAGTATGCCAGCAAGCGGGTCGGATCCCTGGCCGTCAATATGATCCGGCTGGTCCTGGCCTTCTTCCTGCTGGGCATTCTCTCGCTGTTCCTGAGGGGTAGTTTCCTTCCACTTGACGCAACCGGGTTCGCCTGGGCATGGCTGGGATTGTCGGGCCTGATCGGCCTGGTGCTGGGCGACTATTTCCTGTTCAAGTCGTATACCCTGATCTCCTCCAGGATCGCCATGCTGGTCATGACCACGGTGCCGCCCATGACGGCACTGATCGGATGGGCGGTGCTGGGGGAGAAAATGACCGTCCTGCATCTCGCCGGCATGTTCCTCACGGTTGGCGGCATCTTCCTGGCCATCTTTTCCCGGCCGGACAACGGGGGGAAACTGCGTTTGAGCTATTCCGTCCGCGGGCTGCTGTTCGCGCTCATCGGGGCCGCCGGGCAGGCCGGAGGACTTGTGCTGAGCAAATACGGAATGCAGGACTACAACGCGTTCGCCGCGTCGCACATCCGGATCATCGTGGCGGTGGCCGGTTACGCGATCATCATCCTGGGGCTGGGCAAAACAAGCCTGGTGCGCAACGCGCTAAGGGATTCCCGGGGCATGCGCTTCATCGGGCTGGGATCCTTTTTCGGGCCGTTCCTGGGCATCTCATTCTCGCTGTTATCGGTAAAGTACACCAGCACCGGGATTGCCGCCACCATCATGTCGATCGTGCCCATACTCATCATTCCGCCATCGATCATTTTCTTCAAACAGAAATTCACCTGGCTGGAGATATTCGGCGCGGTGATCAGTGTGGGAGGCGTTGCAATGATGTTTCTGTAGTAAGTTCCCCATTCCCAATTCAATCTCCAATCTCCAATTTCCAATCTCCAATCTCCAATCAATATTTCCAATTATCAATCTCAATCTCCAATCTCCAATCAATATTTCCAATTATCAATCCCATCAAAAAAAAATTTCTCCCCTACCGGGTATAATTTCAAAAATTCCGGATAAACAGAGAAAATGATATGGAGCAGTTTGAACTTGAAAATCGCCTGGTCGAATTTTCCAGGAATGTTTTTTTGATGGCTCAGTCGATAGAGAAAGACTTCGCAGCGCAGCATCTTGTGAAACAGTTAATCAGGTCCGGGACTTCCTGTGCCTTAAATTACGGTGAAGCTCAGGGGGCGCCTACAAAAAAGGACTTTATCAATAAGTGCAGCATTGTTTTAAAAGATTTGCGGGAAACATCCATCAACATGAAGATAATCGATCAATCCGGGTTTGGAAAAGAAAATTCTCTTCTGCCTTTGTTGATTGATGAATGTGGGCAGTTAATCGGTATTTTCACCAAAACAATCAAAACGGCAAGCAGAAATTTAAGTGCGGGGAGATAGGGGATTGGAAATTGGAAATTGGAGATTGGAGATTGGAGATTTGAAATTGACATTAGTTCGACATTAAGATAGATTCGTGCTGATAATATGGCGAATTCAATACTTTTGCATCTGCATCATTTCAAATTTCCCTCCATGAAATTTAAGATCCAGGTGTTTAAGATTGCTGCATCGGGTATTCTGCTCTTTCTGTTGACTGTTCAATTGGTTTTCGGGCAGCCGGCCGAAATGCCGCCTGAAGATCAGCCTTCCGGCAAACGCCCCACCGTCGGCCTGGTGCTGAGCGGCGGAGGAGCCAAGGGCTTCACATATATCGGGCTACTCAAGGTGATCCAGGAGGCGGGACTGCAAGTTGATTACATTGGCGGAACCAGCATCGGCAGCATCATCGGCGGGCTTTATGCCGTAGGGTATCACCCGGACTCGATCGCCAAAATGGTGCGCTCGATCGACTGGGACGCTTTGCTGACCGACCAGATCGATAGGAAATACATCGCATTCGAAGAAAAGGAATTCGCAGAAAAGTTCATCCTCACTCTTCCGATCAAAAATAAAAGCCTGGCGATCAGCCCGGCATTGTACAAAGGGCAGGAGATTAATTTGTTGCTTAATCATTATTTCTCTCCTGCCTTTGGCGTGAAGGATTTTAATGATCTTCAGACCCCGTTTCTATGCATCGGCACTGATCTTTTTACCGGCGATCCGGTCATCCTCGATTCAGGCTACCTGCCCATGGCCATCAGGGCCAGTATGTCCATCCCCGGCTATTTTTCACCCATCGACTTCAACGGGCGATATCTTGTTGATGGTGGCGTGGTCAACAATTTCCCGGTGAAGGAGGTCAAGGATATGGGGGCGGAAATCATCGTCGCCGGCGACGATCAGCCCCCGCTGCGGACAAAGCGGGAGGAATTCAGCTCCCTGCCCGCGGTACTCGACCAGATCATCACGTTCAACCGGGAAGAAGCCAACCAGGTCGCAAAAAAGCTTAGCAATCTGTATATCCCTTTGGATACCCGCTACGGCATCATGGACTTCTCCGATCACGATTCCATCATCGCTTTTGGCGAAAGGACCTCCCGGATGTATTTCGACCAGATCAAGGCCCTGGCGGATTCTTTGAACAGGATCGAATACAAACCGCTTAAGCCTTACCTGGCAACACCCGTAACCAATATCCGGGTAAACGGGCTCAGGATCGAAGGATACCGGAAAATGTCGAGGAGCTATTTCAAGAATTACTTTGATATCGATAAGGACACCGTATTCACGCTGGCGGAGCTTGATAAGAACATCCGTTTTATGTATGGATCCAGGTTTTTTCACTCGGTGGATTATGAAATGGATATCGACCGCGATAAAAGCGAGCTGGTCATCAGAGTACAGGAGGCCGACCCCGGATATTTATCCGCTGGTATTCATTACGACAACGATTACGGCCCGAGCATCCTGATCAACGGATCCTTCCGGAATGTCCTGGGGAGAAGATCGAAGTTGTTTACCGACATGGTTCTGGGCGCGAATCCGCGGATCCGGGCTTTTTATATGCTGGATAACGGGGCCCGGCCGGGGATCGGCGCCAAAGCGGAGTTTTACCAGTTCCGGTTTAATACCTACGAGAAAGAAGAGAAGGTCAACGAAATTAAATTCACCAATTACAAGGCCTCCGTTTTTCTTAATTACAGCCTGAAGAACTTCTTTAACTTTCGCGCCGGATTTGAGTATGAGTATTTCCGGTTCAAACAGGAGGTGAACATCGATACCCTGCTGAGCGCTTACAGTGATTTTTCCAGTTACGGAAATTTCTTTGCAATGTTCCAGGCCGATACCCGCGACCGCGCTTTTTTCCCGACGACCGGCTCGAAGTCCGAGATTCGGGTGGCCTATGTGATGCCGCTGTCGAACTGGACGAAGGACCTGTTTACCAGCTCCTTCATCGCCTATGTAAAATACGAGTTCAACCACACGCTCGGAAAAAGGTTCGTTCTGAGGCCGGGTATTTTCGCGGGCAGCACCCTTTCGGCCAAAAACGAGCCCCCGCCGCAACACTGGTTCGGCTTTGGCGGACTCAATCCCAAACAATATATCTCTGCCGCCATTCCCTTTACCGGGGTACAGTTCATACAGCGTTACGGATACCACGCCCTGGCGCTGAATGTGAAACTGCAGTACAATTTCTTCCGAAAGTTGTATGCCACCGCCCTGCTGGACGTCGGTTCGAATGAGTATGTCCTGGAAGACGTCTTCAAACCGGAAAATTATATCGCGGGTTATGGGGTAAGCCTGGGTTACGACAGTTTCATCGGCCCGGTCGAGTTCACACTGATGGGGTCGAATATTTACACCAAACCCACGATATTTCTCAATCTTGGATTTTGGTTTTAAATAAAAAGGGCCTCCGTCCCTTTGCAAAGGGACGGAGTCCCGGTGGACAGGGACGGAGTCCCTTAACCGTAAATATCATACCCCGATCTCCGTCACATCCATCCCCGGCGACAGATGGATCCCCTGTATCCCGCACTGCCGGGCGGCTTCAACGTTCTCTGCCAGGTCATCGACAAACAAAGTTTCGCCGGGAATGAGCCCGCTGTCCCGGATTACATATTCGAAAATCTCATGGTCGGGTTTGTACCGCCGGATCTGGAAGGAATAATAAGATTTCTCAAAAAGGCTGTCAAGCTCTATTCCATGGGCATTCCTCGTGTAATCGCGGAAATGCTCCAGGTGGACCGGGTTGGTATTGCTCAGCAGGAAGGTGCGGTATTTGCTTTTCAGCGATCGTAGAAACTCTATCCGGTGCACGGGGATATCCTGAAGGATCAGGTTCCAGGCATGATCGATCTCCTGATCTGTTGCATGGTTGGGCAGGAACTGCCGGATCCGGTCCCGGAAAGCTGCAGGGCTCAGCGTCCCGCTTTCCAAACCACGGTAAACGCCTTCCCGGATAAATGACTCGTGCATGCCCCTGAGGTCGCTGCAGCCCATGGCCATCAACCGGCCGACATAAGCCATCGGGTCTATGTTCATGATGACGCCGCCGAAATCGAAGATGATGTTGCTGATGGTTTCTTTTCCTGACATAAATCAACACAGAGGAGCAAAATTAGTCAAATCAAAGGCTATTTCAACAGGTTTTTGAGACTCCATCTCATTGCTCAGTAGCCATATTTATTTTTCCTCTTCTCAAAATCCCTGTTCAGTTGTTCGGTACGGAAAGGATGGCCGTGCCCGGGATAAATGTATTCCACGCCCGCATCGATCACAGTTTTCCAGGAACGGATGAGGGTGGCAGGATCATCGGCAAATGGCGGAAAAACCGATTTCCCCCGCCCGCTGATCACCAGGTCGCCCACGATGGCATGCCGGCCGTCCAGGATAACAGAAAGCGATCCGCTTGTATGACCGGGCGTCGGGATGATCCGTGCATCCAGTCCCAGGTTTGCCAGGCCGTATTCCCGGTCGATGATGACATCGGGTTCCACCGGTGGGAAATGGGCCAGCCGGGGCATAAAGGCCCTGCCCATGCTCACCCAGGCTTCGATCAGTAAGTTGGTCCCTTTGGGCAGGCGGCAATATCCTTTCCGCAGGTGCGGCGCATGGTGTTCATGTACGAGCAGCTTGGCGCCGGTGGCGGCCCTGAGGGCTGCGGCGCCCCGGGCATGGTCATAATGGCAATGGGTCAGGATGATCAGCCGGATGTCGGAAGGCTGCAGGCCGTGTCCCGAAAGACTTTGTAAAACAGTCTTTCCCGGGGTCTCCATACCGGTATCGATGAGCACGGAGTTCCTTCCGTTACAAATAAGGTAGGTGTTGGCAAAGGCTGTTCTGATCCGGGCGATATGCGCGTGCGTAGTCGTCATATTAAGCCCGAAAGTTAAGTTTTTTAAACGAGACTCCATCTCGCTAAAATGAGATGGAGTCTCAAGGGGTCTTATCGCATCACGGTGAATCTTGCCGACGCGACAGTATGCCCGTTTTCGATCAGGTTAATGAAATAAATGCCCGACGGATATCCCGCTGTGCTTATGGTCACATGTTCACTTCCTTCCTGGATACCGGACCAGAATAACTTCTGTCCAAAAGAATTGGTAACCAGAAGTTCGGACTTTGCTCCGATGAGGTATCCGCGAAAACCAATATTCAGCAGGTCTGTGGCAGGGTTCGGGTAAATGTTCAGCCGTTCTTTTGAAAGCTCACGGATAAAAGTGCAATCATCAATGGTTACTACATAAGCTTCAGTGGCAGCAACACAGCCATCAGCGGTTTCTTCGGTAACCATCAGGGTACCGGCCCCCGGTTCGCCCCACAGGACGGTGACCTGGTGTGTCCCGGGACCCGCGGTAATGATCCCGCCGGTGGTTTCCCAGGTGTAGAAACTGCCGGGATTATCGGCGGTTTCGTAGACCTCCGGAGTATTATCGCAGACCTGCTGAGGACCAGAAATGACCGGCTCCGGGTCAAGATAGACATTGATCTCAAGCGCTTCCGACTCCGGTCCGGCCCTGCAGGCGTTTTCAGCATGGACGCTCAGATGCGCCTTGCCGGTCCATCCGGCAGTCCAGACAACGTGGGCGGTATCGAATACGACCGTCATGGCCCCGGCTTCTTCCGGGGAGAGGGTCCAAAAATAGACATCGGCATCAGGATCGACCAGGGTGATGTAAGTGGATGCATCCTGGTCGCAAACCGTCGGGGGACCGTTCGGTGTGGTGGCTTGTGCAGGCAGAGCAAGCTGGTGCACGTAAATCTGACCGACCATATACTCGAAGCAATGGTCAGTGTAGCCGGAAACCGTGTACAGGCCGACGGTGCTGATATCGCCAAAACTGATGGCGCTACCGGTTCCGGGAATGACGTTGCCTGTGGGATTTCCGTTAAAATAAAGTTCATAGCTGACATCGCTTTCAGAACCATCCAATACCATTTCGAAGCCGGGGCTTCCTTCGCAGAACCCGCCGTCGCCCAGCAACTGGAAGAGGACGGGATTATGATATACCGCACACTGCACCGAAGCCGACCAGGGGCCGTTACCGCACTGATTCACCGCGCGGACCCGAATGTCGCACATCCCCGTCCAGTTTGCTGAAGCAGTGAATGTGGCCGTAGTACCTGTGCCGCTCATCGTGCCGGCAGCCACAGGGGTAACCTGCCAGTCATAACTGTCGGCGTAGGTGACGCCGGAAATACTGTAAACGCCATCATAACCGCCGCACAATTCAGAAGGACCGGTTGGTGTGGATGGTTGTGCGGGGATGGCTTCAACAACGATGTAGTTCTCCCTTAACAACGTATCATAGTAAATACCATCGTACACGATGAGCCGGACATTGAAATCCCCGTCGGAATTGTACGTTACCGTGGGGTTCTGCTGCGTGGAAGTGGCCGGCGTTCCGCCCTCGAAAGTCCAGTTCCAGCTGAGCACAACACTGTCGACAGATATTGACAGATCGGTAAAGCTGATCAGGTCGCCTTCACAGATCAATACTTCGTCGGAAGTGAAATTGGCATAAAGCCCGGAGGGCAGATAATCGTTCAGGTAGCGGGTCATGGCGATATCGTTGTTGCCGGTTGTAGTGAATCCGGAAGTCATTCCGGCCAGGACGACCTTTCCGTTTGGAGCTATGCCCAGGGCCGCGGCTTCATCCCAGTCTGGCTGGATCGGCGTGATGGTATATCCCGTAGTGTTGAAGGTATTATCATAATCGCCGGAGGGCAGGAAACGGGCGATCAGGAAATCCCTGTTTCCGGTTCCCCCGAGGCCTGTGGTTCCGCTAACATAGATCTTGTTGTCCTCGGTCTTTAAAAGGTCTAATCCATAGTTGGCCACGTTCAGGTTGAAGAAAGTGATCCCGTTGGTGCCAAAACTGTTATAGGCGTTGCCGTTCGGGTCCAGTTTGGCCAGGAACATCATAATCTTGTTGTTGACGTCCCACATATTCCCGGTGATATAAATCGAATCATTGTGTGCAATGACGCCGGAACCGGAAGAAACGTCGTTAAATATAGCCGGTACCATCACACCGTTGGTTCCAAAACCAGCCGATGGCTGTCCATTGGCATCAAGTTTTACCATGAAGAGTTGTTCTGCCCACAAGGGATCTCCCTGGAAACCATAACCTACACCAATGATCTGGCCATTGTTGAGCAGCGTCAGGGCTGAAATCTCTTCATCCTGGATCGAGGCATCGATTTCTGTGAAACCATTGGAGCCAAATGATGCGTCGAGGGTGCCGTTGGCGTTGACCCGCGTGAAAAGCAACTGGCTGAACGCCCCGGCATACGTCCTGCCGGCCAGGATGAACTTTCCATCAGGCTGCATCACCATGGCCTGGCAATATTCTTCATCAGGGCCGTACGCACTGATAAAATACCCGGTTGAGTTAAATGTAGCATCCAGAGTGCCATTGGGATTGAAACGGGCAATGAAAAACTCAGAATTCGGATAAACCGGGTAGGTCATCCCGGATACGACTATCTTTCCATCCGGCTGCACATCCAGGGAGTATGCGTAGGTCTCGGGGCCGTAATCGATCTGTACTATTCCATTGGTCCCGAACGACATATCCTGCGAACCATCCGGCAGAATCCGCATCAGGAAACCGTCGAATGAAAATCCTCCTGAAAAAATGGCGCTTCCGCAAATGATCACCGATGAATCCGGAAGGATGACCAGGTCATTCGCCGTCTCATGATTGGCTGTTGGGTTGAAAATGGCAATGCCGTCGCCACTGAATGAGGCATCCAACGCTCCCACCTGGGGAAAAGCCTGTATCGACACAAGGGCCAGTGTTAAAAGAAGTGTAATTGTTCTCATCATCTGAAATTACTTATGTATTCTATTTATTCTTTAATTTTAATTGAATGGAATTCAGTATCTTACGGTAAGCTTCAGCGCTGGTTTTGCTCTTATCGATGATATCTTCGAGCGTTTCTTCTGTCGCTTGTATCGGTTTGTTCCTGCGATGTGGATATTTTTTTTCAGACATGTTCAGCAATTTTCTGTCAAAGAAAAGCGGGATTCGGGCTGAACCTACCGGATAAGCTGTTACAAAAATTGAGAGATGCCCTTACAATTAATATACAAGGATTCTTATTTGGCTGATAAAGAAGTGGATATGATAATATGTTATATGTACTAAGAGATTATGGATAATCTCAATACACTTAATAATTAGTACATAATACATAGTAATTAGAACATTCACAGTTTCTCCAAAAAAGCCACGAGGTTCTCGTCCTGGTCGACGCCCAGTTTCCTCCGGAGCCGGGATCTGGCCACTGTAATGGAATTAACGGATTGGTAAGTAATGGCCGAGATCTCCTTGGTGGTCATGTTGAGCCTCAGAAACGCACAGAGTTTCTTTTCATTGGACGACAGATCAGGGAACTTTTCGAGCAGCTTTTTGTAAAAATCGGAATGGACTTCCTGGAACCTGAGCTCAAATTCTTTCCAGGTATCCCGGTCGGAAAAAGTTTGAAGATCTCTGACCAGTGCGTCGATCAGTTTCTGATTCTCCCTGGACAGATTCAGCCTGATCTTCATTAGTTTCTGCGCCAGATCTGAGATAAACTCATTGGATCGCGCGAGGTAAATGACATTGGTCGTCAATTCTTTGTTCTTGAATTCCAGGTCAAGATTCAACTTTTCGTTTTCCAGTTCAAGGCTTTTTCGCTTCAGGCTTTCCTTGTCGGCCAGGAGTTGCTGCCGCTTCAGCTTGCTCCGCTGCAAGGCATAAAGCATAATAAAAATAGCGAACAGCATCAGGGAAATGATCATGGCAAACAGGTACATCGTTTCCTGCTTCTGCCTTTCCAGGTCTTCCTGCCCGCGCCTGTAGTTCTCTTCTTTTAATTTTTCCTGGAATCTTTGCTGCATTTCCAGTTGTGTGATGTTCTGCAGGTTTTCCTGGTTCATCAGGCTGTCGTATCTCGCCTTGAAGTCCCTTTGCGTGAAAAAAGCGTTCTGATAATCTTCCAGTTCAGCGTAAATACCTGAGAGCAATTCCAGGGCGATGGTCTCGGAGCGAAGAAACTGGTTCTCCTGTGCCAGTCTTCTCGCTTTGGTCAGAGTATCCAGGGCTGAGGGGTAATTCTTCATTTTGAACAACAGGTTGCCGATATTATTCAAAGTCTGGATAATTCCTTCAGTATCTCCGGATTGTTTCCTGATTTCCATAGCCCTGAAAAGATAATCATATGATTTCTCATAATTTCCCCGGTCCTTTTCAATGATGCCCAGGTTGTTCAATAAGCTCGACCGGGCGGTTTTGTTATCAGGACTCAGATTAGCCATGGCCTTCAGGTAGTAGTGTTCAGCCTGTTCGTAATCCAGGGCCTGCAAATACACGCTGCCCAGGTTCATGTTCATGGTCATGTACAGGGATCGGACCCAATCCATCGGGCTGTCGAGCAGCAGGCTGTCGAGCACAATGAGTATTTCCTGGTATTTCTTTTTCGCATCTTCCAGTTTACCGGTTTTGAAAAAGATGATGGCCATGTTATTACCGAGCGACAGCATGAGTTTCTGGTATGATGTATCGGGCAAAAAAGCCCGGATACTGTCGAGCTTGCTCCTGGCCAGGATGAATACTTTTTGTGCTTCGAGGTAATTATTGAGGCGGCCATAAACCTGCCCTTTCCGGATCAGAAGCCTGATGGAATTTTTTTGAAAGCCTTTGTCACAGGCCAGGGTATAAGCATCGTGCAGGATGATGAACAATGAATCGGGATACTGGTTGATCATCAGGTCATACAGCCCAATGGCGGCCTCGACCCGAAGGCTGTCGCTGGTGTTGGTTTTCAATGCATGGATAAGGCTGTCGGTATCGGATTGGGCCATTGTCTCCAATGCTATTATGTAAATGAGAACCAGATGTATAAGCCTTGACATTCTGCAAAAATAAACTTCCGGGCACCCAATTCCAAATTCCGGTGAAATTCACCATGCAAACACGCCGCGCCTTGAGCATCTTTTTTCCCGCTATGCTTACTTCTGGTGGGTCATGGCTCATATTACCGGAACACTATGGGTGGCGCTGAAGTAGCTAAATTACTTCAGGATCACCAGTGTTGCGCCATCTGAAAGTACTATTTCCCGGCCAGAGCCGAGGTATACCGATCGAATCTCACCGGTCGTCCCACCGGGAATCAATGGGTTGTTCTGCGCTGTGGAAGGAATCAGAACCTCCGCGGCTTCATCCGGAACCCCATAGGGCTCCCAGTTGTGCGGGTCATTCCAGTCGGCGCTGACCGTCCCGGTCCATTCCCGGCGGAGCGGGCACACGGTTTTTTCACCGGTACCAAACCACCGCGTCCGGGGCGGGTTGCTGCCGGCCAGCAGGATATTGGGAATACCCAGTGAAGGCCAGTTCTCCGCAAGGTCCCAGAATATGGGCTCTTCACTCAGATAATAGCTGGTGTCTACCAGGGTGCCCGTCCCGGCCGGCCGGATCGTCCCCTCTATGTTATTCCCATGTTCGATATGCCCCGATCCGGTTATGCTGTATGGGCCGCCGACGAATGACCAGCCGTTGTAGTCCACATCGTTGCCGACGATATGCTGGGAATTTGAAGTGGTGGGATTTCCTGCGGTGAAAATGATGCCGTAAGTTTCGGCCCTGTTGCGGAAAAAAGTGTTGTAGGGTCCGGAAGGCCCCCAGTAATGGTCGATAATGATGTTCTGTACAATGTTGCCTTCAAACAGATTGGCAAAGGGAAAATGCCCGTGCAATGAAATATCGCCGCCGTAATTGCTGATGGGCTCAGAACGGTTCACTTCCCTGGAATAGTTGAAGGAGAAAACATTTCCGTTGGCGCCGGTCTTCACCATCATGGCATGGCGCAGGTACCGGAAGATGTTGTTGGTCACCAGGCATTCTCCGGCATGAGAATTTAAGGTCACACCGTAGCCCCGTTTCGAGCCTCCGTCATAGGCAAATGCATGATGGAAATAGCTGCCCTCGATAAGGATACGGGTACTCTGGAAAATATCGACATGTGCAGCGGCGCTCACATCGCTCTCCACGCCCCTGACCCGGCAGTTTGCGGCCAGGAAGATCATGATATTGGCCCCGGCATCGGCGGCATCCAGTCTCTTGATTTTCAAACACTCCACCCCGGCGTGCAGCCTGGGGATAATTTTCCGGATCCTCGGGGCCAGCTGGGATTCATAAGTGATCCTGAGCGCGCTTTCCAGGAAAATGCTGTCGTTGCTGACCGATTCCACCCGTACGATCTGCCCGACTGATTGTTCGGCCCAGCTGACCGGCACATCATCCCAGGGGCCGTTATCCTGCACAATTTCTGCATAATCCCCCGCCAGGAACAGGAAAGCCGAATCCGTTACCACCCTGATGCTCCCTTTGTCGCATCCATCATCCAGCATGATAAATGGAGAAACGATCGAGCCGCCCATGACGATACAATCCATTGACACTCCTCCAAAATCAAAATGCAGCGCTGATTGCGCGGCGGAATGTCCTTTGAGGACAGCGCCATCCGGCAGCCCTACCGGGGCGTTCATAAGGTAAGTCCCGGGCGGGAAGTAAACGTAACCTGGATTGCCGCCCAAAGCAGAGATTGCAGCCAGAACAGCCGGCTGATCGTTCGTGACCCCGTCTCCTGCAGCCCCGAAATCTGTAACATTTACCTCTGCCAATGGAATGGGGTAAGCATAAGCCGATAATGCCTCGATCCAATCAACCTGGCGGGAAACCGGTACGACTTGCGCCATTCCGGGAAGAGCAAAAAGAGAAACTATGAAGAGCGACCTGGCTTTCATGGATGGTGGCGTGCATAAGAACATGCCAAAATTACTGCTAAAAAAAGTTAATGAATGTTAAGTTTTCTTCGCTGGCCTTATCTCCTGAAACTTTTTCGTGTAATTATTGTTTCCCATTGGTTATCGAATACAGATGGAATTTTTCACTGAACCGGGCCTGCTGGCCATCTTTGCTCATCCGGAAAACCTGATCCGTGTCGGGGGGCTGATTATTTTATTACTGATCATCTACCTGGAGACGGGCTTTTTCCTTGGTTTGGTGCTCCCCGGCGGGGATTACCTGATTTTTACCGCTGGTCTGCTCGCCGGGACGCACTATCTCGACGTCCCTTTAATCATCCTTTTGCCTGCTATGATGGGGGCCGCGATCCTGGGCGACTACACCGGGTATGCAAAGGGAAAGTGGCTCGGCCCCCGGCTATTCGACAAGGAAGAAAACAGGATCTTCAAACGGTCTTACCTGAGCAAGAGCCGCCTTTTCTACCGTAAATACGGCGTAGGCGCGTTTATCGTCGGCCGGTTCCTCCCGGTGATACGCACCATGGGGCCTATGATCGCCGGGGCCTCCAGGGTGCCGTTGTACAAATTTTCTTTATTCAATGTCACCGGAGCGGTTATCTGGATCGGAACCCTCGCGCCGCTGGGTTACTTCCTGGGACATGAATACCCCGGTCTCATGGATTATTCCATCTATTTCCTCCTCGGGTTCATCCTGATCGCTTCGGCACCGGTGCTATTCTCCTGGCTGAAGATCAGAAAACCCAGGATTTCCTGACATCTCTTCTGTTTTCCTGTTTAATCGATATCATGCACCTAGGTACATTATTGAAAACGTTTGCTTTAAACCGAAAAAAATTGTAATTTCACTGTTATATTTGACAACGTCCTTACCAGGCGTTTGACCTGAAATCATGAACAATCACCGGGGCGATGCTGCAACCTGGCCTCAGTAGATGCTTACCCGGGCATGATCTCAGTTGATGTTTTCCGTATCTGACACCTGCCTGTGCCGGTTGATGTGCACTGACGATCCCTCTGCCGGCCCGGGGAGGATTAAAATGACCGGGTTATGAAAGGTTGCAACACATTGTTCAGTTTTTGGCCGACCCTGGCCGCGTTAATTTTTTTGGCGCTGTTTCCGCCGGGAAACGTTTTACCCCAGGACAATATCGACAGCTTGCGGCAATTAGTGATCCTCGAGCCGGATACCCGTGAAAAAGCCGATCATCTTTATGAACTCATGCGCGGCCATTACCTGTCGGGTAGTTATGACAGCGCATGGTCCTATTCGGAACGACTGTTTCCGCTGGCAACAATGCTGGGATACCCGGAACGGGCGGCTGATGCGCTGTACATCCGGTGCCTGATCCGCGACAAACAGGGCAGAATCAATGAGATCATGCCTATGGCCAGACAGTACCTTCAATTGATCAAACCTTTAGACGATACGATCCGCCTGGGCAAAGGCCATATTATTTATTCCCGGGTGCTGAAAGACCAGGGGTACCACGATTCGGCGTTTTATTATCTGAAAGAGAACCTGAAGATGGGCCGGGCGCTGCCGGATACCCTGATGATCCTGGTAACCCTGAATGACCTGGGCAATTATTACCAGGACCTCAACATGTATGATTCCGCCATGGTGTACTATCTTGAAGCGGGCAGGTTGTGCGAATCGGCAGGCATGACACATCATCTGGGCAATATATACAACAACCTGGGAAAAACCTTCTGGCGAATGAAACAGTACGATGAAGCCACCCGGTATCTTGAAACCAGCATGAAAATCAACCGCGAACGGAATGATTTACGCAACGTGGCACTGAACCTGACCAACCTGGGGATGATCTCCCTGGAAAAGGACCAATTGGATCAAGCGCTGGATTATTACAAACAGGCATTTGATATCTACGTTGAATTCGGCCCGGAATTACTTGAGATTGCCGATCTCTATAACAATATCGCCGAAGTGTATGAACAACAGGAAAAATATGCGGCGGCGCTGGAAAACCTGAAGAAAGCCAGTGCAATATACAGCAAGCAGAATTACATCGAGGGCATCACGATCAGCCTGATGAATATGGGCAATATCTATAATGCCCGGGATCAATATGAATCAGCCCGGATGGTCCTGGATTCCAGCCTTGAGGTTGCCGTCCGTGCCGGTTCTGTTTCCAACCAGAAAAGCATTCTCTGGGCGCTGGCCGATAATTATTATGATATGGGCGATTACGCCAGGGCTTATGACTATTATGACCGGTATCATGAGAAATACGCCGAACTGTTCGAGATCGAACGAACCAATAAGATCAACGAATGGAATATCAAATACAACAATGAGCGCATTGCCCGGGAAAACCTGGGATTGAAGAACGACAACCTGGAGATCCAGCTTCAGTTGCGTAAAAAATCGATGCAAAGCACAGTGTTCATGTTCACGTTCATCGGTGTCGTCCTGCTCGCGTTGCTTATCGCCCTGTATTCGAGATACCGGATCACCGTTTCCAGAAGCAGGATCCTTAAGCTGGAAGAAGAAAAAAAACTGATCGGCGCCCGGCTCCTGCTGGAGGCCCAGGAACAGGAGCGGAAACGCATCGCCCTGGAGCTGCATGACGGTTTGGGCGTCCTGCTTTCAGCCACACGGATCCAGTTCTCCAACCTGAAGGATGAAAGCCCGTCGAACAGGAAGGTGATCGAAAAAGCCACACAGTTGCTGGAACAAGCCAGCGGCGACGTGCGCAAGATATCCCACAACATGATGCCGGGACTGCTGACCAAACTAGGCCTGTATGAGGCTGTGGAAGACCTGTTTGAAAACCTGAACGATACAGAAGGGATGAATGCCGTTTGCGAGATCACAGGGAAACCCGATCGACTGCCCGAAAATAAAGAGATCATGCTCTACCGCATCATACAGGAGTGGGTGAACAACACCCTGAAACATGCCCGGGCCCGGAATATTCTCATGAAACTTTTACCGGTCAACGGCATGCTTCAGATCGATTACAGCGATGACGGAGCAGGATTCGAGCCCTCATCAGTGTTCAGTACGGACACGGAATCCCTCGGACTGAAAAGCATCCGGTCGCGGGTCAGTTTCCTGAACGGCAGCTGGTCCATCGATTCCGCACCGGGAAAAGGTGTGCATTACCGGCTGAACATTCCTATGTAACCCATATTCAGCCCGATTACTCCTTCCGAGGACAAAAAAAAGAGCGCCGGTGACCAGCGCTCTTTCATATTGACCTGTATAAGAAATTATTGCGGGAGAATCACCGCATCGATGGCATGGATCACACCATTGGTCCCCTGGACATCAGTGGCGATCACATTGGCATTGCCATTGAGCTTGACGCCCATCCCGTCGGCTGTGATGCTGATGCTGTTGCCTTCATTAAGGGTGGGAACATTACCTGTCGAAACCTGGGCGGCGGTCACATTGCCGGAGACCACATGGTACAGCAGGATCGGCGTGAGCTGTTCCGCCGTAAGGTCGTTGACGCCGCTGATGCCCAACGTAGCGAAGAGCGTGTTGAACGCATCGTTCGTCGGGGCGAACACGGTAAACGGTCCCGGACCGCTCAGGGCGTCAACCAGGCCTGCTTTCACCACAGCCTGGACCAGGATGCTGAAGTTCGGGTTGTTGATGGCGTGGGCAACGACATTCGCCGGGAGAATCACCTTATCAATGGCATGGATGGTTCCATTGGAAGCCATCACATCGGCGATGATCACCTTGCTTCCGTCGACCATCACATCAGCTCCTTTGTCGGTGAACATTTTAACGCTGTTCTGACCCGGAGCGGTGTTGTTCAGGGTAGGCACGTAACCGGTTGTAACATCGGCCGCCTTGACATTTCCGCTGATCACATGATTCAGGAGAATGGGGGTGAGTGTTTCGGCGCTCAGATCGCTGATGCCGGAAACGCCCAGCTGGCTGAAGAGCGCGTTGAACGCGTCATTGGTCGGAGCAAAGACGGTGAACGGCCCGGGGCCTTCCAGAGCGGAAGCCAGTCCGGCCTTGCCCAGCGCATCGGTCAGAATGGAGAAACGGTCATCAGCAGATGCGGTTTCAACAATGTTTTTGGATTCAGTTTTGGGATCATCATCATCCTTGTTGCAGGATACAAGCGCAACCGCCGCCACTGCAGCGATCATAAAGAACTTGAATTTTCGGATCGGGAGTTTCATAGTGTTCATTTTTTTAAAGTTATTGATTGAATTGAATGATGACTAAACAGGATTGAATAGATTTTGTTCAATTTATATTTTATTATATTAAACATTAACATATTTTCGTTTCTGGAAAAACTACCGGAATTATGCTATTTTTGCGCTTTAAATGAACTCTATATGCTCGAATTTTTTCAGTCGGTGATCGACTGGTACATGGCGAACATCAATTACCTCAGCATAACGTTGCTGATGGCTATCGAGGGTTCCTTCATCCCTTTTCCCTCCGAGGTTGTGATCCCGCCGGCTGCCTGGAAAGCGGCACAGGGAGAGCTGAATGTATATTTGGTGGTCATCACCGGTACGCTGGGTGCGCTCATCGGCTCGCTGATCAATTATTACCTTGCCTATTTCCTCGGCAGGAAGCTGGTGTACGCGTTTGCTGACACCCGGCTGGCCGCGATGCTGCTCATTACCCCGGAAAAAGTCAAAAAAGCGGAGGATTATTTCGTCAAACACGGGCGCAGCGCCACGTTTATCGGCCGCCTGGTGCCTGGTATCCGGCAGTTGATCTCCATTCCCGCCGGGCTGGCTAAGATGCCCCTGAAAGATTTCATTCTGTACACACTCCTCGGCGCAGGAATCTGGAACATCGTCCTGGCTGCGCTCGGTTATTTTCTGTATTCCCAGAAAGAACTGCTGGAATTGTATTACCACGAGCTGTCCATCGCCATGCTCATACTGGGCGCGCTCTTCGTCCTCTACCTCGTTTACAGCGGGATGAAAAAAAAGAAGACCGTATCCTGAAACCCGGGCTTATTCCACGCCGCTCACCCGGACATCATTTTCTATGATCAACGGCGCTGCAGGTGTGACATTGATCCGGTAAAAGACTTCCTGCTGATTCCCCTGGGGCGGGATAAAGCGATAGTTGACCTGTGGCCAGTCTTCCTGGCTCAGCAGGCAACCTACCATCCGGTGTGTGGTGCCATAAATCGCTTCCCGGAAATGACCCGGCCCGCCGATGGCATCTTTGATGCCGATGGAAGCCCCTTCATGCACGGCGTGAACACCGGCCATAAGATCTCCGTAGCAAAACTCAATGATTCCGCTTGTTTCATACAGCTTAACCTGGAAATTCAGCCGTGCGGTGGATCCGAAACTGTAAGAAAGCACATTACGCCATTCGGCCGTGAAGGTGCGGTTGGGCGCCGTTCCGCTGGTCACATAGGAAACCTTGGCATTGCCGTCCGCGTTCAGGTCGTCCCACCAGGGGGAGACGGCTGTCGAAGGCTGGGCGGTATTGAAAAGAATAAAATTACAATGTGTATTGGCGTCTTCGCCCGTCAGGTTGAAGGACAGCCACCCGTTCGTATTGAGCCGGACCTGCGCATACGGAATTCCAAGGTAATAAAAAGCAAATCCGATATTCACGTCCAGGTGGGCGTTGTTGCCTGCAAAGCCGGCAGCAGCGCCGGGCAGGGGCGTCATTCCCGCCGGGAAAGTTTCAAGACCGAATCCGGCAACATCACCGACCGGTGAAACACCCGGAGTGATATATCCCGGGGAAGGCCCGGTAAATTCAACCGTACCCGTACCGGGCAGGAATGTACCGGAATTGACCCAATCGCCACCGACATGGATCGTTCCGGACCCACCAACGGTCAGCGTGTGGCCTGGCAGAATCACGAGGTCGCCGCTGATTTCCATCTCGGCATTTCCTTGAAGAGCAAGGTTTCTGCACTGGACACCCAGCGAAAAATCACCTCCATAAGAAGGCCAGTGCGGTGGAAGAGGCAAATCCGTGATGGTCACATCACTGAACCGGTTCGGTACCAGATTGGACAGCCAGTTGCCCGGGGTGTTCCATTGAGCGGAAGATGCCCCGGTCCATATGTATTGCCCTGTTGTGACATTCCCGTTAACGTAAAAATCCTGAGCCGGAAGATCGTAAAGGTACTGACCTGTATTGGCGTTGAGGCAGCGGCAGCTTTGGCCATCATCGAACCATGATAGCACGGAAGTCCCGCCAAGATACCGGAATGTGATATAAAACAGCGCGCTGCCATTCGCGAAATCAGCTTCTATATCATGGTCATAGATCTGCAAACTGCCTGGCATGAGCAGGCTTGCTGTGAAATTGCAGCCTATGCCGGGATCGGGCGTAGTACAGCAATATTCCAGGGCGGCAGGATTGTAATTAAGCTGAAGCTGAATCTCGCTGATGTCAAAAAAATTCCATGCCCTGACGGGCAGTGTGATGTATTCATTGGGATTTGCGACGGCCGAAACGATCCTGATGACCGGAGCAATCCGGGTTGAGATGATGGTTTCGGGAAACGGAGCGCCGTGCGGATTTCCGGGAATACCATCGTAGGCCCAGTTGAACTGTATAACATTCTCGTCGGCGGAAATGGTTAGGTTTGGATTGACCGGATCATTCAGGGTAACAACCATTCCTTCACCGCCAACAAATCCTCCGTTAGCCGGGTCTTCCTCCAGGTCCCAAAGAATGCTGGGACTGAAGAAGTCATCAAAGGGAGCCTGAGGATCGTCGACATGAAAACATACCCGGAACAAGCGCGACCAGCTCACTGAAGACAACAGGATCGGACTATTGGTTGACAGCAGGCGCACCGCACCATTTACATACTCAGGGGATCCTTCGAAACCAAAGAGGGAAGGTCCGAAGGTGGGATTCAGCGTGCTGACCAACGGGGGATTGGGACTCACGAGCCCGTAACCACCCTGGAGATCTGTTACTGACTCGAATTCCAATAAGAGATCCGGGTACCAGAGCCGCAGATTCATATCGTAGAGTTCATATCCGCCGGGATTGGCCTGGAATTCGGCATCCACGCAATAGGTCCGAGTGCCAAAATCATAAGTTGGATTGCTGAAGCGGGCAGTAACGACAGGATTAACCTGCGAAACCGCCTGCAGCGTGATGGTGATCAGTAGTAGTGACAGCAGCCTCATAAGGATGGGGATTGCATTGCCCTCTTTCCCCCTGGATAACACCCCTAAAGATAAGGAAAAAAATATAAGGAATTGGCCTAAATAATTTTTTAACGTGTCTTAAAAGAATTATTTAAGCCAGATCATGGAAAAGCCCCTATCGAAATTGGTTGGAGAAACTCATGAAGAAGATGGCATGATCCCGAAGTCAGGATTCTCCGCCGGAATTATCCGCCGTCCGGACAATAAATCCCATGACCACCGTACCGATAAAACCGACGATAACCAGAATGAGCCTGATTGCAAATGAATCCAGTAAAAAGACGCATGAGATCGTGATCATGACCCACATGGTCCCGATGGCCTGGAGTTTTGTCCTCCGGGTCATCCCTTTGTTATACTGAAATTCCCGGATATAGCCGCCCACATACTTATTGGCCAGCAGTTTTTCGTGCAATCTTTTTGAGCTCTTAAGATACAACCAGGCTGCCAGCAAAAGGAACGGGGTTGTCGGGATGCCGGGGATGAAGATCGCCAGAATACCAACCCCAAGGGAAACTGTTCCCAGGAGCACAAAAAGCAGTTTTTTCAGGGTCAGCCTTTCCTTCATATCAGGCTAATTCTTTCCGCTAAAATAAGGAATTCCGGCTTGGCTCATGGCATCTGTTTATCTTATTGAACAACGGTGCATGATCTTTTGTTAATTAACCATCTTTGAGTAGCTAAGTCTCCAAAAACCTTGTATTAATGAACTTCATCTTCCTTTCCGTCCACTTTCCCGGTTTCATCAAAGATTTCAGCCATCACCTGCATGAATTCGGGGTGAATGTAATGGGTATCGGCGATACGGCCTATGAAACCCTGGACGACCGCCTGAAGATATCGCTCACCGAATATTACTGCGTGAACAGCCTGGAAAACTACGAGGAAATCCTCCGGGCAGTGGGATACTTTACGCACCGGTACGGAAAGATCGACCGTTTTGAATCGCTGAATGAACACTGGCTGGAGACCGAGGCCCGGATCCGCACCGATTTTAACATCTTCGGGATGAAGGCCGAAGCGGTCCAGGATATCCGCCGCAAGACGAGGATGAAGGAATATTTCCGCAAGAGCGGCGTCAGGGCCATCCCGTACATCGACAACATCAATAAAAGGAAAGCCGCCGCCCTGGTCCGATCCTGCGGCTATCCGATCATCATCAAGCCCGACAAAGGTTCCGGGGCGCTGATGACCTACAAGATCGGCAGCGATGAGGAGCTGGAACGCTTTTTCCAGAATGCGCCCGGAGAAGTGGAATTCATCGCGGAAGAATACATTGACGGCGACATCATGACTTACGACGGGCTGATCGACCGGCACGGCAAAATCCTTTTTGAATCGGGAACGGTTTGCGAGAAGGGCATCATGGATTTCGTCAACGACGACGACCACGCCTTTTACATCGGCCTGCCCCAGGTGGAGGAGGAAGTGGCGCTGGCGGGCCGCAAGATCCTCGCCGCCTACGATGCCCGGGAGCGCTTTTTTCACCTGGAGTTCTTCCGCTCCCGCCGCGACGGCGAACTCTACGCCCTGGAGGTGAACATGCGTCCGCCGGGCGCCTGGGTGACGGACGCCATCAACTTCGGCCATGACATGGATATTTACCGCGAATGGGCCAGCATGGTCGCAAATGCCACCGTCGATGGCCCGTTAAAGGGGAAGTACTTTACGGCCTATGCCAGCAGGAAGAACCACAAAAAGTATCGCTACAGCCACGAGGAGATCCTTGCCGCCCTGGGCCCGAACCTGGTCAAGCACGAACCCATCCCCGCCGTGTTCAGCCGGGCGATGGGGCATTACGCCTATATGTTCCGCGCCGGGAGCCGCGAGGAAATCAAGAGGATGATCGCCCTCATCCACCAGACCGAAGCCTGATGAGAACCGAGTACCACAAGCGCTACAGCCATTCACTCGGGCGGGAGATGGAATTCAAGGTTTACGGTCACGCCGGCAAGCCGGTCCTGGTCTTTCCCACCTCGCGCGGCCGGTTTTACCAGTACGAGGACTTTGGCATGATCGACGCCATCGCCATGTTCATCGACAGCGGCCGCATCCAGGTATTTGCCTGCGACGGCATCGACGGCGAGTCGCTGCTGGCCGAAGGTGGTCATCCCTTCGACCGGATCCGGCTGCATGAACGATACGTGGAATACGTTACCCGTGAGCTGATCCCGGAGATCAGGGAATACAGCAGGCGCGACAACCAGGGCGCCGTGCATCGGCTGATGGCCACAGGCTGTTCTTTCGGAGCTTACCACAGCGCCAACTTCTTCTTTCGCTTCCCCGAACATTTCGACAGCCTGATCGCACTGAGCGGCGTCTACTCCACGGAACATTTTTTCGGACCGTACATGGACGATGTGGTCTATCTCAACTCCCCGATCCACTATCTGAGCAATCTTTCCGACGAACATTACCTGAACCTTTACCGCAATAGCCGGATCGTCATTTGCTGCGGCCGGGGCGACTTTGAGGACCGCATGCTGTCCGATACGCTCAGAATACAGGAAATCCTGCGGTCAATAAAAATCCCTGCCTGGATCGACATCTGGGGCGGCGATGTGAACCACGACTGGAACTGGTGGCGGAAGCAAATGCCGTATTTTCTGGAAAAATTGCTGTAGAGATTGGTGAATGCCCATTGACAATCGTGTAATTTAGCGCCGTGGAATAACCAGGCCATGGCGCGACTTCTGACATTGTTTTTTTTGCTTCATGCTTTAATGCCGCTGCTGGCGCAGACACCGGCTAAGAAAGCGCTGAATGCCAGCAGGATCGCCGAGCGACCCAAAATTGACGGCGATCTGTCGGACGTCTGCTGGCAGGGAGCGGACGCGGCTGTCGACTGGGTGCAGTACGAACCGTATAACGGCGCTGAACCCTCATTTCAGACGCGTGTCAGCATCGTCTACGATGACCGGGCGATCTACGTGGGTGCGATGATGTTCGACGACGAACCGCAAAAAGTGATGCGCGAGCTCGGCCCGCGTGATTCGGAGGACCTGAATGCCGACTTTTTCCTGGTCAGTTTTTCACCGTACAACGACGGGCTGAACAGCTTTGATTTCTTCCTTTACGCATCCGGGGTGCAGCTTGATAACAAGACCTTTTCGACCGGAGAAGATCTTTCGTGGGATGCGGTCTGGAAAAGCGAAACACAGATCACCGCGGAAGGCTGGGTGGCTGAAATCGAGATCCCCTGGTCGGCGCTCCGGTTCTCCAAACTGCCGGAACAAACCTGGGGGCTTAACTTCGCCCGGGAAGTGCGGCGCACCCGAGAGATCTCACACTGGAACTTCGTGGATAAAAAAGTCGACGGCATCCTGAACCAGGCCGGCACTCTGACCGGGTTCGAAAACATCCGGCCGCCGCTGCGGCTGTCGTTCGAGCCCTACCTGTCGACTTCCTTATTGAAGGAACCCGATGCCAGTGGCTGGGATTTCAAGCTCAACGGCGGGATGGACCTGAAATTCGGGCTCAGCGAGAGCTTTACCCTCGACATGACCCTGATCCCCGATTTCAGCCAGGTACCCAGCGACGACCAGGTGGTCAACCTGGGGCCGTTCGAGACATACTACAGTGAGAAAAGGCAATTTTTCACAGAAGGAGTCGAGCTGTTCTCCCGCGGCGGAATTTTCTACTCTCGCCGCATCGGGGCCGAGCCCATGCATCACGATGAGATCGAATCAGGCTATCCTCCGGAAGACATCATTGAGAACCCGGGGCAGACGCGCCTGCTGAACGCCACGAAGCTGTCCGGCCGCACCGCCGGGGGAACCGGTATCGGGATCTTTAACGCCATGACCGCCCCGGCGCACGCCACGGTCAGGGATTCCACGGGCGACACCCCAGAGATCCTTACGCAGCCTTTCTCCAACTACAGCATGGTAGTGGCCGATCAGAACCTGCCGAACAAGTCCTACATCAGCCTTTACAATACCAATGTGTACCGCGGCAGGGAAGAATACACTGCCAACGTAACAGGTACAGAGATGCAGTTCCGCGACCGCCGGAATCTTTTCGCCTCCTCAGGCATGGTGAATGTTTCCCAGAAGTATTTCCCGGCCGGCAACAGCGAACTGGGTTTCCTTTATGACATTGAACTGGAAAAGATCAGCGGGAACGCCAATTTCGGCATTTCCCAGAAAATGATCTCCGATACTTACGACCCCAACGACCTGGGCTACCTGGAAAACAACAACGAATTCGAAAACGAGGCCTTTTTCAGCTATAGTTTTTATGAACCCTTCTGGCGCATCCTCGACATGTACAACGAAATCGGCATTGAGTACAAACAACTTTACGCGCCCAGGGAATTCACCAACCTGGAAATCGCGTTCGAAAACCGGACGCAGTTCCGGAACAGGCTCACGGTAGGGTTATTTGCCACAATCAACCCTTTGGAACAAAGAGACTATTTCGAACCCCGCAACGAAGGCTGGTTCGTGAAATACCCACCCTCCTATTCAATAAACGGTTTTTACTCGCCCGATTACAACAAAACGTTTGTGCTCGATATCATGCCGGGCATTTCCTGGGCTTCGGACTACGGGCAGTTCGGGTATTCCCTGCGGCTCGGGCCCCGGTACAAGGTCAATGAGCACCTGTTCCTGGTGCTCTCGGCTACCTACAGCCGAAATTTCAACAATATCGGCTATGTCACCGACAGCACCTCCGGCCAGGGAGACCTGAGCATCATTTTCGGGCGGCGCAATTTAACCAACATTACCACCACGCTGAACGTCAATTACACCATCAACCCGAAATTCAGCTTCAGCGGGAGGGTTCGGTACTACTATTTCACAGCGCACTACCGGCAGTATTATGACCTGGAAAAGGACGGCAACCTCACGCCTAACTTTTACACCGCCGATGATGATTTTGTTTACGGAGCATTCAACATCGACACCTACTTCACCTGGTTGTTCGCCCCGGGCAGCGAACTGGTGCTGGCCTGGAAAAACGCCATTTACACCCGCAAAGGACTTCCCGACGACGGGTATTTCGGAGAGCTCGCCAATACGCTCGAATCGCCGGCATCCAACCTGATTTCGCTCCGGCTGATCTATTACCTGGATTCCCAGTATTTCAAGAGGATCAGGGCTAAAACTTGACGGGCCGGGACCCGTACTTTTCATACCGGTCCACATAGTGCTGGTATTCCCTTTCGGTTTCCTCCAGTTTCCGTTTCGTCGGACCGTCTTCCGGATCGATCTCCCGGGCCATGTCCAGGATCCCTCTCATTTCTTCCAAAGTGTCCGGGTTGACGCTGATGACCATTTGTCCATTCTCATTCAACCCGAAAAAACTAGTCCTCAATGATTTTACCAGCTCGAGTAGCTGCTTTACGCGCTTACGTTTTTCTTCAAGTGTCATTCGTTTTTTCTTCAAAGATATAAGAATAACCGGGGATGGGCAAAGGGTATCATGGCAGATCCCGGGAATCATTCCCTTCAGGGTTTTTATTTTTATTTAGATTCGTTCTTATCTTTGTATCAAATTAATCCTTCAAACCATGAAAACATTGACACAAAGATTTCAGCAAAAAATGATTGATGCTTTCAGGAAATCACTGGTGATCGGGGCCCTGGTGGCCACTGTGCCTGTATTTTCCCAGAGCCTCACTCCTGAGTTTATCAACGCCGGTTACACGTTAACCGACCTGGGAAGCATCAACGGACTGCCAGCACAATACGGCGGATTGACGATCCGGCCCGGGCAGCCCGATATTTTATACATAGGAGGGAACGCGAATTACGCCGGCGGAGCGCTGTACACCGTCGCCCTGACCCGCGATCCCGTCACCAAAAGCATTACTGCCTTTGCAGGCGATGCCACCCTTTTTGCCGAAGCGCCGAACATCGACGGCGGGGTGCATTTCGCCCCGAACGGAACCCTGCTGTTCACCCGGTACAGCATGAACGAACTGGGCCAGATACTTCCCAACAGCACGTATACCAGCACAAATCTAACCCAGTATGGCGTTTCTTCGTCGGTGGGCAGCCTGGCCTTCGTTCCGGCAGGCTATCCGGGGGCAGGAAACCTGATACTGTCGTCTTACAACGGTTCCGTTCTTTACAATGTGCCCTATACCATTGATCCTTCCGGCCAGTACATCCTGGGCACACAGAACGCGGAGGTATCCGTGTACACCACTGCAACCGGCCCGGAAGGCATTGCATACATCCCGGCCGGATCGGCAGGTTTCCCCAATCTTTCCATGGTCCTGTCCTCGTATTCCAGCGGCACGGTGGTGGTTTATGAAGTGGGGCAAGCCGGGCTTCCAGATATCAGTACCGCCAGGACCCTGGTCACCGGCCTGACCGGCGCGGAAGGCGCCCTGATCGACCCGGTTACCGGCGATTTCCTCTTCTCCACCTTTGGCGGTGGCAATAAGGTCATCCGCATCGCCGGCTTCGAGGCGCCTTCGGCCGTCGGGGAACAACTGCCCGGAACGCAAGACGGGTTCAGGATCTACCCCAATCCTACGTTCGGGCCTGTGACCGTGAACATCACCGAGAGCGGCGTTTCAGGAACTATGGAGATCAGCACTGTGCTGGGAGAAACGATACTGAGCAAGGACTTTGACCGGGTGGGCACCTACGCCTTCGATCTTTCGGAGCAACCCAAAGGAGTATACATCTTACGGGTGAAAAGCGGAACACGCACCGGCATGCAGCAGATCATCAAATATTGATACCGGCCGAACCTTTCAGGCCCATCATCTTTTCCAAAGCACGCGCGGTTTATAAAGCAGATTTCCGCAGGTTCCGGTTCATTGAAAGAACCGCTCTCTACGGAAATCTGCTTTTATATCTGCGCTAATCAGACGGCAGTTTTTTCAGTCTTACTGCACCACGATCTTCTTCCGCATCACATGGCCATCGGCCTGCGTGATGTGCAGAACATAGATCCCGTTGGTGAGATCGGAAACATCGATGCTGTTTCCAGAGAAGCGATTCAGTGACTTCACTTCTTTTCCGTCCATGCCGTAGAATTTCACGGAAGCATCTTTAACCCCATTGATGAAAAGCTGGTTGGTAACGGGGTTGGGATATACCTGTACCAGCGGCACCACCTCGTCGCCGATTCCGGTAAATACGGTGTAATGGACAATGTAACGCCTGTTGTTGTAAAGGTTCTCGGCATAGACATCAATAGTGGCCGAGCCGGGAAGCTGGAACGCCGGGTTGACGACCGTAAATGCATCCGCATCCATTGTTTCGGCCTCGAGGTATGGCTCGAACTGGGTTCCCAGAGGAAGGACGACCTCATATTCCAGCACATTGGGATCAAAACCTTCCAATGCCACGCCATCGAGATAGATCATGCTCAGCCGGGATTCGGTGGAATAATTCGCATTTTCAAGCCCATAGGCAGTCTGAAGCATGGCTTTGGTCGATTGGTTCTGCACCAGCACGGCCACCATCAAATCGTCATACTGCTCCACATGAGTGCCCGACAGGTCGACGTTATAGGTAAGCTGGACAGGCACGCCATACTGCAGGTTCACCTGGGCGCCGTTGGCATCCGGGATCATGTCCATCATCACGTGGTGGAACTCCGTTTCACCGTTGGAAGTGGCGTTACCGGTCGTTTTTTCCTCCATAACGATATTGTGCACCCGGACCTGGCCGACCTGATCCCAGGCCAGAAGGTTCGTGGTTACCTGGATCATGGTGCCGGTGACTTTAAATTCCGAAGCAATATCGATGTAGGAAGTCTGGTTGATGGATTGATCATACGCAGATTGGACCGCGCCGATATTGGTCCCAACCTGGGCGCCGTTAACATAGAGATCGGGAACATAGCTCACCCCGTAATAATTCCTTCTGGTTCCGCCTTCCAGGGTGTAATACGGGTCGCCTGAGCCGGGCCAGTTCATCTGGTACTTGACCAGTGTAATATCGGGATGGCTCTGGCACCAGGGCACAAAGGATGTGTTGAACGAAGCGCAGGGACCGCAGGTGGAACTGGTGAATTCTTCGAAAGCCGGCCGCTTGGGCAGGATGTTGACCACATAGGTGATGCTTTTGGTGATGGTATCATTGCTGACGTCATCATCGCTCACGCCGTTCACGCTGTTGAGCCACATGGTGATGTCGTTGGTACCGAACGGCTGAACCCACATTTGTCCGAAGGAAAATTCAAAGGTCTCGAAGAGGTCAAGGCTGAGGTCGGTGAAACTGGTATCGTAGACCACGCCGTTGTAAGCCTGGTAGGAAACATCAAACGAATTCACCGTCGTATTGCCCACATTCTGGAATACGCCGCCCACTTCTTCCGGGGCCATGATCGTTCCGGGGACCGTGATGCTGGATAGGAACCCGTCGAGGTTCAGGGGGACCAGCATGACAATGTTGTCGAAATACCAGTAATCCATGTTCTGAACGGGGCCGTTGACAAAGAAGGAGAGCTGGAAATTGGGCTTGTTCAGGTCGGAGTTGCTGATGGTTACCGTAATATCTTCCGGACCGATATTTCCGGTGGGCGTCCGGGACCACACCGTGTTCCATGCGCCGGATGACTTGGTGGCCACGCCGATGACGGGCGCCGGATTGGATTTATAGTCATAATAATGTTTGAAGATCAGCGTAACGGAGGTCACGCCGGTCATATTCATCACGGGCGACATCAGCCTCAGCGTTCCGTTGTATGCAAATCCTGAGATCTTGCATTCCGGTGCGGTTCCTCCGGCATTGCTGGTGGGGCTGGCGGTAAACTGCTGGGTGAAGGCAAAGATGGACCATCCCGGGGGCGGCATCTGGCCACTGGAAAAATCTTCGGAAAGATAGGTCTGGCCTGCCACCGCTGTGGTCAGCATCAAACCGATTAAAGCACTGTAGATCTTTTTCATAGAACTGTTTTTTGATGGGAATTACTTGAAATCGCGCGATAAAATTATATAAAAAAGTATTTAAATATTAATTCTCATAACTGTACCTTTAAAATATCCGCAAACCCGGCGCAGATTGGAGGATCGAGCGGATTTCGATACAGACGGGAAAATCATGATCCTTGAATCCATTCAATTATTCCCTTAATTCCATTACCTTTATGCCCGCCAGCCCCTGGCCATTCCGGTATGAACCAGCAACCGATGACCTGCGGCTGTAGAATCGATTGAACAACACATAGCTATATATGGCAAAAGGACGCGAAACATACGGCAAGAAGGACGTTAGGACCAAAAAGGAAAAGAAGCGGAAGGAGAAAGAACAGAAGCGGCTTGAACGCAAAGAAAACAAAGCCATGAATTCTCCCGACGACATGATCGCCTATGTGGATGAATTTGGCAACATTACATCGACCCCTCCGGATGTTACGCAGCGGACCACGGTCAATGCGGAAGATATCGAGGTCGGCGTACCCAAGGATACGGGCGAAGATTCCGCTGACACGGCCCGCCGGGGCGTTGTCACTTTTTTCGATGAGGGAAAGGGATACGGGTTCATCAGGGAAACCGGAACCCCAAGAGATTATTTCGTCCATGCGAACGGGCTGCTCGAACCCATCAAAGAAGGCAATAAGGTCATATTTGAGGCCATCAAAGGACTCAAGGGCCCGAGCGCCATCAATGTAAGCGTCGACAGGGAGTAGCGGGATCATCCATTTTATTTCCGGCCCGGCTCCTGCCTTTTCAGTAAATGATCACCGTGCCAGTACTGTTCGTGATAATGATGTTGCATTTCCGGTCGAACAAAACGGTTCCCGTTTCATTATATGATCCGGCAGATATGGAAATATTGCTGCCCGGTCCCTGGTTGTTCACTGCCTGGGTTACGGTCTGATAAGGCGCCGTGATGGTTCCGTTACCTCCGGGCGATGCGTTCAGATCGACATAAATCGTGGTCAGTGGCGCAGCACGGTACATCCCTCGTCCGTGCGTGGCGGCAATCAGGAACTGGCCCTGCCAGAAAAGTTCCGAAACCTCCGTATTCACCGGTCCCTCATGGCCTACGGCTGAATAGCGGGGCGTAACGGACCAGGTTGCGCCTTTATCTTCGCTGGCGAACACCCCCAGGTCGGTGCCGATATAGATCCAGTTCTGGTTTTCGGTATGCACGCGGATGGTATTCACCTGCAACGCGGGCAGATCATACGGAGCCGTGCCGGTTCGCTGTTCCCAGGAAGTGCCTCCATTGGTGGTCCTCCATACATTGTTGGCCTGGTTTTCCGCAAATGTGACCCACACCTCGTTATGGTTAAACGGATTTATGGCGATATCCGTCACATACCGATTAGGGAGCGGTGTGGCGCCGTTATTGTCGACTCGGGTCCATGTAGGTGTTGCGGCGGTGCCGTTGGTGGTTTTCGCCACCTGGCCCGTTACATACCCCACCCAGATGATGTCAGAATTGCCCTGGGCAATGTCGATGGCTCCACATTTGGGATAACCGTCGGTGGCGACCGAATCCCTGATGCGTGCCCATGAGCCAGCATCGTTGGTAGTACGCCAGATCGACTGCCCCCCGGCGATCAGCCGGCTGCTGTTGTTGGGATCCATCACAAAAGGAGCGATGAAGAGCGCATACTCGGTGTTCGCGTCGCCGAGGCCGGATATGGCGGCCGTATAATTATCTCCCCCGTTGGTGCTTTTTTCAATCCTCAGACGTATATATTCGCTGTAAATGATATTCGAATTCGTAGCATGTATGGCAGCAAAGCCCCCGTCGCCACTCTGGGCCTGGAACCAGGCGTTGGGGCCGCTCCAGGATCCGCTGGCGCGATAACGCAGATGGTCGTTGTCCTGGGTGCCGCCCACGATGACCGATCCGTCGGGGTATGCCGCACCGCCGAAGAACTGGGTGATGCCCAGAGAGGTTCCGGCCAGGTTCGTCCACCCTGTAGTGGTAACGCTCCAGATGTTCGGGCAGGTTTGTATCCCCCCGTCGTTACCCACATAAATCCGGGCATTTGTTGTGGCATTGTAATTCGGCGGATGAATGATCATATGCTGGTCGGCATGGGCTGAATTCTCCGAGCTGTTGTTATGGTAATTGGTCCAGTCGCTGATCCGGGTCAGGGTTGTCCCCCCGTTGGTACTTCGCCACAGGTCGATGCCCCCGACCACCAGCTGGTCGCTGTTGGTCGGATTGATCCAGATGATGTTGTTATACCATCCCTGGTTTCCAAGATACTCATTTCCGGTATTCATGCGGGTCCAGGTGCCGCCATAATCTGCTGATCTCCATATTTCACCCTTGTCCCGGTTCATGGAAATATAGATACGGGCGCTGTTCGAAGGGCAGAATGACCCTTCACACCGGCCGCAGTCATTTGGAAGCTTTCCCGCCGCGCCAGTGGTGAGCTCTGTGAAAGTCGTGCCGTAATTGCCCGACAGATACGCATTGTTCTCTGCGCCCACCAGGACATAATTCGGATAGATGGGATGGATGTCCACATCCTGCGCCGAACCGTCGCAGGTGAATTTATGGACCCAGGTATTGCCGCCATCCAGCGTCTTATAAACCCGCGAAAAGCCGGTCACCGCATAAAGAACCTGATTGCTGTCGGGATTGGGATGGATGGCCAGCCGGTTCACATAGCGGAAATTATTGTTGTTGGTGCTGGCCAGCTGGCTCCAGGTGGTCCCGCCGTTGGTGCTTTTGAAGATGCCGGCCCCCGGGAGGTAGTCGTGGTTCCAGAAACCTTCTCCCGTGGCCGCGTACATAACATTGTTGTCAGCCGGGTCAAAGACGATGGAGGTAATGGCAAGCGAAGGCAGAAAGTCATTGATGGGCGTCCAGGATGATCCCGCATTGGTACTTCTCCAAATGCCCCCGGAGACGCTTCCGATAAAGATAGTATTTGCATTATCGGGCCGCACGGCGATGGCGCGAATCCTGCCACCGATGTTCGAAGGGCCGAGCCATTGCCAGGTGTAGATACCGGCATCTCGCGGTTCCGGCATCTGTTCCATATGCGCTTTCGCAAGCAACAGCTCATTCATCGCCGGGGCTTTTTTATCCGCCCCCTTCTGGATCATCCGGTACTCATGATACAAATCGGCATGGGTTGCGCCGTCATGCTTGTTTTCCCGTTCCGGTTCCGCATTATTGCCGACAGGCTCCATCAGCGGAGCTGCCTGATGGGTTTCTTCCACAGGCTTGAATTGTTCATCCGAAAGAGCGATCTCATCAAAAAGATAAAATCCCTCACCGGCATCCACCCATATCTTCAAAACCTTCTTTGGGAACATCTTAAGCAGATCGGGATAAAGCGGAGCCATCCCTTCTTCACCAAGGCTAAGGTCGAATATTCCTTGATCCACCAGGCGGGCAATGCTGCCCGCAGGTTCCTCGCCATATTTTCCCGTCATATCGTTCGACCAGATGGTCATTCCTTCTCCCACTATGGCGAACTTGAATTCAGCCTGGCCCGTGAAGGGTTTGCCATCCAGGGTGACCAACCGGGCCTCGTCATGCTGGGCCGGAGCGACCTGGCCGCAAAAGGCCAGGATCGCCATAAATATCAATTTTCGCAACATAACCGGTCCTCCTTATTGCAAAGTGACCAGCACCAGTATTTCTCCCTGTCCCGCATCGAGGGCGGTCATGGCTTTGCCGATGACGGCCCCTGCGGCTTTGCGCGGATTTTTGACCTTCATGGCATATCCGGGTACCGGCGAACTGGTCAGCAGATCGCCAGGTTTTATCTTTCCGAAGCGGGCATCAGCAAGGCAGTAGACCCTGCCGGCGATGGCCACGGGCGTATCGCCGTCGGCAATGGAGCCTTTCTGGCTCATGATGAAACCCGACTCAATACCGCCCGCGCCGCTGATAATGCCGGCCACGCGCCGGTCGCAGGCCCTGTCGGTGATGACCAGCCGCCCCGGGTTGTCCGGATCGATGGAAACCAGCATGCCCGGCCGGGCTTCAAAGTCTTCACATGTTTCCACATGGAAATTCTCCGTAATGTCGCTGCCACCTGTGATCTCCAGTTCCTGTGTGGTCACCCGGCCATCGCCGTTGTAGTCGCCATCAATGAATATTGTGCCTGTGCCGGTTCCATTGTAAAGGCCGATCTGGCTGCCCGCGGTAGTGGCCCCTTCATAGGGATCGATGTTGATCGTCCGCACCCCTGCGCCATTAAAGATATCTATGGTCCCGTCATTGGAAACGATCAGTTCATGTTCGCCGCCGTTGGGGCCGAAAAACTTCATGAATGAGCCGGAGGTGTTGAGCTGCTGAACCACAAACGCCGCATCTGCGCCGTTCGACTCGAAAAAGCCGGCAATACCGGCGGTATTGGTGGAATACACCGTTGCATCGTCAATACCAAGGCCCTCACCGGTGAATAAGGCGGTCCGGTGGTCTCCTGTCATCGCCACGTGAAATTTATCTACCGGATTATCAGTTCCGATACCGATATAACCGTTATCGCGGTTCACCGTGAAATGCGATCCGGAAATATTGCTGCCGCTTTTGCCGAACAACTTCATCCGGTTATTGGCCCCGTCATACATCCACGTCATGGAATAAGTCCCGATATTGTCTTCAGAGAAGATGATTTCGGAGGTGTCGTTGACAGTGCTGTTGGGTCCGATGAAAACCGAACCCTTATCTGCCGTGCCGATAATGTGCAGCTTGTAAGCGGGATTATCCGTTCCGATCCCCACATTGCCCTCAAAATAGTTTTTACCTCCGCTGAAATATCCGGCAAAACCCTCGGCGCTGGAAGTGGTGGCGTAAATCCCGTAATTGACCCCGGTTCCTGAGGTCGCCCAGCCAAAGAGGCCGCGTCCCAGCGGACTGGCCGCTTCGCCCCTGACCCCGGCGGATCCGCCGGTAGTCGCGGAAGCCCAGCCATAAACGCCCGCCCCCGGATTTCCCAGCGCAGTGCTTCTGGTTTCGCCAACTACGCCCCACATTTGCTGCGTGGTGAGCGTCGATTCATTAACGCCAAAAACAGCCCTCGAGCCGAAAGACCCTGAATTCTGCACCACATGGATCGGGTGACTGGGTGTTGTTGTGTTGATGCCTACATTCTGGGAATAAGCCAAGGGCATGCTTCCGATGAAACACGCCACGAATAAAAACTTAAATAACTTTTGCATTGTTTTAGGTTTTTGGTGTTGCTGATGGATGGACCGGCTCAGGCCAAAAATAGCAGGAAAGATTTACAACTCCAAAATTCTGAAGCAATTTGTATCCAATCAAGCAAATATTTTCGAAAGTCTTGCACTAATGCAGCCTCAATCTTTCCCATCCATGCTGGCTACTTTCATCATTTATCGGATCATCTACCCTTTTTTGCCGTTCGGGGGTCGTGCACAATCGTTCTATTCATCGCTGGGGCGCTGCACAAAGCCTCCCCTGAAACCTTGTTTATGACGCAGAAGAAGATCGTCGGCAGCAACGGGCTGATTAAACGCCCGGTAAGTCAAGGTTTAGACCGCCACCCGAAAAACCCGGGACGATCCAGGCCTTACGCTTCAAATCTATTTCATAGAGCACAAATTGCCGGATAAAAAATCAGAATTTCTGTGTTATCAAGAAATAAAAAGAGGCTGTATCAAAAGTTGTAATACCACAGAGATTACAGAGGAGGCACAGAGGACGCAGAGTGTTTAGTGATTGATATACAATCCTCTGTGTTCTCTGCGTATACTCTGTTACCTCCGTGGTTAACCTAAAATTTGACTTTTGATACAGCCTCTATATACTTGTAAACAGGTTAATGGTTCAATACCTTAATCAGGGCAACGGACCAAGATAGGTCAGCGTCCAGGTTCCGGTTCCGGGCGTAGCGGTGCCCCAGCCATCATCACAATTGTAACAGCTTACACAGTCCAGATAATAACCTGGGTTAATGCCAGTATAGTCAATCGTGAAAGAATAGTTTCCAGGCTGAGTGATCACGCCGTCCAGAATGTCCCATGTATAGGCGTTATTCTCTGTCGATACGAACACATTTTAATCATCTATATTTGCAAGAATAAAATTAGATAGATGTTCCCGAGAATAAAGATTCATTTGCCCTCAGTGATATTTATATCCTTAATCCAAATATCCATTTACGCCCAATCTCCATTTCCTTATTCAATTGAATTGGAACCTGTGGTTGTGCCAGGATTACCGGGACTGCATTCTTACGCCGTTGCACAACATGAAGGAAAATGGCTGCTCATTGGGGGAAGGCTGGACGGCATTCATGCCCGCCAGCCCTTCAGGTCATTTCCCGCCAGTAATAACAATGATAATATTTATGTTGTGGATGTCGGTTCCGGTCAGTTCTGGTCGGCATCCCTTGATCCCCTGGCAACTGGCATCAAAGAGCATTTGCAATCGACCAATATGAACTTTATCCAGGATGAAGATACGCTTTATCTCATCGGAGGATATGCTTATTCAGCATCAGCGCAGGGTCACATCACTTTTCCGGACTTAACTTCCGTTCTGATCTCCGGCTTGATCGAAGCGATCATTAACGGATCAGACATTACTCCCTTTTTCAAACAAGTCTCTGATGATGTTTTTGCCATAACAGGTGGTCAGTTGGGTAAGATCGAAGATACTTTTTATCTGGTGGGAGGTCATCGTTTCGACGGAAGATATAATCCTATGGGAAACCCCACTTACACACAGACATATTCAAATCAGATCAGGAAATTTACTTTTGATAACAGCGGCAGCCAGCTGAGTTATCAAAATTTTGAAACCCTGACCGATCCGGTGCACCTGAGAAGACGCGACTACAACCTTTTACCCCAGATTTTTCCCGATGGTACGCAGGGATTTACAATCTCCTCAGGAGTATTCCAGATCGATGAAGATCTGCCCTTTCTTTATCCGGTTGACATTACTGAAAACGGCTACACTCCCATTACTGGTTTCAATCAATATTTAAGCAATTATCATTCTGCCAAAGTCTGCCTGTATGACAGCATGGTCAATGAAATGCACAGTCTCTTTTTTGGGGGGATCAGCCAGTATTATTATGAAAACGGCGAGCTGGTACAGGATGACCTTGTCCCCTTTGTAAAAACCATCAGTTTGTTGACGCGGAGGGGGGATGGCACATTACATGAATATCAAATGCCAGTAGAAATGCCGCAACTGCAGGGAAGCAGCGCCGAGTTCATTTTAAATCGCTCCCTGGCTCATTACGATTCGGAGATCATCAAACTTAGCGAAATTGATCAGGACACTTTCCTGATCGGTCATATTTTCGGGGGCATTTACAGCCCTTACCTGCATCCATTCAGCATAAATCTGACGGATTCCACCATAGCGGAACCAACAATCTATGCAGTCAGGCTCATTCGTCAAAATACGCTGGATCTTCTCGAAATTGATGGTCATAATCCCTATTTCGTAAGGGTCTATCCCAATCCGGCATCAACGGAGGCGATCCTGGAGTATACACTTCCTGCCCCTGATGTAGTGCAGATAATCTTAAGCAATCTCCAGGGTGCAATTATTCACCAGGAACATCTTGATCACAGGCAATCCGGTTCACACAGGCATATTCTCCCTTTAGACCCGGTTTATTCTTCCCAAACCCTCATCCTCACGATGATCTTCGAGAGAAAGTTCTTCGTGACCCAAAAAATAATGATCAAATAGGAGGTGGTTTTAGATTTTTCCTCACCACCGGCGATATCTCATTCATCGCTGGAATCATGATCAATGGTGCGTCTGCATGTAGGGTCACGTGCAATATGGCGGCCAAGAACGCACCGGAACACCTGAACGTCAATTTCTTCCTTGATTCCCATCATTTCATCAGCCCGGCCCCGGCCCTTTTAACGGGATTGGTTCTAAATTAAGGCCGATGACCAAAAAAAGTAACCTTCGCCGATCCGCGAATCTTTCCACCCTTTACATTTGACACATAATCCTTCTCTGCCATGAAATCCTTCAAAACATTCCTGCTGCCCTTTCTCAGCGGGCTGATGATCACCGCGCTGATCCACCTGAGCTACCGCTGCCAGAAAGATGTTGACAACCCGATGGACACCGGGCCCGAAGCCGATCTCCAGCAGCTGGCCACCGACGCCCAGCTGGCCGAAGACGCCTTCCTGACGGGCGATACCGCCCAGATCCGCCTGGTGATGACCCCCGACGCCTATGCGTTCTACACTGAAGCGCTGGGCAACCAGAACCCCGCCCGGTTCACAGCATTCGCCAATGCGTTCAGGGAACGCAAACTGGGGCAATACTCGGCCATTTACGCCGAATACGAGTTTACCGATGACGGAAAGACCTACACGGTCAGCTTTGCCGTGACGGGCGACAAATCGTGGAAGATCACCAGGTTTTAATCGGGGAGGAAGAAGCCATGAAAAGAACAGGTGCATTTTTTAGCGGCATCATTGCCTACACCGTTATCGCCGTCCTGCTTACAGGTTATGACAATGTGCGTTCACACCGTGAATTCAACGGGGTGATCCTCGATGAATTCCACGAACGCTTCATCGACTCCTCCACTCCGCTGGAGAAATTCAGGAATTATAGTTTCGCTTACGAAAACGGCCAGGGCATGACCGGCCCGGCGGTGACCAATGGGGGATTGTCGGAAGTCATTGAAAGCGATAAGAAATATAGTATCAAAAAATGGCTTGAGGAGGGCGGTTACAGCGCCGACGAGCCGGAACTCCCGGCCAGTTTCCGTCACTTTTACGACCCGACAAAGCCCAGGGGTGAGCGCTATCTGAAGGATCACCTGGAATACCTGGAAAACAAACTGGGGGGCTACATCACATTCAATCCCCGTGTCGACCAGCTGGACTGGGCCATCGACCACCCGGACAATCCATGGACCTGGAACAATGGCGCCGGTTTTGTGCAGGCGGCACTGGAGACCGCTGACGAGGGCCTCCGCAGCCAGTATATGGCCAAAGCCTACCGCTGCCTGGGCCATTCGCTGCACCTGATCGCAGATATGGGCTGCCCGGCCCATGTCCGCGACGACAGCCACCCGGCGCCCTTCAGCGATATCACGCTGCTGGAGCATTTCGGCAGTCCCGATCCCTATGAGGAATTGTTCCAGAAAATATACAGTGATATCGACGACCTGGCCAATGAACCAGTGGATGAACAGCTGCTTTCCGCTTTCCGTGAAGCCGGTAGCATCAGGAACATCGCACACAGGCTGGCTTCGTACACCAATGAAAAATTCTTCACAAACCAGACCATCCAGGGAAGAGGGTTCCTACCGCAGATCCACCCGGAATATACCTATTCTTTGCCCGACCTTAACGATTGTTCCTATCACCTGCCCAGCTGGACTTTTCAGCAGGAGGTCAGCGGCATCAAGATTAAAATGTGCAAAGACCTGACCTATTTCTGGTGGGACACCCCCGACCGCGGCTATCCCTACATCGACTTTGAATGCGTGAAAGACCAGGCTTCGGTGCTGGTCCCCCAGATCGTTGAGGCCGGGGTGAATGCCGTGCGGCTGTTCATCCCGGAACTGTCGGTCAGCATCACCTCGATCAGCGGCAATGCCATCAGCGGATCCATAGTGCATAAAACCGACAGCGTGTACACCTCGCCGATCCATTACAACGGCAAGGTGGACATTTACCGGAACGATGACGATAAAAAGCTGGGCACTGTCGATGCCTTGAATGGCTATTTCAGCGGCAATATCGATGTCGGTGAGGATGCCGGTGTCTACGCCCGGATCACCTTTGGCGACATCAGCGTCAAATCACCCGTTTTCTCCGGCTCAGGCTACCGGGCTTTCGATCTGAGCGTCAACGTCTGGATGAAGACGTCCACGACCAATAAGCTGAACGGGCAGGTTACCTACAGCGAAGAAACGATGGGTGGATGGCCCAGTCCCGTGGAGATCCCCCTGACCCGCAACGGCAATGTCTACACCGCGGTCTGGAACGGGTTGTTAAGCGGCAACGGCAGCAGTTCCGGCACCGCAACGATCACGCTCCAAGAGAACAACACGATTATCCTGGAATATTACGAAACGGGGCTTTTTTCCTTTGTCAGCCCACCCATGACCTCAACATATACGCTGGTGGTTTCACAGGGAATCCCACCCTACGAATCATGGAGCGCTTCCGATGTCTTTCTTACACAGGGCAACGTGTATAATTACCTGCAGACCATCACCCATACAGAAGACTGGCCGGATAAAACCCATGAAATGATCCCGGTCAATAATCCTGCACAGAACGGGTACATCAGGCTGGTTCTGTATAAATGATGATTGATCCGGAAGGCATTCCGGCAATCAGGGTCAAAGCCGGCCGTTTAGTCAGCGGTTTGCAGAAAAATGCATGATTTTCGCGGCACCGGCTCTGCCTTCACTTGCAATAAACAATTCCCCTTCCGGGCTGAAGCAGATGCCCTCCGGTTGCGGGAACAGGGCGGGCGGCAGGCCGATAAGGGCGTTCAGTTCGTTTTCGCGGGAGAAGACCAGTAAAAGTTTGCCGGCAGAACCCAGGACAAACAGTTCGCCGGTTTGCGGGTGAATGGCCAGTCCGGAAGGCTTGAACGTCTTGTCCCCGGGACCGGAAAACGCATCCTTAACTCCACCGGCGGGGCTTCCCAGCGCCCGGTAATGATTCAGGCTGTCCTGGCGGATCAGCAAAAAAGGTTCCTCATCCATGGCCAGGGTTTCCAGGTCGAACCGGTAAATGGCTTTCACCCCTTCCGCCTTGCTTCCGTCGGGGAACGGCTCCTCCTTGCAGGCGATCAGCAATCCCTTTCGCCCGGCATCCCAGGCCAGTCCTTCGGCATCGTTCCGGCGCGACAACATCGTCTCGTACCGGTTGACCACCGGCGTACCGGCCGCCAGATAACCTTTAACTTCAATCAGGGTCCCGTCGCTCTTCAGGATCCAGGCGTCATCCCCGATGATCTCCATTCCTTCATAATCCCCTGGATCGCCGAAGGGGATCTCCCGTTCAATCTTACCTGACTGAAGATTGAAGACATAAACCGTGCCCCGCTCATCCTGGACGCAAGCCAGTCGCTGTGTGTCAATAAAACCCAGACCGGAAATCTCCACTAGCAAGGCCGGCAGGCGCCAGGTCCGGTCCGGCTTTCCGATTGCGTATGGAAAAGAGTAACCCTGCCTTTCGTAAAATGCATATCGCTGCTGATCCTGGGCGCAGCCGGCCAGGCAGAAAAAAGCCAGGAAAACCGGCCACCATTTGATACCTATGATTCTCCGGACCCGCATTGTTGGAATATCCCTCCGCTCATCGCGCGCTGCAAATCAGATAAGGTGTTGCGTGATGATATAATTGACAAAAAATACAATAACCGTGAAGATGATGCCATACATGAACACATTGTAGGCGATCCGGACCAGCCTGAACTTCTTGGAAAGGATCTTGCCCAGCGAATACTGGTTCTGGATCAGCGTGGAATAAAGGTGATCATCATCCTTCATCATTTCTTTCAATGACATAAGGTATTCGTCAAAGTCCATCTTACTGAAATTCCCGAAGAAGATCAGGTCGACATTCTTGTCCTTCAGGTCCTCGCCGGTGAATTTCCGGGTCACGATGTTGGGCCGGGTCGAAAGGATGGCGATGACGATGGTGGTAAGGCAGATCAGCAGGAAAACGAGGATGGGGACGATATCCTGCGCCATATTCCCGATGTTGCCGGCCAGCATCGTGATGATGATGGAGATGATGATGGCGTTTACGGAGATCAGGATGTTGGACTTGTTGTCGGCGATGGAATTGAGGTTGATCTGGTTGCGTGCCGTGATCCGGAACATGGTCTCTACCCCCCTGGAATAGAAAATGCTGTTCTTCCCGGGGTCTTCCTTTTTCCCCTCGACCAGCTTGCGGCGCTTCATTCGCTCGGAGATGCGCTGCGCCAGGTCTTCCTTATGGGGCTGAAGCACGGTCCGGCCATATTCCGTGAAGAAAGCGTGGCCCCTGAGAAACTCTACGAAGCCCTTTTCGAAAGCATTGCGCTTGAGGCCCGGCTGGTTCATCATCGTTTCGTCGCACAGCAGATCCACCTGTTCCAGGGCATTACCGGAGGCAGTGAACATGAGGGTCGCGTCGCACAGCGCCGCAGCCACCGGGTCTTTTGGATCCTGCGGGGCCCGGGTTGCCAGGATCAGTTCCCGCACCCGGTCAATGGTTGATTGATCCGCGCCTTGCCCGGAAAGGAAAGCCGCGGCAATGGCCGCGCTTTCTTCATGGTACCGGTCGACGGACCGGACACAACCTGAAAAAAGGAATAAAGCGCCCAGCCTGAGCAAGGCCATATCCTCCTCCGTCAAACCCAAATTTGTGCCTATAGTATCCGCGCTGCGCTTCAACTCCAGGGTCCGGCTGAGGTCGTGAAAAATGTTCTTCCCACTGCTGTTATCCGCCAGCAGGGAGGAAACATATTTTTCCGATTCGGCAACCAAAAGATCATTAACTTTACCCATATTTCATTTGTGATTTGCTCAATCAAATGTAGTAAACAATGTGAACTGATGCTCGTTTTTTTCAACTTTCGCTCATTCAACGGAAACCTTTTCCGGTTTCAATGGTTTTGATAGAATACGGTTACATCGCTTAGTAAATCTGGTCTGTATGATGAAAAAAGCCTGGTTTGTCTGCATAGCTTCCATCTTCTTCACAGTTCAGTTTCCTGCATTGGGCCAGGAAGCCGGCGATCCGCTGCCGTTGTTTCAATCTGACGAGCTCCTGCAGCTTAGCCTGGAAGCCGATTTTAAAAAAGTGATCTCCAACTCCGACGATTCGACCCTGTTTCCGGCCCTGATGACCCTGACCGACAACGATGGAATGACCCGGACGATCAATGTGGAGGTCCGGTCGCGCGGAAAAACGCGGCGGGAGAAGGATGTATGCACCTTCCCACCCCTGAGGCTGGAATTCAAAAAGAAAGAAACCCTAAACACCCCGTTTGAAGGGCAGAAAGCGCTGAAACTCGTCACCCACTGCAATAAAGCCGATTTCTACGAACAAAATATCATTGTTGAGTACCTGATTTACAGGACATTCAACCTGTTCACCGACAGTTCCTTCCGGGTGCGGCCGGCGATGATCAGTTATATCTATCCGGGAAAAAAGCCCGACACCCTGCAGAGATTCGCCTTTTTCATCGAACGGGAGAAGCACCTGGCGGAGCGTTTGCACGCCATGGAAATTGAAAATGAGCAGATCCATCCCAACCGGATGCTCCCTTTGCATACCTGCATGATGGACATGTTCCAGTATATGATCGGCAACACGGATTATTCGAGCTGGGATCTGCACAACACCATCCTGGTGGTCGACTCGGCCCGAACACGCCCGCCGGTGGCCATCCCCTACGATTTCGACTGGAGCGGCCTGGTCGGCTCGCTGTATGCGGAACCGCACCCTGTGATCGGCACCGAAGATGTCAGCGAACGGGTCTACCGTGGATTCCTGAAAGACGCACCGATCGTTTATCATACCATCGAAGTATTCAGGATGAAAAAACCGGAAATCTACACCCTGTTTGAAACCTATCCCTTACTGGAAGAAAGCCGCAAAAAGAAGGCGCTGGAATACCTGGATGGATTTTACAGGGTTTTGGACAGCGACCGCAGGATACAGACCGAATTTTTCGAAAGGGCCAGGGGCGCTGATCATTAAGCCGACAGGGATGAAATATAAGATCATAACCATAGGACTGATAGTGTTGCTGCTGGGATGGACTCTGCCGTCACTGGCGCTGGATAAGGAGGAAAAGGCCGCCATCGCGGCCATCCGGACCGGCGACCTCGCGGCGTTAAGTTTCTATCTTTCACAGCGGCCGGAAGTGAACCTGGTGTTCAGCAATGGGAAAACCGGCCTGTATTACGCCATCCGGTATGATCAGTTCAGTGTCAGCGCGTATCTGCTCAGCAAAGGGGCTAATCCTGAAATGAAATCGGGGGACCACTCTCCGCTGCGGTGGGCGGTCATCATGGACCGCCCGCGTCTCGTGCGCCTGCTGATCGAATATGGGGCCTATGTCAATGAAACGGACCGTTTCGGCAACACGCCGCTCATGGAAGCGGCCGGCCTCGGCAATCTGGAACTGTGCAAGATCCTGATCGACCGGGGCGCGGATCCGCTCCGCACCAACTTACAGAATAAACGGGCCGGTGAATTTGCCACACCCGATATACAGTCGCCGCTGTTCCGTTACCTGCTGATGATGGAAAAGCAGTACAAAAGCCAGGATTCGGTCCCGGACCTGCATGACGGGCCATACATTTACCGCGAAGGCGAAGACCAGCTGATCATGACCTGGTTTGAGCGAAAGCAGGAGCAGAACCTGACGCGGATCATTGAGAAGACCATTATTACGGAGAAACCGGATACGGTCGTCACGGGCAATGGACCAGGGCTGCCGGCCTATCACATCTTTGGCGAATACGTTCCGGATTCCTGTGCAATACATACCCGGGAAGAAATTTTCATCGTCGGGGATCTGCACGGCAGGTATGACGCACTGGTCCGGCTGCTGGCCGGCAACCGGGTCATCGACGACAGTCTCCGGTGGACGTTTGGCGAAGGGCACCTTGTATTGCTGGGCGATGTGTTTGACCGGGGGCCGATGGTCACGGAGCTGCTCTGGTACGTGTACGATCTGCAGCGCCAGGCCCGCGAGTCCGGAGGCAACGTTCACCTGATCCTGGGAAACCACGAGATCATGGCCCTGACCGGCGACCACCGCTACCTGAACGAAAAGTACCGGTATTTCACTCAGTATTTCCTGACCGACTACCGCCAGCTTCTTGAAAAGAACACCATCCTGGGCGCCTGGCTGCGCAGCCTCAACACCATCCTCAGGATCAATGACAACCTGTTCCTGCACGCGGGGATATCTCCACAGTTTGCCATTTTTGATTATTCCTTCAAAGATATCAACCAGACCGTAAGGGATTATCTGAATTCCGACTACCGGATCAAGGACGGAAGCCCCGAGTCGATCATTCTCGGGCCGATCGGCCCGCAATGGTACCGGGGTTATTCCGGTCTGGCTTCCGACGCACCGGAGATCAATCAGGAATTTGTGGATACGTTCCTGAAATACAAAGGCCTGAAGCGCATGATCATCGCCCACAACGAGCAGCAGGAGATCGGTGCGATGTTTGATGGCAGGGTCATCTCCGCCGATGTAAGGATTGATGACAGCGGGGAGTCGGCGCAGGGCCTGCTGATCTCGGGCGACCACGTGTTCCGCTGCTATCCGGACGGCCGGAGGGACCCGCTGGATTAATGTGAACCGGGAAAGGAAATGAATATATTGCCCGATGAGTCGGGTTTATCCGAAAAACAGCGAAAGGACGATTGTCCGTCAGAAAAAATTCAGGATAATCCGAAATTCAATACGAATTATCCTGAATTCTAGGATTCTTTGCCAATATTGGTCTTAACACTGGCAGGTTTTGCAACGCCAAATGCAACAAGCCGGACCAGGAAGCGGGTCACTATCCCACTTCTCCTTCGAACGTAAGTCCACTGCCTTCGGCAATTTTGAACAATAAGGTTTTGCCCCCGACTTTGATGTAGAAATAGCTGGTACCATCCTTCATCGTGATGACGCCGCACATTTGTTCATCAAGGTGGATCAGCGGCGCGAGTTTATGTTTCATGACCTTGTCCATCACTTTCTTTGCGGCCCCTTCGACGCGGTATTGCATATAAAGATATGTAAGGCTGGCCATCAGGTTGAACAACGCAGCCGAGGCGCCGGAAATCACCATCCCGCCGGTGGATGCGCCCGATACATATCCCTTGGCGGCATCCTTTGCGCCCTCTCCGGCCGATTCGGCGACAGCCTGCACAATGGCCGACAAATATTCGGAATTCGAAGCCTCCAGGTTCTCCTCATTATCCTTGAGCCATTGCGCCATCTTTTCCCAGCAGTCTGTCAGCTTCCTGAGCTGCTTCGCCTCTTCTTCCTTCCGTGCCTGTTCATCCCGCTGCTTTTGTTTTTTGGCATCCTCAAGCATGCGGATCTCATCATTGCGGATTTTCACTTCGTCGGCCCAGGTTGAATCGATCTGGGTATTGTCGTCTTTGATGGCATCTTCAATTTTCTTAATTTCCCGGTCTTTCTCACTGACCAGGTCCTCTGATTCCTTTTCTTTATCCTTCTTCAATTTTAACAAATCCTGGTATTTATTCCAGAAAACCTCCCATTCCGCCGGTGTCTCCGGGCAGTCTTCCTTCAGGAACTCCTCAAGTTCATCCAGGAACGTGCAATAATCCGGATTAGCCTTGCACCATTTCAGTAAATCATTTACCAGCGCTTTGACGTGCGCACATTCTTTGCGGATCCGGTCCTTCAACGCCTGTACCTGGTCAGCCTTCGCCCGTAGCTTGCGGGCTTCTTCCAGGTCGGCCTGCAGTTCCGCACATTTCTTTTCATTTTCTTCGATCTTTTCCGGTAGTTCTTTTTGCTCCTTCAGGCGCTCCTTGTATTCCTTGTTCATCTTCTTCAATTCCTTCTTCAGCCGGTAGACCTCCTGCTCCCAGGGTAAATTGCCATAATCCGTGTTTGCATTTTCATCTCCGATATACCCCAGGGAGTATCCGCCATCCTTTTTGAAGCCATATCTGCCTGTAAATCCGTTGGCCAGGAACAGCTGATGGATTTGTTCCATGATCTCCTCCTGAGCTTTTTTCATCTTGATGATCTCTTCGGCCAGGGTTTTCTGCCGCTCCCTCATGCCTTCCGTTCTCCGGTTGCAATCGTCGATAGCCGACTGAATGGCGGCAATCATCTCATCAATGGCGTTCGTATCAGGGATGGATGTTCCCGATTCCGTTAAGCGCCGGAGGGAATCCAGCAGGTCGTCGACCTGCGGACCCATGATTCCGGGCAGCCGGTCCAGGTAACGGTCGATGGCGACCAGTTTCCGGGCATTTTTTTCGGCCCGCTCGCGGGCTGCCCAGGCACTGTCGGCGGCTATGCGCAGGCTGTCGCGGTGCGCCGTCAGGCTGTCCCTTTTTCGCCACAACCTGCGGAGGATATCGGTGGTGGAATAGTATAACTGTCGCTGATCGTTGTCCAGTTGATTGATGAGTGCCTGCCGGTCCGGGCTGGAGACCGGCACAGGCAGATGAACCTCGTGCTGAAGACTGTCGCCGGTGGAAAAGTACAGCGAGAGGAGATAGGGGCCCGGGACGAATGTCGCAGGAACATGGACAAAGATGGCCGCTTCATCGGGGTCGATGACGAGACCGGCGCGCTGCTCATGCAATGAATCCATTCCGATCCAGGTCCATTCCGCCTGCCAGATCGCCCAGTCATCGCCAAACCGGTTCATTTTGAGCCAGGCCAGTCCACCGGGCACAATGTCGGAAGGATCCGCTTCGATCTGAAAATAGGGAATCGGGTTGAATTCCACAGCCGTTGCGGCGGTTGTATCTGCAGGCTCCATTATAGGACGGATATGTGCAGGATAATATGGAGCGGCCGTGCCGTATGAAAATGCACTGACATGGCCCTGGGTTAATGCATGCGGCTTGTCGTCGCGTTCCCGGCCGAAATGATAACTAAACGAGAAACCGGCACCGGGAAGAACGAGCGGACCCTGATCCGGGAAAAGAATTTTGACCGATACATGGGCATCGAGGCGGAAGGGGTGCCGGTCGATCACCACCACGCCAGCGTCAGCCGACAGTCCGGCTGTCCAGGAGTGATGCGCAGGTGCGGCTGTGAAAACATAATCACCCGCAACGGCTTCCGTTTCCCCGTAGCAATAACCGGAAACCATCGGCCCGGCGCCAAAGAACAGCCCTGGGCTGGTGGAGGTCCGGTATTGTATGCCCGCCATAAAATCCCAGACATTCCGCGTAGCGGTGAATTCACCATCAAGAACCTCTGTACTTTCCGAGGAAGGATTGAAGTAAGAGATCCCGAACGGAAGGGTATGGCGTCCCGCCTGCCATTGGAACCCTGAGTAAACACCCAGACTGCGGCCAAATCGGAACACACCTCCGGTGCCGGCATAAGGGTAATTCACAATGTGATGCGTACCATAGGGTTCAACCCCGGTGATCTCCCCTGGGATCTGCGAGGCGATGCCGGCATAAATATCCGGCGAAGCGAAGATCATTTCCATGAACGCCGGCTCCGGAGGCACGTTCAGAAACCGGCTCTCCCTGCCCGGGGGCAGAAAATAGCCAGCGTGCAAAGCCACCTCAAAGCCCCGGTGCTGCGCCGTGGGGAATTGGCCGGTAACCATTCCCGGTAAGAGACTTAAAATAATCCCTGCAAAAGCGGCAATAATCAGGTTCCATCTTAAGATATCATGGCCGCGTGCGCGCTCTGGTTTGATGTACATATTCAAGAATATATATCTTTGAATATGATAAAGATAGAGCCGGGAAAGAGAAAGATCAAAATAATTAACAAGACGTTAACAAAAGATTTGATTTGAAAAATTCAGCAGATAGTAACTGAAGGGCCAGGAAAGACCGGGGCAGCAGCCCATCGATGGATGCTCTGTATGAAACAGGAAATAAAAAAACCCGCCACCGAAAAACGGGGCGGGCTTGCCTATATAAACCAAAATACTCAGAAAGCCACCTTAAATTCAACCCTTCTGTTCTTCGCTCTGCCTTCTGAAGTGTCGTTTGTCGCCACCGGCATGGTTTCACCGAATCCTTTGGACTCAACAATCCTTTTTTCGGGAACGCCCATATCCTGTAAGTATTTTTTTACCGATCCGGCGCGTCTTTGCGACAGGTCCTGGTTCATCTGTTCGTCACCCTTACTGTCGGTATGGCCGTATATGGACAACAGATATTCCGGATTCTCCATCATAACGTCCACAACCTGGTTGAGGATCGGATAAGAAGTCTTCCGTATGACATCCTTCCCTGTCTCAAACTGAATTCCCTGCAGGGCTTGTTCGAAAAGCTGCCGGGTTTCTTCCTTAATTTCGGGGCAACCTTTGTTCTCCGCAATTCCGGCCACATCAGGGCATTTGTCCTCGATGTCGATGATCCCGTCGCCATCCCGGTCGGGGCAGCCCAGAAGCACTGCCGGCCCGGCAACCGTCGGGCATTTATCCTGGAAATCCGTCAACCCGTCCCCGTCCGTATCGGGACATCCGCGCAGGCTGGCCAGCCCAGCGACCGTGGGACAATCATCATACCGGTCTTCAATACCATCGCCATCCGTGTCAGGACAACCTTTAAATTCCACAGTACCGGCCCGGTCAGGGCATTCGTCCTCATTATCGACAATTCCATCCTGATCCGTGTCCGGACAGCCTCTGAATTGCGCGATCCCGTATTGGTCAGGGCAATCGTCGAGGTTATCGGCGAATCCGTCCTTGTCGCGGTCGATGATGCAGCCTTGTTCATCCACCAATGCGCCTTCCGGAGTTCCCGGGCACTGGTCTCTTCTGTCCGGCACGCCATCGCCATCGGTGTCTTTTGCACTGCCCAGGTTGAAGGTCAACCCCAGGCTGTGCTCCAGCTGCATGTCGTTACCGTTTTTGCTTTCATCAAAATCGCGGTTGTCGTCGAACGTATATCCGAATGACCCTACATACCTGATGCTAAGATTCTTATAAATTTTGAGATCAAGCCCTATACCGGCCGGAATGACAAAGTCGCTGCCTTCATTGGAGGTGTAATCGGATAGATTTCTGAATCCGACACCGGTAAATATGTATGGCCGGAACAACGCGTCATCCTTTCTGACAAACTTGAATTGAAGCTGCAAATCGGCATAAAGTTTCTTCGCCCTGAAATTGTTCTCGTAATCATAATCCACCCAGAATCCATGCTCTCCGTAGCTGCCATATACGCCAAGATTAAACCGCGGGCTGAGATAGTGTGACACCGATAAAGCGCCAAAAGCATAGAATGCCTCATCGACGCTGAAGAAGCCATTGCCAATATCGCCGTTATACTCAGATTTGCCGCCGTACACGCCAATATTCCATTTTTTTTCGGCCGTTTGCGAATACCCTGCCAGAATGCAAAATGCCAGCAGCGCCAAGAGGTAGTAACTTTTTTTCATGCTGTGTGATTTTAGTTAATAATTACTTTTTTATAACCCTGCCCTCGCAGGCAGGTTGCATTATTATCATTCTGAATATCCCTGGTCATGCCGGATAAATCAATTTCCGTGCCCGGAGTCCGGCATGAAAAAAAGGCCAGGGTATTAGCTCAGTAAATTCTTATCAATGAATATCTTATCTGAGATTTTAAAATTTTATGGATGGATATATGATGAGGTAGATCCATTCACATTTTCTTTCAAAATGAGAATCCGGTTATCATTTTAACCCTTCGGACCGATACGTTTTATGTGAAAAATTCAATCTTAACCATATAAAAGATGATAATATTTTTCTGATAGGACATTAAATGCTGTTCCCTGATTAATAATGATAGAGCAGATTATAAATATTTAATAATTTTAATCTTTCTTTGGCTGGAAATTGCGGAGAAGAAATTTACCGAATAACTAAACATAAATTCTATATGAAACACCGATTTACATTACTCATCATGTTGATCACTTCGCTGGCCTTTTCGCTTCAGGCTCAGGATGTTACGCTGACAGGGCAAGTGAAGGACAAATCCAGCGGCGAGACGCTTCCGGGCGCCAGCATCCTGGTCACCGGAACGGAACTCGGGACTATTACGGATGCCGATGGAAACTATTCCATCTCACTGCCCGCCGGCCTTCAGGTCATCGAAGCCAGTTATGTCGGTTATGAATCCTTCCGGCAGTCGATCACTCTGGTCAGCGGCCAGAAAAACGTGCTGAATTTCACCCTGAACCCTACCTCCCTGCAACTGGAGGAACTGGTGGTCGTCGGTTACGGCGTCCAGCAGAAAAGCGTGGTGACCGGGGCGATTTCCAGTGTCAAGGCGGCCGACCTGGAGAACATGCCGATCATCCGGGTTGAGCAGGCGCTGCAGGGCCGGGCCTCCGGGATCACGATCGCCGCCAGTTCGGGGCAGCCCGGCGCGGCATCGACCGTGCGGGTCAGGGGAACCACCTCCATCAACGTCAGCGACCCGTTGTATGTTATCGACGGGGTTCCGGTCGACGTGGGCGGCATCGATTACCTGAACACTGCCGACATCGAGTCCATCGAAGTACTTAAAGACGCGGCCTCCGCCGCCATTTACGGGACCCGGGCGGCCAACGGGGTCATCCTGGTCACAACCCGGCAGGGCAAGGGCGGCGAAGCGCAGGACATGCGCATCAACTACCACGGCTACTTCGGGCTCCAGTCGCCGGCCAAGAAGCTCGACCTGCTCAATGCCACCGAATACGCCACGCTCCGCAACGAAGCCAATGACAATGCCGGCCTCCCGCCCGTCTTCGAAAACCCGGACATCCTGGGCGAAGGCACCGACTGGCAGGAAGCCATCTTCAACAAGAGCGCGAGCATCCAGAACCACGAACTGAGCCTTTCCGGCGGGAACAACCGTTCCACCTATTACACCTCCTTCGGCTACTTCAACCAGGAAGGGATCGTCACCTCATCCATCTCCAATTATAAAAGGATCACCCTGCGCATCAACTCGCAGCATAAGGTGAACGATTACCTTCGTTTCGGGCAGAACTTCGGCTATTCGCACATCAAAAGCAAAGGCGCCCTGAATACCAACAGCGAATACGGCGGGCCGCTGGCCTCCGCCATCAACCTTGATCCGGTCACCCCGCTCATCATCACCGATACGGCGATCGCCAACGCGCCGCCTTACAGCACCAACCCGGTGGTACTTGATGAGAACGGCAACCCTTACGCCATCTCCCAGTATGTGGTGCAGGAAATGAGCAATCCGCTGGCCTACGAAGCCACACGCCAGGGAAACTATGGCTGGTCGGATAATTTCGTCGGGAACATTTACGGCGAGCTGGAACCCCTGAAAGGGCTCGTCATCCGCTCGGACCTGGGGCTGAAGATGGCCTTCTGGGGCGATGTGAGTTTCACGCCGGTCTATTACCTCAACGCCGCCACTTCCGTCCTCGAAAACAATTACTACCGGGCGGAAAATAAAAGCTTCATGTACAACTGGGAGAACACCATATCCTATGCCCGGAAGATCAAACAGCATGATTTCAAAGCCCTCGTAGGCATGAGCGCCTTCCAGGAAAGCTCACAGGGCATCAACGCGCGCTATTACAACCTTCCCGTCAATACGTTCGAGGAAGCCTCGATGAATTACAGCGTGGTGGATGAAAGCCGGCTCGCCGGCGGATGGGAATCCCCCGAGCACCGTATCAGCTCCATCTTCGCCAGGCTCAACTACAATTTCGCTGAAAAGTACCTGTTCACCGGGATCATCCGCCGGGACGGCTCCTCCCGCTTCGGGCCCAACAACAAATACGGGATCTTCCCCTCCGCATCGCTGGGCTGGGTGGTTTCCCGGGAAGGCTTCTGGCCGGAGAACGATATCGTCAGCTTCCTCAAGATCAAGGGATCCTACGGCGTGAACGGGAACGACAATATCGCCGATTTCCTCTACCTGGCCACGGTCAGCGGGGGCCGGAATTATGTCTATTTCTACGACAATTACATCATCGGCTACAGCCCCGACGCCCCCTCGAACCCCGACCTGCAATGGGAGGAAACCTCCCAGGCCGACATCGGTCTGGAGGCGACCCTGTTCTCCGATTTCCGGCTGGTGCTGGATTTCTACAGCAAGAAAACGACCGGCATGCTCGACCGTTTTGTCCTTCCGTTGTATGTCGGCGCCATTGAAGACCCCATCGCCAACGTGGCTTCGATGACCAACAAAGGCATTGAGGTGGAACTGGGCTATCGCAAGAATGTGGGCCAGGTGAACCTGGACCTCAAGGGGAATTTCTCCTACCTGAAGAATGAGGTCACCGACCTGGGTTCGGTGGAATACCGGACAGGAGCCACTTTCCAGTCGAGCAGCTACGAGATCAGCCGCCTGCAGGTCGGCCACCCGATCGGCGCCTTCTACGGCTTCGATGTTCTGGGCATCTTCCAGTCTGACGGCGACATCCAGAATTATGTCAATGACGACGGCGACCTGATCCAGCCCAACGCCAAGCCCGGCGATTTCAAATATGCCGACCTGAACGGCGACGGGGTGATCAATTCCGACGACCGGACCTTCATCGGCGACCCGACCCCGACGATTTCCTACGGCTTCACGCTGGCGGGCGACTGGAAAGGCATCGACCTGATGCTCTTCGCCACCGGGGTGGCCGGCAACGATATCTACAACGGGCTTCGCCGCCTCGACATCTCCTCGGCGAACTGGACCACCGACGCCCTCGGCCGCTGGAACGGCGTAGGGACATCCGACGATTACCCCCGCCTGGTCACCGGCGACCCGAACAAGAACTTCAGCAACCCGTCGACGTTCCACCTGAGCCCGGGCGCGTATTTCCGCATCAAGACCCTGCAGATCGGCTATACCCTGCCGAAGACCGCGGTGAAAAAGATCGGTTTGCAGAACCTGCGGTTCTATGTCAGCTCGAACAACCTGGCCACCTGGACCAAATACGCCGGCTTCGATCCGGAGATCGGGGGAAGCAGCTATGGCATCGACCGGGGATTCTACCCCCAGGCGCGTTCCTTTATGATCGGTATCAATGTCACCATTTAATCAATCCCGCAGAGCCATGAAAAAATCAGTCATATACACCGCATTCGTCGCCCTGGCCGTCCTCACCTCCTGTTCCAAAGACTGGCTTGAGGTGGAACCCAAGGGCACCACACTGGAAGCCAACTATTACCAGAACGCCGACCAGGCTTTTGCCGGCCTGGTATCGGTTTACGATCCGCTCGGGATGGAGTGGGTGAATACGTACACCAGCAAAGTGGGCCTGCTCAACTGCGCTTCCGACGATTGTTACGCCGGCGGCGCCTCGTATGGCGACCAGATCACCTGGGAAACGTGGAACAGCTACACGCTCGACCCGGGGAACGGACCCCAGGAAAGCTTCTGGGGACGCAACTTCAGCGGGATCAACCGGGCCAACACCTTGTTGTCCAAGCTCGATGGCGTGCCCATGGACGAAACGCTGAAAGAGCGCTTCCGCGCTGAGGCCAAGTTCCTCAGGGCTTATTACTACTTCGACCTGGTCCGTCTGTTCCGGAACGTGCCGCTGTTCACCGAGCTGCTGTCGCCTTCGGAATTCTTCAACGTTACCCAGGCATCACCGGAAGATGTGTTCGCCCAGATCGAGAAAGACCTCAACGAGGCCATCCCCTTCCTGCCGCTGACCGTGCCGGAAATTGAAAACGGCCGCGTCACCCAGTATGCCGCCCTCGCTTTGCTTGGGAAAGTGATCCTCTGGCAGAACGATGAAAGCCGGATGCTCGAGGCCGCGGCCCATTTTCACCAGGTAAATACCGCGCCTTACTATGAGCTGCTGCCCGATTACGCCTCCATCTTCCGGCCCGACAATAAATACAACAAGGAGTCCATCTTCGAGATCTCTTACTCAAACGCCGCAATCGGTTACTGGCAGTTCCCCAGCCCCCCGGCGGGAGAAGGCAACCTGCTGGTCCAGCTCTGCGGCCCGCGGGCGTACAACGGGCCTACCTATTCGGCAGGCTGGGGATTCAATCCCATCCTGCCCGACCTGGTGGCGGAACTCCGGGCGACAAACCGGTATAAAGGCACCGTCGCCAATATCGACAGCATCGCCCAGGCCGGACAAGCCTCGTATGAAAAAGGGTACCAGAATACCGGCTATTTCCTGCAAAAGTTCGCACCACTGGCTGACTTCATGAGCTCGGGCGGCGGCGACCCCGTCCTGGAATGGCCGTATAATTACATCGAGATCCGGCTGGCCGACACCTACCTGATGGAAGCCGAATGCCTGGTCCGTGGCGGAAACGCCGGCGCGGCGCAGGAATGGCTCGACAAGGTCAGGGCCCGCGTGGGCCTGCCTTCGGTCCCGGCAACGCTGGAAAATATCTATTATGAACGCCGCGTGGAACTGGCGACCGAAGGCCATCGCTGGTTCGACCTGGTGCGGACCGGGAAAGCCGCTGAAGTGCTCGCGTTCAAAGGATTTGTCGCCGGTAAGCATGAAATACTACCGATCCCGCTTTCTGAACTGGGCAACACACAACTGGTCCAGAATCCGGGCTATTGATCAGCAATTCATTATTCAGACATCCAAAAATGAGAAACATCATCATCATCATATCCCTGGTTACTGTTGCGATCCTTTCGGTCAAGTTCTCTTCCTGTAAGGAAAAGGATGAAGACCTGCCGGTGCTCAACCTCCCGGACAGCCTTTATGCCGAAGAGGGAACAGGCACCCAGCAGATCGCCGTGATCAGGGCGCAACTGAGCGCTCCGGCCGTGAAAGAGGTGAAAATCACCTGGAACACGCTCAACGGCACCGCCCAGGCGGGCGAAGACTATGTCGCGGTGCCCGACGGGATGCTTTCGATCCCGAAAGGCGCCACCGAAGGCACCCTCGAGGTCGCCCTGATCCAGGATGACGCCTGGGAACCCGATGAGGTGTTCAGCGTGACCATCTCGGGCCTGGAAGGCGCCCTTCCGGGCAAAGGCACCTGCAAGGTCATGATCCTCAACGACGACCCGTTCATCCCGGAGCTTCGGCTCGACAACCGGATGATCAAAGCGGAAGGGCCCGCGGGACAATCGGTGTTCCAGGTGCCCGTACGCCTGTCCGGACCCTCTGACGCAGCGGTCAGCTTCAAATGGTCGACCGCGGCGGGCTGGGCCAGGGAGAACGAGGACTTCATCCCGGTCGGATCCACATCGGTGGTTTTTGAGCCCGGCGAGACGGATAAGAAGCTGGACGTCACCGTTATCGGTGACAATATCTTCGAGATGGACGATTATTTCGACGTCCGGCTGACGGATATCCAGGGCGCCGTGTTTACCAATACATCCATGCGGATTTATATTGAGAATGATGACAATTTCGAACCGGAACTGCAGTCCGACGGCTATATCACGCCGGATGCATATCCGGGCATGCAACTGGTCTGGAGCGATGAATTCGAAGGGCCGCTGATCAACACGAACAACTGGACCCATGAACTGGGCGGAGGCGGATGGGGCAACGAGGAATGGGAGATCTATACCAGCTCTTCTGAGAATTCCTTCATCTCCCAGGGAAAACTCAACATCAAGGCCACCAAGGTTAACAACAATTATTATTCCGCCCGTATGGTCACCCGGGATAAAAAACAATTCACCTATGGGAGGATTGACATCCGCGCCCTGATGCCTTATGGCAAAGGCATCTGGCCCGCCCTGTGGACCCTGGGCGCCAACATCGGCCAGGTCGGCTGGCCCCGCTGCGGCGAGATCGATATCATGGAATACCTGGGGCATATCGAGTCGCAGGTGCACGGGACGATCCATTATTACGACGGCGGGCACCAGTCGCGCACCGGATCCTACACTCTGCCTGGCAGTGCCAGCTTTCATGACTCCTTTCATGTGTTCAGCGTCGTCTGGCAGGAAAACACGATCAAATGGTATGTCGACTATAACCTGGTCCACCAGGTGAAAGACACGCAGGCCCTGTTCGATTCGTTCCGGCTGCCCCACTTCTTCATCTTCAACCTGGCAGTGGGGGGCCTCTGGCCCGGATATCCGGATGCGACGACCGTATTCCCCCAGACGCTTCTGGTCGATTATATCCGCGTCTTCCAGGTGGATGAAGATTGAATTTTATGATTAAATTACCCCTGATTCCACAAGATTGTATTATCTTTAAAATTATTTTTGGAAAATAGTGCCTCCGGAAAAATAAATTGATCTTATTTAACTGATTTACAATAAGTTAACAACTTAACACCTAATCTAAGTACCATGAAAAAAACGCTCCTTTTCAGCACCGGTTTCTTGCTCCTGGTGCTGGTAACATTCATCAGCTCCTGTAAGGAAGATGAACCTGAAGACGACGTCATTGCCAGTTTCACCTTTACCGTTGACGCCAATGACTATAAAAAAGTTGTCTTCACCAACGAATCCCAGAATTACGCCACCGTGACCTGGGATTTTGACGACGGCTCGGCCATGTCGACCGAAGTGAGCCCCACCCACACGTTCCCGGGCGACGGGGTATACAACGTGAAACTGACCGCCACCTCCGCCAGCGGGGATAAATCAGACTCCTACACCAAGGAGGTGACGATTACCGACCCCAACGTGGTCCTGACCAAACTGGCCGGGGACAATTCCAAGACCTGGAAACTGCTGCGCGACGTGAGCCTCAACCAGTATCCGCTGGAAGTGGGTCCTGCGGCGCACAACGAGATCTGGTGGGCATTCGGCCGGAATGAAGCCCTGGGCGTTCGTCCCTGCATGCTGAACGACGAGTGGACCTTCCACCGCGACGGGAGCATGGTGTTTGACGACAAAGGCGATTACTGGGCTGAAGGCACGATCTATCCCGAAGGTTCCAATAATGACTGCTTCTCCAGTTCCGATCCCATGATCAACATTGACGGCACGGACGTGTCGGCCTGGAAAAGCGGCAATCATACCTTCTCGCTGTTCGAAGACGGCGGCCAGAAACTGAAGCTTATTGGCCTCGGCGCCTTCATGGGCCTGCAGAAAGTGGCTACAGACAAGGAAGTGACCGTCCCGCAGGACCAGGTGACCTACAAGGTGATCTCCCTGGTGGATGGCGCTGTGGACACCCTGGTCGTAGAAACCGAATTAAAGGATGGCCAGGGCGTCGTGACCGGCTACTGGAAGTTCGTGCTGATGCACTATGACGATCCCAACGCCGAGCCGCCGATCCCCGGCCCGCCGCCAGTGGCTTCCTTCACTTATGTGCTGGATGGTTATACCGCCACATTCACCAATACCTCGGTCAACGGGGATACCTATCTCTGGGATTTCGGCGACGGCACCACTTCAACCGAAGAAAACCCGGTTCATACTTATCCCGGCAACGGGCTTTACACCGTCGTCCTGACGGCCACCAACCCGAACGGCACCAGCGACTATTCAGTGGCTATCGCCACCAGCGTGCTGACGGAAGATGTGCTGACTGCAGGCCCATGGAAGCTCCAGGTTTCCGGCCACTCCATCTATGTCGGTCCCGGTATGGGCAGCGATGGCTGGTGGATCCTCCCGGAAGAATTCCTCAATGGCTCAACGGCTGGCACTCCTGACGACTGGTCATGCATGGCCGATGACGAATTCATCTTCACCGCAGGCGGCGGATATGAATACAAGACCAACGGCGGTTCCCGCAACGACGGCTACATGGGCTCGCCCAACGGATGCTGGAGCGATGCGGAAATCGCAGCCAGCCCCGGCGCTCCGTTCGGTTCCTGCAACACCCATACCTTTGAATTCACACCGGCCGCAGGTGGACAAAGAGCGAAGATCCAGGTAAACAACGGTCCCGGCTTTGCTGCCTTCATCGGCTTCATGAAGGGATACTATGGCGGAGAGAATACCAACAGCGCCAATCCTCCGAATGGCGGGCTTGACTACAACCTCTATGAAGTAATGGCCTATGGTGAAGTGAATGGCAGGGAAGTGCTGGTGGTTACCGTGGACATTTCAGCAGGCCACGACGGCTCAGCCGCCTGGACGATGACCCTCGAAAGGCCCATAGGCGTAGAACTGACCGAAGAGATCCTGACCGCCGGCGCCTGGAAAATCCAGGTGTCCAACCACTCCATCTACGTCGGTCCCGGAATGGGCAGCGACGCCTGGTGGATCTGCCCGGAGAATTTCCTGAACGGTTCAGCGGTCGGTACCCCCGATGACTGGTCCTGCATGGCCGACGACGAATTCATCTTCACCGCAGGCGGTGGCTATGAATACAAGACCAACGGCGGATCACGCAACGACGGTTACATGGGTTCGCCCAACGGATGCTGGAGCGATGCGGAAATCGCCGCCAGCCCAGGCGCACCATTCGGCTCGTGCAATACGCATACCTTTGCGTTTACCCCCGCTTCCGCTGAGCAGAGAGCCATCATCACCCTGACCAACGGAGCGGGATTCGCTGCGTTCATCGGCTTCATGAAAGGCTACTACGGCGGAGAGAATACCAATGGCGCCAACCCACCGAACGGCGGGTTTGATACCAATATTTATGAGGTGATCTCTTACGGCGAAGTGGGCGGAAAAGAAATCATGGTCGTTTCGGTCGATATTTCGGCCGGCCATGATGGCTCCGCAGCCTGGACCATGACCATGGAGCGGTAAGATCCGGCACTAAAACTTAAATATTTAATACCAGGGGTGGGGTTGCTCACTCCTGGTTTTTTTTGCCCTGTAATGGCCTGAATCGCCATCCCCGAATGACCGGCACAGCACTGGCGCATCTTACCTGAATCTATTGACTTTCCTCCAAATACTTCGTAACTTTCCTGCACCTTTAACCAAAAAAAATCCCCATGAATACCAGAAGATTTTCCGTAAGGATCCTGCTCCCCGTAGCAGCGATCTTCACATTGATCGTTTTCTTTTCCCATTGCAGGGAAGACGAACCGGCAGGCACCAATCCCGGCAAACTGGAAATCACGCCCCAGGAAGCCCTTGTTGATGTCGGCATGACCCTGACAGCCCGGATGAAAGCCCTTCCGGGCATCGAAATCAATGACACTGTCATCTTGATGAAAGTGGCCGCAAACGGGATGGAAACCGAGGTCGGACGGATGTTCGACAACGGTGATCTGTATTCCAGCGGAGATGAGATCAAAGGCGACAAGACATACAGTGGAAAATTTTACATCACGGAAACGCAATCGGGCGAGATCCATTTTAAAGCGGTAGCTTCAACCAAAGGAAGCAGCGACAGGGCATTCCAGTCGGAACCGGTAGGTTTCCAGGTCTATGTAGATATTGACGGCGGCGACATGCATGATTTGTTTGCCATCCAGGAGGAGGCGACGGTTCAGCTCACCACCTACCTCAACGGCAGCCAGGATAACATCACCGCCGCGGTCGACCAGCTGGTCCAGTGGCTCCGGGCCCGGCCGGAAATAGCAACGGTGGAACAGGACGGTGTCACCGCCATTGAAATTAAATACACCTCCGGACTGATGGGCGGGATCATCATCTCGCTGCTCGGAGACGACGGGCTGTCGGATACGCGCGGCGGACTGGCTCCCGAAAGAACCGGGAAAGCCGCCGAGCGGGCCAAATCTGCCACCATCCCGCTGGCCATGCAGACCAGGGGAAAGAACATGAATGAGTCCCTGACCACCAAAGCATTCGATCCGAACACCATCGGAAACCGCAACGTGTTCATCTATGCCGCTTTTGAAGCATCCTGGCGCAATAATGAGCGACAGCACATCATCAACATCCTTGACAGCCTGGAATGCGGCGATTTTCCGGTCAACGACTACACCAACCAGCAAGCCGACATCGCCAGGCTTTATGACATGACCAGTTACGGCATGGTGGTGCTCGCCACCCACGGCTCCGGCGGCGGCAAAGCGCTGCTCACTGGGGAAATTGCCGATACCACCCTGCCTGCCTACCAGACCTATAAGCCCATGATGCTGGGGGCCCAGCCCAAAATAGGCATCTCCAAGAACATGACCATCAGCAAAACAGGCACTGTGGTGACCAAAAAGGATGTCTATAAGGTCTATGCTTCATTTATTTCGGCATTGCCCGGCGAGTTCCCGCAAAGCGTGATCCTGTGCAACGCCTGCGGCAGCGACAAAACCCCGCCCTTAAGAGAGGCCTTCCTGGGCAAAGGAGCCAAGACTTATTACGGTTTCAGCGAATCGGTTGATGGCGCATTCTGTGTCCCTGTCTCCAGGGATGTGTTCATTACACTGGCAAAAAATGGAAAGAAGACGGGGGAGGTCAGCAAAATCAATACCACATGGCCCAATCCCCCCAATCCCACGTTCCGCCTCCAGGGCTCGGCGGATATGCGCTATACGCTGCAAATGATCAACGGGAACTTCGAAGAGGGCGTCATGGGATGGACGCGCAACGGTGACGGGCGGTTCATCAGCCAGCTCGGCTTTATCTCCCCTCCGGAGGGCTCCTATATGGGTATCATTTCCACCGGACTGGGATACACCACGGAAACCGGCAGGCTGTCGCAGTCGTTCAATGTCCCCCAGGAAGCCAGCCAGCTGACGCTCCAATGGAATTTCCTCTCTGAAGAATTCCTGGAATACATCGGCTCGGCCTACCAGGACCGTTTCGAACTGGTCGTGATCACCGAAGAATCCGGGGAAGATATCCTGTTCAGCCGGACGGTCGACGGGATTGCTTCGGAATTCGGCGCATCCGCCCCCAGTGAAGAATATCCCGACGGGATCCCGGGTGACCTGATCGCCGTTTCACCGGGCATCGTCTTCGACCAGGGCGATGTCTACATGACCGGCTGGCAAACGGGCACCTTCAGCCTCGCCGCCTACAAAGGCAAATGCATCACCCTGGTCCTGCGCTGCACCGATGTGGGCGACAGCGTTTACGACACAGCTATTTTGCTCGACCAGATCGTCATCAATTAGGCGGATCACTACGCCGCATTCTTCACTTCCAGCTGCCCCTGGCATTCCAGGCGCTGATGGAGCTGGCATCCTGCCCGGTGGCGGCCTGCCATCCGGCCAGGGTGGTGGTTATTGTAATAGCTGAATTCAGGATGTTGACGTTACAGCGTCGGCCCGGGTAATGGATGGATTGGCACGTGCGCCGGATTTCATGAATTCGATTGGGGCGGTAGACGTCCCTGTGGCAGTCACCAGGATCGGAGCTGTGATATTTTCGACATAACCAGCATTCACCTCAAACGTCAAGCCCCCGCTGCCCACGCCCTGGGCGTTCAGGTCGGCCACCGCCGCAGCAATCGTGGCATAATCGCCCGGAATGGTCTTAATGCCGGAAAGCTGACCATATGAAATGGTTGAACATATAACTACCAGAAAAAGCAGGAAGATTTTCCTCATATAAATTCAGTAAGATTGGAGATTCCGGCTTCAGGCCGGCGGTTCATCAAAAGAAAAAATTACATCGCGCGAAAGTACCGGGAACAGTGCGAAGTAAATGTTAATTATTTGCCAAGATTCTTAATGGGTTGTTAAAATTGCGATGCCCTTTAGCCACTCAATAGCATTTTCAGGATAAACACTTGGAAATAAGGCGTAAAATGCTTAAATTTAGACCTTATCTGGGGATCATCGTCTGATTATTCATTTGCAAATTCCAAGATAACTCACTCTTCTCTTTCACCCCCGGGACCGAACTTTAAATTCTGCTATACCAAACCCATGAAAACAACATTCATTTATTTCCTAGTGGCCGGTCTTGCCGTCCTAACAAGCCCGGTCAAGGTTTCGGGCCAGCTGTACCTGAAGAGCGACGGCCGCGTCAGCATCGGTACGGACAATCCTGCAACTTCAGATAAGCTGACCATCCTGCAAACTACCGGAAGCGGAATTTTTTCCAGTTTGTCAGGGACTCCGGCCACTTCTGTCTATGGATACACTTCCGCATCTTCCGGTATTAATTATGCTCTTTTTGGACTCCATGCGTCCACCGATGGAGCGGCAGGTTTTTTCCATGCGGATAATAATAACGGTGGAGCTCCGGGGGTTCTCGGCAGGGCCGACGGCAATGTATTGCCAGCATCCTGCGGTGTAGCCGGGTACCATTTCTATGGTGGTATAGGCGTTGGAGCCTGGAGTTATGCAGGCGACCTGTTCCGGGGATACAGCGGGGATTATCCGAGTGGTACCCTGCGGTTTTATATCACCCAGGCGGGTGCAGTTTATGCCGATGGCGGTTTTAATACCTTTAAAAGCCTCCGGGCTCCCGGAGAAAAAACTGAATACCGCACCTTTTATTCCGTCCAGGGCACAGAATGCTGGATCGAAGACATCGGCTCAGCCGTCCTGCAGCATGGGGAAGCCGCCGTATACATAGATCCCGTTTTCGCACAAGCTGTCAGGGTCGTGGAGGATTACAAGGTGTTCCTGACCCCGGTATCGGAAGACATCGTTCTCCTGGTCGTCGCGGATAAGAGAGCGGACCACTTCGTTGTCAGGGGCCGCAACCTGGATGGCCGGCCGGTTTCCTGCACGTTTGATTACCGGATCGTTGCCCAGGACCGGGAAAGCGAGGGACTTCGCATGGAAGTCCTGGAAATCCGGGACCCGGTGGATGTGCCCAGGATGGAATGATGCACGTTCATAATCTGCGAATCTGCGGCCAATAAACCACCTCAGCACAAACCACTGTAATTAACCGACGGGTAAACCCGCCGGTTCAATGACTGACCACGAACTTTGCCTGCAGCACCCGGCCCGTGGCATCTCCCCTGAGGAAGTACACTCCGGAAGGTAAGTCCCGGATGGATAATTTCAGTTCAGATCCATTCATCGTTTTCTTAATAACCAGCGCGCCTTCCGAATCGAACACTTCAATTCCGGAAAATAATTCTGCTGAAGGGGCGTCTTCTGCCGGAAGCAATATCCTTGATACCCATGCGGGCGTTCAATTTACCGCTGCGCTTCCGTCCCGCTTCATGGTGGAGGCCGGACTAATGGCGGATGGACGCCTACCTCTCGGCCCGGACAATCTTTCCCGAAGTCCGGACAATCTTCAACCCCGGCGCGGGCATCACCCTGAGCTATCAATTTAGCCAGGACAGGCAGAAAAAGCAAAACCCAACAACCGCTATTGTTTCCGCCCCAATCCCCGACCCCTGGCATCCGGCACATATCCGGCCCATCATGGAAACTGCGTTGAGTTCGGAAGATACCCTTATCGCCTCAATGACGGCTGAACCCTACTTTCAGATCGAGTCCGGCCCGTCCGACATTGTCCCGGGCGTTTATAACCTTTCTTTCACCCTTGTTAACGGTGAATTCATGGAAGAAGTCAGCCTGATACTGCCGGTCTGACCTTCGAGGGGGAGATCTGAACCCGTGGCCCGACTCCCGGAGTCCAGGATTCCTGCCTGGGAAATTTTCTTATCATCCTGATTGCTGGCTAATCAGCAAGAGATCATTCATGATGACAGCAGGCGTCGCGGTCGCTGTCCAATTCATTTTTCAGAAACAGCTCCACGGCTTTCCGGGTTTCCGTTTGCGAGGTGATAAATATCTTCATCCCCGCTGCATTCAGGTCATCCACCAGCCTGCGGCCCATCCCCCCGGCAATCACGGTTTCGCAATCATGCAGCGCGGAAAGTATCCGGTTGTGCGAATGGTAGGCGTGGTCGTCATTTCCGTCGCCGTGGTGGTGTTCGTGGTGCTGCCCCAGGGCGTGACCGGTGAAATCGTTGGCCCGGTATTGGTATCCGGTGATCCGGCCGTCGGCGACTTCAAAAATGGCAAACCCTCTTGCCCTGCCGAAATGACCGGCAATAAAGGTTCCTTCTTCACTGGGTATTGCGATCTTCATGGTTTTCTCCTTTCTTTTTCAAATATAATTGATGATGATAACTGTTTTCCCTGACCATTTTCCTGCCACACCGGGGGCATTTACTTTCCCGGCAGGGGATGCCAGGGCGGTGCGGCACCTTATCGTTGCAATGCAGGCAGATGCAAAAGCCCGGACTGTTTTCCCGTGCGCTCTGCCTGTTCATTGCTGGTGTTTTCTCAGACATCACTTTGATCTTATCCGATTGACAATAGCCGCAGAAAGCTATTTGATTTTCACTGATGAGTAATTTATGGCAGGATCCGCAGCGGTACCAGAACTCATCGGTGTGGTAATCGCCCCCTTCAATAAAAATTGCCTTTCCCTCGATAAAGGACCGGGCAATGCTCTGCCGCGCCTTCTGGTAGATCCGGGTCAATGTCGGCCGCGACACCCCCATTTCACGGGCCGCTTCCAGCTGTGTCCGGCCCAGGTAATCCATTAAGCGAATGGCTTCATATTCTTCAAAAAGAAGAATGACCGGCTCCAGGTCGGTGATCGCCAGGCCAAACGGCTTAAACCCTTCCATTAATGGAGGATTCGTTACCATTCGTCTTCTTTTGTGCCGGCCCATAATCATACAAAATTATAATTATTCTGAACATATGTTCATAATAAATTTTAATTTTGAAAGTTCTTAAATGAAAAACCAAAGTCAGGATCAACGAGGAATGAACATCCGTCGACACAGTAAAAGCACTTCATCAGTAAAGCTTCCCGTGATCGACAGCGCCAAGTGCGTCTGGTGCGACGCCTGCTACGAGATCTGTCCTCATTCGGCCATTGAAAAGGTGCCCAACCCCGTTTGCGACAAATGCATCAAATACTGTATTTCCATGCCCGTTCCCTGCAACCGGGAAATCTATATTTTTCAATACGAGCGCTGCGATTCCTGCGGGCATTGTATTTCAGCCTGCCGATTTGATGCCATTCACCTCGAATAATTACAATATGGACAAGGGCGTCTCAAAAGAGAGCGCCCTCTTCAATGACTGACCACGAACTTTGCATGCAGCACCCGGCCCGTGGCATCTCCCCTGAGGAAATACACTCCGGAAGGCAAGTCCCGGATGGATAATTTCAGTTCAGATCCAGTCATCGTTTTCTTAATAACCAGCGCGCCTTCCGAATCGAACACTTCAATTCCGGAAATTACTTCTGCCGAACGGATCGTAATGTGGTCAGAAGCCGGATTGGGCGATACAGTCATCGCAGGAATACCGGCCCCGGGAACTTCTTTCATCTCAAGCATCAGCGGATCGTACAGGCAGATGCGGTCGGGGCCGGGGATGGGGATCACCAGCAACTGGCGTTCAAAATCAAAGGCAAACGGCTCGGAGCAACCCGGAAGCGCATAAGTCTCTCCGCCATGGAAAAATTTCCGCTGCCCCCTGACCATCGGCAGGCCGTTGTGATCGACAGCAATCTGCAACAGCCATTCATTCTGATGATCAATGCTGGCTGTGATCTGTCCCGTTTCAGGGACCACTTCGCTGACCAGGCCTTTGGAGCCGAGCAAAAATTTCCCGGTGGTGGTGTTGTATGCAGCCGCCAGGAAACTATTTCCTGTTGCGGAAACAGCAGCATTTTCCACATAGGAATCGGCCCCGTCGAGGTATATGATCTGGGCGATATGGGATGCGGAGGCCACGCAGGCGCGTTTCGAATCGCCGGTAAATGCCATGTCATAAGTTGCCCTGTTTGCGATGGGCAGGGACCGAACAATCGTCATCGTTTCCGTGTCGACGATGTGCATCACCGGGCCCAGGATGTTGTCCTGGGCAGAGGCCAGCAGCCATTTCCCGTCGGGGCTCAGGCCGGGCTTTGTCCGGGGCCGGGATTCCAACGGGTCGGTCCAGTCCAGGATAAGCAGCTCATTCTGGTAAAAATGAACATCCACATAGCCTTCAATATGCGTATTGGCATTGTCCAGGGCGATTTTGAACAACATCCCGGTGACGTCAATGGCATAGGCGTATTGCCCGTCGGCCGAGACGGTCACCGACCAGGCCTGGGAAACACTGATCGTTTTTTCGATTATCGCATTTTTCGTGTTGAACAAATAAGTGAGATCCGCGGCTGGGCCGGATAACAGGACATCTTCACTGCCAGGGATAGGAGTCACCGTTGAGATATTATCCATGTCGAACATATTCTCCAACGCATGGGTATTGAAATCGATCAGGCTCACATTCGCGGAAAGGAAATTGGCCGACACCAGCTTTTTCCCGTCGCCCGACAGGCAGGCGCCGGTGGTCATGTCGGCCTCCGGCAGCGCGCCAGCGATCATGCAGGTATCAGGAACAATGGATTCGGGATCCTGGAAATCTATAACATAAAATTCTTCGTTTCGATAATAGATATTATTTGGGATAAGCTGGAAGGTCGGAGCCAGGTATTTGTAGGAAACGGTGGAAGCGGTCCCGAAATAACCGGTGCTGTTGTTGTAGTCCGATATGAACCCGGGGTTGTCCATATCGAAGATGCTCAAGGCGGATTCGCTCTGGCAGATCGCAAATTTCCGGTCGTGAGACATATTGATGGTCTGTATCAATAGGGAATACACAGGATAATCGGACGAACTCATGGTCATGAAATCGAAAAGCAGGTATTCGTCGTTCCAGGTATCCTGTGTCAGCACCCGGTTGCCGTCGCTGGAAACAGCCAGGTCGTCCTGCCCGAAATACATTTCTGAAACGGGCCTGAGAATGGAATCGATCCGCGTGAGATCATCTGCACGGAGCCTGTAGAGATAGATCATGTCATTATCATCCAGCGTCAGCAGGTACAGCGTATCACCGGTAACAGAAGTGTTGAACCCGCAGAAATACCGGTCGTTCCACCACGACAGTCCGGCGCCGGTTTTGGCGTCAAAAATGACCACATTCCCCGGGTCGCTCGTGCCGGTCAGATAATTTCCGTCATCTGAAAGGGAAAACCGGTAATACTGATAGTATTTCCGTCCGTTAAATCCATTGTAGCCGTAATGGTGGATGAACAATTCGGGGCGTTCGAACAGCAATTCATGGGTGGCGGTGGAATAGGCCGCCACAGATCCATCCATGAAACTGGGAAACGCGACGTAAACGATGGATCCGTCGGGGCTGACCTCCACCTGGCTGGGCTGCCGGTCGAGGGCCAAGACATCGCTGACGGAATAATCGTTCAGGTCGATCACATAGATTTCCTTTGAATACAGACAGGCGACATAGGCATGGTCCATGCCCATATCCAGGTCGATCGGGCCGGCGCCGATATCTGTCATATGGAGTACCTCATAAGTCTGGCTGTCGTAAAAAACAATATTTCCACTGTGCTGGTAGATCACGGCAATCCGGCTGCCATCGGGCGTATACGCAGCATCCCGGATCAGGTCGGCCTCCGGGAGCGAACCCGGCTCGATGAATTCCAGGATTTCGTCAACAACCTGACCGCTTTCCCGGCCGGCAGTAGTTCCCTGGATTAGAATGTCGGTTGAATGGTTCTCACCCGTTAAGGTCAGGCGATCCGGCATGTTTTCACCAAGCTTTATGCGTTCCGTGATGCCATTAACAGAGACCTGAATCCCCGCGGGTTTCTGGTGATGATCGTAAAAGATCCGGTATGACTGGGCGAAGGAAGAATTTCCAAGCAGTATTGCCACGGTCAAGATAAGTGGGCGCAAATGCAGTTTCATTGAGTATTGTTTTAGCGTTATTGTATCCGTTGCTGGGCATGCATGAACAAATTTAGGGTTTTTTAATAATGGACCGCACAGGTGACCTGTGCGGCCCCAATTTAGAAATGAACAATTTCGACAAATATTCATTTATTCCGGGAATTATATCACACTATGGCAACAGCTCAGCTTCAACTACAGAAATTCGTTGATTCAAAACAATTTCGTTATTTCATCCTTGGGCTGATCGTGCTTTCGGGCATTATCATCGGGGCAGAAACGTACCCGTCATTCTATCAGGAACACCACGCGCTCCTGCACGCCATCGACCGCATCATAATTTACATTTTCGCCATCGAGATCACATTAAAGATACTCTCCAAGGGCAGCAGGCCGTGGGATTTCTTCAAGGATCCCTGGAATGTCTTTGATTTTATCATCGTGGGCGTTTGCTTCATTCCCGGCATCGACACGCATTATGTCGCAGTATTGCGACTGGCTCGCGTGCTGCGGATTTTCCGCATGATCTCCGTGTTCCCGAAACTGCAGCTCCTGGTAAATGCACTTTTGAAGAGCATTCCTTCGATGGGCTATGTGATCCTGCTCCTGGCGCTGATTTTTTACATGTACGCGGTAATGGGCACCTTCCTGTTCGGGACCAATGACCCGGTGCATTTCGGCAACCTCCATGTTTCCATGATCACCCTGTTCAAGGTCCTGACGCTGGAGGGCTGGACCGACATCATGAACATCCAGTTTTACGGCACCACCGACCCCATGGCGGAATATACCTCCAAGCCCATCTCCTACGCTTCTATTGTTTACTTTGTCTCCTTTATCCTGATCGGCGCGATGATCGTGATGAACCTGTTCATCGGCGTGATCATGAACAGCATGCAGGAAAGCCATATGGAACTGGAGAAAGAGAAAAAGCCCGCAGGCGTGCAACCTGACCAGACGGAAGATATCGTTCGTGAATTGCACCGCAAAATCGATGACCTGAAGAATGACCTTGCACTACTGAAAGACAGAATCAGATAAAAGTATGCGTTTTGTTCTTTTTAAAAGCCACAGATTCGCAGATTACACTTGTGCAAGCTGCATGCCGCCAATCTGCGAATCTGCGGCGATAAAAACCTCTCATCCCAGACCACTGTATTTAACCGACGGGCAAACCAGCCGGTATAATTCTCCCCATAGTGTAATTGAGGATTCCGGGGGAAATGAGTAAAGCCCACAGCACCTATGAGATATGTGGGGCGGAAAACCAATGAGTGATTCATTAACAATATTTTAACAGGATCGCACTTTTCTACAGATTAGTTTTGCGGGAAACAAGCCAAGTTCAGATTTAACCTGCATTAAGCGATGAATAGATTGTTGTTTCAGGCGGGCGTTTTATTGTCAGTGTTGTTGTGCACAGAAATCCTGGCACAAGGTGTAGCCATTGCACCCGGGCCAACTATTCCGCACTCGAGTGCCCTGTTCGATGTGCAGAGCAACAGTAAAGGCGTGCTTATTCCCCGGCTCACCTTCCAGCAGCGCAATGCCATTGCTAGTCCCGCTGACGGGCTGCTGATATTTATGACCAACGACAGCTCGTTCTATTATCATCACGGCGGTGCCTGGTTCAGGATACCAAACAGCCAGAACGCCAGCGAGCTCTGGATCGACCAGAATGACAACATCCTCAGCCGGAACAGCGCCAACCAGGCCATTGCCGGATCGTCCAACATCGTCATCGGCGATAACGCATTCCAGGATAATGGAGGAGGCTCCAATTATGTCACCGCAATAGGGTTTGAAGCGGCAAAAAACGATCAGACCAGCGGAGACGCTTATCTGACGGCCATCGGCCACAGAGCTGCATACAGCAATGGTGGAAATGATGTTATAGCTATTGGAAACCTGAGCGCAGCCAATAATAACCAGGATGTCGTTATTGCCATTGGCAATCAGGCCGGTTCCCAGAATAACGGATATGCCTTAATAGCGATCGGTGGGGTTGCCGGGGCAGATAATTCCGGTGGCTGGCTTCAGGCATTCGGCCTTTATGCCGGAGCCCATAACAGCGGAGATGTCGTCAACGCAATCGGAGGCAACGCTGCGGAATTCAACTCCGGGAATTACGTCAATGCTTTCGGTAATCTCAGTGCCCGGAATAACACGCATAACCACGTGAATGTGATCGGTGCATATTTAGACGACGCACCGCAGGATGAAGCCACCATCCTGACCGGGGACCTTTTCCTGCGAGATCCCTATGACACCGGAACCAGTGCCACCGGGAACAAGCTACAGTTTCAAAACGGTACGACGCTGATGAGCCCGGCCGACAGCGTACTACAGATCACCGATGTACTCCGCCTTCCTCCCCGCAATAGTGCACCTTCCACGCCGGTGAAAGGAATGATTTACTTCGACAATGCCCTTTCCAAGTTGATGGTTTGGGACGGAACCGCCTGGCAGGCCTGCTGGTAAGAACCCGGAACCGGTAAGTTGAAAAATCATGGACGATTGAACATGGAACAGGGACGATTGAACATTTGATTTATGCCTCTATCTCACAGATTGGTAAGTTGCGACTTATCAAAGAAAAACCGGTCGCCCCGGGTCATGGCGGATTTATAGGGCACCTTGATCCCATCCTTTGCGGCCTGTTCGGCAAACGCTTTGTTTTCGGTGGTGTACATGCCGGAATGCATCGGAACATACAATGAAGGATTCAGCTTCCCGAGTGCATAATATAGTCCTTTTTTCACCTGTTCCGGTGTTCCCAGGCTGCAACCCCGGATTGGCGCGAACAGGATATCGATCTTCCCGCCCTTTGCGGCGATGAGGTCAATTTCCCGGGTAAACGCCTCGGCAAGGGCATCGCTGCCATTGGCGTGATCGCCCATATGAAAGATCGTTAATCCATCCACTCCGACCAGGAACCCGCCGCCGCCATCTGTCGATTGAATCACATAAACATTCATCCCGTCAATTTCCGCCTCGGTATGAACAGGCGTATAGATATACTCATCCGTAACATCTCCAGGTTCATGGCTGAATATGTATGTGACATCCGGGTTATTGTCATCCCAGTCAAAGTAGGATTTATTATAGTGGTCTGCATGAGCGTGGGTGCTGAACACATCCATTTTTACATGCTGAAGTTCATTTGCATTGATACAGCCCGCGTTGAGACATGCATGATCCGGTTCCGGTGCCCTGGAATTGACGAAATAGTCGAACACCAGCAGATGATGCTGCGTTTTTACCGCCCAGCCGCTGTGGCCCAGGTACCAGACTTCGGCCTGGCCCGGAAGATATTCCTTAGACAGCATGCATTCTGCGTTAATATAGGATTTCAGGCCCGCATCATTGGCACCGGCGGCCAGTATTTCATAGCCAATGCGGTCCTGGCCGTAATAAAAAGCAAACTCAAGCGGGGTTTTCCCTTCGTTGTTCTTCAGTTGCGGGCTGGATCCTTTCTCCAGCAATAAAGAAGCGATTCGGGTATACCCAAGTGCAGCGGCAAGGTGCAGTTCAGTCCATCCCTCACGGTTGTCTTTGACATTGAGGAAAGCGCCATGCTCAAGCAGGTAACCCACGATTTCCTCATTTCCGCTTTTTACCGCGTAGTGCAAAGGCGTTAGGCCCGTGTTGCTGAAAAGGTTCACCCGGGCGCCATTCTCAACCAGGATCTTCACGACCTCAATTTTGGCCATGTCGCAGGCCGCGTGCAACGGGGTACGGAAATTTGGGCCGCAGGTGCAGGTTTTATCGTTTTTGCATGGATCCGGGTTCACGTCGGCGCCGCTCAGGATCAGGAAGCGCGCCATTTCTCCTGCGTTTTCCGGAAATGCGGCATAAGCCAGCGGAACAAAACCATCCGGAGTCGCCGCGTTCACATCGGCCCCGTGTTCGATCAGCAGCCGGGCGACCGGGATATTGCCACGGCCCGCGGCATCATGTAAGGCCGTAAAACCATTAAGGTCCTTGTGGTTGACATCGGCGCTCTTTTCAATGAGGATCGCCGCCGCATCGTAAGAATTGCGGCCTACGGCAAGCGCAAGAGGCTGCGCTCCTTCATTGGTTTCGGCTGATATGTCAGCCCCTTTTGCGATCAGATAGTTCACAATTTCGGTCCTGCCGTATGATGCCGCACTGTGCAGCGCGGTAAACCCGGTATTGCTTTTCTCATTGACCCGGGCTCCGCTCTCAACAAATAGCCTGACCAGGTCGGTATTGCCGGAAATAGCGGCCATCAGCAGGGCGCCGAAGCCGTTATTGTTCTGTGCTTTGACGTCGGCCCCATGATCGATCAGATGCCGGGCCATTTCGGCCTGGCCGCGGCTGACCGCAAACAGCAGCGGCGTCATTAGGTTGTCGTCCTTGGTATCGACATTCACCTTATGGTCCAATAAAAGATCGACCATAGGTATATGGCCGTTCAGCGCCGCAAGGTGAATGGGCTGTGAATTTTCGCAGTCGCCGATCGCAGGGTCTGCACCCCGTTGCAAAAGAAAACCGGCAATTTCCAGCCGACCGTCGGCGGCGGCCAGGTTCAGCGGGGTGAGCAGGTCGGCGTTCCGCTGGTTAAGGAGCCCGGGATCCTGCTCGATGAGCTTCTGCACCGTTTCAAGATTCCCTTCATCAATGGCGGTGAAAATGTCCTGCGAAAAAGCCAGGCCCGGCCTGAGGAAGCTAAGGCAAGCACCTGCAAAGATGGCAATCACAAGGGTTTTCATGGGGAGAAATTTTAGGTTTCGGGGTCAATAATTCTATGAAGTTAATCAGCAGAATGAGATTTGTATCCTTTTGATTCACAATCGGAAAGTTTCAGTTTGCGATTGATGGGAATGCCATTTCGGATGCGTTTTCATCCTATATGACATTTTACAGGAAGCTCAAAACTTTACCTTCGTATTTATATTGAATAAAATTCTTCTGAATAATAACATAGCGACCATAATAATTTAGCATCTGTAACCTCATTTACTATAGCCCGTCAAATGATCAATCAAACCAGATGCTATGAGAAGAATAATCCTGATTCCCTTCCTTTTAGTTTTGACTATTTTTTTTAAAATCCAGGAATCAAGTTCACAAGAACCTGGCATTCAAGATAAAAAGATCATCATTCTGGGATCCTCGGTGGCATCCGGATGGGTAACGAGTTACCAGGAAAAATATGATTTTAAGAACGGTTATGCGTACCGCCTTGAAAGATACCTGGCAGACAAAGGATTTATCGTGATCAACAAAAGCGTTCCCGGCGATAACACCGCCGATGTTCTCGCACGCTTTGATAAAGATGTGCTTTCCGATAAACCAGATATAGTATTGATCGGCCTGTCAATGGCCAATGAGGGACTTGAAACCGCTAATCCCGATTCCGTTTCGCTTTCTTTTGAAACCGGGATGAAGAAGATCATTGAAAAATGTGAAGAAAACAGCATAAAACCGGTCCTGGGACTCTGCTATGCCAATAATAATTTCACCCCGGAGCAATACAGGTATCTGAGAAATATGAACCTGAAAATGAATTCCTTGGGTTATCCCTGTATAAACTTCCTGGGTGCACTTGAAGACGGTAACGGTCATTTCCCCGAAGGCACGACCTTTGATCCCAACCACCCTAATAATCTTGGCCATGAAGAATTCTACCTGAGCATACCTCCAGGGCTTTTTAAAGCTATTGAAGATGGAATACAAATTCCAGAAAAAACAATGAACCATAAATCAACGATCCTTGGGAAAAAAGGGAAAGCTGATCAACTTTATTATATTCCTTCGTCTCTCATGCACTCCTTTAGTTTTGGCTTTGATTGCAAAGCATCCCGGGCAGGAACTTTGGCTTTAATCCGGTCAGATGGTTCGGAACTTTCAATCAGCCTTAATAAAGACAACCGGATTGTTTGCAGGAGCAGGTCAAATACGATAACCAGCCATTCGCTCCGGAATGATGAGTGGCAGCATATATTAATCGTGCAGAGATATGCAGATTCAACATTACTTTTATATGTAAATGGAAAACTCGAATCAGCATTTAAAGAGCAAATAGAGCCGGCAGCCTTTATCATTGGTAATAGCAATTCGACTTTTGAATTCCGGAACCTGGTACTATACCGGTCGGCATTGAACTGCGACGAAATACAGGCAGGAGAAAGAATCCTGGTTCATGCGAGCATGGAATGCTATGCGCCGCTTCAGGATGGCTGCTTTGACAACTTAGCGCAGAACAACACCGAGCTTGTCCCGGATCCATTGCATCCGGAGGAACTATTAAAACGCTCAACAGAAATGATCCATAAGGCTTTCGAATCAAGGAGGAATGAACTGGTGGTCGAGCCAAAGATAGCCATTGACCTGGATCCGGCTGTATATCGTCAATATGCCGGAAAATACGAAATGTCAGAAAGCGATTACTTTGAAGTGGAGGTGGATGATGGTAAGATTTATTTCATTGACCGGGGCCAGCGGGCCGAGATTTTACCCGAATCGGCAACTGTCTTTTTTTACCCTTATCCGGGTGAAATCACTTTTACCTTCAACAAGGATGCTGAAGGGAACGTCATTTCCCTCACTGCCAACCTTAACGGATATATTCTGGTCGGGCACAGGCGGTACACACAATGAGTCATGATTTTTTAGCTTCCTGAGCTAATGGTCATTCAGGAAATAAATTTCATTTGGTTATTAAAACCTGGCCAAAAGAAAAACCGCCGGCAATCATGGACGATTGAACATGGAACATGGACGATGTTCCATTTAAATGTTCAATCGTCCATGTTCCATGTTCAATCGTCCATGTCTGTGGGCCCACTTGTTCAAAAATAACGAAGTTGAACTCTCAGAATATTTTTACGTATAAGAAAAATACACATTAAATTTGTAATTGTTTTACTCATGTGAAAAATGAAAAATTATATTGAACGTGATGGTTATATTGAGAGGATCAATCCTTTTATTGGTAAAGACCTGATAAAAGTACTTACCGGCCAGCGAAGGGTTGGTAAGACTTACTTGTTGTTCCAGATCATTGATGAGATCAAATCGATGGATAGTGAATCAAACATCGTATTCATTAACATGGAGCTGTTTGAATTCACCGGTATTAAAGATTCCAATGACCTGATAGCATATGTTACCTCCAAATTAATTAAGGATAAAAGAAATTATGTATTTATTGATGAAATCCAGGATATCGAAAATTTTGAAAAGGCGCTGAGGCATTTTCAGGCATCCGACACTGCTGAAATATTCTGCACAGGCAGTAACGCCGGCCTGCTCTCAGGTGAATTAGCCACATTGCTCAGTGGCCGGTATATTGAAATTCATGTCTCCGGATTATCCTATAATGAGTTTATAAGATTTCAGGAAATTGAGAATAATAATGAATCACTAAACAGGTATATCAGGTTTGGAAGTTTACCGTACCTGAGAAATCTTCCTGATGATGAGGCTGTAATTTATGAATATATCAGGAGTGTATATAATACAATTCTATATAAGGATATTGTGAGCAGGTTCAATATCAGGAATACGGCCATGCTTGAGAATTTGCTAAGGTTTCTGATGGATAATATCGGAAATTTATTTTCAGCAAATAAGATCAGTTACTACCTGAAAAATCAAAAGATCAATCTTTCTCCAAAAGTCATCATCGATTATATCAAACATTTTGAAAATGCTTTTCTGCTCTATGACGTGCAGAGATTCGGCATCAGTGGCAAAAAGATATTTGAAATAGGCGGCAAATATTATTTTGAGGATTTAGGAATAAGACATGCCATCGGAGGATACAGGATAGCAGATATGGGTAAGATCTTGGAAAATCTTGTGTTTAAACATTTGCAACGCCATAATTACCAGGTTTTTGTTGGAACACTCGGCGAAAATGAAATAGATTTTGTTGGCAGGAAGGGCAATGATGTTTTATACATTCAGGTTGCATACAGGATTGATGATAAAAAAACCTATGACCGGGAATTTGGTAATTTATTGAAGATCAATGACAATTTCAGGAAGATAGTGGTAACTATGGATGATTATATTGAAGGGCCGTATGAAGGGATCGAGCATTATCATATCAGGGAATTTCTTTCGATGAAAATATGAAATGAAATCTGCCATGCAAAGTGCCGAATCATGCAATAAAAAATGGTAGTGTTTCAAAAAGACTAAAAATGGCCAACTCTAGCGGGCAGAGATCTTTCATTGTTTCCAGCTTATTTAGCGAAGGGTACAGACCATTTTTCACAAGACCTGTCAAAAACCTGGCCAAAAGAAAAAACACCGGCATTCATGGACGATTGAACATGGAACATGGACGATCGAACATTTAAATGGAACATCGTCCATGTTCCATGTTCAATCGTCCATGTAGGTGGGCCCACCTGGGCTCGAACCAGGGACCTACTGATTATGAGTCAGTTGCTCTAACCGACTGAGCTATAGGCCCGGAGGGATTGTCGATTTTCGATTTTCGATTTTCGATTTTCGACGTTCGGTCTGGGTGCAAAAATACGGATAAACTGCATATCCCGGCATGCTGGGTCAGGATTTTTCACTGTGCCCCGGGAAGTAGATCCGGAACGCGGTTCCCTTGCCCGGGGCGGAATCCACTTCAATATACCCCTGGTTCTGCCGGACTATGCCGTAGACGGTCGACAGCCCCAGCCCGGTGCCTTTGCCTTTGGGCTTGGTGGTGAAGAACGGCTCGAAGATCCGCGATCTGGTCTCTTCATCCATTCCCGCTCCATCGTCTTCCACGCTCAGCATCACAAAATCGCCCGGTGTGCAGCAGTTCTCGCCCATAATGCAATGGTCCGGCGTGCAGCGGACGTTCGCTGTGCGGATGGCAATCTTCCCTTCCCCCGAGATGGCGTCTCGTGCATTCAGGCAGAGGTTGAGGAACACCTGGCTGACCTGGGCGGGATCCATCCTGATGGTCCCGAGGTCAGTGCCGGGCTCCCAGAGCAGCTCAACCTTAGGGCCAACCAACCGCGAGACAATGACCATCGACTCTTCAATCAGCAGGTTCAAATCGAGCGTTTCAGGCTGAAAGGTCTGCTTCCGGGCGAAGGCCAGGAGCTGTCCCACGACGCCCGAGGACTGCTTCACGCTGGTCCGGATCAATTGCAGTTGCTGGTGCACTTCGTGGCCCGGCTCCAGCTTAAGCTGCGCCAGCTCCGCCAGGGTGTTGATCATTTGCAGCGTGTTGTTGAATTCATGCGCCATACCGCCGGCCAGCAAACCGATGGTTTCCATCTTCTGCGCCTGGATCAGCTCCTCCTGCATCCGGCGCTGCTCCGCTTCCGCCCGCTTCTGCTCGGTGATGTCCAAAGCGGTGAAGATAACCCCTTTCGACTGGTCTTCCGACACCAGCGGCGTAGAAGCCATCATGACGTCGATGACGGCGCCGTCTATCCGCCGCCATTTCGTCTCCACCACACCAAATCCCTTTGCCTCGATCTGCCGGTATTTCTCCCGGCCCACAAAATCGTAATCCTCCTGGGTTGGGTAAAGAAAACGGGCGTTTTTACCGATCAGTTCATCTGCGCTATATCCGGTCATCTCGCAAACCCTTTGGTTGACCTCCACGATATCGCGGTTGATCACCATCCCGATGCCGGAAGGAGACACACGGAAGATCCGTTCCATTTTTTCCCGCTGGGCCTGCAGCGATTCTTCCGCCCGAACCCTGGCGGTGATATCCATGATAAACCCTTCCAGCCTGGGATCAGGATCACCCGGTTTGGTGACCAGCCGGCCTTTTTCCCAAACATTCCGGATTTCCCCGTCGCGGGTGATGATCCGGTAATCCAGCGTAAAGGCCTCCCCCCTGGAAACGCTTTGCTGTATGGCCCGGTCGACCCCGGCGCGGTCGTCGGGATGGATGATCTCTTCGAAGGTCATCCGGCCATCGGTGAATTCCTCTGGGCTGTATCCGGTCAACGCCAGGCTGCCTTCGCTGACGAACTCCATCGACCAGCCCGGTGCATTGGCACAGCGGTAAGCCATCCCGGGAAGGTTGGTCAGCAACACGCGCATCTGCTCTCGTCCCCGTGCCACCTCATGTTCAGCCTGAACCCGGGTGGTAATATTGGTACTGACCACCATCACCAGCGGTTCGGAAAGGCCTTCAAGGATCCTGCCCAGCCGGTTTTCATACCACTGTGTCCCGGCGGGCATTTGAACTACATTGACAAATCCCGTCATCTCCCCGGTGTCGAAGGTATGCCGGAGCACCGTCATCGCATCTTCATGATGCTCCGGGGAGATGGTGTCGAAGATCTTTTTACCCAGGAAGTCTTCCACGGTAAAACCGGGTTCGGCCCGGTTCAGGAACTTCACCATCCCTTCCCGGTCGACCAGGGTAATGATGGCCGGGGCGTTGTTCAGAAGCGACCAGCATTGGTCACTGAGCTGCACGGCATCCACCGGGGCTGCATCACCATTCGGACAGGCTGAAGCCCGCTCAATCATCCCAATGGCTTCATCGGCCTGGTCCAGCATCACCTTCAGCTGCTCAATCAGCTCTTCATCCACAGTGGTGTGCTGCATGGCCAGCTGGGCGTAGAGTTTGATAACAGCCAGGTTGTTATTCAGGTCGTGCGCCATTTCGCGGGATAAACGGGAATCTCCCATCATGATACATTTATCAGGAAAGTAGTTTATTCATCAGGGCGGTGATCTCTGCCAGGTCGGCCGGTTTATGCAGCCATCCGGCAATCCCCAGGTCGATAAAAGCCTGCAGTTCCTCCCTTGAAAGATACCCCGATAGTAGAACAAAAGGTATGCCGATGTCGCGCCGGTTCATCTCCAGGAACAATTCCTTACCGCCCATCACCGGCATAGAAAGGTCGCAGATCATCAGCCGGACGCCGTGCCCGGGAGTTTCCAGAATGTGCAGTGCATCGGCCCCATCCGCCGCCTCACGGGTTACATAACCCAGGAACCGGAGGGTCTCGGTCAGGGCTTTCCGCATCAGGGCATTGTCATCAACAATCAGGATCATGGCGGAACGGAAGGATAAACATTTAATTACGAGGCATATTCGTCATCCGGTGAGGCCGGATCAGGTAGATGCGCCTGCAGGCTCCGGGATACAAACCGTTTTCCATGGGATACCAAATCAATGGCGCGGATAATCTCCTCGAGCCGCTCATCCTTGGAAAGAAATCCCATCACCCCGGCATCCACCATGTCCTGGTAATGCGCCCGGTCACGGTACATGGACAGGGCCAGTATCTTCAGCTCCGGGAATTTTTCAAGGGCATGGCGGGTTGCCTCGATGCCGTCCATAACGGGCATGCTGATGTCCATCATCACGATATCAGGCCTGCAGGAATTCAGAATCTCCAGGAAATCGGCCCCATTGGCCGCCTCATGGATATGATCAGCGATGTCGGCAGACGACAGCGCAGCCGTCAGCCCTTTGCGAAACAGGGCATGATCATCCACTACTACGATATCGTATTTTTTGGTCATCTGATTCAGGAAATGTTTACCGGCCGGTAGCGACAAAGATAATAGAATATTGTCCGGGTGTCAAGTTTGCTATCTTTACACAGATATTTACTATAGACATGGACAGTAAATTCGGAATTCTGCTTTTGCTCATGTTTACCTGCCTTGGGCTCCGGGCCCAGGAATGGAAACTGGCCCGTGAAAAAGACGGCATTAAGGTATATACCCGCGAAGAGCCCGGCTCACCGGTCAGGTCTTTCCGCGGGGAAACAACTTATCGCGCCGATCCCGAGGCCATACTGGCCTTGCTGGTCGACGTGGAGAACTTCGACGAATGGGACCCGGACATCAGCGAGATGAGGGTTCTGGACCGGCAGGAAGGAATTTCATTCACCTACTACCTGGTGTATGACGTCCCCTGGCCCATGACCGACCGGGACCTCTGCGTCACGGCCGAAATTTTAAAAAACAACCACACCGGCGAGATTCAGATCGTGGCCAGGCCCATGAGTCAACTGGTCCCGGAAACGGACGACCGGGTCAGGATCAAGGAATACTGGCAAAGGTGGTCCATCCTGCCCTTGCCTGGCGGCGAGGTTACTTTATCCACTGAAGGGTTTACCGATCCCGGAGGCAGCGTACCGGCCTGGCTGAGCAACATGGTCGTGACCGATTCCCCCCTGGAAATGATCGCCGAGATCAAAAAGAGGACCCAATAAGATCAGTAAGATAATTTGAGATACAGCGCCGGTGTGATCGGGATGGCTTCCGCATAAAGATTGATGGAATTCGACTGGCTGCCGGGCACGCGTTCGAAGTTGGCGTATTTGATGTTCTTGGTGTTAAGAACGTTCAGCACCGAAAGCCCGACTTCGCCCTTGATCTTCCGGTCGAGGAACTTGTAAATGAGCGCCGCATCCAGCCGGCTGTAATCCAGTTCCTCTTCCGGCAGCGATTGCAGGTACGCCAGCGGCGGAAACCCGGATCCGTATACATAATCGACCGAAAAATACAACGGGTCGAAATTCAGCAGCAGGGCGGCTTTCACTTCGTGCCGCTGGTCCTGCGGGGCACGGCGATAGGAATTGTCGAGAAAATATTCAAAAACCTCCTCCGTCCGGCTCAGCGAATAAGCCACCCAGGCGGTATGGCCACGGTATTCTTTCTTTACCATGACATCCAGCCCATAACCGCGTCCGACGCCTTCATAGACGCCCTCGGAGTGATACTGCGTGTTGCGCACATAGCGGGTCAGTCCGATCGTATTTTTGAAATAGCCCTCGAAGCTGACGGTCCAGCCGTGATCCAGGTAGGAAACGCCGGCCACGTAGTGATTTGCCCGCAAAACCGGAATATCCTCATTATCGCAAAAGGCCCAGAGATAGCGGTAATTGCCCAGGTCGTCGACGACAGAGCTCAGCGCGATGAACTGGTCGTATATACCCCAGGCGGCGTTGAGCTTCCAGGCCGTTGCCGGGGTATAAGACAGCGACACACGCGGTTCCCAGTACAATTTCTTCAGGTTCAGGGAATGGTTGAGGCGGAGGCCGGCCTTGAGTGCAAGGTTTTTCCGCAGGGCGATCTCATCCTGGAAATAGGCGACGAGGCGGCTGCCTGTGTCCTGCAGGTTGACCTGGCTCACCGCAAACGTATCTTCCCGGAGCTCCACGACGTTCCTTTTGAACATCCATCCCGCCTCCATCCGGTGGATCCGTCCCGGTGTGAAGCGGTGGTCGGCCTGGGCGGTGAATTCCCGGATCGTATTCACCGACTCCAGGTCCCGGATCGTTCCCTGCGTCTGGTTGTGGTTCCGGATGATATTCACCCGGTCGTTGTATTCTGTGGTCAGGCGGGTGAAATTGATGTTGAAATCCGTCGCTGAGCCATTGCCCCATTTGACGCCGTAAAATGCCGCACCCCCGGCCTGCATGTTCTGCTCGCGGGTTTCCTTGTCCATGCGGCCCTGTTTGACCGGCTCGTCAATGGCATAGTAAAACCGATCGCTGCCGGCATACAGGCTGATGTAGAAAAGATCCCGGCCCCGGAAAAAGGCGGAATATTTCAGGTTAAGATCCCGGAACCGGTAATCGGGAATCACATCCAGGTCGACATCATTGGCCGTATCGCGGTCGTTGTTCCTGCGGAACCTCGAATTGATCTCCGAGGGATTGTAGAGTTCATAATAGGTCGTCCGGAACGCGGCCACCAGTGAGCTGTTCTTCGACAGGGGCACTTCGGCCATGCTGTTCAGGGTCATGTTGTTCACGTTCAGGGTGAAAGAAGGCCTCGACATATTGCCGTTCTTCCCCGTGATGTTGACAATGCCGCCGGCCCGGTCGCCGAAACGGGCGTCATAACCGCCTTTGTATACTTCGATATCTTTGGCCATCAGCGGGTTAAAGGCGCTGATGTTGTCGTTGAAATTTTTGAGGGAGTAGACGGTAAACCCGTCGAACATGACCTTGCTGAGTCCCGGGTAGCTACCCCAGATGACCAGGTCGTTGGTCTGTTCGCCGGCGGCGAGGATTCCCGGTTGCAGGCGCAGCAGGTTGAACACGCTGTTGTCGCCGAAGCCTGGCAGGAACCCGGCGATCTGCTGGTTCAACTTCACCTGCCCGGCCTTTTCCCCGATGCTTCCGGTCATGGATACCGGCGCATTGACGATCACCACCTCGGAAAGGCCGATCATGGCCGGTGTGAGGAAGAAGGTAAGGCCGGTCGCCGGGACCAGGGCTGTGTCGAGGATGTAATAGCCAAGATAAGATATCCTCAATTCAGCAAGGGAATCCGGCTGATCTTTCACCGAAAACCCCCCGGTGATGTCGGCAACAAACCCCCGGCCGTTCGTCACGATATGGGCATAGGGCAAAGGCTCACGGGTGTTCCGGTCGAGAACCCTGCCGGAGATGACCTTTGTGTATGTTTTTGCCTGATCGCGCATAGGAAGGATTACCAGTACCGGTCCATTTTTCTCCATGCCCAGGGGAAGCCCGGCGATGAGTTTCCGGATCGCCGCTTCGGGGGAAGGAAAGGTTTCAGAGAGCGTAACGCGGTATTGGGCAAGCGCCCGGTCGTCAAAAGAAATCTCGCAGCGCCCGCCGGCAGCCAGATCGATCAGAACCTCGTTCAGCGGCCGGTCCTTAGCATCAATGGTTACCTCCTGTGATGCGGCAGGTAGGGTGGCGAACATCATCAATGCCAGCAACAGCAGGAGGTTACGGCGCACAGGTTTTAATGTTTGATTTCGAAATCCCCTTCGGGGTTGCGGACAAAGTTAAAGCCAAATGGTTTACACACCAACTCCAGCACTTCTTCAACGGATTTATCCCGGGAGAAAAAGCCGGTGTAGCGGAGATCGGCCGGGCCTTCATACCGTATGCGCACAGTAAATTGCCGTTCTATCTCGTCAAGAACCCGGCGGAGCGGCACGGAGGCAAACGTGAACCGTCCTTCAGTCCAGGAAATGGAGCCCTGGGTGGAGGATTCCCTCCTGACGGTAATCTTTCCGTCGGAGCCGATCACTGCCTGGTATTCCGGCCCGATAACGACCGCTTCCCTGCTGGGCGCGGTTACCCTGACCTTGCCGGTCAGGCAGTCGACCCGGTAGCCATCGGACCGGGCGTAGATATTGAAACTGGTTCCCAGGACGGTGGTCCTGCCGTTGTCAGAACGTACCTCGAAGGTCTTACCCGGTTCCACTTCGAAATAGGCCTCCCCATCCAGGGTAACGATCCGGGAAAACCGCCACCAGAGCGGAAAGTATTTCATTTCCGTGCCGGCGTTCAGCATCACGGCCGATCCCCCGGGCAGATTGTGCGATAATTGCTGTCCACTGGACGAAATGACGGAAACCGAATAATACCGGACGACCAGGTAGGTCCCCAGGAGCAGGACCACGAGTGCGGCCGCCAGGGCCAGGATCCGGGATGACGAAAGGCGGACCACTTTTACGGGCCGATCCTGCATTCTTCCGCTGAGAGCTTCCCACACTTCTTCCGGGGTACGGGAGAACGGTACTTCCAGCCGGGAAAGCATCGCTTCGTGCCGTTCCGCAAGGGCGGCATTCATCGGGTCATATGGGTATTGCTGTTTCATTTAATTCCGTATTGCATTTTTTAAAAACCCCAGTGCCAGGTTCATTCTTTTCTCCACCGCTTTCACACTCAGGCCCAGCCTGTCGGCGATTTCATGATATTTCAGCTGCTCCAGGCGGCTCATCAGGAAGACCGTCCGCTGCTTTTCCGGCAACCGGGCCAGCGCCGTCTCATAAGCCGCCTGAAGTTCTTCGAACAGCAGCTGTTCTTCAGGAGATTCCGCCGCCGGGCCCGGTCTCATCCGGAATTTTATCCTTTGGAGATTCTGTTCCCTGCGGTAATGGCTGACGAACAGATCCCCGGCAATTTTAAAGAGCAACCCCCGGATGTTTTCATGGCCGTCGCCGAGCCGCTTCTCCCATATCCGGAGGAAGGCTTCCTGCGCGATGTCGGTGGAAAGCGCTTCATCTCCGGACCGGTAATACACGTATCGGCGGACGGCCTCGAAATGCCGGTCGAACAGCTCTTTAAATTGCTCCCGGGTCATCAGGGCCTGGTCAGGTAGATCGTGTACGTAACTCCGTTGACAATGACGGTGGCGACATTGTCGCACTCGCCGTTGCCGTAGTCAAGGATCCTGGCAGGCCTGCCCTCGGGCCGCATTTCTATGGTGCCTGAGACAATGAAGCGGCAGGCCAGTTCGATGCGCAGCGGGTTGATGATCTCCCGTTCCCAGGTCAGTCCGCTGGCGCGGATGCCGCTGGCCGTTCCGGTAATGAGGTAGATGTCGTCCCAGCGGTTGGGTGTGTTCGCGCCCTGGATCCATTCCCGTTCTTTGGATGAATTCCAGCTGATCGTCCCGCCATTGTTGGCCAGGTTGATCACGCCCACCACTTCAATGGTGAACCAGAGGTTGCCGTTTTCATTCTCGCCCATATTGGTGAGCACCTTGGTGCCATCCACCTGGTTGTCGTCAACATAAAACTGGTCAAAACCATGGGTGATCACGGTGCCGGGCTGGCGATAGCGTCCGTTAAACGTGATGATGATCTTGCCGCGGCGGTAACGGCCATCGTGGCACAGGCAGTTTTCCTCTCCGAAATCGACGGTCAGCACGCGGGGCATTACGGTCGTGTCCAGGGTCACGGTGGCGCATTCGCTCAGGAAGATCCGGTTGATTTCGGTGGATTTAAGGTGTCCGGTTTTCATATCGTACGCTTCATCAGCGATATCGCTTACCGATTCGAACACGCTTTCGGCATAGACGTCATCCTTGACAAAAGTGTTGTCTTCGGTGCGGATGTCGTCGTTCTTCTGGCAGGAAATCATCAGGGCGCCCAGGGTGAAGAAGGCGGCCAGGATCAGGATTACATTGCTTCTTTTCATGTTTTTCAGTATTGAAATTTACCCTATACCGACAGAGAATGGAAATACCCTACTTTATATGGCTCATTAGTCACCGTTTGGAAAATCTGGTTTAAAAATAACGCGAAACAAGCCTTCTTCCTATATTTACCCTATGAAAGAATTGATTATTGGCCTCAACCGGGCCGCTGCACATATATCCGGCCGCAAGGGCGGATTGGGACCATCCATCATAACAGGATAATTATGGAACAAAACGAGAAAAAAATCGCCGACAGCCTTTGTGCAAGTGCTTTCACGATATTCTGCGGCGTATGCGGGTATGACGATAATAGCGCAAAAACACTGGAAAACACAGGCCGCCACGGATTTTCCCAATGGAAGTTTCATGTCAACCCCGATGGCCAGCCGGATGAAAAGATCCTGAACGTCATCGGGGACTTTTATTATGAAAGCCTGGTGAGTTCGATTTTCCCTGGCTACACCAAGACAGGTCAAAGCTTATATAACAGCCACTTTGCCGGACAGACAAGGCGGTATGGCAACACCTCAGGATGGAAGGAAAAGATCGGGATCCGCAAAGGGGAGAATCTGACAATTAAGGTAGTCCCGGTGGAATACCTCGACCTGTTCCTGTTCCCGGGAGCGATTGCGATCTATGCCTTTAAGTGCAACTTTGAGGGCTGTACGTACGATGAAATCACGTTCCTGGTGAATTACATCCGCAATAAAGCACCCCAGGAATTCGATTTTATCCGCGACCTTCCCGGTCTGTTGTCGCAAAATGGTAACTCCGTCAACGCGCCCCTGCTTTTCGGGAATAAACTGAAATCGTTCACCCTTGTCGAACAGGGCGAAGCAATGGATGAAGCCGGGGAGCGAAATCTGCTGTACGACCTGGCCACCTGTTCCCCCGTGGGCTCTGCTTCCGGCGAAGTTCCCTACTTCCAGCCCACCCAGGCATATTTCAACGAGTTGTGGGAACATCATACCGTCAATGTGTTCGACAACTGGAAGGCCATGTGCCTGTTCGACTCGTTTACCGGCCTGTTCCGCAAGGAAGCGCTCAGCCGTTATGTCTGGGAAAACGCCTATTTCAATTTGATCTTCCTTCATTCGGTCTATGTAAAACACTACCTGTTCAGCATCAACCGGCGATTCTTCCTGGAAGATACCGGGAAACAACAGATGGAGGATGAATTCTATGAATTTGATAACTATTTCAATTTCAGGAAGATATCATATAACTTTTTACCACAGATCATTTACGAGAAGATCCGGCACGGGTTCGACATCGAAGAAGAAATGGAGCAGATGCAATCGGGTATCGGGCGGGCCAATGCGGCGGAGAATGCCATCCAGGACCGGAGGATCAACAAAGTGCTCACCATCATCGCATTTCTTACCGTCTTTTCCGTCATCCTCGATGCTTCCGACCTGGTCGCCAAGATCATTTTCGAATCCGATCTTGCGTACCAGGTCATCAGTGGCACACTGGGCATCACGGTGCTGGCGCTTATTTCATTCTTACTCTTCCGCAAACGAAAAAGCGGGAAAAAGGCATGACAGGCAAGGAATTTACACTATCCCCCCGGCTGCAGTTCCATTTATTGCGGCATTTTACGGAGCCGGGCGGCGCTTACCTGGAACAACTCTGCTCATCATATGGCTGCACCGTCGAAGAGGCAACCCGGCAACTGCGGCTGCCCGGGTCCAAATTTCTTAAAGGGTTCGCCCGGGATCCCCTGCAGCTCTGGGAGATCATTTCCGGTCTGATCGCCGGCGGGCATTTCCGGTCAAGGATGGAAGGCGATCGAAAGATTTTCTCATTTGCAATGGATCCTGAGGAATATCCCGACGGGATCGGGACACGGGGATTGCTGGCGCTTACGGAACTCGCCCCGGAAGAGCGGCAGCGCGTGATCCGTCAGGAACGAGACGGTTTTTCCGTGCTGGCGGTCAGCGGCATGGAACCGCGTTACACCCATGAAATGCACCTGGTGATCCTGCTGACCGACGATCCGTTCATCACCACGATCTACCCCGGAATGTACGCGCCGCCTTTCCCGGACGCACAACACCAGGGCCCGGAGGAGTTCGGCAGGAACAGGGAATTCTGGGAACGGCATGTGCTGACCGCGTGACAGGCTGACCAACTATTGTCTTTCCCGGAACCGGTGCGGAAAATCGGTCATGAACCCATCATAATCCTCAGTATCGGCGGGATAACAGGATTCTTCCTTCCGGCAGCCCCAGAGAAACATCATTTTGCCATGGTCGTGCACCAGGCGGGAAAACTTCTGATGAAAAAACCTGTGGTGCATGTTGATGGAACGGACGTAGGCATACTTCTCCATGCTGAAACGGGTTATTTTACCGTCGAACACAAAGGGGACCCACCGGTATTTGAAGACGATGAGCTTGTGCAGCGGGATCTCCGGCGCTTTTTCGTGCATGATCTCCAGCACTTCGTCGTTGAACGACTGCACCGTGCACCATGAGGCGGCTTCGTGTTCCCTGATGATGCGGATGACGGCCTCCTCAATGCCTTCGTTGAAGCCTTTCTTCTTTTTGATCTCGATGAGCAGGCCCGTCCGGCCGCCGATGTGCGCCAAAGCCTCCCCGAGCAGCGGCACGCCTGTCCCGGCGAACTCCGCTCCAAACCAGCTTCCGGCATCGAGTTTTTTGATATCTTCCGCCGTCATCTCTTCGACCCTGCCCTTCCCGTTCGTGGTCCGGTCGACTGTTTCATCGTGCATCAGCACCACCTGGCCGTCGGCGGTCAGCTGCACGTCGATCTCGATCAAATCAGCGCCTGCCTTGAGCGCCCGGTCGATAGCGGGCAGGGTGTTTTCGGGCGCTGTGCCCGAGGCGCCGCGGTGGGCGACGACGAGTGGCCGGCCGGCCCCGGGTTCGGGCCTGCCCTGGGAAATCCGGATCGGGGTCATGGCAAAAAAGATGATCACAATGATAATCAGTATTATGGATACGCCTTTCAACGCTTTTTTCATCTCCTGGATTTTGGCATTTACACTTTGAGCCCGAACATCCGGTTGAACGACAGCCTGACAATGGCGTCGAACCAGCCGAAATAATCCTCTTCTTCCGCACCGGCCCGGAAACCGTCCATGAAGAACCGGCTTACGTCCTTGTCGTGCAGCAGGCCCCAGATGATAAAATTACCAAATTTATGCGTCAGCAGGTCGGCGATGCTCTCATGCGACTGGTTGTACGCCGTCAGTTCCTCGCGAAACCGCTCCATACCGGGGAATTCGCCGGCGGCGAGCCGGTGGTGGACGAACTGGGCTACCTCGTTAGGGTAATAGCTCTTGATGGTCCCGATGGTGGAACACAGGAACGTACGCAGGTCCTTGCGGTGTTCTTCCCTTTTTGCCGGAACGGCGTCGATCTCTCCAATCGTCCGTTCGTGCCGGATCTGGCTGATGACATACTCAAACAGCTGGATGGCGCTGGCGGGTTTGCTGAAGTCGGTCACCAGCGTGGCGATGTTTTCCAGGCAGTAATAAAGCAATTCCTTGTCTCGGTTGGCCAGGGCCTTGTCGATCAGGTTGCGGAAAACCGGCAGCGGATAAGGGTCACCGGGCCGTGTCCCGCCATCGCCCCAGTGTTTGCAATACGCTGCGCCGTACCAGTTGAGGGGGTACTGCTTATAGGGCAGTCCCTTGTTCGCCTGGTCGTTCTTGTGGGCATAAAACATGCCCCTGCAGCGCTCCGACCATTCTTCGGTCATTTTTGAAAATACGCTGAAGGCTTCTTCGTCGGGCCCGGAAGATTTTTCGATGCTGTGGAACAATACATAAAGCATCGACATCTGCATATAATCCAGGTGCGGAAAATCCCCGGGCCGGGAGGCCACCTCGAGGACCAGCGGCCGGATGCGCCGCCAGTCGGCCCAGCCCTGCGCCACCATCACGCGCTCGATCAGGAAATAGCTGAAGGCGTCGCCGGTTTCGATTCCGCGGGAGATCGCCCGGTGGTATTGCTCCAGGCCGTTCGTTCCGGGGTCCAGGAAACGGATGATGGCCCGGAAATTATCCAGGTGCCATTCATCCGGGGCGCCACTTTCAGGGATGGTCTCCCAGAAATGCTGGTATTCGATGCCGTTGTTGACATAAGCCACCTGCACCGTGGCCTGCCGCCGCAGGAAGAACTTCAGGAACGGCATGACGATGCGGACCAGCGTGAAATTCAGCGTGAGCTTTTTCAGGATGGCCTTCCAGGTTTCTTTGACCCGGTTGCTGAGCGCGTAATCCCCGCGCTCCACCAGGCCTTCGACCACCAGCAGCAGGCTCAGGCGCCCGGCCGGTTCCAGGTACGACCGCTGGAATTCCCTGCGTTTGGCCCCGCTCACCAGCGACAGCATCGGGGTGTCGAGAATATGCTCCGATAAGTGGTCGAGAATGCGGATGCCGATGGAAACATCGTATTTGGAAATATAATAAATATACAGGGAAACATTGTCGCGCACCCGGGCCACGGGATCCGACATCGCACGCCAGAGCAGGGAGAAGGGGGAATTCATCCCTTCATACAGCTCTTTGGAATACACCGGGGATTTGAAGATCTCATAGATGACCTGGACGGCGATCTTGCGAATCTGGATGACAGGCTGAAGCCGGGCCGCAAGGGCTTCCACCTCCCCGTTGAGGCTGTCGATCTGCTCCCGGGTCAACTTGTTCTTACCCTTGTTTCCTTCTTCGATCAGCCGCTCCTTCTCCTCCATCTCCTCGGCCAGGGGCTCCGATTCAGCCATCCGGTGGCCGAGCATCTGCAGGATCATATTGCACACATCCCGGTAATTGTCCGTGATAAGCGAGGTCAGCGTACTCATGACCAATGGTGCGGCGCCATAGACATTGCTGTTGGCCAGGGCGATGAGGGTCGACGGGTCGCCTTTGGTGAACCCGTAGTCCATCACCAGCGCATGCCGGAGGGCGCCGTGGATCACGGCGTACCCCTTCATCTCGCTGAGTTCGCGCTCGAAAGCCTCCGCCGGGATGGGCATGCCTTCCCGGAGCTCCTCCGATTCGGCAGAAACGAACACACGGGCATGCACATACTCATGGAAGCGTTCAAAAGTAAAACGGAGTTCGGGTTCCCGCGTGGCACGCTCCACCCGCAGGTTGCCGCTGTCGAGCAGGGCTTTCATGGCGGGCTTCCACTCATACGTGCTCCCCTGCAGCGCCTGGACTGCAAAGCCGTGCAAGTCAGCCGTTTCATCATCGAACGCCTGGTACAGCTGCTTCAGCTTCAGGGCATCGGTCTTGCGGTTCCTGAGCTGCCGGGCAAATTCCTCCAGGATCATCACCTGCTGCATGCCGCCCGACGACTTCTCCAGTTGCTCCAGCCTTGCCCCGAACAACCTGACCGAGTCGAACTGGGAGATGTTCTCGGGGAGATGGCCCCCGGAATATACCTGGCTGGCCAGGCTGAGCACCAGCGGATCGGCCAGGCGGGTGCGCGTAAAGGCGTAAGCAGGCTGCAGCAATGCATCGAGGCCTGTCGACAGGGCAAACTTGCGCTGGTACTTCGGGTACGCCTCGGCGAACTCTTCGGCTGAGAAGCCCTTGAGCGAAAGGTTGCCTTCCGCCCCATCTTCCTGGAAATCATCTGAGGTGAAATAACAACCCAGGTTCAGAGTTCCCTGTTCCGACTCCACCGCCTCCTTCCAGGTATACGTCCGGCAGGTGATGAGTACCCTGAAGGATGGATATTCGCGGCGGACCAGCAGCCGGTCGATGTCGCGCAGCAGTTGCACCGGCCCGTTGCTCCCCTTTTCATTATCGTATTCCAGGCATTCGTTTAGCGCATCGAAGAAAAAGATCACCTGGCGCCGCTGCTCCGTCGCTTTTTTGTCGAGCTGTTCCAGGATCTGCGACGCTGACAGTTTCGGTTCCCGGAAATCCTCCTTCAGCTTGCTTTCCAGGCTCACCAGCGAAAATATCTTGCTGTTGAAGGTGAGCACGGAAGCCTGCTTTTTGTCGGTGATCTCCGCCAGGTTGCAGATCAGGTTGGTCTTCCCCGCACCGGCGTTGCCCAGCAGCACGAACGCCCTCCGGTCGGCCATGCCGAGGAAGCGGTCCCAGGCCGTGCGGATCACCTTTCGCTCGACGTAGAGCTCCGGATCATACTTCTTGACGCCTTTCATCTGGCCAAGGAATTTCCCGGTCAGGCTGCCCGTGATCTCTTCGTATTCCTCCCAGGTCTTCCCCCGGGAAATGGCTATGTTGTAATTCTTGTCGATAACGGTGCGCCCCAGGGTTTCTTCCAGGAAGGCCATGAACAGATCCTTGAAGAGCTCCGTTTCCTTCCTGACCGCATCTATGTTCGGAGAGATGTAGATCAGCTTCCGCAGGTTCCCGGCCTTGACCGACTGGAACAAGTAGGTGGTCTTCTCCTCTTCATTATTCTCCAGGAAAGGCAGGTAAATAACGAAGGGCGTAATACCAATAATATCCCGGTCTTCGATGAATTCCCCGAATTCGAGAACGCGGCAGACCAGGTAATATTTGCTTTCGTTCAGCTTTCTGCCGGCGCCGATCCGGATCGTTTCGGGCCGGCCTGTACCCCTGAGCACGCGAACAGTGTACTTCTTCTTCTCCCCTTCCTCATCCACCGCCTTGTCCACTGAGAACGTAGTGTATTTGCCCAGGGGCGCCATCGCCTGCAACATCACGAAGATCCTGGGCTCGATCCGTGTAAGCACCTCTTTGTAGATCGACTCGGACAGGGAACTGTCGTGACCGTAGTAGGTATTCCGGAAATACGGCAGGCTTTTGTATTCCTCGTCCTTGCGCGAACTCCAGCCCAGCAGGATATTGCCCTTTGAATCCGAAAGCGCATCATGGAGCGATGCCACCAGCCGGTCGTCCGGGATCAGTTCATTGGCTTTCCTGAGCAGGACGAAGAAGATGCTGTTGATCCAGTCGCCCGTGGAGAGCTCTTTCTCCACGATCTTCGCGGAAACCTGCTGCAATGTTTCATCAAATCTGATCTTGCGGTGCTTCAGCAGGCTCAGGATGATTCCGGAGCAATACTGGATCGAGATCTCAAAAAAATCCAGGTACCGCCGGAAAGCACGCAGGTAATTCTGCTCCAGAAGATATTCTTCATAGCTTTTCAGTACGGAGATGATCGAGTACGGATAGTCCTGGTACGCCTTTCTCAGCTGATAATCATATAATTCCTGATCATCAGCATTGTAAGGGTGCAAAAAATTATCGGGCATGGTCTGGTTAATTTTTTGATCACCTAAAAGTAGCAAAAAACGTGCCCTTCAGAGCCATGATGCTCGAAAACACTTTTCAATAAAGAATTTTTGATGATCGGCCTGCTGTTTTTCCCATAAATAATAAATTTGGTAACGCAATAACTCCAGACTCCATGCGACTGAAAAATCCAGCCCATAATGCTCAAAGCAACTACAAATTCTGCTCCCTGAATACCTTTAACTGGGATAGTCCCCACAAGGATTTCCGGAAGAACCGAAACGTCTTCGACCGCTGGGAGCTCAGGTACGTCGGCGCTGAATTATCGTTTTACAACAAGCGGTTTGATGAGGAAGAATGGCATACCCGGGTGGAACTTCGCGCCTTCAGGATGAAAAAGGACCGGAAGCAGGAAGAATTGTGCTGTATTGCGGAGGATCTGGCGGTTGGCATGGATGAGAACCTGGTGGTGATGTCCAGGGCCTGGGGAAATGACGAACAGGGGAAAGGCTGGGAAAAGGGGGAATATATGTGGGAAGCCAGCCTGGACGGAATTGTGGTGGGATCTTCCCGGTTTTATATCGATGATGCAGGGGTAGTGGATGAAGGAAGCAATCCCTACTTCGATGTTCTGTCGCTCAAACTTTACGAAGGGCCCGACGAGGGTGTGGCTGAGGGCGGGCGGGTTTACCTGAGCCGCTTCAACGTCGATTCCACACGTTATGTATTTGCTGAATTCCGGTTCATCAACCAAATGCGCCGGGAGTGGCCCTGCGAGTTCTTCTTCACCTTTTATGACGATACGCGGAAACTGATCAGCCGGATTCCGGTGTTTGCCAGGATCAATGCCGACAACCCTGGGGATGATGTATTCACCTTCACAGAAGGCTGGGGCGCTGAGCAGCCCGGGAACTGGAGTGAAGACGAGTATACCCTGGAGGTGGAATTCCAGGAAGAAGTCGTCGCGGTGGCGCCGTTTACCATCGCCAGGCAGACGACGTTGAACACCGAAGAAGGCAGCGAAAAGGATGCCGGGACTGACGGCCCGTTAAGTGATGATAGTCATGTTGATGATCTCGTGGCCGAAACCCTGCGAGACTTAGGGCTGGGACCGGACGAAGAAGATGCGCGGCAGGATGGCGAAGAACTGGAGCATGCCCTTGAGGAACTCGACGGGCTCATCGGGCTCACCAGCATCAAGCAGAAAATCAGGGAACATATTTCCTACCTGGATTTTCTCCGCGTACGAAAGGAAATGGGCATTGAAGAGGAGGAGGAAATCCTTCTGCACAGCGTATTCACCGGCAACCCGGGAACGGGAAAGACCACGGTGGTCAAGTTGCTCGGCCGGATCTACAAAGCCATGGGATTGTTGAGCAAGGGCCACGTCCACGTGGTCGACAGCTCCGACCTGGTCAGCGGATTTGTGCGCCAGACCGGCAAAACCACGGCCGACGAGATCGAAAAGGCCCGGGGCGGGATCCTCTTCATCGACGAGGCCTACATGCTCTTCCGCAAAGGATCGGAGAACGATTTCGGCAGTGAAGCCATCGCCGAGCTGATCACCGAAATGAGCGACGGTAAAGTGGATCTGGCCGTGATGGTGGCGGGCTACCCGGCAGAGACCATGGAAATGATCGGTTCCAATCCCGGGCTGCAATCCCGGTTCCGGCATTATTTCCACTTTGATGATTATACGCCGCAGGAGCTGCTGCAGATCGCAGGGTATGCTGCGGAAAAGAAAAAGGTCGTCATTTCGCCGGAAGCCCTTAAAGTGCTCGAAGTAGAACTGATCCGCGCCTATCGCGACCGGGACCGCACCTTCGGAAATGCCCGTCTTGTGAACAACATCATCGACGAAGCCAAGATCAATATGGGCGTCAGGGTCATGCGCCGGATCCGGGAGGAAAAAGCCGACACCGGCCTGGTGACCACGTTGCACCCGGAAGACATCCGGGATATTTTCAATGCACGGTCCAGGACTTACGTCGACATTCCGCCGGATGAAGAACTGCTGGCCCGGACCCTGGATGAACTGGACCGGCTGACCGGGCTGGAGAACATCAAAACCGAAATCCGCAACATGATCCGCCTGGTGCGCTATTACCGGGAGATCAACAAGGATGTCCGCAGGGCCTTCCCGCTGCATAGCGTATTCACCGGCAATCCCGGCACAGGGAAGACCACGCTGGCCCGCATCATGGGCAACCTGTTCAAGGCCCTGGGCATCCTGGAACGCGGCCACCTTATAGAAAGCGATGCCGGCGACCTGGTGGCGGGTTACCTCGGGCAAACCGCTATGAAAACCAAAGAGCGCATCAACCAGGCCATGGGCGGGGTGCTCTTCATCGATGAAGCCTATTCCCTGATGGACGGAGAACATCCTGATTTCGGGAAAAAAGCCATCGAGACCCTGCTCAAGCAGATGGATGACCGGCGCGGAGAATTCGCGGTGATTGTCGCGGGCTACCCTGCGCCCATGCAGCGGTTCATCGACTCCAATCCCGGCCTGCGGTCGCGCTTCGACCACACCTTCGTTTTTCATGATTTCTCGCGGGATGAACTCAGGACCATCGCCCTCGGCATGCTGCAGAGCGCTGATCTGACGCCTGATCCGGAAGCCCTGGCCTACCTCGATGAATACCTGGGCTACCTCTACGAGAATCGCAACCAGTATTTTGGCAATGCCCGCTCGGTCCGGAAGATCATCGACAGGGCGGTGTTTAACCAGAATCTCCGTATGTCGGCCATGACGCCCGAAGCACGGACCCGGGACGTCATGCAAACGGTCACCATTGAGGATCTGAAGGATTTTGAGATTATTACGACAGCCCCGCCGCGGCAGGCCGTAGGCTTTAAATGGGGCCAAAAGCACTGAGGGGGATAACGATCAGCCGGAATACCGGTACGCCATCGCGTTGATGTTCATCCCGGCCCCCACCGAAGCAAACAGGATCAGGTCGCCGGGATTGAGCTTGTGGTCGCGCTCCTCCCCTTCTCCTTTGCGGACCTGGTCGAAGAGCGTCGGCACAGTGGCCACACTGCTGTTGCCCAGTTTGTGGATGCTCATCGGGGTAATACCTGCAGGCACTTCCTTTACCTTGTATAATCGATAAAACCGCTTTATGATCTCATCATCCATTTTCTCATTGGCCTGGTGGATGAAGATCTTCCTGACCTCATGAACATCCGCGCCGATCTTATCCAGGCAGGACTTCATTGCGCCCGGGACATGGGTAAGGGCGAATTCATAAATCTTCCGACCGTGCATTTTGATATAGCGGATCTTCGGATCGGCGCTTTCTATATTGCTCTGCCCGAGAAACAAATAATAGGCTTCGTGAAGTGTGTATGACCCCACCGAAAAAGAGAGGATTCCCTCCTGTCTGTCGCTCTCTGAAAGTTCCAGCACGCAGGCTCCGGCGCCATCGGCATAGATCATCGAATCGCGGTCGTGCATGTCAACCACCCGTGATAGCGTTTCCGTGCCGACCACCAGGCACTTCCTTGCCATTCCGGCCTTCATATAGGCATAAGCCTGGATCACGCCCTGGATCCATCCAGGGCAGCCAAAAATGATATCGTAAGCGACGCAGGAAGGATTTTTTATCTGCAATTTCTGCTTTATACGTGCGGCAAGACTGGGAAGGGTATCTGTCTGAATTGTATGCTTGCGTACATCGCCGAAGTTCTCCGCGACAATAATCTGGTCGATCTCCTCCCGGTCAATGCCCGAATCTTCAATGGCAGACCGGGCGGCTTCGGCTCCGATATCAGAAGCCACCAGGTCATCAGTCACATAACGTCTTTCAGCAATCCCTGTAATCGCCTGGAATTTTTCTGAGATTTCATCGTGGGTGGCGTCAAAAGCAGTCCCGTCGGTATCATAAAAGACCGTTCCTTCGAAGTCCTTGTTGGTCACGACACCGGTGGGAATATAACTTCCTGTCCCTGTAATGAGAACATTATGATACTTCATAATTAAAACTTAATCACTCTTTTGATTAACCGGTAAAATATAATCAGCATATGTTTTTTCAATGTCGGCAAAGATACAATTTACTTCTTCATGGGTTTCAGAATCCATTAAAGCCACCCGGAATGGTTTGAAATTAGGATACCCCTTAAAGTAATCCGAATAATGTTTGCGCATTTCGAAAATGGCGACGCGTTCTCCTTTCCAGTCGACGGATTTGTCCAGGTGTATCCGGCAAATCCGGATCCGTTCCCGGATATCAGGCGGGGGAGGCACTTCCCCGGTCGAAAGGTATTGTTTGATATCCCTGAAGATCCAGGGGTTTCCATAGCTTCCCCGGGCGATCATCAGCCCGTCGACATGATAATTATTCTTAAAAAACAGCGCCGCTTCGGGGGTGAACACATCACCGTTGCCAAATACCGGGATGTGCATCCGGGGGTTCTTTTTCACCTCCCCGATCAGGGTCCAGTCGGCCGGTTCGCTGCTCCGGGTGACCCGGGTGCGTGCGTGGATGGTGATGGCTTTAATACCGACATCCTGCAGCCGTTCCGCGATCTCCACAATATCTTTCCGGTGATGGTCATAACCCAGCCGGGTCTTTACGGTTACCGGTTTCCCGACCGCTTTGACCACCGCTTCGGTCATCCGGACCATCTTGGGAATATCGTTCAGGATACCTGATCCGGCGCCACGGTCGGCGACTTTCCGGACCGGGCAGCCGTAATTGATGTCGATGATGTCGGGATCGGCCTCCTCAGCATATTGCGCCGCCCGAACCATCGAATCGATATCGTGCCCGTAGATCTGTATGCCGATCGGCCGTTCGAATTCGGTGAATTCCAGCTTCTTCAGACTCTTGGCCGCCTCTCGGATCAGACCTTCTGAGGAGATGAACTCGGTGTAGGTGATGTCGGCGCCAAACATCTTGCAGACATAGCGAAAGGGAGGATCGCTGACATCCTCCATGGGCGCCAGCAGGACTGGGAACGCCCCGACTTCTATGTTTCCGATTTTTACCAGTTTTCAGTAAATGGATCCGGTGCAAAATTACTACATTTGAAGACACGATCTGACCATTATGTTCCGGGAACCTCCGTTCATGCATTTTACACCCTTACTCAAGATCCTGGCCCTGGTGATGGTCATGATCATTACCTTTTTCCTGGTGCTCGCGATTGGGGTCGGCATTTCCATCCCGTTCTTTGGCCGCTCACTGGTGGATGGGATGACCGCCCTGAGCGATTACAGCGACCCGACAACCGTCGTGGCGCTGAAATATTTCCAGATCGTAAACCAGATCGGGGTGTTCATTCTTCCGGCCCTGATCTTTGTAATCCTGACCGACAACAACCCGGCGGGATATTTATGGCTGAACGGAAAAGTACGGCGGTTCAGCCTGGTGTTTGGCATGATCCTGCTGGTAGTATCCATGCCATTTATCGGCTGGATCCTCGAGCTCAACAACCGCATCCATTTGCCCCCGGCGTTGGATCACATTGAAACCTGGATGCGGAACTCGGAAGAAAGCGCGGAGAAGTTGACCAACGCCTTCCTGTCCACCTCCAGCTGGAGCGGTTTTCTGGTCAACCTGCTTATGGTGGCCGTCCTGGCGGCGGTTGGCGAAGAACTGATCTTCCGGGGAATACTTGTACGCCTGTTCCGGGAATGGACCCGGAACGTGCACCTGGCGGTAATCATCCCGGCGGCGTTGTTCAGCGCACTGCACCTGCAGTTTTACGGTTTTTTCGGGCGTCTGCTGCTGGGCGTCATGCTGGGCTACCTGTTTGTCTGGTCCGGATCGCTTTGGGTTCCGATCATCGTCCATTTTCTGAATAATGCAACTGCGGTTGTTATCTCCTTCCTGAATAACCGGGGCGTGCTCAGCACCGACCTGGAAACCTTCGGCGCCTCTCAGGATCCTTTGGTGATCCTGGCCAGCGCTTTGCTGATGACCTTTGTGCTGGTCATGATTTATTTGCATGAGCACGGCCTGATGCGCAGGATCAGGAAAATTTGACCAGAATAAAAAAAAGGCCCCTTTCGTTGCAACAACAAAAGAGGCCAAAAGGAGGTTGTTATGCGGGGTTTGAATCCCTCTTAGCGGTTCCTTTTCTCAGCGGCTTTCCTGCTGGAATAGTTGATCTTGAAAGCGCCGGCTTTGCGCAATTCCTGTTTGATGTCGGTGATTACGCCCATGCGGGTCATTCTATCCGCCTTGATCGAAGTAGTGAGGAATTTGCGGTCGACCTCGTCGCGCGCTTCGCGCTCGCGGGCGATGAACTCCTGTATGTCGCCGATATTAGCGAACTGGTCGTTGAGCTGAATCCTGGATTCCGTGCCGTAAAGCCCGCTGCGGACCGGTTCACCTACATAGATAAAACTTACCAGTGATTTCCGTTCCAACTTCTGGACCTCGGTGGCCTCAGGAAGCTTGATCTTGACCAGCAGGGTGGTTTCACGCATCACGGTGGTGACCATGAAGAAGAACAGGAGCATGAAAATAATATCGGGCAGCGAAGAAGTGTTGATCTTTTGCTGTCCTTCATCTTTTTTCTTTCTGAAACGTGCCATATATCTTTCCTCCCGTTATTTATTCCCTCCAATATCCTCAGGTTCGGCCTCGGAGATGGCGATTGGGATGGCGGCCTGGATCGCTTCCTTTTTATCGTCAGAAAGATTCTCGAAACGGGTCCCGAATCTATCCACCGAAAGCTCATCCCTGAGTTCCTGGAAGGCTTTGGTCAGTTCGTTTTGTACTTTGATGTACATTTCATAAGAGGTACCCCGGTCGTTCTTCAGTGAAACCACTCCGCGGGAGACCCATATTTCGCCGAGCAGATCGATATTTTCGAGCTTTTTCTCAGGCAGGTTGGGATCATCGGCGGGATTCAGGAAGAACTCCTTGGTTTCATCCTTGAGCGTGGCCAGGTTACCTTCCCTTCTTTCGACCAGGAGCATGTCGGCGCTGTTGACCAGCACTTCAAAAATGTTCCGCTCCTTGATATCCATCCGGGTTTCGTCCTCGACGGGCGGCGGCAGCTTACGGGTGATCCCCGTGTCGACGTCCATCGTGGTGGTCACCAGGAAGAATATCAGCAAAAGAAAGGCAATGTCGGCCATAGAGCCGGCATTGATTTCCTGTGATTGCCTTTTAATCCTCATGATGTGCTGGATTACTTAAAGAATTTAGCAATGGACACGTATACAATGGTTACTACCGCTCCGATACCCATCAGGTAAAGGATCAGCAGGCCGGCCCCGACCATCTTCGCAGTGGCGGGTGTGATGTCAAACTTCTCCAGTTGCGTTGGGGTGTAAGTATTCGGGGTCACCGAATAGCCGATGATGAAGATCACGATGATGGCGGCAAGCGCGATCAGGAACTTCATCGATCCTTTTGGATTTCTCACCAGGTTGATCACGAGTGTGCCCAAAGTCACGGCAATCACGATGATCCCCAGCAAATATCCCCAGTAAATGAGAAGATTGGTATTACCGACGGTATCGGTATAAAACAGGATCCCCAATACTGCGGACAAGCCCAGCAGTACATACAGGATCCACTGTATCAGTTTGGATGTCTTTTCGTTCATGGCAGTAGCTTTTTACTTCTTGTACTTGGCCAGAATGTCGATAAAGGAGATGGTGCTGTCTTCCATATTGTTCACCAGACCATCGATTTTTGATACGAGGTAATTGTAGAAAATCTGAAGGATGATGGCCACGATCAGACCGAATACGGTGGTCAGCAGCGCGACCTTGATACCGCCGGCCACGATGGTCGGGCTGATATCACCGGCGGCTTCGATATTGTCGAAAGCCTGGACCATCCCGATAACCGTTCCCATGAAGCCGAGCATCGGTGCGAGGGCGATGAACAGGGAAATCCAGGTAAGCCCGCTTTCAAGCCGCCCCATGAGGACGCTTCCGTACGAAACTATAGATTTTTCCACGATTTCGATCCCTTCGTTATACCGGTTCAACCCCTGGTAGAAAATGCTGGCTACCGGTCCACGGGTGTTCTTGCAGACATCTTTTGCCGCTTCCACGCCGCTGGTTTCCATCGCCGACTCTATCTTGTTCAGCAATTTCTGGGTATTGGTCGTTGCCAGGTTCAGGTACAGCATCCTTTCGATGGCGATGGCCAGGCCAAAGATAAGCACCAGCAGGATGATGCCCATAAATCCGGCACCGCCCTGGATGAAGTAATCCTTTAAGATATTGTGGAAACCTTTGGGTTCCCCGTCATCCTGCAGTGTGGTCACGGTCTGGGTAGTACCGGCGCTCTCCTGTGCATACATCGTGTTGATGAAACCGAAGGTCAGCAGGGAAGCTAATGTCAAAAATGCGACTAAGCGTTTCATAATGTAACTTATTGATTATTGAATTTAAATTTGGTTTTCAAAAAACTTGCGGAGAGAATGGGATTCGAACCCATGAACCGCTTTTGGCGGTTACACGCTCTCCAGGCGTGCGCCTTAGACCACTCGGCCATCTCTCCCTTTGTTTCAAAGGGCTCAACTCTCCAAAATAGTGCGCTAAAGTAATAAAAAAACTACACGAAACAGTATCAAAGATAAAATTTATATGCAATCTAATCTGCGCCTTTTGTTTCATTATCAAGGTATTCAACGATTTTCGGGTAAGCCCGCCGTGATTTCTCCGCGCAGCGATTGCGGCAACAACGCAGCCACCTCGTCCCGCCCCATACCGGTGCCCAGCAGATACATCATCTTGGCCAGCGCCGACTCGGTGGTGATGTCGTGCCCGCTGATGACGCCGATACGTCCCAGTTCCACGCTGGTCTGGTATTTGCCGATCTCCACAGCGCCCGCCTTGCACTGAGTTACATTGAAGATGAGGATGCCGCGTACGATGGCTTCTTCCAGCAAGCCGACAAACCAGTCATCGGTGAGGGCATTGCCCGAACCATAGGTTTCCAGAACGACCCCCTTCAGCCCCGGTATGTTCAGCTGCGCCGCCACGGCTTCCCGGCGCAGGCCCGGAAAGAGCTTCAGGACCGTCACGTTGTTGTCAAGTTCTTTATGAACCTTCAATTTTCTGAAATTGGGCTTCAGAATGCTGTTCCGGTGATACCGGATATGCACTCCTGCTTCGGCCAGGGGCGGGTAATTGCCCGACTGGAACGCCTCGAAATGCTCCGCGTTGTATTTGAATGTCCGGTTTCCGCGCAGCAGCCTGTTTTCAAAATAGACCGCCACCTCAGGCACCACCGGGGTATCGTTCTCATACGCCGCGGCAATTTCGATCGCAGTGATCATATTTTCCCGCCCATCACTCCGTACCATGCCCAGGGGAAGCTGGGAACCGGTGAAAATCACGGGTTTATTCAAATTTTCCAGCATGAAGCTCAGGGCCGATGCCGAATACGCCATCGTATCGGAACCATGAAGCACCACGAATCCATCGAATTCCTCGTAATGTTTTTCGATGACGCCGGCCAGTTCCTGCCAATGGCTGATATTAATGTTGGAAGAATCCAGCAAAGGATCGAAAGAGTAGAATTCAATGCGGTAATCCATTTTCCCCAGGAAGGGGATATGCTCATAGAGTTCCGGACCGGTCACCGCGTGCAGTGACCCCGTGGCCTTGTCGCGCACCATCCCGATGGTGCCGCCGGTGTATATGATGAGGATGGATGTTTGTGACATGGGATTGGTATTAAGCTACAAGCCGCAGGCCTCAGGCTATATGTTAAACAATCTCTTCGCATTCTCTGTAGTAACCGCCGCTACCTCCTCCACGCTGACCCCCCTGACCTCCGCAAGCTTACGGGCGATCTCCGGCAGATAGGCACTCTCGTTCCGCTTTCCCCGGTGCGGAACCGGCGCCAGGAACGGCGCGTCGGTCTCCAGCAACATACACTCCAGCGATATTGCTTCCAGTGCTTTGGGCAGGCCCGAGTTCTTATAGGTCAGCACCCCGCCGATGCCCAGCATCAGGCCCATGCCGGTGATGCGGGCGGCTTGTTCCGCGTTTCCCGTGAAACAGTGGAAAACACCGCGGAGGCCATCCGGTTTCAGCTCATCCAGCAGACCGAATATCTCATCAAAGGAATCCCGCGAGTGGATGACCACCGGAAGATCGTGTGCCAGGGCCAGGCGTACCTGGTGCCGGAACGCTTCCTGCTGCTCCTGCAGGTAAGTCCGGTCCCAGTAAAGATCGATGCCCATTTCGCCGATGGCGAAAAATCTTTCCTTGTTCAGCCACTCATCCACGGCATCGAGATGGACCCGGTAATCCGGACCCACGGAGGTGGGATGCAGGCCGATCATCGGGAAACAATGCTCCGGAAAGGCTGCAGAAAGCGCCATCATGGGAAGGATGCTGTCCTTGTCGATATTCGGCAGCAGGATACGCTCCACCCCGGCGGCCAGGGCCCGCTCCAGCGTTTCGCTGCGGTCATCATCAAAAGCCTCCAGGTACAGATGGGCGTGCGAGTCGGTCAGCTTCATGCGGCAAAATTAGGGGAATTTGGCGGCGAAGTCTTACTTTTGCAAAAATTCCGGCAATGAAAAAGATCCTGGTCATCCGGCTCAGTTCGATCGGCGATATTGTGCTGACCTCCCCCATCGTCCGCTGCATCAGGCAGCAGATGCCCGGGGCGGAAATCCATTTCGCCGTCAAACGTTCCTATCTGCCGGTGCTCCGGGCCAATCCCAACATCGACAGGATACACGTTTACGACGGCGACCTGAAGGCGTTGATCCGGGCATTGCGGGCCGAGCATTTCGACTTTGTCGCCGACCTGCACCAGAGCCTCCGCTCCAGGGTGATCCGGCTGAGCCTCGGTGTGCGGTCGAGAGGTTTTCCCAAGCTCAACCTCCGCAAATGGATCCTAACCCGACTGAAGTTCAACCTCATGCCGGACATACATGTGGTTGACCGGTATTTCCGGGCTGTTTCCCCCCTGGGGATCGCCAACGACGGCCAGGGGCTGGATTATTTCATCCCGCCGCATGAAGTGCTGGACCTTAAGACGCTTCCTGAAGTCTTCCGCGGCCGTTTCATCGCCTTCGCCATCGGGGCCAGGCATGCCACCAAACGGCTTCCTGAACACAGGATCATTGAGATCTGCCGGGAGCTCAACGCCCCGGTCATGCTCCTTGGCGGGCCGGAAGATGCCGCCGTTGCGGAAAGAGTGGCTGCTGCCTGCGGACCTGCCGTCCTGTCGCTTTGCGGCCGCCTTTCGCTGAACCAGTCCGCCTCCGCCGTGCACCAGGCCGCCATGGTCATCACCCATGATACCGGGCTGATGCACATCGCTGCGGCGTTCCGCAAGAAGATCGTTTCGGTATGGGGAAACACAGTTCCCGAATTCGGCATGTATCCTTATCTGCCCGGGGCCGAAAACAATTCGGTCATCATCGGCGTTCAGGGACTTACATGCCGGCCATGCAGCAAACTGGGCTACGACCGCTGCCCCAAAGGGCACTTCCGCTGCATGGAGGAAATTGATATTCATGAAGTTATTAAGCCGTGGAGAGCAACATAGCATCAGAGCATCAGAGCATCAGAGCATCAGAGCGTCAGAGCATCAGAGCATCATAGCATCATAGCATCAGAGCGTCAGAGCGTCAGAGCAACAATTGAACAATTGAACAATGTAACAGTGTAACAGTGTAACAATTTAACAGTGTACTCATTATGATCCACCTCAAAAGATTCTCTTTCAATGCGTTTCAGGTTAATACTTATGTCCTGTGGGATGAAACAAAGGAATGTGTGATTATTGATCCGGGTTGTTATGATGAAGCGGAGAAAGAAGAACTGCGGCATTTTATCGCTGCAGAAGGCCTGAAACCGGTACGGCTCATCAACACGCATTGCCATATCGACCACATAACCGGCCTGGCCTTTGTTTCGAACGAATACGGCCTGCCGCCGGAAGCGCACCCGGCAGGCACCGAATTCATCCGCCACGCGGAAAAGGCGGGCTTCATATACGGATTCGAGGAGCTCGAAACCATTGATATCGCCGCCCCGCTGAAAGAAGGCGACCAGGTGTCGTTTGGAAACTCCGTGCTTGATGTCATTGAAACCCCGGGCCACGCCGACGGAAGCCTCTGCTTCATCAGTCATCAGGACAAATTTGTCATCACCGGCGATGTGCTTTTCTACCAGAGCATCGGCCGTACCGATCTGCCGACCGGCAATTATGAGAAACTGATCAGCAACATCACCCAAAAAATCCTCACCCTGCCGCACGACTACACTGTATACCCCGGCCACGGCCCGGAAACCACCATCGGCTTCGAAACCATCAGCAACCCGTTCCTTGCTGCACTTTAAGCCGGCGGACTTTGCGGGAGGTTGTTACATTGTTACACTGTTACATTGCTACACTGTTACATTGTTAAACTGTTATATTGATGTTTTGATGCTATGTTGCTATGTTGCTTTGATGCTATGATGCTTTGATGCTATGATGCTATGTTGCTATGTTGCTTTGATGCTTTGTTGCTTTGTTGCTATGATGCTTTGATGCTTTGTTGCTTTGATGCTTTGATGCTTTGATGCTTTGAAGCTTTGTTGCTTTGATGCTCTGATGCTCTGATGCTTTGTTGCTCTGATGCTCTGCCGCTCTGCTCCCGCTTTTCCAACGATTCTTCTTCGCGAAAAACATTCTGGCATTATTTTAGTTTAATTTAGTGCTTTAAAAAATTGCCGGATGACCGGAATGACGACCCGGATTACAGAAAGAACTTTGAACGGTTTCAGGGCATTGTTGCCGGTCCTGATCCTGTTGCTCAGCCATGCCTCGTCGTACGGGCAGTTCTACAACGGAAGCCAGATGAGTTTTGGCAAGAACCGCATCCAGTATAAGGAGTTCCTCTGGACCTATTACAAATTTGAAGATTTCGATATCTATTTTTATCTGAACGGGCAGGAACTGGCCGTTGCCACAGCGAAATACGCTTCCGAACAGATACCGGTCATGGAGCGAAGACTGGAAACCGGCCTGGACCAGAAGATACAGTTCCTCGTTTATAATAACCTAACGGATCTCAAGCAGAGCAATATCGGCCTGGTGAACGATGAACGATACAACACCGGGGGCATCACCCATATTATCGGCAGCAAGGTCTTCCTTTATTTTTCCGGCGACAACCGCGATTTCGAACGCCAGATCCGGGCCGGCATCGCCAATGTCCTGGTCGACCAGGCCTTCTACGGCACCAGCGTCGGATCGCAGATCAAGAACACCACGCTCTTCAACCTGCCGCAATGGTACAAGAACGGGCTGGTCTCCTATCTCAGCGAAGAATGGAGCACGGACATCGACAACCGGGTGCGCGACGGAGTGCTGTCCGGTAAATACAGCAAGCTCAATCAGCTTGAGGGGGAAGACGCCCTGTATGCCGGCCATATGCTCTGGAAATACGTCGCCGATAAATACGGCAGCCAGGCGCTGACCGACATCGTGGCCATGACGCAGATCAGCCGCAGCGTCGATAACGGGTTTCTGTACGTCATCGGGATCTCATTCAAAAGCCTGGTCACCGATTGCCTCAGGGAATTCAAGGCTTCCTACGAGGCCGAAGAGGCGGGACGCTCCACCCCGCAGGATTATTTCCAGAAAAGGATCAAAAAAGGCTACGTGTACAGCCGTTTCTCGTTCAATCCCGGCCGGACGCACGCGGCCTGGGTCCAGATGGACGAAGGACGGTACACCATCATGATCCACGATCTCCGCAAGGACCGCACCTCCCGGGCTTACCGGGGCGGTTTCAGGCTGGATGACAAGGTCGATGCTTCTTATCCCCTGCTGGCCTGGCATCCGACCGGCAAACTGCTGGCGTTCATCGTGGAACGGCGGGGAGAAGTGTATCTCTATCTCTATAATTTTCCGGAACGCGAACTCCAGCAAGTCATCCTGTACAATTTCGAAAAGGTCATCGACTTTTCCTATTCGCCCGATGGCCGTTTCTTTGTCTTTTCCGCCGTACAAAAAGGACAGAGCGACCTGTACCTCTACAACATCGCCGCCGGGGCCCACCAGCAGCTGACCAACGACCGGTATGACGATCTGCAGCCGGTATTCGCCGATGGGATGAAGTCCATCCTGTTCGCATCCAACCGCCCCGACGAAAAGCTGCGCTGGGAGGATCCCGAAGATGCGCCGGTATCGGTCCCCGCCACAACCGATCTTTTCCTGCTGCTTCGGGAAGAGGGGGGCAATAAGCTTCGCAGGGTGACAAACACCCCGTCGGGTAATGAGCGGCGCCCCATGATGACCGGCCAGGGTCGTTTCATGTATCTCAACGATGAGAACGGGATCAGCAACCGGTTCATTGGCCGGTTCGACAGTGCGATCAGCCACGTCGACACCACGGTGCACTACCGCTATTTCACCGAATCCCGCCCGGCCACCAATTACAGCCGGGGAATCCTCGACCACCACATTTCAGCCGGTTCCGCCTGGATGACCCAGGTGGTTTATCTTGATGGGAAATACCTGCTGCAGGATATGGAATTCATCCCCGATGAGGAAAAAGAGATCGAGCTGGCGCAGACAGCTTACCGTGCCCGGGTTGAAGAGAAAAAAGAAGAAGAAGCGAAAGTGGAGGAAGTCGAGGAAGCAGCCGTCGCTTATGGGCCCTATACCAAGAAATTCCGCCATGTTTACACGGAAGATGCGGGCAAGGAGGCACCGCCGGCCGGTGCGGAGCAACCCGCCCCCATCGATATCGACAATTATGTGTTCGACCGGCAGGCTTACATCAGCCTTCAGGAACAGGCGGGCGACAGCACAAAAGTGACTGTTTCAGAAGAAAAAGGATTCGTTGTCCCCAAGCGGCTGAATTACCGTGTGGAGTACAATATCAACCAGACCATGGCCCAGCTCGACTTCACCTCGATGAACTATTTCTACCAGCCATTTGGAGGAGGCGGACAGAACGGGTTCAATAACCTGGGATTCAACGGATTCTTCCAGGTAGGCCTGACCGACCTGCTGGAGAACCACCGCATCATCGGCGGGTTCAGGATCCCGCTCAACCTGGAAAACATTGAATATCTCTTCAGTTACGCCAACCTGAAAAACCGGGTGGACCAGGAGCTGACCTTTGTCAGGCAGGCTACTGAAAATGAATTCTTTATCGACTTCTACACCTATATTGTCCGCTTCCGTTCTTACCAGGGTTACTACTCGCTGAAATATCCCTTCTCGCCTGTATTCGCGGTGAAGGGTACTGTGAATGTCCGGTACCAGAAGCAGACCCTTCTGGCCACCACCGAGGCGGCCCTCCGGGAGCCCGACCTGAATGAATACTGGGCCGGCGTCAAAGGGGAACTGATCTACGACGCCACACGCGAGATCGGCCTGAACCTCCTGACAGGCACCCGGTTTAAGATCTTTGGCGAGTACACCCAGATCCTGGGGGCCGGGGCCGATAAGAACATGACGGTGGTCGGGCTGGATATCCGGAACTACCAGCGGATCCACCGGAGCTTCATCTGGGCGAACCGCCTGGCGGCCAGCACCTCCTTCGGCAAGAACAAGCTCGTGTATTTCCTGGGCGGCGTAGACAACTGGCTGGCCCCGAAATTCGACGCGGGCACTCCGATCGATTACACCATGAACTACGCCTACCAAACCCTGGCCACCAATATGCGGGGATTTGATCAGAACGCGCGTAACGGCAACAACTTCGTGGTGATCAACTCCGAACTCCGCTTTCCCGTTTTCCGGTATTTCTTCAACCGTCCGCTCAAGTCCGACTTCATCAACAATTTCCAGATCGTCGGTTTCGGCGACCTGGGGCTGGCCTGGGCCGGCGAGGATCCCTATTCGGAGAACAATTCCTTCTACATAAGGTACATCCAGGATGGCTCACTGTGGATCAAGATCAGGGAGCAAAAGGAACCGCTGATCGGCGGGTTCGGCTTCGGCGCCAGGACCCGTATCTTTGGCTATTTCCTGCGCGGCGACGTCGCCTGGGGCGTGGAAGACCGAAGGGTCCTCCCGGCGAAATTCTACATCAGCCTGAGTTTGGATTTTTAGGAGGGTTCCAGAGTTTCAGGGTTCCAGGTTCCAGGGTTCCAGAGTTCCAGGTTCCAGGGTTCCAGGTTCCAAGGTTCCAGGGTTCCAGGGTTCCAGGGTTCCAGAGTTCCAGGTTCCAGGGTTTGTAAACGGCTAACGGCTAACGGCTAACGGCAAACGGCCTACCGCAGGTCCCCCTTCCTGATGAACACATATCCTCCCTGCTCCGCCCCCCAGACCTGGTGTCCGTCTTTGTTCCAGCCACGGTCCCAGGTGATCATGCGGTCGCGCAGGATGGTTACCTCCGAAGTGGCGTATACCGCGTCGCGCAATGTACTCAGGCACTCCTGCCCCTGCGTGGAGCCATAGTAGGAACCTCTCCCGGTCTTTGTCAGGATAATGGCGCATCCCTGCCGTTCTACCAGCGAATCAATGGTCAGCGGCCGTAGCAAGGCCTCATCTTTCCAGCCACCGGTATAGTTTTGCGGATTAGCCATCTCGTAAACCCTGCTCACGATCGTGGTATCGTCAGGTTGATAAAGCTGGTAAACCCGCTGCCTGTATGGAAGGTGTGCCGAAGACTCCACCGCCTGCTCAACATAAAACCAATATCCGTCGGTTCGTTCCTTCCAGATCGGTTTCATCCGAAGCAGGATGTGGTAATAGGATTTATCCGCATCGGCCTGGGCGTTGCTGTTGAAATCGCCCGCCATGAAAGCGGCGAGTTTTTTCAGATCCTTCGGGGTGATCTTGTGCGGCTGGGCCCCGGAGGGGCCGGATGCCATCACCAGAAGGCAGGTGAGGAGCAAAAGAAAGTATTTCATGGAATCAGAGTTTTTTTCTTCTCCGGAACCATCGGTCTTCAAAGATCATGTAAATGAATAAGATGATCAGGCCCTGGATGGCGGCGATTTTCAGAAGCATATTCCATCCCCTGAGCTGCAGTGTTTCGTTGATCGACATCATGTCGGCGGCCACGCTGACGATGGTGAGAGCGGTGAGCGCCATGGCGTAAATGTTGAGCCTTTTGTCGCGCCGGGCCTGTTTCTGCTGCAGAAATTCGTTCTGGATGTTGGTGAAGATCTCGCAGACCGCCACCAGGTGGTCGATCTTGGCGGAAAAATCGCCCAGCTGGTCGAAATGGCCCAGCAACTTCAGGTCTGAAATATTCTGGGTAAGTGCCCGGAAGCGGGTAAATTCAGCCACAGTGTGGGCAATCGTCCGGAGCCGGTTCAACGCGATGGCGTCGTAGACCGTGGCCGAACCGGTGAGGTTCTGGCGTACGGATTCAGAGATGTGGTGGGCGAAGAGCCGTTCAAAGCCATCGCAGATCCCGTAGTAGACCTGCGCCATCTTCAGGAGGTACAGAATTCTCGCGGAATACTCAGGGTTTGTGGGTTGAACCACCGCGGCGGCCCACCCCAGGCTGATGATGCCGTCGTCCATTTTCAGCGGGGTAAGATCATCATACCCCTCCAGGATATCCAGGGCCTGCCGGTATTCCTGCTCGACAGCGCTGGAAAGGATGACCTGGAAGCCCGGGAAAAAATCCCCGGGGATTTTCCGCCGGGTAATGGCATGTATATTGTCGCTTTCCGAAAAATCCCGGTAAATCTTCAGCACCAGTTCGCGAAAAGCCTCCCTGAATTTTCCTTCGCTGAAGGTGCCGTATGCGGCATACTCATAACAGCGGTAAATCCATAAGGCATGCAGGGCAGACCGGGCCGTCAGATTCCCTGTTTCCAGGTGCAGATAGCCGATCCCCAGGCCGAACAGTTGCATGACGGCCGCCGAAAAATGATCGTTATCCTGAAATCCTTTGATAATGCCGGTGATATCCTCCGGGAATTCCGTGTAATATTCCCCCATGAATCTGGGATTGGAAGCCGCCTCCAGGGCTTCCCGGTGCAGCTGGGCAAGCAGGTCGCTCCCGTTCAGGCTGACCCTCAGCCCTGCGCCGACAGGAACGCTGATGCCGATGTGGCCTTCCGAATCTGCCGTGGAATAAGCCATCTTATCTGGTACCTGGTCAGAGTAGGCATAAGTATCAGGGGGAATGTTCAGGGAGATGGCCAGGCCGGTACTGTCTGCAAGTTCAGACATTGCTTTGGTATCTCTGAAAGGATGATCGTCAATACCAATGGAAAATCCGGCATCAAAATAGCCGCCAATGATCAGTTTCATAGGGTTATTTCAATTCAGGTGAGCTTTGCTGAATATTTCTGCTATTCCAGTTTTTCGACGACCGCCTGGAGCTTGTCCTTCACCTGGATGGCAATTTCGGTCAGCGAAGGATTATCAATGGCCATCATGGAGGCGACCGGATTTACCGCGGCCACTTCATACTGTTGTTCTCCGGTTTCCTGGATCACCACATTGCAGGGAAGCATGGTACCGATCTTGTCTTCCGCATTCAGCGCCTGGTGCGCAAAATTGGGATTGCACGCGCCCAGGATCAGGTACTTCTTATAATCAACTTCCAGTTTTTCCTTGAAGGCTTTTTGTACATCGATCGTGCTGATGATGCCAAAACCCTCGGTCTTGAGTGCGGCGGTGACTTTCGCCACGACCGTGTCGAAGTCCCCGTTCAGCGTCGTCGAAAAATAATAGGGCTCCACGTTCCCTTTGAGGATATCTGCGGGAATCGGGGTTGTTTCGGTTTTTTGCTGCACGGGCTGGCAGGAGAACATCATTGTGCCAAGCATCACTATTACAAAAGTCAAAAGGGCGTTTTTCATAATTATAAAAATTTATTTAAGGTATATACAGGAAATTTTCCCTTGCTCAAATCGTCAAATCGTCAAATCATCCAATTGACATGTCCGTATCCCACTTCAATACGGGCGGTTTGGCGCCGTTGTGAATGCCTTCGATGAAGCGGTCGATGCACTCCTTGATGTCGTCGTGATAACCGCCTTCCAGGACGGCGAAGATATTGGGGAAAGCACGGCGCAGGCGGAATGCGCATTCATAGAAGCCGCGCTGTGTAACCTGCAGGCCCAGCAGCTTGTCTTTCTGATAGGCGTCGAATCCGGCGGATACCGCCACGACATCCGGACTGAACTGCCGGCCCCGGGTGATGGACTTATCCACCGCTTCGAGGAACTCTTTATCGCCGGTACCTGAAATCAGCGGAAAGTTAACCGTAAAGCCCGTTCCTGGCCCGGAACCAGTTTCGTCCGGAAAGCCGGTGAAAGGATAAGCGTAATGCTGGTGGATGGAGATGTACAACACCTGGTCGGATTCGTAGAAGATCGACTGGGTGCCGTCGCCATGATGCCCGTCAATATCGAAAATGAATACCTTCTTCCCCTCGTTGACCAGTTTTTGCGCGGCGATGGCGATATTATTGAAAAAACAGAATCCTGCGGCCCGCTCCCTGCCGGCATGGTGTCCCGGCGGACGCACCACGGCAAAATCGCCCTGTTCGGAGGCCTGTATGGTCAGCCCGACAGCCAGGCAGGCCGCCTCCCATGAAGCCGGTGTCAACGTGGTTTCGGCGACATCCTCTCCCTGCTGACAGGCCTTCCGGACATAATCAATGTAACGCTCGGTATGGATAAGATCCAGGTAGGGCTCCCCGTCAACAGCGGGCGCCTCGTAGATGTCCATATAACTCAGCAGGCGGTAGGCTCCCTCCGCCTCACTCTCGACGTTATGCTCCAGGAATTTCTTGTGAAATAAAGCCTTCATGAGTCGCTTTCAGCATCTTCCTCAAGGCAAATATAATCATTCCCTCTGAATATCCCCTTAATTCGCCATATTATCTCCGGATTATTTTGATTTTGCCCGAATCAGCAGTAATTTTAAGCCAATCAAAAATTCATCAGTCATGAAAAAAACAACCTCATTAAGTACGATGGTAGCGATCGTTCTTCTGCTCTCAGCTTACTTTCCTTCACACACCTTTTCCCAGGACACCCTGCAAGTAAAAATAGTCACGGCACAAATGTCCAAAGGCAGCCAGCCGGCTTATGTCATTGAAATACCCATGACGACGCTGAAAGACCTGCAGCAGGCCTGGATCAAAAAACTGCAGGAGAATATCAAGGTAAAGGTGGTAGACAATAAGGGCGAACTGGTCCTTCCCAATGCGGTGAAACTGGATATCTCGCACGATACCATCAGCCTGTATACGCACCTCCTGGAAAAAGAGGGAAAAATCATCATGAACGTATTCCTGGAAATCGATTCGGTGTTCTTCGCCCCTGTCGAGGATAAATCCTTGCTGGCCAGCGATAAGACCGACAGCAATCTGAAAAACTACCTCCGCGGTTTTGCTGTGGAACAATACCGGCTGGGCGCGCAAACCCGGCTGGAAAATGAGCAGAAGCTGCTTAAAACCAAAGAAAATGAGCTCGATAAACTTTACAAAGAAGAGGAGAACCTGAAAAAGGAAAATTCCAGGCTGGAAAATGAGATTGAAAAAACAGAGCGGGAAATTTCGCAGCTTGACCAGGAAATCGAATTAAAGAACAAGGACCTCCTCGGCCATAAGTCTTCCATGCTGACTTTGGCCCTGGAGGGTGAAAAAGAAGCCGCGGCGGATAAGGAAAAAGATATGGAAAAGGAAATAAAGAAACTGGAGAAGGAACGCCAGAAGGCCAAGGACGACATCTCAGACATGAAATCGAGTATCGAGAAAAATAAGGAAGCAATTGAAGACTGCGAGAAAGAGCAAACCACCAAGAATGAAGAAATCACGGCACAACAGTCTGCTGTCAGCCAGGCACAGGCATTCCTGAATGGCATAAAATGAAATTATTCTTAATATCTTAAGAATTTATTAGTTTTGTCGGTTTTATTTTGATTCATTCTAAATTATAAGGAATAAAGCCACAAAAACACGGAAACACGGAAATTCACAAATACAGCATTACTTTTTGTGAATTTCCGTGCTTTTGTGTTTTGGTGGCAAAAAAATAAACCCCATGCCTGAAATGAGAATCTTAATTCCGTTCCTAATCCTGACGATTTCCATCTGGTCATGCGATTCAGTCCATCGCCCGGAAAAAACTTCAGAAAGTAACGCTCAGATCAACGACACTTTGCGCTATCCCCAGGAAGTGCACCTGGCCAACCTCCGGCAACTTACCTTTGGCGGCGACAACGCGGAAGCTTATTTCAGCTTCGACGACAGCAAAATCACCTTCCAGACCAATAATCCGGCCTGGGACCTGGAATGCGACCAAATCTTTTACACGGAGCTGGCCACCAGCGATATGGGAAACACGCTCCCCCAGCTCATCAGCACGGGCATGGGCCGTACTACCTGCGCGTACTTCATGCCCGGCGATTCCACCATTCTTTTTGCCAGCACGCATGCCGGCGACCACAGTTGTCCGCATGTGCCTCCTCCGCGGGAAGACGGCAAATACGTCTGGCCGATCTATGATGATTATGATATTTACGTGTCGGACCTGAAAGGGAACATCATCGACACGCTGACCCGGGAACCGGGTTATGACGCCGAAGCCACGGTTTCACCCAAAGGGGATAAGATCGTCTTCACTTCACTGCGGTCGGGCGACCTGGAACTCTACACCATGAACATCGACGGGAGCGATGTGCGCCAGATCACCAGCGGGCTCGGGTATGACGGCGGCGCCTTTTTCTCCCAGGACGGAAGCATGCTGGTGTTCCGCGCTTCGCGGCCCAAAACGGAAGAAGAGATCCGCACTTACAAGGACCTGCTGGCCCAGGGCCTGGTAATGCCGACCAACATGGAAATTTACGTGTGCAATGCCGACGGCAGCGACCTCCGGCAGGTGACCAGCCTGGGCAAAGCCAACTGGGCCCCCTATTTTCATCCTTCCATGGAAAAGGTCGTCTTCAGCTCCAATCATGCCTCACCGCGCGGCTACCAGTTCAACCTGTTCATGATCAACCTCGACGGGACCGGCCTGGAGCAGATCACGTTCGACGGGGTGTTTGACGCCTTCCCCATGTTCTCATTCGACGGCAGAAAGCTGATCTTCTCCTCCAACCGCAACAACGGCGGCACGCGCGCCACCAACCTGTTCATCGCCGACTGGGTGGAGTAAGCCGGTGCTTTCAGGCAAAATCACCGTGACATCCGGTTGGCCAGCCACACGGTGTATAAACCGTATGCGACCGCCCAGGCAAAAGCCCAGAAACTGGGTTCATTCTTCGGCAGCTGGTCGAAGGCGATGAGTATCGACATGGAAATAGTTCCGTAAATGAACGCGTACCATCGGAACCGGCCCGGGCGGGCGGCGGCCAGACCTTCCAGGGCGCCGGAGATGTAGATCGGAAAGATGATCATGTTGAGGATAAAGCCGATCATGAGAAAATTCGAGCCGTTCCACCACCCCAGGTTCAGGAATAACCCGCCGATCCATCCGATGAACACAATCAGCAGCACAAAGATGACCGACACGATCATCACCGCGAAATAGCCCAGCAGAAAGCCGATATCCTCCTGGGGCGTCTCGGTGTTGACCGGGGTCATTCTCCGGATGTGTCTTCTGATGATCCTGCCGTCGGGTCCTATGGCCATTTTTCATTGGGTTTTGCCACAGATCCTGCACCCCGGGACCTTATCCACAACAATGCTGGTGGTTACCTGCAGCGGGTAAGAAAAAACAGATGCCTGAGCCCCGCCGATCTCCGGCTTGTCGGTGTTGGCAATAAGGGTGAACTGGGTCAGGCTGTCGAGCAGGCGGGGGATGTACCGGGGATTGTTCCGGTTCAGGATGTCCAGCGAAAGCTTCACGCCGATGTTGGTCACAAACGTGATGTCGACGGAAATTCCCGGCATGAAATTCACTTTGGCCAGGTCATCCTGGCTGGTATACAGTCGTCGGTTGACCGATTCCCGGCCCGACAACTCGCCCAGGGCACTGACAAAACAGGAATAGCAGGCCAGGTCGGCGCGGTCGGGAAGGTAATAGAACACTTCCCCGGCAAATGCGCGTTCCCAGAACCCGATGGAGACCATCGGCATTTTATGGTGCGCTGAGATCTTGGCGGCATAGATATCCCCTTCCCGGTTATCGGCGCACCCGATCATGAGGGCGTCGGGGCCGCAAAACCGGTCAAATTCTTTCGCCGGGACATTTTCCAGCAGGGAGTGCACAGCGACGATTTCCGCTTCGGGATTGATCTGGCGTATGCGATCGGCCACCGCGTCGACCTTGAACCGGCCCACATCCGCGATGCCGCATTGGTGCCGGCAGATGTTGGCATAACTGAGCACATCGTGATCGACCAGCAGGAACCGGCCCACGCCGGATCGCGCGAGCTCCAGCGCGGCATAGCTGCCGACTGAGCCGCAGCCTGAGATCACCGCGCCCATTCCCTTCATCATGTCTGTTTCCAGTATCCCCGCATTCCGGGAAAAGACATCCAGACTGAGTGTGTATGGCTCGGTCGAAGCCTTCGTGATCCGGCCGCCATCAATGAAGTAAAATGTAACTGCCTCCTTGTCGCCGAATCCCAGCACAAGCCCTTCACCCCAGTGTTCCGGTCCGGATGGAAATTGTCGCTTGAGGATATCCATAAGCGGAGCTGTGTTCTGGTCCATCCACTCCACTGAAAGCGTAATCCCCTGGCAATCCAGCTCCTGAATGGTGTCAAGACCCAGAAAATAACCCAGAAAACTGTGTGCATCCCCCGGGAGTGATCCTTTGGGGCGATCGGGAACAGGCCCTGGAGCCGGACAGAAGTCCGTCACATTATAAAAATGGGGCTGCTCACCATAATAACCGAACAGCAGCAGATCATCCCGGGACGAGGACAGTTCTGCTGGGGCATAGACCGTAATCTTGGCGACTGCGTCGCCTGGTCTGGCGATCCGCTCAAATTTTTCACGCAAACTGGCGTTAGATGAGGGCTGCGGTGACGAATTTGGCATCTCAGGGATGCGGTCCTGGTATTTTTTCCGGAGGTACTTCGGCGGTACATCGGCATCGGAGACCGTGTACGGGATCTTCTCATAGTCCAGCTTCTCTCCGAAACGGTAAACCGTCAGCCGGAAATCCGGGTCGAGATTGACCAGGGCTGAGATCGCACCGCGGGACGAAAGCCGGGCGAAAGCGAGGTTGGTCCCATCATCCGTAGTGCTGAAGGTATCCATGCTGAGGGGATGCCGGTGCCACAAGCCGAGCACCTGGAGCGGGACTTCATAGCGCCTGGCCCGTGCCCGTGCCAGGTAATTCACGAATCCGTGGTCGTATTCAAAATAATAATCCTTAAAGACCGATCCCGGTCCCGGTTCGATGCATTCCAGGACATACCATATGCCCTCTTCGCAATGCCCGATGAAAATGCCGCCGGTCTCTTTCGGGTCCATATGGAGCGTTTCTGCCAGAATGGTGCTATATGCCCCAGCGGAGAATATAACCCTGGATTTCGGAACAGCCATCGGAGCGGTATCAGAAAGTATGCGACTGGAACTCTTCGGTAGTGACCTTCCCATCAAGCCAGAGCTCGAAGACGGTGATCCATTTCACGGCCCAGGCAATGGCCGAAGCCGCGGAGGTGCTTTCCTGGGGCGTGGCCAGGAAATCGTCCTGCCTGGCTGTACAAATGAGGATATGGTTATTTTCGTCGCGCAGCACATGGGGGATCATGCCCAGTTCCTGGTGCATCTCGTCCAGGTCGGGTTCGATGGAATAAACCCGGATGGAGCCGCCATAGGTGCTGTTATCGGGATGGTTGTTCTGATATACCACCTGCAGATACCATGAATTATCGGGATTCAGCACCTTGGTCTTAATCGTGCCATGCCAGAAGAGCCGGCCATCGTCGAGCTGGTCAAGCTGGAAATGAGGAAAAAAACGCCGCATGGCGTTTTTTTCCTCTTCGAGAAGTTCGGGATCCGCATCATACCATTGGTAAGCCAGTTTTCCGGGCGGTATCTCGATGTCATCGCCCGACTTTCCGTCGGGATTAACTTCCCCGTCCCTTTTAATGGTTACCTTTTCTCCCTTTTTCAGTTTTTCCGCGAGTCGTTTTCTGGCCAGTTCGGCCGGGTCTTCTGCTTGTGCCATGAGTATCGTCTTTGGTGCCTGTCGGCTATTTCAACGGCTAATATAGGAAAAAGGGCAATAAGCAGCCCCGGACCGGCAATTCTTCACCGGTCCGGAGTAAACAAATTCATATGAAAAGCCTTAAAGGGTTAAACTTCCTCTTTGTCGATAAACTTCCATCCGCCGATCATCGATGAGGTGACGCCCCTTCTTTCAACATAGTCATGGTAAAAGACGAGGTAGACATGAATGATGGCGAAGATGATGAAGAACCACATGAGGATGTGATGGATCTGCCGGGTGGCCATGTCGCCGCCCAGCAGGGGGACGATCCAGGCGAACAGCTTCGGAAATGCCGATTCGCTCATGGCGGCGTACATTCCGAAGCCCGTCAGGCATTGCAGCAGGAAGGCCAGGAACGTAATGAAGTAGGTCAGGCTCGCCAGCGCGTTATGCCCGACGGAAACCATCGGTTTGCACTTCAGTTGCAGGATATCCACCTTCAGCACTTCGATGATTTCTTTCCACTGCGATCTCCGGAACGGGATGAAATTGTCCCACCGGGCGTATTTGTTTCCGACAAAGCCCCAGTAGATCCGGAAGACGAAATTGAAAAAGAAGACAAAAGCGGTGACGAAGTGGATGAACCTGACGGTTCCAAACCAGTAACCGAACGAGGCTTCAGCACCGCTGCTGATGGCGATCGGGCGGCCGATCAGGTACCCTGTTACAGAAAGCAGGATGATGCACAGGGCATTGATCCAGTGGTAAAACCTGACGGGCAGCTGCCAGACGTATTCTTCCTTATGGATATGGGAATTCATGGCGCATCATTTAGAAGGTTTGTACCTGGTGGACGTAGGATCCTTTTTCATCATAGACATGTACGGCGCAGGCCAGGCAGGGATCGAACGAATGGATGGTACGCAGGATCTCCAGCGGCTGGTCCGGATCTTCCACCGGGGTGCCGATCAGGCTGGCCTCGTAGGCCGACATCTGACCCTGGCTGTCGCGCGGAGAGGCGTTCCAGGTACTGGGCACGACCAGCTGGTAGTTTTCGATCTTCCGGTCTTTGATGACGATCCAGTGGGCCAGGGCGCCGCGCGGCGCTTCGGTCAGGCCCACGCCTTTGGCTTCCTTTGGCCAGGTGGAAGGATCCCATTTTTCGATGTTGGCCGTGCGGGTGTCGCCATTTTTGATGTTCGTGATCAGCTGATCATAGAATTCGCCGGCCCATTGCGCCACCAGAACGCTCTCCAGTCCCCTGGCGGCGGTCCGGCCGAGGGTGGAGAAGAGCGCGGTGACGGGTACCCCCAGTTTGGCCAGCGTGCTGTCGACGAGCTCCTTGTACTCCGGCCGGCCGCTGGCGTAGCCGACCAGCATGCGCGACAGCGGGCCTACTTCCATCGGGTGGCCTTTCCAGCGGGGCGTCTTCAGCCAGCTGTATTTATTCTGCACATCGATATGGTCATAAGGCGGCTTTGGCCCGGTGTAGTTGAATTTGGTCTCACCGTCCCAGGGATGGAGTCCCTGTTCGTTCCCGCCGCTGTAATCGTAATAGGAGTGCGTGACGAACTCCTGGATCTGTTGCGTGTCTGCCGGGTCGACGTCGTGCACTTCGGCCAGGTTGCGGCCCAGGATGGCGCCGCGCGGGAATTTGTAGGAGGAAACGTCATCGTAGCCGAACATCGGCAGGTCGCCATAAGCAAGGTAATTCTCCAGGCCGCCGCCAATCGCGCCCCAGTCGCCCTTGTAAAACGAGGCCACGGCCAGCAGGTCGGGGATGTAAACCTTCTCGATGAATTCCTTGGCGTCCTTAAGCAGATGGTCCACCATGGCCAGCCGCTCAGCGTTGATGGCATTGTTTTCGTTGAGGTTGATGGAGCAGGGCACACCCCCGACGAGGTAGTTGGGATGCGGGTTCTTTCCACCGAAGATCGTATGGATCTTGACGATTTCCTTCTGCCACTCCAGCGCTTCCAGGTAGTGGGCCACACCCAGCAGATTCACTTCGGGAGGCAACTTATAGGCTTTATGCCCCCAGTAGCCGTTGGCGAAGATCCCCAGCTGGCCGCTCTCCACAAAACTCAGGAGCCTTTTCTGCAGATCGCTGAAATAGCCCGGAGAACTGTTCGGCCAGGATGAGATCGACTGGGCGATCTGCGCGGTGCCGGCGGGATCGGCCGAGAGGGCGGAAACGACATCCACCCAGTCGAGTGCATGAAGATGATAAAAATGAACCACGTGGTCCTGCATGTACTGGGTGCAGAACATCAGGTTGCGGATGAGTTCGGCGTTCGGCGGTATTTTGATGTCTAGCGCGTTCTCCACTGAGCGCACCGAAGCCAGGGCGTGGACGGTCGTGCACACGCCGCACACCCTCTCGGTAAAGGCCCAGGCATCCCGGGGATCGCGGCCTTTCAGGATGATCTCCAGGCCGCGCACCATGGTGCCGGAACTGTATGCATCCACAATCCGGCCGTCTTTCACTTCGACTTCCACCCTGAGGTGGCCTTCTATCCGGGTGATCGGATCTACGACAATTCTTTCAGCCATGGTTACCTCCCTTCTTCTTTAGTGGTTTCTTCCGGTTCGCAGGCGCCTTCACGGATCATGCGGCGTTTGCGAATATTTGTGGTGACGGCATGCAGTGCGATGCCGGCCGCTGTGCCAACGCCCAGGGCCACGCCGATCTTATCTGCGGTCGACTCGATCCCGAACCCTGGAAACTCCGCCAGGTGCTGATAGAACGGCCCGTTGTCCCAGAATTTAGCTTCGCTGCAGCCAATGCAGGGATGCCCTGATTGAATCGGGAAGCTGACGCCGTTGTTCCAGCGAATGACGCCGCAGGCGTTGTAGGTGTTCGGTCCGCGGCAGCCCATCTTGTACAGGCAATAGCCTTTCTTGGCATTCTCGTCATCCCATGATTCCACAAACAGGCCTGCATCGTAATTCGGACGGCGGTAACAGGTGTCATGGACCCTCCGGGAATAAAAAGCCTTCGGCCGGCCCAGTCCGTCGAGTTGCGGAATGCTTTCAAAAGCAAGCAGGTGGACGATTACCCCAGCCATCACCTCGGCGATGGGCGGGCATCCCTGGACATTGATCACCGGCTTGCCTTTGATGACCTTGTGGACCGGTTGCGCGCCGGTCGGGTTCGGACTGGCGGCCTGAACGCAGCCGGCTGAGGCGCAGTTGCCCCAGGCAATGATCGCCTTTGCCCCTTCGGCCGCTTCTTTCACGATGGACAGGGCACTCCTGCCGCCGATGCAGCAATACGCCTCATCCGCGGTCGGAATGGAGCCTTCAACCAGCATCAGGTATTCCCCATGGTACGCTTCCATGGTCTGGTGCAGGGCCGCTTCGGCCTGGTGACCTGAAGCTGCCATCAGCGTTTCGGTGTAATCGAGCGATATCTTGTCGAGAATGATATCGGCCACGATGGGATGCGAAGAACGGATGAACGACTCGCTGCAGCAAGTGCATTCCTGGAAGTGGAACCAGACCACCGGCGGCCGGGCTTTCTTCTCCAGGGCCTTGACGATCTGCCCGATGCCCGACGCCTGGATGCCCATAAAGGCCCCCATGGTGGCGCAGAACTGCAGGAATTCCCTGCGGGAATAGCCCTTGGCCCTGATCTCCTGGTAAACTGTGGGTTTTTGCTTTTTCATAGGATAAGAAAATATGTGCTTTGGTTAACGAAAATTCCAAATCAGAAACACATACGGGCAACCGGCGAGTATTGCCCCCATTGAGATGATCCGGGGATTCCGGATAAATTATCTGCTTCGCTCCAGGTTCTCAGAATTCCTGCAACTCCCGGTCGGGCTTGATTTCCCCGAGTTGCCTCAGCGCGTCAAGGCTGGCGCGCGCATCTTCCTCGTCAAGCAAAGTCAGTGCAGTCCCCACATGAGCCAATACATAATCGCCAACCTTCGCCTCCGGTAAAAATTCGAGGCAAATGTCGGTAACCACCCCGTCAAAGTCGACCTTCCCCATCTTCAGCGGGGCGGTGGCGTCAATCGAAATCAATCTCCCGGGTACTGCCAGGCACATAATCCTATGATTGTAATATTATTTTGGAAAGATAAAGATAAGTCAAAAATGAAAAAATCGCTATCACATATTCAAATATACATGTATAGTTATGTAATTTATATTCTTTTTAAATTATCATAGGGCAAAATTAACCATTTGTTTAATTTTGGCTCATGCATGAATTATCCATTGCGATGAGCATCGTCGAGCTGGTTGGCGAGGAAGCCCGTAAAGCCGGTTCATCGACGGTAACCCGGGTCGAGGTTGAGATCGGAACCCTCGCCGGTGTGGAGACAGACGCCCTGCTCTTTGCCTGGGAATCGGCCAGGGAAGGATCACTGGCCAGCCAGGCACCCCTGGCCATCCTGACCATCCAGGCAGAAGCCTCCTGCCTGGATTGCGGCAAAGTCTTTGCTGCAGAGCATTTTTTCGTCCAGTGCCCGAATTGCGGAAGTTTCCGCTACCAGATTGTTAAAGGAAAAGAATTGAGGGTCAGTTCTCTTCTGGTAGAATAATTTCAGGTCATTCCGGTCAGGCTCCTTACATTGCTCAATATTTCAGGGAGGGCAGCCGCCACTGTCGGCGACAAATCCATGCTCATGGGCTGATTGTCGTTGATGGAAACGATGACCAGCGTGACTTCGGGAAGGAATCCGAGCAACGCGGCGGAATTGACCAGGTCGCGCAGGCCGATGTCATGGGCGGAAAGGGTCTGGGGAAAATCGGCCGCATATTTCGGTTTCACGATCCTGACCGTCCCCGGCTTATTCCCGTCCAGGGCGGCATCGATGAGGACCATCTTCCGGTACTGCTGAAAAACGGACAACAGGTGAAAACCTCCGGTCCCGCCGTCCATCAAATGGACAAAATCCGGCCGGGGGAACGCCTCCAGGGCATTGACCGCGTGCACCCCCACGCCTTCGTCGCCCAGCAGGATGTTCCCGATACCCAGGATCAATATTTCTTCAGCAGATTGTTCCATAGATCAACAGCATGCACCCCTGATCGACCGGCGCATAAAAATTACTCCATAAGTAATGAAAGAAGTCAACAGAAGAATGAGGGCAAACCATACCAGCGACTGCAGCAGGAACTGTGATCCATGAAGGAAAAAGGCCAGGTTACCGATGATCAGCCATTGCACAACATACACAACCGTTACGTGCGCGCCGAGCCATTTCAGGTACCGCATCATGTTCGAACTTCCGGCGTGTTCCTCCAGCGTTCTGCATACAAAGGGCCAAAGGACCAGGAAACCGGCATTCCAGGTAAAGAGCAGGATGGCATGATGGTAATAGGCCGGCAGGTCGGTGATTTCACGGAATGCGGGCACAGCCAGGAGCAACAGGATTACCAGGGCCGATATCCGGGCGGCGGACAGATGTTGCTGGATCCGTGCATAAAATCCCGGTTGTTCAGACTTAACTTTCCCCCAGGAATATCCCAGCAAAGGATAGGCCAGCCAGGGAAAAACGGGGAAGTAGGACCATGGGGCGCTTCCGGAGATAAAGGCCTTCAGGTATGGGTTCCCCAGCTGCAGGTCGTTGATCCAAGGCGTTAAAACAGGGAGAAGGATGGCCAGGGCCAGTGCGGCCGCAGCGCGCTTTCTGAGCGCCATCTCCATGATGCCGATGAAGATGAGCCCTGCACCGGCCAGGAACAGGATATCCACGCCCAGTAAATAAGGAAGCGGGTCGGCGTCGATCCTGTGTGAAAAGATATGGTACAAAAGGCTGAAATTCAACCCAACGTTCAGGACAAATCCCAGCAAAATCAGTTTGATGCCCCGGATGGCCTTATGCCAGGGCCCCCTGGAGGAGGCAGCGGCAAAGTAGCCCATGACCGCCATAAACACCGGGGCGGCAAAAGGCCCGCCGAGGAAAAGCGAAATCTCCCCGGCGGACCCTTGTGCGATTTCCGGACGGACCAGCTGTTCCATAATATGGACCTGGACCATGGCTACGACGGCGATGCCTTTCATCAGGTCCGGAACAGGCTGGCGGTCCATTATTATTTCTCGATGAACACCTTACCCTGCCAGCTGGCCTTTCCGTCGTCGATCTTCAGGATCAGGATGCCGGAGGAGGCTTCCTTCAGAGAGATTACCTGGCTGTATGATCCGTTCACGGGCACGTTTTTCTGCACAAACACCGTTTCTCCCATCACGTTCATCAACCTGATGTTGATCTGGCCCGCATTAAGGTCGCTGATCTTCAGGGTAAAACTACCCTGGTTTGGATTCGGGTAGATGCGGATATCGCCGGAAAGCTTCTCGCCGATCCCCTGGGAAGAATAGACCTGCACGGTAACCGGGTCTGAGACCTCCCCTGCTCCGCAATCATTGATGGCCTGGGCAGAGATGACCGCGTTGCCTGTGTATCCATCCTGCCAGGTCACGGTTCCGGTGAGGGCATCGCCTGCAATCACCCCGGCGCCGGCCGGTTCGATCGTCCAAACGTAACTGCCGGCATCTTCGGCTCCCGTGGTGCTGTATTCAGAAGTGGGGTTGAGGTACAGGTCGACCACCAGCGGGCCTTCGGGTGTGGCGGTTTTTCCGGGGAACGGATTGATGTCCAGGCTCACCGTATCGCCCGCCACACAGGAATACAGGTTCGTGACGCTAACCCAGTATTCGCCGGGCTCGCCCACGGTAATGGTCTGTTCCGTCGACCCGTTGCTCCAGAGATAAGAGGTGAACCCGGCGCCCGCGTCAAAGGTCACGGTTTCCCCGGCACAGGCCTGCTGATCTTCTCCGAGTTCAATTTCAGGCAGGGGGTTGACCGCGATAAGTTCCGAAGCTTCGCTGCTGCACCCGTTTTCATCGGTATAGGAATAAGTGATGGTGAATTCGCCGGTCCCGGCCAGCTCCGGGTAAAACATCCCCTCGACCACGCCTTCTCCGGAATAAGTTCCGCCTTCTGGTGTGGCCCCTGAAAGCTGGAATGGCTCCGCGTCGATGCAGACCGGTTCCAGCGGGGCGATGTAGACCTCCGGCAGCGGGAAAATTGTAATGGACACGGTATCCGGGCCGCTGGTGCAATCCAGCAGGGATTGGGTCAGGTAGTAGGTATAGGTTCCGGGTTCCGTAGCGCCAGTGGCAAAAACGTTCCCTTCGAACACCAGGTTGGTCAGTTCAGGATCATCGTACCATTTGACATTCTCCCCGGTCGCTTCCAGATCCGGAACCGGTTCGCCGAAGCACAGTGTAACGTCATCCCCGGCCACCGGGGGCTCCGGCGTGATGTTGATCATGATGTAATCCGTTTTGGTGATCGTATCGCTCCCCAGGTTATTGGTGGAGACCAGGGTCACGCTGTATTTACCGGGCTCGGGATAAAAGATGCCCGCCGGGTTTTGCTCCGTTGAGGTCGCGGGTTCCCCTCCGGGGAATTCCCAGGCCCATTCCGAAGGTCCGTTGGCGGACATATCGAAGAAACTGATCGTGCCGCCCGAGCAAATCTCGGTGGTATCGGCATAGAAGTCCGCGACGGGAGGCTGCCCCGGCAGAATGGTGATGGTGGCGGTCCTTTTATGGACAGGCGTCCCGTTGGGCCCTTTTCCGGTGAAGGTGACCGAATAATTTCCCACAGGGACGTTATCGGCGGTGATCACGACAGGGATACTTCCCGGGATGGAATTGATGGAGAACCCGTTGGGATAGGAGAAACTGAACGAGCCGGAAGGAGGCTGCTGAATGGAGGTCTGGACCAGGACGGGGCTGGTGTACAGTTTCGTGCCGGGTACCGTAACATAAAAGGTATCGCTCTCGGAAAACGACAGGTTTGCCGGTTCCGCGCGGAAGGCGAAATCAGGGAAATAAGCCGTAAAGCTGGCGAAGCTGCCATAGCGAAAATCCGCCCAGGTGGCCATACCCACCTGGCTGTTCGAAACGATGGCATTGTAGTCGCCCTGGTAGCGGGGCGTCCCGCTGCCGCCGCAGGTCGTGCAGTTGATCTTCATCTTCTGGTTGGAGATCCGCTGGTTGGGTTTAAAGGATACCCCTCCGTTATCGGAGTAGGTCGCATAGATATAGCAGCTATCGCTGGACGGGACGTCACGGGTATCCATCCACTGGATGTAAAGTTTTCCGGTTTCCTTGTCGCACCAGATGGCCGGCATCCATTGGTGGTTGGCAGTGGAGTTTATATCATCATTCACCCTGACCGCGGCCGACCAGGTGATGCCACCGTCATCGGAGTACCGGCTGAAGATGTCCGGCTTGTTCCCGTCTCCCGGGGGGTCATTGGTCGCGTAAACGCAATACAGTCTGCCGCGGTTCGGGCCGAAGCTGTTGTCGGCCGCGATGAACGGGTAGGGCCGTGTTCGCATGTTCTGGACTGAATGGCGGCCACCGACGAAGTTTCCGACGTAACCTGACCAGAACTGCGCGGACATTTGCGTGAACGACTGTCCGCCGTTGGTGGAACGGTAAAAAGTGTACTGGGAAGAAGTGGTGCCGCCGCCGTTGGTTACCACGTAGACCGAGCCGCCCTGCACATTGCCGTTGGGGCCGACGGCCACCATCATGCCCGGCAGGCTTTGGGTGCTGAACGTGGCGGTATTCTGGAATGAGGCGCCCAGGTCGGTAGAACGGGCGAAATTCCCGCCGCTGTTGGCGGTCATTACGGTATAGACATAATTGGAATACGGACCGCCGGTCTGGTCGGCCGCAATCCAGTTTTTATCCACCCCGGCGATGGCGGTGACCGACGTGCCCCAGGTCTGACCGTTGGTGGTCGATTTGATCACCTTGCAGCCCTGGATGGTGCCGGCGCCATACATATTTTCATAATAAAGGTTACCCAGGCTGTCGTAGGCGGTCACCGGGTCGCCCCAGATGCTGGCGCCAAAGGCAGGGTTGTTGATGGCCCAGCTGTGCCCGTCTTCCGTATGGTGTGTGCCGTTGGTATTGAAGGCAGCGAAATACTGCTGCGGATTACGCGGGTTCTCAGATATGTGCCCTTCTGCAAAATCGGTGCCCAGGCTGAAATTATCATAATCGTTGATGGTAATGACGGTTGATGGCTGCAGCGGCGCATTCATCGTCTGTTCGATGTACCAGCGCGGGATGCGGTCGAACCGTGGGTCATCTTCCTCTTCCTGCGCCAAAAGCGCTATGGATGAGACTGATAGCATAAAGGCCAGCACCAGGGCCAGAATGTGGGTTCTAAAGGAATAAGTAGTGACATTCATCATATTCAGCTTTTTGGTTGTAAATGGGGCAATAAAAATATACGAAATCCGCAAACAATTCACCCTTTTTTCCCCTGTTTAACAATTCATTTAGAAAAAAATGAAAAAAAGTTCCCGATCGACCGGGTATATTTTGAAAAAAACCGGATAAACAGGTTAAAAGGCAATGATATGCAGGGAAGATCGAAATTAATCGCAGTTATTTGTTTTTCAGTGCTTAACCTGGCTGCTGGCCGGGGCTTTGGCGGGGTGATCATCACCTCGATCCTGGATGGGACGCTGACCGGAGGGGCGCCCAAGGCGATCGAGCTGTTTATTTCCGGCACCGAAAACCTGGGCAATTACCAGGTCTGGCGATCGCTGAACGGTGCGCCGTTCGGCTCGGGCGCCGGAGCGGTGGTGGCATTAAACGGGACTTACAGCAACACTTTTGTTTACCTGGTAAAAACTGACCACCTGGGCGCCTTCGCGGATGTGTTCGGGAATGAAGGGATTTACGCTCATGTGATCAGCCTGGGGATCATCAGCGGAAACGGCAATGACGGGTTTCAGATCCGTGTTTCGGCGACATCCCAGGTGGTCGACCAGGTTTGGATGGAGGATGCTTCGGATTCCTATTTGGATAGTTACTGGTACCGGAAACATGGGACCGGGCCCGACGGCGGATGGGCTCCGCCGCATTGGGAAACGCCCGGGAATGATGCTTTGGACGGGATGGATGAAGCGGGTCTCAGGGCCGCGGTCCCTTTCGGTACTTATGCCATCAGCTGGCAGGGGCTCACCGCTGCCTGGAACGATCCTTCCAACTGGCTGCCGGCGATGGTCCCCTCCGGGGAGACCAATGTTGTGATCCCGGGAGATAGGGCCCTGCAGCCGGTAATCATGAACGCTCCGGAAAACCCTGCTGTATGCATGAACCTGGAAATACCCGATACCGCAGCGGTAACGCTGGCCCCCGGCGCCATGCTGATCGTCAGCGGGAACCTCCGGATCAGCGGCACACCACCGGGTGATAACCTGCAGCGAAGCCGGGAGCTACTTCAATCCGCTACAAGGATGACCGAGTCGGTTATGCTCCCTGCAGCGGCTTTCAGGAGATACGCGCCGCTTCCGGCCATCCTGGCCGACCAGTTGAAAGAATGGGTGCCGCCGGGAAGCTTCCCCTGGTGAATGGCGGCGATCCGCGTGCCGGTCATACTGAACACCTCGAGCGACAGCTCACCGGATTTGTCCAGCCTGACCTCGATGTTAAAATCCCTGCCGGGATTGGGGAAAACCCGGAGCATCCCAGATGCTTCGCCCGGTGGTTCCGGAAGCCCGGTGCCTATTTGGGGCGTTTCCAGCATGCTGCTGGTGAAAAGACGGTACTCGCCGGGTTCCAGGGGCATCTGGGCCGCAACATCGGATACCTCAAACGGTGCTCCGGTAAAATACTCATACCAGGTCCCCGTCCGGGTGAATCCGGGCACGATATTGCCCGGTTTTACATCGAAATTACCGACCACCACCACATCCATCTCCGGGTGGACAATGACGATCTTTTTCATCGCGGCGGCAACGTACATAGTGAAGTTGGTCGATTCAAAGGCCGGGTGTTCCGTGCGCAGTTTATTCAGGGCGCCATAAAAATCTGACAGGTACTTCCGGCGGAAGTTATCCAGGTAATACCATAGCACCGGTTTGGGGCCGGTACGGCCATTGGAATCGATGCGCACATCATAGCCCATCTCTCCGAACTGCCAGATCATCTTGGGCCCGGGTACGGTCAGGAAAAAGACGGTATTGAGGAGCATCCGCTCCAGAGCCACAGCGGTATCCTTCACCTGGTAATCCTCGAAGCCGTTGCCCCACTTGTAACATTTATAGGGGATGCGCTCCTCGTCATGGCTCTCCATGTAGCCGATCAGGTGCGGATTGGCCCATCCGCGGGTTTTGTAGGATATTCCCGCAAAATTCGATTTCCCATTGTCGTGCCAGCCCATGGCGGCTTCGGCATAGGCACCGTTCATATTGCCCCACATGAGGATCCCGTAATCGGCCAGTTCCTTCTCTTCCGTATTCACGGCCAGGTGCTCGAAGATCACAACGGCGGAAGGGTTGCGTTCCCAGATCTCATCGGCCATTCTCTTGAGCAGGCGGATGCGGTCGGCGTCATAATTGCTTCCCCAGGGATCGCTGCTGGCAGATTTGATATTGTTGCCAAAGCCTTTGGTGAAATCAAACCGGAACCCATCGACCTTATATTCGTTCATCCAGTAACTGTTGATACTATCGACCAGGTCCTGCGTATACAGGCTTTCGTGGTTGAAATCATTGCCCCACTGGGCGTCCGGGTTCTGAAAATTATGGTTGACATTGAACCAGGGGTTCTGTGCGGTGGGTTTACTGCCGTCGAAATACATCTGAACCAGCGGACACTGATCATAGGCATGGTTCAGAACCAGGTCGATGTAAACGGCCATACCTCTTTTGTGACACTCATCGATCAGGCGCTTCAGATCGTTCTTCGGGCCGTAATATTTATCCGGCGCGAAATAGAATGATGGGTTATACCCCCAGCTGATGTTGCCTTCAAACTCGTTGACCGGCATGAGCTCAACCGCATTGACGCCCAGCGATTGCAGGTAATCCAGGGAATCGATCACCGCGGCGTAGCTGTGTTTGGTCGTAAAATCCCTGACCAGCAGTTCATAAATAACCAGATCAGTGATGGCCGGCGGGACAAAGTCTTCCACCTCCCAGTCGTAGTCAGGCTGGCTTGTTTGCAGCACGGTAGCGATGCCGGTGGTCTTTCCCGTCGGGTACTGGATCAGGTTCGGATAAGTGGCGGGGGATATATACGCATCGTTCCATGGATCGCTGATCTTATCGGCGTAAGGATCGCCAACCTTAAGCTGACCGTCGATAAAATACTGGAAAACATATTCCTTCCCGGGCACCAGTCCGCCGATCTCCACCCAGAAGCGCATTCCGTCGGGGGTTTTCTTCATGTAATGGTCGGCGGAAATATCCCAGTCATTGAAGTCGCCGATCACGTAAATAAATTCTTTGTAAGGGGCCATCAAGGATAAGATAACCGTATTCTCATCTGTGTAATTGATCCCGTCGCGAATGCCGGCCGGCAAGGGCTCTACCGCCACTTCCGACCGGACATGGTAATAAAAGGAATCGGCAACGGTGCCTGATTCATTTTCAGCGACCGTTTTAACCAGGAATTTCCCGTAATTGCCAGCGCTGATGGTATCTGAGAGTGTATTTCCTGCTACTTTTTTCACCAGCACATTGTCGATGAACAGAGACAGGCTGTCGGCCTCATTGGCATTGACTTCGGTAATGAACGCATCGTTCAATTCGAGGATCACGGGGAAGACCGAAGGCTGGCTGAACGTAACGGAAAGCCCCGCTTCATAAACATCCACGAAAATATCCCCGCCGGTGGCTGTTTTCCCTTCGAGATAGTTGCCGTTGACCGTTGTGGCGCTGCGAAAAACAAACGCCATCTTCAGGATCTGCTCATTGGAAGGCGCGCCATAATAATCGCGAATACTGGGATTGATTTGCAGGGAATACAGGTCTTGCCCGATGCGGGCCATTTTTGTTTCCGGTGTGTTCACTCCCCATTGGGTATGATATTTCCAGTCCGATCCGCCGGTACTGAACTCGGTGATCAGGCCCGTGTGGGCATATACGTCGCCGGTGTACCCTGCCAGGCCTCCGGATCCCTGTGTGGCGTCAAAGATAACGGTGACCGGTTCTGTGACCAGTGGCAGGGGCGGATCGGTCGTGACGAGTTGTGCGGAGCCAAGGATACATAAAAGACCGAATATATTCAGTAAAGCAAATTTCTTCATATGCCTGAAGTTATGGGTGAAATACAAAATTAGGCATAATTTGGTGCGCAGAGGCATAAAAAAAAGCCGCCCGGAAAGGCCGGGCGGCTTGATAAGGTTTTCTTATCCGGGATTAACGGACGATGAGCTTTTTCACGGCCCTTGTTCCGTCATCACCGAGGATATTCACAAAGTAGATCCCCGGGGTGTACTGGTCGACGTTCAGCAACACCTGGTCGCTGGCGCCGCTGAAGTTCACGCGGTTGTTCTGGATGGTACGGCCGGAAATGTCGGTGACCATCACGGTAACCTGTCCGTTGAACACGTTTTCGGCGAGGCGCAGGTAGACATTGGCGTTGGCCGGGTTCGGGTAAAGGACGACAAAGGTGCTGTAGTCCCTGATCTCATCGATGCCGATGTAGTAAGGTCCGCCGGCGAGCTGTATATCGCCCAGGTCGCCGGTGTTGCTCCAGTTGTTGCCGGTACCATACCATACGGTCTGGTAGTCGCGGCCGATGCCGTTGTCGCTGTCGTTATTGCCGAGGCTCCAGCCGAGGCTGCGTCCCTTGCCGGGATAGAATCCGAAGTTGTCCCAGCCGAGCCGTACTTCGATGATATAGCCGTCGTCGGTGGCCACCCAGATGGACTCGTAGTTGGTTACCGGTACGCCGTCTGCCTTCACCCAGAGGGTGGAGAGGTTGAGGGCGTCCATGATCAGCTGCGTATCGAAATCGCCGTCGTAGGTTCCGTCAGAATCGTGGTTGCCGTCGATGTACATTTCGATGGCATCGTTGTCCCAGGGGTTGCCGGCGCCTTCCACGGTACCGTCAACGACCTTGACGCCAAGGTAGAGGCTGCTTCCGTCCCAGCGGGCGCCCCAGGTCACGGTGTTGTTGTTGGGGCCGTTACCGGCTACCAGCACATCCGAACCGTAAGACAGGTTGTATTCCGTCAGGTCGCCGTCGATCACCGGAGGGGTGTCGATGTATTCCGCAAGGGCAAGTCCTTGTGCAGGCGTTGGATCATCCGTAAAGCTATATTCACCGGTGAGGCAGTTAAAGCTGATCCTGTAGCGGCCGGGGGTTCCGGGGATGGCAGACCCGTTGAGGGTAGCAGTGCCGCTTGGGAAAGCGTCATTGGCCCAGTTCACAGTGTTGTCCATATCCTTGCGGAAGACCAGGCTCTGATTTTCGAACAAATTGTAAGTACCTACATAGGTAGTCGGCATATCGGTGGGGTTTTGCAGCACCACGTCGCCGATCACGTCGTTGTACAGGCTGATGCAGCCGCAGGAGAGGGTGCCGAAGATCAGGTCGCCGAAGGATGAGGTTCCGGCGTAGTTCTGCATGCCGCCATTCCAGGCCATCATATAGTCAACCTGGGTTCCGGAGTCGCCGTCGCCGACGATGATGTCGAAGCCGATTTGTGCGCCTTCCACCGGGGCTTCCAGGCCGAGGCCCGACCACGGGATGGCGATCTCGGCGGTGTAACCGTCAGCGGCAAGCTGGAATCCCGGCGTGATCACGAGGGTGGGGTCGCCCTGGATGATCTCGGCATAGGGGCCGGCGAAGCGCAGGTGCAGGTCATTCTCGTCGTAAGCGCCGCCGTTCTTGTTGCCGTCGATAAAGACTTCGCCCAGTTCAAAGGTGGTGAGCGTTGCATCTTTCACGCTGAGGCCGATGAAGAGGAATTCATCGTTGTAGGCCACGCCGAAGGAGACTTCGTTGAGGTCTTCACCGGGAGTGCCCATGACGACCTGGCTGATGTTCTGATTGATCTGCCAGTCGGCTTCGTTCAGGAAACCGTCGGGAGTCATGGTGAACACCTTGGGGGCGGTCACGCCGTTGCCCAGGCGGAAGAACTTGAAGTCGCCCGACTTGCAGTTGAAGGTGATGTCATATTTTCCGCCGGGCACCTCGATATACGGGGCAGCGCCGCCGTACACGCCGGTGCCTTCCGGGAAGGTGCCGCCCCATACGTTCTCGTACAGCGGGTCGGCATCCAGGCGGAACCACAGGCGGGTGCTGCTGGTGAAGTTGACGTTGGCGGTGAACTGGCTGGGATACATCGGATCGCGGACCATCCAGAGGTCGGTGGGCACATCGCCGGTGGCGGGCACGCCGAAGTTGTTGAAGTCGCCGATAAGGCCGATTTCGCCGCAAATGTTGTTATTGACCACAAAGCTGTAAGCCAGCGTGCTGGCGTTGAAAGTAACGTCGTACTTGCCGGCGGTCAAAGGAATGTTCGGCCCGTTTTCGGTACCGGTGCCGGTCGGGAAGGTGTTGTTCCCCCAGTTGACCGACCAGTCTTTGTTCTCACGGAATTTCACCTCGGAATCGGCAAACCATGAGCGCGACAGATGCCACAGGTTCGGGTCGGCCATGTCGCGGTTCATCGGGATGTCGCCGTTCCAGCCGTTAAACGCGCCGATCATGCTGATGGCGCCACTGGCGAGGGTGAAGGTGTATGCTCCGGTGGCGCAGTTGAAGGTCACCAGGTAATCCGTGGTCAGCCCCGGAAGGCCGTCCATCGGGACCGGGATGTTTGGCCCATTGCCTACGCCGATGCCACTCGGGAACTCGGTGGAACCCCAGTTGGAACCCCAGTCGGAGTTCATGCGGAATTTCATTTCCACGATACCGTCGGCATTCGGATCGCTGTTTGCGTCAAGGCTCAGCACGACTTTCCAGTTGTCGGGGCTGGCCATATCGCGCATCATCCAGAAGTCTTCCGCCCAGCCGTTGAACTCGCCGATCAGGGCGATGTTGCCGCAGGTCGCGGTGAAGTTGTATGCGCCGGTGGCGCAGTTGAAGGTCACGATGTAGGAGCCGACCGGAACGGGGATGTTCGGGCCGTCAACGGTACCGGTTCCTGCCGGGAATTCGGTGGAACCCCAGTTGGTAGCCCAGTCGGAGTTGGCGCGGAACTTCAGTTCCACGATGCCGTCAGCATTCGGATCGCTGGCTGCGGTAAGCACCAGGGCATGCGACCATTCGTCCGGGTTGGTGGCGCTGCGGTGCATCCACTCATCGGCCGCCCAGCCGTTGAATTCGCCGATCAGGCCGATCTCGCCGCAGGTGGCGGTAAAGGTGTAAGCGCCGGTGCTGCAGTTGAAATCGACCTTATAGCTGCCAACCGGGACCGGGATGTTGGGGCCGTTCTCAGTGGCCGTTCCCGTCGGGAATTCAGCAGCCCCCCAGTTGAGGGTCCAATCCGCATTGGCACGGAATTTCATCTCTACGATGCCGTCGCCGTTCGGGTCGCTGGCAGCAGTCAGGGTGATGATGGTAGTAAATAACTCGGGAGCTTCCGGGTTACGGGTCATGAAATGGTCGCCGGCCCATCCGTTGAATTCACCGATGAGGCTGACCCTTCCGCATTGACCCATCGCTTCGATGGAAATAAAGGAAGCGAAAAGCACAATAAAAAGTAAACTTTTCTTCATAAAGCTGAATATTAATTAATTAATTGAAAAATATGTACTATTCCAAGGTGCTAAAATACGATAATATTTTTTCACAAAAATACATGAACGCCACAAAATTTCAAATTCTTAACATTTAATAACATTTCAATTTTTTGCCTAATTTAGGCCGCCAAATAGTTACTTTGTTAATTCATTAATTAATTTACTTATGAATAATCACTTACGCAGTTTTATCAAGGCAGGGTTTACCTGTTTTTTCCTGCTTTTCGGGCTGATCGCCCTCCAAGCACAGGAAAAAACCGTAAGCGGGATTGTCACGGATGCTGAGACCGGTGAGACGCTCATCGGGGTGAATGTTACCGCGGCGACCAACCGAAGTATCGGTACGGTGACCGATCTCGACGGAAAATATATGCTGACGGTGCCCGACACGGTGAAAGCGCTGAGCTTCTCATTTGTCGGTTACGCTACGCAGGTCATCGACATCACTACCAGTGTCATCATGGTTGAATTGTCGCCCGGACAGCAGCTTTCGGAGGTGGTTGTCGTAGGGTATGGCACCCAGAAGACCAAGGAAGTGACGAGCGCGGTCACCAGTGTTAAATCGGAAGATTTCAACGACGGGAACATCAGCGACCCGATCCAGCTCATCCAGGGCAAGGTGGCGGGGCTTTCCATCGTGAAACCCGGCGGCGACCCCAACGCCGATTTTACTATCCGGCTCAGGGGCCTCAGTACGTTTGGCAGCAACACCGAACCGCTGATCGTCATTGACGGCGTCCAGGGCGCTTCCCTGAACTCCGTCGATCCGCAGGACATTGCATCCATGGACATCCTTAAAGACGCTTCGGCGGCCGCTATCTACGGCACCAAGGCCGCACAGGGGGTCATCCTCATCACCACCAAAAAAGGAGAACTGGAAAGAGGCCGGAAACTGGGCAACGTGGAATTCAGCACGGCCTTCACCCTGGAACAGGTGGCCCGTAAGCTCCAGGTCCTCAGCGCCGAAGAATACCTGACCTTCCCGAAGGCCACCAACCTCGGATTGTCGGTCAATGAAAACGGAGATACGATCCAGGGTTCGACCGACTGGATGGACGCCATCACGCAGGACGCCTTCTCACAGGCCTATAACCTGTCGATCAGCGGAGCCGATGAAAACTCGAGCTACCGGGTTTCCTTCAATTACCGCCAGGGAGAAGGCGTAGTGATGAATACCGGGTTTGACCAGCTGAACGGAAGGCTGAACCTGATGCAGAAAACCCTGAACAATATGCTCACCCTCAACCTGAATCTTTCCGCGACCCTCAGGGATGAGACCTATGCACAGTCCGACGCGCTAAGGTATGCGGCACGGTACAATCCCACCGCCCCCATCTACGGCGATTCCACCGACGCGTTTTCCCAGGAATGGGGCGGTTACTTCCAGCGGGGTGATTTCGATTTCATCAACCCGGTGTCCATCATCGAACAGAATACCCTCGACGGGCAGAAGAACGAAATCCTGGGCAATATCAAAGCCGATTTCGAACCGATCACCGGTCTGATCTTCAGCGCATCATACTCCCAGAACTGGAGAAACGAGCTATATGGCCAGTACTGGAGCAAAAACAGCTATTACACACCTTATGCACAGGCCAGCCATCTCGGCTACGCGCGCAAGGAATCCAAGGATTATTTCCATCATCTTATGGAGATCACCGGACAGTATGAGCGGAACTTCGATAAACTCAATGTGAAGCTGCTCGGCGGTTATTCCTGGCAGGAATTTGTCGACGAAAACTTCTGGGCGTTCGGCAAAGGGTTCCTCACCGACGCATTCTCCTACAATAACCTGGGTTCAGCTTCGGGTGAATTATCTAACAAGGAAGCCATGAGCAGCTACAAGAGCAGCAACACCCTCATCGGATTTTTCGGCCGCCTGTCTGCCAATTACGACGACGCGCTGTTCATGACCCTCAACTTCCGTCGCGACGGATCGACGATGTTCGGCGAGAATAATAAATGGGGGAATTTCCCGGGGGTCAGCGCCGGGGTCGACATCAGGAAGTTTGTTGAAATCCCGCTCGTCAACCGGCTGAAGGTTCGTGGAGGTTATGGGGTTACCGGTAACCTGCCACCTTATCCTTATATCTCTGAACTGCTCTTCAACGTGACCAACGAAAGTTTCTTCTACAACGGGCAGTACATCCAGGCTTATGCCCCGATCCGGGTTGAAAATGAGGACCTGAAGTGGGAAGTCAAGAAAGAATGGGGCGTGGGGCTTGACTTTGCCCTCTGGTCTTATCGGATCACCGGGTCTATCGATTATTACAATGCCTTAAGCACCGACCTGATCCTGAACGCATCCGTGCCGGTTCCCCCTTATCCCAGCGACCGGATGTGGCTGAACCTGGGTGAGATGCGGAATTCGGGGGTTGAATTCGCGGTAAGCCTCCTGGCGGTCGACAATACGAATTTCAAATGGACCACCGACCTGAACCTGACCAAGTATTTCCCGTCGCAACTGGTCAAGATCACCAACGAGATCAGCAACGCCAACGCTTTGCTGGAATTTGGCTGGCTCGGAGCGCCCTACCTGACCGGTATACGGACCATCCTGGTTTCAGAATCGGAAGAAGTGCCTGGGTACTTTAATGTGTCGCCGGAAGGAGACACCTCTTACTACCTCATCAATCCAAACTATGTCGGACAGATCGTGGCCCCGATCTACATGGGCATCGACAGCACCGGCAAGATCATCATCGAGGATGTGGACGGTAACGGAACCATCAATTACCAGAAAGACGTAAGGGTCGTGGGCAACGGCCTTCCGAAATTCCAGTTCGGATGGGGAAATACATTCAACTACAAGAATTTCTACCTGAACTTCTTTATTCGCGGTGTCTTCGGCCATTCGCTGGTGAACATCAACAACGCCCGGTATGGCGTGCCGGCCTCGGTGGCAATCCAGAACGGGATGAAACAGGCGCTGGATTACATGGATGCCATCAACGGACCTATTTATTCCAATGTTCATGTGGAAAAAGCCGATTATGTGAAACTGGATAATTTCTCATTCGGGTATAACTTCAACTTTGAGAAGAGCAAATACGTCAGCAAACTGATGCTTTATATCTCGGGGCAGAACCTGCTTACGATCACGAACTATTCAGGCGTCGATCCTGAAGTGCGGTACGGCGACTCTTATGATAACAACAACCCCCTGGCGCCGGGGCTCGACCGGGAGAATACCTATTTCCGGACCCGTTCCTTTACCATTGGGGCCAACATAACTTTATAACCCTGAAATAAATTGACTATGAAAAAGATAATTCTGACCGTCAGTTTCCTCCTGGTCATCCTGTTCACCGGTTTGGTGCAGCAATCCTGCACCAAGCTCGAGGAGGAAGTGTACTCGGACTACACGGGTGACCTGTTCTTCTCCAATCCCGACAACCTGATCTATGCGTTTGGGGTTGCCTATACCAATCTTTATCAGGTGGCCGGTAACAAATTCGGCCTGGTCGGGTTCGATTGCGGTACGGACATCATGGTGGTCCCGCAGCGCGGAGGCGACTGGTTCGACGGCGGGGAATGGCACCGCTGGCACCGCCACACCTGGACCGCCTCTGAAGGTTATGTCCAGCGCTGGTGGAACGTGATCTATTACGGTGTCAATACCTGCAACCGGCTCATCCTGCAGTTCGAGCCCCTGGATCCCGAAACGGCCGAACCGGCCATCGCCGAGCTGCGCGCCCTCAGAGCCCTGTATTACTATTGGCTGATCGACATCTTCGGCAACGTCCCGATCCAGGACCGTTTCGACGTTCCGGCCGATTACAAACCACCAACGAATACAAGGCAGGAAGTCTACAATTTCATTGAAAGCGAACTGCTTGCGGTAATGGACGGTCTGTCGAAAGAAACCGGTTTGCCCTACTACGGCCGGATCAATTACTACACTGCCCAGATGATCCTGGCCAAACTGTACATCAACGCCGAGGTTTATACCGGTACGGCACAGTGGGATAAAGCCATGGTGGCGGTCGACGAGATCATCAACTCGGGCAAGTACTCCCTGAGCGGAGATTTCTTCGACAATTTCGAAGCCGATGCTTCCACGTCGCCTGAGGTGATCCTGGGCGTCGCGTTCGACCAGATCAACGCCGCCGCATTTGAGATCCACCTGTTCACCCTGCATTACAACCTGGCGGCTGTCTACAAATTTGAGGACAACTGCTGGAATGGTTTGTCGGCTCAGGAAGGGTTTTTCAATTCATTTGAAGAGCCCGACATCCGCAGGAATGGTCTGCTTTTCGGGCAGCAATATGATGCCGAGGGCAACAAGGTTGAAGATCCCAGCTTTGAGAAGTTCGACCCGCAAAATCCTTCCAAGCCGAAGGATCCCGATGGAGCGCCGCTGAACCTGACGCCGTTCATTAATATGCTGGAGCCCAACTGCCTGCGGCAGTGCGGTGCACGCATAGCCAAGTTCCCCTTCATCGAGGGCAGCGACCGCTACACCAGCAACGACTTCCCGATTTACCGCTATGCGGATGTGCTGCTGATGAAGGCCGAGCTGTTGCTGCGCAACGGCGATGCCGGCGGAGCGCTCACTTACGTTAACGATGTCCGCAGCCGTGCCGGAGTGGAAGGGTTTGCTGAAGTGAATTTTGACAACCTGCTGGCTGAGCGTGGCCGTGAACTCTTCGCCGAGGGTCATCGCCGCAGCGACCTGATCCGGTTCGGCAAGTATTTCGAACCACGCTGGGAGAAGACGGATGTTTCGCCGGAATACACCAAACTGTGGCCCATTCCACAGAGCGCGATCAGTGTGAATCCCAACCTGGTTCAGAATCCCGGGTACAATTGAGATTAAATCTTATCAAAAGAAAAAGGCTGCTTCCATTCGAGGAAGCAGCCTTTTTTTTTATTAGCGCTTTACGAGATGTCATCTCACGGCATATAACTTCCTGAATTCCTATGTCTTAGAAAACATACCAGGTATTGTGCTGATTGTGAAGGGATTGACATATACGAGATGTCATCTCATTTCAAAACATATACCTTATACTCCCATGGCTTCAGCCGGACCGCTGCGCCCTTTTCAAACGTAACCTCTTCATCCATAAACCATTCCTTGTAGGATCCGGCAAAAGAATCGCCCCTTAACTTTGCCTCATTCACCTTGCCGCTCAGGTTGGCCAGAACAAAAACCCGTTCTCCCTCCTTGTTTCTCGTGAACGCAAATACCGCAGTATCGGCGGTGGTCGAGATCCGTTCCATATTCCCACCCCACTTTCCGTTCCACAATGGTTGATTGGCGTGCTTCAGGGTAAACAGCTGCCGGTAGAAGGGTTCGAGCCGATAATCCCCCCAATCGATGGAATCCTTTTCAAAGAATTTAAGCCTTCGGTTGAACGCCGACTCCTGGCCATTGTAAATCAACGGCATGCCAGGCATGGTCGCGGTCAACACGGCCATGCATACGGATCCTTCGCCCATCCGCTCAAATTCGGTTCCCTGCCAGCTGTTCTCGTCATGATTGGAGGTAAACAGCATGCGGTAGGCATCTTTCGGAAAAAGCGTATCATGCTTCAGGAAATAAGTTTCCAGCGCCAGGGCGTTCTTCTCCCCTTTGGCGATGGCGTTGAAAATATGATGCAGCTCCCAGGCGTATGACATGTCGAATGCCCGGACGTGGTGCTGCGGCTCCTCCGCTTCCGCCAGCATGAACACCGGCTTGATCCGGTCGAGCTCGGCGCGGGCCTGATCCCAGAACTCCACGGGAACCATGCCGGCGACATCGCATCGGTACCCGTCAATATCGGCTTCTACCACCCAGAACTTCAACGCATCGGTCATGGCCGCCCATAACTCCTTGTCGTCGTAATTAAGATCGGCCACATCACTCCAGTCGAATGGGGAGACCATATTGCCCAGGCTGTCCTTTGTGTACCATTCGGGATGTTCCGCAATCCAGGCATGGTCCCATGAGGTATGATTCGCCACCCAGTCGATGATCACCTTCATCCCCAGGGCGTGGGCCCGGCTGACCAGGTTCCTGAAATCATCCATCGTGCCGAATTCAGGGTTGATTCCTTTGTAGTCCCTGACGGAGTAATAGCTGCCCAGGGGGCCCTTTCGGTTCTTTTCTCCGATTGGATGAACCGGCATCAACCAGAGAATATCAACGCCCATATCCTTTAAACGTGTCAGATGTTCGGCAAACGCGTTAAAAGTCCCCTCAGGAGTGAACTGCCTGATATTGACTTCATAAATGGTCGCATTGCGGCTCCATTCGGGGTGATTTACAAAGCTTTGAATTTCAGGTTTTTTAACGGGCTCTTCTTTCTTTTTGCCGCCGCCGCAAGACACAAGCACAATAAGCGCGATTGCCGGTAAAATAAAAATCAGGTAGGGAAGGAATCGATCGATGGTCATGTTTTTCATTTTTATCAGGAATTATTTCTCACAGATTTGCACGGATTATATATATGATCTCACAGAATTTTACTGGACGAAGATCTCAAAAGACCAGGGTGGCAATTCTGCCTTCAGGACATTGTCCTCTAACCGGTATGCATGGCCAAAGCTGCTCTTCAGGGCATCGATCTTTAAACAGGCAGGCAGGTTGACCTCCGCATTGACCGGCCTGTCACTCTTGTTGAACATCACTACCACGGAATTCCCGAAATATTTCCGGGCATAAATATATAGTTTGTCGGTCACTTTCAGAACCTTGAAATTTCCGTAAGTCAGCGCCAGGTTGTTCTTTCTTAATTCAACAAGGCTCCTGACCGTTTCCAGGGTCCTGTTCTCCAATGGACTTAATTTTTCGAACCTCATCATCCTCCTGGAGTCGGGATCGTTTCCCCCGGGAATTCCCAGTTCGTCACCATAATAAATTACTGGCAGGCCCGGTATGGTCATATTAAAAGCGTTCAGCATGGCCAGTTTGCGGTAGCCGATGGTATCGCCCACGCCGATTTCGCGGGTCCAACCCGCCTCTTTGGCGTTCTCGTCAAATTTAAGGTCGCCTCCCGCGTAAGAGATGAACCGGCCGCGGTCCTGGTTGCCCGTGATATAGCCCATCAGGTTGTTATAACCGTAATAATCAAAGCTGGTCTGCAGCGTCTGGTCCAGGTGGGTGAACGGATCGGATGGCCGGCTAAACACGCCGAGTGCCGCATCGTAGACATTAAAGTCGAACTGGCCGTCGAGCATCCCGGCACCGACATAACTGGAGATCAGTTGCGGGCTGCCGTAGGTTTCACCAATCTGGTATATGCTCCGTTGCTCAGCCTCCACGACCTGCTGTTTAAGTTTTTGGGTGAGGGTTCGCCAGAAGATCTCCGGGACGTGCTTGGTGGCGTCATGGCGGAAACCGTCGAGATCATACTCCCGGATCCACCAGACTGCCGAGTCGGCCAGCATTTCCGTCACCTCGGGATTCTGCAGGTCGAGTGTGGGCAGAAATACATCGAACCAGGTGGTCAGGCGGTGTTCATCCCATTTTTCCGTATTCAGCGTCCCGTCGGGCAGATAGAGGCTGGTGGTCCGTTCAGGGTACCTGATGTAATAAGGATGTAATTCATGAACATGATGCGCGACAAAATCCAGTAAAACACCAATACCCCGGGCATGTGCTTCACGAACCAGTTCTTTCAGGTCTTCCGGTGTTCCCAGCCTGGGATCGATCAGCGTAAAAGATATGGGCCAGTATCCGTGATATGCCGAGAACTTCGTCTTCGGATTGTTCCATTGCCCATAAGCGCCTTTTGGGTTCAGAACCACGGGAGATATCCATAATGTATTGATTCCCAATTCATTGAAATAACCAGATTTGACCTTTTGCGTGACGCCGGCGATATCTCCCCCATGATAATCTGCAGGAGGCAGGACCAGGGACGGATCGTTGATGGGCTCATCATTGGCGGGATTCCCGTTGTGGAAGCGGTCGATGAAAACATTATAGATGATTTGCCCGTGCAGGTCTGATCTTGTGAGTTGATCTCCCGATTCCAGTATCCTGCCGCCTTCCAGAGGGATCAGCAGGTCGTTCGACAGGCCCTGTTCATTCCAGGCGTAAACCCGGATGTAAGAGCGCCCGAGGCCGGAAGCCTCTGAAGGAATTTCTATTTCGATTCCATCATCATCTGATTCAGAATAAGTTGAGTCAAGGAGGATGTTTTGCCAGAAAACCATGAACCCTGAAGGTTTATTATTATATCCAATGTTGAGTTCCCGATCGTTTTGCTCCTGATTCTTTGTAAACAGGAAAGGCGTAAAAGACCGGTCCATCAGGCCGATTTTCAGCACCGAATTGAATCCGCCCAGGTTGTTGTCGGCTGAATCCGGGTTTGCCGGGTCGAGACGTGTAATTCCGTCTGTAACAAGCTGATACTGGTACCGTCCGGGATCCAGATCCAGGGTAGTGGTCCACTGACCGTCCTTCAGTTCAAGGCTTGTCCTTGAAGCAGTCCAGCCGTTAAAATCAGCAGAAAGTTGCACGGTATTGTACTTATCGTTCTTAGGGTCAAAGACATATTGATGTTTTATTTTTCGGCTTTTAATGACGGGAACCGATTGCCAGTTTCCCTGGCTGTAAATCCGCATCTCAAACATTGGGGGCGTGGCGTCCGGGGTGCTGAAAGAAAAACCGGATTTGTCGGTTGCCAGGTTCATCTTTTGCCCATCCACGACAACAGAATCGATGATCCGGGGATCGGGTACCAGGTCAGCCAGGATTACTTCATTCTGATCACCGGCAAGCCTTATTGGAGCGGCGATCCCGGGGATAAAACGGACATCAGGCAGTGGCGTCAGCTTCGGGTTGCAGGAAAATGAAACTATGGCAAGCAGGATGAACAAGAAATTCTTCATAGCAAAGGGATTGGTGGTGCAAATATCGGAAAGAATTTGAAAGGGACGGAGTCCTTTAACCCAGGGACGGAGTCCGTCAAGGAAAATCAGCTGATTATGAACTAAATATGAATAGTAGTTAATGATGGACGGAGTCCCTTGTTGCAGGGACTCCGTCCCTGAATGATATCTACTTAAAGTTTAATAACTTGTGAAAATTTTATTGAGGGGACGGAGTCCCTGTTGCCTATTTTTGTAAAATAATATCATGATTATGTCTTGGCCAAGTCATCCGCTGATCTATGAGATCAACACCTGGACCTGGCTCCGGGAGCTGAGCAGGAAATACAACAGGGACGTTTCACTGGCAAACGTCCCGGCTGCTGAATATGACAAACTGCAGAAAATGGGGTGCGACGCGATCTGGCTGATGGGCGTCTGGGAACGCAGCCCCGCCGGGATCGCCCTCGCGCGGCAGCACTCGGGTATCATGGGCGATCTGCGGAAAACCCTGCCTGATTTTGCCGATCACGATCTTGCCGGCTCACCTTACTGCATCCGGCGGTACCGCGTGGAAAGCACCCTCGGCGGGCAGGAAGGGCTCAAAATCGCACGCAAGGAACTGGCGCGGCGCGGTATGAAGCTGATTCTCGACTTCGTGCCCAACCACCTCGCCCCGGACCACCCGTGGACCGACGAGCATCCGGAATACTTCATCAACGGAACTGCAGAAGATCTTGCCATGCGTCCTGACGACTATCTTGAATCTAATAATCATATTTTCGCCCGCGCCCGGGATCCGTTCTACCCGCCCTGGCCCGACGTGGTGCAGCTCAACCTCTTCCACCCCGGGCTGCGGCTGGCGCTCACAGAAACGATCGCCGAGATCGCCGGCCTGTGCGACGGCGTCCGCTGCGATATGGCCATGCTGGTGCTGAACGATATCTTCTCCAAAACCTGGCCGGATCAAGCCGGTGAAAAACCCGCAGGGGAAATCTGGCAAACACTGATCCCGGCGGCGAAAAAGATCAACCCCTCATTCCTGCTCATCGGCGAAGTTTACTGGGATATGGAATGGGAGATGATGCAGCTCGGATTCGACTTCTGTTACGACAAGCGCCTCTATGACCGTTTGCTCGGAGGCGAAGCGGAAAGCGTCCGGCAGCACCTGTCGGCCGAGCTTTCCTTCCAGGGCCGGCTGCTGCGCTTCCTGGAAAATCACGATGAAGCCCGGGCCGCCACCCTGCAGCCCACCGACCGGCACATGGCCCTGGCCGTAGCTTCCCTGACGCTTCCCGGCGCACGCCTGATCCACCAGGGGCAGATTGAGGGATGCACCGTCCGTATTCCCGTATTCCTCGGCCGTGCGCCCCGGGAAGAGATCAACCAGGACCTTTTGCGATTCTATACAAAACTCCTGGGCTGCCTGAAAACCGATACCGTTCGCAATGGGGTCTGGGGACAATGTGATATCTTCGGCTGGCCCGAAAATCCATCTTACCTCAACCTGCTGGCCTGGGAATGGGCCCACGGACCGGAGCGGATCCTGGTCATCGTCAACCTCAGCGACCAGCCTGCCCAGGGGCGTATCCGGCCCTGTCACGGCTATCCCGCCGGGCGGACCTTTCAGCTGTTCGACGTCATATCCGGTGAATTGTACCACCGCGACAGCGATGAGATGAACGACCCGGGCCTGTTCGCCGGCCTGCAGCCCTGGGGGATCCATGTTCTTTCGATGGAGGTTTGAGACAACCGCACAGGTGACCTGTGCGGTCCCTTAAAACATGAACCGCACCAGCGTTCCCCTCGCTTTCCCTTCGTCATCCGTAAGGTCGATGATCTCCAGCGTGATCTTATGCTTCGACTTCCGGTTCAGCGCCGCGATCCGCTCCAGCGTAATGGCCGTGGCCATGGATTTATGGTGCTTGTTCTGCTTTAAAAGCATTTCCCGCGCCTTTTCTCTCCCAACTCCATCATCCTCCACTTCGAAAACAAGCTGATCCGGCTTTGGCACCCTGCCACTTTGCTGCTCTGACGCATTGACGCTCTGCTGCTCTGCTGCTCTGACGCTCTGATGCTCTGCTGCTCTGACGCTCTGCTGCTCTGATGCTCTGATGCTTTGCTGCTCTGATGCTTTGACGCTCTGACGCTCTGATGCTTTGATACTCTGACGCTCTGATGCTTTGACGCTTTGACGCTTTGATCCGACCCTGACCTGAACTCTCCCTTGCCTTCTTTATGCTTTATCCCATGCTCAATGGCATTCTCGATAAACGGCCATTAGGAAGGTAAAGAAGAAAACCGCGGAGGCGCAGCGGTGCAGAGAAGTATCTCCGCGCTTCCGCGACTCCGCAATATCATTGAAGTTTATGACCATTCTCCGGATGGAGTATTTTTCCGGATGAACAGGAAAAATGAGCCCGGACTGCTGAACATCAATTTATGAATGCACGATTCCGGTATATGAACGTTTATGGTTTGCATTGGGCCGTTTTCATCAAAAACCATTAATTTTAGCCTTCGAACAATTCAAAGCACAAAGCCGCCGGATCATGTCAAACCACAGCAAGCACCCTTTTCATGTGAATCTTAACCTGAACGTCAGGGGGCTGGAGCCCTCCGCCACCCTGGCCATCAACGAGAAGAGCCGGGAGCTCATCCGCCAGGGCCGGGAGGTGTTCCGGCTGGGCCTGGGGCAGTCGCCCTTCCCGGTGCCCGAAGAAGTGGTGGAGACCCTGCGCCGGAACGCCCATCAGAAGGACTACCTGCCGGTCAGGGGCCTGCCCGAGCTGCGGGAAGCCATCGCCGGCTTCAACCAGCGGATGCACAAGGTCGACGACCGCCCGGAGGACATCCTCATCGGCCCGGGCTCCAAGGAGCTGATCTTCATCCTGCAGCTGGTCTATTACGGCGACCTGATCATCCCGACGCCCAGCTGGGTGTCGTACGCCCCGCAGGCGCAGATCATCGGCCGGCACGTGCACTGGGTGCCGACACGTCATGATAATGATCTCAGGATGAGCCCCGATATGCTGGAGGAGATCTGCATGCAGGATCCCGACAAACCCAGGATCGCCATTCTGAACTACCCTTCCAACCCTACCGGCGTCACCTACCCCATCGAACGGCTGAAGCGCCTGGCCGAGGTGGCGAGGAAATACAATGTGATCCTGGTCTCTGACGAGATCTACGGGCTCCTGCACCACAACAACCAGCACGTTTCCGTGGCCCGGTATTATCCCGAGGGTACGATCATCAGCAACGGCCTCAGCAAATGGTGCGGGGCCGGCGGGTGTAGGCTCGGTTTCTTCTCGTTTCCTTCAGGACTGCGCTGGCTGCACAACGCCATGGCCATTGTGGCCAGCGAGACCTTCACCTCCACCAGCGCGCCGATACAATACGCGGCGGTAACCGCCTTCAACGGCGGCCCGTTCATGGAGGAATACCTCGTGAAGGCACGGAAGATCCTGAAAACGATCCTGAAATACGTCCTGACGCGCTTCGATGCGCTGAGCATCACCTATCCCATGCCGCAGGGCGCTTTTTACGTTTTTCCCGATTTCGGCTTTTATCGTGAAAAGTTCCTGGAGATGGGCCTGCAGACCAGCAAACAACTGTGCGCCCGCATCCTCGACGACACCGGCGTGGCCATGCTGCCCGGTTCCGATTTCGGCCGCGACCCGCAGGAGTTCTCCGCCCGGATCGCCTACGTGGATTTCGACGGGCGGGGCGCGATGGACGCCTCCGGCATTTTATTCTCCGACGGCAACCATACCGGTGAATTTGTGGAAAGCCACTGCCCCCGCCTGGTCACGGCGTTGAACCGCCTGGAGGAGTGGCTGGGGAGGTTGAGGTGACAACCGCACAGGTCACCACCTGACCATCTTAACCGTCTCCATCTGATCCCCCATCACTATCCTGCAGAAATACAGCCCCTCCGGCAGGACGGCGGCATCGAAATCTATGATCTGCACGCCGGCCGGCAGGGTCTCGTCCGCGGCCAGGGTGATTTCACGGCCGCTGATGTCGAAGATCCTGATGATGATCCGCTGTGGAGCGCTGAGGTCAAGGCGGAAGTAAACGATCCCGCTGGCCGGGTTCGGGAAAATATCGATACCGGCTTTACCGCTTCCGGCTTCAGGACCGGCAATGCCCACGATCCCGCACGCTTCCTCCACCTCTCCCCGGTCGTTGCAGCCGGCCTGGTTATCGGTAATGCTGGTGTTGGCCTCCGGGTTGGCCAGGAAGCCGCAAACGCTCTCAATGGCGCACTCGGACAGCATAGGATTATATCTGATGATCAATCGGGAAATGGTTGCCGGATCCAAATTCTCCAGCCCGGTAAGGCTTTGCAGGGAGTTATTGGACTCGACGGTCAGGTTCTGGCCGATGGAAGCCAGGCCTGAAAGTCCTTCCAGGCTGGTGAGGCTGTCGTTGCCCTGAATGATCAGCGAACTGCCGATCGTTTGAAGCTGTTCGAAGCCGTCCAGGTTTTGGAGTTCGTTGTTCTCTTTGATCTTCAGGATTTCCCCGACTGATTCCAGGTTTTCCAGTCCGCCCATGTCGGTGAGCCGGGTACCGTTAATGTACAAGTAACTGCCGATGGAACGGATATCTTGCAGTCCCTGGAGGTTTACAATATCCTCTCCATTAATGGAGATGCTCCTGTAAATTTCCTCACATCCGGGAAACACGTCCGGGGCCATGTCGATCTCATTCTGGGTGGTAAAGTGGGTGGGATAAAGATCGCAGGGGAGCGTGAGGCCGCAGGGATGGGCAACCTCCAGCAGGCTTTTGCAACCCATCGCATTTTCGGAAATCAAAATACTGCCAGCAGGATCGGATAAATAACCGCAAATGCTTTCAACGGAGCAGGTCGAGAGCGAGTGGTTGTTTGTCAGGGACAGGCTGTTTATGGAACCGGGCGCAATATTATCAAGACCGGCAAGGCTTTGTAACCCATAATTAGATGAAATCGCCAGCGCTCCATGTATGGATTGAAGCCCCAGCAGACCTTCCAAACTTACGAGAGCGGGATTGGAATAAATACTGAGATCCCCGCCAACCGACTCCAGGCTTTCCAGCCCGTCCAGGCCGGGGAGCAAATCATTGTAAGATATGTTCAGGTTCCCGCCGGTGGAGTGCAGTTCACTTAATCCGTCCAGGTTGGTGATGTCTTCTCCCCGAATGGTAACATTACCCGGATAATCCATGCAGTCAGGGTAAACCTGTGCAAAGACATCCACATCGAACTGGCTGGATAAAACCAGGGGCTCATTGTTGCAGGGAAGCGCAGTGCCACAGAGGTACGCCAATTCTATTTTGCTTCTGCATCCCGGGGCATTGCCGCCAATGTTAACCTGGCTATTCGGGGCAGACAGGTAACCGCAGATGCTTTCCACATCGCAGACCGACAGTGAACCATTATTTACGATGCTCAGCTCATATATAGAGCCGGGATCGATATTATTCAGCCCCGCGAGGCTCTGCAGCGCATCATTGAAATTGATGCTGATCAGGCCTCCGATATGCTGCAGTCCCCGAAGCCCTTCCAGGCTGTAGAGTTCACGATTACTATAAATTACCAGGCTACCATTCAGGGTTTGCAGGTTTTCCAATCCTTCCAGGCCCGACAGTGCATAGTTACTGCGGATGGACAGTGAACCCACCGCTTCGACGCCTTCCAGGCCCTCAAGGGTGATCAGAGCATCATTGCTCTGAATCTGGAGCTCATTACCGATCCCTGATAGGTTATTCATACCTGTGAGGCTGGAAAGTGAATCATTATTATGAATAACCAGGTTCCATCCGATGGTGTTCAGATTGCCCAGCCCTGTTAAAACAGTAAGACGGGGATTGTTGGCAATAATGAAATCCCCTCCGACAGAGCGAATATTGCTCAGCCCTGCCAGGCTGGTGATGTCTTCCCCCCTTATTTCAATGCTACCGTTCAGGTGGTCGCAGTGTGGGAACACCAATGGGAACATATCAATCTCTTGTTGCGATGTAAATAACTCAGGCGCCAGGGTGCAAGGCAGCGTGATGCCGCAGGCGTATCCTATTTCCATCAGGCTGTTGCATCCCGGGGCATTGTTGTAGATCTGAGCCTGCGCTTCCGGCAACGACAGGTAATTGCATATGACTTCCTCACCGCAAGAGGCAAGGTTAAAATTGTTGGAGATCCGAAGGTTGCCAATGGACTCCGGATTGAGATTGTTCAGACCGGAAAGGCTGACCAGGCTATAGTTGCTTTCAATATGTAATTGATTGCCAATGGATCTGAGGCTGTGTATTCCATTGAGACCGGTGAGGCCATTATTGTTCGAGATATAAAGACTACTTCCGATAATCTCCAGATTATCCAATCCTTCCAGGTTGATGAGTGAATTATTCCATTGAATTTCCAGATGGCCACCAATGCTACTCAAGCCATTCATCCCCGCCAAATCAATCAACGCATTATTACCATAAATCTGTAAAGTGCCGTTGATCTCTTCAAGAGCTTCGAGTCCTGAGAGATTGGTTAGTGAATCATTGCTCTGAATGCTAAGCGAGCCACTGATGGAATCAAGGCTGCTCAAACCATGAAGCCCTGACAGGGTATTGTTGCTGATAACATTAAGCGAGCCATTGATGTGACTCAGGTTTTCCAGGCCTTCAAGGTTGAGCAGCGCATGGTTGTTCCTTATGTACAACTCATTATTCACCGTCTTGATTCCAGTCAATCCGGTCAGATTAAGCAAGGAGTGGTTATCTGTTATCTCCAGTCTTCCGTTGATTGCCTGCAAATGTTCCATCCCCTCCAGGCTGGATAGCAAATAGTTATTTTTAATAGTCAGATACCCGCCGATGGATTCGAGCTGATCCAGTCCTGCCAGGCTGGTCAGGATGCTGTTGTTCTGAATGACAAGTCTGCCGCCGATGGTCCGGAACTGGTGGAGCCCCGCCAGGCTGGAAATATCAGGGCCTGAGATAGTAAGATGGCTCGGACAGTGGATACAGCCGGGAAATACTTCAGGAAATATGTCGATCATATACTGATCCGAAAATGTGGGGGGCATCATGTTGCATGGCAAAGTGGCGCCGCAGGAATGGGCGATTTCAATATGGTCCCGGCAGCCCTGTGCATTGCCGTATATGCTCAGGCTGGCCCCATTCTGCGTGATGCAACTGCAAATGCATTCAACATCACATTCTGACAGCAGATAATTATATCTTATCGTCAGACCGGTTATGGATCCGGGGATGACATTGTCCAGCCCCGACAGGCTGGCCAGTGAATCATTATATTCGATGGTCATTCTGCCTCCGATGGATTGCAACGTTTCCAGTCCGCTCAGGCTGAACAGTTGCGGGTTGTGGGCAATTTCAAACGCCTGGCCTATTAAAGTCAAAGAGGTGGGTCCGCCCAGGCTGGCCAGGAACGGATTATTTCGAATCACGAAATTTCTGACAATTTCCGGCAACCCTGACAACCCGATCAGGTTCACCAGGGAAGGATTATCACTGATGGTAACATTCCCGCCGATGTATTGCAGGTTCTGAAGTCCGGCCAGGTTCGTAAGTGAATTATTAAACTTAATATCCAGATGGCCTCCGATGGAGGTGACATTGCTGAGTCCCGCCAGGCTGGTAATGTCGCTTCCGGAAATGGTCAGCGATCCGGCAATCTGATCGCAACCGGGATAATTATACTGGAAGCAATCAACCTGGTCCTGGTTTGTCAGGGTGATCCCTTCAGGGTGGCAGGCCTGGGGCATACCGCAAACGATCAGATGCCCATTGCTCCGGCGGTAATTGATTCCCTGGTAATCGTCACCCAACATATAATCCAGCCAGAAGGTCCCGGCCAGGCTGTTGGTGTGAATTTTTAATGTGCAGTCGAAAGTATAGTCATAGAAATAGATTGGCCCTCCGGACGCCACCCACCAGTAATATCCCTCGGGAGGGGGATCAATGGAAGCCATGGTTTGAGAAAGAGATTCGGAGTAGATGAGAAGACCTGCGCTCACCGAAGAGTAAACGGAAAAAAATTCAGTCGAATCTTCCGGAAACCACCCGTCAGGCAGCATCACCCCGAAATAGAACTCGCCCCAGTCCGGGTAACTGGCCCAGGCTTGAATTTCCACCTCGAAATAGCTATCGGCATCTGACTGATACGGCTGGTTGATGAATTCAAAGTCGTAGCAACCGGCGATAAACAAGGTGGTCAATACGACCACCGCCAATCCTCTTCTCCATGGAAAAGGACGGACATGCATATACCCCTGATTCTTCATTAGGAATTTGTGTTGATGACGGTCCTAAAGTTAATCAGGCGGAAGGACGGATTTTCAATAAATTAATAAACGCCGGGCCTGCATGTATGAGCGCCGGCGTTTATTGTCTGAACGTAAAATTCTTTTTAAGAAAAACAGAAAAACATTTGTCCGTACTATTCCAGTTCGAGCACCAGGGCGGTCCCGGCTGGGATCTGAAGGATCTTGTCCATCAGGAAACTTTCTTCCGAGATGACATCCCGTCCGGTCCGGTGATCCTTCAGTACCTCCTCAAACCGTTGGAGGCTGAGCGATTTTGCCTCCTTATTTTTATTCACTGCGACCATGACCGCGTCATCATCATTATAACGGAAATACACATAAATCCCGTCCTGCGGGACAAACTGCTTCAGCTTTCCCGAATGGATCACTTCCGACCCATTCCGCCAGTTGAGCAGTTTCATAAGGTAAGTGGTCCGCTCCGCCAGGGCTTTGAATTCCATCTCCTTAGCCCCACCGACAACCTTTTCCCTATCGATGACTGCTGACTGCTGACTGCTGACCGCTGACTGCCAAAGGCCCAACGGAAAATCCTCCCGTATAAACCCATGCCCCTTGTGCTCCTCGCCGGTCATCTGCAGCTCGGTTCCATAGTAAATCATGGGTATACCCCTGGTTGTCAATAATATGGCCATTGCCATCCGGTACTTGTTGATATCTTCGCCGATGCTGGTGTAGAACCGCGTCAGGTCGTGGTTATCCGAGAAGATCACATTGGAAAACGGGTCATGATAGGCCAGATCCTGGGATAGAACATAGTAAATCCTTGCCAGCCCGGTGGTCCAGCCTTCTTCCTGCGTAAAGGCATCCTTCAGCGCGTAATACAAGGGGAAGTCCGTCACAAAATCCAGTTTTGACGCGTAATTCCCGCTGACGGGCGAACGGTCCTGCCAGAACGCCGTGTGGGCCTCTTTCTGCAGCCAGGTCTCCCCCACCACGCTGAACGACGGGTACTCCAGCCGGATCCGCTCCATCCATTTCGCCATAAACTCCTTGTAGCTGTATGGGTAGGTATCCATCCGGATCCCGTCCAGGCCGGCGTATTCGATCCACCAGATGCTGTTCTGGATGAGGTATTGCGCGAGGATTTCATTCTGCTGGTTCAGGTCGGGCATATGGCGGTCGAACCAGCCGGTTTGCATCCGCGTCCGGTCAAAATCCGACGCATAAGGGTCCATGACCGTTTCGGCGCGGAAATTAGAGCGGGTGTACTCCGGGAACTGATGGATCCAGTCGTCCATCGGCATGTCCTGCATCCACCAGTGCCGGTCGCCGCAATGATTGAACACCATGTCCATGATGACCTTGATGCCCCGGGAGTGGCAATCGTCGACGAACGCCAGGTATTCCTCGTCGCCGCCGAACCTCGGATCAACGCGGTAGAAATCGGTGATGGCATATCCGTGATAGGAATAGGCCGGCATGTTGTTTTCCAGCACCGGGTTGAGCCAGATGGCGGTGATCCCGAGGCGTGAGAGGTAATCCAGCCGTTCGCGGATCCCGCGCAGGTCGCCGCCGTGACGACCGTCGGGGTTCGTCCGGTCGGTTCGCTCCAGCATCGCTTCCAGGTTGTTGTTGGAAGTGTCGCCGTCGGAGAACCGGTCCGGCATGATGAGGTAGATGACATCGTCCTTCCCAAAGCCCACCCTTTCCCGGGAGCCCGGTTTGCGTTCTTTCAGTTCATAGTCGTAACTGAGTAAAACCTCGCGCTGGTATTCGAAGATCAGCCTGTGCCCGCCGGGCCTGGCGTCGCGGCCGATGACCAGGTCGACGAACAGGTAGTTGGGATTCCCTCCCCGGCGCGTCTGCCCCACGCGGATGCCCGGGCTATCCGTGATAACCTCCGCCCCGGCGATGCCCTGGCCGTAAACCATCAACTGGAGCGTAGAATCGGCCATTCCGGTCCACCAGAACGGCGGCTCGATCCTGGGGAAGGTAATTTGGGCCTGTATGAAAAAAGGAATAAAAAAAATGATGGCGGCGAGGGTCGAAAAATATGATTTCATAGGCGGATTTCCGTTGTTAAATTGAGTTGTCAAAAATACAATAAATCAAACGATTGCAAAAAACGTAGGACCACTATAGTGGTAGTACAATTTTTAGGGAAATTTCTTTTTCAACACCCCCCTTTTGATAAATTTCCCCGCCCCCCTGAATTTACCAGATCGAATTGCCGTAAACTTGAACCGGAATTAAAAATGGCCATCTTGTTCCAGGATCGGGTTGCTGTTAGAGTCAGATTATAATAGCCGAGAAACTTCCTGGTCTGAAAAAAAGCCTTGCACAGTTGTGGAAGGCTTTTTTGATTCCCTTCGGTTTTGCCATGTACACTTCCCATCTATTAAATTCCTAATTTTGCATCTCAAAAAGTGCTGAGCGTTTTTTCTTCCAATTGATTTTTCAACCATAAGTAAAAACCGATGAACCACCAATACGAGGAACTCCGCAGGGTATGGAAAGAGCTTTACCCGGATGAACCGGATGGCCTGCTCGTGGAGCTGATCGGAGAGCTGGAACAGTTCCGCAGCCGGGTCGCCCTGCCGCCGCTGGACGATCAATGGTACAAGGACGCGGTGGTCTATTCGCTGTACGTCGACCTGTTCAACCAGGATTTCCCGGGGCTGACCCAAAAGCTCGACTACCTGCAGGACCTGGGCGTCAACTGCCTGTGGCTGCTGCCCATCCTGGACTCGCCCATGCGCGACGCCGGCTTCGACATCAGCGACTACCGCAAGGTCCGCCGGGGCCTCACCGGCCTGCCCGACACCGCTTCCGACGCAGAAATCGACCGCGCGTTCCGGGATTTCCTCGATGAGGCGCACCGCCGCGGCCTCCGCGTGATCTTCGACATCGCCACCAACCACATCTCCGACCAGCATCCCTGGTTCCGGGAAGCGCTGAAATCAGAAGACAACCCTTATCACGACTTTTTCATCTGGAGCAAAACCGGGAAAGAATTTGCCGGAGCCCGCATCATCTTCGAAGGCATCGAGGAAAGCAACTGGAAAAAGGTCGGCGATAAGTATTATTTCCATCGCTTCTTCGATTTCCAGCCCGATCTGAACTACCGGAACCCCCGGGTGATCTTGGAAATGTCGCGAAACCTGCTGTTCTGGATCGAGCGGGGGGTCGACGGCTTCCGTGCCGACGCTATTCCGTACATCTGGAAAGAGGAAGGCACGGACTGCGAAAACCTGCCGAAAACGCACGCGGTGGTCCGTTTTTTCCGGGCCGTGACCGACCTGGCCCGGCCCAACCTGCTGCTGCTGGCCGAAGCCTGCCAGAAGCCGCATGAGGTCGTGAAATATTTCGGTGATGGCGACGAATGCAACGCGGGGTATCATTTCCCGCTTATGCCGCAGATGTTCAAGGCCGTGGCCATGGGCAGCCGCGAACCGGTCTTCAGGACGCTGAGCCGCGAAGTGACGCCGGAAATCCCCGCCAACGCGCAATGGTTCACCTTCCTGCGCTGCCACGACGAACTCAGCCTGGAACTCGTTTATGTCACGGAAGAAGACCGCAAATACATACATGATTCATACTGTCGCCGCCCGGAATGGGACTTCCGGCTGGGCCAGGGCATCTCGGCCCGCCTTTCGGAGCTGATGGAGCGCGATCCCTCCCGCATCGGGCTGATCTTCTCGGTCATGCTGACCCTCCCCGGCACCCCCGTGATCTATTACGGCGACGAATTCGGCAAACTGAACGATGAGGAATATTACCAGGAGATGAAGGAAGTGATCGGAAAAGACGACACCCGCTTCCTGGTCCGCGGCAAGATAGACTGGCCCCGGGTTGAAGCGCGGCTGAACGATCCGGGCTCCTATGAATCCTGCGTTTATCAGCAAATACACGCCATGCTCCGGGCCCGCAACCAGGCCGCCGTTTTCGGCCGCGGCAGCTTCGACTGGGCCGACTTCACCCGAGCGGATGGAACACCCGCCCCGGAAATCCTGGCTTTCTACCGCGAGTTCAAGGGAACACGGGTCCTGGTCCTTCATAACCTGTCCGGATCAGCCGTCACGCTGAACGGCGATTTTACCCACAGGAAGGATCTCCTGGGGAAAGTCCCGAAGCTCCATGAGGATGGAATGAAGCTTGATCCTTACGCAGTTCACTGGTTATTGATGTAAAGAAAACAAAACGTCATTATGGCATTCGACGCAGTAATATTCGACCTCGACGGGGTCATCACCCAAACGGCGCTGGTCCACAGTGCAGCCTGGAAGAAAATGTTCGACGATTATCTCCGGGAGCGGGAAGAAAAATATGGTGAGCCGTTCCGCCCGTTTACGGTGAAGGATGATTACCTGCCGTACGTCGACGGCAAGCCGCGCTACAAAGGCGTGGAGTCGTTCCTGGAATCCAGGGGCATCAGGATCCCCTACGGCGATCCGTCAGACGATCCCTCCGCGGAAACCATCTGCGGCATCGGGAACCGGAAGAACGTCGCCTTCAATGAAGCATTGAAGAACGACGGCGTGCAGGTGTATGATTCCACGGTAGCGCTGATCCGCCGGCTGACCGAAGAAGGCATTAAAGTCGGCGTCGCCTCCTCCAGCAAGAACTGCCGGCAGGTGCTGCAGGCCGCCGGCCTGCTCGAACTGTTCGGCACCCGCGTCGACGGCGAGGTCAGCGCCGAACTGGGCCTCAAAGGCAAGCCGGAGCCGGACATCTTTACCGTCGCTGCCGATAACCTGGGCGTGACCTACGACCGGACCGTAGTGGTGGAAGACGCCGTTTCGGGAGTGCAGGCCGGCCGCAAAGGCAATTTCGGGCTGGTCATCGGCATCGCCCGGGAAGAGAATGAACAGGAACTCCGGATCGCCGGCGCCGATATCGTGGTCCGCGATATGGAAGAAGTCTCGCTGGAAGATATGGTTTCCTGGTTCAGGAAAGGACTTCCGAAGGATAACTGGTCGATCACCTATCATGACTTTGCCCCTGAAAAGGAAAAAACCCGCGAGGCCCTGCTGACCGTTGGGAACGGCTACTTCGGCACCCGCGGCGCCATGGCCGAAGTGTCCGCCGGTAAATACCACTACCCGGGCACCTATATGGCCGGAGTTTATAATCGCCTCACCTCAAAAGTGGGGGACCGGGACATCGAAAACGAAGATTTTGTCAACGTCATCAACTGGATTCCCATGACGTTCCGGATCAACGACGGCGCATGGTTCAACCCGGAAACCGCGGAGATCCTCGACATCAGGCGTACGCTGGAGTTCAATACGGGCATCCTCACCCGGGAGCTGACCGCACGCGACAGCCAGGGGAGAGTGACCCGCGTGGTGACGCGGCGTGTGGCCAGCATGGACAACCGCCACCTCGCCGCCCAGGAATACACCATCACCCCGCTCAATTACAGTGGGAAAGTGAGCTTCCGCTCCGGCCTGCACGGCGACCATATCAACGCCGGCGTCGACCGGTACAGCCAGCTCAACCAGAAACACATCGAGCCGGTATTGCTCGGATCGGAGGAAAATATCCAGTACATCGTTGTCAAGACCACCGGTTCGCAGATAGCCATCGCCGCCGCCGCCGAGCTGACCGTATTTGAAGGCGATGACCGGGTGTACGTCCATTTCAGCAGATCACATACTGCCGGTCGGTCGCAACTGGAATTCACCCATTCGGTAAAGGAAGGCGATACCCTGAAACTGCAAAAGATCGTGGCCCTTTACCATAACCTGGACCGCCTGGAAATTGATCCGCTGGAGAAGGCCCGGGAAGCCATTAAAAAGTACCGGAAATTCGATGAGGTGGCTGAGAAATCGGCAAACCGCTGGGAAGAGATCTGGGACAAGATCGACGTCCGCGTGGGCGGCGACCGGCTGGCGCAGAAACTGCTGCGGCTGCACCTGTACCATCTCATGGTCACCACCTCGCCCATGAATGCAAAGATCGACGCCGGGATCCCGGCCCGTGGCCTTCACGGGGAAGCCTACCGCGGCCATATCTTCTGGGACGAGCTGTTCATCCTGCCCATCTACAACCTGCATTTCCCGGAAGTGGCGCGCTCGATCCACATGTACCGCTATCGCCGCCTGGACGAAGCCCGGAAATATGCCGCCGAATACGGCTATCCCGGGGCCATGTTCCCCTGGCAAAGCGGCAGCTGCGGACGTGAAGAGACCCAGGTCATCCACCTCAACCCTGTTTCCGGAGCATGGGGCCCCGACCACAGTTCCCTGCAACGGCACGTTTCCCTGGCCATCGCTTACAACATCTGGCAGTATTACCACATCACCCGCGATATGAAGTTCATGGAACAGTACGGCGCGGAGGTCCTGCTGGAGATCTGCCGTTTCTGGGCGGGAAAGAGCAAGCTCAACCGGGTCACGGGCAGATATGAGGTAGTTAAGGTAATGGGCCCCGACGAATTCCATGAAAAGTACCACGACACGGAAGAGGGCGGTCTGAAAGACAATGCCTACACCAACCTGATGGTGGCCTGGATGCTCCAGCGTGCCGCCGAACTGATGGCATCCATGCCCGAAGCGGCAAAAGCGGATCTGCTTCACAAATTAAAGCTAACACCCGGCGAACTCGAACGCTGGAGCGACATTTCCTCGCGCCTGAACCTGGTGATCAGCCCGGAGGGGATCCTGGCACAATATGACGGGTATTTCGACCTCAAAGAACTGGATTTCGACGCCTACCGGAAGAAGTACGGCAATATCTACAGGATGGACCGGATCCTGAAAGCAGAAGGCAAATCGCCCGACGAATACAAGGTCGCCAAGCAGGCCGATACCCTGATGACATTCTACAACCTCAGCAGGCAGGAAGTCGACCGCATCCTCGAGCGGCTCGCCTATCGCCTGCCGGAAGACTACCTGATGAAGAACCTCAATTACTACCTGGCCCGAACTTCACATGGTTCCACCCTCAGCCGGGTAGTCCACGCCATGCTGGCCAACATGACCGGCGACCGAAGCCTGAGCTGGGAACTGTACCTCGACGCCCTTACGAGCGATTACAGCGATATACAAGGCGGAACGACGGCCGAAGGGATCCATGCCGGCGTCATGGCGGGAACGGTCTGGGTGGCGCTGGCCTCCTACGCCGGCCTGAACCTCCATGGAGAAGTGCCGGAGATCTCACCCTGCCTGCCCGCACACTGGAAATACATCAGCTTCTCGTTCACCTTCCGGGGCGAAGAATATGAATGCGAGGTGTCGCGCGACAACGTCAGGATCAAAGCCGAATCACAAAAAGGCGAACCCCTGCCGGTCATCGTCATGGGAACAAAGCATCAGATCATCCCGGGAACCTGGCTCGACCATATCCTGTAAAACACCGGCTACCAAATAATTGAAGTTCAATCCAAGGCCAATAATTCAATTCAAAATTCAAAATTCAAAATTCAAAATTATCCATGCTCGGAGATGTCCTGTTAATCGAAGATAAACACCGCAACGCCGGTGAAGCCATCATCCAGAAGATCCTGGAAAGAAAGAAACACAAGTTCATGGTCGGGATTTCCGGTGAATCGGGATCCGGCAAGACCGAACTGGCCCACGTGATCGCCAAGGGGCTGCGGAAACACGGCATTATGGCCAAACCGCTGCACATCGACAATTACTACCGGATCCATCCCCTGGAACGGACCGAATGGAGAAAACAGCACGGGATCGAAAACGTGGTGGGCTACGGCGAATACGACTGGGACACGCTGTACCGCAATATCGAAGACTTCCGCAATGACCGTTCATCGACCATGCCCTGCGTCGACCTGGTGACGGAACAGATCGACCAGCTTACCACGGATTTCAAAGGCATCGACATGCTGATCATCGACGGGCTGTACGCGATAAAGACCGAAGGCCTCGACCTCAGGATCTTCCTTGAGCTTACCTACCACGAAACCAAGAAAGCCCAGGTGGTCAGGGGCAAAGAGCCGCAGAACGAATATCGTATGGCCGTCCTGGAGCAGGAACACCGCATGGTGCAGGCGCTCAAGCCCATGGCCGATATCCTGATATCCAAGGAATACGAGGTTTTAAGCTGATCCCTGAATCATCAAACATTGCATCATTTCTCCAGAAAAGAACTTTTCCTGCTGACCACGCTGGCCGTGCTGATGGTCCCGGTCCTGCTGGTAAACCTGGGATTGGTGCCATTGTATGTGGAAGAACCCCGCCGCGCCGTGGTGGCCCTGGAAATGATCTTCCGCGGAAACTGGCTGGTGCCCACCATCAACGGTGAGTACTATTACCTCAAGCCCCCGTTCTTTAACTGGATCCTGGCATCCGTGTACGAACTGACCGGCAATGCCGGGGAATTCAATACGCGGATCGCTTCCGTGTTTTCCCTGCTCATGCTGGGCGCGGTGATCTGGTGGGCCGGTGAAAAATATGTCAGCCGCAGCTTCGGCCTGCTGTCCGCCCTGCTGTTCATCACCGCTTCCGGCAACCTGTTTTTCAATTCCCTGCTGGCGGAGATCGACCTGTTCTACAGCCTGGTCACTTTCACCGGCCTGGTGTGCCTGTTCCATCTTCATCAAAAGAAGAAATACCTGCTCTTATTCCTGATCTTCTATTTCCTCGCTGCCATCGGGACCCTCACCAAAGGCCTGCCCTCCCTGGTTTTCGCCGGGTGGTCGGTGCTGGTCTGGTTTACCGTGAACCGGGAATTCAAAAGGCTGTTCAGTTTTTCCCACCTTTTGGGCATTTTACTATACCTGGCGGTAGTGGGTGGCTATTTTCTTGCCTACAACCGGCAGGGCGATGCACTGACCTACATCGCGCACCTGTCCTTCGAATCGGGGAAAAGACTATCCTCTGATACCGGCTGGGATATCATCCGCCACATCATCCTGTACCCCCTCGATACCCTGTGGAACCTGCTGCCCGCTTCCCTGCTGATCGTGCTGGCGTTCAGCAGGTCACTGGTCCGAACACTCAGGGAAAATGCCTACGTCCGCTTTTCGCTGCTCATGCTGCTGATCCATTTTCCCATTTACTGGCTGCCCCCGGGAGGCCGCCAGCGGTACATCATCATGCTGTATCCTTTGATCATCCAGGGGCTGGTCTATCTTTACCTCAAAGGGATGGAAACCAGTCACCGCCATATTTTTCTTTTGCACTGGGTGCTGGCCGGGATGACGGGACTGGCCGCCCTCGCCTGCCTGGCCGCAGTAATTCCTGCCCAACTCCGTGAGATCAGCGGGTTAATACCCGTGTGCCTGGCCGCTGCCGCCCTGCTGGCCGCTATTTTTGTGGTGCAGTGGAAACGTCGGCGACTGGCCCTGGCCGGGATGATCGCCGCGTTGCTGGTGTTGCGGATGGTCTTCAACCTGGTTCTGCTGCCCGAACGATCCGTCCAGGGCGCCGCCTTCCACAATAAAAAAATGGCGGAAGAGATCATCCGGATCACCGGGAATGATGAAACCGGGGTTTACCGGGGCACCGATTTCCCGATGCAGGCCAATTATTATTTTGAACGGGAACGAAAGGCTGTGCTTCCGGTGTTTTCAGAACCCGTCCCCGGCGCTTACCTGATCCTGGAGAAGCCCATGCTGGAACCCTACCGGGTGTACCGGCAGGACAGATCTTCGTGGTGTTTCGACAGAAACCTTCCCCTGGCGCAGTGGGACAGTAGCCACGTAGCTTTAGCCGGTTTTTCCTATGAAGTGAAAGCCGAATTCGTCATCGACCGCAAACGCCATCACCGTTCACACTTTGTGCTCGTCCACATCCCTGACGAATAAGACCAATACCGCGGCCACCAGCATGGAGATACCGCCCAGGACCAGGGCGTAGATAGCCTGACCGTCGGCCAGGGTCTTGACGAAGAAGCCCAGGATACTGGCGGCCAGGATCTGCGGGATGACAATAAAGAAATTGAAAATGCCCATGTAGGTGCCCAGCTTGTGCTGCGGCAGGGAGCCGGTGAGGATGGCGTAGGGCATGGCCAGGATGCTGGCCCAGGCCAGTCCGATCCCCAGCTCGGAGATCATCAGCATATTCGGGTTCTGGATCAGGTAAAATGAAGCCAGGCTGATGCCGCCGACCAGCAGGCTCAGCGCATGGGTGCGCTTCCGGCCCAGGAAGCCGGCCAGCCAGATGATCACAAAAGCCATGACGGCGGCAAAGCCGTTATAGACTGCCATCAGCACGCCCACCCAATCGGCCCCGGTGTTGTATTCTTCATTGATATGCTTCAGCCGGCTGATCATGCTTTCATCCTGCGGAACCTCTTCCAGGAGTTTCGGGTTGGTGAAAAAATTCACCAGCTTCATGGATACGGCCGCGGGTTTTCCCTTTTCAAGCCGTTCTCCCAGCTTATCGAGGTCTTCGCGAATGCCCGGCAGCTGCAGCAGCCGCTCCTCCCCCGCATTGGAGGCCACTTTCTCCAGTGCGGCGGTCATCTGGCCGTACAGCCCGGCGTCCAGCTTCATGTCGTATTTGGTGCTGGTCACGCCGGCGGTGGTGTAAATCCACATGGCGAACAGGGCAAACCAGGAAAAGAACTGCACCACAGCCAGTTGCTTCATGGTGGGGGGCATCTTGAACAGGTCGTTGATGACGACGACAAAACCGTTGCGGTCGTTGCCCGAACGGATCAGTAGGCCGGTCATGAGCTGGATGATGCCAAACGCCAGCAGGCCGACGGAAAGGATGTACAGCTCTGCCTCCAGCTTGTACCAATAGATCAGAACGGAGAACAGCACCCCGGCGATGATCCATGCGAAGCTTTTGCGGATAAATTTCGACGCGGGAAGGATCTCATCATGTTGTTCAGGGGACGGAGTCCCTTCAGGGGTATCTTCCCGGGCGAAGGATTTAATTTCTTCGGGAGAATATTCCCGGGTGCGGAGCACGGTCCAGAGGACAGCCAGGAAAAACACCGCGGCGCCGATATAAAAGGCGAATTTCACCGAAGGCGGTATCTGCCCTTCCGGCGCGGTATTGGCGATGCCCAGGAAATTGGTCATAATATAAGGCAGGGCAGATGCGATCACGGCGCCGATGCCGATGAAGAAGCTCTGCATGGCGAATCCCTTGGTCCGCTGGGCCGAAGGCAACATATCGCCGACAAATGCCCGGAACGGTTCCATGGAAATGTTGATGGAGGCGTCCATGATCCAGAGCATGCCCGCCGCGACCCATAGAGCCGGGGAATTGGGCATGATGAGCAGCGCCAGCGAAGCGAGAACGGCGCCGACCAGGAAATACGGCCTTCTGCGCCCCAGGCGGTTCCAGGTATTGTCGCTCATGTGCCCGATAATGGGCTGGATGATCAGGCCGGTAACCGGCGCGGCGATCCAGAGGATCGGGATGTCTTCCACCCGGGCGCCCAGTGTTTCGAAAATGCGGCTTACGTTTGCGTTCTGCAGGGCGAATCCGAACTGTATGCCCAGGAATCCGAAACTCATGTTCCAGATCTGCCAGAAGGATAAGCGGGGTTTCTGTTTCATGGGAAAGAATGATGATTGACCTCACAATGATAAGTAATATTTCAATCCGGCATACCGGTCATCATTTAATGACTATCCGAAGTATTTGATTATATTGTATATTTGTGCCCTGATAAAATCAGGAAATGGCGAAAAGTATCCGGCAAAGCGATTGCAACCAATGTAAAAAAAGGATCGAGGTATTCAGGGTGTTGCGGGATGAAGACCTGAAAGCCATTGAAGAAAAACGCTTCGAGGTCCTGTTCCACGAAGGGGAAACCATCTTCAAGCAGGGAACGCCGTTCACCCATTCCATCTGCATCCTTGAAGGCCTGGTGAAAGTCTACCTGGAAAGCGCGGTGAAAAAGAATTTCATCCTGATGCTGCTCGGTCCCGGAGAAATGATCGGCAGCCCCGGCATGTACACCGACGGAATGCACCATTTCACCGTGACTGCCGTGGAGGACACCATCGCCTGCTTCATCGACCGGCAGGTAATGGAAGAGATCATCAGCACCAACAATGCCTTTGCCGTCGAACTGCTCCGCAGAGCCAATCTGCGCGACGTTGGACATTTCGGAAAGATCAGGACGCTCACCAACAAGCAGATGCCTGGCCGCGTGGCGGAGGTCCTCCTTTATCTTTATAAAGGAATATACAAGACCAATCCCATGAAACTTTCCGTAAGCCGGCAGGACCTCGCCGACATGGCCGCCATCACCAAGGAAAGCACCATCCGGATCCTCAAGGAATTCAAGGACGCCGGCCTGATCTCTCTGTCAGGCAACGACTTAACCATCCTGAACGAAAAGGCTTTACTGAGCGTTTCCGACAACGGTTAAGCCGCCTCCCCTAAATTTATACTCATTCTAAATAAAAATTATTTTTTCCCCTGATTTATTTGCGAATTTTTATATTCTTCATTTTCTGTTATTTACAAATACATATATTCATCTTTTCATTTATTCATTGATATATATCAATGTAATTATGATCCTAGAGTCATTATTCCATGGTTAAATATCACCGGTTTTTGGCGTTTTGTGATTAGCTTTGTCAGTAAGTTTGCCCAATCAACAAAACAACCAAAAACAACGCTTATATGAAAAGATTCAGATTCCTCTCAATGCTTATGTCGGTGGCCGTTGTCGTGTCGCTGATCGTGGTTAGCGCCTGTACCAAAGAAGGCCCTCCGGGAAAAGACGGTAAAGACGGTGAAGACGGCATCAATGGCCAGGACGGCACCGCTACCTGCGCTGTTTGCCACGACAACTCGGAAGGTGTGGAAATCAAGATCGCCCAGTGGGGCAAATCCCTCCACGCCACCGGCGGTCATAATTTCGAGAACAGGACCACCTGCGCGCCCTGCCACACCAGCCAGGGATTCAAGGAAGTCGTAGGCACCGCCAACACTACAACCGCTGCGGCTATCGAAGATCCGGCAAACATCAACTGCTACACCTGCCACAAGATCCATGACACCTACACCGCGTCTGACTGGGCGCTGCGTACCTCAGGGAACCATACCGCGTGGCTGACCGGTGAAACTTTCGATTTCGGAACGGGCGGCCTGTGCGCTTCCTGCCACCAGCCCAGAACATCTTATGCCATCCCCGATGTAGCTAACCCTGAAGGCACCTATACCGTCACGAGTTCACGGTTCGGCCCGCACTACGGAGCCCAGAGCTCAACGCTTACGGGAACAGCTTATTACAATGTCGGTACCGGCTACATGAACAGCGCGCACACCAATATTGATAATTCCTGCGTCACCTGCCACATGGCCAGCGCCATCGGTTACACCTCAGGCGGCCACTCCTTTAATATCTGGGATGAAATGGAAGGCGAATACAATGTGAACGGCTGCCTGGAATGCCACACCGCTGAAGAAGCCGTAACCATTACCGAGGAACTGCATGCAGAAGTAGAACTCCTAATGACTGAACTACGCACCTTGTTGGAAGCTGCAAATATTTACAACCCAGCCACCGGCCTGGCAAAAACCGGCGATTACACCAACAAGATAGCCGGCGCTTTCTGGAACTACAAAAGCGTCGAGTCAGACCACAGCCTGGGTGTCCACAATCCGAAATTCGTGAAGAAGATCCTCGAGAACACCATCGCGTCCCTCCAATAAACCAAAAATATTTTGAATAAAAAAAGGCTTCACCTTGAAGCCTTTTTTTGTAAATTTGAAAAAATCATACATATGAAAAAGGTTATCATACTATTAATCGGCTTGTTAAGCGCGTTCTCCTGGCAGTCGTGCCAGTACGACTGGGTCGACCCGGTTGATGTGGTCGTGCCCGATGTGGTTAGTTTTTCGGCTGACGTCATCCCTATTTTTGACCGAAGCTGTAATTCCTCGGGTTGTCATTCCGTCGGCGGGTTCGCCCCGGACCTTACTCCGGCCAATGCCTATGCCGACCTGTTCGCCGAAAACCAGATCGACCTCAATACGCCGAAGAACAGCATCCTATACCGGAAGATCATCCAGGGAGGCAGCATGTATAAATACACCCAGCCCGGCGATGCCGAAATCATCCTGAAATGGATCGAAGAAGGGGCATTAGACAATTAACTGAGTGTACAATGAAAAAATCAAAAACCATGAAACAGTTATCCGTCCTTATATTGCTGGCTGCGCTCTTCATCAGCCCCCTCATGGCCCAGGAAGGCGATGAGGCCAAAGCCACCCGGGAAAACAAGAACAAAAGCCTGCTCGGCTACTTCATGCTCAACGAAAGCACGCCCGTCCGCAATCCCTATGAAAGCGGCGTGCTGATCGATAACCAGACCTCGGTCATCCCCACGGCCAAAACCCTGGAATTCGTCATGAACCACCGCTTCGGCGACCTGAGCAAAGGCATCTCCGACCTTTATGGTATTTACGGCGCCGCCAACATCAGGCTGGCCGCCAATTATACGGTTACCGACTGGCTGCAGGTCGGTTACGGAACCACAAAGAACTACAAACTTCAGGACTTCTCCCTCAAAGTCGCCCTCCTGAAACAAAGCCGCGATAAAAAATCGCCGGTCGACGTTACGTACATCGGCAACTGGTCGATCGACGCCCGCAACGAGGACTTCTTCGGAGAAGGCTACACCTTCAGCAACCGGTATGCGTTCTTCAACGAACTGCTGGTCACCCGCCAGTTCTGCAGCTGGTTCACCGCTTCGGTGGGCGGCAGCTTCACCCATTTCAACCAGGTGGACTCCCTCTACGAACACGACAAGATCGCGCTGCATTTCCTCGGAAGGGTGAAATTCAGCCCCCAATCCAGCATCATCATCAACTGCGACCTGCCGCTGAAGATCGACGGCATCAAAGAATGGAACGAATTCACCAATCCCCCGAAATATAACTTCGGGATCGGTTATGAAGTGGCCACAGCAACCCATGCCTTCCAGATCTTTGCCGGCAGCGGCGCCTTCCTGGTGCAGCAGTACAATGTGATGAAAAACGAAAATGAATTCTTTAAAAGCACCCGTGATTTCTATCTTGGATTTAATATCACAAGATTGTGGAGTTTTTAGCACGCTTTTTGTATTTTTACACACAGTTTAATTAATAATCTATTCAGATATGAAAAAGTTAAATGTTATCATGCCTGCGCTGGTTGTCCTGGCAGCATTCATCATGTTCGCCTTCTCGGTGCCGCAGGATCAGAAAAAGGGAGGCCCCTGGCAGATCCCCGACAAGTATCAGAAAATGACCAACCCCATCAAGGATGACGCCGCGTCAGTCACTACCGGCAAAATGCTGTGGGGCAAATTCTGCAAATCATGCCACGGAAACGTGGGCAAGGGCGACGGCCCGAAAGCCGCCATGCTGAAAACCTTCCCCGGTGATTTCACTACCGCAGAATTTAAGAAAATTTCGGATGGCGCTTTGTACTACATGTCGTACATCGGCAGGGACGAGATGCCAAATTTTGAAAGCAAAATTCCCGAAGAAGAAGACAGATGGGCACTCATCAACTATATGAAAACTTTAAAATAGGATCTTCTTCTTTCACCAGTAAGGGTGCATTTCCAGGGACGACCTGCGGGGTGCACCCTTATTTTTTTTTAATCTTAATAAATTGAAACAGTCTCATATGTTTGTACTTTACCTGAAGAAATCTGCCTTCCTTATACTGATCTTATTACTCGTTTGCACAGTTTCATACGCCCAGGAAGCCGAATCCAGGGTTTCTCCCTATGTGGAAGAAAACCAGGAGTGCCTCAAATGCCACGGACAGGTCTATTATACCTATTACAACGACTGGGTGGAGCGGGATGTGAAGGAAAGGATGAATCCATATTACATCGTCGACTCTGCGTTGTTCTATAATTCCAATCACTGGAATTTCCGGTGCACGGACTGCCACTCCATGGAATATGCGAATTTCCCGCATCCCAATGAACTCAGGTTCGAGCCGCAATACACCTGCATGGATTGCCATGAAGGCGACGATAATTACGCCCAGTTCAATTTTGAAATGATACAGGAAGAGTTCGTCGCCAGCGTCCACTCTGAAAAGCACAGCGAAGAATTTACCTGCTGGATGTGCCACGATCCGCATTCTTACCACATCAGCGCCCGGAACACCGAGAACCTGGCCGCCACGATCCGTTACGACAACGAGATCTGCCTGAGCTGCCACATGGACCAGACCCGCATCGGGCTGCTGTCTGACCGGGAAATCTACAACATGGTCAACCAGCATGAATGGCTGCCCAACCACCTGGCTCATTTTAAAAGCGTCCGGTGCATCGAATGCCATGCCGCATTCAATGAAGACATCCTGGTCGCCCATAAGATTCTTCCCAAAGAGCAGGCGGTGAAAAAGTGCGTGGAATGCCACTCGCAGAATTCCCTCCTGATGGCTTCCCTCTACCGCTATCAGGTCAAGGAAAAAAGGGAAAAGCAAGGCTACCTGAACGCCGCCATCCTTACTGAAACCTATGTGATCGGCGCGAATCGGAACAAATTCCTCAACATCGCCAGCATCGTGATCTTCGGCCTGGTCGTTGTGGGCGTGGCCACTCATGCGATACTCAGAAAAATTCACTCTAAATAATCTCCCAATGGCATCAGTTTACTTATACCCGGTATGGACACGCCTCTGGCACGCGTTTAACGCCATCCTGTACCTTGTCCTGATCTTCACCGGATTGTCCATGCAATACTCCAACCCCACTTATCCGTGGATCCGTTTCGACATCGCCGTGTCCATCCACAATACCAGCGGTATCCTGCTTTCGCTGAATTACCTTTTTGTCCTTGCCGGCAACCTGCTTACACCCAACGGAAAATATTACCGGATCCGGATCAAAGGCTTCAGCCAGGAACTCATCAGTCAGGCCCGGTATTATCTCTTTGGAATCTTCAAGGGCGAGAAAGCCCCTTTTCCCATCAATGCCGGGCGAAAGTTCAACCCGCTGCAGAAAGTTTCCTATGTGGCCGTGATCTACTTCCTGATGCCCCTGGTGATCATCACCGGATGGGCCATGATCTATCCTGAAATGATCTTTGTGGATAAGATCTTTGGCACCAGCGGCCTTCATTTCACGGACCTGCTGCACATCATAGTGGGGTACTTCCTTTCTATTTTCATGGTGATCCATGTTTATCTCTGCACGATCGGAAAGCCCGCCGGAACGCATTTCAAGGCTATGATGAGCGGCTGGCACAACGCCGAACATTAAGAACACATAACACATCCATATAACCTCAATCCCTCTGAAGATGAAGAAAAAGAATTCAGAACAAACGGAACAGGAAGCGATGAACAGCCGGCGCGATTTTCTCCGCAAAGGCTTCATTGCCGGCGTGGGCACCATCGCTGCCGGCGGCCTGCTCAGCGCCTGCTCCAAAGAAGAAGGAGATGGCGAAACCATCAAAGTACTGACCACCGACGGGAAGGTCGTGGAAGTGCCCAAATCCGCCGCCAAACCGACGAAAGTGCTCCGCAAGGAAGCCCAGCAGGGCATTCCGGGCCGCAAATTCGTGATGGTCATCGACCTGGCGAAGTGCAAAAACGCCCGCGCCTGCGTGGAAGCCTGCCAGGAAGGCCATCATCTCCCCAAACACCAGGAATACATGAAAGTGTATCTGCTGCAGGACTCCGACAAGTCGGCACCCTACTGGTTCCCGAAACCCTGCTACCATTGCGACAACCCGCTGTGCGTATCGGTATGTCCCGTTGGCGCCACCTATAAACGGACCGACGGCATCGTGCTGATCGATACAGACCGGTGTATCGGCTGTAAGTTCTGCATGACGGGCTGCCCCTATTCCACCCGGATCTTCAGCTGGAAACACGAGGAAGAGTACGACACCCCGGTAACGTACAACCCGGAAAACTCCGTTCCCGGCAGGGAAGGCACGGTGTCGAAGTGCGTTTTCTGCGCCGACCGTTTGCGTGAAAACAAATTACCCTATTGCGTGGAAGCCTGCCCTATGGGCGTCATTTATTTCGGCGACCTGTATGAAGATGCCGTAACCAACGGCGTGGAAACTGTTTCCTTCTCCAAACTGATCGCCGAACGGGCCGGATACCGCCAGCTTGAAGAACTGGGCACCCGCCCGCTGGTTTACTACCTGCCGCCCGTCGACCGCCAATTCCCGGTCGACCGTGGATTCGACGGCATCGAGGAAGAAGTCAAAGCCCGTTACGACAATACACCCTACGTTAAAAGAAAGAAATCATGATGAAGATCGAAAACCATTCTAAGGAACTCCTGCTGAAACTCAGGAACAGCCTGGAAAGAACCTCCGGGCTGGAGATGCTCTGGATCGGATCGCTGATCGCCATCATCGGGCTGGGCGTCTTCGCATTGTACCTGCAAATCGCCAAAGGCCATGTCATCACCGGCATGCGCGACAATGTGGTCTGGGGCGTGTACATTGTCAACTTCATCTTCTTCATGGGGGTAAGTTACGCCGGTGCGCTCATCTCCGGATCGCTCCATCTGTTCCGCGCCCAGTGGCGGTTCCCGATCATCCGTATGGCCGAACTGATCACCGTGATCTCCCTGCTCATCGGCCCGCTGTTCATCCTGCTGTGCATCGGCAGGCTCGACCGGCTTCCCTTCCTGGCCACCTACGCCAGGATCCAGTCGCCGATCACCTGGGACGTCATCGCCATTTCCACCGATATTTTCGGCGCCTTTATCTTCCTGTATCTTGCCGTACTGAAAGACCTGGCCATCCTGCGAGACCAGGATTTCCTCAAACTGAAACCCTGGAAAAAGAAATTCTACAAGATCTTCGCCCTGGGCTACACCGGAACACCGGAACAGCAGAAAAGGCTCAAGCTCGCCACCGACGTCATGTCGGCCATGATCATCGCGATCGCCATCATCGTGTACTCGGTGCTCGCGTGGATCTTCAGCGTAACGCTGCAGCCCGGCTGGCACAGCACCATCTTCGGCCCCTACTTTGTGATCCAGGCGGTATTCTCCGGATCGGCCGTGCTCATCGTGCTGATGTGGGTGTACCGGAAAATCTATCACCTGGAAGAGTACATCACCCGCAAGCACTTCGTGAACGTCGGGATCATCATGATGGTACTGGCCGCGTTCAACGGCTATTTCACATTCTCGGAGTATATCACCAAATGGTATGGCTCGAAAAAGTACGACGAACAGCTCATCTCCATCCTGTTTGACCGGTTTTACTGGGAATTCGTATTCTCTAACTATATCGGGATACTGGCGCCCATGATCGTGATCGGGATCCCCAAACTTCGGCAGATCAAACCTATCGTGATTTCCGCTGCGATCGTGGTCCTCGCCCTCTGGGTGAACCGGTATCTGATCGTGGTGCCCACGCAGGAATCACCCTACCTGCCCATCCAGGAAACCCGACCGGAATGGATACACTATAACGCCACATGGGTCGAATGGTCGCTCATCGCAGCCGGCATTGCGTTGTTCTGCCTGTTGTTCACCATCGCCGCAAAATTCTTTCCCATACTTCAGACCGCCGAATCCCATAAAGAATCGGAAGCGGTCATTGAACCGGATGAACATTCCGTGGTCTCCGATTACCTGAACATTAAATGAAGCGCGCCATGAAATACATATCATCCATACTATTCACCGCCCTCATCCTGATTATGGCAATTCATCCTTTTAGGGCCACTGCACAGGATGAAGAGGTCACCACCACCCTGGAACTCATGACGATCAAAAAAAGCCAGAACGTCATGCACCTGACCGCCACGCTGACCGCAGATGACGGCAGCAGCTTCGCCGGAGAAAGCGGCCTTGAAGTCAATTTTTACGCCGTGAACGACGGAGAAGAGCTGCTGCTGGGCAACGCCCCGGTCAACGACAAAGGTAAAGCTGGCTTTTCAGCGGAGGATCTCTCCCTGGTGAAACCCGACGAATCGGGATACCTGCATTTTACCGCCCGATTCGATGGGCACGGGAAATTCGGCGCTTCCGAAGCGTCCGCCCAGGCCATGGACGCCTGGCTGGAACTGGAGTTCTTCGAGGAAGAATCGGCCCGCTACATCCGTTATTCCGGCTTTTTCAAAGGCCCTGACGGAACGGTGAACCCCATCGCCGACCAGGATGTGTACCTATATACACCGAGGATGTTCAGCCTGATGAAACTGGAAGACGGCTGGCTGGAAAGCGAAGGAACCGCCGTGGCCGATTTCCCGGAACATGTGATCGGCGATACCCTGGGCAATGTGGAGATCATTGTCAGGATCGAGGAGCATCCCGATTTCGGAAATGTAGAAGCTTCCCGTACGATCGACTGGGCCATTCCGAAGCATTCGGAACGGGCCGAAGGACCCTCCCGCGAACTCTGGACCCCGATCGCCCCGCTCTGGATGATCGTCACACTGATCATCATGCTGACGGGGGTATGGGCGCACTATTTCTATGCCGTCTGGCAGCTTTATATGATCAGGCGAGCCGGCAAGAAGAAGCCATAGAAGTATCAACTTCGACGGCTTCTAAAAAGGGAACTCCGGGAATTGAACTGCAATCCATCAGCAGGAATCCCCGGAATTTGATGGAAGATTCGAATGAGTTTTTCTGTAAGGACCTAAGTACCCACCCCCTGACGGAAAGGGGTAAGGTATTGGTGACCGGTGCCACGGGATATATCGGCGGCCGGCTGATCCCGGAGCTGGTGGGGCGCGGTTACCCGTTAAAGGTCATGGCCAGGGCGCCCCTGGCCGATCATGAGGTGCGCTGGCCAGGCGTTGAGCTTGCCATTGCCGATGCATTGGATCCCCATAGCCTGGAAATAGCGCTGAAGGGCATTCATACGGCGTACTATTTAATTCACTCGCTGATACTTGGACAAAAGAAATTTGAAGCCGCCGACCTTGAGGCAGCGGAAAACTTCCGGAATGCCGCCGAGAACCAGGGAGTAAAGCACATTGTCTATCTCAGCGGCCTCGGTGATACCCGAAAAGATCTCTCACCACATCTTGAAAACAGAAACAAAGTTGCCGGTGTACTTTCCCAGGGCCCCATCCCGGTAACCGTAATGCGCGCCGGGATGATCATCGGATCAGGAAGCGCATCCTATGAGATCCTTTCAAACCTGGTCCGGAATTCAAAGATTTTTTTCATCCCCCATTGGGCCAAAACCAAAAGCCAGCCTATCGGTATCCGCGATGTGATCAAATATCTCGTGGGTTGTATTGAAGTACCGGAGTGCTGGGGCAGGGTGTATGACATAGGCGGAGTCGACATCATCCGTTATGACGAAATGCTTAAACAACTTTCGGTCATCCTGAAGAAAAAAAGGCTCTTCTTTCCGGGACTGATCTCCTATACACCGGTATACAGCTACCTGGCCAGCCTGCTGACCCCGGTACCGGCGCCAATTACCCGGGCCCTGGTGGAGGGTTGCAGGCATGAAGCCATCTGCCAGAATCGTGACATCATGCAGATTATTGAATTCCAACCATTGTCATTCCGGCAGGCGGTCGAAGCGGCACTTTTAATCGAAGAGCAGGATAAGGTAAATACACGGTGGTCGGACTCCTATCCTTTCGCGCACGAACTATCCGTAAAACTGCACGAGCTCAATCCGCCCCCGAAGTTTAATACAACCTATTGTTTGCTGACATTTAAGGAGAAAAGCCGGATTTTCGAATCCTTTTGTAATATAGGAGGCAGCATGGGATGGTTTCAGAGCAACTGGATGTGGAGAATCCGTGGGTTCATTGACAGGCTCCTTTTGGGCGTAGGCACGGCAAGGGGCAGAAGAAGCGCCTCAAACCTCAGAATTAATGATGTGATCGATTTCTTCAGGGTGGAAAACATCATTAAAGACAAACAATTATTACTCAGGGCGGAAATGAAAGTGCCCGGAAAAGCCTGGCTTGAATTTTCCATACATAATTACGAAGGGTTGAATAAGCTCACCGTTAATGCGTATTTTCAACCCAGGGGCTTTTCCGGCAGATTATACTGGTATTTCTTTCTTCCATTTCATTTCATTATATTTAAGGACTTAATCCATGAGATTGAAAAAAGAGCCTGAGCCATTAGGCCAACATTAACCAATAAATAAATGCACCTATGAAAAAGCGTGAGTTAAGACTTCCAAAGTCCTTACACAACTGGACTTCCATTATCGGTGCCACGATCGCCGCGATCAGCCTGTTCATGATCGTTTTTCTCTTCCTGATTTCGACGATCTTCGACCAGGGAGGTTCCTATCTCGGTGTGGTGATCTATATCGCCCTGCCAACCCTGCTCGTCATCGGTTTGATCCTCATCCCGATAGGGATGATGGTACAATACAGGAGAAGGGCCCGTGGAGCGGAAATATCGCCTGCCCGCTGGCCGCGCATCGATTTTAACGAACCCAGGCACAGGAACGCTTTTATGATATTCAGTGTTGGTTCAACCATTTTTCTCCTGTTGTCGGCGATTGGAAGCTATGAGGCCTTTCATTACACTGAATCTGTGGAATTTTGCGGGACCCTGTGCCACGAGGTCATGAAACCCGAATATGTGGCCTACCAGAATTCGCCCCATGCGCGGGTTGCGTGCGTTGACTGCCATGTCGGTTCCGGGGCCGACTGGTATGTGCGATCCAAACTTTCCGGCCTGTACCAGGTATATGCAGTGACCACGGGAAATTTCCCAAGGCCCATACCGGTACCCATCCGCAATTTGCGCCCGGCCAGGGAAACCTGCGAAGAGTGTCATTGGCCGGCAAAATTCTATGAGCGGCAGCAGCGGATCGAGCGGCACTACCTGGCCGATACGGATAATACGGAATGGGATATTCACCTGCAGATCAAGGTCGGTTCAGATATGAGCGCGCTGGCGCTTCAGGAAGGCATTCACTGGCACATCAATCCGAACGTGAAAGTGGAATATGTTGCAACCACACCCGACCGGGAGATCATTCCCTGGGTCCGGTACACCAACCTGAAAACAGGCGAAGTATATGAATTTGAGGATCATGAAAACCCGGTTCTTCCCGGCCAGATGGACACGCTGGAATTGCGTGAGATGGACTGCATGGATTGCCACAACCGGCCGTCACACAATTACCAGACCCCGATCTATTCGATCAACAATGCCATAACCGCCGGGCTCATCCCAAAATCCCTTCCGGATGTGAAATACATGGCCATGGAAGTGATGAACGGGGAATACAGCACTGAAGATTCTGCCATGATGGCCATTGAGGCCAGCATGAACGAGTACTACTCCATGATGTATGAAGACCTGTACAGTACGGACAAGGAACTCATCGACCAGGCCATCCGGGGCATACAGGAGGTCTTTAAGAAGAATATATTCCCGGAGATGAAGGTCAACTGGAATGTTTATCCCAACCATATCGGGCACCTGGAATTCAACGGATGCTTCCGCTGTCATAACGACCGGCATACAACCAGCCAGGGACGGACGATCTCCATGGACTGCAACCTCTGTCATTCCATCATTGCCCAGGGAACCCCTGACAACATGCAGGTAATCAGTGGAATCAACGAATCGCTGGACTTCTACCACGTCAACGACCCCAACCAGGGATGGAAGGGGAAATTCTGTTCGGAATGCCATAAAGACCTCTACAGGTAACGGAACGGCAGGCGCAGGCCCGCAATAATTGAAGGGCCTGTGCCGTTATTGTCGTATATTTGCCGTGATGATCCATAAAAATCCCGCCATGAGAACGTTTTTCTTCAGTTTCATCCTGATGCTTCCGCTATTGGGCCTGGCCCAGGAATCAAGCAAAGTCCTGGAAACAGAGACCGTCCGGCGTGTGAGCGTAGGGGCTGACCTTTACCAGGACTTCTGGCTGAACGCGCCCGATGACATGGATGTCCGGGCAATCAACCAGGGGGCGGGCGCATTTATCACTTACAGCTTCCCGCTGGGCAACAGCCCGCTGAGTTTTGCCATCGGCGCCGGCGTCGGTTTTCATAACCTTTACAGCAATACGGTTATTGAAGATATCCTGGCCGATACGATCCGGTTCATTCCCATCGTCGATTCGGTTAACTACAGAAAAAGCAAGCTGGGCCTGACGTACCTGGACTTTCCCATCGAACTGAGGCTGAAGACCAACAAGAAAATCAATGTCACAGCCGGCATTAAACTGGGCTATCTCCTCGACGCCAAAACCAAGTACAAAGGCGACAACGCCGACGGCGACCAGATCCTTATCAAGACCAAGGATGTGGCGCAGGTGGATAAGTTCCGTTTCGGTCCCACCGTGCGGATTGGCTACAGCTGGATCCACATTTATGCTTTCTATTCCGTTACCCATGTGTTCCAGAAAAACCGCGGACCGGACGTCTACCCGCTGTCGGTGGGTTTGACGTTCATGCCGTTCGATTAAAGAATTGCTCAGGTTTTAAACAGGAAGAGGCTCAGAATGGTGAACAGGCCCAGTGCGAAGCCCGCGTAGACCTGAGCCGGGGTGTGGGCTTCGAGCTTCAACCGGGCGAATCCCACCAGGCCCGAAGCGACCAGCGACAGGATGATCCACCCGAAATAGTAAGTCCCCAGGAAATAGGACAAACCGATGATCATTCCGGTGACGGCGCCGATGGAAGCCATATGGCTGCTGATCTTCCAGAACAGGTTGATGCCCAGCGCCAGCACGTTCAGCATCGTGGCGCCGATCATGAAATAGATATAGACCGGTGAAACCTGCAGTTTTTTCAGCATGTAGTAGGAAAGATAGAAAAAGACGATGCTCACCAAATACGGCAGGGTGCGGTCTTCTCTTTTTGACAGGTAGGTTGTGCTCACGATGCCGGTCCGGATCATTAGGATGAAAAATAGCGTCGGCAGCGCGCAGGTGGTCAGGAACACCAGTCCCAGCACCATCCATTTGGCCTGGTTCGGCATCAGCGCCGCGAAATATGCAGGCAGGGTCAGCAGGATGGCAAAGGCGTATGTAGGGACAAATAAAGGGTAGAAGATTACAGAAATCACCCGGGCGATTCGCTTTTCCATCAAAGAAAATTTACCCGTCAAAAGTAAGCAAAAATCATTTAGAGTTCCTTCCGGAGCCGGGCGACCGGTATGCTCAGCTGTTCGCGGTACTTGGCAACGGTCCGGCGGGCAATGTTGTAGCCCTTGTCCTTCAGGATCTCGGTCAGTTGCTCATCTGTCAGCGGTTTGCTTTTCTCTTCGGCGGCGATGAAATCTGAAAGGATCTTTTTGATCTCGCGGGTTGAGACCTCTTCTCCTGAATCCTTCTGCATCGATTCCGAAAAAAAACTTTTCAGTAAAAATGTACCAAAAGGGGTCTGGACATATTTGCTGTTGGCAACGCGGGAAATGGTGGAGATGTCGAGGTTGACCTTTTCAGCGATATCCTTCAGGATCATTGGTTTAAGATTGGTTTCATCGCCTGTACGGAAGTAATCCTCCTGGTAGTCCATTATGGCCTGCATGGTGACCAGCAGGGTGTTCTGGCGTTGGCGAATGGCGTCGATGAACCATTTGGCCGAGTCGATCTTCTGCTTGACGAACAAGAGTGCCTCTTTACCGTGGGCGTTTTTCTGGGCCGCATAGGATTCCAGCATATTCAGGTAAGAGCGGTTGACGCGCAGTTCCGGGGCATTGCGGGAGTTGAGGGTGAGTTCCAGGTCTCCGTCTATATTCCGAACAGTGAAATCCGGGATGATGTACTGATTGACGCGTGTGGTTTCGCTGACCGAGTCACCCGGTTTTGGATTGAGTTTGAGGATCTCCTGAATGGCTCCTTTGAGTTCCTCCTCATCGATACGGGCTTTGCGCAGGATCTTGTCGTAGTGTTTCCGGGTAAATTCGTCGAAATATTTTTCCAGCAGCATCATAGCCAGCTCGGTATGCGCATTGCGTTCCTCCCTGCGGCGGAGCTGGATCATCAGGCATTCCTGCAGGTTTCTCGCGCCTATGCCGGGCGGGTCGAGGTCCTGGATGACGGCCAGCACCTCCAGGACTTCTTCCCGGGAAACCAGGAAATTCTGCGAAAAAGCGAGGTCGTCGACTATAGCGGCCGGTTCGCGTTGCAGATAACCCGCTTCGTCGAGGTTACCGATGATCGTCAGTCCGATCTGGTATTGTTTTTCGGTGAGATCGCGCAGGCCGAGCTGGGCGGTAAGGAATTCCTGGAAGCTGGTGCCTGCGGCCATGGGCATCTCATGGTAGTCGTCATCGGGGCTCTGGTTGCTCATGGCCGTGCGGTAGGCCGGGATATCGTCCTCATCCAGGTAATCCTGGAAATCGAATTCATCTTCGGGACTTTTCTCCAGGAAGTCATCTGACTCGTTTTCTTCATCTGCTCCCGGGCCTTCATCCATATCGCTAAAGTCATCCTGGTCCTGTTTGTCGTCGCTGTCTTCCAGCATTTCCAGGGCGGGATTTTCCTCTATTTCCTGCTTGATCCGCTGCTCCAGCGCCATGGAAGGGATCTGCAATAGCTTCATCAGCAGGATCTGCTGGGGCGAGAGCTTTTGCAGGAGTTTTTGTTGCAGGCGCTGGTTTAGCATTACGGGTTTTTTTGAACAGATGAAGGTACAAAAATATCAAATACCGGGGGATATCGGGGTGTTGGAAAAATTATCACGAGATGACATCTCGAAGGGAGTTTTTTGATCACGAGATGTCATCTCGAAAGAAATTTTTTAACCCTGAGATGTCATCTCAGGCCATCTAACCCATTGTAATAATGGTAATTAACAAAATCAAGGTTTGAACTTTAAATGACCGGTCAGATAGTGACGAACAGACGTGCCTACAGTTGACCCGTGCAGTCAACCAGGCCAATCAGAACTCGGCGTTCTGCGGCGTCCGCGGGAAGGGGATCACATCGCGGATGTTGCCCATTCCGGTGATGAACAGCATCAGGCGCTCGAAGCCCAGACCGAAGCCGGCGTGGGGCACAGTCCCGAACCGCCGTGTTTCCAGATACCACCACAGCGTTTCCTCCGGGATGTGCATCTCATGAATGCGCTGCTGCAGTTTTTCCAGGACCTCTTCGCGCTGAGAGCCGCCAATGATCTCCCCGATCTGCGGAAACAACACGTCCATCGCACGGACGGTCTTTCCGTCATCGTTCTGCTTCATGTAGAACGCCTTGATGTCTTTCGGGTAATCGGTAATTATGACCGGCTTTTTAAAGTGCTTTTCCACAAGGTAACGCTCGTGCTCCGACTGCATATCGGCGCCCCATTGTTCGATGACGTAGGCAAACTTCTTCTCCCGGTTGGGTTTGGATTTCATCAGGATGTCGATAGCCTGGGTGTAGGTGATCCTTTCGAAGTCGCTGGCCAGGACGAACCCGAGCTTTTCGATAAGCCCCATGCCGGAGCGCTCTTCCTGTTTCTTGTTCTTCTCTTCGTCTTCCAAACGTTTCGCCAGAAATTCCAGGTCTTCCCTGCAATTGTCGAGCGCATAGCGGACCAGGAACTTCAGCATCTCCTCGGCCAGGTCCATGTCATCGCTGATGTCATAAAAAGCCATTTCCGGCTCTATCATCCAGAATTCTGCAAGGTGCCTGCTGGTGTTGGAGTTTTCAGCGCGGAACGTCGGGCCGAACGTGTACACATCCGACATCGCCAGGGCTGCAAGTTCGGCTTCCAGCTGGCCTGAAACGGTCAGGTTGGTGGGTTTACCGAAGAAATCCTGCCGGTAATCGACCTCGCCGGTCTCCGTCAGCGGGGGGTGGACCGGGTCGAGGACCGTCACCCGGAACATTTCACCCGCTCCCTCGGCATCGCTGCCGGTAATGATCGGGGTGTGGATGTTGTAGAATCCTTTATCGTTAAAGAATTTGTGAACGGCATAGATCATGGCGTGACGGATCCGGGTGATCGCGCCGAAAGTATTGGTCCGGAACCGCAGGTGGGCTTTTTCCCTAAGGAATTCCAGCGAATGTTTCTTGGGCTGCAGCGGATATTCCTCCGGATCGGCAATGCCATAGAGAATGATGTCGGAGGCTTTCAGCTCGACCCGCTGGCCCGCACCGGGGGATTCCATCAGCACGCCTTTCACCGAAAGCCCGGCTCCGGTGCTGATCCGGCTCAGCAGGGCCGTATCGACGGTCCCCGGGTCGACGACCACCTGCAGATTTTGCAGCGTCGAACCGTCATTGAGCGCGATGAACGCCACGTTCTTGCTCTCGCGTATGGTGCGTACCCAGCCTTTGGCCACCACCTCCCGGTTGACTTCCCCGGTTTGCAACAGTTCCCTGATCTTTGTCCGTTTTATCCCGTGATCGAGCATGCTGAAATGATTTTAAGGGTGCAAAGGTAGGAAATTTTCAGTTGGCAGTTGGCAGTTGGACAGTCGGAACCTGGAACTCTGAAACCTGGAACTATGGAACCTGGAACTATGGAACCTGGAACTATGGAACCCTGGAACTATGGAACCCTGGAACTATGGAATTAACTATTTTTGCATCATGCCTGCCTTTTCAGATGAGATAATGCCGGTGGATGGTTTCCTGCCGGATGCGCCGGGGCCGGTGGTGATCGCCGGGCCGTGCAGCGCGGAATCGGAGGAACAGGTGCTGGAAACGGCGCGGGAATTGGCCCGGTTGCCGCAGGTCTTCGCGTTTCGCTGTGGTTTGTGGAAGCCCCGAACCCGGCCGGGCGATTTCGAAGGCGTGGGCAACACGGGTTTGGATTGGCTGCGAAGGGTACAGAAAGAAACAGGGCTGAAAACCGCGGTGGAAGTGGCCACGCCGGCCCACGTACATGCCTGCCTGGAAGTTGGGGTAGATATCTTGTGGATCGGTTCGCGTACCGTGGTCAACCCCTTTTCGGTGCATGAAATCGCCGATGCCCTGAAAGGGACAGATATTCCGGTCCTGGTCAAGAACCCTGTCAATCCCGATCTCAGGCTGTGGATCGGCGCCCTGGAACGGCTGCATCATCAGGGCATCCGCAAACTGGCGGCGGTCCACCGGGGATTTTCTGCGTTTGGAAGTCATCCATACAGAAACCTACCACTATGGGAAATACCCATCGAACTGCGCCGGCTCTGGCCGGGACTGCCCGTGTTGACCGATCCCAGCCATATCGCGGGGAACCGCGGTCTCATCCCCCAGATCATGCAGACTTCCGCCGACCTGGCTTTTAACGGTCTGATGATCGAAGCCCACCACCGGCCCGAAATGGCCCGAACCGACCGGGAACAGCAGGTCACCCCCGCTGAGCTGGCGAAATTACTGGATGGATTGAGCCTGCCCCGGCATTCATCGTCGACCGAAGATATCATCCTAAAAAACATACGGGAAGAAATCGACCGCGCCGACGAAGAAATACTTCGCCTGCTGGCTCTCCGTATGGAAACCGCCGAACGCGCCGGCAAACGGAAGCGGGAACTGGGACTGGACCTGTTACAACTGGAACGATGGAAAATGGTTGTGGAAGACCGCCTGCAAAAAGGCGCCACCCGGGGCCTTCACCGTGAATTCCTGCTCAAAATCCTGCAGGACATCCATGAAGAAGCGCTGCGCCGGCAAAATGAGCATCAGGATCACAGTGATTGATTCACCGGGATCAGGATGATCAGAGATCATCCTGTCGATCGAACTTCGTGTTCGGGAACCGCTCTTCTAAATCCAGCTTTTCTTCCGGAAATAAAGCACCATCAACACCACCACAACCACCATGGCTACCATGATAATGTAAAATGAGCGGGGGTCGTTCTGGAGCGGCAGGCCAATGTTCATGCCGTATAATCCTGTGATGAACGTGAGCGGCAGAAGGAACGCGGAGATGAATGTAAGCGTTTTCATGATCTCGTTGATCCGGTTGGTCTGCAGCGAATCGAAGGTTTTCGATAATCCCTCGATCAGTTCCTGGTAATCCTCCGCCATGTCCCACATCTTCTGGTTGTAGTCGAGGATATTGCCCCAGTAATCTTCCATATTCTCGGCAAATCCTTCGATCTGTCCTGATTCAAACTTGTGGAAGAGCGGGAGCTGCGGTTTGAAGATCGTATTGAGCAGGATAATGTTCTTGCGGGTTATGCTGATCTGGAGAATGGTCTTCTGCGACCTTTTGCTGAAGAGGTCTTCGTTGATCCGGTCGAGTTCCAGGCCGATGCGGCGCATCAGGTTCAGCGACGAGGTCATCAGTTTTTCCAGGATTCGGTACAGCAAACTGTCGGAAGTACCCACCTCGATCTCCTCCTTTCTGTAGATCATCTGCTGTGTGTCGCGGAACATCTCGGTCGAGACCCAGTGCGACTGGTCGATGCTGATCACAAATTCCTCTCCCCAGAAAAATTTCACTTCCCTGATGGTCAGAAAACGGTTGGAATGGTCGAATGTGGGGAAATGCAGGATGATGAAATAATAGTCATCATAGATATCGATCTTCGGGCGCTGGTTGGTACTTCGGCAGTCTTCAATATCCAGGGGGTGGAAGTGGAAGTTGTCTTTCAGGTACTGCAGGTCCTCTTCAGACGGGCTTACGATGTGGTGCCACCTCAGGGTACCGATTTTTACCGTATCAACCATAACTGCTCCGGTTTAAAAATGATGACTGTCCGATATGTGCTACATTCCGGTAAGATTTAATTCTGTGGCGCAAAGATAGCGAATTTATTCCACCAAAAACCTGCCGCTGGCAACCACTGTTTGGTTTTTCAGCAGGCTGAAAAAGTATAGTCCTGATGGCCAGTGGCTTACACCCCATGAGATGACATCTCGTGTTCCTTCGCCCCGCGTTTCAAACACCTTCCGGCCGTTCAGGTCAAAGACCCTCAAGGTTACGGAACCGGGTGTATCAGACACCTCTGAGTAATTAAGGGATACCCTGTCGCTGGCTGGATTGGGGACAACCGTAACAACCGGAACGCTCATCGCCGGCCGGTCATCTTCCATTCCGGTTTGCAGGTCGATGATGGTGACGGCGAGATCGTCCCAGTAGAAACCGTCGGCGACGACGTAAGAGTCGCTGCGGAGCACGAAGCGGATCTTGATCTCATTGCCCAGGAACGGTTCCAGGCTGATCTCTTCCCGGACCCAGTTGCTCTGCATTCCGTCGTACAGCGGCTGGCCCGTGGGCTGGTTGGCGCCGCCCGGACGGGTGTACCGGCCTTCCAGCGGCGTCCATGATCCGCCATTGTCAATACTGGCAAATACCTGCACATAATCATACCCCGCCTCGATATTCCATTTCGCCCAGAAGCTGAGGCTCGCATAAACCGCTTCGCCCAGATCGACGGGATCCTTCAGCACCATTGCGTTGTTTTCATAATTCGTGTACTGCCCGGTGGGAGAATCGGCGATCGAATGATCCGGGGAGTGGAATTGCATGGTGGTGATGTTCCATTTCGCCGAGATCCAGTTTTGAAATGCGGAGGCGCTGTCTTCGAAGATCACCACCGGGGTTCCGTACATTTTCACGATGGTGTCGGAATGCATGCCGAAGCCGTCGTCCACGGAAAGCAGGAACATAACCTCTTCGCCCTGCTCAATGCCTTCTTTCAGGAAATAAGAAAATGCGCCCGAGCCTGTTTCCATGATGTCGAGAGTAAACTGCAGCGGCGGGCTGACCGAATCGATGGCATCGTTGAGCGGGGTAATGGAGACCGTGTAGGTGGCACCGTCGAGGAGGCCGGCGCGCTGGATGTCAAAAAAGAGCAGGCCGGAGTTGTTCTCCATGATGACCGGCGAAAGATCTCTCACGATGGCGTAAGGGCCGCAGAGTTTCGCCGCCATGATGTTCTGGTACATGTTTTCCTGGCAGAGGGGTATGATCTGCGAAACCGGCGGCCAGAAACCGGCGCTGCCGTCGCCCACTTCCGGGGTGTATGAATAGATGAGCTCCCTGGTAGCCTGTTCTCCGTACATCCAGTCGTCGGAACCGCCATTGGTCGGATAAATGGTCGTGCTGCCAGAGCCGTATTCATAGCCGTTTTCCTTGGTCATCAGCTTCGAATGGAAGTTGAACAACACATCATCCGGGCATGGCTCCTGTGTCCAGCCCCAGGGATAGAGCAGCATATTGGCATACGAATGGTAATTAATGGCGATGCGGAACTCGTGTTCCTCGCTGAAATCCCTGATGTTCTGAATTTCAGGCTCCGAAAAGGCGGAAGGCCCGCGGTAGGTGTCATCCGAAGGTGTGGGTGAGGATCCGCTGTTGTTGTATCCCCACATATACCCGTAATTCCGGTTCAGGTCCACCCCGTAAGATCCGTCGTCGTTGTTCCGCCGGTTCTTCCGCCACATCCCGCCGCCGTTGGGGCTGTTCTGGATGTTGTATGCATAGCCGTCGACATTGATGACCGGAATGAAATACAGTTCGAAATTATTGACGATATACTGCACTTCCGGATCCGTTTCATAGTGCTCAAGCAGGTAGTACATGTAATAAATCAGCAGCTGCATGCCAATGGCTTCGCGGGCGTGGTGCATGCCGGTATAGAGCACTTCAGGTTCGTCTTCGTTAACATTGGGATTGTCCGAGAGCCTTACCCAGAACATTTGCCGGCTGTTGTGCGAGAGCAGGTCCAGCGGTTCACGCACCGTGATCAGATCCGGGTACCGGGCGGCCATGCTGTCGAGGTGTTCCATGGCCTGGTCAAGGGTCAGGAAGCCGCCGACGGGCCCAAGCTCAAAGCCCTCCGGCACCGGCCACTCGCGGCTGAGGGTGTACGCGGCCCGTTTAAGTTCATCCAATTTTGAAAGATAAGGCTCATTGCGGTCGGCATAATACCGTTCCATATCCGGTATCAGCAGTTCGAAGGGAACGCCGGAAGCTTCCAGGATCGCCATTTCAGACGAGGAAAGTTCACAGGTTACCGAAACCCCTGCTTTAAAAATGCCGTGGTCCAGGGTAAGCCCCAAATCTGAGAGTTGGTTCAGTTCGTCCTGGCCGGCGAGGATCCGGACCCGGGAATATGGTTGCTGGGCAAATAAAGGGTTCAACAGAAAGGCCAGCAGGGAAGCGAAAATTAATCTTTTCATGCGGAAGGATTTAGAATAGCCACCGCAAATATAGAAATATCCCGGCTTTTAGGCGAATGATGCCGGATAAATCATTTCCAGCGGATCGTAGCGATCAGGTGCCTGATGTCGGCCTCGATGAACCGGATGACCGGGGCGAGGGAGTCGTTGTTGGGAATGATATTGAAATACAGCGCCCCGCGCAGGAAGTGGGACGTGCTGTCGGTGATAAAAAACTGGCAGGGCGATGCCGCCTGGTTGCCCTCAATGTAATAGACCAGTCCGAAAACCCGGTCTTCAGGCCTCATGACCAGGGAATCGTTGATGGCTTCGGCTTTTGGGATGTGCTTGACGACAAAGGTCCGGGCATCTTCCAGGTATTCGGCGAGATTTCCCCTGACGGGTTTGTAGCTGATGTGCAGTTGCCCGCTGAACTGAGGAAACTCGATATTGATCCAGAAGGGTTCGGAAGTTTCACGCACATCGGGAACGATGCGCGCATACGAGGGGTATTCGAAAGAATATGGGTAGGTCGTATCAAAGGGCAGGTAGCTTTTTTCAGGCAGGTCGATGCGGAAATATCCCCTGGGCTTGGGGGAATAATCCTGGCGGCAGCCGAATGCGAACAAAAGGATTAATGAGATAAACCAAAGATTCTTCACGAGTCTGTGCATGTGCTCCATTTCTTGTGCCGGATTAATCCTCTTCCTCTTCCTTTAAGGTCACCAGGATCTTTTTTATACGTCGTTTGTCAACCACCTTGACGGTAAACAGGAACTGCCCGTATTCGGTTTTTTCCCCTTTTTCCGGCATTTTCTCAAAAAGTTCCAGAAGCAGTCCGGCGAGAGAATCGGATTCTCCTTTTACCTCATCAAAAGTATCATCATCAATACCCACGATCTTGCAGAAATCATTCAGGGAGGTCTTGCCTTCGAAAATAAAGCTGCGTTCATCCAGGCGGCTGAATTCCACATCGCCCACCGGCGCGTCGTGTTCGTCGCTGATCTCCCCGACGATCTCCTCGATAATGTCTTCCAGGGTAACAATGCCCGCGGTGCCTCCATACTCATCGACCACGATGGCCATATGTATCTTTTTTTGCTGGAATTCCTGGAGCAGGTCGCTGATCCTTTTATTCTCCGGGATGAAAAATGGTTCGCGCAGCAGGGTTTCCCAGCGAAAATCTTCTTTTTCATTCAAATGGGGAAGCAGATCCTTGATGTAGAGGATTCCGCTGACCTGGTCGAAATTGCCATCATAGGCCGGGATGCGTGAATAACCAGAATCGATGATGGTTTTCAGCAGCTCAAAATACGATGTGGAAATGTCGACGGCGGTAACATCCAAGCGCGATCGCATGATCTCTTTCACTTCGATATCGCTGAAGCGGGCGATTCCCTGCATCATCTTCTGTTCGTCGCCGGGATTTTCCTCGCGTGTGGAAAGGTCATGGGCATCCGCAACGCCGTTGGGGGTGCCGTGCAGCACTTTCCGGCTGATGCGGCGGTCGATCAGCCCGGTGTATCTGACCATAAGGGTGCTGAGCGGGTAAAACAGGCGGGTGAGCACCATCACCGGCCCTGCCAGGTATCTTGCGGCGGCCAGGGAATGGCGGGCTGCATATATTTTCGGCAGGATCTCTCCCAGGAGCAGGATGATCGCACTGACCGCGACAACCTGGAGCAGGAAGGCCGCCCAGTAGGGGAACGTCTGGAAATTGACCAGGATGCTGGTCAGGATGGTGGAGATGATGACGATAGAAACATTGAAAAAGCTGTTGCCGATCAGCAGTGTGGCCAGGAGTTTCTTAGGGGTTTCCAGCAGGTGTTGCACGGCGCGACCTGCATTGTCCTCCCGGGAGTTCATCTCATGGAGCTGCCCGGGCGTAAGGGAAAAGAAAGCTACTTCGGCCAGGGAAGTGAGCGCCGACAGGGCCAGCAGCACCAGAATCGCTGCAAAGCCGGCCCATACGCCGCCGGTAATGACGGGTAATGCTGAATCGAGTAATACCAGGAGATAAGGCTGGAGAGGGTCAGGATCGATACTTTCCAAATTGAATCAAAGTTGGTTGCGGCGGCAAAGATACTAAAAAGTTGGACAGTTGGCAGTTGGACAGTTGGACAAAATCAATTCTGCCAACTGTCCAACTGCCAACTGTCCAGCTGTAATCGTTCAGAACGGCAGGTCATCTCCGGCTTCCTGCGAAAGATCTATATCCGCCTCCGGCTCCGGAGCATCGGGCGCTTTCTCCGCCCTCGGCGGGCCGGCGGTACCATTGCCGGCCTGCTGATCGCGGCGGCCTCCCAGCATAACCATATTGTCGGCCTGGATCTCCGTGGTGTAACGCTTGTTGCCTTCCTTGTCCGTCCATTCCCGGGTGCGGATCCGCCCCTCAACATAAATGGTATTGCCTTTCTTGAGATAGCTTTCGGCCACCTCGGCAAGGCCACGCCATAAAACAATATTGTGCCATTCGGTGTGCTCGGCCTTTTCCCCGTTCCTGCCCCGAAATGTTTCCGTTGTGGCGAGCGAAAAGTTCGCCACCTTCACTCCTCCTTCCAGATTCCGGATCTCGGGATCCCTTCCCAGGTTCCCGATCAGAATCACCCTGTTAATTCCTGCCATAGCTGTAGTGGTTTAATGTTAAAAAATTAGATGAATAGATTAAAGATGATAACGGCCTTCTCCAGCGCGACTTTTTACAAAGTTAGGCATTAAAGAAGAACTTTTCCTATTAATCCGGTTTTTTCAAAAATATACCCGGTCGGATGAGCACTTTTTTAAAAAAATTTCCAGAGGCCGTGGGACCGGGAGTTTATCTACTTCATTTACAGATATTTTGTAAAGATCATCGTGATGGTATTCCGGGGCGGATACGATAAAGAAGCGGAGGAGCAGCGCCCGATGTGTCAGCCGGTGGCGGATGGACCAGGGATCGCCATGGAAGGAAAAATTCCGGCCGTTCATCAGGCGCCGGAATTCGTCATCCCTGATAATTTCCTCTGCATCGATCTCCCGGTCCGCGGCGATCTCGGGAAAATCGTACAGGTTGCGCCAGATCCCGGCGCTGGTGCGTTTTTTCATCCAGATCATCCGCTCATCGCCTTCTCCTGACAGGATCACCAGGTAGTTCAGGATCAAATCTCTGACCGGGATGTTTTTTCCGGTGACTGGCAGGTGGCCCGTGAGGCCTTCGAGTCGGGCGAGGCAGGATTCAGCGACCGGGCATTGGTCACAAAGGGGCAGCCGGGGTTTACAAATGATCGCTCCCAGTTCCATGACAGCCTGGTTGAACGTGCCGGGGTCGTTCCGGTCCATGTGCCGGGTCATCTCCGCCATCACGCGATCCCTGCCGGCTACCGTATTCACAGGATCCCGGATCGCGGCGTAGCGGGCCATGACCCGCTTCACATTGCCGTCGATCACCGGCCTGGGCTCCCCGAAGGCGATGGAAGAAACCGCTGCCGCGGTGTATGCTCCGACGCCTTTCAGTGTCCGGATTTCTTCATAAGCCGTGGGAAAGCGGCCGCCAAACCGTGTCAGGATATCCCGCGCCGCTTCCTGGAGATGGCGCGCACGGGAATAATACCCCAGCCCCTGCCAGACCTTCATCAGCCGGTCTTCATCAGCCGATGCCAGGGCAGAAACGTCCGGAAATTCGCCAATGAACCGATGATAATAAGCAAGTCCTTGTTCCACGCGGGTTTGCTGCAGGATTACCTCGGAGATCCATATCTTATAAGGGTCGTTCGTCTGACGCCAGGGAAGGTCCCTGTGATGCTGACGATACCATCGGATCAACGGATGCCGGAAACTCATCTTTTCTGAAACAAATTTATATTGAGCAATTTAGAACAAATATTTTTTTCAACTGCTTATCCGGCAAGAGAAAAAATTATATCTTTGCAGCCTTAAAAAAAAATTAAAGTTAATAATCTAAAACTAATCGAGTTATGACCAAGGCAGAAATCGTTGCGGAAATAGCAAACAAGACAGGGATTGAAAAAGTAGCAGTTCAGGCCACCGTGGAAGCGTTCATGGAAGCCGTCAAGAACTCACTTGCGAATGGTGAAAACGTTTACCTGAGGGGATTCGGAAGCTTCACGATCAAGAAAAGGGCAGAGAAGACCGGCAGGAATATTTCCAGGAACACGACCATTATCATCCCGGCCCACAATATCCCGGCGTTCAAACCGGCCAAGACTTTTGTCGGTGAAGTGAAAAGCAACGTTAAAGTGAAGAAATAACATTTAAAGATCAGATAACATGCCCAGCGGGAAGAAAAGAAAAAGACACAAGATGGCTACCCACAAACGGAAAAAACGTTTGCGGAAGAACAGGCATAAGAAGAAATAATAAGCTACCGGGCTCAGCATATACCCGGTCAGGTTGAGGTTGTCCTTTCCATGAAAGGTCCGCGGAAGGCGCTCTGTGACTTGTTTTCCGAAGCGGCCGGAAAGACAACCTCAATTAAATTTATTTAAGGTCATCTTCCTTATTTTCAGTCAGTCATTAGCTGGCATACATGCTTAAACCTTAATACGACTTCATTGTGGACAGGGAACTGATTATTGATGCGAAGTCTGGAGAAGTTGAAATAGCGCTACTGGAAGATAAAGTCCTCGTAGAACTTCACAAAGAGAAGAGCAACCAGAGTTTTCAGGTAGGCGATATATACCTGGGCAAGGTCCACAAGATCATGCCGGGGCTTAATGCCGCGTTCGTCGACGTAGGCTATGAGAAAGACGCCTTCCTGCATTATCTTGACCTGGGACCGCAGGTGCGGTCGCTGTGCAAATACACCAAGCTGGCTCTGGCCGGCAAAGCCTCCAAGATTCCCCTCGAACAGTTCGTGGCGGAAGAAGACATTGAAAAGACGGGCAAGATCACCCAGGTGCTCAAGGTCAACCAGCCGGTCCTGGTCCAGATCGAGAAGGAACCCATTTCCAGCAAGGGCCCCAGGATCTCCTCTGAAATCAGCCTGGCCGGCCGCTTTCTCGTACTGGTCCCATTTTCCAACCGGATCAGCGTATCCACCCGGATCAAGTCGGTGGAAGAGCGCAACAGGCTCAAACGGCTGATCACCAGCATAAAACCCAAGAACTTCGGGGTGATTATCCGGACCGTTGCCGAAGGCAAGATGGTCGCGGAACTCGACGCCGACCTGAAGAACCTGGTTTCGCGCTGGCTGGAAATGATCAAAAAGCTCCAGGACGCCAAACCGCCGCGCAAAGCCCTCAGCGAACTCGACCGCACTTCGGTCATCCTTCGCGATGTACTGAACGAATCGTTCAACTCCATCGTCGTCAACGACCATACGCTGTACGAAGAGGTCCGGAATTACATCGGAAGGATCGCGCCAAAGAAATTGGATATCGTAAAATTCTTCCGCGGCCGGGTGCCCATTTTCGAATTCCATGGGGTCGACAAGCAGATCATGAATGCTTTCGGCAAGACCGTCAGCATCAAGAGCGGGATCTACCTGATCGTGGAGCACACCGAGGCCATGCACGTGATCGACGTGAACAGCGGGCACCGAAGCCGCAAGGAGAACAGCCAGGAGGAAAACGCCCTGGCCGTGAACCTGGAAGCCGCCACGGAAATCGCCAGGCAGCTCAGGCTGCGCGATATGGGCGGCATCATCGTGATCGATTTCATCGACATGCACGAATCGAAGCACCGCCGGCAGCTCTTCATGAAGCTGAAAGATGAAATGGCGAAAGATCACGCCAAGCACACCATCCTGCCCCCGAGCAAATTCGGGCTGGTGCAGATCACGCGCCAGCGCGTGCGGCCCGAACAGCAGATTGAAGTGCTTGAGGAATGCCCGTCATGCAAAGGATCCGGAAAGATCCGTTCCAGCTCGCTGCTGCTGGATGAAATCGAAGCGAACATCCAGAACCTGGTCACCGAACAAAACGAGAAATACATCCGCCTCACGCTGCATCCCTTCATCTACGCCTATCTTACCACAGGCTTCCCCTCACGGCAGATGAAATGGTACCTCAAGTACAAAAAGTGGATCCACCTGGAGTCGGTCAGTTCGCATTCCATCCTCGAATATCACTTCTTCAACAAGATCGAAGACGAGATCAAGATGTACGGCGAACCGCCCAAGACGCCGCTGGACAGCCAGCCGGTGGATTAGCGGTTAGCAGTCAGCAGTCAGCAGTCAACAAGAATTAATTGACTTTGGGTTTTACCAGTTCCTTGTGAATTTTTCAGGATGTTGTATCATGTGGTCAATCATTCGGCCTATCTGCTGGGATTCGGTAATCAATTCATTTGCAATTTCTTCCGAAAGAAAATTACAATGCCTGGAGAACTCAATCCAAACTTGGGTCTCTGAATTTTCCATATCTGCATCGGAAAGTTTGCTCAAAAAATGAGCAACATACCTTCTTTTCCTATATGCCTCAGCGAGATTAGCACACACAGATCTTGACGATCTTCTTACCTGATCAGTCAAAGAATATTTTTCTTCCACGGGAAAGTTTTTACTTACATGAAAAATCCTCATTGCCAGAGAAAAAGCTTTCCTGTAAACCTCTAAATTATTTAATCCTGTTGCCATAGTTTTTATTCTGTTAATCCGGATTTTAAGGAAATATACCCGCTCCAGATTAAAAAAATCACACCCCTGACTGCCGACCGCTGACTGCTGACTGCTGACTGCTGACTGCTGACTACTAATCTTGCTTTCCCCAAAAAATCTCACTAACTTTACGGGGCCTGCGGTGCGGTCCCAACCTCTGCATCTCAGGACGGCCAAACTAAACTTCCATGAAACGGTATTGCTTCGCCGCGGCAATAATTGTTGTTTGCGGCATACGTCTCTGGGGACAGGAAACGTCGTCTGTCCGGATCACGCTGTACGACGAAGAACGGTTCCGGTTTGAGGACAGCCGTTTGTCGTTCATCAACCCGCTGAACAACATCTTCATCGGCGACAGCGCCGGCTCTTTCGGATCAGAAGCACACGACAACATCAGCATCGGTAAATTCGCCGGCGCTCATCCCGGAAAATCCTATGACAATATCTTTATCGGGCGATTTGCCGGGATGAGCGACACTTCGGGCTACAACAACGTCTATATCGGATACCGCTGCGGGCTGATGAGCCGTAGCGGCGTCAACAATATTTTCATGGGCTATGAGAGCGGGCACAACAATACTGAAGGTTCATACAATACCTTCATCGGTTCGCTGAGCGGCCGGGAAAACACATCAGGCAGCATTAACACCTTCCTTGGGCGCCGGGCGGGAAACTCCAACACCACCGGATCAGAAAACACCTTCCTGGGGCAGGGCGCCGGCTTTTCCAACGAGACGGGATCACGCAATACCTATATTGGACGCTTTACAGGATACAACAATCAAAATGGAAACAGCAATGTTTTCATCGGATATTCAGCAGGAACGAACGACAATTCTTCCAACCGGCTGGTAATTGCAACCACCGACACTGTCCCGCCGCTGGTTTACGGGGAATTTGACAATGGTATGCTGCGCCTGAACGCCCAAAGGATGGAGATCCGCAATCTCCTGGAAAACACCATCATCGGCGACAGCGCAGGGGTATGGGCTCAGGGAGGGCGAAACACCTTCGTGGGCTATAAGGCGGGATATACAAACATAGCCGGCTATGATAATGTCTTTATCGGCGATTCCGCCGGATATACGAATAATGAAGGCTGGGGAAACGTGTTCATCGGCAACTGGGCGGGTTATGTGAATACGAACGGTCGAGCCAACCTGATTGCTGGTTATGGCGCCGGCTTGCACAACACAACCGGGCAGTTGAATGTGTTCCTTGGGACCACCAGCGGCTACTGGAATGACACCGGGAATGAAAATGTGTTTGTCGGAACGACTGCCGGCGGAGGCAATACCAGCGGATCTTACAATACCTATATCGGCCGCGGTACCGCCTGGAACAACCAGACCGGCGACAGCAATGTATTTATCGGTTACCGCGCGGGAACAAATGAATTAGGCTCCAGCAAGCTTTATATAGCAAATACTCCCGACGTACCCCTGATCTATGGTGATTTTGCCAGCCAGAATGTGATCTTTAATGCGAAGTGGATCCAGGTAAATGGAGGTTCCGCGCATGTTTCCCACGAAATTGAGACCGACTGGCACTATGTCGCGGCCGGAAACCCCGGTATTACTGATACCGTCAATACCATTACCAGCTTTGATTTTGAACAGCAAAAGCTGAAATACCGTACTACTGTTTATACCGGCGGGATCGTCACCTTCCTGAGCCTGGAGTCGGACTGGGTGGACCAGGTAGGCGAATACCGCACGCCATGCGGTGAAATCGGCCTGATCGGGGAGTTCAACGAATGGACGGAGGACTTTCCGATGAGAAGAGATGCCTACAATTGCGACCTATGGTCCGTGTCGATCGCACTGACGATAGAAGATGATATTTCCAGCCCGGCGGACTCAATTGTGGAGATGAAATTCCGGGAAGATAACGACTGGATGGTGAGCTGGGGATCAACCTCCTTTCCATCGGGCATCGGCACCAATCAATACGGGCTGAACATTCCTGTGACGCTCGACGATGTTTACGACACCACCATTTATTACGTCACATTCAATTGCCGTTCCGGCGCTTACAACTTCGAAGACCTGACCGGTTACTGCGGCGACTCGATCACCGATGCGCGCGACGGGAAGAAATACGCCACGGTCCTGATCGGCAACCAGTGCTGGATGGCGCAGGACCTGAACGTGGGCACCCGGATCGACGCCCCGGCGTTCCAGTCCGACAATTCGATCATTGAAAAATACTGCTATGATAACCTGGAATCAAACTGCGATCTCTGGGGCGGGCTCTACCAGTGGCCTGAACTGATGGCTTATTCGACCACGCCGGGAACCCGGGGGATCTGCCCGGAAGGCTGGCATGTGCCTACAGATCCGGAGTTCAAGGTACTGGAAGGTAATGTCGACAGCCACTTCGGGCCCGGATCGACAGAATGGGATAAAACGGGCTGGCGTGGCCTTGACGCCGGGGTAAACCTGCGGGCCACCTCAGGCTGGAGCGGAAGCGGCAATGGCACTGATGCGTTCGGGTTCCATGCGGTGCCGGGCGGGACCTATTCAGAGACCGCCGGCTTCGGCGGCGCATACTGCTGCCCGAATTACATGACCTCCGACAGCGACGCATACAGAACGCCCGTTATCCGGCACCTGAACGGCGATTTCGCGCAGATCACGCGGAACACCAATAACGCCAACGACGGATGCACGCTCCGCTGCGTGAAGGACTGATCCAGTTGGCAGTTGGACAGTTGGCAGTTGGCAAAAGAAACTCAAAACTCAAAACTCAGAACTCAAAACTCAAAACTCAAAACTCAGAACTCAGAACTCAGAACTCAGAACTCTCATCTCCCTTCCAGCGTAAACTTTACCGGCAAATTATACTGAACCCTGACGGGTTGGCCGCGCTGTTTTCCGGGGGTCCATTTCGGCATATTCCGGACCACCCTCAGGGCCTCTTCATCACACCCGCCGCCGATACCCCGCAGAATCTGCGCATTTGTGACCGAGCCATCCTTCTCTATCACAAAAGTGACAAACACCCGTCCCTGGATGGCATTTTCAATTGCCGCTGCAGGGTAGTGAAGGCTGTCGGACAGATACTTGTTAAATGCATCTTCCCCTCCTGGAAACTGAGGCATGGATTCAACGACCAAGAAGATCACTTCCTCCTCTTTGATGGTATCTTCACGGGGAACTGCAACGGCAAGCGCTTCAACCTCTTCAGGCTCCTCAGCAATTATGGCGGCATCTTCCATAGTGTTCTGCTCCGTAACAGGAATATCCTCGTCATCAGCCAACACCACCTTATCTGAGGGCTGTTCCACAGTTCCGGTGGTTCCGATGGTTCCGGTAGTTCCAATAGTTCCAGTGGTTCCAGTAGTTTCAGTAGTTCCAGGTTCAGGACCGCTGACCGCTGACTGCTGGCCGCTGACCGCCAATTGGTGCTCAGAAGGATCTGTAAGCAAGTAGATCAATAGAACGGTCAGCCCAACCACTGCCGTAAGCCCGGCGACAGCGGTCCAGTAATACGGCCTGAGAGAGCGCGGCGGGGGTGACACCGCTTTTTCCCTGGTTTTCGCCAGGACCCTTGCGTCCAGTTCTACGAGATCATTCCGGAAACTGCCTTTTGGCTGCTTGCGCAAGCCATCCAGCGCTTCCCGGTCGAACGGTGATTCCGCCAGGTGCTGTCCCACGGCTGCATGCTCCTTTTCCGATAATTCACCGGCAAGGTAATGCTCCATGGCTTCCGGGGTCAGGTTCCCGGATGGGTCGGTCAGATGTTGTATTTCAGGATTTTCCGGCATGTAATTCTTCCAGTCTGATTTTCAAATTCCGTTTTCCGTTCTGAACATGGCTTTTGACCTCATTCATGGAATAACCGGTGATCTCGCAGGCTTCCCGGTAGGATTTATCCTGCAGGTACACCAACTCAATACACCGGCGCTGTGGCTCCCTCAGTGTTTTCAGCGCCGATTCCAACTCATCGGGAGTGTAACGAGACCATTCTGTTTCAGGATGCGGTTCCTCTTCATTTTCCATAAAAATTCCACCGGTTTTTTCATGGATTTTATCCGCATCAATAGGGACCGTCCGGGCCTTCCTCAATTTCATCAGGCAATGGTTGCGGGCGACGGCATGCAGCCAGCTTTTAAAGTTCTCAACATCATGCCTGAGCAGGCTGTCGATAAGGCCTTCAAAGATTTCCATCACCGCGTCTCTGGCTTCGTCCCGGTCTTCCAGGTAATTCAGGCAGACGCCGTAGACCAGGTGCGTGTAGCGCTGGAACAGCACAGCGATGATTTCGGGGTCCTTTTCACGGCGGTACTGCAGGATCAGCTCCGCATCAGGGAGATCCTTCACCGGGGATGCTTTTCGTTTGAACCGCAGGAACACGGGAAAGGGTTTAAGCTTTCAATCAAGATTGAGATGGCGTCTCAAATTTATGGAAAAATAAACACTCTGCATCCAGTAATAAAACAACCTCAAATTCTGCTGATAATGGAAAAGAAAAAATCAAGCCGGGCCAGCCTGGAAAACAAAAGAGTGATTTTCCTGGAAATCGGATTAATCGTCGCCTTGTCCGTTCTGCTGCTGGCTTTTGAATGGCGGTTTTCAGATCGCTCCCTGAGCGGCATGGGCTCCGGCAACGTAATTGAAATTGAAGAGATGCTGCCCGTCAACACGGCCCATACAAAACCCCTGCCTCCGCCCCCGCCGCCGAAACCGGTCTACGCCATCAATGAGGTCAGGAATGATGATCCGGTTCCGGAAGATTTCCCGGTGATCGATGCAGGAGCGACGTCAGATACGCCCATCCCGGATTATTTCCCTTCTCTCCCCGAAGAAAAGGCAGTGCCCGGTGAGGATACGGTATTCATCGTAGTGGAGAAAATGCCGGAATTTCCCGGCGGGGAAGCCGCTCTGTACAAATTTCTCCGGGAGAACATTCAGTATCCCCGGACAGCAAGAGAGGCCGGCATTTCCGGAATTGTCTATATCTCATTTGTGGTTGAAAAAGACGGAAGCCTGTCGTCGGTGGCGGTTTTGCGGTCGCCCCATGCGCTGCTGTCGGAAGAATCGCTCCGCGTGATGGCGCTGATGCCGGCCTGGAACCCCGGGCATCAAAGGGGAAAAGCGGTCCGGGTGCAGTTCGGCCTGCCGTTCAGGTTTACATTGCAGTAAACAACTTTTATGAGATTATTGCCACTGATTCACAGATTATATTGCGCCAATTGCATTTAATTATCTGTGAATCTGTGGCAATTCATTTCAGCTATGGTCTGCTCCTCCGGAGCGGGATCTCCTTGTCCCTTTTCTTTTTTCCCTATCTTTGCCGCATGGAAACAGTACTCAGCGGCATCAGGCCAACCGGCAACCTTCACCTGGGCAATTATTTCGGCGCCCTCAAGAATTTCATCCGCATGCAGGAGGAGCACCAGTGCTACTTCTTCATCGCCGATTATCATTCCCTCACCACCCATCCCACGCCGGCCGACCTGCACGGCAACGTGAAACAGGTGCTTGTGGAATACCTGGCCTGCGGGCTCGACCCGGAAAAGGCCACGCTCTACATCCAGAGCGACCTGCCCGAAACGGCCGAGCTGTACCTGCTGCTGAACATGAACGCTTACGTGGGCGAGCTGGAGCGCTGCACCTCGTTCAAGGAGAAGATCCGCAAACAGCCCGAGAACATCAACGCCGGGCTGCTCACCTACCCCACCCTGATGGCGGCCGACATCCTCATCCACCGCGCCACCAAAGTGCCGGTGGGCAAGGACCAGGAGCAGCACCTCGAAATGACCCGCACCTTCGCGCGGCGCTTTAACCGAATGTACAACGTGGAATATTTCCCCGAACCCGAAGCGTTCAATTTCGGGGAGAACCTGGTGAAGATCCCCGGTCTCGACGGCTCAGGAAAGATGGGCAAATCGGAGGGAGAAGGCAATGCTATTTTCCTGGCCGACCCGCCCGACGCGATCCGTAAAAAGGTGATGCGCGCCGTTACCGACACCGGTCCCACGCAGATGAACCAGGAAAAACCCGAACCGATCCAGAATATCTTCCAATTGCTGTCGATCGTTTCCACGCCCGACACCGTGGCCTATTTCGACGAACAGTACAACAAATGCACCATCCGCTACGGCGACCTGAAAAAGCAACTCGCCGAAGACATGGTAGCCTTCACCGCCCCCATCCGCGAACGCATCCTGGAGCTCTCGGCCGACGAAGAGTACCTGCACAGGGTGGCCATGCTCGGCCGCGACAAAGCCCGGGCCAGCGCTTCGAAGACCGTGTCGGATATCCGCCGCGTGATCGGGTTCCGGTCATTCTGATCGCCCATGCCCGAAGGAATCGTCATAGAATCCCGAATTGAAAAAGTGATCCTCATCGGGCTGGTGACCAGCAAACCCGACATGGACCGGATCAAGGATTACCTCGATGAGCTGGCTTTCCTGGTGGATACCGCCGGCGGCATCGCGGTGAAACGCTTCATCCAGCGCCTGGAATCGCCCGACAAACGCACCTTCATCGGCAGCGGCAAACTGGCCGAGATCAAAGCATACATCGAGGCGGAACACATTGATATCGCCGTGTTTGACGATGAACTCTCCCCTTCGCAGTCGCGCAACCTGGAGAACGAGCTTGGCATCAAGATCCTCGATCGCACCAACCTCATCCTCGACATTTTCGCAAGCCGCGCCCGCACCTCTCATGCCCGCACACAGGTCGAACTGGCACAGTACCAGTACCTGCTACCCCGCCTGACCCGCATGTGGACCCACCTCGAGCGGCAACAGGGCGGCATCGGGCTTCGGGGGCCGGGCGAGCGCGAGATCGAGACCGACCGCCGCATCGTCCGCGACCGCATCGCCCTGCTCAAGGAAAAACTCAAGGAGATCGACAAGATCAAAACGACCCAGCGCAAAGGCCGCAAAGGCATGGTGCGTGTGGCGCTGGTGGGCTACACCAACGTGGGGAAATCGACCATCATGAACCTCATCAGCAAGTCTGAGGTCTTCGCCGAGAACAAACTCTTCGCCACGCTCGACACCACCGTGCGCAAGGTGGTCATCGAAAACCTGCCCTTTCTGCTCACCGACACCGTCGGCTTCATCCGCAAACTGCCGCACAGCCTGGTCGAATCGTTCAAATCGACGCTCGACGAGGTGCGCGAAGCCGACCTGCTGGTGCATATCGTCGACATCTCCCACCCCGACTTCGAAGACCAGATCCGCGTGGTGAACCAGACCCTGGCCGAGATCGGCGCGAACAATAAACCGACGATCCTGCTGTTTAATAAGATCGACGCGTACAGCTACATCGAGAAAGACCCGTTTGACCTGACCCCGGCAACGAAGGAGAACCTGAGCCTGGACGATCTGAAGCGCACCTGGATGGCGAACGAGCACAACCCGACGCTTTTTATCTCGGCGGTGGAAAAGATCAACATAGAAGAGTTCAAAAACGTGCTGTACGATGAAGTCCGGAAAATTCACGTGACGATTTATCCCTACAACAATTATCTTTTTGAGAAAGAATGAAGACTGTAGGACGGTAAGACTGTAAGACGGTAGGACGGTAAGACGGTAAGACGGTAAGACGGTA
>CAZAZE010000003.1:0-142127 GCA_964489545.1 uncultured Bacteroidales bacterium
CAATAAGAAACTTAATTTTAAAGAAATTCTGTCCTAAGAAGAGGGGGAATTATATTATCCTCTCCTTGTGCGCCACCATTCCATACCGGCCCAACAGTGTGTATCACATATTTTGCAGGTAATTTTCCGGCTGTTGTAACGACAGCCTGCCCGGTTTCACATCCGCCCAGGCGCGCTGCGATCAGCTTGCATTCTCCGAGGATCTCAGGCCCTCCGGTCCTGTGGATAGCACCATCCACCCCTCCACCACCCATCAGACTCTGGTTAGCGGCGTTGACAATCGCACTAGCATGTATTCGGGTGATGTCACCTTTTATCAGTTCAATTCTCATTATGAAACTAAAATTCCTTAAAACAATCAGAGTCTATCGATCCATGGCTGCCCGCTTCATATGGGCAGGCATCTTTTCAATGGCATAGCGTAAGGCGGTCCGCGGCATTGTTTGCTTATGCCTCATCACAAAATCAAACACTTCTTTCTGATGTACCTGACTGGCTGATTTCAGCATCCATCCATAACCTTTCTGAACCATATCCTCCTTGTCTGACAGCAAAATACCGGCAATACCTAAAATATCTTCCAGGAACTTCCCCTGACGGGCGGGAATAATTAGTGATACGGCAGAAGCTCGGCGAAGCCATTTATTGGGTGAAAGGGCCCAACGCCTTAATTCAACAAGATAATCAGGATACATTTCCAGAAACGCTCCCATGGTATGATTGCAAAATGTATCACAAGTAGCCCAGTTCGTAACATATTTCGAAATCCATCCTTCGAAAATGCTAAAATCACCCGGGTTAAAACTCTTCCGGATGTAATGCGACCAGATGCAAGCCACAGCGGCTTCTTCCAGGTAACCCGACTGCCATAACTGCGCACAGAGGCCAAAGACCTCTCTCTTATCCATAATTTTCAGATCAGGGTAATATACTTTTGCCAATGTTCTGATATCAGCACTCTTAATCCCATAGAGTCTTACCTCCTCCTTGAAATAGCGCTGGCCGCTAAGGCGGGTTCTTTCATCCGCTTTTCCTGCTAACATTGTTCTTATTTGATCTATGGAAACCTGGCTCATAATTTGCTTATTTTCAATTATCCTGATTTGGATTCAGCCAAGTAAAATTAGAGAATTTATGGTTTGAACCTAAAAAACGTAGGACCACTATAGTGGTAGTACGATTTTTCCGATTCAAAAAACGTAGGACCACTATAGTGGTAGTACACTTTTGAAGCGCTCCAAAATCCTTTATTTTTGCCCCGGCTTTATGGCATCAAAAAAATTCATAAAAAACCTGTTCCAATATCTCATCATCCCGGTCGGTTTTGCCATCGGTATGGCCCTGGCCATCGTCTGGTCTGCCAGCCTGATCAAGGAATCCCCGAGATTTATCGATAAACCCCCGTTTCCCGTTGACAGCCTGTTCATCGACCTGGATAAGATCACGATGGACAAAAAAGGAAGGATCATCGACAGCGTATTCTCCTGGCTGAACACAAAGACCGGGTTCAACGGCACCGTCCTCTATGGCGAAAAAGGAAGACTGGTCTTCCGGAAAGCATATGGATACGACAATTTCAAGACCAAAAAGCGGCTGAATACCGAAAGCCCCTTCCAGCTTGCCTCGGTATCAAAAATGTTCACCGCTATGGCCATCATGATCCTCAAAGAAGAAGGGGTGCTTGAATATGACGACAGCGTCAGAAAATACATTCCTGAGCTGCCCTACACGGGTGTGACGATCCGGCACCTACTTAATCACCGCTCAGGGATCCCTGATTATATGCATTTTGCGGACCAGCATTGGAATCCCGATCTCGCCCTGACCAACGATGACATGATCCGGATCATGGCCGGACAACAGCCGCCCCGCTTCTTCAGCCCGGGCAACGGCTTCGACTATTGCAATTCCAATTACGCCCTGCTGGCCTCGGTCGTGGAACGCGTCAGCGGGAAGAAGTTCGATGTGTTTATGCAGGAAAAAATCTTCGACCCGCTCGGGATGAATGATTCGTTCATCTATCACCTGGAACCCGGCCAGCCTGTCCCACCCTATGTCCCCGTCGGCGTGACCGGACACCGTTCATCCCGTGGAATGCCCCGCCCGGAACCCGATTTCTACCAGAATGGGGTCATGGGCGACAAAGGAGTCTATTCGACTGTCGAAGACCTTTTCAAATGGGACCAGGCGTTGTACCAGGAAATCCTCGTCAGCGAAACAACACTCAAGGAAGCATTCGCCCCCGGGAGCCCGAAATTCTCCAAATACATCGACAACTATGGCTTCGGCTGGCGCATTAAAGCCGACCGGTACAGGACAGTCTACCACTATGGCTGGTGGAAGGGCTTCCGGACGTATTTTATCCGCGACCTGGAACAGGAAAAATGCATCATCGTCCTGACAAATACCACACGATCCCTCTCCTCCTCCGTCCTCTATGAAATCCTGGATAACAAACAATACGAACTCGGCCCCATCTCACCTTTTGCACCGGCCGGAAAAATCAGAAAAAAAGTTCTGCCGACTCATTAGTTCAATGTTAATCCCAGGATTACCGCGCTTTTTGAGCATCGGGCATTGAGCATGGAACATTGATCACTTAACCCTTAAACCTTAAAACTTAAAACTAATTTAGGGTATAACCAGCTTGAAGCCAATGCCGTGCACGTTGAGCAATTCGACTGCAGGATCTTCCTTCAGGTATTTCCGCAATTTGGTGATATAAACGTCCATACTCCGGGCATTGAAATAACTGTCGTCCTGCCAGATGCGGTTCAGGGCAACGCTGCGGTCGAGCACGTTGTTGGCATTATCGCACAACAGGCGCAGCAGTTCCGCCTCCTTGGAGGTCAGCTTGTTTTCGACGCCTGCTGAACTCAGCACTTGCCGCGTATAATCGAAAGTCATCTTCCCAATCCTGTAAACCGGAGATTTGCCTTCGCCGCCACCCTCACTGATGCGCCGGATGATGGCTTTCATCCGCATCAGCAGCTCCTCCATGCTGAACGGCTTGGTCAGGTAATCATCACCCCCAAGTTCAAACCCTTTGATCTTATCTTCCTGCAGAGATTTCGCGGTGAGGAACAAGATCGGCACCTTGCGGTCCAGCTTGCGGATCTCCTGTGCCAGCGTAAATCCATCCTTCACAGGCATCATGACATCAAGGATGCAGAAGTCGAATTTCTTTTTGTTAAACAGGTCGAATGCCTCTTTACCATTGATGCACAGCGTGGTCTGGTACCCCTTGGCTTCGAGATAAGCCTTGAGCACCGCACCCAGATTCTTGTCATCCTCGGCCAGCAATACTTTCAATTCGTCGCCATCCATATTTTTCCCTTAATGTTGGTTTTGCGGTAAGTAAATCTCAAACTTCGTGCCTTTTTTCAGCTCACTTTCCACTTTGATTGTTCCGCCATGCTGTTCGACCACTGTTTTCACATAGCTTAAACCCAATCCAAATCCTTTGAAATTGTGAATATTGCCCTCAGGTACCCGGTAAAGCTTCTCAAAGATCTTTTTCTGGTCGGTTTTGCTGATGCCAATGCCATTGTCCTGGACGGAAAAAACAATGCCACCGTCGGAATCCCTTGTCGCCACCGCAATATGCGGCCTGACCGGCGAGTACATGTTGGCATTGTCGAGCAGATTCTGAACAATGTTCACCAGGTGCATGCGATCGGCCTCCACGATGCTGTTCTTCGCCCTGAAATCCCTGGTGATCTGACCGTCCTTGATCTCCACCTGGATGCCTATATTGCGGATCACATCGCTGAGGACCTGGTGCAGGTCGACCGGTTCCCGGTTCAGGGTGAGCTCTCCTTTCTCCAGCCGCGCCGACTGAAGGATCCGTTCGGCCATCAGCCCCAGGCGGCGGTTCTCTTCACTGATGATGTTGATATAATTCCGGTACAGATCATCGGATTTCTTGATGTCTTTATCATTGAGCGCTTCGCAGGCCAGCGAAATGGTAGATACCGGCGTCTTGAACTCGTGGGTCATGTTGTTGATAAAATCGGTCTTCAGCTCCGAAAGCTTACCCTGCCGGAAGAACATCATCAGGGTATAAATAAAGGAAAGAATGATGATGATGATGAGCAGGATGGAAATGCTGACCAGCGGCCAGACCTGCCCGATCAGGTACTCCCGTTCATCCGGGAAATAGATCAGCAGGAAATCGGGATACTGGTGCATATCATCAGGGAAAAGCTCAAAATGGAAGCTGATGTCGGCATCGAGCAGCTCATCCTTGTGATCGGCACCGCTGGTCGTAACCAGATCGCGGCTTCGGGGGTTAAAGATGGCGGAAACCCATTCGATATCCATCTTGCGCTGTTCAAACTCATCCGTGAGCAGCGAGTCGATCAGATGAGGATCCGCTGCTTTCCGGTTAAGCGGGTCATCCTGGCTGAACATCCGGTCCTCCATAAGCTCCCGGGCGATGAAGAATTTGTTGACGAACACGTCGAGGTCCTTTCTCGTGGCGATCATCTGCATTTCCCGTAGCAGCACCTGGTTGATCGAGTCGACCGCCTGCCGGGCAAATTCTTCCGGCGTTCCGCTCAGCGCAGGTTGCTGAAAGCGACGGGCCAGTTCCATCTTTTCCAGGGTGATGATGACTTCATGCGCCGCTTCATTGACCGTCCGGACGAATCCCGCCTCCTTCACCCGGTAGGCATTGACAATCCAGTACCCCTGGATCAGCATCAGCCCCACCAGCGCCACCGACAACATGACGGTCGCCAATACGATCATGCGTTGCTTCATGCGGGCAAAATTACTGAATAGTAGGCCCATAGCAGGGGGTTTAACATATTTTAACGTTACTTAATGTTCGTTAACATTTGGCAGGGATTTTGCGTTATATTTTTGTATCGTACAACCTGCCCATATGAATCACCAGGTTATACATTGCGCGAATAAAGTCTGATTCATAATTTTGGTTTTTGGTTTATTGGGGGTACGGTCCGCCGCCCGGCGGGCCGTACTTATTTTTAGTAACTTCGCGACCTGAAAAATTCCCCTGAGATGAACAATATAAAACTGGAACTCAGCAACATTTATCCTTTTATCAGCGAGCAGGAGGTAATGAAGCTTCAGGAAGAAATGAACCGCTATTATCCCGGGTTACTGAATAAAACCGGCCTGGGCAGCAATTTCCTGGGATGGGTGGACCTCCCATCCAAAACCGATCCGGAACTGCTGACCCGCATGGAAGAAGATACTGCCCGCCTTCGCGAAAAATCGGAAATCTTTGTGGTCGTCGGCATCGGAGGTTCATACCTGGGCGCCCGGGCTGTGATCGAAGCCCTCGGTCATCATTTTTACGACCTGCTGGACCACAAGCCGCATCCCTATATCATTTACGCCGGCCACCAGCTTTCGGAAGATTATCATTCCGAACTGCTGGAGATACTGGATAAAAAAGATTATTCCCTGGTGGTCATCTCAAAATCGGGAACCACCACCGAACCGGCGATCGCCTTCCGCATCCTGAAAAATCACCTGGAGAAAAAATATGGCACAGAAGAAGCCCGGAAGCGCATCATCGCCATCACCGACAGGGAAAAAGGGGCGCTGAAGGGCCTGGCCGACCGCGAAGGGTACCCGGCCTATGTGGTTCCCGATGACATCGGCGGCCGGTATTCCGTCCTCACCCCGGTGGGACTGCTGCCCATCGCCATGGCCGGGTTCAATATCAGGAAACTGGTGGAAGGGGCTTATGAGATGGAGTCTCATTCCCGACAGGCGATGACCATCGCCGATAACCCGGTGATGGCTTATGTCGCCGGCAGGAATGCACTCTACCGCAACGGCAAGATCACCGAGATCCTGGTCAATTATCTGCCCAGCCTGTTCTACCTGACCGAATGGTGGAAGCAACTTTATGGCGAAAGCGAAGGCAAGCACGGCAAAGGGCTGTTCCCCGCCGGCGCCAGCTTCACCACCGACCTGCATTCCATGGGACAGTATATCCAGGACGGCATGCGGAACATCTTCGAGACCGTGCTGTCCGTCGAAAACAGCCGCCACACCCTGACCATCCCTAAAGCGGAGGATGACGCCGACGGCCTGAACTACCTGGCCGGCCAGCGGGTCAGCCACGTGAACCGTATGGCGGAACTGGGGACGCTCATGGCCCACGTCGACGGCGGCGTGCCCAACATCGTCATCCGGGTGCCGGAGATCAACGAATTCAACCTGGGGCAACTCATCTATTTCTTCGAGCTGGCTTGCGGCCTCAGCGGTTACATGCTGGGCGTGAACCCGTTCGACCAGCCCGGTGTGGAAGCGTACAAGAAAAATATGTTCGCGCTTCTTGGCAAACCCAAGTAAACGTAAGTTTTGAGGTTTAAGGGTTAAGGTTTAGGTTGGGGACTTTTTTAAATTAATTGCATTCATTATTCAATGGAACTAATTCTTACAGTCCTACAGTCCTACAGTCCTACAGTCCTACAGTCCTACAGTCTTACCGTCATGAAAGCTGCTGCACAACACTATGAACACTGAATCCCTTCTCGGCCTGATCCAAAAACGCCAGAGCGTGCGCAAATACGCTGACCGCCCCGTGGAGCAGGAAAAACTGCATCGCTGCCTGGAGGCGGCTCGCCTGGCCCCCAGCGCCAGCAACAGCCAGCCCTGGACCTTCGTCGTCGTGACTGAACCTGAACTTGTTCAGAACGTGGCCCGGGAAACCTACGGCCCTCTGGCTTCATTCAACACTTTTGTGCCACAGGCTCCGGTCATCATCGTCCTCGTCATCGAAAAAATGAAAACCGTGACCCAGGTCGGCGCCTGGCTGAAAGACCGCGAATACGCCCTGATCGACATCGGCATCGCGGCGGAACATCTCTGCCTGCAAGCCGCAGAAGACGGCCTGGGCACCTGCATGCTGGGCTGGTTCAACGAAAAACCGATCAAAAAACTGCTCAGTATCCCCGATAAAAAACGCATCGGCCTCCTCATCACCCTCGGTTACCCGCCGGATGACTATACCCTGCGGAATAAAAGCCGCAAAGAATTTGATGAGGTCGTCAGGTTAAACAGGTATTGAGAGCAGGGAAGCGGGGAAGCAGGGAGGCTGGGTATCTGGAACCTGGAACCTGGAATTAATACAGACGCTTGAGCCCTGCGGCTATTTATTATCTTTGCACAAATCTCTCCCCATCATGCGTAACCAGGTTAAAAAAATCTACTACGAAGAGCTCCTGGAGGTGCTGCGCCATTACGACACAGAAACCATCTTCGACAAGGTAAACGTCATCCCTGACAGTGAAGACCTGCATGAGGCGCTGTCGGAATTCATCAACCTCCGCTCATTTGTCAAACGCTCAGTGCTGGGCATCGATATTTATCGTTACGGGTTATACAAGCACCTGGAACAGGTACTCATCCCGCCGCTGTTCAAGATCCTTTTTGAGAAAGCCATCCGGCTCTGCCTGGAAAACAACCAGTTCATCTTCCAGCGTTATACAAAGGAAAAAATTGAAAACTCTTTCATCAGCACCGGCGACGGCGGTTTCGTTATCTTCGACAACCCCCTCCATTCGCTCTTCTTTGCCATTAATTTCGAAGTGGTGGTCCGGGCATACAATTCCTATCATCTTTTTCCAAAACTGCGCAACATTATCGGCAGCATCAGCCTGCGTTATGCCATCAGTTACGATACGCTGTTCCAGTTCGATGATAACTATTACGGCAGCGCCATCATCAACAACGCCCGCATCCTCAGCAAAGACACCCTGAACCGTTGCCTGATCGACCAGCAAAGCTACGACTGGTTCCTGATCAACATCGACGGACTGGAAAACCTTCAGGTGTATACGATAGAAGACATCGCCAACATTTACGATTTCCTCGATTACGATAAAACCTTCATCACATCCGGGGAAAACGAAATCCTCGACACCAATCCCTCGCGCCGGACCGGGATCATCAATTCCGATATCCTGAAAGTAGGCCAGATCCAATCGAAGGAAACGCAGATCAACATTTACAACCTGCACCTCCAGGTCACCATGAGGATCTACTCCGACCGAAAAGTAGAGAGCAAACGGACGATGACGGTCAGCCTGGGGAACCTGAATACCAGCGGGATATAACCTGCTGAATTTTCTAATTTCTAATTTATAATTTTTATGTTCTAAGGGGTAGTGCAGGATTTCGGTTATTGTTGTGATAATTAATATTTTAATTACTAATAAACAATCCTTAGAAATTAGAACATAGAAATTAGAAATTAGAACATTCTTAGTTTACCACAACCTTCCTCCAGTTCGGGTTTTCCCACGCCTCGATCATTTTTCTGAAATTGTCGAGATCCTGATCCGAGATGACATCTCGTGTCAGGTCCCAGAAGCGCTTTATCTTGATCGTGTTGCCTTCCTGCCGGATGCTGATCTCCAGGTCGCCCAGCGAATTATTGATCACGATTGAGGCGGGGTTCATCAGTTCATACCCGTCCGGTACTTCCAAGCTGAACATGTAGTTTTCCCAGAGTGGGTGCTCCAGCCGGATGGACGTCGCGCCAGCGCCAAGGTATTGCACCAGGTCCCAGGAGTCAAAACCGCTGCGGTACCGGGGCAGTTCAATGCCCAGCAGGCCGTTGAAATCGGGTTTTGGCCCCGAGGCTTTGTAGACCAGTTCCGCTTTCGTCCGGCTTTCCGACAGTGAGGAAATCTCCGCTTTTTCTACCTGATCCGGTTTCAGATCGCCCGCCAGCATGGTTTTAAGGGCCGAAGAATCCTTGTACAGTTTCAGATAAGGATTCACAAATCCCTCCAGGCGCAGACCGGCCTTCCCGCTGATCGTCCGGTCTTTATCGACCTTGAGTTCCGCTTCCATCTGGAGTAACTGCGTGGCCGGTTTTTCCCGGAAGGTGCGCATGGATTCCACCGCCGCATCAAGCTGGATAAGGGTCTTGTCCGCCAAATCGTATAGCAGATTCTGGCTGTTCTTCTTCGTCACGGAAAGGTAGATTCGGCCGGCCTTCCTGGCGTTGACCTGCACCAGGAATCCGTCGAACACGGCCAGGTTGCCCAGCTGCTGATCGTACCAGGAATTGGTCACTGAAGCAACAGGGGTGGCGTTGATATTGGCCAGAACGAGCATTTTCGATAAAAGTACGGCCTTTTCAAGGGGCGTCGCGTTGGCGCTTTGCCAGACCTGATCGGGCGTGCGGACCCGGTAACCGCTGTATGCCATGGGGATATCGACCAGTTTTACCTCGTCGAGCACGACATCCTGAAGGGCCAGGATGAGCTGGAGTTCATCCTTGTACTGGTTTTTCACGGCATCTACCCTGCGGCTGATGCCGGCACCGGCCGGATCCTTAAAACCAGCCTGGTTGACGAAAGTAAAAAAGGCCCAGGTCATGTCTTTTCCCGTGGTAAAATGCAGGACAGGCTTACCTTCCGGGTCCTGGCCCGGTGAACGCGGAGTTGCCGGCAGGTTCAGAAACTTCCAGCTGTAGGTCCGTACGCCGGCCAGCTCCGTGATTTCCGGCGCGAGGCGGCTGTTCAGCATTCTGTACTGCAAAGAAAGCTGCTCCGGCACGCTGATGTTGATGGTCAGGTCCTTCACCGGAACATTCTCCCCGATCTCCTCCATGCCGAAAAAGAAAGGCAGGAAAGCGCGATCATTATGGATGGTATAATCCAGGTAAATCGTCGCCCCGATTTCGGTTCCGGTATGGGTCACGACCATCTCCCGCAGGTGATTGTACCCGGCCACATCTCGGGCAAAACCGGGCAGCACCTCGTTGAAGGCGTTCTCCGGGGTTACGACCTTCTTTCCGTCGGCCATGATGGTGTACGCCTCGTTGATCTTCAGTTTCTGGTATTCCGGATTATAGACAATGAACGTTTCCCCGAACAGCCTGTGAAAGGAAAAGTGGGTCAGCAGTTTGATCTCCTTCCGGTAATGGTAATCGAAACTTCCATCCAGGTACAGGGTGTATTCCTTCAGGATCTTCTGGTATTCGGCGTCCTGGATATTCGTCTGCGCCCTCAATCCGGGTTGGAAAGCCAGTAAGGAAAGTGCAAGTAATATGATGATCTTTTTCATTGGGCGATTTCTTATTGTTGGTTTTTCTTCAGTACGACCGGTTCATCCATGAATTTCACCTGCGCGAGCGTCGCTTTTCGGAACGAAGGCCATTCGCCTGCTTCGTAGATGCGCTTGTTGAAGTTGGCCAGCTGGCTCATGCGCAGGGTCTGGTTGTCGAGGCTCATTTCGTATTTTCCTTCGAAAGAGGCGGTATTGTCGCTAAAGGATTCCGCCTCGGGGCGATACGCTATGGCGTAATTTCCGGGCAGGGTGATCGATTCCGTAAGCTGAACCTGGCGGGAGCAGCGGTCGCGGAACGGATAGGTCTTTGACTCAGCACGTGTGTCGGCATAAAGATGGCTCATGGCGCGTTTCATGAATCCTGAGGCGATGAACGATCTCATGATGATCCGGTCGCCCCGGACAAGGGCGTAGTCGGGGATACGGTAACGCAGCGTAATGCGCAGCGGTTCTTCGAGATACTGGTAAGGATCGCCGAAATCCGCCTCAATCAATTCAGCGGCGGGATGTGTCCGTTTCAGTTCCATCTCCATATTGTGCGTCCACTGGTCTTTGTAATACCCGGTGAACATGCGCCGGATGGCGGCGTCGGTCTGGCCTTCGGCGCGGATGGTCAGTTCGCCCTCGAGGGTGCCGTTTTCTGACAGTGAAGATGTTCCGAAGATGCGCAGGTAGTGGTTTTCCGGCGGTGATACCGGCGTGGTCGCCAGGTCGGCGCCTTCGGGAAGCCCCAAAAGGTATTCCTGCTGCTGCTCGGCGCTCGACCAGAGCTCCCGGATGAACGGAACCCAGGTGGGGTCGAGGAGGTGGAATTTTCCATCTTTTAGCTTTACAACCGTAACACTGTGGTTGAACTGGTCGGCCGGTATATAATCGATCCGTGAACCGGCCATGGTCATCGCGGCGTAGGATTCGAAGCCCGCGGCCCGCAGCATGGTCACCAGCATGCCGGCCTTATCCTTGCAAACCCCGCAGCGGTCGAGGAAGGTCATCTCGCCCTTGTGCAGGGTAAAGCCCTCACCGGGGCCCATGGAAATGCCTGAATAGCGGATCTCATCAGCCACCCAGTGGGTCAGCAACGAAACAGAGTCCATCTCGGATTTCGCATCCTTCAGGATCTCGTCCACCTTCGCCTTGATCTCCGGGGTCCATTCGAAACTGCCGTAATCTTCGTTCACGCTGTAAAACCAGGTCGATTTGGCGTACCAGTCGGGGCTGGTCGACATGAGCAGCTTTGGGGCCACGTCTGAGAAATCCACCATCCCCGGCTCGCGTTTCATGGGCCTGATGTCTTTTTTCGAGAACGTGTAGATCATTTTATCTTCCTTGCGGATAACGGATGAGCGGACTTCCCCGTTGTAAAACTCGTACTGCACGGGTTTGTCGGCAGGGATGGCCACCTGGTAGACTTTCTCCACGATGGGATCGTCGCCGTAGAACGGGACGATATCATAAAAATGTCCGCGCATCGGCGGGATGTACCGTTCATCGTCATTTCCTTCATCGCCCAGCAACGCATAGGTAAAGCCTTTGCGGAACAGCCACACCTCGACGGCGTCGCCCGGCTCCAGGCGCCCCACTTCGATCATTTTTTCCCGGGCGCCCCAGTATATGGCACGTGCCGGCGCCGGGTAGTCGAGAACCGGGTTCGTCACCTGCTCTCCCTGTCCCCAGGTCCCCAGGTCCCCTTTTCCCCCTGTCCCCTTGTCTCCATTCCGGTGCACCACAACCTTCTCAATATCCACCCAGGCCGAAAGCGGATCGTAATCAATTTTTATCACGCTCAGTTTCAGCGCGCCGGCGGGGGTCAGCACCTTGTACAAGCGGTGCATGTGAACATAGGTCAGGCCGGATTCCTGCACGTCGCTGACCGTGCTGTCGAATGCGACGACCAGGGAGGCGCCGGGGTAATCTTCGGCGCGGATGGCTGCGAGGCGCTCCGGAACGGTCTGCGAAAAGACCGGCAGGAAAACCAGCGCCAGGAAAATTGATATGGTTATTTTGCGAAGCATAGCTTAGGTTTTTTATGAGACAATATTATGAAATTTCGGGGATTTTTATCTCTCGCTGATTTCGCGGATTACGCTGAAAGGATTCCTCGTAATCTGCGAAATCTGCGAAATCTGCGAAATCTGCGAGAAATAACCTAAATTGGCCCCGTCTTTCAAAATCCATCAGCATGACCATTAAAAGACTCCTATTACCCGCTGCACTTCTGACAGCCATAATCATGATCTTCACCGCGTGCGTGCAGCAACAAACGCCGGCCGAAAAACCACGGAACGAATTCTCCTTCGTCTTCATGACCGACATCCATGTGCAGCGCGAAAAGCAGGGAATATCCGGATTTCGTAAGGCCATCAATAAGGTAAATGAACTGCAGCCCGACTTCGTCATCACCGGCGGCGACCTGGTTTATGATGTGCTGGGACAGACCTACGAACGCTCCGATTCGCTCTATTACATCTACACAAAAATGCTCACCGAGTTTAAAATGCCGGTGTTCAACACCATGGGCAACCATGAGATTTATGGCTGGTACACGTTGAAAGGCGCCGACACCCTGCATCCGGAATACGGCAAGGCGATGTTCGAAAAACGCATCGGGCCCAGATTCCAGCGAGTCGACCGCCACGGCTGGGTAATCTTCATCCTCGACTCCGTCGTCAAGGACAGCCTGGGCGGCTACGAAGGCAGGATTGACGCGGAGCAGATGGCCTGGCTGAAAGAACAACTCGACAACATTCCCGAAGAGGTGCCCATTCTGATCAGCACGCATATCCCGATGCTGACCGTCGGGGCCCAGCTCTATGAAGGGCCGACCGCGGGCAATCCCCCCGGCATCGTGGTGGTCAATGCCAGGGAGGTTACGGAACTCTTCAGAGAACATAACCTGAAAATGGTCCTGCAGGGGCATCTCCATTTTTATGAATCCATACGCGTTTTCGGGACCGATTACATCACCGCAGGAGCTGTATGCGGCGCCTGGTGGGAAGGGCCATATTACAATACCGAAGAGGGATTTCTGCTGGTGAAGGTGAAAGACGGAGCAGCCAGCTGGGAATATATCGATTACGGCTGGGAAGTTAGCAGGCAGTAAAGAGATTCCGGGTTAAATAAATACCCGAACCGAAGCCTTAAAAATTAAACCTCAACACTTCCAGGTAGATACTTGCCGCCTTCGCCAGGACGTCCATCCGGTCGAAGGCCTCATGGACGCTGCGGCCGATCGACATACAGCCATGTTTTTCCCATACCACGACCGTGTGGTCTTTCAGCGCTTTCAGGTTGGCTTTCGCCAGTTCGGGCGAGCCGGGCGGGACCAGGGGCACGTAGCCTATGCCCTCGGGAAGAAAAAAGGCGGTTTCCGTATGCATTTCCATCAAACATTCATTCAGCGCTTTTTCGCTCCTGAGTTTCGGATTGTGTGTGAGGATCACCAGTTCCTGGACATGGGCGTGCACAATGCTGTTGTTCCCATTGCCGGCCTTGACCATCTTATCGTGAATGGTCAGATGGGTCAGGATCTCAGAGGAAGGCTCCAGGGGATGCTCCGGGTCTTCGAATAAAACCTGGTAGGCGTCGCCCTTTTTGTTGATCTTGATCAGGCACAGCCCGCTGCCGGGATCGCGCGCCAGGTTGCGCATGCGGGATCCCTTGGCGGTGATGAAGATGTAATGATGCATCAGGCCGCTGAGTTTTGCCGGGAGCGTGACCATGGGGTAGGTACGAAAATCCATGTGTATGCCGGGATAGGAATCCGTCACGTTCACCGAGATGTTCCCGCTGGTGGCCTCTCCCCAGCCTTTCCGCCATAAAAGGCCCGCCACTTCGGCAATCTCGGCGGCGGCGGCCCGGGCGTGCTCATTGGTCTTGTTCAGTTGCATTTATCTTTTTCTTTTGAAGAATTCCCTGATGAGCTCCGAGCATTCCCTTTCCAGGATGCCGGGAATCACTTCCGTTCGCGGATGCAGGATGGGCGCTCCGGTGAGGGTATAACCCCGTTTTTCATCAGAAGCCCCGTAAACAATCCGGCTGATCTGTGTCCAGAATGCCGCTCCGGCGCACATCACGCAAGGCTCCAGCGTAACGTACAGCGTACAACCCTCCAGGTATTTGGCCCCCAGGTGATTGGCCGCTGCAGTGAAGGCCTGCATCTCCGCGTGCGCCGTCACATCCATGAGCCGCTCGGTCAGGTTGTGTCCCCGGGCAATGATCCGACCTTCACTGACGATCACGGCGCCCACCGGAACCTCGTCGAGTTCCAGCGCCTTGTGCGCCTCCTTCAGCGCCTCGCGCATATAGTATTCATCGGAAAGGGGCATGGTATCCGGGTGATCCGCTTATTCCCCATAAAAGTAGACAATTTAAGCCCTAACGATCAATCTGTTGTGCTGATTTGTGATTATTATGACAAAAAAAATAAAATGTTTTGGCAATCAATTAATTATTACCTTTGTGCCGTTAAAAACCATATGCGATCCGCATTTACTTTCTTAAGAATTTGCCATCCTTAGTGTTTTAGACCAAATTTTTTAATCAATTTTATTTTTTTCAAAACATGAACATTTTTGTAGCAAAATTAAGCTCATCCACGACCAGCGATGACTTAAGGACTTTATTCGAAGAGTATGGCCAGGTTAAATCGGCCAACGTAATTATGGACAAGATGACCGGATATTCGAAGAAATTCGGATTCGTTGAAATGGAAAACAACGACGAGGCCCAGAAAGCCATCAAGGAACTCGACGGTTGCCAGTACGACCATTCAACCATCGTTGTGAAGGAAGCAAGACCCAGGGAAGATGCGCCCAGGCCCAGGAGAAATGAACGATTTTCCAATTATCGTTAAGATATCCCCGGCACACTGATAACCTCAGTAATGATAAAGAGGATGCGGATTTCCCGGCATCCTCTTTTTTTTTATATAGTAGAAGTTGTTGATGATCATCCTGAGGCATTTGGCGTGAAACTATTTATCTGAACCGTGTTACATTTCTGAATTTTCCGGATTAATATATCCAATAGGTTGTGGCGTACTTCCTTGTCTGACAGAACCGCTGCGAACCATCCTCCTTCCGGGTCTTCCCACCTGAACCTGTTGCATGCTGAAGGCGAAAAAATGATGTGTCGTCCGCTAAGGTCATCACTTCATGAATAGAAACATTCGAACCATTTAAATCATTCGCTATGGCAACATCAGAAGCGGTAACACAGGCCAGTCGTTTGTCTGAGATTGGATTTCCTGAATTTACCACAAAGCTCGTCACCGACGTGTTCGACGCGTTGGTGTCGGCAAACCTGCGTCAGACAGAAGCTTATATCTCCCTGCTGAGGGAAGTGGGAAAGTCGTTGACCACTTACATCAACGATACAAAGGACGACATCGGCGGGGAGGAGCTGATGCAGTTCCTGGCCAGGGTCCTGCCCCCGGAAGACGCCTCGGGCGACAGTGAAACGGCCACGAAAGTGACGCCGGCCGCCACCCTGACCAACGACGACGTGACCGCCCTGAAAAGCGCGGTGACCATCGACGAGGCACCGGGCAACGAGAACCAGATCCCGCCGGCCGGCGCGCTGGACCAGGCCAAGTACGACAAGATCCTCGACGCGGTGGCCTGCAGGATTGCAGCCAACAAGTACGACATGCTCAAGGAGATGGTCAAGCTGGGTATTCTCCGCTTGGTCGTGGAGAACGGGGTAATCGAAACGCGCCTGACGTTCACCACCTACGGATCAAGCTTTTACCAGTCGAAGTCGACCGATTACAGCCGCAAAGCCTTCGATTTCAAGGCCAAGGCCAAGACCGGCGCTTTCGTTTCGCTGTGGGCCAAAGCATCCGCATCCACCTCCTACAGCAGCATCAACATCAGCACGGCGGAAAAGATCAACCAGGACCGCAGCGGCAGCACTGTGAACATCTTCGGCCGTGTACAGATCAACTTCCGGACTGATTACCTGCCGCTTAAGGAATAAAACAGAAGATCATGGCAGGAATCATCACCACGCCCGTCGAGCTCGGGTTCTCGGAATTCGTGTCCAAACTGATCGCTGATACATTTGAGGCCATCATCACTTCTTCTGTGCAACAGGAAGAAGACTGGATGCAGATGAACGAACTGCTCGGGCTCGGCGGGGAAGCCTTCGCCCGCAAAGTCATCGGTGAGGAGGCTCTGGAACAGGAGGTCGCCCTGCTTTTTCCATCGGAAGAAGGCGGAACGGTGATCAGGGTTAAGACGGAGTATCAGAAAGGAAATCCGAAAAAAGGCATCCCCGAGGTGCCCCCGGTGTATGAACGCACCGGATATCAGCCCTCAGGACGTGCCCTGACCGAAGCCGATGTCGTCGGGATCTACGAAGCGGTGCGCCAGATGATGGCCCTGAAGCAGTATGAATTGCTGAAAAGACTGCTGTCCAGGGGTGCGACCAAAGTGATCGTCGACGCCGGCAGGATCAACGCCAAACTGACCTTTGAGATCAACCAGGTCGAGGAAGAGCCCCAGGGAGGCGGTGGAGGCGCCCCGTCGACGACTTTAAGCAAAATCTTTGTGAAAAACAGGGCTCCGGTATTTAAAGGAATCGCCCGCCCGATCGAGCTGGAAAAAGTCCACTTCTTTGTGAAACCGCCTTCCGACAAGGATCCCCAGACGCACCAGGTTAAGGCGAATGTTTACAGCGAGGTGGAGATCCAATTCAAGACGATCACATGAGCAAGCTCGGCGATTTCGATGTCAGCCAGCTCATGCTCATGCTGCACGGGGAATTGCAACAGGCGTTCGACGCCAGCCAGGGCGTTGAGCCTGTCGCCAGGCTTAGGGTCGACCGGGTCAATGTCAGGATCGGGCAAAAAGGATTGCAACAGGAAACTGCAGACCCGGAACATTTGAGTCTGCTGGATCCGGTGCGCTACCCCGATGAGGAGAACTGGGAAATCAACCTTTCGTATGGATACGGAGATCCCATACCCGGCCATCCCGGTGGCGGGGTGTGGGTTTCCTCGGCCACCGCAGGCCTGGTGCTGGAGCGGCTGAAAGACATCCCGGTCAGGAAGGTGAAAGGCGTCGACCGGGTCTGGAACCAGCGCCTGGGAGAACTGGGGATAAAAACCATCGGCAACCTGGCCGATTGCCCTTCCGAAAAAATCAGGCAACTCTGCCTGACCTACCGGAGCCTGCAGCCTTTGGAATTCAGGACCCTGGTGCTTCTGCTGGCCCGCGATTTCACACCGTTGCGATTTAGTGAATTCTATGACCTTTCGTTGCCGGACATCCTGTTATCAGGCAGCGACATCTTAAAAAAAGAATTCAGGGGAAAATTGTCGGAACCGGACATCATCGGCCTTAAATCCATGGCTGCGATCATTTGCACCATAATTGACCGAACGGTATACCGCAACCTTAAACTGAAAATCCTGGCGCCTGCTGAGGGATCCTAAATTATGCGGCCACTCCAACAATCCATGGGTATAAACGGGCAGATCATCAAATATTATCCCATTTCGGGAAGTTTTCCATGCAGGAGATGAATCTGTATTCCGATATTTACCTTAAAATAAAACCTGATAAGATGAAAAGACTGTTTACACTGATCGCGGCCTTCGCGATCACTTATGCCGCATTCGCGCAAACCGAAGCCGATCTGGCCCGGGACCGCGAGCAGATCAAAAATGTTATTCAGACCGCCTATGTCGAAGGCTTACAGAACGAAGGCGACCAGGATAAGATCGATGCCGGGTTTCACCCGGGATTTCGCCTGCTGGGCACCGGCCAGGGCAACGAGATGTGGGAACTGCCGATATATACATGGAAAGAGCAGACGGCAAGGGCGGTAAAAGAAGGCAAGAAACCCCGCAAAGCCGGCGAAGAGGTGTCGGTGAAGTTTCTTTCCATAGATATCACCGGGACTGCAGCAGTGACAAAAATCGAGTTTTATGTTGGCGAAAAGCTAACCTTTGTGGATTACATTTCACTGTACAAATTCGCGGACGGCTGGAAGATTGTCGGGAAGATCTTTTACAAGTTTCCGGAGCAGGGTTGATTTTAAAAAATGTACTACCACTATAGTGATACTACATGTTTTTAATTTTAACAAGAACATATCATGGCTCCCGACCCATCCTACCTTCTTGAAAAACTCAATTTCGAAAGGCCTTTGATCGGTGTGTACGATACGCCGGAAACCGAACTATTCCATCCCCTGATATTTATGCCGGAAAAACAAAGAGTCTGCCTGTTTGAATATTATGAAAACTGGATGAACGGGGTAACCCTCGTCATTAATAAAGACCGTCACGGCTGCGGAGGTTGCGGCACCTGGTGGTTTGACCGCCAAACCCGGACCAGGGAGGATTATCTTGATTTTCTGGCAAATAAGGAAGGGCTTAAAGCCAACAAAGAATTAATGGGGACATGGTTCGACCTGGCACCTCGCTTTCAGCCTGCAAATAAATATATGCTGGTAGGTCCACTGCGTAATGGGGCGTATGAATTCCTAAAAACCATAACATTTTATGTGAATCCCGATCAGCTCAGCGTTTTGCTTACCGGAGCCCAGTATTTCCAGGCGTATACCGGCCATGCAAACGTCACAGTCGACTTTGGCTCAGGCTGTATGGAAATGCTCAACCTGCTGGATGGCAAACCCGGCCCACGGGGCATCGTGGGGGCAACTGATATGGCCATGAGGGAAAACCTCCCTCGGGAAATACTGGCATTCACCGTGAACAAAGAAATGTTCGAGGAACTGTGCCTCCTGGATGAAAATAGTTTTCTTGAAAAACCGTTTTTAAGGATCCTCAGGAACTCCCGGGGAGGAAAGTTGGCTTAGCGAAAATGGGGGCCGGCCAAAAAAAATGTAGTACCACTATAGTGGTCGTACGTTTTTTTAAAATTTATACCGCACCCCAAACACAAATTCATCCTTGTCTTTGTATTTCGCAAATACATCATCGCCCTTCCCGCCGATCAGCCGCACCCCGATCATGATTTCTGCGTTCTCATTGGGCATGTAAGTAATAAAAGGCATATAAACCACGGCGTAATTTCCCGTTATGTTTTTCCAGTCGCTGACGACAAAAGCCAGGGTAGCCGGCTGGATCTTCAGCTTGTCGCTGAAGAACCGCTTCTCATAGTTGAGCACAAAATAATCGTTCAGGTTGCCAGCGCCGCGTTCGTGGACAAAGCCGTGCAGGTACTGGAAATTAATGTAATGCCCCCCCCTGAAGGTATAATCCGCCCCCGCAACTACTTTGAAATAAGGCTTCTTCTCAACAAGCACCGAATCCATTTGCGGGATCCCAAAAACATTGACCCATAACTTAAGTTCCTTCGGAGGGATAAATGCCGCCGCTTCCGCCCAGACTCCGACATCCCCGATCGCACCGGCCAAATCCAGCCCTACAATATGGATCCGCGGAAAATCCATGTAGTTCCTGATGTCTATACCGAGGGTATCAATCGTTACAACACTCAGATACGGCACCGGCAAGCACTCCCGGCCATATACATAACTGGCTGAGAAATCATATCCGCCGGCAAAGCCTCCAAATTTCAAACCATAGGTGGAACTTTCCTTCAGGTTGAATTTCGGCATGGACAGGCTATCCGTCACTTCATGAACAAGTGTCACGGGCAGCGCCAGGTCAGGGATGCCGAAAAGCCCCTGCGCCCAGTCGCCCCGAGGCAAAGTGGCCGGCCGGAAATACAGGATATAATCGGCCTCGACATAGAAATCTCTGAAGTAATATTTCGCCCGGATGGCATCGGAACCCAGGTGGCGGCCGAAATCCCAGATATCTTCCAGGTCATAGGCATTCAGGTTGTCTGTGGGATTTAGCTTGTCGGCCGTGCCCCAGGCAATACGTTGCCGTCCGATCTTCACATCCAGGTTTGGCGTGAAAAGCCCGTACAATTCAACGTATGCCTCCCTGATCTGAACGTCATAAGGAGAAGTTTCATCCGGATTGAACAACTGGTCCGACTGATCCAGGAACGGAAAGCCGAATGAGCGAAGCCAGACTTCGCTGTGAAACCGGGCCTTATCCGCAAATTTCTTGTCGAGCTCCAGATCCAGCCGGTTTTCATTCCATGACCAATCCCCGTTTTCCAAACGGAACCGGTTATCGATATAAATTTCACCCGACAGATGCAGAGGCTGCTCCTGCGTCCACCCGGACAACCCCTGGAACAAAAGGAAGAAAAGGGCCATCGCCCTGTACCCGTTTTTCATGTCCTGTTGTTTTGAAGAATTACTGCTTCATCTTCCGCACCGTGAACTCATCATCAGAAAGGTTTTTGTCGAAAGCCAGGTCATTCGACATAAAAACCGTCTTGTGCTGCCTGACCAGGTCGGTCATCTCCATCTCCACAGCCGCCCAGTAATCACCTATTCTTTCAATCTTTTTATTGGTCAGTTGCTTGATCTTCTGCCCGCCAAGGTCATAATAGGCTACGCTCTGCAAATAGTGGTTGTCCTTCCGTACCTCCATCTCGAGCCGGGAATAATCGGATTCAACGCCCGGTTTGGGCGTCAGCCTGAGCTTCCAGACCGAAGCATCCTGGCCGGTCAGTTCCGCGTCGTACTCGTCCGACAAGGGTTTGGACTCCATATCGTCATAAGAAAAGTCGGTGCCGGCGAAAGCCTGGTTCTTCACATGCGCGGCGATCCGGCGTTCCTTTTCGTAGGCGGGGAGGTAGAGGTACATGACATCTCCCGGCAGGGAAAGAAATGAGATGCCCCGTTGCGAGGCGGGAGCGGTAAACTTGAACATGCGCATTTCGCTGCCTTTTTGAAGATATACCGCTTCGCGCTCCTGCTGGCCGCCTTTTTTATCAATCAGGAGGATCTTAACATTAGATGACTGGTCTTTGGGCGCGTACATCACATCATCCGCTTTCTTCAGGATTTCCTGCCCGGTCTGTGCCTGCAGGGCGGCGGTGAACAGGGCTACGGCCAGGATTGAGATTGAAATTCTTGTTTTCATGTATTTATCATTTTTAAAAACCACCAAGGACATCACGGATTTCATTAGAGATATGAAGATGTTTTCAGGGCGGGCCTGGTTTTCGGTACAGTTTGGCTGTGATAAACAGCAACGCCGGGAGCAGGGTAATGGCCGCCGCGCCGGAAGCCGCCATGGTGACCGCCACCAGCAGTCCGAAGCGCTGCAGTGGAACCAGGTTTGAGAAGAGCAGGACCAGGAATCCGAGGGCCACCGCCAGGACATTGATCACAATGGCCCTTCCGCTTACCCGGACGGCATGCCCCACTGCTGATTGAAGGTCATTCCCGCCGCGGAGCTCATGGTCCAGGTGGGTGATCATGTGGATGGCGTAATCGACGCCAATCCCGATAGATACGCTGCCCACCAGTACCGTCGCGATATCCAGCGGTATCCCCGTAAGGCCCATGAATCCGAACAATACCAGCAGCGTGGTCAGGATCGGGACAACGGCCTGGATCCCCCTCCGGATCGAAAACAGTATGAGGGCCACCAGGAAAATGACCAGGAGCATGGCATAGGCAAGCGATTGCATCTGGCTGTTGATGAGGCTCCGGTCGATACGCAGGTACAGTGAGGGCAATCCGGTAAAATCGACCTTTCCCTGCCATTCCGGGTGACCGGCAATATAATGCTCCAGGTCTTCCGTGAACCGGCTCATTTCGTCAACGCCCCCCGTATTGAATGTGGCGGTAACCAGCGCTTCATCCTGATCATAGGCTACCAGTTGTTCCATGATGCTCTGGCCCTCGAGCAGGAACCAGAGCTGTTCCACCTTCAGCCGGTCGCCGGGGATCGTCCTGCCTTCCCCCATCACATCGTTCATCTCCATGATCAGGTCGGCCACGCTTTGGGTATGTGTAATGTACTCAGACTGCTCCATGTGCTCAGCTACCTGGCGCATGATCTCCAGGTTGGCAGGTTCCCTGACATCCCCTTTCACCGTCACGTAAACCGGCATGCTGCCGCCGAATTTTTCCCTGAAAATGACCTCGGCGATGCGCGTGGGATCCGAAGGGCGGAAATACTCCATGATATCCACTTTACGCTGGATGATGAAGATGCCGGCCACAGCCACCAGGATCACCACGGTCCAGGCGGTGACAAGGCGCCGCGGATGCCGGGTGACCATGCGGGATAAGCGCTCCAGCATACGGCTGAGCAGGTCATGGTCACGCCCTTTTGCACCCGGTATATGCTGCGCTTTTTCAGGGAAAGCGGCCAGCAATGCCGGGGCTAAGGTCAGTGAAAGCAGCATGGCGAAAAAAACACCGGCGGCCATGAAGAATCCGAAGGTGCTGATCATGGTAAGGTACGATCCGAAGATGAACGAGATAAAACCGGCCATGGTGGTCACGGCGGCCAGGAATACGGGAATCATGATATAGGCCAGGGCGGGCTGGACCGGGCCGCCAGTTTCTGCACGCATGACCCTTATCCTGTTGATGACATGTATGGTGTAGGCACTGCCTACGGCCAGCAGGATTACCGGAATGACGTCTGAGATGATGGAGATCCGGATGCCCATCAGCCCCATCAGTCCAATGGTCCAGACGATGGAAATGGCCACGGTCAGCAGGGGAAGGATGACCCCGCGCCAGGAACGGAACGAAAGAAACAGTACCAGAATGATGACCAGGGCTGTGATCGGCGCCAGGAAAAGCATATCTCCCAGTATGATATCGGCGAGGCTTTTCAGGGCGAAGGGCATTCCCCCGTAATAAACCTTTTCTTCCAGGTTCATTTTTTCGACCGTCTCAACTACTTCTGCGGCCACACGGATCTTATCGACCCCTTCGGATATTTTTACGAGGATGGCGGTAAAGGTGGCATCTTCAGAAACGATGGCGCCGCGGTACATTTCCCTGGAAAGCGTATAAGCCTTCAAGGCGTTCAGCGATTCCGGATCGTCCGGAATGCGGTACTTGTCGACCAGGTTGCCGATCTCAATCCCCCATTCGCTGCCCTTGATGTCAATAATATTGGTCAGGCTGGTAACACTGCCCACCCCCGGAATGATCTTCAGCGAGTCCGTGATCATGCGGATGTGTTCCAGGGTGTTCTTGCTGAATACTTCTGCAGCTTCCAGCCCGATAATACCGGTGTAATTCCCCCCGTACCGGGTGCCTACCTCTTTAAACAGCATTGCCTTTGGATCATCTTCGGGCAGATAATTGAACACATCGGGATCGACCTTGAGGTCCCGCAGGAACCAGGCCAGAACACAGGTAAGCACAATAGCCGATACCAGGATCGTCTTACGGTAAGTGATGATGACCCTGCTCATTCGATCCGCTGATATACTATTTGACCTATTTTGTTTTATAGTCATTTAGTTCAAAAAAAAATAATTTGCTTTAACCTGATTATCCTTAAAGAAAATTAACATATATGACTTTTCAGCGCTCTTTGTTCATTTTTCAGATGATCAATGTATAGCTAGAAATCAATAATACTTTTTGTCTATATTTGTTTTTTAGTCATATTTTATCAACAAAGATACAAAAAATACTGGTGAGAACCTAATTTATTTTTGAGTTTTCAGTTTCCTTTCTCGATTCCGCGGATGAGAATATCCAGGAGTTCAACAATGGTTTGTTCGTATTGTTGAATTTTATGCTGATGGTAAAAAGGTATTTCGATGGCCTTCATGGCCAGGATGATGACCTGGGCTGTGGCAAAGGTATCGCGGATTACGAATTTATTCTCCCTGACGCCCCGGTCGAGGATGGCCTTCATCAGGTCGATCTCGAAACGGGTGAAGTCTTCCCGGTCTTCCGTCAGAAACTCATATTCCTCAACGAAATCAGCCTTAAGTGACTCATGGTAGTTGACGGCGTCTTTCATCAGTATCATCCTGCTCATCAGATAGTTGCGAATCATTCCCGTGGCGTCGGTGCTGTCGATGATCACCTTGGTCAGCCCTTTTTTCAATGTGCTGATCTCCTGTCCGACCACGGCCTTGAATAGATCTTCCTTGCTGGCGTAATAATAATACACCGATCCTTTGGCCTTATGGGCGGCCCGGGCGATCTCGTCGACCGTCGTTTTCTGGAAGCCATACCTGGCGAACATCTTGCTGGCCACCGTCATGATCTTGTCCTTCGTCTGCTCCTTTGCCATAGATTATACTTTTTGACTGATTAAGTGTAATGGTCTAAAATTAAATGGAATTAAAATCATTTCCAAATATTTCTTTTAAATTCCTTATATTTGGTTTGTTCATCCAAAACCCCTCGTAATGAAACTATCGACAATCATCAGTTATTTCGGCTGGGCTTCCGGCATTTTCGGCGCCCTGCTCATGCTGGCCGGCGTGATCGGCTACTTCACCGGCCAGGAATTCCTTGGCGTAAGCAACTTCTATAACTACTTTTTCATCGCCAACAGTTTTCTCTTCCTGGGCATATTCTGCCTGATCGGCAGCCATGTCTGCTCCTGTTGCAAACAGGATACGAAAAACTGAAACAGATTATCCCTGCAGATTACGCAGATGTTCGCAGATTAGGGTGATGAGAGAATCCTTCATCTGCGAGCATCTGTGTTTATTATCTGTGTAATCCGTGAGAAACCCGGCCAGTACTTTCGCAATTCTTTCTAACTTCGCATCTTTCTAAAAAACAAATTAATTATGAGAACAATAATTGGCATGTCCCTGTTAATACTGGGGATACTGACATCCTGCACCACCGGAGAGAAAAAGATGAAGACAGAAGAGAACCCGTTTTTTGTTGCATTCGGAACGCCTTTTGAAACCGTTCCCTTTGAAAAGATCAAAAATGAACATTACATGCCGGCATTCCGGGAAGGAATCCGCCAGCATGACCTGGAAATCGAGGCCATCACCGGCAACGCCGAAGCCCCCAATTTTGATAACACCATTGTGGCCCTCGACCGGAGCGGCGACCTGCTGGTCAGCGTGAGCAGCGTTTTTTACAACCTGACCAGCGCCAACACCAACGACGAACTACAGCAGATCGCACGCGATGTTTCGCCTTTGCTGACGAATCACTATGATAATATTTCCCTTAATGAAAAGCTGTTCCAGCGGGTCAAAGCGGTCTATGAGCAAAAAGATGAGCTCGGCCTGACAACGGAACAGCGCATGCTTCTGGAAAAAACCTACAAACAGTTCGCACGCGGCGGCGCCAACCTGCCTGCCGACAAACAGGCCATACTGCGCGAAATCAATAAGGAGCTTTCCCTCCTCTCGCTGAAATTCGGCGATAACCTCCTGGCGGAAACCAATAATTTCAAGCTGGTCATCGATAATCCAGATGACCTGGCCGGTCTTCCTCAGTTCGTGAGGGACGCTGCCGCCGCCGCCGCAAAAGAAGACAGCCTGGAAGGCAAATGGCTGTTCACCCTGCATACGCCATCCCGCATCCCGTTCCTGCAGTTCTCAGATCGCCGCGAACTGCGCGAAAAGGTCCTGATGGCTTATGCCAACCGGGGAAACAACAACAACGAATACGACAATAAGGAAATCGCCGCCAAGATGGCCTCATTGCGCGTGAAGAAAGCCGGTCTTCTCGGTTATCCAACGCATGCGGATTATATCCTAGAGGAAAATATGGCCAAAACACCGCAGAATGTTTATGATTTTCTGGACAAAGTGTGGGCCGCGGCCTTGCCGGTTGCTAAAAAAGAGGCAGCCGAACTGCAGGCCATGATCAATGCCGAAGGCGGGAGTTTCAAGCTGGAGCCCTGGGACTGGTGGTATTTCGCGGAAAAAGTCCGCAAGCAAAAATTCGATCTGGATGAAGAAGCCCTGAAGCCCTATTTCTCACTGGAAAACGTCCGGACGGGTATGTTTGAAGTGGCGAACAATCTGTGGGGGCTGACTTTCACTGAACGCAATGATATTTCCAAGTACCATCCCGAGGTCCGGACTTTCGAGGTTAAAGAAGCCGACGGCAGCCATATCGGGATCCTGTACATGGACTTCTTTCCAAGGGCCAGCAAAGAAGGCGGGGCCTGGATGAACAGTTACCGCGACCAGTATGTTGTGGGTGATTCCGTTGTTTCGCCCGTGATCACCACGGTTTGCAACTTCACCAAACCCACTGCGGATACCCCTTCCCTACTGACTTTCGAAGAAGTGAGCACCCTGTTCCATGAATTCGGGCATGCGCTGCACGGTTTGCTATCGGACTGCACCTACCGGCGGCTTTCCGGGACTTCAGTACCGCGCGATTTCGTGGAACTGCCGTCGCAGATCATGGAAAACTGGGCCGGCGACCCCGAGGTGATGAAGATGTATGCCCGGCATTATCAAACCGGCGAGGTGATCCCGCAGGAACTGATCGACAAACTGCAGGCCAGCGAGCATTTCAACCAGGGCTTCGCGACGGTCGAATACATGTCGGCCTGCTACCTCGACTTGGACTGGCACACCCTGACCGACACGACCCTTCAAAACACTTTGGAATTTGAAATAGCTTCACTGAACAAGGCGGGTTTGATCCCGGAGATCATCGTGCGCTACCGCAGCCCGTATTTTGCTCATATTTTCGCCGGTGGTTATTCCTCTGGTTATTACGCGTATTTGTGGGCAGAGGTTCTGGATGCGGACGCGTTCGAGGCCTTCAAGGAAACCAGCCTTTTCGATCCCGCGACGGCTAAGGCGTTCCGCGATAACGTGCTGTCACAGGGCGGCACCGACGATCCGATGAAGCTGTACACCCAGTTTCGCGGCAAGGAGCCGGATGTAAAGGCGATGCTAAAGCGCAAGGGGCTGATTTGAGATGACATCTCGTGCCTCTTAACTAACTGAATTACAATCACTTTAATTTCCTTTTTTCGGACGTGCTGATTGTTAGGGGATTAGGCATGGTGAGATGACATCTCGTGATGATAGTCACCAAAATTGCCTATGTTAGTTCCTGACCGTGAGCTTATTGTGTAAAGGCCCAGGCAGGCGAGATGTCATCTCAATCCAGCTTTAAAAACTCAAACCCGTTTCCCGACCATTCCAGAAACCGGTGAAACCCTTCCCCGGTGATGACCAGGCTGGCGGTGTTGTCGTTGGGATGAAAACTTAAACGCGCGGCATTTTTCAGTTCTTCGTCCAGGAAGACATATACATGATCGGCTGCGTCGTTGATCAGGCCGAAAAGGGAGACGGAGCCCGGCGTCACACCCAGGTGCTTCATCAGGCGCTCGGGGCTGGCAAACGACAACTTGCCTTGCTTCAACCGCTTTTCCAGGTCGTGGATCGCCAGCGGGCGCGAATGCTCCATAATCACCAGGTAATGCCGGTTGCCCTTGTGATTGCGGAAAAAGATGTTTTTGCAGTGGGTGGAATCGATGTCCTTCCAGTTCTTCAGCGCCTCCTCAATGGTCGGTGCCGCCGGATGCTCGTAATAATCATAAGTGATGCCGAGCTCCTTCAGAATCTCGTAAAGCCGGGGATCGCCGCGCATGGTTAAAATAATTTACTGGAATAAAGATAAGCATTCCCCGGAGATGATCAACGCAGGATCCTCAGGTTGATCACCTCACGGTCGGTCAGGAAGCGCCATTTGCCGCGGGGCAGGTTCTTCTTGGTCAGCCCGGCGAACATCACCCGGTCGAGTTTGGTCACCTTGTAGCCCAGCGCTTCAAAAATGCGCCGCACCACGCGGTTCTGCCCGGAATGGATCTCCAGGCCCACCTCGCGGCGGTCTTTGGCAGCCTCAACATATTCAATGCTGTCGACCCTGACCAGCCCGTCTTCGAGTTCCACGCCCTCGGCCGCTTTCAGCATATCAGCCTTACTCAGGGCCTGGTCGAGCACCACATGGTACATCTTCATCACCCGTGAGGAAGGATGCATCAGTTTTTTGGCCAGCTCGCCGTCGTTGGTGAAGAGCAGCAGTCCCGTCGTGTTCCTGTCGAGCCGTCCCACGGGGTAGATCCGCTCCTTGCAGGCGCCGGCGATCAGTTCCATCACCGTGTTCTTGGCATGCGGGTCCTTGGTGGTGGTTACATACCCCTTCTGCTTATTGAGCAACAGATATCTTTTCTTCTCGTTCGAAAGGGTCTGATCGCCATACTGTACCTTATCCCCGGGTTTTACCCTGGTGCCCAGGGCAGTCACCACTTCGCCGTTGACTGAGATGACTCCCGCCTGGATCAGCTGGTCGGCCTCGCGGCGGGAACAGATCCCCGCATTGGCCACGTATTTATTCAGCCGGATGCCGTCGTCGGTATAGCCGGCCTTGAATCTCCGGCCCTGCCTCGTCGGATATTTTTTTGCCGCAGGTCGTGTCCCGGGTCTGCCGGGAGAACGGCGCACGGGACGTTTTTCATCTTCTTCCCTGCTGTTGCGCGGCTTATCTTTCACCGCGCGAGTTTTGGGGTATTTTTCTCCCTCTTCCGGCTTACTGAATGATCCTCTTTTGCCACGGACCGGTTTCGCGGGACGTTCGCGATCCGATTTTGCGTCGAACGGCTTCTTTTCCCTGAATTCTTTCCCGGGCGGACGGCCTGTACGGGACTTCCGCGCGTCTTCACTTTTTTCGCCATAAGGCTTCTCTTTGCGCAAAGCTTTCTTCTCAGGGCGGCTGTCGGTTGACGGCCGTAATGGCTTTTTCTCTCTCTTCCCAGCCGACTGGAAGGGTTTTCGCGGCTGGCGCGGCGGTTTTTCTGGCATAATGCTGGATGCTTGGTGCTTAGTGTTTGGTGCTTAGTGTTTGGTGTTTAATGCTTAAGGTATAGGGCATTGGGCATTGGGCATAGAATCTGAGGCCTGGAGCTTAGAACTTTATCCATATTGTAAACGCGAGCACTTCTGGTCCTACCGTCCCACAGTCCTACAGTCTTACCGTCCTACCGTCCTACAGTCCTACCGTCCTACCGTCCTACCGTCCTACAGTCCTGCTTCCCGGCTGCAAAGGTACGCAACAATCGCTCAACTTGTCCTCAGCCGCGGATAAAAGGCGTCTTTGATGTGATGAATGCGTGTTTCACGTTCATTGTGGATGATGGAGAGGATGTCAAAGCGGGTTTCCAGGTTGATGTTGTGCTTGTAAACATAAGCGTTGGCCGCCCGGATCAGGGCCTGTTGTTTTTCCCGCGTGACGGCCTCTTCCGGCTCCCGGAACTTCGAATCTTTGCGCGCCTTCACCTCCACGACGACCATAAATGCTCCGTCCCGCGCAATGATATCCAGCTCATTGCGCCCCGCCCTCCAGTTCTTGTCGAGGATAATATACCCCTGCTTCATCAGGTAGCTCACGGCGATCTCCTCGCCTTTTTTGCCCAATTCATTGTGTTCTGCCATAGCATTGAAAATTCCAAATTTCAAATTCCAAGTACCAAACAAATTCCAAGCACCAAACAAATTCCAAAGCCTAAAAATCAAATTCAAAATCATTTGTCCAACTGCCGACTGCCCAATTGTCCAACTGTTAATCCGGAAAATCGCAAAATATACCCGGCTTCTGGTGAAATATTTTTTAAAAAGTCATGATTTGGATAAGACGGTAAGACTGTAGGACTGTAGGACGGTAAGACGGTAAGATTTATTAGATCATCCCGAACTCAAAATTCAAAATTCAAAACTCAACATTTCAGAAGCTGAGTCTCACCTCATCAGACACTTCAAAATTAACCTCCCGGCCCAGGATCAGTGCCCGGTTGTCCTCGACATGCCCGGCGGGAAAATTGTAGCAGACAGGATAAGGATAATCCTCAACCGCCCCGGCGATGATCTCGATGGCGGTCTTGTCGAACGGCACCTCGTTGTCGTTCATTTTCGTCATACCGCCAACGACCAGGCCGGCCAGGTTTTCGAGCTTGCCCGAACGGCGGAGGTTCACCATCATGCGGTCGACATGGTAGAGGTACTCGTCCAGGTCTTCCAGGAACAGGATCTTGCCATGGGTGGAGATATCGGAATTCGTATTGGTCAGGCTGTACAGGATGGAAAGGTTGCCCCCGGTGAGCTGCCCGCTGGCCTTTCCCCGGCGGAAGAAGGATTCAGAAGGATAGCTGTAGGAGATATCTTTACCGAAGAGGGCCTTCTTCAGGGTGTTGATGGCGGGACTGCCATCGCATTTGTCCCGGAAATTCACCGGCATGATGGCATGCAGGGTTTCGGTGTTGAAGTGGCGGTGGATGTGCGAATGCAGGACGGTGACATCGCTGTAGCCGACGATCCATTTGGGATTTTGCACAAACCGGCTGAAATCGAGCCGGTCGATGATGCGGACGGTGCCATAGCCGCCCCGGGAGCAAATGACGGCGCGGATATCGTCGTCGTCGAGCATTCGTTGCATGTCGGCCAGCCTCTGCTCGTCGGAGCCGGCGAACTGCGACCAGGAAGCGTAGAGGTGCTCCCCTTCAACGACCTCAAGTCCCCATGCGCGAAACATGCGGATCGCCGGAGCCACCTCTTCCGGCGCCGTCTTGCGGGCGGGGGAGACGATGGCGATCTTATCGCCTCTTTTGAGGTATGGGGGTGTTATCATTATTGTTTTGTTTCACGCAAAGAAATGCAAAGAATTCGCAAAGAACGCAAAGATTAAAATTACAATTTATTGACAACTCTATGGATCTTGCTTTTCAGCTGGTAACAATTAAAATTAATCAATAAACCGAGTTTGACATCCGATAACCTCAGATAGGTCAACAACTGCGCATAATGAACCGGTTGAAGGCATTCGATTGATTTAATCTCCACAATAATAAGATCATTAACCAATAGATCGATTCGATAGCCAACGTCCAGTTTCTTGCCTTTGTATATAAAGGGAACAGGAACCTGCTGTTTAACGTCAAGCCCTAATTCCCGGCATTCAAATGCCAGTGCATATTCGTAGGCAGATTCCAATAAGCCGGGCCCCACATTCCTGTGAGTCCCGATAGCTGCTCCGATTACCAGATAAGATAGCCTGTTTTCATCCATATCCCCTCCTTCTTTGCGCTCTTTGCGAATTCTTTGCATTTCTTTGCGTGAAACAAACCCCTCCCAACCTGTTAATCCGGAAAAAGAGAAAAAATACCCGATGAAATCAATAATTTTCCAAGAAATTCATAGAAATCCTCATCTCGCCTTGTGTTGAGGATTGAAAATGAATTATCCGATACTGAAATAAAAAGATGAGCCCCGCCGCTAAGGGCAGGGCTCATCGTGAACTATAACCATTAAGAAATCCGGTGACCTACCAAATAACTACCTTCCTGATGATCCTGATGTCTTCATTTTCAATGATCAGCAGATAGATTCCCGCGGAGGCTTTCCCAATATCCACGGGGATTCTGAGTTCTCCCAGGCCGCTGATATGCTGTTGTTCGAATACGACCTCTCCTTTGGCATTGACTACCTTGATTGCATAAGCTGTGGCAGCGGGATTTTTAATGTTCACCATGAATCGGCCGTCGTTGGGCACCGGATAAACCGTCACCTGGTCTTCGACCGGGTCATGGATGCCGGTGATCAGTACATACACATGATTGGAAGTGTCGGATGTGCAGCCGGCAAGGGTCACCTCAGCCCAGTACCAACCCGTCTGTGTGGCCTCATAGGTTTGTTCCGTGGCACCCGGGATCATCACCCCTTCAAAATACCATTGATTGCCTTCCGGCGAGGAGCTGGTAAGTTGCGCATCACCGGCGGTTACCACCGGAGCGGAGGGGACCGGGTTTATCGTAACGCTGAAAGCGGGCGATACAGCGCCTGCGCCGCAGGCATTGGTGCCGAATACGGTAATTGTTCCGGATGAAGCTCCGGACGGGAAATCGACAATAATGCTGCTGGTCCCGGATCCGCTTACAATGGAAGCGCCCTGGGGAACTGTCCAGTGGTAAGTAGCCGCGCCCGTGATCGGTGTGCAGGAGTATTCCACGCCTGTGGTTCCTTCACAAACTTCCTGATCTCCGGATACTGGGCCTGCGGGAGCAGGAACAGAATTAACCGTTACCGGGAATACTGTCGGGTTGACCGCCGAGCATCCGTTGGAATTGGCATAATTTACGCTCACTGAATGGGAACCTGCCGAAGTCCAGTTGACTTCGATCTGGCTGGTCCCCTGGCCTGAAACGATCGTTCCGCCCGAGGAAACATTCCAGAGGTAATTGCTCATCCCTGTTTCGGTGCTGTACACCATATACACTCCGGCATTGGCACAGGCAAAACCGGCGCCGGAAATCGTGGGCTGATCCACAGTGTACACAATGACATCGTATGATGTGGGTACGCCGGCCGAGCATCCGTTCACGGTGGTGAAGATCACGCTGAGCGTGTGGGTCCCGGGCGCATTCCACGCCACATTGATCTGATGTGTCCCCTGACCTGAGGTTATGGTGCCGCCCGAGCCCAGTGTCCAGGTATAGCTAGCCATTTCGGCCTGAGTGGAGTAAACCACTCCGGAATAACCAACGCAACTGGAGGCCGCACCGGTGATGGTCGGCGCCGGGTTGGGATGAACAGTCACATTGAGCACGCCTGGACTTTGCGCCGGACATCCGTAAATCGTCGTATACGTGACGTTCACCGTTTGCGCCCCTGAAGCATTCCAGTCCACCGTGATGGAGTGAGTCCCCTGCCCGGAAGTAATCTCTCCTCCCGGAGAAACGGTCCAGAAATAATCCATATGGCCCGCTTCCGTTGTATAAGTCAAGCCCATGGCACCGGCACAGATTGCCGTGGTCCCGCTTACCGAAGCGACCGGGTACAAACAATCCGTGGTGAAGGTTTCATCCGCCCCGAAAACGATCAGGCCTGTAGCGGCGACGCCCCGAGCGCGGAAATGATACAGGGTGTTGGGGTTCAGTCCTGATGCGGTGGCATTGAACGGCACCGGGGAGAGCCCGTTAGCAACAGAAGGTGTTCCGCTGAGCACTGTCCCATACGATAAAGTGGTACCCAGGTCAAAATACAGGTTCACCGACTGATCGGCTGCCAGCGCTGTTCCGTTTAAAACCGCTGAAGAATAGGCGAGTCCTGAAACATCCCCGGTGAGGATCGCCGGGTCGTTGCCAAAATTGTTCGCCCCCATGTCGGGCGGGTCAGTTCTCAGGTCACCGGAAAAATCAACCGGCAATTGCGGCAGGTACACCCCCAGGTTGTTGAGTGCCGCATTTGTCGGCTCAAGGTTCCCGTTGAGCACGAAAACCGGATCCGTCACGGTGGATTGAACATCCTTGCCGGTGGCTGCCTGCCAGTCGGCCAGGCTATTCCGGGCTATGGTCAGGTAACCGGTCCTGCCCGACAACCCGGATGGCGCTACCACCTCATTGACGAAATAATCGTTGTAATTGATGTCGGTGAAAGCGGAGGACGGGGCACTGCAATAAACGGCGTAGGTCTTTGGATTCACGTTTGCAGGGTTCACGCATTGCTGCCTGTTCATGAAGATATTGTTCCTGACATCCAGCAGAACGGAGGAGGAACCAACATCAAGGCAGGAACTGTAAAATGTGGCCGGAGCGGCGGAGGTAAACGTAGTATCGGTTAAACTGACCGTATTATGGGCGATGAGGGCGCTGCCGCCGCTGGAAAGGTAGATGCCGGAAGGATATCGGCCCGCTTTCATTCCGAAAATGATGTTATTCGTAATGGCGGTAAGGGTCTCGGAGCTTTGTGTAGCGAGGTTGATGGCGGATACCCGGCCATTGGCATTGGTGCTGTTAAACCCATAGATCATGTTTTGATCGACCTCGGTGTAATCCGCGCCGGGCGATAACAGGATCCCTGCCTGGTTTGTATTGGTATTGCCGGAAACCGGGCCGATGATCTCGTTGCCCCGGATCAGTGTATTGACCGCATCCACAACAACAATCCCCTGGAATTTGATCTCCTCGGATGGGGTCAGGCTTCCAATGATGTTATTGGTGATCCTCCCATTGTATGCCTTATTGTTCCACTTCCCGGAAAATTGAATTCCGTTCCTGGCACTGATTACTTTGTTATTATCAATAATTATGTTGTCAAAGCCACCCCAGGCGGGATCCAGGAAGATACCATACGTATTTGAGGTGAGTTGTGCGGAAGATTTTATGTTGTTGTTACTGATCACGCAATTGGAAGCTCCCTGGGGATACTCATTGAACAAGCCGATCGTGAAGCTGTTGGCTGCCGTGCTTGTATTCTCCCAGGTCAGGCTCCGGTCATTGCCCCCGCTGTTGGATCCGTCGATCGTAATAAACTGGCAGCCCTGCAATACCAGAATGCCTGTGTTAGAGGAGCCGGATACGGTCACAGAACCTGCCGGCTTAGGCCTGAAGGTGACCGTACGATCGGCGCTGGCGCCCAGATAAGGATAGATGACCAGCGGGAAGGTTTCCGAGGTGGAGTAGGTTTCGTCCCAGAGTTCAAAGACCACCGGGCAGACAACCTCCTTTGTGTTCAGATCAGCTATGGCAGCAGTAATTGTAGGATAGTCCATCCCGGTCCCGACCGTGTAAGTTCCGCACAAGGTGCCGACAATCGTATATTCGTCGGGGTGGGTTGGCGGAATGGAACATGCCGGCGGGTTGCTGGTGAAGCCTCCTGCCCCGCCAATGGGCCTGCATCCGACGTTATGGGTCGGGGCGTTATCCTGGGCCGCCACAAAGTAGTAAACCACATCATTTAACACGGCTCCGCCGCCGAAAGTGAATGTGTAGCTGTACCCGCTGGTCCAGCTTGCAGTGGATGACATCCATGAGCCGTTGTTGATCTTCCAGTAAAGCACCGGGAGTCCTGTGCCTGATGTCGGGACGCCGCTGGGATCGGTGATGACAGCGGTCAAAGTCCTTTCACCCGGCACCGAAGTACTGATAAGCGGCGTATAATCGATGTTCGGCGGGATCAGATCGGCATAAATGCCGGCAAATTCGTCGGCCCCGATATCGGGAGCAATGGCCGGTGAGAGCGGATTATCCGGGTAACCGGGGTTCGGGTACCGGGGATTGCCGTCATAATCGGTGGTGATCGCAAGCGGGGAGGAGATGATCGTCCCGCCGCTCTCGCACTTGGTAATCACATCGTTTTCCAGGTGCAAATCGTAGGGGCTTGTGGTTACGTTCACAAATGGGGGAAGTTCAGAGATCGACTGGGCATCCCGCGGAAAAACCAGTGCCTGGTATTCTTCCAGCGTCTGAAGAGAATCGGCGGCAAGGGCCATGTAAATAAAGTTACGGGATCCGGGCGTGCCTGCGTAGAAATTGTTGTTGTTGGATACCTGCTGATAGGTATTCAGGTTGTCATCCGTACGGTAGAATGCTACATTACAGCCATACTCACCTGTCGGCACCGAATTGACAACCACGTTATTATTTCGCATATCAAGTTCGGAGCCGGTTTCGGCATAAATACCCCTTGCCCCGAAACCATCATTTGCAGAAGTCCCGTCCAGGTAAATGGTATTGTTGTATAGTCCTGTAAAATTATTGTTCAACCCAGCAACCCTTATTCCTATGAGGGCATGTGAGGATGTAGAAAATGGAGCATACAACTGACTTATGTAATTATTAAAGTAGTGCGTGTTGTTACCGGTAAACTGGTTTATACCATATACACTGTAAAGTGTAGGAAAGCTTGCATTGGGATTCCCGGAAGAACTCAGGTTCTGGATCAGGTTATTATGAATTTGGGTGTTTTGAATTCCATTTGCGTTAGATATGCCATAAAGAGCGGCACATCTTCCTGAGATATTTGTAATCTGGTTATTGTATATGTTCTTGTTTGCCCCGATGTGTGCGATCATTATACCATATGCATTCCCGGCGATGGCCGTATTATTGTCAATGACATTCCCATAAAGGTTAAATGTATTGGTCTGCCCTGAATGTAAAAGGAAATATGTCAGAGAGGTAACGGTGGCCGCTGCCGAACTTCGGGTGTTGTTCGAGATCGTATTGTTATAGGTGCTTATGGCTCCTGTCTGCGGAACCGCCGGATTGCTGCGGTAATATGCATAATAGACAAGGCCGGTGGAATTCGCTGTGGTGGAGCCAATGGCATTGTTGCTGATCAGGTTGCCGTAAATGTTTAAATTCAAGGAACTGACCGTTACATAGGTATACACCACATTACCACTGGTATGATTCGGGAACGTGTTGTTGATCACCTGGTTGTTGTAGAAATTCACCGTATTGGTCCGCCCGTACTGGCCCGATAACTCGCCGTTAATATAAAAGCCATAGAAATGCCCCGTTCCGGTAAACGAAATACTGAGGGTATTATTAAAAACATCCAGGTCAGCATTATGGGCATCCAGGAGGTTCATGGCGTAATACCGTCCTGTTGTCACCGATATGGATCCCGAAAACATGTTGTTCGCAATGACCAGCCCGTTCTGGTAGAGGGTGTTGATGCCATAGGAATTCGTGGTGGTACCTGTCATCGCAGCGTAATTGAAATAATTGCCCCCGTCAACCCCGATCTCAATTCCCTGGTCGTAAAAGGCATAGGGCTCGACATCGGCGAATCCTTTCAGGTTGATGCCGCCGTAACAGTTATTCAGGTTGAGGCTATAAAACTTGTTCCAGGAATTGGAGCCGCTCACCGCGGTTACGGTTAACTGTGTTCCGGGTGCCGTATAGCTCCAGTTATCAAGATAGATTCCGTAAGCATTGACATTGGTGCTCATGCTGATGGAGCCGTTTTTCAGGGTATTGTACTGCGCTCCATCCGTACCGGATGCTTTCAGCAATGCAAAACCGTATTCCATTTGTGTGGCAGGAGTGGTATTGGCCGGGTTGTCCTGTACATTGATCCCGTCGAAAGTGATATAATCCCCGCCACCAATGCAGAAAATGTAATCGTAGTTGCCGATGCCCGGCGTGGCGGCTGTGATCAGGGGATTTGTTCCCGCACCGCTTTTCTGGAAAATGATAGGACTGGCCGAAGTCCCGGTAGCTGTGATCAGACCGTCCGTCCGGCTGGCAAACGTTTCCGTATATCCCGCCGATATGTTGAATGTGACGCCCCCGGTTCCGACGCCGGAAGTGTTCAGGTCTGCAATGGCCGCAGCAACAGAGCTGTAATCGCCCGGGATCGTTTTCGTACCGGAGATCTGACCCATGCCGATCAGGCTGTACAACAGTACAACTGCAATCAAGAGTACTTTTTTCTTCATCTTTTTCAAATTTAATATAGTTTATTTGTTTTTGGATTTGCCTTTGTTCTTGAGTCTTTTCGGCTTTTCAACTTCCGCCGGTGGCTCGCTGAATTTCTTGATGATCTTATTTAATGCCTCGGTCTGCTCGTTGATATCTGACAGCAGCTGATCCGGTGTGATGGGGTTCTTTGGAGCCCGGGTCCGGCTTTTTTTCCCAGGCTTTGGCGGCCGGTCAATCTTATTGGATGACATAAATGAAATTTTTCCCCCAAAAGTATTTGCGGTTAAAATGAGATGAAAGTCCAGGAGTGTATCAATACTATTACAAGCGTGGGATGACCATGACACATTTCTATCACAAAACATCATAAAAAATTGTTTTACAATGTTTTGAAATAAAATGATGAGAAAGCGTTAAAAGGGGAAAGTGTATTTATAATGACGCAAGGAAGGCCGATAAGGAAACCTGTTGGTTGGTCAGGCCCAGCTGTTTGCGCAAGCGGATCCTGGCCTGCTCGATGGCCCGGATGCTTTGTCCGGTAATGGCCGATATCTCTTTTGAAGTCATGTCGAGCCGAAGGAAGGCGCACAATCTTTTTTCATTCAAAGTAAGATTGGGATTAATGGCCATCAGTTTATCGTAAAACTCATGATGCACCTCTTTGAATCGCATTTCAAATTCCTTCCAGGCGGCTTCATTCTGATCGCTCTCAAATCCTGAGATCACCTGCTGCAGGATTTGCTGATTCTCTTTCCTGACGCTGGGCAGATGCTGTTTCAGCGCATTGATCAGCGAAACCTTGCGCTCATTCATCCTGACCATGTTCAGCGCCTGCGAAGCCAGTTCACGGTTCAGCCGCTCCAGGTTGATGTCCTGGATCTTTCGTTCCAGCCTGACATTTTTCACTTTGATCCGCTGCCGGGAATAAAGAAGCAGGAGAACCAGCATGATCAGGCCTGCAACGATACCCGCCGCCGACATGATCAGTTTCAGCTTCTTCTCTTTTTCCAGCCGCTCCAGTTCCTGCTGCTCGTAATTGTATTTCATTTCCAGGGCCAGTAGGTTTTGCTTGTTGATCTCCCGGTTATTCGAATCCATGAGGATGCGATAATTTTCAAGATAACCGGAAGCTTCTGCATGATTTTCTATCTGAGCATTGATTTTGTACAACTCGTAATTGATCCCGGCCCGGGCCGGCAGGTTCACGCTGGGGCCGGAAAGCTCGAGCGAGCGCTCAAACAAGGCCTTCGCCTGGTCGATTTGCCCCCTCTTTTGACGGATCAACCCAAGATTGACATAAACATAAGGCGCTATATACAAAAAGTCCTTGCTGTTATCAACACTGTCGCAGATTTCCATTGATTGGTACAGCAGTTTTTCTGCCTCTTCATACCTTGCATCCTCAACGGCAAAACTGGCGACATTGATCAGGAACTGAGCCTGGTCGCGCGGATTGTTCAAATGCTCATTGATCTGAAGCGCCTGGTTCAGAAACAACTCGGCGCTGTCTCTCTTGCCCTGCCGGTTGTAAAAAATACTGAGATTGCTCAGGTCTTTGATCACCTCGAGCGAGTCCCTGGTCTCCAGATGCGTCTCATAAGCCAGCCATCGGTATTTGTAGCTCAGCGACCAGTCTTCATTGTCGAAGGAAACATTGCCGATCTGGCGGTAGACCTTGGCCAGGCGACCCTGATCATGGATGGCATAGAAACGATCTGCTGATCTCAGATAATAATTCAAAGCCAGCTCATCATTGTTGATCCGCTCCTGGAACTGCCCGGAATAAAAATAGACGCGCCCGGCCAGAAGCGGGTTATCTGCATCCTCCAGACTTTCTGTGGCTCTGGTGAGCATTTCCAGCGCTTCCGGATACATGCTTTCATCGAAATATGCCTGGTACATGAGCAAAGATGCCTCAATGATGCCTTTGGAATAGCCGATGGAATCACTTATATCCGCCAGTTTCGCCGCCAACCCGATGCTTTCTAAGGTAATTTTCTGATCTTTACTGTACAGCGAATTCAGGCTGTCGATCTGCTGTTTCAACGCCCACTCGGCTGGGGATTCCTGCCTCCGGCACTGCATGTTCAGGAGAATCAACGGGATCAGGAGCCCTGCTGCACAGAGCCATCCAAAGAAATATGATCGGTTCCTAAACATATGTCAGACGGTCTCGAAGTGCTTTGCAGTTCTTTTTCCAATCGCTTAATCAAAACCTAAAGTAAGGTTTTTTGAAATAGGGAAGGGTGATCATGGGACTTTTATATTTCACGCAAAGAAATGCAAAGAATTCGCAAAGAACGCAAAGATTAAAATTACAATTTATTGACAACTCTATGGATCTTGCTTTTCAGCTGGTAACAATTAAAATTAATCAATAAACCGAGTTTGACATCCGATAACCTCAGATAGGTCAACAACTGCGCATAATGAACCGGTTGAAGGCATTCGATTGATTTAATCTCCACAATAATAAGATCATTAACCAATAGATCGATTCGATAGCCAACGTCCAGTTTCTTGCCTTTGTATATAAAGGGAACAGGAACCTGCTGTTTAACGTCAAGCCCTAATTCCCGGCATTCAAATGCCAGTGCATATTCGTAGGCAGATTCCAATAAGCCGGGCCCCACATTCCTGTGAGTCCCGATAGCTGCTCCGATTACCAGATAAGATAGCCTGTTTTCATCCATATCCCCTCCTTCTTTGCGCTCTTTGCGAATTCTTTGCATTTCTTTGCGTGAAACAATAAAACCGTCCCATCCCTTAATCCGGATTTTCCGGTTTTATACCCGATAATTCCTAATTTTGTTGATTAAATCTTATTTCATGGCAAACAAAAACTGGAAACGCACCACCGTCACTTCCGCCCTGCCCTATGCCAATGGCCCGATTCACATCGGCCACCTGGCCGGGGTATACGTGCCGGCCGACATCTATGTCCGCTACCTCCGCTCCAAAGGCGTGGAGGTTCTCTTCATCGGCGGATCCGACGAGCACGGCGTGCCCATCACCATCAAGGCCCGCAAGGAAGGCGTCAGTCCGCAGCAGGTGGTCGACCGGTACCATGAGATGATCAAAAAATCATTCGAAGAATTCGGTATCTCCTTCGACATCTATTCCCGCACCTCCCATCCCATCCACCACGAGACGGCATCTGAATTTTTCACCACGTTGTACGACAAGGGCGAATTCATCGAAAAGACCTCATTGCAGTACTTTGATGAGGAGCACCAGCAATTTCTCGCCGACCGCTACATCACCGGCACCTGCCCCCGCTGCGGCAATGAAAAAGCCTACGGCGACCAATGCGAGAGCTGCGGCACCTCACTCAGCCCCGACGACCTGATCAACCCGAAATCGGCCCTCAGCGGCGCCGTTCCGGTGAAAAAAGAGACCAAACACTGGTACCTACCCCTCGATAAATACCAGAAATGGCTGCACGAATGGATCGTGGAAGGGCACAAGGACGACTGGAAGCCCAACGTTTACGGGCAGTGCAAGTCGTGGCTCGACCACGGGCTGCAGCCCCGCGCCGTCACCCGCGACCTCGACTGGGGAGTGAAGGTACCGCTGCCGGATACGGAAGGAAAAGTGCTGTACGTCTGGTTCGATGCGCCCATCGGCTATATCAGCGCCACGAGGGAATGGGCGCAGATCCATGGCAAAGAGTGGAAAACCTGGTGGAAAGACGCCGATACCCGCCTGATCCACTTCATCGGCAAAGACAATATCGTGTTCCACTGCATCATCTTCCCGTCGATGCTCAGGGAGGAAGGCAGCTTTATCCTGCCCGACAACGTCCCGGCCTTCGAGTTCATGAACCTGGAGAACGACAAGATCTCAACTTCCAGGAACTGGGCCGTGTGGTTGCACGAATACCTGGAAGAGTTCCCCGGGAAGCAGGACGTGCTGCGCTACGCGCTGACAACCAATGCCCCGGAGACCAAGGACAACGACTTCACCTGGAAGGATTTCCAGACCCGCAACAACAGCGAGCTGCTCAACATCTTCGGCAACTTCGTGAACCGGACCCTGGTGCTCACCCACAAGTATTTCGAGGGGAAAGTGCCGGTACGCGGTGAACTCTCGGAGGCCGACAAAGCCGCGATGGAAGAGATCAGGACCTTTCCCGGCAGGATCGGCGGCAGCCTCGACCAGTTCCGCTTCCGCGAGGCGCTGGGCGAGATGATGAACCTGGCCCGCCTGGGCAACAAATACCTCACCGACGCCGAACCGTGGAAGCTCTACAAGACCGACCCGGAGCGCGTGAAGACCATCCTGAACATTTCCCTGGAGATCTGCGCCAACCTGGCCATACTCTGCGAGCCGTTCCTGCCGTTTACGGCCGACAAACTGAGCCGGATGATGAACCTTCCGGTCAGAAAATGGGCCGAAGCCGGCAATCCCGAACTGCTGGAGCCCGGCCACCAACTTGGCCAGCCCGAATATCTCTTTGAAAAGATCGAAGATCCCACCATAGAAGCCCAGGTGCAGAAACTGTTAAACACGAAGAAAATGAACGAAGCCGCGACATCCGCAGAAACAGGCCCTAAAGTTGAACTGAAGCCCCAGAAGGAAACCATCGTCTACGACGATTTCTCGAAACTCGATATCCGCGTCTGCACCGTAGAGGCCGCGGAGAAGGTCGAAGGGGCGGACAAGTTGCTGAAGCTCACCGTGAACACCGGGCTTGACGTCCGCACCATCGTTTCCGGCATCGCCCTGTATTACAAGCCGGAAGACCTGGTTGGCAAGCAGTTCTGTTTCATCATCAACCTGGTGCCGCGAAAGCTACGAGGCATAGAATCCCAGGGCATGATCCTGTCGGCCGAGAGCCCCGACGGGACGCTCAGCCTGATCACCCCGCAGGATCTGCTGGAGGCAGGAAGCGAGATTAAGTAGTGTTGAGGTTTAAGGGTTAAGGTTTGAGTTCGGGAATTTTTTTTTAGTTGACGTTTTTTTTCTTTTCATCAATTCGTCCATGTGCCCCTGTGTCCTTGAGAACTTGCATTATGGGATTTGGGATTTCAGAAATGGCATTGATGATGGGCAGCATGGGCGAAGTTCCGTTTAAAAAACGTAGTACCACTATAGTGGTCGTACGTTTTTTTGATCACAGCCCGGATTTTGCATGCCGGGTCAGCTTAAAAGCGGTTTAACTGAATTCTCGTACTACGACTATAGTGGTCGGACGGTTTTCCCTCCCTCTGCCTTCAGCACCTTCCCAAACTCCCACTTAAGCAACGTGAATCCGCTTCCCGCCCGCAGCTTGTTGGGGTACCTGAGAAACTCATCCTCAATGAGAGAGCAGTTGTCGAAGGTTTGCCCATCAAAATGGGTATAAAACAAGGCCTCCATATCCAGCTTGAACTGGTTGATGATCACCGGGGTCTTGCGGTCGTTGGTGCAGCATATGACTCCAGGATCAAGGTCTTCGATGATCATTTCCAAATGGTCACTGGCCTGCACCATAAAATGCCCGCCGATTCTCCTGCCTGGATATAAACCCGGGAATGGTTTTCAGCAGTGATTTTTCCAGGACAATGATACCCCACCCGCGTGGTTCTGTGCACGAACAAAAGCGTTGCCATACCGTGGGCGCCAAGCCCGGTGATGCGCACAAACCATTCTTTTAAAATGTCGCTCCGGATTAAATATTCTTCTGACAACGCCGGTTTGATCCGGGCAATGTTGAGCACTTTCTGTTTTGATCGGACGATGAGCATACTGGTGTGGAGATCAAAGGTTTAAGGGTTAAGTTCGGGAATTGTACTTTTTAGTGTTGAGTGTTAAGGTTTAAGGGTTAAGTTCGGGAATTGTACTTTTTAGTGTTGAGTGTTAAGGTTTAAGGGTTAAGTTCGGGATTTTTAATAATTTTATTAATTTTGCAGCCCGTTTTCGGCTTTGGGTTTTAAGTCCCCAACTTAAACCTTAAACCTTAAAACTTAAACCTTGGGAGTTTGGCCCTATAGTTCAACGGATAGAATGGAGGTTTCCTAAACCTTAGATCCAGGTTCGATTCCTGGTGGGGCTACAAAATTATATTTTATCTATCATTTAAGAATGCGGTTATAGCATTCTTGATTTTCGCAGTTTCACAGGCAAACGAAGAATGTCCGCAATCACCATCTAATGTCACCAACTCAGCATTCAGCTCTTTTGATAATTCGATAGCTGAAAGTGGATTTACAGCATGATCTTGCGTTGCTGGAATTATTAACATATCGGCTTTTATAACATTTTTAATGTCCTTCAATGCACATCCAGCACTTTTGTATATATCATGGGGTATCATCGCTTTCAATCCACCCAGATAATCCTCCGGTTCCATCAATTGAGAATGTATTTGATTAAGAACAAGATCAAGACTATCAGGATTATGAGTTTTTGCAAAAAAGGCTGGAGTCCATAAATTCATGAGTAAAATATTATACGCTCGCTTATAAGCAAAATCAAGTTTTTGAGCATCTTTTCCAGCTTCAGTAATTATGTCAGCCATCGTTTGCAAAAAAAGCTTGTCGTACGAAGTTTCTTTAGGACTTCCAACGATTGGAATAGCCTTGTCCATAAAATCAGGATAGGCTACAACCCATTCAAAAGTCTGATGGCCACCCATAGATATCCCCATCACCGCAAATAAATGGTCAATTTCAAGATGATTGACAAGTAATTCATGCTGAGAATTCACCATATCCAGAATTGATATTTCGGGGAAATCTGCAGTATTGGATGGAGATGCTGAAACACCATTGGTTAAAGCATCTACAATAACGATAAACAAACCTGTTGTATCAATCAGATTGTTTATAAATCCCTGACTAATAATTGATTCACTTGTCCCGGTAAACCAGGTTGTCCATAATACCACATTGCTTCTTTCAGCATTTAGTTTACCTACTGTTCGATAGCCAATGTTACAGTTTTTAATGATATCCCCATTGGAAGTTTTGAAATCGCCAATATTTACCATTTGCAAGTTTGACTGAGCGTGAGTTATCGTTGCCCATGACAATAGAAGAATAAATAATAAACTATTTGATTTCATTTTCATTTCTGATATTCTAATTGCTTAAAACATATATGCAAACCCATTGCTTTTAGATTTCCAGATTAGCTATATAAACATACTATATATCATCGGCAACATCTACACCATTAAAGTTAGAATTTTAATGTGTGGTATAGAAGTGCAATGATTGCACTCGCGAAATTTTCGCCGTTTTGGAGTATTCAATACTCCTTGGGGATATGTTCTCTTGAGAGGATTAATAGTTTAGGTGACTTAGGCTATCTGGTGGGCACTTTCGTAAGTTTTTCGTTGGCTGATCTATTAAAGATCCAGGAGAAAAGTGTTCGGTAATATTCCACTCAAGGCTATCAAGAAATCAAGCTAAACCGTTGTAGATTAATCAAATGCATCGGTTATTTTTTAGTGGGGGGCGGTATTTTCTGTCAACCGTATTGGAAGATTACGCTCTGAAGTAAAACCACGCCCGCCTCAAGGTTTGTGAAAATGAAAAGCGATAAAGCCGCAGGTCGGCAGGATGAACCTGCTGAAAAAGGAAAGGGGGCAATATCAATTTTGAATTATGAATGTGAATCATGGAATTCTGGAATACTCGAATCCCGCCGTGGAATTGTTAAAATATTCTTAAAACGAATTTTGAAAGGATTTGATGTTTATTTTTGGAGAACGAATACTGAAATGATGATCAACAACACCCATACGACTTGCTGGTGGTGGCTCAAAGGAGGATCCCTTCCCGCGACTGGCCATGACGTATAGGTAGTTTACCATAAGACCTTGTGAAAGAGGAGTGCCATTAGCGGTGCTCCTCTTTTTTTTATTCACCTTAAAATGATAAAACGATGAAAACACGAAAGATCTACCTGAATGAGAACGAGATGCCCAGGGCATGGTATAACATCCTGGCCGATATGCCAAACAAACCGCTGCCGCCGCTGCATCCCGGCACACGGCAACCGCTCGGGCCGGATGACCTGGCTCCCCTGTTCCCCATGGAGCTGATCATGCAGGAGGTGTCGGCTGACCGCTACATTCCGATCCCGGAGGAGGTCCTTGATGCCTACACCCTTTACCGCCCCAGCCCGCTGGTGAGGGCCTATAACTTTGAGAAGATGCTGGACACCCCCGCGAAGATCTACTTCAAGTACGAGGGGGGCAGTCCGTCAGGATCGCACAAGGCCAATACGGCCATTGCCCAGGCTTATTACAACGCAAAAGAGGGCGTGAAACGGCTCACCACGGAGACCGGCGCTGGCCAATGGGGCAGCGCCCTGAGCTTCGCCTGTGAATACTTCGGCCTCGACCTTAAAGTATTCATGGTCAAAGTGAGTTATGAGCAGAAACCCTCCCGTAAGTCCATGATGAACACCTGGAACGCCGAGGTGATCCCTTCCCCCAGCAATACCACGGAGGCGGGCCGGAAGATCCTGGCCCAGGACCCCGATTCCCCGGGCAGTCTGGGCATAGCCATCTCGGAGGCGGTGGAAGCGGCCCTCAAGGACCCGCAAACCAAGTATTCCCTGGGCAGCGTGCTGAACCACGTGTTGCTGCACCAGACCATTATCGGACTGGAGGCGGTGGAACAGTTCAGGAAGACCGACGATTTTCCTGAAGTAGTGATCGGTTGTTTTGGCGGGGGCTCAAACTTCGCGGGGATAAGTCTGCCCTTCCTGAGGCTTAATTTCACAGCGGGCACCCATATCCGGTTCATAGCCGTGGAGCCCGCCTCCTGCCCCAAACTGACAAGGGGCAAGTTCATGTATGACTATGGTGATGCAGTAGGTATGACGCCGCTGATCGCGATGTATACCCTTGGGCACCAGTTCCTGCCGCCAAAGATCCATGCCGGAGGATTGCGCTATCACGGCGCCGGCGCCATTGTAAGCCAGTTGTTGAAGGACGGGCTCATCGAGGCTAATGCCGTGCCTCAGCTGGAAACCTTTGCGGCGGCTGTCAAGTTTGCCCGTTCGGAAGGCATCGTGCCAGCGCCTGAGACGGCCCACGCCATCGCACAGGTCATCCGGGAAGCCAATCAGGCCAAACTGGAAGGAAAAAGCAGGACCATCCTGTTCAACTTCAGCGGCCACGGCCATTTTGACCTGGCGGCCTATGAACAGTACCTTTCCGGAAGGCTGACCGACTTCGAGATCGGTGAAAAGGATATCGTGCGATCCCTGGAGCCGGTGGCGGCGATGCAGTTCGCCCTGGCATTCAGCCATAAGTAGCAATTGAAAAACAATTTTGCTCACTCATTTGCAGGCGGATGAAGATTCTGAACCTTGTGAGTAAGAACGCGGCGCCTTATGCCCAATATCCTTTCGGGTCAGAACCGTAGCTGCTCAGTCATGATGCCGAACCGGATCAGATCGCGGTGCTCATCAAAATAGATGTTGTAATAATCCAGTCCGTGATAAAACTGTAAAAAAATACCTATCTCCTCAAGGAATCCGGGGCGATAGAAAAAAACCAGATCGAAAACAAGCCGGTCAGGAGATGAGGGCGACCAATCATCAATCTCTCCAAATAGCCAGCTAATGCGGGCTTTCATTGAAATATCCGGTTTCTTCTCATGGCGGTCAGGCTTCCCGTGCGACAGTTTAAAAATCGATGCTGTATGATGCCATCGGACAGTGCTGTATCTGTCGCAGAGTTCTTCCACCGACCAGTTTCCCGGATGAACTTCAAGGGATGAGGAAAAAAACTGGTAAGCGTTAAGCCTTGGATTAAAATTCGTGAAAATGGCACCGGCTTCCACAAAATTGGTTGAAAAATCGCCTGAAAGGTGGTTAACATCCCCGTTCTCATTATAAAAGCTTCCTGTTTGTCCATTGGAATGATGAGCGAATCGCCCGAAAATGGTCAGGTTTTCAATATGTTGTTTGTTTCCAATGAGATAATAAACGGTTAATTGCGGTATATAGCTGGGGGTTCTGACCGGAAACGACTCCTCCCTGTACATCCTGATGATCATTTGCGGAGTGATCACGCCCATCAGGCGGGCACTTTTATTCTTTCGGACCAGGAAGTTGGGAATAATGTTCGCCTCGAACCATAATTCCTCCATGTTGCCGAACTCATAAGGGAAGGTGATATAACTATTCCCCTGGTTCACTTGTGAGATCATGCCGAGATCCGCCTGGGAAACCTTATTCTTGTCCTGGCTGCTCCCTGTCAGGGCCAGTAACTGAAATATGGAGAAAATTAAAGCGGCTTTTTTCATTGTTTTTGCGATAATTTGCGATCGTGGGAATTCCGGTTCCGAATTCCTGAAATCTTTTCTTTGAGCGCGTCCACCAGATAATAGATCATTGGAACCAGGTATACGGTCAGGATCATGGATGAAAGCAGGCCTCCGATGATCACCCATGCCAGGCCGTTTTTCCATTCGCTGGCAGTGCCTTTGGCCAGTGCAATCGGCAACATTCCAATGGCCATGGCCAGCGTTGTCATCAGGATGGGTCGCATGCGTTCCTTTCCCGCGATGATCAAAGCCTCTTTGTAATATATCCCCCGGGCTTTCAACTGGTTGGTAAAGTCTACGATGAGGATGGAATTCTTTGTGACCAGCCCCATCAGCATGATCAATCCAAGCTGTGCAAACAAGGTCAGCTGGCTCAGCGACAGGTTCAGTGCCAGGAAAGCCCCGATGGCCGCCATTGGGATGGCGAAAAGGGCAACCAGCGGATAAATGTAATTATCATAAAGCGCCACCATGATCAGGTATATCAGAATAAAAGAAATGAGCAATACCGAAGCCAGTGCGCCAAAGCTTTCGTTTTGAGTCTTGATGTCAGCTCCCCAGGTCAATTTCACCCCTTCAGGCAAAGGTTGGGATTTAAGAAAAGCAATGGCGTCATCCGCGAGAGTCCCTGACGGACGACCGAAAGATTCGGAAGTGATCGTCACGGATGGTTGCCGGTCAAGGCGTTCCAGCATGGAAGGGGAATTGTCCTGGATCACTTCGGCAAATTGTGACACTTCTACTGCCACGTTCATCGGGTTAATGATAGTCAGGCGCTGTACGTCTTCATAATTCTTCCGGTCAAAATCATCGAGCCAGATCCTCACGGGATACTCCGTCCCTCCCTCTGTGAGTGTCGCATCATCATTCCCGGTAAATGCAGTTCTTAAATGCGCCCCTACCCAGGCAGTGTTCAGCCCGAGCCGCTGCATCTTTTCTTTATCCGGCAAGATCTTGTATTCCGGACTGCCTTCCTTGACAGAAAGCTGAACATTGTCAGCCCCAGGAATATCTTCCAGAACTGACTTCAGCTCTCTCCCGGTCTGCATGACCAGGTCAAGGTCAATTCCGCTCAGCGTGATCTTAATGGGGGCAGTCTTGGGCAAAAGACCCAGTACAGACATTGAAAAATTGATTGACGGAAACTGCAGGTTGAGCTCTTTTCTCAGCCATTTCATGAAATCTTCAGTATCCATGTCCCGTAATTTTTCATCTTTTAACTGTATCGTCAATTCCGAAAGATTGGACGAACCGACGCCCAAGCTTCCGATACCGGTGGTTGGGCCAGCAATGTTGCTAAACATTGATTCCACCTCTGGCTGCTGAAGGATAAATGCTTCCACCTCCTGCGTTCTGATGTTGTTTTCCCTGACAGTGGTGGTCTTGTCATATTCCAAGGTAATCCTGAATTTCCCCTGGTCCCCTGTGGACATCATTTCCTTTCCAATGATGCCCTGTCGCATGATGACAACGGTCATGAAAAGCAAGGCTATCACAATGGCGCCGAACAGGAGTTTATGATTTAAGACCCATGCCAATTGCCTGCCGTACCATTCGATAAAGGCAGAAAGTTGTTTTTCAAACCACAGTAAAAAGCGATTGAGAATGTTGGATGGTTGCAGATCTTCTTTCTTTGCTAAACGGGAGGCCAGCCATGGTACAAGGGTGAATCCGACGAGCAGGCTGGTAAGCGTTGAGGTTATGACCACAATGGAAAACTGTTTGAGCATATCGGCCACAAAAACCTGCAGGAACAGGATTGGAAGAAAAACTACAACATCCACCAGGGTGATAGAAATGGCAGAAAAACCGATTTCCATCCGGCCATCCATGGCTGCGGCCCGCTTTTCCTTGCCCATGTCAAGGTGCCGCTGGATATTTTCGATGATTACGATGGCATCATCCACCAGGATACCGATAATCAGCGACATAGCCAGTAGCGTCATAAGGTTCAGCGTGAATCCCAGCAGCCACATCACGGCAAAAGCTGTGACCAGTGAAGTGGGAATAGCGATCAGAACAATCAGGGAATTCCTGTAACTTCTCAGGAAGAGCAACATCACGATGGATACCAGGATAACGGCGAGGAGAAGATCGAAGACCACTGAATTCACTGCTGCGATAGTCTTATCGGTCGAATCGTCGGCGATAATGAATTTTAGCCCGTCGGCTATGTTGAGCGCTTCGATTTGCTCCAATTTTTCCCTGACAGACCCGGAAACATCCACGGCATTGGCATCACCCTGCTTTTTCAGCAATAATCCTATCCCATTCTTCCCGTTGTACCGGCTCACAGAGCTAATTTCTTTCACCCCGTCGATCACAGCGGCGACATCGCGCACATAAACAGGGCTACCGGGTCCGGGCATTGCAACCTGCACCATCATAATGTCATCGATACTGGTGAACTTACCGGTTAGCCTGACTGAATTTCCGGTCTCCCAGGTTTGTGCCTTCCCTGCCGGAATGTCAAGGCCAGAGCGGTTGATGGCCTCCACAACCTGATTCATCGACACTTTGTAAAGTTTCAATTTATCCTGATCGATTTTAACTTGAATCTCTCGCTCTTCGCCCCCCAGCAGTGTGATTTCCGCCACCCCTTTCAGTTGCTGCAACTGTGGCAGGAAATCATCCTTCATTTGCTGATAAAACTCCGTGGCGGGGAGGTCACTTGTTGCGCTGATCGACATGATTGGCAGGTCATTCGGAGAAACCTTGGTGATCACAGGGCTCACGATGTCATCCGGTAGATCTTTCCGGATATTGTCAATATACCGCTGAGCATCCTGCATGGCATTGTTAAGGTTCGTCCCGTACTTCAGATTGGCAATGATGACCGATGCATTGGGCATCGACATGGTTTCCAGGTAGTCCACCCCTTCAAGATTGGACAATGCATCTTCGATTTTCCGGGAAACCGAGGTTTCCACCTCACCTGGTTCGGCTCCGGGGTACATGGTCCTGATCACAACCACCGGCTGGTTAAAGTCAGGAAGTAGTTCATAACCAAGATTCTGATAGCCTATTATTCCCAACAAGGCGAATATGCTGAACAGGACGATGATCAGCGAAGGTCTGTTAATTGAAATGGCCGTGATATTCATTTTTCCTGAATTAATTATAAAGGACATTGGCACCGTCAAAAAGATTTACAAATCCGCCGGTAATGATCACATCACCTGCGGTCAGGCCCCGTGATACCAGGATCTTATCCCCGAAACGGTTTGAAATAGTGATATCATTGAGCATTGCTTTATTGCCGATGATTTTGTAGACCTGCGGTTTGATATTGGTCCCTACCACGGACGACGCCGGGATAGTGATAAGCTGATCGTCCGGGTTATTCAACCGCAACACTTTCCCGAACATTCCGGAGCGGATCATCTGGTCGGGCGTGTTTTCAACAGATAATTCAACCGGGAAGCTATTCCCTATATTTGCTTTACTTGCAGAAAGCGTTACCATTCCGGTAAGGACTTTGTCGGGGAAGGCATCCGCAAGAACAGAGAATTTCTGGCCTGGAATAAAATGGCTCAGCTCTGCATCGGTTATGCTTATTGTAAACTTCAGAGTAGAAATATCGGTCAATTGCAATAATGGTACCCCGGGCGCAGCAAATGCCCCTTCCTCTGTGAGTTTTGCCGTGATGATGCCACTGAAAGGGGCCCTGATGGTAGTCTTACGGATCTGTTCCTCCAAAGTGGCTTTCTGAACCAATGCAGATTTTAGACCAAGTTCCGCTTTCTCCAACTGCACACCCTGAATGGCATCAGCAGCAGCCAGGATCTGATACCTCTTTACATCTGATTCTAATCCTTCTATCTGTAATTTCACTGTTTCCAACTGAAGCTTTAACAAGGCATTATCCAATTGAATCAGCGCCTGGCCTGCCGATACCCTGCTGCCATTATCGACAAGAACATCGGTTACCAGGCCCTGAATATCAGCACTGATCCTTGTCTCTTTTTGGGGTTCGAAAGTACCGGCATATGAAATCTGGTGTTCCAGGCCGTCGCGCGACAAGGTCATTGCCTGCACATGGATGGGCTGATCCTTATCAAAATGGTAAACCCGGTCCTGGGCGATCCTTTTATTGTTCTTCAGTTGAAGAATGATAATGGCGATAAGGGCTATGGCAACGAAGATGTAAGTAATCTTTTTAATGTTTTTCATGGCGATCATTTATTATAAGTCAATATATTTCCAGTTACATGCATGTATTCAAGTTCTGATCTGCGGAGATCCACCAGTGTTATCAGAAATTTATGCTGGGCTTCCTGCAGGGCATTATCAGCAAGCAGGACATCACTGATGGTGGCTAAGCCTTGCTGATTCTGGAGTACGGTGTTGTAATAAATTTGTCGGGCAAGCGACATTTGGTCTTCCGCCAGAACCAGGTTCTCCTTGGCAAGATGATATTGTGTCGCTGCATTGATGCGGTCCAGGTTGGTTCTTTCGCCAAGTATATCCTGCTGTAAATCAACTTTCTTTTGTTCAATCTCGATCTGATTGATTTTATGCCGGGTCGCTGTTCCGTTAAATATTGGTATGGACAAATTAATCCCGAAGTAACTGACAGGATATAGGTTAAAGAATCCATTGTCTCCTGAATTGCCGAACCCACTGGCTCCATATACGCCATAAGCTGTCAATGAAGGGAGCCTGGAGTTTTTTACCCCTTTCATCTCTGCAACAGTCAATTCGTATTTTTTATTCAGAAGTTTTAAATCGGTAGTTTCATGGATTTGAAATTCGGATGTTTCTGAGTTCAGTTCGCTGATCAGAACCTCTAGTGAATCGGAAACGGGTTTTCCCAGGTGAAATTTCAAAATATTCACCACCTGCAGGTACTGCGAGGCTGCTTTGCTGCGTTGCAATTGAAGTTGCTGGAGGTTAAGCACCAAACGGTCGACGTCCGTTGCTTTGGCCATTTGTTGTTGATGCAGCAACCGAGTCGCTGCGACAAGACTTTTGGTGTTCGCAATATTGCTGTCGAGAAGTACAAGTTGGTGCAATAAAACTTGAGCGTTATAGTAAACTGTAGTAACCTCGATTATAACATCCTCAGTTGTTTTTTCCCGCTGGATTTCCGCCAGTTCATAGGCGGTTTCTGTGCTTTCCAGAGAACTGAAGATGGCTGGATGGTAGATTGGCAGGGACAGTTGCAGGTTTGTATTCAGGGTATGCGGTGTGCCGAATTGAATCTCCTTATATGTACCTGCCGGTCCGCCAAGATCCTCTGCCGGCATCAGCTGGTATGGCTGATTGGTATAATAGCGATAATCGGCCGACCCATTCAGCTTCGGGATAAGATTGCTTTTTACCTCCAGATTTTTCTCTCTGGCAGCCGCAACATCCTGTGCTGAAACCATCATATTCCGATTATAGAGCAGGGCAGTATCGATGCACTGTTCCAGCGTCAAAGCCTGGGCATTTGTGTTTTCATGCGAAAGAAACATCAAGGTCAATGTGATAGAAAATATTATTCTTTTTACAATATGTTTGTTAATATTCACTAACTTCATCGGGCAAAAAATTTTTCCTGGGATTGGATTCCGCACCATGAATAGGTTGTGATGATAAGAAGTTGTTACCATTGCTAATTGTTTTTAATAAGTGTAAGGATGGATTGAACCATATTTGCGCCAACGCGATTAATATCAAATTGAAATTTGGCCAGTTGCCATTTGAACATTTGCAGTTTAAAAGTTCCCATGATGATGTGGATCATTTCTTCGGCCGTTATTGCACCTGTGAATACCCCTTTTTGCTGACCTTCCATGATGATGGGCATCAAATGTTTAATTTTAACATTCATCAGTCCGAGAATGGCTTCATTGATCTTCTGGCTTTCTTCCATTAAACCATCGGAAAATACAGCAACTACAAAATGCGGGTGGCGGGCAAAAAAATCAAATTGATCCCTGAACAATGAAACAAAGCGCTTTTCCGGATCAGACTGGTTGGATACCCTTTCCAGACGGGTGTCAATGTCATCTGAGAGGTAATCAAGCATGGCTACGATGATTTCTTCTTTACTCGAGAAATGTCGGTAGATGGCACTTTCCGAAAATTGCATCTCCCTGGCCAGATTCTTTATGGTTAGTCCGCTAACCCCCGAGATAGTGAGTATCTTACCTGCGGCTTCAATGATTTCCAACTGACGTGACGTTATTTCCATTTAATAAGTATGTGAATATTCGCTCACAAAGATAATGCATTTTTTTCAAATCCAACATTTTTTTAAGAATTTTTTCGATTTGTCATTTTAACCATTAACAAATGCAAAGAAAACCATCAAGGGCTTCGTTTGAAAAAAATCCGGCAATTTGATTACTTTTACTTCTGTGATCCTAAATATAATCCAGAAATAACCGAAAGCAATGTCCAAAAAAGCCGTCCCTCCGCCGCCTGCCAATGCCAGCCGGGAGAAAATTTCTTTCAATCCCAACCTACTTTACCTGATCGCGTTCATTGAAGGCGGGTCGGTCATGGCGATCGAACTGGCGGGGGCCAAGATGATCGCACCGTTCTTCGGAACATCGCTCTTTGTCTGGGCTTCCGTGCTGGCGGTCACCCTGGGCGGACTTGCCGCGGGCTATTTCGCCGGAGGCTGGGCCACGTATCGCTTCCCTGCCATGAAGATTCTTTTCTGGGAATTGCTTGCCGGCACCCTGCTGATCGCCCTGATGCCGTTCCTGGCGGTAAAATTTATGTCGATGACCGGTAACATGGGGCTGCGTGCAGGATCACTGTTCTCTTCGTTCTCCTTTATGTTCCTGCCCTTGTTCTGCATGGGAATGATCTCTCCGACCCTCATCCAGTTGCAGAACAAGGAGCTGAAAGGCACTGGGAAAACGGCGGGCACGGTTTATGCGATCTCGACCATCGGCGGGATCATCATGACCCTGGTCATGGGTTTCTACCTTCTGCCGGAATGGGGAATACGGCTTTCGGTCTTTCTTTCGGCCTTCCTGCTGGGCTCCATGGCCATTCTCGTGGTCATCATCGGAAGGAGATACAAGGCAGTATCCGTCATGGCCACCATTATGCTCCTGATCCTGTTCCTGGCGTCGTCAAAGTCTTTTTCCGATGCTGATGTAGCAGGGAAATTCCTGTACCGGGGCGAAGGGATCCTTGGGCAGGTCACCGTGGTGGAGACCCGGTCCGCTCCGCCCATCCGCACGCTATTTCTCAATCAGATCCCGCAAACACAATTATATACGGCTGAGGCGCCGGCTTCACTGTGGAAGTACCCGCACCGCATCGCCATGATCGGGAGCATGAAGCCGCCGCACTCGAACGCCTTGCTGGTGGGCCTGGGCGGAGGGAGCATCGCGATGGAACTGAAACGGATGGGCTTCAGCGTCGATGCCATCGAATACGACAAGCGGGTGCCGGTGCTGGCTGAGAAATATTTCGGTTTTGATCCTGAGGGAGTGAATGTCATTGTCGACGACGGAAGGCATTACATCCGAACGTGCGAAAAGAAATACGACCTGGTGGTGGTCGATGTCCTGAACGGCGAGGTCCAGCCTCATCACCTGTTCACCATGGAATCATTCGGGGAAATCAAGCAGATCCTTCAGCCCGGCGGGCTGCTGATCATCAATAACCAGGGATTTCTACTGGGGGAACACGGTCGCGGCGCACGGTCTGTTTACAAAACCCTGGCCGAATCCGGGTTTACGGTTAAATACTTTTTCGCGGGGGATCCGGGTCATTCCGGAGACATCCATTTCATCGCTTCCCCATCCGATTTCCGCATGCCTGCGGAACCCCCGGGCCATATCAACGAATGCTGCAGAACCTACCCGGTAGATTACCCGGCGCTTGCACAGTCGATAGATGTACTATCGGCCAGCAATCCACTGGATCTGGACAACGCGGAGATCCTGACAGATGACAAGCCGGCCCTGGTGGCATTATACAATTATTCCAACGAGGAGTGGCGGATGAATACCATGAAAAGCCTGCTCAGGGGGCAGAGTCCGCCACCGATTACGTTCTTTCACTGACCGGGAAACGGAAGGTTCCCTGAAAAAACGTACGACCACTATAGTGGTAGTACGTTTTTTAATAAACTTCACGAAAATCATATTATGCTTCCTAAATCCGTCATCATTGAAATAGAACAAAAACTATCCCCCCTTGCCGGAAATCATACCAAGGTATCATCCATACATCCGGTTCACGGCGGCGACATCAACCGGGCCTTCCGGCTGACGACAACCCACGGCCAATATTTCCTGAAGTATAATCTGGCCCGAAAACATCCGGGGATGTTTGAAAAGGAGGTGCTGGGCCTGGAATTGCTCAGGAAGCCCGGTGCGCCGAGGGTGCCGGAGGTAGTGGCCTTTGATGAAACCGGGGAGTTTGGCTGGTTGTTGCTGGAGTATATCGAACCGGGAAGTCCGGGGGATATTTTTTGGGAGGATTTCGGTTTTTCGCTGGCTGAACTGCACAAAAACAGCAATCCCTTTTTCGGGCTGGATCATGATAACTATATCGGTTCTCTGCCGCAATCCAACCCGAACCATGCGTCGTGGCATGAATTCTTCATTGAGGAACGCCTGCACCCACAACTGATCATGGCGCACAAAAAAGGCCTGGCTGACCATCGCCTGCTGAAACAGTTTGAAAGCCTGTACTGCGTAATTCCTGATGTTTTCCCTTCAGAACCACCCTCCCTGGTCCACGGGGATTTGTGGAGCGGCAACTTTATCTGCGATGAAAAGGGAAAGCCATGCATTATCGATCCTTCCGTTTACTATGGTTTCCGTGAAATGGACATTGCCATGAGCAAATTGTTCGGCGGTTTTTCCAGTCAATTCTACGAATCTTACCATAACGCTTTCCCAATGGCGCCCGGCTGGGAATCGCGCATCGGGATTTGCCAGCTCTATCCCCTGATGGTGCATGTAAACCTCTTCGGGGGCGGGTACCTGGCGTCGGTGAAGGATATTGTCGGGAGGTTTGGCTGAATTCTCAGCCTTTTTTTCCAGGCTAGACCCATGAGGGCCTGAAAAAATTTGGCTTTATTCTGGTTCCTGCATTTCAGTGTACCATCAGTTTGCAGCCGGCCGTCCGCTGTTGGTCCTTCATTCCCGCGGAAGCGGGAATCGCTGTAAGTTGAAGTATATATATCCCACTGTACAGCCCCTTAGCGCTCAGAAGGAATGTATGTTCTCCCTGCTCTTGCGTGCCGAGTTCCAATGCCATAACTTCCCGGCCGGTAAGGTCGAAAAGCTTCATGAATACAAGCTGTTTTTGAGTCAGACAGAACCTGATTGAAGTCTGTTCCCGGAACGGATTCGGGTAGCTTTGAACCTCGAATTCGGCCCTTTGATCAGTTACCGGTGATTTACTGATTCCTAACATTCCGCCGTTATCCGTATGCAAGACGGTTCCGCCATCGCCGGCGACCCATCCCGAAAAGTCGTTTTCCGGAAAACAGACGGCATGTAGGTTAGAACCGGTCACTGCCTGGCTGGACCAGGTTTCGCCGCCATCATTGGTACAGAGGAGCGTGCCTCCATAGCCAACGACCCAACCCGTCATAGTGTCGATAAAAGCGACATCCCGTAATATTTGCGTCGTATCACTGTATTGGGCTTCCCAGAACTGACCTCCATCTTCGGTATGGAGGATGTAACCGTTTCGGCCCACGGCCCATCCGTTCAGAAAATCGACAAAAAATACACTTTCAAGCGTGTCTGTCACCCCACTCTGCTGCTGCAGCCAATTCAACCCACCATCCTGGGTATGCAGGATGATACCGGCATCGCCCACAGCCCATCCGGTTGATGCATCCATAAACCGGATCTCGCGTAAAAACTCCCATTCCAGGCCGCTTTCCTGGGGGTACCAGTCAATCCCGCCGTTGCTGCTGTGCAGTATGGTTCCGTTCTGCCCGCTAACCCATCCGCGGGAACCATCAACAAAGCAAATGCTGGTCAGGTAGTTGAAGGTATTGCTCACGAGCGTATCCCAGGAATAATCACCATCCAGTGTTTGCATGATCAGTCCGTCATTTCCAACCCCAAATCCTTCCATTGCGTCCTTGAAATAAATGTTCTCAATGAAATTGGCGGTAAATAGTGAACGCCCCTCCCAGGTAATGCCTCCATCGGCAGTGTATTCGATGATTCCCTCATATCCTGAAGCCCAGCCATGTTCCGCGTCAAGGAAAAAGATATCCATGAAGGGGTGTCGGGTGCCATAGTGCAGGTTATTCCAGGTATTGCCTGCGTCATTCGTGTAAAGTATGCTTCCCCACCATCCAACCGCCCAGCCCGTGTCCGATCCGTTGGAGCAAACAGCGCTCAATCTGCCGATGAAATCACTGGCAACTTGCGGGATCCAGGTATTTCCGCCATCGTTCGTGCGCAACACGGTCTGCTCGTTTCCCACGGCCCAGCCACTGCCATTTTCTTCCATTTCTATATCATAGAGCAAATAGCTTGTACCACTGGTTTGCAAGGCCCAGTTCAGCCCGCCGTCATTAGTGTGCAGAATATGTCCATTGACTCCGCATGCCCATCCTTCAATAGAGTCGATGAAATCCACTCCCCAGAGCGCCGTTTCTATTGGTGTAGTCTGTGGCGGCCACGACTGGCCCCCATCAACGGTATGCAATATAGTGCATCCGGGTTGAGTTCCCCAACCACCGCCGCCCACGGCCCAGCCTTCCTGCAGACTCACAAATTCGATATCATTTAAGTGGTAACTGGAATCGATCACCTGGATAGTCCAGGTCTGACCTCCGTCGCCGGAGTGAATGATTGTCCCCCACGGACCGGCTATCCAGCCGGTCAGATTATCCTGGAAAGCAATTCCTCTGTACTGATTCGGCAGGGGTGAAACCTGAGGCTCCCAGTTGTTTCCGCCATCAACAGTCCGGAGTATGGTTCCGTTAAGGCCGGTGGCCCAGCCATGTTCATTTCCTGTAAAGAAAATGGCCTGAAGATTGTTTGCTGTGCCGCTGTACTGCTGCTCCCAGGTAACACCGCCATCCATGGTGCGCAGGATAATTCCATAATTTCCGCAGGTCCAGCCCTGGCTCTGGTCAATGAAAACAATTTCCCCCAGGTGGTTGCCCTGTGGGTAAGGTTTCTGCCAGAACCACTGAGCTCTCAGATCAGGGATAAAAACGGATAGGTGAAAAATAGCGAGAAAGAGGATCATTTTTTTCATGGCAAGCAGGTTTATTGGTTCGGTAAAATAGCCGGCTATAGGCATAAATACTAAAACCTGAGGGAATTACTATTTCGGAGGTATAAGCCTGACATATAAAATTACGAAACCTGAGCGGTAAAATCAAGGCATTTTAACCAAGATTCAATATTATCAGCAAAGACAGTTGGAGTGCTACATGGAGGCTCTGAGTCTAGTTAAAAGAAATTAATAACGGATAATGAAGTCGGATTTAGGGATGTAACAGAAATGAAATGAGCGGAGTCGGTTGAAAAAACGTACTACCACTATAGTGGTACTACATGTTTTGGACAGGGAAGCGAAAATGCTGGAAATTACTCTTTCCGTCTCAAGAAAAAATTCCTTTTACCTGACCAGTTATCGCTTGATCAAGGTGCCTGTTTTTAATTCTGCCCCGATCCGGAAAGTTATGAAATAAATACCGGGCGATAGTCCGGCTGTTGCGTATTGAATATGATGATTTCCCGGGACATAGTGATGGTTTACTAATTCAAGCAATTTTTGTCCGAGGGAGTTATATAACTCTATTTCAACAAGGGTGCCTTTTGTGAGATGAAAATCAATATACCCGATGTCAGTTATAGGATTCGGATAGAATGCCACCCCATCGGAAGGCGCGATCTCACTAATCTCCAGAGTCCCGCCGACATCAAACTCCGTCCGGATCATGCTTCCGAATTCCATGACAGAAAGGATCACACTATTCGAGCCGTAATAAAGTAATACGAATCCTGGCTGCAAGCCATCGCCTCCTTCATCAAAAACGCTGAAGCTATAGCATCCTGGCTCATCGAGAACGAAGGTCTCCTGGATCATGACATTGGGTGTTGCATAAGGGCCACCGGTGTATATGATGTCACCAAGATTATTTTTGATTTCCCATGTGGTTTCTTGCGGATGGTTGTCGAGCATGATCTTTAGTTTAACCTCGGAAGGAGTTGCCTGTGCCATTCCAAAGCTGACATTATGGGCATTATTGACCGGGATTTCATCGTCTGCCCCGTTGATATTTGTCAGGGTAACGACCAGCTCATTTTCCGGGAGTACGGAATAAAAGATTCCGCTCAATTCTACTTGCTGTGTTTCCCGAAAGGCCAGGCTACCGTTCCAGGGAAAGGTCACCGGATCTTCTCCATTCACCTGGCAGACAATGTCCATCGAAATGAGTGTGTCAGAACCGTAATTGGCAACGGTAACTACTGGGGATAGCGATCCGCTGCAGGTTACTTCAGGTATATTATCGATCATTAAAAGGGCGGCATCGATCTGTAATAAATCCGAAAAAAGGAAACAGCCCAGGTTTACCTTTGTGTTCTCCGCCAGATAAGCAGAATCGATATTTTCTCTCAGATCATTAAGGGTATGATAATAGGGAAACCAGCCATTGGCAATATTCTCCATAAAATAGATTCCCTCGTATTCTTCGTAAAGAAAGTACTTGAGATCACAGTAGGTCCCAATCGATGCGAAAGTCCTTTCCAAGGTGGTATACGAATCGATAACATGGGAAGCAAGGTCGGTGACGCGCTGGGATTCGGGATCATTGATCATGCTGAGCGTCCAGGAGCCGTCATTCCATCCAATCATATCGTTGTTAATGACCATTGATAGATCACGCCCGACTGCTGAAGCTTCTTCAGCGTAGTGGCGCGACCCGGAGCCGCCCACTGTGTTAAGTTCTTCTGCGGCGGTGACCAGGAAAATCATGGTCTGCGCCGGCTGATAGCCTGTTGCCATTATAACCCTCGCGCTTTCCAGCAATGCGGCCACCCCTGAAGCGTTATCGTCTGCTCCTGGAGCCTGGTCCATAGGATCTGCATCGTTTACAATATCGTCGTAGTGGGCCATCATGACAATCTCCCGTGATGGCCAGATCGATCCTGTAATCTTGGCTTCCACGTTGTATTGCCAGGTAGTTGTATCATAGACCAAATAAGGAGGCGCATTTAGCAGGGTGTAACAAGGAAAAGAATCGAGCCTGACTTCAGGAACACCATAAGATACAAGTCGTTCCATGAGAAAGGTAGCAATATCTCTTCGGTTGGGCGCCATCATGAATCGTGTGCCAAAATTCTGAAGGGACTGGACTGTAGCCACCAGAGAATCACTACTAACAATTCCCAAAGCGCTCACAATCAAAGAGTCAGTATTCCGATCGCGGTATTGGCCCTGGATAGTGCTGTTATGGAGAATGCCAGCGATTGTAATGAATACAAATAAGGTTTTTTTCATAACCATGATGTTTGCCGGGGTAGATCAAAAATGATTTGGTGGGGATAATTAAATCCATTTCATCCTGAATGATGAGGTGCAAGATCATCAAAACCATTTTCGTGCCATGGTTATATATTATTCTATTTCAATCCAATAGAATAGCAATTATAAGCCTCTATTGTGCGATTGTGATCAATTGGATGGACGAAGTCGGACAATGGCGCCTTAAAAAACGTACGACCACTATAGTGGTACTACATTTTTTGAAGAAATCTCCCCAATCACTTCTTCTTTTTCCCCTTGGTATCAGGATAGGAATCTTCATTCCAATAGCCCTCGCGGTTCAGCAGGTGATCCAGATTGGCGATGCCATAAACCACCACTGCGGTTACTATGGCCGTGTGCTCCTGGTATTCGCGGATGCTCTTGTCGTAGGTATCCCGTTCGGTATGCCAGATTTCATAATAATTGAAATCGTATCCCTTCGGATCGCCGGTGTTGAAATGAAGGGTAGGCACACCGGCCACGGCAAAGGGCCCGCTGTCGGTACCCCAGGCCCTGGTTGGTTTTTCAGAAGGCTGCCGTTCTTCGATCTTAAAGGGAAACTCAGGATTGATATCGTTAATCGGAGCGCATACTTTTTCAAAATCCTCTTTCATCGCACCAGGAACGCTTATACCAGTGATCACAGTAGGTCCTCCATCTCGGTTGAACATATTGGAGATCCGATCCAACTTTTCGGGATGGCGGTCGACCCAACTCTGGGACCCCAGCAGGCCAAACTCCTCGGCTCCCCAAAGAGTAACGAGTATTGTGCGCTTCGGCTTTCCGCCTGCAGCCATAATCAACCGGGCAGCTTCCATCGAAGGTGTCGCGCCGGATCCGTTATCGACTCCACCAGTTGCCACATCATAAGAATCAAGGTGCCCGCCCACGATCACATACTCATCAGGAAAATCTGTTCCAGGAATCACTCCAATAACATTATGGTACGGGATCGGGCCGGGCCGGAAATGGTTGCGGATGTCAAACTCCAGCAGAAAATAGCGCCGTTCTTCAACCATTTGCTTAATGACGGCATATTGATGCTCATCCAGTTTGATGTCAGGAACAGACGGCAGGTTTTCAAAGGTCATGCTCATCAGGTTCTTCCGGTCATACATCACGCGGATCGGTGTTTTAGCTGACTGGATGATCCCCAGGATTCCCGCTTCGCGCATTTCCTTGTAGAACAGGGCCGGCTCCTCATTCAAGGGCAGTAATTCCTTCTCCGGAACGCCTTTCTCTTTCTTTTCACGATTTTCACGCCTGATCTGATCATTGAGCTTTGTTATGGAATCATTTGCTGTTTTTATGGAATTTCGGATGCTGTCGGCCCTGGCCGAGATGTCGATCGGGTGGCCGTCATTTTCTCCTTTGACCAGAACCCATGCTCCTTTGAGCTTCCCTTTCATCCTGTCGAACTCCGCCTGTGTGCGCGGTTCGATAAGCACATGCCCGCGCTGCACCCCTTTTGTGCCGGCGGTATAGGCCGGTGTAGCGAAATGCAGCACCATTCCTTCATCCGACAACATCCGTCCCGACCAGGGTCCACGATTGAATCCGACCGGCAGCACGCCTATCTCGTCCAAAATAACCTCCATGCCCCACTCCTTAAATTTCTGTGCGGCCCATATGGTAGCGCTTTCATAAGCGCTCGACCCAACCGGTCGGCCACCGATCCTGTTGCAAAGGACGTCCAGGTGATCCATGGTTTGGTTGTCGGATTGCCCGATTTCTATGATCTTCCGAACGACGGAATCATTCTGGGAAAATGCGAAATGCCACAGCATCAGGCTAGTGAAGAATGCGATAACAAGTTTGGTTCTCACGAGGATCAGGATTAAAATTAGGGTGGGGAAATTACTGAAAATTAGAAAACGAATGAAAAAACGTAGTACCACTATAGTGGTAGTACGTTTTTCACATCCAAATCCCAAAAACCCATTTACATCATCCCCAAAAATTTCTTATATTTGATAGGTCTTCATCCTCTCCCTCATGAAAACAACAGCCTTACCAGCAATGCTTTTCATCCTATTACTCATGACGTTCGGAACAAGCGCCCAGGAGTGGGAATGGTCGAATCCCTGGCCGCAGGGCAATTCTTTGAATTCCGTCCATTTCATCAGCAGTGATACAGGATTTGCAGTCGGTCATAACGGTACGATCCTGAGCACAACCGACGCCGGGGCGAGCTGGTCGGTCACTTTTCATTCTTCACAGGCAACGTTGAATTGTATACATTTCCTGGACGAGCAGTTGGTACTTGCCGGAGGGACTGGCGGGCGGTTGTTGCGAACCACTGATCTGGGATCGAACTGGGATGATGTCAGTATCCCCTCCGGCCCGGACTTGAAGATTGTGCAGATTGTCAACGACACCCTGGCCTATTTGGTCGGGAATGCCGATAACTCAAGTACACTATACAGATCCACAGATGCCGGATTGATCTGGGAAACGAGGTTCACGACCAATAGATTTTTTACGGATCTTTTCGCAATAGGCACGGATACGGTTTTTGCCCTGGGGGGATATGGGGTCTACCGGTCATTGGATGGAGGCAACACCTGGCCCGACTCTGTCTTCGATGGGGGGTACATTATGTATTCGCTCTTTTTCACCAGTCATCTTCACGGCGTGGCCACTGGCGGCAATTACGGATACGACTTTTACACACCCCGTATCCTGGTGACAGAGGATGGCGGGGAGACATGGACTGCACCTATGATTGGTGTTCCGATGGCAATATATCACTGCGTGAGTTTCGGCAGCGATCTGACCGGTTATGCTGTGGGGAGGTTTGGGAAGGATTATATCATCAAGACTGTGGATGGCGGGCATACCTGGGAATATATGAGTGTTTCAGAACTGAGGATCGATGATCTCTGTTTTACTGGAGAGGATATAGGGTATGGTGTCGGGTACAACGGCCCCATTCAAAGGACCATCGATGGGGCAATGAATTGGGAAAACGTTTCCAAACAGGTTGTGGATGATTTCCGTTCCATATATTTTACGGCACCGGGCAAAGGCTTCTCCTGTGGTGACAATTCCATCGCTTGGACCACAGATAACGGAGGAGAGTGGCAGAAGGTCCAGGACCTGGTTTATCCCGATTCGGACCTTTCCAGTATTGACTTCTCAAGCCCGACTGATGGTTATGCTGCCGGCGACAATTGCATGTATTATACCCGGGACGGAGGAACCACATGGACATGGCAACATGCCGGAAGCTGGAAAAAATACAACAGCCTGGATATCCCGCCCGGTGCCGATCACGGTTATATGGCCGGCAGGAGCGGATCGATCGTCCGGTTTAACCTCGATCTTTCAGGCCTTTTCTGGCAGTATCAGCCCACGGGCTTATTTGAAACGGAATTATACGCGGTGCATTTCCCGGTTGCGGATACCGGTTATGTTACTGCCGAAGACGGGATCGTCCTTCGGACGACAAATGGCGGGACAAACTGGGAACAAACCCATTGTGGGATTGATGTCGATCTGCATTCGGTCTTTTTCCTTGATACAAAAACCGGCTGGGTCTCCGGGAAAAATGGGACGATCCTGAAAACTGAAGATGGCGGGGATAGCTGGATACAGCAGGTCAGCGGTACAGTGCAAACCCTGAATATGGTGAAATTTCTCGATGCCTCATACGGTTATGCAGTGGGTAACTCCTGTTCGATATTAAAGACAATCGATGGTGGGGAAAACTGGATCCGGGAATGGGCGCCCTCCACCAACGACCTTTTCGGCCTGTTCATTTTTGATACGAACAACGTTTATGCCTGCGGCAAGAATAACACGATCCTGAAATCAAGTACAGGAAGTTTCATGTCTTCGGATTACCAGCCTGAGGATCAAATTTCGCCGCTGCTTACCATCACGCCTAACCCTTTCCGGCAGCATACACGGATTACTTTTTGGCTGAATGATCCGGGAAATGCCGTGATGACCATTCACGATCTTACGGGCAAGACACTGCAAACTGTTTTTGATGAAACGGTTTACCAGGGCTGGCACAAGTTGGCCCTGGACAAGGGCAGCCTGCCCTCCGGTCTTTATTTCATCAGGCTATCTTCGAATAATGGCACGGTCGTTGAAAAGTTCATCATCGGACGATGACCGGCACGCACTGCCCGGAAGGACCTCTTATTTTATCCGCCAGATCAGTATTTGCTCGTATTGAAAATTTCCAACCAGGAGGTAGTGGTTGTTATCGATAAAATGGAAACGAAGCGGAATGCCCCAGGTCTCAAAATCGTCAACATCGTACCACAGCCAGGTCTGTTCTCCTTCTTCATCGATCTGCAGGCAGAAAGGATGCCGGGCTTTATCCCCTTTGGAGGCTTCAAACCACAACAGTCCCGTAATCATGTATCCTCCCGGGATCGGTTCAATCCAGCTCAGGTCGACCCATTCGGTGGCAGGCAAAGGATAAATCCGCTCCGAGGGAGGAAGAGAGCTGGGCAGGATTATTTTGGTGACTTCAATGCTCAGCCCGCTTTGGGTTCCGATCATGAATTGTCCGGGATAATTCGCAAAATTGCAATAATATGGCGCATCAAAGATCAAATCTTCGCCGACCAATTCAAGCCCGGGGCTTATCGTCAGCAGACAGGCTCCCGTGCTATTCGAACAGGTAAATTCGATATTTCCGTTTGAATTGTTTCTCCAGTTGAATAATCGAAAGCCGGCAGAATAGGTTTCCGATCCGGTCACAGTCGTCAGTAGTTCTCCTTCGCTGCTGAACTGAGATAAGACCAGCCGGTACTCTTCGGGATCGAAACTGATCTTTTCCTTTTTGGCCACCAGGATTGTCTGGTCGGATAATTCCGCTGTGGCGGCGAAGAATTGCTGATCATTTTCAGGAAAAACAAAGGTCCAGAGCGAATCTCCCGACTCATTGATTTTGAGGAGAAAGTTATGATTAAGTGCACCCCCGGAGATCACAAAACCATGATCATGGGTTTCGATGATCTGCTGGCCAGCGTTATCTGAACCATCGCCCAGAATTGAATAGGTTCTTTCCCAGATCTTCAGGCCTTCAAGATTGGTTTTGATGATGAGCAAGTCAGGATTTCTTTTCCCGACGATGAACAAATTTCCGTTGGCACTAACCAGACTGCAATGCCCTGTCTGGCCGGCAATTCCGGAATAAGACACAATGGGATCCTCCTTTTCCTTACCGCAGGAGGACACAAGGAAAAGAGCAAATAGAAAGCAGTACCGGAGCATGCGTACAGGAATTAAAATTTAAATGATTCCGTTTAAATAATGAGACCGGTAAGATGGTTTGGATTTGAAAAGGATAAAGGTAAGCGAAAAAACGTACTACCACTATAGTGGTCGTACACATTTTAAGGTGCATCCCCTTTTAAGTTCTTAAAGCGGATCACCTTTTTTTTTGACTTAATTTTACCGCAAAACTCATATTGTCCGTGATCTCATCCTGTTTTTTTAAATCAAAAGCTTCAACTGCGCTGGCAGTATTCCTGATTCTTTCGGTTGTACTCCGCTTCTTCAGCTTTTTCCCGAGCGTTATGGACCAGGATGAAGCAACCTATTTTGAGATTGGACGGCAGCTTCTACTGGGCAAGGTTCTATATGTTGATTATATCGATATCAAACCGCCGGGCATGTTTTGGATCATGGCCGGATTCCAATACCTGTTCGGGCATTCCATTTTCATGATCCGGCTGATGTCGGCCCTTTGGATCGGCTTGACGGCATGGGTTATATATCGGGTGATCCGTTTGATGACTCAGGATCATCCTTCTGGTCTGGCTGGTGGGGTGATATATATCTTTTTAGTTTCCTGCTGGGCATTCTACGGGGTGTCGATCAACACGGAGATATTCTTCAACCTGTTCACCATATCAGCCCTCTATTTTTTGCTGAGAGATAAAAGATGGTGGAACTTTCTGCTCGCCGGCCTAATGGCAGGTATCGGCTTCGTTATCAAGTATGTTATGGTTTTTGACTTTGCGACATTTATATTGTTCTATATGTTTCTGAATTTCAAATTGGAGAAGAAAGAAAGAAAAGCCGGATTACTCAGGATCGCTGCCGCCTCATTCACTTTTCTAATTCCTTTTGCTTTCATTAATCTTCAATATTATTACTCAGGAAACTATGAAGCATTCCGTGAAATCATTTTCGAAGCACCTGCTCGTTATCCGTCTGAATTCCAACTGATTGAAATGATAAAATTCATCCTGGATTTCATTATCAGGTTCATCCCGGCAATCTTTTTCTTTATTTTCATCCTCATTAGAAAGAACTCGTCGATTAAACATTTCAATAATTACAGGATCCTGGCAATTGCATGGACCCTCATGGCCCTGATCGCAGTAATCGTTCCGGGAAATACTTTTGGTCATTATACCATACAATTGATGTTACCGGTCAGTGTGTTTGCAGGGTTTTTCTTTCATCCGGAGCTGCGACGCCCAAAATGGATAAACAGGCTGATCTCACCGCGCATTGGCTTGTCTATGCTGACAGTCGTCGGGCTGATCATCATCTTCCTGCAGAAAGTTGAATTTTTTGATAAACCGGATATCCCTGAGCAAGTGGCTGCTTACCTCGAACCACAAATGACAAAGAATGACCGGTTATACACGGGAAATTTTAATCATATTCTTTATTTCCTACTGAAAAAGGATAGTCCAACCCCCTATCTTCACCAGTCCCTACTGGATCACAATCGGCATATTGACGCGCTACAGATTGATGTGAAGACGGAATTTGAGCGTGTAATGGGTTTGAGACCGCTTTTTATCGTATCCAAGGGAGTTTATCCCAATGCATATTTAGAGAGTTTTATTCAGCAAGAATATCAGCTGGATAATGTCATTGGTGGAAAAGTTCATATTTACAAGTTGAGGTCTCAAAAAAACGTACTACCACTATAGTGGTACTACATTTTTTACGAGGTCAAGATTAACCAGATTCAATTCGGGTGCTAATTCATAGATTTCACGGTAAGAGCTCCAGGGCCAATCCAAAGGATCCATGACAAGCCCGGCATTCACAGGATTCATATGGACATAATTCATGCAAACAACTGGATATGAATGACAATCATCGAAGCTATTAATTTTTGATGCCCCCATTAATTTATACCAGCTTGGACGTAGTCTCCGATTATTGTTTAAGCAGGATGCTTTTGTGTGCTGTTGAAATAGTGAGCCTGACCTTTTTTCCTGTTTATTTATTGCTCGGGCATAGGAACTTAACATCTTCCCAATTGACTGATTAATAGATCGATTCACGACCATCTCCCGGCGGACTATTATGACTAAATGAAAATGGTTTGGCATGAGGCACCAGGCAAGAATGTCAGAATAAGGCAATAAATGATCCCTTATTTTTTCAAGAAAATACAAATAGTTTCTTTGGGAATAGAATATTTTCTCCCCATTATTTCCCCTGTTATAAACATGGTACAGGAAATTCCTTTCAAGTTTCATATGACCTCCTTTTTTCTGTTTATCCGGTTTTTAATCGAAATATACCCGGTGGTTCAAAAAAAAATGTACGATCACTATAGTGGTAGTACGATTTTTAAGAATACTTTTAAAAAAAATCAATAAAATGAAACTTCCCCTTTCCACTTTCTCCTTCACCGTCTCATTCTTCATTTTCTTTTCAGGCTGCACCCTGCCTCATAATAAGCAGACCCTATCTCCTGAAGATCAGGCAGCCTATATTTCGAAAGGCAAATCCATTGTCCAGCAAAGCTTTCAGGTATTGTCGGGTGAGTTACAAGCCGCACTGCAGGAAGGCGGTGTGCAAAATGCGGCAGCTTATTGCCACCTTCAGGCCAGCCCTATCATTGATTCGCTCAATCAAGTTTATCAGGTTGGTATCAGTCGTGTGACCGACCGGTTCAGAAATCATGGCAACCAAGCGCAAGAACTTGATCTTACCGTTATGGAGGGATACCGTCAACAAATAAAGGATGGGCGGGAACTGCAGCCTCACCTCGAAGTCTCAGAAGGAGAAATTATTTACTACGCCCCGATCGTCATCCAGAATCCCATGTGCCTGCTTTGCCACGGAGATCCCGGAAAGACCATCCAGGACCCTGATTATGACTTTATCCATTCAAAATATCCCGAAGACATGGCTGTTGGCTATCAACTCGGCGACCTCCGGGGGTTATGGAAAATCCGGTTTGAACAGCAGCAACCCTAAACCCCGCCCTAATTAAAAATACCTATAAGCGATCAATAGTCAATCATCACAATGTCAAGTGAATATAAAGTGACTCACAATGAATCGGCAGGCCGATTCGAAGTCGTTCTGGAAGGAGGAAAATCGGCCATGCTCATTTATATCATCAGCCAGGAGCTCTTTGTTTTTACCCATACCGAAGTGCCTCCTGCTTTCGAAGGAAGAGGGATTGCCGCTAAAATGGCCGGAACCGCATTAGAATATGCAAGAGCCAAAGGCTTCCGCGTGAGATCCTATTGCTCTTATGTCACGAGATATATTGACCGGCATCCGGAATATCAGGACCTGCTCGGATAAAGTCTAACGGGATACCACCAGCTTTCCCCTGTGCAACCCTCCACTCCGGTCTTGGGCGGATATAAGATAAACACCTTCTGGATATCTTGACACATCGATTGAAAAGAGTCCCGGTGCCACGCTTTCATGAAAAAGAATTACCCTGCCTGCCAAATCGGTGATTAATAAACGACCTATCCCGTCATTCAACTTTATATTTGCGTTTGTACCTGAAGGATTGGGATAAACGATCAGGTCTTTCTGATCAAGATTTAAGTCCTTTACATCCACCAACCACTGCTCAAAGCTTCCGTTCAGAATAAGATTCTGGCCGGACTGGATAAACCTGGCATTATCAATCCAGATATTTGCTTCGCGATTAAATGAATAGAGTGACGGCTGACAGTAAAACTTAACCAGGACATAGCCCACAACTGCCTGATCCGGAACACTCCCTGACCAGCTGATCGTCTGCCATTCCATTGAATCCCTTGAAAAAACAGGAGGTGCGCCAAAAATATCAAACCCATAAGCATCAAGGAAATCAGCATAAATCTTAACCTGTCCGGCTGTATCCGGGTCAAAAACATCGATGGAAAAGGAATATTCTGAACCGGGACTGACATAGAACACTTCGGAATACAGATAAGGCACCCGGTTGCTTATCAATTGAAGATGGCAAGATCTCGTACCATCAGTAAACAGGCTTTCATCCGCCAAAAGAACGATGTCCTCTCCGGGATTCATCTCATCGATAATCCAGTTAAAGGGTACCTGTCCCAAGGAACAAAGCGGAAAAAATGTAATTAAAGATAAGATGACCGTATATGTAAGCTTTCGTTTCATAAAATCAACATTCTACAGTAAAATTAACAAAATCGACTCTAATAGCTTGATTAAAATATCAATAGTTGGGATTCGAAATGATCTCGTGTGAAAAAATGTAGGACCACTATAGTGGTAGTACGTTTTTTTTGCAAATACCCTATCTTCGCAAAAACATCCACATATGCTCGTCATCGGTATAGCCGGCGGATCGGGATCAGGTAAAACTACCGTCGTCAACAAGATCATCCAGGGATTGCCTCCAAATTCCGTGTCCATCATCTCCCAGGATGCTTATTACTGGGATAACGGCCACCTGTCGCCGGAAGAAAAAAAACTGATCAACTTCGACCATCCGGATTCCATAGAGTGGGACCTGCTCATCCGTCATCTTGATCAGCTCATCGGCGGAAAAGCCATCGAGATGCCGCGCTATTCCTATGTCGAATGCGCCCGAGCTAAAGAAACCATCAGGGTCGAGCCCAAAAGAGTGATCATCGTGGAAGGCATTCTCATCCTGACCCAACCCGACCTCAGAAACCGGTTCAATGTAAAGGTTTTTGTCGACGCCGACGCCGATGACCGCCTGATCCGCATTATCCAGCGCGATATCCTGGAACGGGGCCGCTCCGTCAGTACAGTGCTCACACATTACGAAACCTACGTCAAACCCATGCACCTGCAGTTCATCGAGCCTTCGAAAAGATACGCCGACCTCATCGTCCCGCAGGGCGGCGAAAACGAAGTGGCCATCGAATTGCTGAGTTCCCGGATCAACTGGAAATTTAACCAGGAGCGATAAAACAGACGTGCCGCATAAGTGACCGGTGCAGTTGAACTTATTCTCCCTTCCTCTGGCCTTTGATGAAATGCCAGCAAAGTGATAAAGAGAGTGTTTCCAGGCTCTTCCCTTCAAGCACACTGCCAAAGTCCGGTGAAGAGATATAGATCTCCATGAATTTCAGCTCATACCCGATTCCCAGGGTCCAGTCAACCCTGTTGATGCGGTTGGTCGTCATGCCGGTCAGAAAAACGGGCCAGTTTTTTCCGGGCTTCCAGTCGAGCCCCATCGCGATCCGCGAATATTCAGGGTTTTCCATGGTGCGGTTCAACCCCTGGTGAAGTTCCAGGGCGATATTCATCCGGCCTGGAAAATTTCGCACAAAATGGTCCACCATGAAGCAGAAACCCAGATGAACCGCTCCGGGCGGCTGCGTGCGAAAATTCTGTTCCGACTCTTTGATGATGGTGATCACGTTCGACAGGCTGTCAATATCATCGATATCAAAAGTGCTGTCAATCCTGATCACCCCGTTCACTGAGGTCGACCTGGTCTTCCCTTTCCAATCCATAAACCCGATGTCTGTCAGTGAAACCCCAACTTTAACCCCAGGATCAAGCAGCAACGTCAGCCCCAGGTCCGCAGCGAATCCTTTTCCCACGGGATGCATGAACGGAACATGGCTGACCACATCTTTCCCTGCAAACGCATTGCCGATATCGATATCATCCGAATGGGCAGACTTGGAAGAAGCATTGTATGAACCGTAAAATATCCCGTCTTCTTCCTGATACCCGGCACCAGCCGTGAATTCAACTTCACGGTAGAGATACCCGTTCAGGTATTTCAACCCGATCCCGGAATAAATAGCCAGTATCCCTGACGACGGATCGGTCCGGAACACCTTCCCGTACGATAATTCGTAAGCCCGCGTCCAGGCCCCCTCAAACCTGAAATCCCTGAAATAAACATCCTTTTGCGGGATCTCACCATTGTAATAATCTACGATCTTCTGCGGCAACTTCAGGGAGCCGGTGAGGTAATCCTTCATGACGAAAGAAAAAGAACCGGTCTTTTCATTGTGCGTGTATCCGGCCCCTAGATACCCGATCTGCAGGCCCAGGTACAACGATCCACCATTCTCCAACGCCTGCCTGATGAGCGATCCGTCGATATTGCCGATGATATCGATCGGCCGCTGCGCGAAAAGATCGTTCAAATACTGTGTGACCTTGGTGATATTATAGGTCCGGGCCGACAGGTTCGGGAACAGGATATCCAGTCGCCGGTCCGAATTCCGCTCCGCCAGCAGCGAGGGATTCTTTCCCGCCGCATACAGTTCGCGGGAATTGGTGGCATAGGTGTTGCCCATCCCAAGCTGCCGGGCGTCCGTCAGGCCAAAGGATCCATACTGGGATTTCAGGGTGCCCGAAAACACCATGATGAATGCAATAATCAGAATAGTCTCACATATTCTTCTCACCATAAAGGGGATCCTGACAATCAGGGCATAAAAATACACTTTAAATGATCTTCATACTATCATTTTATCGGGTGATATAAAAGTCATTTCACGCAGGGTAACACAAAGCTTAAGAAAGGAGTTGAGCCGGGATTGGAAATAACCTTCCTGGCTAAAGGCATCATCAGACGCGGAAGGCAACTCTTCTAACGGTGATTATGGAATCCTCCTGTAACGAAGGATTACTGACGCCGCGATCAAAGCGATGCCTATGCCCAGGGCCCACGACGCAATCGGGACCTCCGGGCCTCCCGGGCCGCCTATGAGGCAGAAAGCCACATCACCGAGTTCGCAATATGACCCCATGTATTCATTGAAGATACATCCATCCCCGGGACTGGCGGTCAGCCAATACCAGAGTCCCCCGGTGTTTGCTGCCACAACCGACACCCAATCACCCGCATTGAACGTGATGCCCGTCGGCAAATTATATGTATAACTGAATGCTTCCATATCAAACAGGAATTCGCCGGTGCTTACACCTGTTAAGAATGATGAATAAGAAGCGAATATTGCGCCCGGAACCCCTCCATTGTCATGGTAGAACTTAATAGTGAAGTCCCTGTGCGGCGTATCCATGGCATTTCCAAAAAAAACAATTTGATGGATGGGTGCGTCAGGAGATGTTTCGATCTGGTCATACCATATGAAATGCGCCTCCTGAGAGGATATCCCGTTGTCGTAATTCACCTCGTGGCTGTAAATCGATCCTGGAGGACAGAGGATGGTTCTCGAGCCGGATTGTGAGGCATTCCCTCCCAGGTCTTTTAACGTGTAGAAACTGTTTTGGGCTGGCAAGTGTGAAGCAAAACCTAATGCTAAAAAGCAGGCGATTATCTTTTTCATAATTAATATATTTGGTTTGGTAATTTTGACTAAAAATATTAAGTGTAACGGTCATTGTCAAGTCAATTCATGCATGAATTTTTTTTTTGATACAATCTTTTTAAATAAATGATCCTCATCGACAACACCTCCGTCTCCGACGACCTCTACCTGGTGCATTTCTGCTGCAACCTGCCCAAATGCCTCGGCGCCTGCTGCGTGGCGGGAGATGCCGGTGCTCCACTGGAAGAACAGGAAATCTCTCTGATAGAAGACGAACTCGACCGCATCAAACCCTATATGACCGAAAGGGGGATCGCAACAGTCGGGGCGCACGGGGTCTTCGACTACGACATTCTCGGGAAATTCGTCACCCCGCTGGTCAACGACGGCGAATGCGCCTTCGCCAGCTTTGATCAGGGGATCGCATACTGCGCCATCGAAAAAGCGTATTTTGAAGGGAAAGTCTCCTTCCGCAAACCGGTTTCCTGCCATCTGTACCCGTTACGGATCACGGCCTACAAGGACTTCGAGGCGGTGAACTACCACAAATGGAACATCTGCAAACCGGCATTAAAAAAGGGAAGCCGCGAAGGCATCCCTTTGTATCGGTTTCTTAAAGAGGCGCTGGTCCGTAAGTACGGATCCGAATGGTATCAAAAGCTGGAAGCCGAAATAAGCGCCCGGACCGGGAATCGCTAAAGCCCCCCTTATGCTCCGGCTTCAGCGGCGGCTTCCGCAGCGGCCAATCCGCCCAGCTCCTTGTCGATCAGGAACAGGCCGGATTTGTCGTTGCCCGCCAGTTGCATCTGGTCCAGGATCCCCCCGACCAGGGTCTCTTCTTCGAGCTGTTCGGTGATGTACCACTGCAGGAAGTTGGCCGTGATGTAATCCTTCTCGTTCAGGCAGATCTCGTAAATATTGTTGATGGAGGCCGTGATGTACTGCTCATGCTTCAGGATCTCCTGGAACATCTTCAGCAGGTTCTCATACTGGAACGGAGGCTGCTCCACAGGCTGCAGGACCGAATAACCGTTGCGGTCATTAAGGTAATGAACGAACTTCAGTTGGTGCATCCGCTCTTCGTCGGAATGGGCATATAAAAATGCCGCCGCGCCCGGAAATCCGTTCTTCTGGCACCAGGAAGCCATCGCCAGGTACAACCTGGAAGAATATTCTTCTTTTAAGATCTGGTCGTTGATCGCTTTTTCAATTTTTTCGGAAATCATGATGAATTGAGTTTGGTTGTTTTGTTCGTCAAAGATAATGAAAGAAGTCGGAAGAAAGAATTCCCGAACTTAAACCTTAAACCTTAAAACTTAAACCTACCCTTTGAGCGCTTCCGCACCTGAAACAATTTCCAGCAGCTCCTTGGTGATCGAAGCCTGGCGTGCTTTGTTGTAGGATAATTGCAATTGCTTAAGGATCTCTTTGGCATTGTCGGTAGCCTGTGCCATGGCGGTCATCCGCGCGCCATGCTCGGCGGCGAAGGAATCCAGCACAGTCTTGTAAAACTGCATCTTCAGCACCTTCGGGATCAGTTCCCGAACCAGGACATTCTTTTCGGGCTCGAAAAGGTAATCGGCGTTCTGCGCGGTTGATTTCCCTGAGGTCGGGCCGGCAGGCGCCGGAGAGGCCACCAGCGGCAGGAACTGTTCGGTTGTGATCACCTGCTGGGCGGCGTTCTTAAAGTGATTGTAGATGATCTCGATCCGGTCGTACTTCTTCGAGGCATAAGCCGCCATCAGTTCCTCTGCGATCTTTGTCGTGTTGGCAAATGTCAGCGCATCGAAGATCTCGCTGTTCGCGTTCGCCAGGTTGTATTTGTTCTTTTTGAAGAAATCCGCCCCTTTTCTCCCGATGGCATAGATCTCCAGGTTCCCTTTGCGGTTGAGTTCGGCGTAGTTGGCGTCGATATGCGTCCTGACCGCCTTGATGACGTTGCCGTTGAACGGTCCGCACAATCCGCGGTTGGAGGTGATCACGATAAGCAGCACCTTCTCCACCGGGCGGACGCTGGAATAAACGGCCTCCTCGGTGTTTTCCAGGCTGGAGCTGAGATTATTGAGGATCTCCCTGAGCTTTTTGGCATAGGGCGCCAGCGCCTGGACGGCATTCTGCGTCCGGCGCAGCTTGCTGGCCGCCACCAGCTTCATCGCGCTGGTGATCTGCTGGGTCGATTTGATCGACTCGATCCGGATCCGTACTTCTTTAAGGCTTGGCATTATTTTTCGTATTTCTTCGCTACGTCCTTCGCCGCGCTTTCCAGCAGCTTGATGTCGTCGTCGCTGAGCTTGCCGGCCTTGAGCTCCTGGAGCACCCGGGCGTGGTTCTCTTCCATGTGGTGCAGGAATTCCGCTTCAAAATCCTTCACGCTTTCCACCGGGACGTTCTTGATCAGGTTGCGCGTTCCGCAGAAGATGATCGCGATCTGCTTTTCTACGGGCATGGTCTCGTGCAGGGCCTGCTTGAGGATCTCTACGTTGCGCTTGCCCTTGTCGATGACCGCCTTGGTGGCGGCGTCGAGGTCGGAGCCGAATTTCGAGAAGGCTTCCAGCTCGCGATACTGCGCCTGGTCGAGCTTCAGGGTGCCGGCGACTTTTTTCATCGACTTGATCTGCGCCGAGCCGCCGACGCGGGAAACCGAGATCCCCACGTTGATGGCCGGGCGGATGCCCGCGTTGAACAGGCTGGTCTCCAGGAAGATCTGCCCGTCGGTGATGGAGATCACGTTGGTGGGGATGTAAGCCGATACGTCTCCTGCCTGGGTTTCGATGATGGGCAGCGCGGTGAGCGAGCCTCCGCCTTTCACCTTGCTTTTCAGGCTTTCGGGCAGGTCGTTCATTTTTGCGGCGATATCGTCTGCTGAGATGACGCGCGCGGCGCGCTCCAGCAGGCGGGAATGTAAATAGAAGATGTCGCCGGGATAAGCCTCGCGGCCCGGGGGGCGGCGCAGCAGCAGCGACACTTCGCGGTATGCCACAGCCTGCTTCGACAGGTCGTCGTAGATCACCAGGGCCGGGCGGCCGGTATCGCGGAAATATTCCCCGATGGCGGCGCCGGCGAAGGGTGCGTAAAACTGCATGGCAGCCGGGTCGGACGCCGTGGCGGTGATCACGATGGTGTAGGGCATGGCGCCGAAGTCTTCCAGCGTTTTCACCGTCTGTGCGACGGATGAGCCCTTCTGGCCAACAGCCACGTAGATGCAATACACCGGTTTGCCGGCATCGTAAAATTCTTTCTGGTTGATGATGGTGTCGATCGCGATGGCGGTCTTGCCCGTCTGCCGGTCGCCGATGATCAGCTCGCGCTGTCCGCGGCCGATCGGGATCATGGCGTCGATGGGCTTGATACCGGTCTGCAGCGGTTCGTTCACCGGCTGGCGGAAGATAACGCCCGGGGCTTTGCGCTCAAGCGGCATCTCGAAGCGTTCGCCCTTGATCTCGCCCCTGCCGTCGATGGGCTCGCCGATGGCGTTGATGACGCGGCCGAGCATGCCTTCTCCCGCCTGGATCGAGGCGATGCGGCCCGTACGGGTCACCTTGTCGCCTTCGTTTAGGTTGGTCGAAGGGCCGAGCAATACGACCCCGACGTTGTCGACTTCCAGGTTCAACACAATGCCTTTGACGCCGGTCTTCTCAAAATTCACCAGCTCGCCGGCCTGGGCGTTGCTGAGGCCGTAAACGAGCGAAATGCCGTCGCCGACGGTGAGTATGGTACCGACTTCTTCTAATGCTTTCTCATCTTTGAATCCGGCGAGCTGTTGCCGCAGGATGGCCGATACTTCAGCGGGTTTGATCTGTGCCATGTATGTTTGTCTTAACTAAAATTCCCTGATATAAAGGTTTTCTTCAAATTCTTTCTTCAGCTTCTTGATCGAAGTCGCCAGGCTGGCGTCGTAACGGACATCCTCCGTCGACACGATGAACCCGCCGATCAGTTTAGGATCGATGGTTTCCACCAGGTCGACCGTGATCTCCCGGCGTTCTTCCAGCAGGCTGATGATCTTTTCGCGCATCCCGGCGCTGAGCGGGGACACCGTGCGGATCTCGATCGTTACGATGTTGTTGTGTTCCTTGTATCTGGTGATGAAAGCGTGCGCGATACCGTCCAGGTATTTCTCCCTTCTTTTGTGGATGATGAGGTGATAGAACTTCAGGGTCATCTCTTCGATCTTCCCCCTGAAGATTTCGGCCACGACGCCATATTTTTTTTCGGGCTTCACCACCGGGTTCACCAGCAGGTGCTTGAATTCCCGGCTGGATTCAATCACTTCGATGAGCAATCCCATATCCTTGCGCACCTGTTCCAGCTTTCCGGCCTCGAGGGCCAGCTCGAACAGCGCCTTGGCATATCTTTCGGAGATGATCGTATCGAGCATGTCAGGCGCGTTTAATTGGATTTGATGTCATCGAGCATCTTTTTGATCAGCTCTTCCTGCTTCTTGTCTTTCGACAATTCTTCCCGGATCAGCTTTTCGGCGATCTCGATGGAGAGCAGGGCGATCTGGTTCTTCAGCTCGGTGAGGGCGGCCATTTTTTCATTCTCGATGCGCTCCCGGGCGTTCTCCACGATCCGGTTGGCCTCTTCGTTGGCCTTGAAGCGGGCCTCGTCGAGCATCTTTTCGCGGATCTTGCGGGCTTCGTTCAGGATGGCGTCGCGCTCGTTCTTGGCTTCGCGCAGCAGCTGTTCGTTGGAGAACTGAAGCTGTTTCATTTCTTCGCGGGCCCTGTCGGCGGCGTGGAGCGCCTCGTCGATCGAGTTCTCGCGCTCCTTCAGGCTTTTCAGGATGGGCTTCCAGGCGAATTTGGCCAGGATGAACAGCACGGTCCCGAAAGAAAGCGTCATCCAGAAGATCAGTCCCAATCCGGGTTGAATCAGTTCCATATTATCGTGATTTTACGGATAAACGATGCCGATGGCATCCCGGCCAACCGCCGGGACGCTTCTCGGCCAAACTCATTACACAAACAGGATCAGCAGGCTGATAACGATCGCGAAGAACGCCACCCCTTCGATCAGCGCGGCTGCGATGATCATGTTCGAACGGATGTCGCCTACCGCTTCCGGCTGCCTGGCGATGGATTCCACCGCACCGCGGCCGATCTGGCCGATGCCGATGCCGGCGCCGATGGCGGCGATCCCTGCCCCGATGCCCGCGCCCATCTTTGCCAGAGGGACCAGGTCGGCTGCTGCTTGTAATAACACTAACAAAAGTTCCATAGTTTATTGATTTAAAGATGAATAAATCCGTTTTTAATGATGATGCTCCTCCGTGGCCATTCCGAAATAGAGGGCCGAAAGCAGCGTGAACACATAGGCCTGGATGAAGGCCACCAGCAGTTCCAGGAAACCCATGAAAATGCCGAAGGCAATCGACACCGGGGCGACCACCAGTCCTAAATAGCTTTGTATGTTGGCGAAAATAAAGATCAGGCTCATGAACCCCAGGATGATGATATGCCCGGCGGTGATGTTCGCAAAGAGACGAACCATGAGGACGAAGGGCTTGGTGAAGATACCCATGAACTCTACGATCGGCATGAGCGGCAGCGGGAATTTCAGCCACCAGGGGACGCCCGGCGTGTTGAAGATGTGCTTCCAGTAGTCCCTGTTGCCACTGAAGGTCGTGATCAGGAAGGTGATCAGCGCCATAACGCCCGTGACGGCCAGGTTGCCCGTGATGTTCGCCCCGAAGGGAAAGATCGGGATCAGGCCCATGACGTTGTTGAAGAAGATGAAGAAGAACAGTGTAAGCAGGTAGGGCAGGTATTTGTCGGCTTTGGGGCCGATGGCGGCGCGGGCCACGTCGTCGCGGACAAAGAGGATGAGCGGCTCGAGCAGCGACTGAAGTCCTTTCGGCGACTGTCCCTCGCGGCGCTTGTATGCTTTGGCTACGGATGTGAAGATGAGGATGATGAGGATACCGCTGACGAAAATGGCGAATACATTCTTGGTGATTGAAAAATCATAGATGGCGGCGGCGTGTTCATCGATCTCTTTCGTGCCTTCCATCACCCGCACGATCTTGCCCTTCTTCGGCCCGTCCTGGGCGACCATGAATCCCTTGTAAGAATCTTTTCCGTGATGGAATTTCGATGACATGAACACGTGCAGCTTCCCTTCATAAAGGAGGATGACCGGCAGCGGCACCGAAACGTGCGTCTGGCCGATGTCCATGATGTGCCATTCGTAGGCGTCGACGATATGGTCGATGATCATCCGGCCGGCGTTGAACGGCTCTTTGCCATGATCGTCATGCGAAGCGGATTGCTCATGGACCGCCTGGGTTCCATGATCTTCCGCGCGGACGACAACAGAAAAAGCGACCATCACTATCGTCAGCAAGATCGCTGCAATGCTTCTTAGGCTTGACTTTCCGCTCATCGGGACTGCTTAAAATGCTAAGTTTTTGGAAATTGGCTGCAAGTTTACGAAGATTTCGGGAAATTTCCATGAAAAAGTTGCTTTCGGGGCTATTTCATATTATCTTTGCAACAATTCGGTTCACCGAAGGTGGAAGGACGAAAGAGCCTTTGCCCCGTTCGCGGGGTTTTTTTATGCCGCCGTCAAGGAAGCAGCTTTAATCCATATCCTGCAATCTTGTTTCCGCTTTTAAGAATTTTAGGCTTAACGATTTCGATAATCTGCTCATTGAATGTTTCTCTTCCATCATCCTTCAGGTTGTAAAACTTAAGTGCATACCGGTAAAGCGGATAAGCAAGCAGATCGGCGATTTGCAAACCCGAAACATTGGCCGACTTTGGTTTTATTTTTAGTTCCTTGCTGGTAATGGTTTCGTCGATATCTTCATGTTTGATCCACTCCGTGCCTTGCGCGAAGATCCTTCGGTAAGAATCTTTCAATCTCAGATCTTCTTTCCCTTAGATTGAATTTTTTTCTTATCATCAGGATTCATCACGAAACAGGAGAAATTTGCTGACTATTCAATTACGTAATCCCATCCCATTTCATCCTTGAAAAGATTTTCAAGGTCCGACTCATTTGCTGTCAGGAATACAACAAGTTTTTTCGCGTCTATTGATAAATCTTTAATTCTTTACAAATCAAATAAGAATTGTAAATCAACATGTTAATGTTTATCGTGTTGATTTGATCGAAAATTGTTAAAGACTGAACTGGATCACCCTTTTCATTATTAAGTCTAGCCCATATTAGATTTGAGGATTTAATCAAATTATAATGAAATTCATATTCGTAAATTTTGAAATTATTCACCTCCCGTTTTCCTGAGAATAAATGCTGCTTATAATCCAATAAAACAATCAAATGCTGCAGTAAATTAAACTTTGAATCATGGTCTGCATAAAAATCTGAAGACTTTGAACTGGCTTGTAAAGCTCTTTCCAAACTTTTTGACTCTCCAAGTAATTCGATCATGAAATCAAAAGCGATAATAATTAAGAAGCTTGTGTTTGCAAGTTTTTCCTTAATATGTGGGAGATTTAAAGCTCTTGTCTGAAATGTGTGCTCCTTATCAAGTAATTTAAGTAGATTTCTGAGATTTATCTGCTTATTAATGAGCATGGTTTTTATAATGTGAAGAATGAAAACAGTTAATAGATATGAATTATCCATGAAATTAAAATGCTTTTTGTACGCATCCTTTACACGAATTTTACTAAGAATTATCCTCAACCTATTAACAATATCTGGATACGGATCAAACTCAAAGATTGTAATGGAATAGAATTTATTCAAATAACCATCATAATCCACTTTTGGGCCATAACGGTAATGGAATATATTTCTTGCGTTATCCTTGTCGAAGACAAAAAGAACTTTGTGGAACCCAAATTTATTTTTCAAACCGTTTGGAGGACCGCATTGATCAACGTGGGCGGCAAAAATATTCATTATACGAAAAAAATGATCAGGATCAATTCTGTCCAGATCATCAATTATCAGAACTGCCTGTTTTTTAATTTTATAATCATTAGACTCTGATATTTTTGCGATATTGTACTTTATTAAGTTGGTGATAAAATTTTGTTCGTATATAGAACCTACTTTAGCTTCAATTTCATTTCTGAATTTATCTATTATCACCAAATCATCATGTTGAATATCTTTATGATATTTGAGATATTCATTGCCAAGTTTAAAGTAAGCATAGAGTATATTATAAATATTTGTAACTTCCTTATTTAGGGTCGACAAACCAGCAATAAAAGGAGGTATTAACTTCTCTCCAAAGTTTACTAAGAATGATTGTAAAGTCTGTGTATAGCTGAACTCTTCATATTCTGCATCCGTCTTTTCAATAAGCTGATATAGAATGTCGTATTTGATATACTCGAAAATGTTATCATTTTCTGAAACAGAATAATTAGCTGGAAATATGTGAAATACCTCATAATCATCAAACATCGCGAAGAAATCTTTTAAAAATGTCGTTTTACCTATACCAAATGGAGCAGAAAAAATTATACGGTCGTTGTATGGAAGGTTTAAATGATCTATAAATTTTTGAAATTCTTGCTTGAATTCTAATTTCATAATAAACTAGGTTAAGAATACTTTATCTGTTCTCTACAATCTTTATCTCCTCCTCCGTCAATGTATACACCTCATAAACCAAAGCATCAACCTTACGCTCAGCGTAATCTATTGCGCGTTGAAGTTGGTCGCGGCGGGAAGGGAGGGTTGCCGAAGCCAGTTGGCTATGTAATACGGCAATATTGTTTACTTGGAGACGTATTTTTTCTGTCAGATTATCACGAGCATTTGCAATTGGTATCTTTTCTAAATACTTATATATCAATTGATATCCATTTTGAATTTTTGTACAGAATAATGAAATTAAATACCAACCTAGCTTGGAGTTAAGAATGCCTAAAAGTCCAGGATCATCTACTACAATGATCCAAATGGCATTATTTGTATAGTATCCTTCCAGATCAAAAACGAAACATGGTTTTACCTGGAAAACTTGATAAACAATCTTCGGCTTCTCAAATTCCTGCCAATATGCAACAGTATCTTGAATTTCAAACCACTTATATGGTCCGGGTTTTCGCCCTTTCCATTCACCGCCTTTCCAATCCGGTGGACGTGGCATCAGCTTTTCCTTGTATGGGAGCAAATAATTCCTAATGGCGGGATAATCATCGATCTTTATTCCCCTGCGGGTGAAAATCAAATATTTATCCGAAACCGGCTGCTGATACCGTTTGATGTCGCGCCCGGCCAGGAAAGGTTTGATCACCTCAGCGCTGCGGGGATCTTCGGAAATCAAGCGCTCTTTTGTGGCCTGATCGATGACAAAGACTTCGTTCAATCCCGTTAATACACCGCGGAAAATTTTTCCTTTGACATATTCGCCCAATGGAATCGAGTTTTCAAGCAGTTTCTTCATTAATTGAGTTTCCTGGTCACACTGCAACTGCCATCCGTCATGGCTCAAATTTTCCCGGGAGATTATCTTCCGGTTTACCTGCTGGTATTCATCCAGGCTTGTAAAATCGAGGGTTGTCACCTCTGTGCTCAGGAAAGTTCCGTAGCTTTCACCGCCGGCAATGAAAATGCAGGGATAGGTCGTGGCCTGCTGAAACACCGGGAGATCGCCGAAATCGATGATCTGCCGGATGGGCTTTGTCTTCAGCCACTCCCGCAACGGTGTTCCGTACCGGGCCCGCATCCACTTGTTGGCTACGATGATCCCAAACAGCCCGCCGGTATTCAGGATCTGCATCCCTTTTTCAAAAAAATAGGAATATAAATCGGCCATGCCGTGATACACCCTGTAATGGGTCCTGAAATACTCTTTCTGGTCACCCAGCAATTCCTGCCTGACATACGGCGGATTCCCAATGACCACCTGAAATCCTCCATTTAAAAACACCTCCGGAAACGCCCGGTTCCAGTCAAAGGCGTTGATTTTCTTCATCTGGTCGGGAAACAGATCGAACTGGTTATCGTAAAAATCGGGGCCGATGAGGGAATTGCCGCATTGAATGTTGTGCGCCAGGTTGGGCAGCACCCGCTCATGAAACATCTGCATCTGCTGGCTGATGCTGGCCTGGGTTTCGCCTTCCAGCGCCTTGAGCAACAGATTCAGCTTGGTCACCTCCACCGCCTGCGGATCAATATCCACTCCGTAAATGTTGTTTAGCAGAATCTGTTTTTTCACCCCACTACTCAGATTTCCATCAGGAGTCAGAAATTTACCAGCCCCTCTCTTCCCTTTGTCCCCAGGTCTCCCCGTCGCCTTGTCCCCTTGTCCGGCATAATATTGTAAGTGCCAGTCCAGCAAATACTGGTAGGCGCCGATGAGGAAGGAACCGGAGCCGCAGGCCGGGTCGCAGATCCTGAGCTCCGCCACTTCTTTGGGCGTCTTCCCTTCAACCAGTCTGCCCACGGTGTTCTCGACAATATAATCGACGATATACTTTGGTGTATAATAAACACCGCCGGCTTTGCGTACCTCGGGCTTTTCCTCCACCTTCGCCTGGTGCCCCGCGGTGAGCCGGATGGTCTTGCCCAGAAACCGCTCATAAACGCTGCCGAGGATGTCGGCCGGCATCACCGAGAACTCATACTCGCACTTCGGGTAATAAAGATCGCCGATGATGGCCTTTAACACCTTACTGTCGATGATCAGTTCACGCGTGATCCGGTCTTCCCTGAAATCAAACAGCCCGGAGTTGTATTTCTCATCAGCCGTGTGGAACAGACCGAACAAATTCGTGTAAACGTCGCCCTTTTCAGTGGCTTTCCGCAACAATCCATAGGTTTCCACGCCACGGTCTTCGCACATGCGCAAGAAAATGATCCGGTCGATGGTCTTCTGCACGGCATAGTTCAGCTCATCCACGCTCAGCGATTTATTTCTCAAAGCGATGCTGGTGGCCAGGTAGGTGCGCCATTGCTCGATGGATTTCAGAAATTCTTCATCAACGGTCGTGGTGCCTTTTTTGCCGGTATCGCTCTGAACGTATTTATCAAACCGGCCTTTGGGCAGGTTCTCTTTGGCAAAAATGTCCCAGAGGAAATCGAATTCATCGAGGTATTGTTCGAAGGTGAGGTATTTTATGCGGGAAACCGATGGTTTGTCGCCGGGATTGGGCTTTTTGGTGCAGTCGTATATGGCAAACTCCTCGAAGTCGGTCACTACCGACAGCTGTACCTTGGCGCTCCATCCATATCGCCGCACCTGGTATGCCGGGGAGACATCGCCCAGTATGTTGACGCCGGGTTTCTTGGCGTCCACGAAGAATTTGCGTTGTCCGTAGAGCGTGAAGGCATAATCCGGCGCTTTTGTCGATCGGCCGATCTTCACCTTGTCTTCGTGGATCACTTCCCGGTAGGCTTCGGCCAGCCCCTGTTCGTTGTCCATATCCCAGCCCAGGGCCTTGAAGAATGGATTGATGTAATCCACACGGGTCTGGTGCTCGTTGTAGCCCGTCCGTTTGTATTCGGCAACATGTTCCCGGAACCGTTCCACGAGATGCCTTATCTTTTCGTAAGCCTGTTCTTTGGTAGTGTTCATTTTGTCCACAGGAATAAAATGACCGGAATGGGTTGGTTGGCAGGGCTAAGGTAGAAATTTTTTCAGTTGGACAGTTGGCAGTTGGACAGTTGGCAGTTGGACAATTGGCAGTTGGCATTTTGGCTTAACTCTGGATTCTGCGGCCCATGCCCGGTGCAATGTTCAATGCCTCGATGCTTCGATGCCTCGATGTTCAGTGACTGCCGCCGCCTGTGTGCTCCAGAAGTACCACGGTCACGGAAATGAAGAACCCCAGTACGGTGAACAGGCCGGCCAGCTTGCCGCCGTGCTCATAGGCTTCAGGGATCATCGAGTTGGCGATCATTAAAAGGATGGCGCCGCCGGCGAAGGCGTTGATGAACGATAACCACTCGGTCGACACCCCGCTGAACAGCCCGAAGCCCGCCACGGTTGATGCGGCGCAGACCACGGCGATGATGAGCCAGAGCGACTGGATCTTCAGACGGCTCCAGCCCGCCGCCCGCATCCCCGTAGTCCCGGCGATGGATTCCGGCAGGTTGGAGATAAATACAGCCACCAGCATGGCCAGGCTCACCGATCCGCCTTCGAAGATGCCCAGTCCGATGACGATGGACTCCGGCACCCCGTCGAGAATGATGGCCAGCACCATAGGGATGATCAGGCGCGCGCCCGGGGCGGCATTGATCGCCATATGATCCCGGGCGCCCATCTTAGAGATGAAGCGGTCGGCCATGTAGAACGTCATCGCCCCGGCAAACAGGCCGAATGCCGGGAAACCGGTACCGTGCGCCAGCTTCATCGCCTCGAAGATCAGTTCGTAGGAAACCGCCGATATCAGGGTGCCGGCGCCAAAAGCCATGATAATACCCAAGACTTTGTTGCTCAGTTTGAGCCGGGTGGCGATGATGCCGCCCAGAACCAGCGATGAGGTGGCCAGCAGGCCCCAGAGGAAGGCGTTCAGCATATTAATCTTGATTTATTATCGGCATTAAAAATAGAAAATTACTTGTTTGTAAGTAGTAATATTCAGACTGTACTCTATTTAAAATGACTTAAATGTACCGAACGTCACCATAAGTTTCAGGGGTACGGAACCCCGCCCGGTTTTCCGAAATCTTATCAGTTTTTATCTAATAAAAGATTCAATGAATCCGATACAACCTTTTGGTCTTCCGATTACGCTCCAGGCGTCGATGACAGGATTGCTCGTCAAATTTTAAACGCTTAAATTAATTTTTAAACTGGTAATATTAAATCCTTCATGCAAAAATTGTTACTGACCACCATGGTTAGCCTCTGTTCGGTCTGTTATACAGCGTTAATGCCCAGGTGGTAACTACACAAGTCGTGGCTTCGCCAAACACGTCCCTGATCACACTGGCTCAAGCGTTGGCTCCTGATACAATTGCACCTGAGAAAGGCAAAAAAGAGAAAGCCGATCATAAAAGAAAAGATGAATTTATTCCCTATGTCGATGTGAGCTTCAATCAAATCAGCGACCTGGGTACTGAAATTGTCAGCATCCCTATAATTATCATCCATTTTATTATGATCCGGGCTATTCGGCCAACCGGTGCATTCCTTCGATCAGCTTGTGCCAGCCATAAATCAGCTTAATGGTGAAACTATCCATTTTCAGATCATCAGCAGCTGAATCATTGATCGTGGAAGTATAGGCTACCGTGAGCTGCAGGTTGTCGTTGATCTGGTATCCTATCGTTCCTCCTATTCCAATATTGTTCAAGCTGCTTGTTTCAATGGTATCTCTGGTAGCTGCTCCTCCGGAATACCAGACCACATCCAGGGAGCCCCAGAGCCTTTCCATGAAATCACGGGTGAGGTGGCCTTCAACCTGGAACATCGGTTTGGTTTCCAGTTTCTGGCCGACAAAATCATTGTTATCACTGAAGAACCAGACAGCGGGGAGAAACTCGAGCGTGGTCCGTTTTCCGGGGACCCACTTTCCAAGCTGCCAGACTATCGGCATGCCAATGCGGCCATACCAGCGGTTCTGACCAATATTGACCTGGCTTTCATTATCATATTCTCCGATCGGGATGGCAATGCTTCCGATAATATCCAATGAAAAACCCGGTTTATATCGCAGCATATGAGGAATAGCTTTGATGGCTTTGGGACCGATGATATTAATGCCAAACTGCAACATCGGATCGCCGAAGCCTCTTGCAGTCTGGCTGATATCCTGGCCGTTGACACTAACCGTTCCGGCAATCCTGCCGACGGGAACTATCACCGAAGCCATCGCTGAACGGTTAAAAAGGGCGAACATTCTGGCATAACCGGGTAAGGCCAGTGCAGCCGAGAATTCTGATCCGGGGTTGACTACATGTGACGGGTCTGTCGGATTGGCGTTCCCGCTTTTGGACATGCCAATTACCGGAACCGCGTTAATTCCGCTCAATCCCTTCCAGTAAAAACGGGGGCCGTCTCCCTGGGCTTTTACAATTTCAGTCTGACAAATCAATATGAGTGTCAGCAACACGATTGCGGTAAAATACCTGGTATGCATTGGGTGAAAGCTTGTTTTCATTTAACGTGGTTTACTTTTTTGGATTGGCCATCATATCTGCAGGAGGAACGAATTGCCTTTTGATGACAAGCGGAGGATAACCTTCTTCTACAGGATACCTTTCCGGCAGCTGGTTGTGAATATCCTCAAATGGAGAACGGTTAGGTAATATTACGTTGTTGCGACTGACATAGTCTTCCCACAAAGTGAGTAGTTCCCGGACCTTGTCAGGATACTGCTCAGAAACATCATTCCTTTCAGCCGGGTCGGATACCAGATTGAACAATTCCCAGTCAGACTTCCCCATTGATTTTTGCTGCCATCTGAGCTTCCAGTCGCACTGGCGAACGGCCCGGTTTCCGAATAACTCCCAGGCCAGGTAGTCCTGAGGTGCCCGGGGAGAGTCTGCTTTTCCCGTTAATACGGGCATCCACGACTTTCCGATAAGTGGTGGCAATTCGTGTCCATTATATGATTCGGGGTACGATGTTCCGGCAATCTCTAGCAGGGTGGGCATAATATCCGCCACGAACATCAATCCATGATTAATACTCCCGTCTGCCCGATTTACAATTGGCCCACTGACAATCAGGGCATTTCGAATTCCACCCTCCGCAAGCCAGCCTTTGTACTGGCTGAATGGGGTCATGGAGACCTGTGCCCAGCCCGGGCCATAGCCTACATAGGAACCCGGATCACCCCAGGCATTTGGATGGGTCTGTGACCATTTTGATGCAAAATACAAATAGTCGCGGGTACCTGGGGTCCCGGCGACCATTTTTGCCAGGTCCGTGCCTTCAGCGCCATTGTCGCCGAATACAATGAACAGCGTGTTTTCATATTCCCCGATTTCTTTCAGATATTCTATCAGACGCCCCACATGATAGTCCAGGTTTTCCATCATTCCGGCATACAGTTCCATCTTGCGGCCCAACAAAGCCCGGGTTGCCGGAGCGAGCAAGGAATATTCCGGAACGAACCACATACGCTCCGCAAGTTTAATTGAATCGGAAACTATTCCAAGTTCCTGCATGCGCGCCAGACGCTTTTTCCTTAACAGATCCCATCCGATATCATATTCACCAACATGCCTGTCACGCCATTTTACAGGTAAATGGTAAGGATCATGAGGGGCCTGATAGGATACGTATGCGAAAAATGGTTTGCCGTCAGCACGATTTGCTTCAATGAAGCCGATGAGCTTGTCCGTATAAGTCTCTGTCGCGTAATACCTTTTGGGAAGTTTTTTCAGGTACTTCCCGTCCTCCGTGAATAGGGACTTCGGGGTCAGCGCTGTAAAGTTTGTCATATCCCAGTAACTGCCGGCTCCGTCAAGCAGGGAGAAATCCCGCTCAAAACCGCGTGCGGCGGGAATTTTGTCCGGTGATTTTCCCAGATGCCACTTTCCCACCATATAAGTATGGTAACCGGCATCCTTCAGCAATTGCGGGAATGCAACGACCCTGTCATTGAGGTGCCCTTCATAACCTGCCTCGCCTTCCTGATTAGGGGCTGTCCACTCGTCCATGTTGCCAAGACCGTTTAAGTGTGTGTCTACTCCTGAAAGTAACATTGATCGTGTAGGGGAACAGCTGGCACAGGTGTAAAAATTAGTGAACCGGACCCCATGCTGAGCCAATGCGTCGAAGTTCGGTGTCCTGATCTCACTACCGAACATGCCCATATCGGAATATCCCATATCATCGCCAAGAATGATGACAATGTTTGGACGTTGCTCCGGAGATTGAACCCCCTGTTCCTTAACTTGTGCTTTAACTTCACCCCGCAGCAGCAGGGTGCCGGTCAAACATATCGAAATAAAATGTTTCATTAATATAAAGTGTTTTCGCTTTTGAAAAATAAAATTATACCTATACGCAGGAATAAAAAATACTAAAAAATGAGTATTTATTTACTTTTGTGACCGGGCTAAAAGGAAATCCATGAAAGAGGATAACTCTTATTACCGACTTTTCTTCAGGTTCATTGAAAAATATGGGCCCGGTGGATTTACCCAGATTGATGACCGGGATCCGCTCATGATTGAACTCAATCATCATCTTGAAAAAAACAAACAGTTTTTTTACATCGGCGATCTTGTCCTCTTTAAAATAATATACACGAGCAAACAGTGCATGGATATTCTGGGGGTAGACCCCGCGGAACTCTCTCCAATGGTTTTCTACCAGAGAATACATCCTGATGAACTGGAAAAAGACAACCTGGGCAGGGCCCTCCTGATAAAACTTGCTCATGATCTTTATCATCAGAAACGAGGTTTCAGGGTATTTTCCACCATATATAAAATGAGAAATGCAAAAGGAGATTACTCCAACTATTTAATGCAGTTTTATACCTATTTCACTTCTATTCCTTATCAATCCGTATTTACACTCAAAGTGCAAACCAATATTGACCGGTTTAACCTGCCAAAATTGGCTTCGCATTATTACCTGGGAGATGACCTGAACTATTTCGTTTGTCCGGATTTGAAATTACTGACTACAAAGAAAGCCTTCTCAAACCGTGAATTCGAGGTCATCAAACTACTTGAGCAGGGATATAAAACCCATCAAATTGCGCAAAAACTATTCCTGAGCCCCAAAACGGTCAATACACATAGAAGAAATCTCCTCGCTAAATCAGGAAAAGCAAACATGGCCGAACTGATACATGATCTCAAAGTCCAGGGTCTGCTCTAGTTATACATAACCCGAAACATCCATAAAATCCGGCCCGGATTCTGATACTCTTTTTTAGGTAATTTTTTGATCAGTATTCATAATATCCTATGAAGAAAGGCGGATGTTAAAAAAATGATTGACCTTTATACTGGTTTTCGCTTTACCCTGTCCCCATGAAAAAGATCCACTGGTTCATAGGTCTGATCACAATTCTTTCATCACCTGGGCTGGCCCAGAACAAAGACGGGTCTGTGACTTTACCCGAATCATTCCCCCACCAGGAAATCATCATCAGCGCTTACGATCTGACCGGCAACAAATTGACCAAAGATTGGTATATCATCCGCGAGCTTGACTTCAGGATCGGAGATACCCTTTCGACACAACAGCAAGGAAACAAAGTTGATTTTAACCAGAAACGGTTCATTGCCGGTGATTCCAGCGAGTTGCGCCTCAGAATGGGCTACAGCCGCGAAAATATCATCAACACCAATCTTTTCCTCACGGTAAACCTCTCCGTTGAGCAAATCGAATCTGATCAATACCGCTTGCTGATCGATGTTACGGAACGGCATTACTGGTGGCTCTTTCCTGTTGCTAAACTGAACGCGCCCAATTTCAACGAATGGTTGCGTGACCCGGATATAAAGGACGTGAGCATGGGGCTGTTCTTCAGTCACAATAACCTGTTCGGGATCAGTCATCAGACCTCACTGGTAGGTTATCTCGGGAAATCCTATGCGGCTGCCTGGGGTTATCGTATTCCCTGGATCGGAAAAGGAAGGAAAACAGGCGTTACCTTCGGCCTGGGATATGAGAACCTGTATACGGTTGAGTACGGATCATCTGAAAATAAGCGGCAAATGCTTTATTCATCCAACAGCCAGCAAAGCGCCAGATTAACCGTGAATTTCAATTTTCGCCCGGGTTTGTATTACTACGGAAATATTAAACTCACCGGAAATGCGGTCTGGATCTCTGATTCTTTATTCAGCCTGGATTCCAATTATCTGGCAAAAGGAAAAAAGCAAAACGCATCGCTTTCATTCTATGCCGATTATGCCTATGACTCTCGAAACAGCAAGTCATACCCGCTTCAGGGGAATTATCTCAAACTTTTTGTCAATAAAGTCGGCCTGGGGCTGGTTTCAAAAGATGTCGATTATTTCTTCTATGGGATTGACTTTCACTTTTACCAGCAAATTGGCAGAAAATGGTACCTGGCAGAGATGTTCAGGCTTGAAAATTCCTCCGGGGAAAACATCCCCTATTATTACGAACTGAACATGACCTACAAGAAAAACTTCATCAGAGGATATGACCTTTTTACCATTAAAGGCGACCAGATGTATTATTTCCGAAGCAACCTAAAGTATGAACTTATAGCCCCGAACGTGAAAAAAGCAAAACCCGGGCAGGAGGAAAATAAATTTAAAAATCTCCAGTACGCATTTTACCTGAATGCATTCGGAGATTGCGGATGGGTGACCAATCATTTCACCGAAAACAATCCCTATAACAACAAAATGCTGTTCAGTTGGGGGCTTGGGCTGGATTTTGTCACTTATTACGATATGGTCCTCCGCTTCGAATATGCGTTCACTTCTGTAAAAACAAATGGATTCTTCATCGCTTTTGGTATGCCAATATGAACAATTCCGCTCCCTTTTACCTCATGGCCAAACCCATTGGCTCGGTCTGCAATCTCAACTGCACCTATTGTTATTATCTCGAAAAGGAAAAACTCTACCCCAACGACCCGCAGAAATGGTTCATGAGCGAAAAGACGCTGGAGCAGTTCATCGCGCAGTCCATCTATTCCTCCACTGAACCGGCCGTGCTCTTCACCTGGCACGGGGGAGAACCCATCATGCGGGGAATGGATTTCTTCAAAAAAGTCATCGCCCTGCAGCATAAATACGCCAATGGGAAAATCATTGAAAATTCCCTCCAAACCAACGGCACGACCCTCACGGATGAATGGTGCCGATTTTTCCATGACAACCGCTTCCTGATCGGTTTTTCCATCGACGGGCCGGAACATTGCCACGACCGCTACCGGGTGTATAAAAGCGGACAGCCCAGTTTCGCGAAAGCCATGGCGGGCCTCGAACTGCTGAAGAAACACGGGGTTGAGTTCAATACCCTCTCGGTGGTCAACGATTACAACGCGAAATACCCGCTGGAGGTATACCGCTTTCTCAAGGACATCGGCAGCAGCTACATGCAGTTCATCCCGATCGTGGAATGGATCGATCCGGCTGCCCGCCCGGAAGAGCTGGCCATCCTGCCGGCCCGGTCCCGGAAACATGCCGAAGTGACGGAATGGAGCGTGGATCCTGACGATTACGGGGATTTCCTGATCCGGATCTTCGACGAATGGGTGCGCAAGGATGTCGGCGATTATTTCGTGGTGACCTTCGATTGCGTCCTGGCCAACTGGATGCGCGTTCCCCCGCCTTTGTGCGTCTATGCCGAGACCTGCGGGCACGCCGGTGTGGTGGAGTACAACGGCGATGTTTATTCCTGCGACCATTACGTGTTTCCCGAATACAAACTGGGCAACATCAAGGACAAGTCCCTGATGACACTGATGAACCTGCCGTTTCAGCATCAGTTCGGCCGGGATAAAAGGGACACGCTGCCGGCATTTTGCAGGAAGTGCGAATTTGTCGACATCTGTACCGGCGAATGCCCGAAGAACCGCATCATCAATACCCCGGATGGCGAGCCGGGCTTGAATTACCTGTGTTCAGGGTTTAAAAAGTTTTACCGGCACGTGGAGCCCTATTTCAACTTCATGGCGCAGGAACTGCAACAGGGCCGGCCGCCTTCGAATGTCAGGCATTTCCGGCCCTAGTGGTAAAAGCTTCATAAATTACTTCTTCGGAAATGTCTCCACCGTCACCTTCTCAATCTTCCCGGTAAACGTTTCCTTCCCTTTGTACGCCAGGTAGACGGGCGTGTTCTCATCTGTTCCAACATCGGCCGACTCATCGATGCCAAACGTATTGGCATTGGTATTGCCGATCCGGCCCTCGCCGATCTTGTTCCCGTTGAGGTAAATCGAGCCGGTGCCGCCGGCGCCCCTGCCGCCATCATAGGTAAAGTCGAACTTCAGCTCATGCTTGCCCGGGGCGACTTTCTGCGTTGCAGCGACGGTATAAATTTCAAGTCCTACCCAGTTGTAGGTATAGGCCGGCTTCCCGTCCATCAGGTAGAAGGTCCATCCGCCGAAGTCGCCGCCCTGGCACACTATGACCCCCGAAGCATTGGCCGGAACTTCCACATCGGCCGTAATGGTGAGTGAAGTGTTCTTGATATTGATGAAAGCATTCTCAGGAATACCGACAGCGCCCTCATATAATTCAAGCTTCGTACGGCCGTTCATCAGGTCGGGACGGCCCGCGATCGCCGGGTCAAGCCGTTCAATGGAGCGGTCGTCGATCGGCAGCACGTTGTATTTCACCGCTTCTTCCATGAAAATCTTCTTCAGCTCTTCCAGTTTAGCCGGGTTTTCAGCCGCCAGGTCCGTCGACTGGCTGAAATCCTCATTCACATTGTAAAGTTCCCAGATGTCTTCAGCCAGGGGGCGTCGCGGCTGGAGTTCCCAGGGTGCCTTATGGATTGTTCCGGCAAACCAGCCATCATGGTAAACTGCACGGTTGCCGATCATTTCAAAATACTGGGTTTTACGGGCATCCGGCGCTGTGCCGTTATCGAATGAATACTCCATGCTGACACCTTCAATGGGCCGCTGCTCGATTCCGTTCACCATTTTCGGTGCAGGAATATTTGCGGCCTCATAAATGGTTGGCGCCACGTCGATGACATGATGGAATTGCGCACGAACCTCATTTTTCGACTTGATACCATCCGGCCAGTGAACCACCATTCCATTGCGGGTACCTCCAAAGTTCGAGGCCACCTGCTTGGTCCACATGAACGGGGTGTTCCCCGCCACGGCCCAGCCTGCGGCAAAATGATTATAGGTATGTTCCGAACCCAGCTCGTCGATCCTGCTCAGTTGCATTTCCAGCGTTTCCTGAACGGCGTTGAAGTAGGTGTTTTCATTGTACACGCCGATCATCCCGCCTTCCGCGCTGGCGCCGTTGTCTCCGACAATGTAGAAGATCAGGGTGTTGTCCAGTTCCCCCCGGGCTTCCAGCGAAGCGATCAACCGACCGATCTCGTGGTCGGTATGCTCGGCAAAACCGGCAAAAACCTCCATCTGCCGTTCAAAAAGCCTTTTTTCATCGGCGGTCAGATTATCCCAGTCCTTAATATCGGCAGGTTTCGGGGCCAGCTTCGTATTCTGCGGCACCACACCCAGCTGTTTCTGCCGTTCCAGGGTTTCCTCGCGCAGCTTATCCCAGCCTTGCGAGAATTTGCCTTTGTATTTTTCGATGTATTCCTTTGGCGCATGGTGCGGCGCATGCGTGGCGCCGGTGGCGAAATAGACATAGAACGGTTTGTCGGGCGTGAGCGATTGCTGGGTGTTGATCCATGCCAGTGCCTGATCGGTCATATCGGTTGTAAAATGATAATTCGGATCATCCACATTGGGATAAACCCGGGTCGTCCCATCATACACCATCGGGTGCCACTGGTTGGTCTCCCCGCCGATAAATCCATAGAATTTATCGAACCCGGACCCGGTCGGCCAGCGGTCGTAAGGACCAGAGACAGAGCTCTCCCATGGCGGTGTTTCGTGGTACTTTCCGAATGCTGCCGTACTGAATCCGTTCATGCGAAGCACTTCTGCTGCAGGTGTAATCGTTTGCGGCCTGATCCCCGTATTTCCCGGGAATGCAGTCGCAGTTTCCATAATGGCTCCCGCATTGTTGGAATGATGATTATACCCGGTCAGCAGTGCGGTACGGGTCGGAGAGCACAAAGCGGTAGTATGAAAACGGTTGTATTTTAATCCATTAGCTGCTAGCTTGTCGAGCGTGGGCATATGGATCGGGCCGCCGAAGGCGCTGGAATGACCAAACCCGATGTCGTCGACCAAAATGATCAGCACATTGGGGGCATTCTCCGGTGCGGTCACTTCGAATCGCTTGGGCGGGGTGGCATTGCGGGCATCCAGTTCAGTAATGGGAGGATGGATGGGCTCTTTGATGGGAAGGACCGTCCGGTCCATTCCGCCGGCCAGGGCTGCCGGTTTTTGCGTCTCAGTGGCCGGCTGCTGCGTGCATCCGGCAGCGAGTACCAATGAAGACAGCAACATGGCGTTGGATCTTGATTTTTGTTTCATGGGGATTGGATTAAGTGAAGCGGGGTGCAAATTTAGAATTATTCTTAATTACAATAACCGACAGTGGAATTTGTTTCTGAAAATGTCTCAAAAGGAACCTCTTGCCACAAAAACACCAAAGCACAAAAGTTCACAAAAAAACTCTACTCCTGTTCAGAAATGCTTGGTGATATTTGGTGATTTAGTGTTTTCGTGGCGCATTTAACTTTTTAAACCTTCTGATAAAGCCATTTATTCTACTTAACGCAACGAAACCCCAGGTGCTCCATCCCTGAATCGGGCGTTGTCTTCATCCGCCGGGCGCAGCGGTAACCGCTGCAATAGGCATCGTTGCATAAAAACGAGCCTCCGCGGATGACCCGCTTGTGCGCGTAAGGTTCATCAGGATCAAAGCTATCGGCCGGGCCTTTTGGATTGATGATCCCTTCCGGCCGGTTCACCATCTGGTAATAATCGGCCCGGTACCAGTCGGAACACCATTCCCAGGCGTTCCCGGCCATGTCGTACAAGCCGTATCCGTTCGGGGCATATGATCTGACGGGTGCGACAAAAAAATGGCCGTCGTTTTCCGTATTGTCGTAAGGGAAGGATCCATCCCAGGAGTTGGTCTTGGGTTGACCTTTATTCACCGGCTCATTGCCCCAGGGATAGATGTTGTCGGTCAGTCCTCCCCTGGCGGCCCATTCCCATTCCGCTTCCGTCGGGAGCCGCTTTCCGGCCCATGTGCAGTAAGCCTGGGCATCATAATAAGAAATATGAACGACAGGATAGTCTTCCTTGCCCCTGATATCTGAACCCGGTCCGTGCGGGTGCTTCCACGAAGCTCCTTTTGCCCAGGTCCACCACTGGCTGTAGTCATTCAGGGGCACCGGGCGGTCGGAAGGGACAAAAACCAGTGAGGCGGGCACCAGCAAACTTTCATCAGGTTTGGGGGTTCCGGGCGGCAGTTCTTTTTTCAGTTCCTCCCAGTCAGGGGTCTGCTCCGCTGTAGTGATATAGCCGGTGGCATTCACAAATTCAGCGAACTGCCGGTTGGTCACTTCGGTCGCATCCATCCAGAATCCATCCACGGTGACTTTATGCCTGGGATATTCGTCTGGAGAGGCCTGCTCGTTGTTGGCGCCCATCATGAAGGTGCCGCCGGGTATCATGACCATCCCGGAATGGGTGGAATCATGTGTCGTTACAGAATAGGCACTATCAGCGGAACCTGGCGCGAATCGTTGCGTGGTGGATGGCATGCAGCAGGCACCAGAGCTGTCGACCTCGGCGCTATTCTGTGCAAGCTCGGTTTTCTTCATTTTTGTATCACAGGCATTTAAGAAATAAATCCCTGGCAACAGTAGGGCTAAGAAGACAGACCTGCGGTATATGCTCATTCGGATGAAAAAAGTGACGAAAGATAGGCTTGTTATGGATGAAAACGATAAATACGAAAACTTATTTTATCGTCTTAATCATAACTTTTCCTATCCTGCCGCTAAATGTGGAAGAGGCGCCATATTCCGCCACAGGTGTTCCCTCATCAATTCCGATATCAGCAAGGTCGTCGACAGAGAATATACCGGGCTGGGTCCGCTCCAGACGACCGCTGGCAACCTGGTTCCCATTGACTGTGATGGTTCCCAGTCCGCCCTTTCCAAGTCCACCGCCATCATACTTGAAATCATAGACAATCGTGTATTTGCCCTGTTTCAACGGGGCGTCGGCCATAATATGCGTTGTTTCCAGTCCAAGGAAATTATAGCTGAATGCAGGCTTTCCATCTTTCAAATAAAGGGATAACCCCCCAAACCGGCCGCCCTGGCAGACAATTACTCCATTTGCAACGGCTCCGATTTCGACTTCGGCGGTCATCGTATACGAGGTGTTCCTAAGATCAATGAAAATATCGACACCCATGGCCTTCATTCCTTCATAATACGTTACCGAAGTGCGGTCACCGAGCAAAACCGGCCTGCCGACTGCTTTAGCGTCAGTGCGAATAAGAAGCCGGTCATCAATCGGAAGCACGTGATATTTTTCCGCTTCCTGCATGAAGAGCGCCTGCAATGCAGTAAGTTTTTCCTGGTTTTTTGCCGATACATCGTTGGCCAGGCTGAAATCTTCCCTGGTATTATAAAGTTCCCATACGTCATGCTGCAGGTCATTGGGCGCCTCGAACTGCCAGGGAGCGCGGTGGATTGTCCGGGCAAGCCACCCGTCACGGTAAATGCCCCGGTTGCCGAACATTTCAAAGTATTGAACGGTGTGCTTTTCGGTGGAAGCTGCATCATTGAACGAATAAGCAAGGCTTGTTCCTTCGATGGGATCCTGCTGTATGCCACAAACGATCATAGGAGCAGGGATCCCGGAAATTTCATAGATCGTCGGGGCTATGTCAATCACATGACCAAACTGTGATCTGATCTCTCCTTTGGCTTTAATCCCATCCGGCCAGTGAATGACCATTCCATTCCGCGTCCCGCCAAAATCTGAAGCAACCTGTTTGGTCCAGGTAAAAGGTGCATCCATGGCAACAGCCCATCCGGCCGCAAAATGAGGATACGTGCTGGGGGAACCCCATTCTTCGTAATGTTTTAGCATCTCATCAACAGTTTCGGGGTATTGGTTGAAGTACGTCATTTCCTGGTACATCCCGTTCATTTGTCCCTCAGCGCTGGCACCGTTATCACCGGCAATATAAATGATGATGGTATTGTCCGTTTCACCAAGATCCTCGATAGCAGCAATAAGCCTGCCCACTTCATAATCGGTGTGGGAGGCAAACCCCGCATACACTTCCATCTGGCGGGTAAATAGCTTCTTTTCGTCCGCTGAAAGCGATTCCCAGTCTTTTATATCTTCAGGTTTCGGTGCAAGTTTCGTATTTTCGGGTATGATACCCATTTTTTTCTGCCTGGCGAATGTCTCCTCCCTCACTTTATCCCATCCCTGATCGAACTTACCCTGGTATTTTTCAATCCATTCCGATGGAACATGATGGGGTGCATGGGTTGCCCCCGGCGCGAAATAAATGAAAAATGGTTTATCGGGTTGCAGCGACTGTTGCGCTTTCACCCAGGCTATTGCCTGATTGGTCATATCGGTTGTAAAATGATAATTGGGGTCCTGCGGAGTTTCAACTAAGGTAACTCCATCATAAAGTGAAGGAGACCACTGGTTGGTTTCGCCGCCGAGGAACCCGTAGAATTTCTCGAATCCGGATCGGGTGGGCCAGCGGTCCTGCGGGCCGTTGTTGGATATTTCCCATGGCGGGACTTCATGGCATTTCCCGAACTGCGCCGTGTTATAGCCATTCTGTCTCAGGACTTCTGCCAGCGGAGTAATCGTCTGGGGGCGAACACCGGTATATCCGGGAAATGTTGTGCCGGCTTCTGTAATACAGCCCATGTTGTTGGAGTGATGGTTGTATCCGGTCAACAATGCCGTTCGGGTTGGCGCACAGAGCGCCGTTGTGTGAAACCGATTGTACCTGAGACCGTTTTCGGCCAGGCCCTCAAAGGTGGGCATACTGATCGGCCCGCCAAAAGATTCAGATACTCCAAATCCCATATCGTCGATCAGGATGATCACCACATTCGGCGCACCGGAAGGCGCCTTGACCTCAAACCGCTGAGGAGGAGTTGCATTCCGCACATCCAGTTCTTTATAGGTCGGACGTACGGGTTCTTTTATCGGAAGCACCGTCCTGTCCTGGGCGGCAAGATGACCGACCATTGCCGCGGGGGCCAGGAGCGACAAACTCACCGCTCCTTTCGACTTGAAATTCATCATATTAAAGTTTTTGAGGAAATAAGGAAATATTATGGTAAAAGTATGTACATAACTTCCTGAATTACATACTCATTCATGAGTAATTTTTTGCGACCTTATAAATATAATCCTCAATTACAGCCTGATTAAGTATATCTATATCTTTGTCCGCCTGTTTATTTAGTCAAATGAATATCATTCCCGACTATTCCATCTTTTATCAGTTCATCCGGAAATTCCAGCTTACGGGATTCGAAAACATTGATCGCTCCGACAGCCTGGTCAGTGACATGGAAGATTTGCTGGCGCAGCACCGGCAATTCTTCTTCATCGCGGATCTGATCCAGCTGAAGATTAAGTTCACCAGCTCCGGCAGCCGGGAATTGTTCGGCATTGAGCCCGAAGCGGTGGATCCATCAACCTTCTATATCCAGACCCACCCTGAGGACCTTGTCCGGCATAACGTGGGCAGGACAAAACTGTTCAATCTGGGGCAGGAATTATTCATAACAAAAAGCCATAGCCAGCTTCTGTCCACCAATTTCAGGTTCCGGCACCTTGACGGGAATTACAATAACCTACTGATCCAGTGCTATCTTTTTTATAGTGAAGTTCCGTACAGGACAGTCTTTCTGCTTCAGGTAATCACCGATATTTCCCACCTGAAAATGCCCGGTCACGGATATCATTATTACATGGGAGACGATCTCTCCTTTTTCCGTTACCCTGATTCCCTGTTATTGAGAACAGGTAACGTTTTTTCCAATCGCGAATTCGAGATCATCGGACTGATGGCCAGAGGACTCGACAGTCGTCAGATTGCAGAAAAATTATTTGTCAGCGTGCACACGGTCAACACGCACCGGCGGAATATCCTGAAGAAATCGGGCCATGTCAGTACACAGCACCTGGTCATGGACCTGAAAGAAAGAGGGGTGATCTGATGCTTACTTCTTCTTCGGCATCTGGTCATGCTTCTCCTCCAGTTCACCTACAAACGGGATGCTTTCCTGGATCGACAGGTTGATCACGTTGTGCAGGTAGTTCTCGAACTGGAAAAACTGGGCGGCTTTCACCGGGCCGATCTTCTTTGACAACTGGGTGAAGTATTTCTTGCTCAGCTTCCGGAACGCAATCTCCAGATCGTTCGCCTGATCCACTAACTTGATGGCTTCATCCTCGGTTAAGTTCAAAACACTGGCAACATACTCATCAATCAGGGCAATCCGCTGCCTGCCCAGCTCCTGCCGTTCAAGCTCATATTCCGCGTATACAGGCCAGAAAACTGAATCCTGTTCCGGGCTGAGTTCCATATATTCCTGAACCAGGGCGGCTTTTTCCATTCCGAAATAGTTCTGGATGATCCGGACATCTCCTTCCGCAAGCTGGGAATAACTGATGGGCGCGATGAATCCAACAAAAAACAACAGGGCAAGTAATCTTTTCATAATGACATTAAATTAGATTGTTCATAATAAGACCTGGATCGCTGATTCCAGTGAATCAGCGCTGCAAAAATACTGTACACTTTGAAATTTCCCTGTTTCTGATCTGTCTTTTTTAAAAATACCTTAAAATAAGTAGGTTTGAAATAGCCTTCCGACCGAACGGAAAAATATCTTTGCACCCATATTCTCATCGAAATATGAAAAACCTCTGGTTTATTCCCGTGATGATTGTCCTGATCTCCACTGGCTTATTCGCCCAGGATACGCCCGACACGATCAAATCCGCAAAGAAAGACCTGTCGCACTGCACGCCGCAGTCGCTGGGAAGTCTGTTCCGCAAGAAGGACAAGCCGCCGAAACCTCCAAAAGATTTCACGGCGCTGGTTTTGCCCAATATCAGTTCTAACCCGGCAAACGGGCTGCTTTTAGGGGTCGGAGGGTCCCTCGGATGGTGGTTCGGCCCCAGGGAAACTACCCGCGTTTCCTTTGCAGGATTCACCGCAGCCTGGACGACCAAGAACCAATGGATCTTCTTTATCAAATCCAACTCCTATACGAAAAACGACCGGTTCTTCCTGCAGGGCGACTGGAGATATTACGTCTACAGCCAGCCCACCTATGGACTGGGAACCAGCGCTCCCGCCGATTCCATCGACCTGGATCCTTCCTGGAACTGGCTGGCGGCGCCTACCGATGAATCCGGAGGTTATCCGCTGAAATTCAATTACTTCAAATTCCATGAGATCGTTTCTTATAAAATCAAAGAGAACTTTTACGGCGGGCTGGGATTCCATCTCGATAATTACACAAAGATCGTGGATGATTCGCTGAAACTGGATGATCCCTCCGGGACGAACTACCTGACGCCACACTGGGGTTATTCGCAATACTACGGATTTGATCCGGATGGATACACCAACTCCGGGCTTAGCCTTAATTTTATGTATGACGGGCGCGACAACCTGATCAATCCGTATAAAGGAATGTTCATCAATATCAATCTAAAGCAGAACATGACCTGGATGGGCAGTGATAAAAACTCTACATTTCTTTTCTTTGATGTCCGCTATTACAAAGGACTTTCAAAACGCATGCCGCGCCATCTCATCGGCGGATGGCTGTGGGGAAACTTTATGGTGGCCGGGCGCGCGCCATATCTTACCCTGCAAACCATTGGCGACGACCAGCGGGCGCGCAGCGGCCGGGGGTACATCCAGGGACGCTTTCGCGGCGAAAATTTCCTGTACGGTGAGGTGGAATACCGCTTCCCGATCTCCCGCTGCAGCCAGATCCTCGGCGGGGTGGTGTTCCTGAATGCCACCACCTGCAGCAACGAATACACCGGAGAGCAGTTGTTCGACAAAGTGATGCCGGGCTTCGGAGTTGGGCTCAGGGTGATGATCAATGCCACCTCGCGGACGAACCTCAACCTGGAGTATGGATTTGGGCAAAAATCGAAAGGATTTTACTTCTCAGGTGCGGAAACCTTCTAAGGATTGTCAGGCTTATAGCCGAGTTCCTGCATAATGTGTCCGGCGTGGCGGTCGATATATTCTTTGATCTCGGCCTTCGGAGTGTCAGAGGCGCGCAGGGCGGCGGAATTATCAGAAAGATATTTTTCAAACCGGGGCCGGGCCTCCGCGAAGCCTTCCAGCCCGAACTGCTTGTAAATCGCCTCAAGATGGCCGATCTTATCCGACATGAATGATTTCATGTTCACTTCGTAGAGATCCTCCGGCGGGATCTCCGCACGGTCCCGGAGGTACGCTTCTGTAATCCGGACATACAACCGGGCAATGTTCTCCCGGGTAAAGCTTTCCGGAACATCCTGCAACTTCACCCCGATGAATATCTCATGGACAAAATGGTAGAGCGATTCCACCACCTGGTAAGGGTGCCGGTGGATAAAGATGAACTTCGCGCCGGGATAAGCCTTGCGCAAAAGTCCGATACGGCTCAGATGGCAGGGATTCTTTCCCAGGTATACCCTGCCGCCGGTATTAAGCGCCGATTTGACCATCAACTCGTGGTGGGCCTTCTCCCAGGTTGCGACTGAGGCGGGTTCCAGGTCTCCGGTAAACAGTTCCTGATCAACGATCCGGTCAAAATCAGCCGGGAACAGGTAAAATTTATAAATGCTGAACGGCTGAACGTTCAGCAGCCCGAACTCCTCCTCCTGCGGATAATCCAGCCCCCAGTCCACATTATCATAGGGTCTCTTCTTCGGGACCAGGAAATTCACCAGCGGCTTGAGCCACCGGGCATGGCTCAGGATGATATTGGGAAAAACAGTCTGAAACGTGTCGGTGTAGGCGAACTGCCGGTCCTGGCACATCAGGCTGTGCATCAGGGTGGTTCCGCTGCGCCAGAATCCGATGATGAATACCGGCGGCCGGTTAAACTGATGCCTGCGGATCCTTTTCCCCCAGACCAGCCGCTCGGTGGCTGCGAAGAGCTCCAGTATAGCCGCCACAACGACGGATAAGATGAGCTTCGGGTAGTATTTAATCCCAACCCGGTAGCCTTTGGTCTGAAGGATGATGTTTTTCAGGGAGCTGCCGGCCAGCGTGGTAACGGGCAGCCTGAAACCGGAATCGATCTTTTTTTCCCTCATTGGGCGCTATTATCGGGGCAAATTTACAAGACTATCCGGTTTATGAAAGAATAGGCCCGACTAATTCTAAAATGAATCGTATTTATACCGAAGATTAAGTACAATCCTGCCTAATCTGTATTATCTTTGCACGTCAAAAATTTGCTTTTGGCTGATATTTACTGAATGTTAAGTATTTCATATTAATCTGAACATCGGTACTTTTGCCTCCGTTTTGCTCGTTATTGCTCAACCCTGTTAATCAATATGATCAAAAAACACATTAACAATTTAATCCATATGAAAAAAAATGTAATCCTCTTTTTCGGATTGATCCTCCTGATGGTTTCCTGCTATCCGGAAGGTCCTGAGTATTATGAAGACCTCGACCTGGTCTATACCAATTACACCGATACCTACGATTTTGCCAGCCAGGGAACCTATGCCATGCCCGACAAGATCGTCAAGATCACCGGTAACCTCAACGACGGCGAAGAGCCTGAATATGTGAAAGAACCTTATAACACACAGATACTGAACAAGATCGCCAGCAATATGACCGACAAGGGCTGGACCAGGGTGGATGATCCCGAAGAAGCCGACCTGGCTTTGTTCCCCGCAGTCTGGACCAACACGAATATCTATTACTGGTATGACTACTGGTGCTGGTATTATTACTGGTATTGCGGATGGGGATGGTATTATCCTGTCGTGACCACTTACACCACCGGAACCCTGGTGATGAGCCTGATCGCCTACGGCGATGATTATATCGATCCTTCCAGCGTGTGGACCTCCGCCGTTAATGGCGTTCTTTCCGGCTCCTACGACGCCTCCCGCGTGAACAAGGGCATTGACCAGGCTTTCAAGCAGTCGCCTTATCTGAACACGAAATAATGTAAAACCTTAAACCTTTTTAAAAATGAAAAGAATTCTCGCTTTCATCATATTCGGTTCCCTGATAAGTGTGAACACCCTGTTCGGCCAGCAGACCAGTCACCTTTCCATACAATACGACATGAGCTTCGGAATGGGGAACCTCAGCGATTATATTGGCAATCCGAGTTTCCGCGGGGCTTCCGCTCAATACCGGTATGCGGTGAACGACCGTCTGCTGGTGGGTATGGACCTGGGCTGGAATGTTTTTTATGAAGCAAAGGATTATGACTCCTATTCATCCGGCACGCAAACGCTCTCCGGAAAACAATACCGCTACCAGAACCAGGTACCGATCCTGGTTGCCGCCGATTTTATGATCCTGCCCGACGGCGATTTCCAGCCATATATCGGCCTGGGCATCGGAACCATGTATTCTGAGCGGGCCACCGACATGGGCACCTGGCGATGGCTGGAAAATCCATGGCATTTTGCGTTGAAACCGGAAGTGGGCATCCTCTACTGGTTATCTTACGGCACCGCGTTCAAGCTCAGCGGCAAGTATTATACCGGGTTCAAGTCTGGCGACCTGGAAACGCAGTCCTACTTTACAGTCAGCGCGGGCCTGGCTTTCCGCTTCTGACATCTGATTTGATACTTTTGATTTAGAAGCCACGAAAACACGAAAGCACCAAATAACACGGAAAAGCGGTATTTCGTTATCCCTTTTTTGTGTTGTTTGGTGTTTTTGTGCTTTTGTGGCTTTAATTTTGATCCCGGGTAACGATACCTGATCAAATTCTGCATCTTGAAAACTTTTATCACAACCCTGGGCCTCGTCCTGCTGATAACTTCAGCAACCGCGCAGCCAACCGGCGAACTTATCGGCGACGACATGGCCGTTTTTTACCCGGCCGGCTTCAACCCGGCTGAAACCCTTCCTTCGCTGGCGCTTTTTGAAGAGCCGGTTCCAATCGGCCCCGTGCCGGACGACTGGAGCCTCATCCCGGAGTTTTATACCGAAGGCGGCAAAAATTGCGTCCGTTTTTTCCTGGAAGACGATGTTGATTTATATGGAACCGGCGAAGTGACCGGCCCCCTGCGCCGCAACGGCACGGAGATCACCCTGTGGAATACCGATAATTACGGGTACTGGGCCGACAACGGTAAAAGGCTGTACCAGTCGCATCCCTGGGTGCTGGGCGTCAGGGCCGACGGCAGCGCCTTCGGCATCCTGGCCGACCACACCTGGCGGCAGAAGATCAACCTCTTCAACCCCATCCGGTTCATCTCCGACGGCCCCCCCTTCCGGGTGATCGTCATCCTCAGGGACTCTCCTCAGGAAGTGCTCACCGCCCTCGGCCAGCTCACCGGCAACATCCCCCTTCCTCCACTGTGGGCCCTGGGGTACCACCAGTGCCGGTTTTCCTATTACCCGGCATCACAGGTCATGGAGATCGCCGATACCTTCCGCGAAAAAAACCTCCCCTGCGATGTGATCTGGATGGATATCGATTATATGAACGGCTACCGGGTGTTCACCTTCGACCCCGCCGGCTTTCCTGATCCCGAGGGGCTGAACGCCTATCTGCACGAAAGGGCCTTTAAAACGATCTGGATGATCGATCCCGGGGTGAAAAAAGACAACAGCTACTTTATCTACAACCAGGGCTCCGCAGGCAACCAGTGGGTGCTGACCAAAAACAACGTGCCGTATTATGGCGACGTATGGCCCGGCGCCTGCGCCTTCCCCGATTTCACCCGGCCCGAAACCCGCGCCTGGTGGGCAGGCCTCTATCCTTCCTTCATAGCCACAGGCATCGACGGAATCTGGAACGACATGAACGAGCCCGCCGTGTTCAACACCGGCACCATGACCATGCCCGAAGACAATATCCACCGCGGAGGCGGCGGATTGCCACAGGATGTCCACCTTCGCTATCACAATGTTTACGGCATGCTGATGGTCATGGCAACGCGGGAGGGGATGCAGTTGGCATCTCCTGAGAAAAGACCCTTTGTGCTTACCCGCGCAAACTTTCTCGGCGGCCAGCGCTATGCCGCCACCTGGACGGGCGACAATGTTTCCAGCTGGGACCATCTGAAAATGTCCATCCCCATGTCTCTTAACCTGGGTCTGTCAGGCCAGCCCTTCAGCGGCCCTGACGTCGGAGGATACGTCGGGAGCCCCGGCGCCGACCTCCTGGGGCACTGGATGGCCGTCGGGCCGTTCTACCCCTTCTTCCGGAACCACAGCGGCAAAGGAACCCACCAGCAGGAACCCTGGGCCTATGGCCAGGAGATTGAAAATGTTTCCCGAACCGCCCTGGAACGGAGGTACCGGCTCCTGCCCTACTTCTACACAATGTTCCGGGAATCCTCCCGCAACGGGATTCCGGTCATGCAGCCGCTCTTCTTCGCCGATCCGGCTGATCCTTCGCTGCGCGATGAGCAGGAGGTCTTCCTGCTCGGTGAAGACCTGATGGTCATCCCGCAATGGGCCGGAGAACCCGATTATCCTTCAGGGAACTGGCGGAAGATCCGCCTGATGGAAGGCGATGCGGAAGAGGACGCGTATCAGCCTGCACTCCGGCAGAAAGCGGGAAGCATCATTCCCCTCGGGAACGTCATTCAAAGCACAAAGCACTATTCCGGAGACTCCATCACCCTCCTTATCGCGCCGAATGAAGCTTACATGGCCGAAGGCAGTCTTTACCACGATGCAGGCGATGGCTTCGGATACGAATCCGGGGCTTACCTCATCATGGACCTCAGCGCGGAGCCCGACGGGCAGGATTCCCTGTGGGTGCGCTGCCTGCCTTCCGAGGGTAGCCTCAGCGCCGAAGGATGGTCTTACCGGGCCGGGCTGGTGACCGGGTACGGGATTGTCTATTCCGGATGGAAAGATCAGCCGCAATTTAAAATCCCGCTGCTCCCTGATCTTTTTATCGGCATCACCAGCCCGGCCAGCACGGACCGGTTCAGGCCGGGTGCAGACATCCCGGTGGCGGTCAGCGTTAACGGTACCCTGGCGCCCGAACGGGTTGCCTTTTATTTCGACGGGGATATCCTCATCGGGGAAGACAATGCCGCTCCGTTTGAACTGACCTGGCAGGATGTCCCGGCTGGGGTTCATCCCCTGCGGGCCGTGGCCTTTGCCGGCGAAATAGAAATCGCGTCGCTCCCGGTCAATGTCCGGGCCGGGTATTTCGGGGAAGGCCATATCCTAAGGGAAGTCTGGTATGATATCGAAGGCTGGGAGGTTTCAAGTCTCACGAATGATCCCGATTTCCCGGATAACCCTGACGAAACCGGTCAGCTGACCAGCTTTTCCGCCCCGGTCAACGTGGCCGACCAATACGGTTCCCGGATCATCGGGTACGTCCACCCGCAAATAACCGGATCGCACTATTTCACGATTTCGGGCGACGATTTCTGCGAACTGTGGCTATCCGACGATTCCCTGGCGGCGGGCTTAAAGAAAATCGCGGGGGTGCCCGGCTGGACACTTCCCGGTGAATGGGATAAATACCCCGAGCAACGTTCGTCCGGAACCTGGCTTGAGGGCGGGAAGAAATACCTGGTCATGGCCCTGCACAAGGAAGGCACCAACGACGACCATCTCGACGTCGCCTGGGAGTACCCCGGCAAATCCCTGGAGATAATCCCGGGAGCGTTCCTCTCGCCCTATGATGTTTCCTCGTTCTTACCGGAATTTCCGGGTTCGGAAAACATGCTGCGGATTTCGCCCAATCCAGCAATGAACAGCGTGACCCTGTCCTTCTCTGATCCTGTTGTAGGGATGCTCGACATCGCCGACATGAAGGGAACCGTGATGGTCAGAATAGAGTTGGACGGCCATGAACCCTTAATGGAGGTCGATGTTTCGGGATTCAGCCCGGGTATCTACCTGGTAAGGGTTTCCTCGCTCAAAGGTTCGACCCGTCAAAAGCTGATCATCGCCCGGTAAATCCATTTTTACTTACTTTTGCACGCTGAACTAAAAAGAATGATCATGAAAAAATCGGTTCTCCTGTCACTCCTGATGCTTATCTCCGTTATTTCCTGCCAGACCCGTCAGGAATCCTCATCCGGCGAGACCAAAGATCAGCCGGCCGCGGTGGCTTCAACGGAGGAAACCAATGATGCTCAATACATGGGGGCCCAGACCCCGCCCACGGAATCCGAAAAGAATACCAACACCCTTTTTCGCAGGGGGCTCGAACTGGTGAAGGCCGAAAATTATACTGAAGCGATTGACTATTTCACCCGTGCCCTGGAAACTGATCCCGACAATGAAAGGATCCTTTTTAACCGGGGATTTTCTTATTACAACCTGAAAAGCTATGACCAGGCGCAGCTCGACTTCAACCGGGCCCTGCAACTGGATCCTGCCGACACTATGACGTTCCTTTACTCCGGGTTGAACAAATACTACAAGGAGGATTACCAGGGTGCATTCCAGGATTATTCCAATGCGATCCTGAAAAGCAAAGGATTCTCCAAAGCTTACTATAACCGGGGTATTGCCCGGGGCCAGATGAAGGATTTCCGGGGAGCGGTGGAAGACTTCAACAAAGCCATCCAGATCAATGCCAATTATCCTGAAGCGTTTTACAACCGGGGGCTGGCCAACTTTTTCCTGAGAGATACCTCTAACGCTTGCCAGGACTGGAAGCAGGCCAGGCAGCTGGGCTCATTCAAGGCGCAGGAAGCTTTGAATATTTATTGCCAGGGTCACTGAACAAACGCCGAAAGCTGGACCAGGGGATAATCGCCCTGCCGGGATTCCTGGATGATCAGTTTTCCATCTTCATAAATCATCACGTTTACTTCCGTTTCCGGCTGATTCGCCTGAGCAAGGATATAGATATAATCTCCTTCCTTACCCGAAAAAGTGTGTTGCCAGCCCCTGGATACGTGAGGCTCCTGCATAACCCTGCATTTTTCGCTGCACCGGAAGGTGACATTGTAATCGTCGGCTTTGCCCTGTACCACATAGCGGATGGTATGCATTCCCGGCTTGCTGTGCTGAAACAGACGTAAAAGATTCATAACTTTACCGAATAAAACGTTATTTTATAAAGTTACAAAATGGAAACCCTGAAAGCAATATTATCCCGCCGGAGCATACGAAAATATTCCGGCAGGGAAATCCCCGAGGAATACTACGAAATCATACTGAAAGCCGCGATGCACGCTCCATCGGCCAGGAACAGGCAGCCATGGCACTTCATTGTGATCGGCGAAAGAAAGTTGCTCGACCAGCTGGCCGAAAGTTCCCCGTCGTGGAAGATGCTGTCGCAGGCCGCCCGGGCCATTGTGGTCTGCGGGGACACCCAAACGGAAGACGCGGAGAGTTTCCTGATCCAGGATTGTTCGGCCGCCACACAGAACATCCTTCTGGCAGCGCATGAGCTCGGCCTCGGAGCCGTGTGGCTGGGCGTGCACCCGAGGGAAGACAGGGTCCTCGAAATTAACAGGATATTGCATTTGCCCTCCCACATCGTGCCGGTCAGCATGATCTCCATTGGTTATCCTGACGAAGAAAGGGAGTCGGAAAACCGCTACCTGACCGAGCGGGTGCATTTTGACCGATGGTGACACGAGATGTCATCTCATGCACCCAAACTATCAATCCGTCAATTAATTGACATTTTGACCGGTTTTTCATTTTACTTTTACCTGAAATAATAATTAACCATGAAAAAGATCATAATCCTCATCCTCGGCGCCATTTTAAGCGCCATATCCTCGCTGTTCTCGCAGGACCTTGACTCCGTTCTGAAAAAACACTACGCGGCCATCGGGCAGGACAAAGTCCTGACGGTTGAAAATATCGTGGCCAAAGGAAAGATTCTGCAAATGGGTATGGAAATGCAGTTTACCAACACCATGACACGTTCCGGGAAGCTCTATCTCGTAGTGCCCTTCCAGGGCATGACCATGAAACGCGGGTACGACGGTCAGGTCGGCTGGATGGTGGCCCCCTGGACCGGAAGCCTGGACCCGGTGGAACTGGGCGAGCTGGAAGTCAAGATGATCAAACAACAGGTGGATATTGACGGGATGCTTTATGAACCTGGTAAAAAAGGATACAAAGCCGAGTACCTGGGCGAAGAGGACATGGAGGGCACGCCGGTCTATGTGATCAAACTGACGGATGAAGCGGGCGATGAATATTACAATTACATCGATGCGGAAAATTATGTCCTGCTCAAACTGAAAAGCATCGTTTCATACCAGGGTTCCAAACTTGAGGTGGAAACCTTTATGGGCAATTACATGGAAGTCGAAGGCATGGTGATGCCCTCCAGTATCGAATCGAAAGTCAACGGGCAGGTGCAAAGCCAGATCGTCATGGAGGAGTACCTGATCAATCAGCCCATCAACGATTCGATTTTCATGAAACCCGCACCGGCGCCCAAGCCGGAAGAAAATCCAGAGAAGTAAATTTAAAGCAATGAGAGTAAGGCTGATAAAAAGATCTGCCGGGGCCATGCTGCCGGCTTTTCTGCTTTGGTTGTCGCCGGCATGGTGCCAGGCACAGGATATCCCGGTGCTGGATGAGAACAGTTTCGGCGCCATAGAGGCCCGGCACATCGGACCGGCGGTGATGAGCGGTCGCATTTCGGCCCTCGACGCGGTGAACAACGACCCACGCATCGTGTATGTCGGAGCGGCCAGCGGCGGTATCTGGAAAAGCCTCAACGCCGGCACCACATTCAAACCGGTCTTCGACGAACATAACCAGAGTATCGGCGCCATCGCCATTGACCAGGCCCGGCCCGACACCGTCTGGGCCGGAACCGGAGAGGTGTGGGTCCGCAACAGTGTTTCGGTAGGCGATGGTATTTACAAAACCACAGATGGCGGAAAGAAATGGACCCAAATGGGACTGGAGAAAACGGAGCGGATCGCAAAAATCGTCATCCATCCTGAAAATCCGGACATAGTTTATGTGGCAGCGCTGGGCCCGCTGTGGTCGCCCGGAACGGAACGCGGCGTGTTTAAAACCACCGACGGGGGCAAAACCTGGGAGAAAATCTTCTACCTCAACGAAAACACCGGCTGCAGTGATCTGGCCATGGATCCGGATGATCCCGATCTATTGTATGCCGGCATGTGGAACTTCCGCCGCCAGCCGCACTTTTTCCGTTCGGGCGGGTCGGGCAGCGGGCTGTACCGCAGCCGCGACGGCGGACGAAGCTGGGAAGAGGCCGAAGGTGGCCTTCCTGCGGGAACCATCGGAAGGGTCTCAGTAACCTTTTCGCCGGCCAATCCAAAAATTGTCTGGGCCTTGCTGGAAACTGAGAAAACTGCCCTGTACCGCTCCGGCGACAAGGGCAAAACCTGGGCCTTGATGAACAACGATCCGGCAGTCGGGGAACGCCCATTCTATTTCAGCCTCCTCATCGCCGACCCCATCGACTCCAACCGGATTTACAAGCCCGGATTCCAATTGCACGTCAGCGATAACGGAGGAAAGAATTTCCAGTATCCTTACGTCGATGGCGGAAATGTGCACAGCGACCTCCATGCGCTCTATGTTTCGCCTGAGGACAACCAGTTCCTCTATCTGGGCACCGACGGAGGGCTGTATGTTTCGCATGACCGTGGCAACACCTGGCAGATGAAGCGAAATCTTCCCCTTTCCCAGTTTTACCGTATATCTGTCGATAAGGCCCGTCCCTATAACGTATACGGCGGCCTGCAGGATAACGGTTCCTGGTACGGACCCTCGCGCAGTCCCGGCGGCATAAACAACCACGACTGGCAGAATGTGGGCTACGGTGACGGGTTCAACGTATTATGCGACCCCGATGATCCCAATATCCTTTACTGGCAGTACCAGGGCGGGCAGACCAAGAGATATTACAGGGACAGCCGGGAATTCAAGGACATCAGGCCTTTTGCCGACAGCACCACGGAAGAGCTGCGGTTCAACTGGAACACGCCGGTCACGTTTGGCCCCTCCGGCCTGTTGTATGCCGGGGCCCAGTACCTCTATTGCTCGGCCGACCGCGGAGACAACTGGCAGCGCATCTCTCCCGACCTGACTACGGATGACCCTTCGAAACAAAGACAGGAAGATACCGGCGGGCTTACCATCGACAACTCATCAGCCGAAAACCATTGTACTATTTACTGGATCAGCGAGTCGCCCGTTGATCCCAACACGATCTGGGCCGGGACGGACGACGGGAACCTCCAGCTGACCCGGACCGGCGGGATTTCATGGACCAACGTGGCCGCCAATATCTCCGTATCCCTGTTGCCTTCGGGCACCTGGTGCTCTTACGTTGAAGCCAGCCCGCATGCCGTGGCGACGGCCTTTGCCACATTCGACGGCCACCGTACCGGCGATATGAAACCCTACCTGTTCCGGACGGAAGACGCCGGCAAGACCTGGACATCGCTGTCCACAGGAAACATAGAAGGTTTCTGCCACGTGATCCGGCAGGATCCCGTCAATCCCGATCTGCTCTTCCTGGGCACCGAGGCGGGATTATATGTCAGCATGGATGCCGGCGCACACTGGGTGCGGTTCAAAGGTAATCTCCCGAAAGTACCCGTGCACGACCTGGTCATCCACCCGGAAACGCACGACCTGGTCATCGGAACGCATGGGCGGGGCATTATGATCATCGATGACCTGACCCCGATCCGGCAGATGAGACCGGAAATGCTTTCCCGGGAAGTCGTGTTCCTGGAGTCCAGGCCATTCGAGCTGGGTTTTACCGGAAGCGAACAAAGAATGGAAGGCGACGATGCGTTCACCGGCAATAATCCTCCGGGAACCTGTATCATCAGCTATTATCTGAGCAAACGGCATGTTTTCGGGGAAATGTACGTGGAAATTTACAATGACCGGGATTCCCTCATCAAAGTCCTGCCCGCAGGAAAAAGAAAAGGGATCAACCGGGTGAACTGGGTGATGGACATGGATCCGCCCAAAGTGCCTCCGTCGGTTCAGATCCTGGGGCAGGCCCTTTCCGGGCCGACCTATCCGCCGGGAGAATACAGGGTCAGGATCGTCAAAGGCGATCAGGCAACAGAGGGCAAAGTGAAGGTGATATGGGATCCTTCTTCCAGGCATTCTGAAGAAGACAGGGATCTGCGACATGAAAAACTCATGATGGCCTATCGATTATTGGAAGAGCTGGCCTTTACCGACCGTCAGATTACCGGTATCCGCGACCAGGCGAAGCAGAAAGCTGAACGAACCCGATCCAGAGCGACCCGTAAGCTTCTTACAGAGCTTGCCGGGAGAATGGACCAGTGGCATGCGGAGATCGTTCCGGTAAAGGAGGGCCAGATCACAGGCGAGATCAGGCTACGGGAACGCCTTGGAGATATTTACAGCGGTATTATGAGTTACCAGGGCAGGCCCACCCGGTCGCAGACAGAACGGCTTGACCTGCTGCAGTCGGAAGTCGAACGGTATGGGGCTCAAATCAGCCAGGTAACCGGAAAGGAGCTTCCCCTCATCAACCAAAAACTTGAAGAAGAAGGCATCGGCGTTGTAAATGTCCTATCTTTGGAAGATTACAGAAAAGAAAAATAACAAAATGAGACTCCATCTCATTGGGACGTTATGGGTGATTTTTCTTCTGAGCAAGTTGTGCGCGCAAGATGCTTACGAGGTTTCGGATAAACGGTATGGTCCGGATCCCTTTCTTTTCAACGGGAAGAAATACACATTCCACCTCCCGCCCGGGACTGAAGGCCACCAGTTTTTCAGAAGCCCGGAATTCACGGCAGGCGTGGTATATATAGGCGAAACCGCTTACCCTGCCGAGCGGCTCAATTATGATGTTTATCACCAGGATATCCTGCTCAAATACGGAAACGACGCTGGCGCTGAAGGCATTATCAGTCTTTCGAAGGAAATAATCGGTGGTTTCTGCCTGGGGGAGTACGTGTTCAGGCTGGATTCGATGCCCGGAGCGGAGCGGACCATATTTCAGGTCATTGAAGGCGGCGGCCTGGTGATCCTGATGCGATGGAAAAAAACATTCCGGCTGGATATGGCTTATGGATCAGATCATTACGTTTTCTCCCCGGCAGAAAGAGAAAGCTATCTCTTACGCGCCGAAAGTTATCATCCCTATGGAAATCGAAAAACCTTTCTCGCCGCGTTTGATCCGGACCATCAGCCGGAGATCCGGAAATATTTGAAATCCAATCGTATCAATCTTAAAAAGGCCACCGACCGATCGCTGACCGATCTGCTGACCTATTGCGGAGGTCTGAACAAGTGACGGCAAGCCTGTTGTTCATACAAGTCCTGCTCCAGGGCACACTGATGGCCGCTCCGCAACCCGACACCGTCATTTCCTGTCACTGCAAAGGCATGTCGTTTATGGAATTCAGCAGCCACTTGCAGAAAGAATCGGGCACAAGGATTTATTACCAGTCGCGCTGGGTCGGAAATATCCGGGTTGAGCTTGATACGCCCCGCATCACCGTAAGGTCGGCTCTGGAACAGGTGCTTTGGGGAAGCGATCTGTCGGTTTCCCCGTGGCATGGAGCCTGGATCGTAGCGCCGGGAGAAAAACTCCCGGAGGATCTGCCCGTTTTTCTGGAGGAACGCCAGGTTAGCGGAACATTCGGCACGGATACCGGTGGTGTGACCCTCACGGAGGAGCGCTACCTGCAGGGAAGGCGCGGGGATGTTCCCCAGACGGTCGTCATCGGGAAAAAAGATCCTTCCGGTGCACCTGCGCGCGCCACGATCAGGGGAAGGGTCACCGACCTGGAAAGCGGAGAGCCGGTCATCGGCGCCACCATGTACCTGGAAGAGACGAAGGCCGGAACGGCCAGCGATGGCAACGGCTACCTGAGCATGGTACTGAAACCTGGGCGTTACACCGCTGTTTTTGAGTACATGGGAATGGAAAAGAGGAAATTGTTGCTGAATGTGCTCTCCGACGGGGATTTTCGTGTGGAAATGAAAAAGTCGGTCATCCAGATGAAAGAAGTGGTGGTGTACGGCGACCGGCAGATGAACATCCAGATGAAAGAACCAGGGCTGGAAAAGATCACCACGAAAAACATCAAGGAAATCCCCATGCTGATCGGCGAAAGGGACATCCTGAAGGTATCGGAGATGTTGCCCGGCATTGTCACAGTTGGTGAGGGCGCGGCAGGACTGAATGTCCGTGGCGGAAATTTTGACCAGAATGCATTTTATATCAACCGGGTGCCCGTATACAGCACTGCTCATCTTTTCGGCTTCTTCCCTGCCTTCAACGCCGACATCATCAAGGATTTCTCTGTTTACAAGGGATATATCCCCGCAAACTACGGGGGAAGGCTTTCATCGGTATTCAATATCATTGCCCGGCAAGGGAACCGGAAAAAATTCTCCGCCCGGGGCGGGGTCAGTCCGGTGGCCGCCAACCTGGTCATTGAAGGGCCTTTGAAGAAAGAAAGCACTTCATTCATGGTTAGCGGAAGATACCTTTATTCCGACTGGATCCTGGGGCAGATCAAAGATCCCGACATCAGGGAGAGTTCCGCGCAATTCAACGATTTTACCCTTTCCCTCAACCATGATTTTGACCGGGGGCAGCTCTCCCTTTTTGGTTATCACAGCCACGACAAGTTTGAACTCTCGGACCTGAACAGCTACAAATATGACAACGACGGCCTTTCGCTGGCATACAGCCATAACTTCAGCACCGCCCTGCGCGGGGAGTTCGCCGTCACCGCGGCGCGGTATTCTTTCAGCACGACCGACCGGCAGGAGGAATCGGCTGCGTACCATCACGCTTTCAGTATTGAGCATTATGAAGCTACAGGCGGATTAGTCAAAGAGCTCAGCGACCGCAACACCCTGGAATTTGGCGGCGGCCTAACCTGGTACCGGCTCGACAGGGGGACCGTGGAACCTTACGGAGAAGGCTCCTTGCGCCTGCGTGTGCCCCTGGGCCGGGAACAAGGCATAGAAAGCAGTCTATACGTTTCCGATGAATTCAGGATCTCCCCCGGAATCACGCTTTCAGCCGGGCTCAGGCTAATGTTGTTCAACCCGCTCGGCCCATCCACGGTATATAACTATGCGCCGGGCGGACCCAGGGATCCGAGATATATCGAGGATACGCTTTTCTTTGAACGAGGTCGGGCCATCCGCTGGTATTTCCAGCCCGAGGTACGGGCGGCGGTAAACTTCCGGACCGATGAAAACGGATCGGTAAAAGTCGCCTTCAACCAAATGCACCAGAATCTGTTCATGCTCAGCAACACCATCTCCCTGGCGCCAAACACCCAGTGGAAACTGGCCGACTACCATATCCGGCCGGCTTCATCCAACCAGGTATCGGCAGGGATCTTCCGGACTTTCCCCGGCCTGGGCCTGGAAGCCAGCCTGGAGCTTTACTGGAAATACATTAATAATGTGACGGAATTTGCCGATGGAGCCGACTTTCTCGGCACGCCCAATGTTGAAACTTCGGTTCTTCAGGGCAAACAACAGGCCTATGGCATAGAGGCGCTGATCCGAAGGAGCGGACGGCGGCTTGAAGGCTGGATCGCTTACACCTGGTCGAGATCACTGGTGAAGGTCGACGGAGGAGAACCCTGGTCGCAGATCAATTCCGGTAAGACCTATCCTTCTAATTACGATATCCCTCATGTGGTCAATACCGTTATCACATACCATTTCAGCAGGCGGGTGACGGCTTCCTCCATCATCACCTACCAGAGCGGGAAACCGGTCACCTATCCAGTATCCATCTATTACATCAACGGAATCCCCTTCGTGGATTACTCCGACAGAAATGCATACCGCATACCCGACTATTTCCGGATCGACCTTTCCCTCACTGTGGAAGGAACCCTGAGAAAAAACAAATTCATGCACAACTCGTTTACCTTCAGTCTCTATAATGTAACCGGCCGGGAAAATCCTTATTCAGTCTATTTCACCCTGGAAAACGGCAGGATCCAGAGTTATATGTATTCCGTCATCGGCGTGCCCATATTCACCGTGACCTGGCTCTTCAAACTGGGAAATTATGCCTCGGATTAAAAACAGAATAGCCCTGATGCTGCTCTTGCTGGCGGTGGTCTCCTGCATCCGGCCTTTCGACCCGCTCATCGAAGCCGGTGAGGAAAACAAATATGTGGTTTCCGGCTGCATCACTGATGAAGAAGGAGCGCAAACCGTATTCGTGTCGGTCAGTGCCCCCATGGAAAGTCCTGAATATTTGCCGCTTGGCGGTTGTACCGTAACGGTGACCGACGATCGGGGCAACAGTTTCAGTTTTCAGGAAACGGAAACCGGGAGATACTCCGCCTGGATCGGGAAGGAACTCCTCAGCCCCGGAACGGTTTACCAGCTGCGCGTTTCCACGCCTTCGGGGGCACTGATCACATCCGTCCCCGACACCATGCCCGCTTGTCCCCCGATCGATTCGCTGTATTTTATTGTAGAGGACCATCCCACCCCGGTCGCATCCGTTTCCATCAGGGGTTTGCAGTTTTACACCGACCTCGATGCGGAAGGATTTTCAAGCCATTATTACAAATGGGAAATGGAGGAAACATGGGAGTTTCATGCAGCCCATGCAAAGGAATGGTATTTTGACGGGAACTTCCACCAGATCGATCCCCCGGATTCATCAACTTTTTACTGCTGGTTCTATTCCCGGGTAAAGAACATCTTCACATTATCGACAAAGAACCTGGCCCGCAACGAATACCAGCGGTTCCCGCTTCATTTCGTCGACGGCTCCACCAACCGGCTGAGCGTATTGTACAGCATACTGGTGCGGCAAATGGCCATCAGCGAAGCAGCTTATCTTTACTGGGACCAGCTTCGGATCAACAGCAATGACCAGGGCGGGCTTTATGAAAAACAGCCCCTGGCGGTCAAAGGAAATCTTGAGGATGCCAACGGTTCGGGTAAAGAGGTGCTGGGCTTTTTCCATGCGGCTTCCGTGAAAAGTATCAGAATTTTCCTGGTAAACCCGGGGATGGACTTGACTTATACGGATTACTGTAATGAATATACGCTGGGGCACTTCGGCTGGGATGAATTTCTCCCCAAGGAATTCCCGGTCTATTTTTACTTCCCAAAGACAGGAGGATTATTGATATTGAATAAAGAATGTGTTGAATGTGAAATGCTGGGCGGAGTGACCGTAAAACCGGATTATTGGCCTCGGTAACATGATGATCAGAAATTTATATTGGCTTTCAGTGACCTCACTACTGCTGTTGCAGGCCTCGCGCCTGCAGGGTCAGGATCAACCGTTTACAGGCCGGGCAGCGCTTTTCACTGACCGTGAAATGTATATCGCCGGAGAACGGATCATGTTTTCGGCTTATGCTTATGATAGTACTCATAATGAACCTCTTACGGATAAAGTCTTGTACCTTGAGCTCATCACACCTGACGGATTCACGGTCAAAGCGGGAAAGTATCCAATTGATTCAGGCCGGAGCCAGGGATGCCTCGAAATCCCGGAAGAGACATTGAGCGGGTATTATTACATGAAATGCTATAGCCGCTATATGCGGAATATCGGACCAGGAATTTATACCTACCAAAGGATCATCATCATCCATCCCGAAAAGAAGGAGGTGCTCTCCGGCAAAAGAGACACTGCAGCCCATGTGATGGAAGCGCCGATTTCCGGCGCCGATGCAAGCTATGGGATAGCACCCGTGAAAACCGCATACCGGACAAACGACACCGTGAGGTTTACCGTTTCAGGCCAGCGACAGGCCGGCGCCGCCCCTTTGCTTTGTCTCTCGGTTGTGCTGGAAGGGGCCGCAAATGATCAGTCTCTGACCGTCAGGGCAACAAAAAGGAATGATTTCGAACACGAAGGATTCATCATGGAGACCAGGGGCGTATCACTATCCGGAAGGCTGGAAGACACCCTCACGAACGAACCGATTCCCGGAACCCTGATCAATCTGAGCATTATCGGTCGCAAAGAGATGATCCCGGTCCTCACCGACACAGCAGGCCGCTTCTTTTTCAGCCTGCCTCCCCTGACGGGAAATTACGATCTGTTCCTGGGTACAGGTACCCTTCCGGGAACTGCCCCGCAGATCCTGATCGATAATGATTTTTGCCCCCTTTCGGTTTCCCTGCCCGCCCCTGATTTCAGGCCCGACGAAAGCCGGAAGACAGCCGCACTGGAAATGGCCATCAATTTCCGGCTGAATCAGCTTTCTGAAACGAGCGACGTGACCGGTCAGGCAGAAAGGTCGGGACCTTCCGGTTCTTTCTACGGGACGCCTACCCAGGTGCTCCGCATTGATAAATATATTGAGCTCCCAAGCCTGGAAGAGTATTTCAATGAGTTGCCCGTTGAGGCCAAAGTGCGCCAGAGCCAGGGCAGGAAACGCTTCCGGTTTGCCTCCGCGCAGCCCGAGATGCTCATCTTCGACCCACTGGTCATGATCGACTGGGTAGCCCTGGATGATGTCGAGAAAGTCCTGTCGGCCCCGCCAAGAAATATAGACCGGATCGAACTCGTCAATGCTCCTTATGTCAAGGGGAATGTCATGTTCGGCGGGGTCATCAGCTTCATCTCGAAAAATAACGATTTTGCCGGAATCGATCTGCCTGCCTCAGGGACATTCATCAGTTACCGTTTCTTTGAAGAATGCAGCTTGCCTTCAAAACCGGAAGCACGGGAAGCGTCCTGGCCCGCGGCGCAGAACACCCTGCTGTGGATTCCTGATCTTGGCCAGATACCTGAACAAGGGCTGGAATACTCCTTCCAGGCCCCGGATGTTCCCGGAGCTTACGTGATCCTGCTCCAGGGATTGGGGAGTGATGGGGAACCTCTGCGTATCGCACGCCTCATCGAAATTTTCAGCCAAGATTGAATTAATTCAAGCATTATCAATACTTTTGTCCACCACGAACCCAAATTATTCAACTCCTGGTATGAAAGCACGCCTGTTGCCCTTGATTATCGCTACCGTGACTATCGCATCTCTGGTAAGCAGCTTCTATCTGCTCAACAAAAAAGAAAGAGCGCGCAAAGATTATGAGTCATTTCTCTTGAAATCCGCAGGCAATGCGGTTGTCCCTGAAAATAAAAAGGAAGGCGAAAAGTCGATGGATGAGCCCCAGATGGCCGCCCTGCAGGATTTTCTGATGACCGTCGACCCTCAGGAACGTCGGGTCCCGGTGGAACGGCTGCACCGCGCTTACCGGGAGCTTATGGCCGGAAATGCCGGCCGGCTGAAGGCCGCCAATCCGTTGCAATGGAACATTGTCGCATCGAATATGGGCGGGCGCACCCGCGAGGTGATGTACGACCCGAACAGCGCTACGGGCAACAAAGTCTGGGCCGGCGCCGTGACCGGCGGGCTCTGGTATAACAACAACATTGTGAGCGGCCTGTCAACCTGGGTCCCTGTCAATGACCTCTGGCCTTCCCTTTCCATCAGCAGCATCACCTACGATCCCAACAATACCCAGGTCTTTTATGTGGGCACTGGGGAAGCCTTTACTGCCAGGGTCATTTACCGGGAATCCTCCGGGATTGGCGCCGGAATATTTAAGTCCACCGACGGCGGTGAAAGCTGGCAGCAGCTTTCGTCAACACTGAACTGGAAATTTGTGACCGATATCGAGGTCCGCAACGAAAACGGAAACAGCGTGGTATATGCAGGGGTTGCCTCAGGTACCTATCACGGCACGCAGCAGAGTAGTCCGACCGATGGGTTGTACCGCTCGACCGACGGAGGGCAAAGCTGGTTCCAGGTGATGCCCCTGATCCCGGGAACCACGAAACCATACGCCGTAGCCGATATTGAGATCACAGCATCCAACCGCCTGATCATTGGCTCCATGGCCAATCTTGACGGTGAAGGCGGAGCCACGATACTTTATTCCGACCAGGGTATCGCCGGAACCTGGACCATCTATGATGATTATATCGATATCATCCAAAACGACCCGGAGTATTATATCCCCAACCGCGTAATGATCGGCAGCGCCGCGTCAGACGCCAATGTCGTGTACGCATTGCTGGATGCCGGGTATATCAACAGCAGCAATGGGTTTGTTTATACGCGCGGCCAGCACATCATCAAATCGACCGACGGGGGTGCGAGCTGGACCGCCAAACCCAGGCCATCGGGCGGGGATTATTACTGGGCCACCATAGGATGGCATGCCCTCACGCTCGAAGTGGACCCCAACAACAGCGAATCGCTGTATATAGGGGGACTGGATGTGTACAAATCCACCACGGGGGGAAACAGCTGGATACAGGTGTCGGACTGGCGGTATATGTATTACGGCGGCGGGGATGAATATGTTCATGCCGACATTCACGATATTGATTTCAAGCCCGGCTCCAGCGATGAATTGCTGGTGACCTCCGATGGCGGCGTCTTTTACACCGCTGAGGCGGGAGCGACCGACCCGCCGTTCCAGGAAAAGAACCTGGGCTTCGGTTCCCTGCAGTTTTACACCTGCGCTATCCACCCCAATGCGGGCTCCAACAGGTATGTAGGCGGACTGCAGGACAACGGCACATTGTACCACACCGGCACTGCACTGACGATCAACAACATGATCGACGGGGGGGATGGGGCGTATTGCTTCATCGACGACAACGAACCGCAGTACATGATCACTTCTTACTATTACAACCAGTACACCCTGTTCCTCAACGGGCAGTATTATCAGCCCATGAACAACTGGTCGAGCGGAACGTTTGTCAGTCCTGCAGATTATGATTACAGAAACAATACCCTTTACGCCAATGCCTGTTCCTTCGGAGGCACGCAGGCCAACCAGTTGTTGCGGCTGAAAGGGATTCCGAACAATATTTCCGGCAACTTCATCAACCTCAATACGGGCCTGAATGTATATTTTTCAGCCGTGGAATGGAGCCCGAATTCTCCGGACGGTACCGCTACAATTTACGCTGGTTCGCTTAATGGCCGGCTGTTCCGTGTCAATAACGCCCAGGCAACGCCTCAGGTTACCGAGATCACCGGGCCTGATTTCCCTCTGGGGGCCATTTCCAGTGTCGCCATCGGCGGGACCGATGATACACTCCTGGTGACCTTCTCTAATTATGGTGTTTCTTCAGTCTGGCAAACCTACGACGCCGGCGGCACCTGGGAGGCCAAAGAGGCGAACCTGCCCGATATGCCCGTCAGATGGGCATTGTATCATCCCACCAGTGCCAACTATGCCATGCTGGCTACGGAACTGGGCATATGGACCACCGCAAACCTCAACGAAGCAGAAACATTCTGGTCACAGGAAATCGAAGGCCTCGCCAACGTCAGGGTGGATATGCTGCAGATCAGGGAGGCCGATTTCACCGTCCTGGCCGCCACCCACGGACGTGGCCTGGCCACAGCCACCTGGGACATTCAGACCGGCGTTGCCGGTTCCGATACGGATTCCGATCCGGACCTGGTCCTTTTCCCCAATCCGACTTCGGGATTGTTAAAAGTTCAAAGCTCAAGGCTCAACGAGGGTAACGTGCGTATTGAGCTTTTAAACATGAATGGGCAACCTGTTATGGTGCTGTTTGATGGTAGTTATGGATCGGATGAGATGAACCTGGATATTTCGCGTCAAACTCCGGGCGCATACCTGTTAAAACTGACCTCAGGACAAAGCACCTGCACTCGCCAGGTGATCCTGAAACGCTGATCGTTAAATAATACAATTATGGTACTGACCAGTAAAGGTCGTATTACTGGTCCAGTCCGGTAATGTGGGCGCTCTTGACAATGGAAAGCTCTCCATTTACCTTGGTTACCAAGATCTTGTGGAAAACTTCCGTTTCGCTGCCGACAGGTGGCACAAACCGGTAATTCACAGATGGCCAGTCACTATCACTCCGAAGTCCGGCAATAACGATGTAATTGGAGTTGTGTGTTGCTTCCAGGAAGTTGCCCTGTCCCCCGACCGCATCCTTGATTCCTATTGAGGCACTCTCCAGGTCACTATGTGTTCCATTGATGTATGCACCATAGCAAAACTCAATCTCATTGGAAGTCTCGTACAATTTTACCTGGAAGTTCAGCCTTGTGGTGGAGCCTGAAGAATAGGCCAGCATATTGTTCCATTCCGCTGTAAAGATTCTGTTCGGGGCAGTTCCTTCGGTTTTGTATTTTACGGCGCTGTTCGCGTCCATGGTGAGATCGTCCCACCAAGGGGCGATGGCTGTGGTGGGAACCCTGGTATCGAACAGGACGGTATTGTCATGGGCATTGATGCCATTGCCCGATTGGTTCATGGATAACCAACCGTTGGTATTTATCCTGACCTGGGAATAACTGACCCCCAGGTAGCTGAAATTAAATCCCAGGCTGGCATCGCTGTACGCATTGTCTCCGGATGGCCCTGCTGAGGCGCCTGAAAGCGGAACCATGCCTGCAGTATTGGTGGACCTGAGGTAAGCCCCCACATACTCGAAAGGAGGAACTCCTTCAGTAACGGCGGCATTTTCGGTCCCGGAAAATTCAATCGTGCCGGTTCCGGGCATGAAGGTGCCGGAATTGATCCAGTCACCGCCTACCTGGATGATGCCTGAACCAAGAATTTCTAACTTATGCCCCGGACTGATGACCAGGTCGCCTGTGACGATAAAACTGGCATTGCCGGCCAGGGTGAGATCCTTGCAATGCACCCCGAGGGTGAAATCACCGTCGAAAGTCGGAAACCCCGAACGAAGAGCCGCCGCGGCATCGATCGTGACATTCGTGAACCGGTCGGGCACAAGATTGTTCTGCCAATTCGTAGGAGTATACCAATCCGTAGAGTTTTCACCGGTCCAGACAAATTCTGCAGGGGCAACGTTCCCTGTAATGTAATAATTGCAGGTGGGTGCATCATATAAAGGCAGATTGAGCGGCCCGTGGATGTACTGGCAGGAACTTCCGTTATCACACCATACCAGCGGCGTAGCCCCGCCCGAATAAATAAAGGTAAGGTAGGCGAGGACACTCTCGTCAGGTAACGTTCGGTTGCTCCCTGACCAGTTTAATTCAAGCGATCCGGGCGTAGTGCCGCCGGAAGTAAATCCTGAAATCAGTTCATCGTGAGGCACGGCCTGCAGGAAAGTCAGCACATTGGTATCGTATTCGATAGTAAGTGTCGTTGAGGCGATGTCGGCGAAATTCCATACTTTCATTGCAAATGTAACATACTGGCCTACTGCGGAAACCGTTGAGTCTATCTTGGTCACAGGAGCTTCCATCAGGGTGACCGAACCATCAAAATAATACGCGCTGGCCGGTTCGTCGGGGAGCAGTGTATTGTTGCCGTCGAAGTACTGGCATGATGTTCCTTCCGTCATCCAGGAAACATCCGTGGATCCCTGGATGAAGTCAAAACCGATCATAGCCAGGGTATCCCCGTCTGCCAGGGTTAGGGCATTCCCCGAATAAGCCAGGTTTAAACTTCTGAGTGAACCGGAAATAGGCGCGTCAGTGACGGTAAGACTGCCGTTCTGTCCGCCAAAAACGGGATTGGGCGTGTTACCCAGGTAGGTCATCGCCTGAGCGTCGTACTGAAAGGTAAGGCAGAATGCACCAATGTTCTCAAATCCTGTAATAACAACCGGCAAATTGGTGGTGCCAATGTTTACGATCTGGCAGATCGGCAGCGTGGTTTCCGGGGCAGTGGAACACAGGGTTTCAATACACTGGGTCGCGACCGGGAATCCATGAGGAAGCGAACCCAGGATTCCATCGTATTGCCAGTTGAATTGTTGTACGTTTTCTGTGGCCATTGTCGATCCGTTCGAACCGAGGGTGATCACAACGCCATCACCGGCGAGTAATCCTCCCTGCAGGACGTTTTCTTCCAGGTCCCAAACAAGGCTGGGACAGAAACTGGAGGAATTAATGGCTGCGGGATTATCTACATGAAACGTAATGTTGAATAACTTGGTCCAAATCGTTGTGGACAATACGACTGAAGATGTCGATACCCTCTGAACGGCTCCGTTAATGTATTCCGCCGGAGAAGGAAATCGAAGATAATCCCAGCTGTAAGACGCAGGCCATGTCGATTTTATCGGCGGATTAGGACTCACCGCGCCATACCCCTGTGCAAACTCGCCAAATGAAATAAATTCCAGTTCACTGTCCTGGTAAAGAAAACGCACGTTCATCAGGAACAATTGCTGATTGGCAGTATTGGATAAAAACTCCACATCGACAGTGTAGTTGTTGGTTGCACAATCGAACTCCGGATTGGCAAAGCGGACTGTTATTACCGGTTGGGCAAACAGGCGGGAACCCGAGAGCAACAGCAATAAAACCAGGTAAATAATTCTCAGTCTCATATATTTATATGTTTACATTTAGAAGCGATGGAACTTATCTAGTATTTATCTTATTCCACATTTATTGTATTATTTAGATTCATTCTGAATAATTGATAATGACTGTGTTACATTAATCCTAAAAAACGAAATAGGTAATTCTATTTTCCGGTTTTTTTTGATCACCGGGGTATTCGAACGTTTTTCGGATTATACTTTAAATCGAATGAGTTGGTTTCAAGTGGTTGAAAATTGTAGGGCCACTATAGTGGTAGTACAATTTTTTAAGCCTTTTGTAATCCCACGCCAATTAACCACTCTGCATTTTTTTTAGTTTTATGGAAAAATTCAGCCCATGAAGAAAACAGCCTTATTTTTGCTCCTGGCAGGAATGTTCCTTTCCGCCGCAAATCCTGAAAAACCTGCTTTGAAACTGGATTACGAGAAATATACATTGCCGAACGGCCTCGATGTGATCCTGCATGTCGACCAGTCGGATCCCATCGTAGCGCTGGCTGTGCAATACCATGTAGGGTCCAATCGGGAAGTGAAAGGCCGCACCGGCTTCGCCCACCTGTTCGAGCACATGATGTTCCAGCGTTCTGAGAACGTCCCGGAAGACCAGTTCTTCAAACTGATCCAGGATGCCGGGGGCACACTCAACGGAGGCACATCCAGCGATGCGACAACCTATTATGAAATAGTTCCAAAAAACGCCCTGGAAAAAATCCTCTGGATGGAATCCGATCGTATGGGTTTCATGATCAATACCGTCACCAGGAAATCGCTCGCCATTCAGCAAAACGTGGTCCAGAACGAAAAAAGACAATCATACGACAACCGCCCATACGGATTTACCCAGGAGGTCATTTCCAAAAACCTTTACCCGGAAGGCCATCCATACAGCTGGACGGTTATCGGAGAGATGGAAGACCTCAGGAATGCCACGGTTGATGATGTTAAGGAATTCCATGCCCGCTTTTATGTCCCGAACAACGCCACCCTTGTCCTGGCCGGGGATTTTGATGTCGACGAAGCTAAAAAACTGATCGAGAAATATTTCGGCGAGATTCCGAAGGGCAATGAACTGAAAGACCCGGCACCGCAGCCTGCACGCATTGAGCAAACCATCAAACTGTACCACGAGGATAATTTCGCCAAATCCCCCCAGTTCCGCATGCTCTGGCCCACGGTTGAAGAGTACACCGACGACGCTTATGCGCTCTCCTATCTGGGACAGCTGCTTTCGCAGGGCAAAAAGGCGCCTTTGTACAAGGTGTTGGAAAAAGAGCGGAAACTGACCACCAGCCAAAGCGCATACAACAACAGCCAGGAGATCGCCGGGAGCTTCGGGATCGTGGTGACGGCCAATGAGGGGGTGAGCCTGAAGGAAGTGGAAGAAGCGATCTTTGAGGCCCTGAAACGGTTTGAGACGGAAGGTTTCACTGAAGAAGACGTGGAGCGGATCAAGGCCAGCCAGGAAACCGGCTTCTACAACGGCATCAGCAGCATCCTCGGCAAGTCGTTCCAGCTCGCCTCCTACAACGAATATGCAGGCGATCCTTCCTATTACCTGACCGACATTGAAAAACTCAGGGCGGTGAAAAAAGAGGATATTCTTCGCGTATATCATACATATATAAAAGGCAAACCCTACCTCGCGACCAGTTTTGTCCCCAAAGGGCAACTGGCCCTGGTGGCGGAGGGTTCCGTGGATGCCGGAGTAATGGAAGAAGACATCGCCAACGCCACCCAGGTATCCATCGAAGAAATGGAAGAAGAGCAGATCGCCCATACGCCTTCATCGTTCGACCGTAAGAAAATGCCGGCCGACGGGCCCGATCCGCTGCTGAACCTTCCGGTGGTATGGGAAAGCAGACTGGAAAACGGCCTCAGGGTAGTGGGAACAGAGAACAACGAACTACCGCTGATCCAGTTCAACATCGTGATCAAAGGAGGTCATTATCTTGATCCGGTGGATAAGGCCGGGACCGCTTATCTCCTGGCTGAGCTTATGATGGAAGGCACCCGGAACAAGACCCCTCTGGAACTCGAAGAAGAGATTGAGAAACTGGGCGCGTACATCAGCATCAACGCTTCGGCAACCGATATCACCATCAGTGCCAACACACTCTCCCGCAATTACGCGAAAACACTGGCCCTCGTTGAGGAAATGCTCCTCGAGCCGCGGTGGGATGCGGAAGAATTCGAGATGGCCAAAAGCCGGCTGCAGAACCGCCTCCTGCGCGCCAAGTCGGATCCGTCGGCCCTTGCCCGCGACGCCTTTAACCAGCTGGTCTACGGCCCGGAACATATCTTCTCGGTCGACCGGCAGGGCACTGAAGCCACCGTCGCCGCCATTACGCTCGACGATCTGAAAGCCTTTTATGAATCCAATCTTTCTCCATCCCTTTCAGCGTTCCTTGTAGCCGGAGACGTTGGAAAGGACCAGGTGATGAAGTCGCTCTCAAAACTTGGAGAATCATGGGCTGACAAGCAGGTGTCTTTTCCGGCGTACACCCTGCCGGCTCCTCCTGCATCTTCCCGCATCATCTTCGTGGATGTCCCCGGAGCCAAACAGTCGGTCATCAGTATCGGCGGGCCGGGCCTGGCGCGTACCGATCCCGACTATTACCCGGCCGTGGTCATGAACCACAAACTGGGCGGATCGTTCAACAGCAACGTCAACCTGGTCCTGCGCGAAGAAAAAGGATTCACCTACGGAGCCAGGACCGGATTTTCCGGCTCATATGTCACGGGAACCTTTAACGCCTCATCCAGCGTAAGGTCGTCGGCTACCCTCGAATCCGTGGAGATCTTTAAAAGGCTGATGGAAGAATACCGCCGGGGGATCAGCGCATCCGACCTGATTTTCACCAAAAACGCGCTGAATAAATCCAAAGCGCGCGAATTCGAAACCCTGCGGGCAAAAATGGGCATGTTGCAGGAGATCAGCATGTATGATCTGCCGTTCGATTATATCCGGCAACAAGAGAAAACCGTGGCGGAAATGACCCTGGACCAGCATAAATCCCTGGCGCAAAAATATATTGATCCCGACCGGATGTATTATGTTATTGCCGGCGACGCCGCGACACAACTGGAAGCACTGGAAAAAATCGGTTTCGGGAAAGCCGAACTCTTCAAATAACAGCACAGGCCGGCGGATCGGTTGTCAGATTAATATTAAAGACCTCATTTAACCGCAACATGGATGGCCGCCACGCCGCCCATCTGGAGACTGTAACGGCACGAGGCAAATCCTGCATTGAGCAATAGTGCGCTGACTTCTTCCGGTTTGAAGTAATCGATCACCGAGTTGGCGAGGTATCGGTATGCGGTTTTATTCCCCGAGATCCAGCTTCCGATATAATAAACCATGGTTTTCGTATAAATCCTGAAGAAAAAACGAAGCGCCGGGTTTTTCGGCTGGCTGCTCTCCACGATCACGAATTTTCCGCCCGGCTTGAGCACCCTATGGATCTCGGCAAGGAATTGACTTGAATCCGAGTTCTTATATGTGAGGTTACGGAAAGCGAACGCAATCCCGATGGCATCGAAGTGCCCGTCGGGAAAGGGCATGTCGGCCGCATCTCCGCGAATGAATGTAGTCTTCCGCACCCCGGTTTTCTGCGCTTTTTGTTCAGCCAGATCGAGCATGGGCTGGCTGTAATCATAACCTGTAATGGAAACATTGCCCCCGGCCATGCTTGAAAGCCGTACAGCCAGGTCTCCCGTGCCGGTGCACAGGTCCATGATTTCGCGGGGTTCTCCGGCCAGGATCTCCCGGGCGGCACGGATGCGCCACCGTTCATCGAAACGCCAGGTAAACAATCGGTTGATCAGGTCGTAACTGGGCGGAACGGCCGTGAAAATGCCATACAATGGCCTGGGTTTTCCGGCAGAATCTTTCTTCCGTTCCGGTTGATTCGTTGGGTCTTTCATGGAGGGCAAAGTTATTACTTACACCGGTGCAAAAGAAATCGCACTTAAATAAACGGCAGTCTTTAATTTGATTAAATTCGCACTGAGGCTGATTGGTCCATTACAATTGCCTTCACTGGAGGACCAGAAATATTCCCGGCGATGAATACTAAGGAAAAAAGGGTGTTTTGGATCATCTTCATGATGGTGACCCTGACAGGGATCAGGGCACAGGACATCCCGGTCAGGGACGACGGGTTTAGCAAGCCTTCGAGGGTAAAAATGCACCATTATATTGATATTGGGGGTGGTGTCGGGCTGGATTACGGAGGGCTGCTTGGCCTGCAGGCGGGCATCGCACCGGTCAACCACCTGACCCTTTTCGCCGCAGCCGGTTATTATGGTTTGGGTTTCGGCTGGCAGACGGGCGCAAAAGGTCTGCTCTTCGCAAAGTCCACTAAGAATATCTTTCGCCCGTTCCTGAAAGCCATGTACGGGACGAATTCCGTGATCCTGGTCGAGGGGATTGACGAGTACAACAAGATCTACCGCGGTTTTACCCTGGGCATCGGTTGTGAGTTCCGCTTCGGCGCGGAGAAAAGAAACGGATTTGACGTCGATCTGAATATCCCGCTCCGGACCCCGGATTACTGGAAGGATTACAATCAGATTAAAAACGATCCCCGGGTAGACATCCAGCAGGACCAGATCCCGGTCGCCATTTCCGTTGGTTACCACCACGAATTCTGACAGGGACGATTTAACTTCAATCATCCCAAACTTAACCCTTAAACCTTAAAACTTAACCCTCTGATCAGCTCCCAGGCCGCGTCGACATGGCGCTGTTCCACGCGGGTCTGGGCGATGACCATGCGGAGGGTGAACCGGCCGTTGACCTTGGTGTGGGTAAGATAAGCCTTCCCGGAACGGTTGATCTCCCGGAGCAAACGTTCATTCAGGTCGTTCAGCTCCTGATCACCGGCAACCCCCGCGGGCCGGTACCGGAAGCACACCAGGTTCAGCGTTACAGGCGCCATCAGTTCAAAATCAGGCGCTAATGATATTTTTCCGGCCAGGTCCTGCGCCATCCGGATGTGCGCGCGAAGCTTATCCTGCAGGGCTTTCACGCCGTAATTCCGGATCACGAACCAGAGCTTCAGCGCTCGGAATCGCCGCCCGAGGGGCACGCTCCAGTCGCAGTAATCGTTCACCCTGCCCTGGTCGGCTGTGCGCAGGTACTCCGGAACCAGTTGCAGGGTTCGCAGCAATGCGTGCTTATCCCGGACAAAGTAGGCCGAACAGTCGAAATTGGTAAACAGCCATTTGTGCGGGTTGAACACGAAGCTGTCCGCTTGTTCCACTCCTGCGATCATGTTCCGGTACTCGGGAAGGATGAGGGCCGAACCGGCGAAAGCGGCGTCGACATGCAGCCAGACCTGATGCCCGGCACAGATGGAGGCGATTTCCGCCAGCGGATCGATGGCGGTAACGCCGGTAGTACCCAGGGTAGCCACCACGCAAACGGGGATGAAACCCGCCGCCAGGTCTGATTCGATGGCTTCCCGAAGCCTATGGGGATCCATCCTGAACGCTGCGTCGGTAGGCAACTTGACCAGGTTTTCGCTGCCTATGCCGGCGATTTTCACCGCTTTCTCAATGGAGGAATGTGTTTCCGTCGAACAATAAACCCGGAGCGTCCCTGCCGCGTTCATGCCTTGTTGATTCACCCGGTAAGCGGTGGCGCGTTCCCGGGCGCTCAGGATGGCGACCAGGGTGGCGGTGGAGGCGGAATCCTGGATGACGCCCTGAAATGCCGGGGGAAGCCCGGTCATCTCCTTCAACCAATCCATCATTTTTTCTTCCAGCTCGGCCGCGGCCGGCGATGTTTCCCACTTCATGCACTGGGCTCCTAAAGTGGCCGTCAGCATTTCCGCAAGAACCGAAGGATAGCTCGAATTTGCCGGGAAATAGGCAAAAAAATTCGGGCTTTGCCAATGGGTCATGCCCGGAAGAATGATTTCGGCGAAGTCCTTCAGGATCTCCGTCATGCCTTCACCCCGTTCCGGCGGATCATCAGGCAGCCGGTTAAGAATCTCCCCGGGTGCTGACATGGATTTCACGGGCAGTTGCTCTGCCCGCTCCAGGTAATCGGCCATCCAGTCGGCCAGTTCATGCGCATATCTGCGAAATTCCAGGTTATCCATATATCTTGTATTTGATTGATGGTCGCATCGATCCAAAGATAATCAAATAGGCCCGGGTCTGAATGTTTTTTGCACCGGTATTATTCCTGAAAAGTTGCGGTATGTGGGAGATTTTGCCACAAATTTGTATTGCGTTTTCAATAATTTTGATTAATTTAGAGATCGGAACTCACAAAGGCTAATTTTACTGATATGGACACCAAGAAATTCGAATACCTGGAAACCATCCGTGAAGCCATAGAAACGGGAGATTATGAAGAGCTGGATGAGTATATTGAGGATATCCGGGACCGGGTGAAGCATGATCCTGATTTTTCAGAACTGTTCGGAGAGATCAAAAGCCGCAATTACGGCGACGTCGTGTCGCTGATCGATGAATTCATTTACCAGGACATGAGCGCGGATTTAGGGGAAATAACGGATGGAGATATGCTCGGACATATCAACGGGCGGGTGGTTCCCGGAGTTGAACCTTACCTTGAAGGAGATCCCGACAGCCTGGATGACATTTCTTTCGAAGAGTTCCATGAAGAGGAGTTCGTTTCGGGCACAGGGAATGAAGATGATTAGACAAGAATTGAATTTCACGATGAGTGAAGTTCAATTTTTTGAGGATAAAACTGACGAGGCTGTTTAAAAGTTCTTTAACCACAGAGATCCCAGAGAAGACACAAAGGACCCAGAGTGTTGAATAATTAATTTACAAACCTATGTGTTCTCTGTGCATACTTTGTGACCTCTGTGGTTAATATAAAATCTGACTTTTATACAGCCTCGTTCTTTCTGAATGTATCATCAACCCATCACCAAGATGCGAAAATTCATCATAGCCGGAATAATTTCCGTCATCGCTGTCGGAATCGCTATGTTCATACTCCTCGGCCGGTATACCGACCGCGTAATCGACCCCTATGTCCGGTCTCTGCTGGAACATACCCGGCCCATGGGACACAAGATCGACTACAAGCGGATCAGGGTCAACCTGCTTCAGCGTCATATCGTCATCAAACAAGTGCGTTTATTCCCCGACTCCTCCCTCACCCCAAATGATTTACGTATTCAGGTCAATGTGAAAGATATCGAACTCCAGGGCTTCAGTCTCAGAGAAATGCTCTTTCACAGGAAACTGGTTATTGGCGACCTGCTGATTGAAGATCCGGAAGTCATCATTACTCTGCCCGATGAAGCGGCCGAAGTGGTCAGGGAAGTCAGGGAAAAGGATGAAAAGCCAAAAGAGGAGGTCCCGCTGCTCAACCAGATCGTTCTCAACCGGATCGTTCTTTCCGGAGGGTCATTCATGATGCAGCACAAGAACCTGGTCCTGGCGCGGTCGGCGGAGATCAATCTCCTGGCGCATTCCATTGCGCTGGCCAGGGACAATCAATCAGAACCCATAGGGTTTACTTACGGTGAAGTCCTGGTGGAACTGAACGATATAGGCGTTTACTCGGAAACGGCGCTGTATGACATCAGCCTGGGATCATTTTCTCTTGCCAAAAGCGATTCGACCGTGATCCTGGAAGATTTCAAAATGATCCCGAAGTATGATAAGCAGGAATTCTCCGGAAAGCTGGAATTTCAGAACGACCGCTTCGATCTGAATATTGGAGTAATTACTATCGGCCGGGTGGGCATAGAACGATTTCTGTACGGAGGGCCGCTGGAAATCGGTCTGATCTCGATCGACAGCCTCAGGGCGGATATTTACCGGGATAAAAATGTACCGTTCGATTTTAACCGGTACCCGGTATTTTACAACGAATCGTTCCTGAAATTATCGGTTCCGGTTACGATCGACAGCATCCTGATCGATGAATCCCGCATAGTTTACGGAGAACTGGCGGAGGGCCGCTCCGAAGCCGGAACGATCGCCCTGGAAGATTTCCGGATGCAATCATACGACCTGACGAACATCACAGAAGGTGATTCGCTGATCCACGCTATGGAACTGCATGTCCAGGCCAAAGTGATGGGTGAAGGCAACCTGAATGTTAAACTGACCATGCAGCTGGAGGGTGATTTGCGCGACATTCGCTGCCAGGGAAGCGTGGGGGCCATGAACCTCGCCCCGCTGAACAACATGCTCGAACCATCGATCAATATCAAGTTCAACGGGGGCCGAGTCGACAGGATGACCTTCGACTTCAATGGAAACGACCGTTCCTCCTACGGTTGGATGGAATTTCTGTATAAAGATCTTAATGTGGAACTGTTGAAAAAAGACTCAGAAAAGCAGTGGGGATTTATCTCTAATCTCGCTAACGCTGTGGCTGTTTCGAATAATCCGCATGAAGGCAAAGAAATCAAGATAGTGGAAATCGGCTATGAGCGCGATAAGAACAAAGGCATCATCAATTATATCTGGAAAACCATACAAAGCGGCATGGTCCGCACCATTTTGCCGACCGGCAAATACCAGATCAACAAAGAGCAGGCCCGGGAAAAAAACAAGCTAAACCGTCAGATCGATAAAAAAGAGAAAAAGCTGGAAAAAGAAGACCAGCAAACCGAAAAAGCCAAATCGAAAACCCTGAAAGAAAGAAAAAACCCTTAACCCCCAAATCAAAATTCCACATCCCAAATCGCTAAATCGACCAATCGACCAATCGACCAATGAAAAAACCCTCCGCGATGCGAAGGGTTTTTTGGTGGTACCAGCCGGAATATCGCAAAAAGCTCCGAAAACGGCTCCCTGGCTTCAATTGCAAAACATTTAAAATACCTGATTATATAGAAATTAGTAAACAGCTAGAATATTACGGCTTTTCTTTTTGCTTATTAATCATTCCTTTAAACCCTTTTTGTCTTCAAGAAGTTTATCGATAAGAATGCCATATCTATTCATCCTTTTATCACTTTCAATAAAGTCAAATAGTAGATTTAATACCCCCGTCTTTGTCATATAATATCCGCCTCTTTGATCTTTAACTAAAAATATAAAAATGGATTCAGAAAATGATTTCATCTGAGCGATCTCCATTTTCTTGAGAAGATTCGATATTTCTTCCTCACTGAAATAAAGTCTATCATTTGGATCATCACTAAAAAATTGATTGATAGGAACCTCTAATTGTTGAGCTATCGATTCTAAAGTTGATATTTTAGTCGATTTTGTCCGGAGCAATTTCTGTAAGCCAGGCTCTGTTATTCCGATTGCTTCAGCTAATTGCTTTAAACTAAATCCCTTCTCCTTACATATATCTCTGATTAATTGATAATTAGCCATTATTAACAATCTATGGTTTATTATTTTAAGTTACTAATGTTTAATATTTGATAACTTTGGTTACATTTGTATGTTATTCAATGTAAAAATAATAATATTTTAACCCTTTCATTATGTCTAGTAAACTTATTGTAACGGACAGAGAAGAATTAAAAGAAATTCTTGAATCAATTATTTTGAGAATCGAAGAAAAAAAGAATCAAGGCGTTGGGGAAAAAGTTTTTTATATTAATCAGGTCGCAAAAATGCTTGGAAAGGCGCATTCTACAGTCAAGAAATTAGCAACTGCAGGGATTATTCGTACAACAAAAAACGGTCTGATTCCTGAGAGTGCTATAAAAGAATATCTTGATCAGAACCCATGAGTCCAGACCCTGAATTTGTGGCCAGTAGCCACCAGAGGGGCCATAAAAAACCTTATGGCCGCCAAAACGAGAGCTTTTATACGCTGCCATCATGGTTTTACATAAGGCTTAAAAAGCATCTTATTGAGCTTTACCTCCTTCAAAGGCAAAGGTGGCCGGATGCTCTCAGAAATTTCCCAATAGCCCCTGGTGTGCCACAGTACATTGTGAAAACATTCAATTCGATGAACGGAAGAGTTTTTGTCATGGTCAAGTTTGAGCAGCCGGTTAAGCTACCCGACGGCAGAATTGGTAATGCCTTTCGGGTCGGTGGTCAGGATAGCGATAAGCCCAGATTAAAAAAATTATGAAATTATGCGGGTACAGGTAAAAAATCCATTAAAAATTTTGAATATGCCGCGGTTTTGGTGGTTTGAGGTTTCTCGGGCACACTATTTCGCGGCTCATCAACCGATCTTGCCGTATGGTGGACCCACGAACGTAACCCCTAGGTTATTCTTGGTGGATTTTGATACGGTTTGGGTAAAGGAGGTGATTTCCGAGGGAAAAAGGCTTTTTTTACAGATTTCGAAATCAGAAGCCGCCGACTGGTTATCCGACCAGGGTTATATTTTATTGCCTGAAAATATTGACGAATTTTTGCAAGCAGTCATTGTGATAGACGATACTGAATTTTTAAACCGGCACCGGCCTCCAGAACTAAATTAAAATTTGAAACCCTGCAGTTGCAGGGCTTAATAATCGATAACTAACTAAATAAGAGCAAAATGAAAACAAGATTAGAAAATTTCGAATTGCATGAGCTCCTAACGATCGGAGCTGGGATCATAGCCATGGCAAAACGTGCAATCGATGGATCCGAAAGAAGCGGAGGCTTTACAGACAATGAAGTGGAAAATATCCCGCGCGCATTGGACTTTGTTGAAGAGATATTCATGGAGGCCATAAACCGGGACAGCACACCCCTGGTAAATAATAACCCAACCACTGAATAGCCCGTTATTATCGATGCAAACGGTTTTGTCCTTTTTTGGGGGCCTATCATCAAACTACATTTGCGTAAATTCTTAGCCATGAAAACCGTGATGTCTTCTTTGAAAAAATTCTCGAGTGTAACCCGGTTGAGGCCTGTCACGGTTGGCCATCTTCTGGGTTTCGCTTGCTCTTGTGAAAGGAAGCCCTTAGTAAGCACCCATTGGCTAAGAGTGGTTGCAGAACAGGGCTTCTTTTTTATTTACCAGGATAATACCTATAACTCATGAAAATTTCTGAGGAAACAAAGTTCAAGGTATTGGACCGTGCCGATATCGTTGAAATAGTTGGTGACTTTGTAAATTTGAAGCGGTCTGGAAATCAACTCAGGGGTAAATCCCCATTCACCAACGAAAAAACACCTTCCTTTTATGTGTTGCCTGATAAAGGCATTTTTAAAGACTTTTCTTCAGGAAAAGGAGGTGACGTAATCACTTTTTTAATGGACCATGAAAAGCTGAGCTATCCGGAAGCTATCCGTTATCTTGCAAAAAGGTACCATGTTGATATCATGGAAGCAGAACCTGAGGATCCCGGGGTAGAGAAGGAGCGTGAACTGATATTCAACATGAATAACTTTGCGGCGCGCTTTTTTTCGTCGCAGCTTTACGCGAAAGAAAACGATCGTGCCCTGGAATACATCCAGAGCCGCTGGAGCCAGGACGATATTATCGCATGGCAGATCGGATTCGCTCCGGACGGTTGGAATCACCTGGGAAATCATGCCACCAGTGCCGGTTACGACCAGGAGCATCTGAAAACGGCCAACCTTCTAAGGGAGAAGAACGGTAAGGTGTTCGACTACTTTCGGAACCGAATCATTTTTCCAATCCTTGATGCCTCTGGAAATTTAGCAGGATTCGGCGGGAGAGCCATACCAGGTACGGATGAACAAGCTAAGTACATCAATTCACCGGAATCACCGGTTTACGATAAGAGTCGAATCCTTTACGGATTATACCAGGGTAGAAAAGCGATCGTTAATTCCAAAATCTGCTATTTGGTTGAGGGATATGCGGACGTGATCCGGATGCACTCGGTGGGGCTGGTAAACACAGTTGCACCATGCGGTACGGGTTTCACAGAATACCAGGCTCGGGCAATTCTCAAACTAACCAAAAAAATCAATATTTTCTTTGACGGGGATCCGGCCGGTTTCGAGGCAACAAAAAGGGCTGGGGAAATTGCCTTAAAGGCTGGGCTTCATGTCGTGGTTACCCGTCCCCCTGACGGGGAGGACCCGGAAAGTTTTATCAATGAGGATATCGCTTCCTGGATAAAAAATAATAGTTCTACTTATATATCCTGGATAGCGCAAGATTTGATGAGAGATAGCGGCGAGGATCCATTGGACAGATATCATGCATTGAAAAAACTCGCACGGATCCTCTTGCTCATTGAAGACAAAACCATGAGGGATGTCTACGCCCAGGAACTGATGTCGACGTATAAGATAGCTAAAAAGCAGCTGCAGGATCTGCTTACTGAAGGGGGGCTGGAAAACAGTATTAATAATGATCCTTTACCTGAAGAGGTTGATGCCAGGCAATTTGAGAGGTGGGGGTTTTATGAGCATAAAAACGAGTACTATTTTAAGACAAAAGACGGTATTACCAAGCAGTCCAACTTCATTTTGAAACCACTTTTTCATGTAAAAAGCACCACAGATAAGCGAAGGATATTCGAGCTGCTGAACTGTCACGGGTATAAAGAGGTTATTGATTTCGATATGCAGGAAATGACTTCCCTGCAAGCATTCAGGAAGAATGTAGAAGGATTGGGAAATTTCCTGTTCTGGGGCACTGATATTCAATTTGGAAAGATAAAACTGAAATTATATGAAGAAACCAAGACTTGCCTGGAAATTAAAAACCTGGGATGGCAAAAGGAGGGCTTCTGGGCCTGGAGTAATGGGATAATTAATGCTGAAGGAACATTCCTTAATGTGGATGAATATGGCCTTGTTGAGTATGTTGGGAATAATTACTACATACCGGCCTTTTCAAAAATATTCCTTAATGACAGGTCGGTATTCATTGATGAACGGCGTTTTATCTATAAGAAAAGAGAAGTTTCTTTAAGAAATTGGTCCAACCAGTTTATTGAGGTCTTTGGCAGTAATGCTAAAATAGGAATTTGCTTCTGGATAGCCTCGCTATTTCGTGATTTCATCCTGCATATTTTTAAAAATTTCCCTATGCTCAATCTGTTCGGCCCGAAAGGCACCGGCAAAAGCCAGATGGCCATGAGTTTGAGCTGTTTATTTGGGAAAGGGCAGACCCCTTTCAATATTCACAATGGCACCAAGCCTGGGTTGGCCGAGCACATTCAGCAATTTATCAACGCTATTGCCTGGGTTGACGAATACAAAAATTCCCTGGAGTATGATAAGATCGAAACTCTAAAATCCATTTATGACTCCATAGGCCGCTCAAGGTTGAATATGGATAAAGGCAAGAAAAAGGAGACCACGTTGGTGAATAGTGCTGTGATCATATCCGGTCAGGAAATGCCAACTGCAGATGTCGCGCTATTCAGCAGAATGATCTTCTTGAGATTCCACAAAACCAATTTCTCGGAAGAGGAAAAAAACAGATACGATACTCTAAAATCCATGGAAAGTGATGGCCTCAGTCATCTGACATCGGAAGTGATATCGCATCGGGCATATTTTGAGAAAAACTTCTATACGAATTATGAAATGACCCTTCGGGATCTATCTAATGTATTGTCAGAGGATCAGATCGAGGACCGTATCATCCGGAATATTTCAACTGTGTTGGCAGCATTCAAAACATTGGAGCACAAGCTTGATTTTTCGTTCACGTCTGACCAGCTAATGCATATTGCAGCCGAAACAGTTAAGATTCAAAATAGTCAGGTATCGAGTTCGAATGAGGTTAGTATTTTCTGGAACATCCTGGAGGCTCTGTTTGACGAAAATTCAATCATTAATGAATGGCACTTCCGGATTAAGTGCACTTCGCAGATATTGACCACAACGAAAAGTGAAATCCAACTACCGAAAGCAGTGGATGTGTTGAAATTCAAATTTAATGCTGTAGCTAAACTATACAGTGAGCATTCCAGGAAAATGGGGATTAAACCATTACCTCAGGACACTTTGCGTTATTACCTGGAGAATCACGAGGCCTTTATTGGAATCGAGAAAAGTTGCAACTTCATTTTAAAGAATTTTGATAATTCGCTTGGGAAAACAGTGGAACAAAAGCAAAACACATCGGCGTACTGTTTTGATTACAGTAAATTGAACATCAATTTGAATAGAGATTCAATAGAAGCGAAGGATGCGGGGGAAAACTCAAGTAAAACTTACACACCAGGGGAATCAAGAGATTCATTCGATGAAGATATGCCTTTTTAAATTAGAGGTGTACACCGTATCGGTGTACACCTCTTTAAAAATATATGTGTATGCCATATACGGTATACGCATCTTTTAAAATCGGTTCATTTTTGATGCGTTCAAATTGGATTTTAATTAAATAAATATTGCCTATGGAAAACTGAAGAGCGCGCAGAATACAGCGGGAAATGAATAAAATATTTTCTTTTTATTTTATTACTCTTGGGGTGCAAACCACCCCAGGAGTTTTTTTTTCCGGATCACGGGGAAGGACATGGAGCTGCAGCTGGGGCAAGCGGGCCCAGGGGCCGATCAGGATCCGGGGAGAGGACGTGGAGCTCCAGCTGGGGGACTGTGCTCCATGGTCCGGGACGATCAGGATTCTTCAGGTGATTTTATAGCATCGATCTCCACCGGCACGGCATCCGGAAGCGGGGCAACCGGGCCCAGGTCGATCGGGATCCAAGGGAAGGACATGGAAATATTATTCGCCTACTAGAAATTTACAAATTTCCCGTCCTTAACGTCCTTACGAACCTTACATATTATTAATCAATATAATAATGGTTAAATAATGTAAGGACGTGTAAGGACGTGTAAGGACGTGTAAGGACGTGGTAGGACGTAAGGACGGGAAAGGACGGGAAGGACGGGAAAAATGATGTTATATTATTGATATGTAGGTTGTAAGGTTCGTAAGGACGTTAAGGACGGGAAATATACTATCTGGTGGAGCAAATATTTTTTTCGTGAATATCGTTTGGTATGGTACTACATAGCAGATAATCAGATATATATATTTTATATAAATGTATAACAAAAGCCTGTCCTTTTTTTCTGACCCGTTTACAATGTTCTTTGCAAACAAAAAACATAGTCATGGACCCCTCAAAGAATGACAAAACAAGCAAGTTGAGCCGAACAATAGCTTTTCGAGTGACCGAAATGGAATACAACATTCTCATAAGGAAAATCGAACATTCTGAATTGAGCGCTTATTTGAGGAATATCGTCATTCAGCATACCCTAGGAGGCTTGAAATGAAAATCAAGGATCCGATCATTTTCCCAACAGGATCAGGATTTTTACCTGGAGTAAAGGCAGTTGTTATGACCAACTCCACTGAGCCATCCAAGCCTTCCGAGATTATCTCGCTACCATCATCCGGAAAAAAATACCGCGGCGTTGTACCATGGGGAGCGAATAATGCCCTCCCTCAAGAAATTATTCAGAAGGTGGGCCAGAGCCCCGACCTTTCAACCGGGCTTCTCTTTAATACCCAGGTGGGTTATGGAGACGGGATCCTCGCTTGCCGGTACGAAGTGACAAGCTCAGGGAATAAAAGACTAGTGCCTGTCTTTGATAATAAGGAGGTCAACGATTTCTTCGAGACAAACGACATCAATGGCTATCTTCTGGAACAAATGACCGATCTACATTTTTTCCATAATGTCTTTCCGGAGCTAATCCTGAACCAGGAAGATCCAGAAAAACGGAAGGTGTTATATCTGCAATCAAAAGAAGCAGCTTTTTCCAGGTGGGAGATCATGAATCCGGCAACCGGAATGATAGAGCACCACTTTTACAGCGCAAAATGGGCTGAAGGAATAACAACTGAAGGTCAATATGAGGTAACCCCCGTGCTTGATGCTAACCGGCCGGCCTTAGATCTTCTGCAGCGGATTGGACGCGCCCCCAGAAAAAACGGTTCATTTAAAGATGAACGGTGTTTCAGGTACATCGTACCGGTGAACTTTCCAACTCCTGGTCGAATGTACTACCAAAAACCATACTGGTATTCGATAATTGAATCCGGATGGCTGGATTTTGCCATGGCCATCCCGGAATTTAAGAAGTACCTTATTCAAAATGGCATGACCATCCGCTATATCATCTATCTAAGTGATGACTACTTCCCTGATATCTTCTCCCGTGAAGGTATCATTGAAGCAGAAAAGCAAAAGGAAAGGATCAAGAAGGAGTATGATGATCTGAACAAATACATCACCGGTCTGAAGAATACCGGCAAATCAATGATATCCTTCTACAAGGCGGCCCCGGATGGCAAAAAGGTATACCGGATCGAGATCCAGACCGTTGAAAACAAGTTCAAGGGCGGTGAATACCTCGAGGATTCAGGCGAAGTCAGTAACATGATCGCCTATACCCTTGGGGTTCATCCGCATATTATTGGAGCGGCTCCGGGAAAAAATACGGGATCTTTTTCCGGAACGGATAAGCGGGAATTGTTTATCATTAAACAATCCCTAATGAAATCCGTTAGGCACACATTGCTCCGGCCGCTTTATGTGATAAAAAAGATCAATCATTGGCCAGACGATATTCATTTCACAATTTCTGACATTATCCTTAAAACATTAGACTATTCAACTGGTAATTTTAAAGTCATATCATCATGAAAATTTCAAGCATCCTAATTTTTAAAAGAAAATCCAAGATCACAGGTCAAAGCGAAGCCATATCAATGAAAACTGTTCGGCCGGCCGGAAAGGTATCACCTTCGGTGGATCCAGGTCAGCAGGCACGTGTCCATGAGAGACAGCCGATCCCGGCCCGGAAAGAAATGGAATTCCACAAGATAAATATCACGGATTCATCGAAATCTTTCCAGGAGAACATCGATGCGGCCAGCGAAGCATTCCTGGGCAAGGGTTCCGGTCCCGGTAAAATGGTTACTGAGAACGTTACGGACCCGGCAAAGTCTTTCCAGGAGAACATCGATGCGGCCAGCGAAGCATTCCTGGGCAAGGGTTCCG
>CAZAZE010000003.1:142227-248434 GCA_964489545.1 uncultured Bacteroidales bacterium
CCGGCAAAATGGTTACGGAAAATGTTACGGACCCGGCAAAGTCTTTCCAGGAGAATATCGATGCGGTCAGCCAAGCCTTCCTGGGCAAAGGTTCCGGTCCCGGCAAAATGGTTACGGAAAATGTTACGGACCCGGCAAAGTCTTTCCAGGAGAACCTGGACGCAGTATATAAATCGTTTCCGGGTATTGCGGCCGGTACCGGGAAAGTGAAATCAAGTTAGATCTATCAAGTGATCCACCTGGCATAAGAGTAATTAAACAAAGTTCTTCGATTAATGGCACAGCAGGAAATTGCAAAAGCAGTAGTTGACCTGGACGGTTCAAGAGCAGGAAAGGAATTAGAAAAACTTGAAACCCACGCGAAAGACCTCAGGGCAGAACTGGTAAAGCTATCAAAAGCAAATGATCTTGCCGGATTCAAGCAAAAAGAAAAAGAGCTGAAGCTGGTAAATACCCAAATGAATGGCTTGAAGAAGGCAACGGTGGAGGTAGATCGGGTTTTAAGAAATCTAAATGGAGAGAGCTTGAATACCCTTGTACGCACCCAACGGCAGTTAAGCAGGGAGCTGAAGGAAGCAACCCGAAACACCAGGGAGGAAATTGCAGCATATAATGAAAAGGCAGGTAAGCTCAAGCAGGTTTCAGATCAGATACGCAAGGTTAAGACAGAATCGCACCTTGCCTCAGGTGGATTCAATCAAATGGGATCTGGTGCTCAGAGGGCCAACGCTATCTTAAGCACACTTCGAGGAATGCTTCCAGCTCTTGGGATCGGGGTTCTGATATCACAGCTTTTCAACCTCACAAAGGAGTTTTTCAATCTAAGCAAGGAAATCGAGCAGTTTGATCGTAAAGCCAGGATTGTTTTTGGTGACAACATGCCTAAGGTAACGGCCGAAGCAGCAGAGCATGCCCATCAATTAGGCCTGACCAGACAGGAATATATCCGGGCCGCGGCCAATGTTGCGGATCTTCTTGTCCCGCTTGGATTTACCCGGGACGTAGCAGCCGGCCTATCGATTGATATAACAAATCTATCCGGCGCACTTAGCGAGTGGACCGGAGGTACCCTAAATGCCGCTGATGTCAACCAGATTTTGAGCAAGGCCTTACTTGGAGAAGCGGAACAGATCAAACAGCTGGGTATTGTAATTGATCAATCGAGTAAAGATTATAATAAGCGGATACAGGCCCTGCAGGAAACCCATGGATTGACCCTTGAACAGGCAAAAGCCATGGATATCCTTAATCAGATCCAGCAGAAATCCACGGATGCTCAAACTGCTTTTGCACAAAAAGGGGAAACCTTACTCAGAATACAACGCAACATTTCGACATGGTGGAGGCAGATGAAAGAAAACGTGGTTGAATATTTCCGAGTTCCGGTCAGTGAAAAGATATCCCGAGAGAAAGATACGCTCAATCTACTGGTTGACTCCATTGTTTCCGTAAATGACAATCAGGAGGTCCGAAAAAGACTAATAGATGATCTGCAAAAGTCGTATCCTGGATTCCTGGCAAACCTGGACGCTGAAAAAGTGACAAATGAAGATCTGAGAAAGCGATTGAGCGAGGTTAATGCCGAATACGATAAAAAAATTCGTTACCAGGTTTATGAGGAAGACCTAGAGGAAAACATGGCAAAAGCTAGGCTCAAGCGGAAGGAACAGGACGAACTGGTAAAAACTATTAATTCGGACTATGAGAAGTACATTCAGATTAAAGAAAAGGACCTGACATTTGAAGAAAAGGCTATTGCCTTATCAAAAATGCAGCTGAATCTTTCAACAAATTATTCTTCTTCACTTGGAACCCTATCAAGCTGGGAAGATCAACTGAAAGTTGTTTCAATTGGCCGTTTGGAAAAATACAATGCTCTGCAGAAGGAGATCAATAAGTTGGGCGAGGAATACAACGGAATCCTGATCGCTCAGAGTGCTCTTGGAATCATTAAAAAAGACGAAGGCGGCGGTGGTAAACCGCCTGTTTCCGATGATGTAAAGAAGCGACTGGAAGCAGAAAAAAAATTTCGTGATGAATTGATTTTTGGAGCACTATCACTGATAGAACAGGAGAACATTTCTTTTGAAAAAAGGCTTGAACAAGCAGGAATTTATGGCAAAAAAAGAGAAAAGCTTACCGAAGAGGAGTTGCGCTCATTCCTTGTCCTGGAGAAAAATCACATCGAAAATATTGCGAAGATCCATGATCAGGCATTCAATGATGAAGTCCTGCAGCAAAAACAACTTTTTGATACCATTACGTTAAATCGGCAAATTGCTCACAACAACTACATGGCCTCTTTGGGTAGCAATGAGGCTGAAAAATCTGCAGCGGACAGGGTTTATAAACAACAGGAGCTTGAGCGGCAGGAAAATTTCCTGAAAGAGCTTTTATTCCAGTTACAGGGATCCCTTGATGGAGATGATGTATTCTCCGGTATCGATGAATCGCTCCTTAGTGAGGAGCAAAAGGCGGCACTACTGGCAAGAATCGATGAGGTGAATTTGGCCCTGAGCGAACTCGGATTAAAAAAGGCAGAGATTGCCGGCGGAGGGGAAGAAGATACAACAACTGAAAAGGTCAAAGAAAAGACTTATAATATTGACATCCTGGGCATGTCATCTGATGATTGGAAGATGCTACTGCAGCATTTTGACGAAGCCAACAATAAGATTGAATTGGTCCAGGGTGCCATAACAGCACTAACTAATGCCTGGTCAGAATTTTATGCCATAAAAAATAACCTGGATAAGCAAGATCTCCAGCGTTATGAGCTCGATATTCAACGAAAAAAGGATCTTCTGAAAAGTCAGCTGGATAATGGGCGTATTTCTCAAGAGCAGTATACCAGCGATATCGCGGCCCTTGATGAAGGGCTTGACTCAAGAAGAAGGATAATCGCCCAGCGGGCAGCTCGCCGGGAGAAACAAGTTGCACTTATGAATGCCATTGTAAATACCGCCTCCAGTATTGTAAAAATGTTAAATAACCCTTGGCCCTTGAACCTGATCCTGGCCGCCCTGGTCGGCGTTGCCGGCGGGCTTCAGATCGCAAAAATAGCCACTACGCCATTGCCACAGTACTTCTCCGGAAAATACGATGTAATCGGCCAGCAGGATGGAAAAAGATATAACGCCGGAGTCATCGACTCGCCCCGGACCGGTCTGATCAATTCCCCATCAATCCTTGTGGGTGAAAAACCCGAAATCATTATCGACCCCTATACTACCCGTAATCTTCAAATGAACTATCCGGAAGTCATCCAGGCTATTATGACCGCCAGAGTGCCTCAGTTCTCCTCCGGAAGTTATCCTTCTAGTGGTGGAGATCCCGGGCCCGGGCCTATGGCGACAAGCGACTTGACGGCAACATTATACGCTCTTCAGAAGACAAATGCCAGCCTTTCGGCTGTTCTCGAACGAGTGGCAACGCGCGGAATTTCAGCAAAACTCGTTGCGGATTCTGAATATATCGAAGTCCACAACGAAATGCAAAGTAGTTATAACACACTCCGGAACCAGGTGGATCTCCGGGATTAACACCAAATACCATGGATGAAGAAAATATTATTAAAGAGAAAATCGGCAGAACTGTTGAATTTACGAATAACACCGTAAATCCAAGCCGAGTAAGAGGAATCCTGAAGGATCATGATGAAGACCGGTTTACCCTTGAGTTATTGATTCCGATACGGGATTATAATGGCATTTTGCACCGCCCAGGGGAGCTGAAATCATTTCCAAACAGTGCCTTCCCCAGGTTGAAATTCATTGAATAGATTGAGAATTTCTTAAAAAAATGATATGAGTGAACTAGGATTTTCCGTTAAGTCAATACGGGCAATGGAAGTATTTAAAAAACACTTTGAACCCGCCCTTGAACCCTTAACCGCAGACATGACCTTGACAACCAGGGAAGTTTTCGACAAATTTAAGGACCTTAGTCATGATCCAAAGTTCACAATCAATATGATGCAGGATCTTCTTGAACAGAACGGATTTTACTATGATGTCTGGCTTGGAGAGTTTATTTGGCCGATCAACAACATTCGGCGATAATTCATAATATCATAACAGTCTGATATTCCCATGTTTTTAATATCAAATTACAGCAAAGAAAATGATTAACCCCGGCGTTTCTTAATTTAAGACCCAAAATAAGAACAGACACCCTGCGCCGCCCTGTCGCGATACGCAATTTTTTTAACATACTTTACGTGTTATATGCCTGAAGATCCTGATCGGCCTGGGCCCAGTTGCCCTGCTTCCGGATGCCGTGCCGGTGGAGATCGATGCCAGTGGATCACCTGGAGGATCCCGATCGGCCTGGATTAGGAGCATGGTCCCCCCAGCTCCAGCTCACAACCCTCCCCGGGATCCTGATCGGCCTATGCCCGGTTGCCCCGCTTCCGGATGCCGTGCCGGTGGAGATCGATGCCAGTGGATCAGCTGGAGGATCCTGATAGTCCTTTACCAGGTGCAGAGTCCTCCAGCTTGAGCTCAATGTCCTTCCCCGGGATCCTGATCGGCCTGGGCCTGGGTTCTCTGGTGCTCAGATAGAGCTTAGTGCCCGTTTTAAACTATTGTTCAAGCCGATCCCAAAGCCCTATTTCCTGCCTTTTCTTGCCATCCCTAATTCTGGCATAGATTGCCGTGGTTTTAAAGTCGGTATGTCCCAGAAGATCTTTTACCGTCTCCATGGGGATACCAAGATCGAGACAGGCAGTTGCAAAGGTATGCCTGGAGCAATGGAATGAGATATGCTTGTGGATGCCGGATTCTTTCATAATTTCCTTTAGATATCGATTCGTGGGTTGACTGGACATCACCCGGAAGACTTTCATGTTATCCAGGGGAATATCTGGTATCAAAGCCCTGGCCCTTTCCGACAATGGAATTCTGATAATCTTCCCTGTCTTTGTCATTTGCATTATGATCTCTTGATTGTTTATTATATTACTCTTACGGAGTTTCCGGATATCCTGGTACCGAAGACCGGTATAGCAGCTAAAAAGGAAATACTCAAGAACTCGTTTATATTTTTTTGACAGATTGGATCCCAGCATTTCTTCCAGCTTCCGCAGCTCCTCCAGAGTAAGGAATTGCCTGTTACCTTCAATGGTCCCCAAGGTGTAATTCTCCAGGACATGCTCCCGGATCAACCCTTCATCCCGGGCATGATTAAGGAAGGATTTAAATATAGTCATGGTTTTAATCCTGGTGTTTTCGTTATTCTTCTTCTTTTGGATAAGGTATTTTTGAAAATTATTGATGAATTCCGTTGTGATTTCGTCAAACTTAATGCCTGGAGAAAACTCATTGATCTTGTTGAGCTGACTTTGGTACATGCGTGTGGTGCTTATGGAAACAATTCCTTTTTGTCGTTGTATGTATTTTTTCGCAAACGATTCAAAGGAATGATTGCCATAGTCTTCATCTTGGAATAGCGCGGCGAATCTGGTAAATGTGAATGACTGGCCGGACATTTCCAGATCAAAAAGAATCCTTGAGGCCTTGTCATTGAGCCTGCTAAGCAGAATATTCTTTCTCCAGTGCAACGGATCCTTTCTGGATATGGTACCATTGATGAAGTTTTTGGGTGCAACGTATATTCCAAGTGGGAAATATTTTGTCACCCTGCGGTAAGAAACACGAATTCGAATATTCACAGTGCCATCTTTCTTAACATAATCGTTCTTCAGGCAGATCTTAATTGTGGGTAACATGGCTCCAGAAATTAGTAAACAATTAGTAAACAATTTCACAAAAATGAGCCTTTGGAGACTGAATATATCTCAATGGAAGGAAAAAGCAGCGGGATAATGGGCCTAAAAATGAAGTAATTATAAATAATTGCTTCAAATCTTAAACCGATCTTGTGGTACCAGCCGGAATTGAACCAGCGACACACGGATTTTCAGTCCGTTGCTCTACCAACTGAGCTATGGTACCGTTGGAAAAGGGAGGCAAAGATAGATATTTTTTCTGAATGAACAAGCTTTCACGGGAAAATAGTTCTGCTGCAGAGCAACAGAGCATCAGAGCATCAGAGCATCAGAGCATCAGAGCATCAAAGCGGCAGAGCGGCAGAATATCAAAAAACCCTGGAACCTGGAACTCAGGAACAATTTTCCTATCTTTGCCATCCTTTTCTAAAAAGCGCGCTTTGAAGCTGATAGCCGATGTTGGGAACACCCTGGCGAAACTGGCGGTATTTGACGGAAAATCGATGATCGTACACAAGGTTTTCCCGAATGATGACCTGGCCGGAGTGCGCTATTTCCTGTCATCCTATGGAATGTTCCGGGGGATCATCATTTCTTCAACCATCAGTCTTTCAGAAGAGTTTCTGGATTTATTCAGGAAATCAGGACCTATGCTGGTGCTGGACGACCAAACCCCCGTGCCGCTGAAAAACCTTTATGAGACCCCGGAAACCCTGGGCCGGGACCGGCTTGCCGCGGCCGTCGGCGCCTGGTCGCTGTTTCCGGGTAAAAATATCCTGGCGATCGATGCAGGGACCTGCATCACTTTCGAGTTCATCACCAAAAATGGCGAATACCTGGGCGGAGCCATTTCACCGGGGATCCGTATGCGCTTCAGGGCAATGCATACTTTCACCGGGAAATTGCCGTTAGTAGAGCCGGAAGACTTCACAGGTCCGGTTGGCCGCAACACCCGCGAATCATTGTTATCGGGTGTGATCCATGGCGTAACGGAAGAAATCAGGGGCGTGACCGGCCTCTACCGGGAAAAATACGGTGAACTGGAAATCATTCTTACCGGAGGGGACCTTGAATTCTTGCACAATAAGCTAAAAATTAACATCTTTGCAGCCCCGTATCTCGTACTGCTCGGATTGAATGAAATACTGGACCATTATGACCAAACACGATAAGGGATTTTTATGCTTCATTTCCACCCTGCTGCTGGTGATCGTGATGAACACCGCAGGTCATGGACAGATCAACATCAATTCTCCCTATACTCGTTACGGTCTGGGCAACCTGGTCGAAAACGGGCTCGATCCCAAAACCACCGCAATGGGAGGCCTGCATTACGGTATCCAGCGATACGACCTGATCAACACGGCCAACCCTGCCTCATATGCCGCCCTAGATACCCTCAGTTTCATCTTTGATGCAGGGGTATTCGGCTCCCTGAGCAACCTCAAAACGGAACAACTGACCGACAACGGCAGTTACATCTCCCTGAGCCACCTTTTGTTTGGCTTCCCGGTGACCCGCTGGTGGAAATCCAGCTTCGGCGTCCTGCCCTTCAGCTATGTCGGTTATGATATATACCACACAGAGGAAATAGAAGACTTCACAAAAGCCACTTATGTTTACAACGGTACAGGCGGCCTGAACCAGCTATACTGGGGCAACGGGTTTAATATCGGGAAAAAGCTGAGCGTTGGCTTCAATCTCAAGTTCATGTTCGGGAGCATCAGCCGGAACCGCGGCATAACCTTCCCGGACTCCACGGAAATGAAAAACACCTTCATCACCGGCTCTATCCGACCCAATGATTTCTACGGCGAAATTGGATTTCAGTACAAGACCGGCCTGCCCCAGGATCATTTCCTGGTCATCGGCGGAATGTTCGCACCTGAAGTGTCCATCAGCAGCAAAGCGTCCAGGGTGGTCACAACATACTTCGGCAAAATCAATACTGCGCAGAGATTTTACGACACGATCGATGTCCGGCTGAATGAGCCTGGGGAATTCACCCTGCCCATTCGCACAGGAGTCGGGATTTCGGCTGGAAAACGGGGGCAATGGATGGCCGGGGCTGATTTTCTCTGGCAGAACTGGGAAAACTACACTTATTACGGACAGTCGGACTCCCTGCTGAACCGCTGGACCATTGCCATCGGCGGTGAATATGTCCCTGATGCCCGAAGTACGGCAAACTACCTGAACAGGGCGACCTATCGCCTCGGGGCGCATTACGGGAAAACCCCGCTAAACCTTAAGAACAGGCATATTGACGAGTTTGGCATTAGTTTTGGAGTAGGTTTACCGATCAAAAAATCAAGATCCACCGTGAATCTGTCGGCCATCATCGGAAGAAGAGGAACCATCCAGGACGGTTTGATTCAGGAAAATTTTGTTAGATTTACACTTGGTGTCAATGTATATGAAAACTGGTTTATTAAAAGCAAATATTTCTAATTTCTTCAACATGAAAGTTACATTTATAGCCATCCTGCTGAGTCTGCTTACCATTGTTCCGACGCAGTTCCTGTCCGCCCAGGAAGAAGAAGGCCAGGGTGGCGGTTCAGGCCGGTTCGGCTCCGACAGCCTTACCTGCATCACCAATATTTCATTGTACCGCGAGTTTTTCAAGCAGTGGAGAGCCAGTAATTATCAGAATGAAACGGTAAAGGATGTGATCCCCCCGTGGCGCTGGGTATTCCTGAATTGCCCCAGAGGAACCCAGAACACATATATCGACGGGACCAAGATCGTTTCGTACCTCATTGAAACGGCCCCGAACCCCGAATTGAAGAACAAGTACATCGACACCCTGATGATGGTGTACGACCAGAGGATCACTTATTTCGGAAAAGAGGGCTATGTGCTGGGCAGGAAAGGTGTTGACCTGTTTACCTACCGGCCCGATGATACGGAACAGATATACAAGGACCTGAAACGGTCGGTTGAGCTGGAAGGCGACAATACGGCCGGCCCGGTCCTGGTCTATTACATGCGGTCAGCCATAAACATGGCCAAGGAAGGAAAAGCCGATTCGGCCGTGATCTTCGACGCATACGACGTCTCCTCCGCCATCATCGACCATAACATAAAAAAGAATTTGGAAAACGCCGAGGAAAAAGCGAACTGGGACATCGTGCTGAACAATGTCGAAATTCTCCTGGAGCCTTTTGCCACCTGCACGGATATCATTCCCATCTTCAGAAAGAAATTCCAGGAAAAACCGGACGACCTCGAGTTGCTGAAAAAAATCACGACGCTGCTCGACAATAAGAAATGCCAGTCGGATCCGCTGTATTTTGAAACCACCAAGAAGCTTTATGAGCTCGAGCCCTCGCCGGCATCAGCCTACCTGATCGGTAAAATGCTCCTGAGCGACGGGAAGTACGCCGAAGCCATCGAATACCTGAAAGAGGTGGAAAAACTTGAAGACACCGACATACAGCAGAAGGGATACAAATACATCGCCGAGGCCTACCGGGCCCTGCGGAATTTCCCTTCCGCCCGGAGTTTCGCGCTGAAATCCATCTCCCTGAATCCTTCCGATGGTGAGCCGTACCTGATGATCGGGGATATGTACGCGGAATCAGCCCACGATTGCGGAGATAACGACCTGACGTCCCGCGTGGCATACTGGGCTGCTGTCGACAAATACTTCAAGGCCAAACAGGTAGATCCTGCCGTTGCGGAAATAGCCGATAAGCGCATCGCCGCCTATTCGATCTACTTCCCGTCCAAGGAGACCATCTTCTTCTACACGCTGAAGGAAGGCGATCCCTACACGGTCGGATGCTGGATCAACGAGGAAACCCGTGTCAGGCCGGCCAGATAAGCCGCATCCGGAAATTTGGAAACCCGAAAGAAAGGCGCACCGGACCCCGTTCAGGCCCTGACAGCCATCATCCTTCTGCTGTCGGTGATGTCTGGTTTGATAACCTCCTGCAAGAACGACATCGAAGCGGTCCGGTCGCTGGATTTCACCGATACGCTCCCGGGCATGACAGCCAGGGACATCGAGATCACTTACAGCGAGAAAGCCCGCGTACAGATCAAACTGGTCAGCCCGCACCTGGTGAAGCAGGAAGGCGGAGAAGAGCCGCTGATGATCTTCCCTGAAGGCTTCAAGATATTTTTCTACGATTCGCTGATGAACCTCAAGTCGACCATTACGGCCGACTATGGCATCTCTTACGAGAAGAAAAAGCTGATGGAGGCCCGGCACAATGTCATCGTGGAAAACATGGAAAAGGGAGAGACCCTGAATACCGAAGTGCTGTTCTGGGACCGGGAGAAAGCCATGATCTATTCAGACAAGTTCGTGAAAATCACCACCGGAGAGCAGGTCATCACCGGCGACGGACTGAACTCCCGGGAACCTTTCCGGGAGCTCGACATCCTGAATCCGCGCGGACCGATCGAGATCCGGGAAGAGCCGGAAAGAGACTGACCCGGCCGGAAGCAAACGAGGTACATCAACCCAGTCCTTTAATCTCTTCATTCAGTTCGCAACCAGATAGTAGGAACGTATTACAATTTTTTATACTTTTGCACCTCTTTTTACAAAAACTGCATTTATGGCAATCATCGGAAAAATTCGCAAGCACTCAGCCCTGGCCGTTATCCTGATCGGCGTGGCGATCGCGGCATTCATCATCAGTGACCTGTTCACCGGCCGGGGACGTAACAGCATCCCGCCGATGGGCGTTATCGCAGGGGAAGAGATCTCGGCGACGGATTACAATCGCCGGGCTGAAGAGCTGATAGAGATACAACGGACCAATCAGGGCAAAGAAGCGCTCACCCAGCAGGAGGCTTATGATGTCAGGCAAAACACCTGGAATCAGTACCTCAACGAAATCATCATGGGCAAAGAGTATGAAAAACTGGGACTGGCTGTCACTACGGAAGAACTTTACGACCTGGTGCAGGGCCCCCGCCCCCACAGTGTGATCCAACAATACTTCCAGGACCCGGCGACCGGGCAGTACAATCCCCAGGTAGTGCAGAATTTCCTGCAAAACCTTGACCAGATGCAGCCTGAAGTGAAAAAACAGTGGCTCAACCTGGAAAAATACATCAAAGATGATCGCCTCTCGAAGAAATACCAGAACCTGGTCTCCAGAGGATTTTATGTCCCGGAAGCATTTGCCAGGATGGACTACGAAAATAAATCGAAAAATGCCGAAATCCGGTACGTCGCCCTCAGGTATACCAACATCCCGGACGACCAGGTAACCCTTACCGACCAGGATTACGAAGCTTATTACAAGAAAAACAAGCAGATGTATAAGCAGGATGCTTCCAGGGATATCAATTATGTCATGTTTGAAGTGCTTCCGTCAGCGGAAGACCGAACGGCGGCCAGGGAATCCGTCTTCCAGATCTATGAAGACTTCCGGACCACCGGTGATTATATCAGTTTTGTGAACCAGTTTTCCGATACCCGTTACGACAGCACCTGGTTCTCCAAAGGCCAGCTGCCGGTGATGATCGATTCCATCGTTTTCAACGCCGAACCAGGCGCTTTCATTCCGCCCTACGAAGAGAACAACCAGTGGAATATGGCCCGGCTGATGGAAGTGGCCAGCCGGCCGGATTCACTCAAGGCCGAGCATATCCTCGTCGCCTACCAGGGCGCCCTTCGCGCTGCCGAAACCGTCACACGCACGCGGGAACAGGCTGAAAAAATCGCAGACAGCCTTTTTGCCACCGTCAGCGCAGATAAAACCAAGTTGCAGGCTTTGGCGTTCACCCTGTCGGACGATGGATCGGCGAAACAAAACAACGGCGACCTGGGCTGGTTTGCCGATGGATCTATGGTTTATGATTTCAACGAAGCCGTGGTAAACGGTAAAGTCAATGATATTGTCCGGGCTGAAACGCCGTTTGGCTTCCACATCATCAAGATCACCGGAAAGAAAGACCCCGTTAAAAAGGTCAGGGTGGCCGTGATCACACGCATGGTGGAGCCCAGCAGCAAGACCTTCCAGGATATTTACACACAGGCCAGCACGTTCGCCGGCGAGAACAACACCCGGGAAAAGTTCGAAAGCGCGGTCAGCGAAATGGGCCTGAACATGCGCACCGCAACCTACCTGCGCGAAATGAGCAACAACATCCCAGGCATTGAGAGCCCCCGCGAAATCATCCGCTGGGCGTATTACGACGGCATCAAACTCGACGAAGTCTCGCCCGTGTTTGACATTGGCGGGGCCTATGTGGTCGCCGTGCTCACCACCATCCGTGAAGAAGGGGAATCGCCGCTGGCCCAGGTGAAAGAATCCATCAAAACCCTGGTCATGAACGAGAAGAAAGCCGAAATGCTCATTTCGAGACTCGGCAGCAACACCGGGGATATTTACAGCATCGCCCGCGAATACAATACCAAGGTCGACACCAACCTCACCATAACCATGAATTCCCGGAATATCCCCGGATTTGGCAGCGAATACCAGGTGATTGGCCGGATCTTTTCCATGAACCCGGGACAGGTTTCCGAACCCATCCAGGGAAATGGAGCGGTGTTTGTCGTTCAGCTCGACCGTTTCTATGAACCGCAGCAGGTTTCCGATTATAAGATCTACCGCGACCAGGTTACCAATAATTTCCGCAGCCGCATCAGCAGCAACCCGATGTTCACCGCGCTGCAGGAAAAGACCGAGATCGAGGACAACCGCCTGATGTTCTTCTAGAAAAGGGCCAGCCGGTTCGCGTCCAGCTTGATGAAGATGAAAAGCAGGATGGTGAACGCCCATAGGGAAGAACCTCCGTAACTAAAGAACGGCAAAGGAATGCCGATCACAGGGACCAGTCCGATGGTCATACCAATGTTTACGAGAAAGTGAAAGAACAGGATGGATACCACCCCGTATCCGTAAATCCTGCTGAAATCCGACCGTTGTCGTTCGGCCATGCGGACCAGCCTGGCCAGGAGTACCACGAAGAGGACGATGACCACGGCGCTGCCGGCGAATCCCCACTCCTCGCCCACGGTGCAGAAAATAAAGTCGGTGCTCTGCTCCGGCACGAAGTTATACTTGGTCTGCGTCCCCTGAAGAAACCCCTTCCCGAACAATCCGCCAGAACCGATGGCGATCTTCGACTGGTTCACGTTGTACCCGGCTCCCTTGGGGTCCATTTCCTTGCCCAGCAACACGTTGATCCGGGTTCTCTGATGGTCTTCCAGCACGTTGTCGAAGGCATAGTCGACCAGGTAAACGGTGACCACGGATGCGACCCAGACCGCCACGATGATATACCACCGCCTCCGCATCTTGCGCGAATTGTAATAGACCAGCAATGCCAGTGCGGTCATGCCAATGACCACATATAACTGGTCGACCAGCAGGCTGATGATGAACAGGACCACCATGAACACGCCCGAAAGCAGGAAGTAACCCGAAAGGCCTTCCCGGAACAGCACCAGGATCAGGGCTACATAAACGACGGCAGAGCCCGTGTCGTTCTGAAGCAGGATGAGTATGGAAGGGGTGAAAATAAGGACGGCTGAGATGATCTTGGCCCGCCAGACGCCGAAGTCAGTGGTATACGAACTCAGATAGCGGGCCAGGGCCAGGCAGGTGGCGAATTTGGCGAATTCGGCCGGCTGAATGGCCACACTGCCCAGCTGGAACCAGGATTTGGAGCCGGAGATCTCGGTTCCGACCAGCAGGACCGATATCAGGGTGAGCAGGGAGATGCCGTAGATGATATAGGCGAACGCATTGAACACCTTCGCATCGATCAACATGATGACGAAGGCGATCACGGCGCCGGCGATGATCCAGATCATCTGCTTGCCATAGCGCTGGGTAATATCGAGAATGCTGCTGTGCGATTCGTCATAGACGGCCGCATAAATACTCACCCACCCCATCAACACCAGGGCGATGTAAAGCCAGACTGTAATCCAGTCGATTTTTCCGTATATGTTCCTTTCCCTTGGCGTCATTGCCGGTCAAGCAGATAAGCGTTCTTCATTCTATCTTCCGTGGCCTTTTGTTTCACTTCCCCTTTCAGGTATTTTTCCATGATGAGGGTGGCGATGGGTGCGGCCCAGGTGGCGCCGTAACCGGAATTCTCCACCACGGCCGCTATGGCGATCTTCGGATGGTCGACCGGAGCGAAGGCCATGAACAGCGAATGATTCTCCCCATGCGGGTTCTGCGCCGTCCCGGTTTTGCCGGCGCATTCCACGCTGTCGATCTTGTACCACCGGGCCGATCCTCCGGCACCCTGGTATACCAGCCACATGCCATCGATGAGCTCCTGGTAATGTTCAGGTGAGACCTTTGGGTAAATCTTTTCTTCAAACCTCCTGGCGTATTCAGGGTCTCCCTCAACGTTTTTCAGGATGTGCGGGGGATGATAATAGCCCCTGTTGGCAATGGTCGCGGCTATATTGGCCAATTGCAGCGGAGTGAGTTCAATCTCGCCCTGGCCGATGGAGAGCGAGCGGATGGTGATGGCCCTCCACCCCTTTTTGCCGTAAAAACGGTCAAAATAGGCCTCTGTCGGAAGATTTCCGTCTTCCTGGTCGACGATATCCCCTTCCAGCCGGGTACCGACACCGAAACTCATGACCAGGTCGCGCCAGTGCGTGTAACTCTCCTGCATGGTCTTAAACTTGTCCTGCTCCAGGATTGATTTATATACCTGCCAGAAATAAGGGTTGCAGGATTGCTCTATGGCATGGGGCAGATCGAGCGGCGACGGGTGATTATGGCTGCAGGCGATGGGCGTGGTTCCGACGCCGCGGCAGCCATACCGGGTATAATTGTGCAACACGCCCTCCTGCAGGCCGATCAAAGTATTGACTGTTTTAAACGTCGATCCCGGAGGATACTGGGCCAGTATGGCGCGGTTAAAGAGCGGCTTGAGCGTATCCTGGTTCAGTGCCGCGAAATTCTTCGATCGGATGCGGCCGACCAGCAGGTTGGGGTTATAGGCGGGGCTGGAAACCATGGCGAGGATCTCTCCCGTCGATGGTTCGATGGCCACCACGCTGCCTATTTTAAAGCGCATCAGGCTTTCCGCATATTCCTGCAGTTCGGCGTCCAGCCCGATCGTGATGTTCTGCCCGGGGACGGCGGAACTGTCATATCTTCCATCCTGATAGCTGCCCATTTCCCGGTTGTGCACATCCACGAGCCGGATCTTCAATCCTTTCTTCCCGCGCAGGATGGGCTCATAAGCCTTCTCAAGGCCCGTTTTACCGATATAGTCTCCCTGTTTGTAGTAAGGATCACGTTCGATATCGCGCTTGTCCACTTCACCGATATAGCCAATGGCGTGTGCGGCCACAGGAGAAATGTATTTGCGGATGGTGCGCAGCTGGACGTAAAAACCTTCAAATTTATACAACACCTCCTCGAGATAAGCGAAATCCTCCTTGGAAAGCTGCTCGAGGAACACCGATGGTTTGAACATGCTGTGGGCGCGCGCCTTCTTCAGGTTCGCCCGAACCTCCTCCGGGGTCAGGTCCAGAAGCCGGCAGAACTCCGTAGTGTCGAACGGGCGCACCTGCTTGGGGACCACCAGAAGATCGTATGCGGCTTCATTGTAAACCATCAGCTTTCCATTCCGGTCGTATATGGCGCCGCGGGGAGGATATTGCGTGACATACCGGAGCACATTGTTGTCGGCAGAAAGTTTGTACTCATCCTGGATGACCTGCAATAGAAAAAGCCGGATGAGATAGATCCCACCAACAATAACAAACAGGGTCAGGAATACATACTTCCTGCTCTCCAGCGGTTTTCTCATAACGGAAGGCCTGAGGGGTTGCTCCGGAAGCAAAATTAATGATAAGGCCCGGCGCTTTGGCACCGGGCCGCTAAAGAAATGAACCAAAATTTATTAATAAGTCGGACAGGCTCATCCGGCCGGCTCCTCATGCCGAAAAAGGTCAGTATTGCTTCTCGTCGACCAGTGCTCCGCTTTCATCCCACATCTTCCAGGTCCCGCTTTTATGGCCTTTTTTGTAATACATCTCATATCGGAGCGTTCCATGCTCATCCCAGATATACCAGGAACCATGCTTGAGGTTTTTGAGGTAGCTGGCTTCGGCGGTTTTCACCCCCATTGTGTCCCAGTTCATCCAGATGCCCTCTTTCAGTCCCTTGCGATACGACTGCTGCTCCTTCTTCGCCCCGTTGTCATAATAAATGAGCGAAATCCCATCCAGAAGCCCGTTCCTGATGCTCTTCTCGGAGATCAGGACTCCGTGCTCATCATGTTCCTTAAAAGTCCCGGAATACGGCGTACCACCGGAAAAGTACCTGCCGTTCTTTAACTCTACCTCCTGCCCCAGAGCCATGTCAAACAATAAAAGAACAAACAGCGCGGTCAAATATGGTCTCATCTTCATTAAAAAATGGTTTCTGATGCAAAGATAGGATGAACGGAGAAAGAATATGCCTGAAATCAACTTAAATAGCATGATGGATTCTGGTGACGCATTTTTAAAAAAAAAGCAAACCTTCCTGGGGTTTGCTTTCATGGATCAAGGGTTAATTCAAATTAATTCTTCTGAGCCAGTTTGATCTCAATTTCGCGGGTATCGGTAACGTTAGCCTGGACCTGTTCAATGATCTTTTCTTCGTAAGAAATATAACTGACCGTAAGGTTATAGCTGCCCGGCTCGATGCCGTCAATCCTGAAATTGCCTTCAATGTCAGTATAAGCCTTTAGTTCAGTCCCTTCAATTTTCACGGTAACACCTGCAAGTTCTTCGCTGGTCTGAAAATCAAGCACCTTGCCCTGGATGGCGGTCTTTTTCATGGAGGCTCCGGTTTCGGGCTCATTGCCGGCAAAAGTGAACACGCTGACGGAAATGAGGGCTATGATGGTAAGCAGAATGTTTTTCATGTTTGTAATTTTTGACAAAAATACGGCAGACCAGCGACTTAACGCAAGTAAAGGCGGTTATGAAATCTTTACGTTAATATTAAGAAATCGTTAAGAAACAGGTTTCGCCCCGGGATTACCTTCTTACGATATATCCGGTCTGTTCCTGGTTGCTTTCGTTCAGGGCCCGGTCGACGATGAAAAATTTGAGGAAGAGGGTATCGTAGGGAGAATTATAATTGTAGATAAAGATCGTGTCGTGGATCTCACCGGAAATGGATTGTTCGGACCCCGGCGGAGACAGGATAGGGATCCGCGCGCTCAGGTAAACCGTATCGAATTCCTGGGTGACGGAATTGAAGAAAGTAAGATAAACCGGCGTTTCCACCCCGTTCCGGACTTCGAAATAATCGATGATCAGATTGTAGTAATATTTGCTTCCGGGATTGAACGGGGGAAAGGTATCTTTCTTGGCCAGGCCGATATCTCCGTCACCGTCGGTGAATTCAAATTTGAGGATCCCGCGGTCGTAAATGCTGTCGGTCGGGTTGAACAGTTTCTCAAATTCCAGGAATGCGATGGAAGGCTCCGGCGGATATTCCTCGATGCGTTTGCACGATACCGTAGCCATGACGGCCGCGGCGGCGATAATTAGGAGTATCTTTACCCGGAATTTCATCCTTTTAGGAATTACAGCTCAAAATTAATCAAATATCGTGCCTTATCCGAAGTGCGTGTGATGAACGAAGCCGAAGAAATCAGCAACAGATTGTTTGACGTGGCCGGGGAAGCGGAGTTTTTTCACCTGGCCCTGCAGGTTTATGCCTTTCAGGCAGAACGCACGAATGCATTCCGGGCTTTTTCAAAGCTGCTCCGCAAACAAGCGGACCAGATCACCGGGCTCCATGATTTCCCTTTTCTGCCCGCATTTTTTTTCAGAGACCATACCATTCTTGCAGAGGGTATTGGTGCGGAAAAGACCTTCACCAGTTCCGCCACCACAGGGAGCATCCCGGCCATGCACCCGGTCCACGACCTGAACCTCTATGAATCAAGTTTTCTGAAAACCTTCCGGCATTTTTATGGGGATCCTTTAAAATACCGCTTCCTGGCTCTTTTGCCGGGCTACCTGGAGCGCAGCCATTCGTCCCTGGTCTATATGCTTGACCGGCTGATCTCGCTGACGCGCGACAACGGCAGCGGGTTCTTCCTCCATGACACCGACCGCCTGGCAATGGAGTTGCAAAAGCATCAGGCTGGCGTTATAACCATTCTGTTCGGCGCCGCTTATGCCCTGCTTGACTTTGCTGAAAAATATCCCATGAGGCTGCAAAACACCCTGGTGATGGAAACCGGGGGGATGAAAGGAAGACAGAGGGAAATGGTTCGGGAAGAACTGCACGCCTTCCTGTGCGAACGTCTGGGTACAGAAACCATCCATTCAGAGTACGGGATGACGGAACTGCTTTCACAGGCTTATTCAACTGGCCGCGGACGCTTCCGGACGCCTCCCTGGATGAGGGTGCTCATCCGCGATATCAACGATCCTTTCAGTTACCTGCCCGCCGGTAAAACCGGAGGCATCAGCGTCATCGACCTGGCCAACCTGTACTCCTGTTCCTTCATCGCCACCCAGGACCTCGGTAAAATGCACGAGGACGGCTCCTTTGAAGTACTGGGCCGCTTCGACGACAGCGACATCAGGGGGTGCAACCTCCTGGTGGTTTAATCAAACCAGTGGTCTCATTTACAGGGTAAAAGCAGTTCTGATCTCCTGAATGATCTTCCCGTGGTCAAAACCGCAGGCCGGAAGGGCGCTCAAAGGAAACCAGGCGGCCTCTTCCGCGTCATCGCCCCCGTTAACGAAACTGTTTTCGTAACCGGTTATACCATAAAAGACCATGGTGACCACCCGGGTCCGGGGATCCCGGTCGATATTGCTGTAAGCCCGGAACTGTGATAAGTCCACGCCGGCGAGGCCGGTCTCTTCCTCCAGTTCCCGGGCGGCGCATTGTTCCAGGGTTTCATCGATCTCCATGAAGCCTCCCGGGAATGCCCACATACCCTGGTAGGGCGGATTTTTTCTTCGGATCAGCAGGATTTCGTTTTCGGCGCCATTATGGCGGAAAACGGCGATATCAGCCGACAAGGCCGGACGGGGAAATTGATAAGTATAGTTCAAAGTTCAAAGTTCAAAGTTCAAAGTTAAGTGATTAGTTTGAGCGTGATAAGTGGATCGGTTAATTAATGATATTTCCAGTAACCTATTCAGCAAAAGCATATAATCTATTAACTTCTAAACTATTAACTTAACTTTGAACTTTGCCCTTTGAACTTTGAACTAAAAAAAATCCCGCCGGGGAGGCGGGAATCTTAACCAGAAAGCGAAATCAGAGAGGGCTATATTGAAGCTATAAGGAAAGGACGGGAGAAACGGAAATTTCTTTCAGGTAATAATCAAATGACTGTTCCATCCGGGGAATTTCGATCCGTACGGGGTAAATGATGGTGTAATCGGATTTCTTCAAACGGATAGATTTGCCATTACTCTTTTTGGAAGATTTGACCAGGACCCATATCTGCGACGGCTCAGGCATGATCATATTGCAGGCATGATAAGCTTCGCGGAACGCCGGCAGGTCGAATGTTTCCTCTTCATCCCGGAAATGAATGGTGGCTTCCTCCAGCAAGGAAACACTGGCTATGGTCCGGGTATCGAATGAAATATCCCGGACATCGCGTTCCTGGCGATAACCGTTGGTCATCCGGTCTACCATACAGTCACGGAAAATGGTTTCGGTATTGAACGGGATATCATCCACTTCGGGCTCATGAAGTGTGGCCATCATTTTACAGAACAGATATTTACAAGCTACCTTGCGGGTATCAAAGGGAATATCGTTCACATTGGCCTCCTCTTCCAGGCGGGTTTCATACCCGTCGAGCAATGCTTCGGAGGCGATCATTCTTGTATTGAACCGGATGTCGTTCACATAGGATTCTTCTTCCAGGGCAGGTTCCTTAACGGAATATATATCGTTAATGGGCTTTCCCGGGCTGGCGGCTGAGAGGCCCGCGATCAGGATAAGGGTTAACAGGTAGGTTTTCATGGCGGAATATATTGAAAGTTTACACCGGTTACAGAGGATCATAAACCGTGCCATTCAATATAATTGCCTGTTTTACTGTGCTTTATGAGATCTGATTTTTAAGAATATAAAAGGAACATTGTCCTCTAAGCGGACAAAATTGTACGTTGGCGTACAATGATCCGGGAGCCTTTAGCCTGCCGCGATGATGATGACAAATTCCCCTTTAACGGTGTGTCCCTGGTAATAGGAAAGGAGCTCGCCCAGGGTGCCGCGGACAGTTTCCTCGTAGATTTTGGTAAGTTCGCGTGAAATGCTGGCCTGACGGTCGGGGCCGAAGACAGCTGCAAATTCTTCCAGCGCTTTAAGCAGGCGGTGGGGTGATTCGTACAGGACCACAGTGCAGTCCGCACGGGCCAGTTCCTCCAGGCGGGTTTTGCGTCCTTTTTTCACCGGAAGGAATCCTTCAAAGAGGAACCGGTCGCAAGGCAGCCCGGAGTTGACCAGGGCCGGGACAAACGCGGTAGGCCCGGGCAGGCATTCCACCTCCAGGCTTTCGCGGATACATTCCCTGACCAGCAGGAATCCCGGGTCGGAAATGCCCGGAGTGCCGGCGTCGGTAACCAGGGCAATGTGCTCCCCTTTTTTCAGGCGGTCGATCAGGCCTGGTAAAGCTTTATGTTCGTTGAACTGGTGGTGTGCTGCAAGCTTTTTGCTGATGTCGTAATGCTTGAGCAGGATGGATGTTTTTCGTGTATCCTCGGCAAGGATCAGATCGGCCGATTTCAGAACGTCAAGCGCCCGTAAGGTGATATCACGGATATTGCCGATCGGCGTGGGGACCAGGGTCAGTTTGCCCATCAATGAAACTTTTTCCGCACCAGTTCAACGAATTTCTTAACGGTAGGCGACTCGCTGTCCCAGTTGTAGGATATCTTCAGGTCGAGCAGCATGATATCAGCCTGAGCGAGGGTGTAACTGTCGCTGAGTTTTTGCACCGCTTCATCGTACACCCGCATGTTTCCTTCGAAAAGTTCATTGATGAATAGAAACTTGTCGTTAATGCCGATGGTGGTGCGCAGGTCCACCGTTTTATTCTCCTGAAGGCGGTCGGCCACCCTTTTCTCCTGCCCGTTCCTGAGCCGGTCGGCCAGGGTATTCACACCGCTGTCGGTAAAAAGGTCGAAAGTGATCTTGGGGTGCTTCACCGGGGATTCGTGAGGCTCTTCTGAGGAAAGTGCAGGTGCGGTGGACGATGGTGAAGCAACGGGTTCTGGTGAAGCGGCGGATTCAATAACCGGCGTCTGTGGCGGATCCGCAGAGGTGTGCTCGACGGGCGGTGCCGGCTGCGGTTCAATGACGGGTTCAAAGCCAAGGAATGCCGGGCTGCGGCGTGATGGCTGCGCTTCTGTTTCGAAATCCCTGTCGTGCTCCTCTTCCATTGATTCGGAAGGCCCGGCAATAACCTCATCGTTCTCTTCCAGTGTTACCGGTAGGTCAACTTCCGTCGGTGCCTGCTCCGTTCTAACCTCCGGTGCAGGATCAGAAACAACAACAACCGGGCTGGCCATTCCGGTCTTCGGGGAAACGGATGGGCCCAGGTTTTCGGCCTGCAGCGTGATGAACAGCTCATAGAGATCGCGGACATTGGCCATCACCAGATCGATTTCTATATTCGGAATTTTGCCTTCATAGGCCCGGATGATCGAGAATTGTTCCTGTATGGTTTCCAGCTTCTCGTCAATCAGGCTTTTGATGATCTTTTTGTCCATAATTCGCGGTTATTGCATTGACCGTATTCTTTTCCGGCCAGTAAATTTACATGATAATTGAACAGCGACAAAGAGATAACTATCGCAGGGGTAAGAAAATTGTGTAAAAAAATAAAGTGAGATGACATCTCAAGGGTGGACACGAGATGTCATCTCACGGGGTCTAACTATCTGGCCTTTATGCACTTGATTGTTTTGAGCTGGTTCCCGTCCGACATCCGGATGAAATACATTCCCGGATTCAATTCCGATGCATCCCACTCAATGCGGTGTGTGCCTTCAGGAAGGCGGGTTTCAATGATCGTCGAAATGCACATCCCTTTTGCATCAAAGATCTGTATCATGACAGGGGATTCCGTTTCGAGTGTTAGTTCAAGGGTTGCGGTGTGCAAAACCGGATCGGGATAAGCCCGGAAAACTGAACCGGAAATCCGGATCTCCTCTGCACGTGTTCTTAATCCCTCAAACTCATAGGCTCCCATATCTTCCTTTGCAATTCCGTCGCCATCGCCATCGATGCACCGTTCATTCCCCAGCAGGTCGAATGGATACTGTTTCTGGCCGGGTATGGGCGCCATGGCCGCGTCGATGCAGGGAGAAGAGGATGAAAGCTGCAGCGGATAATCCCCTTTCCGTTCAAACTTCGGATCGAGGCTGAAATTGCCATGCTGCCAGAGCACATTGCTGTATTTATGATCAATGGCCGTCAATCCGCCCTCAATGTCACAATTGTTGATGGTCATACTGACTGAATTCACCTTGATCTTTTCATCAGAATTACCCCAGTAAATGATGTTTTTCAGGTCTATCCGTGAGGGCAGGGTTACCGCTTTACCGGAAAAGTACAGGATGCTGCTGCCTGAGGTGTTGTCGTTGTTGGCCAGTGTCAGGTGGTCAGCCGTGATCTCCGAGCGTACAGAATATATGGCCCCCCCTTCCCGATCAGCCTGGTTTCCGTCGAAACACAAATTGTACAGCACGGCATCGGAATCCATGATCTTAATGGCGCCTCCATACTTCGCCTGGTTTTCAATGAAGTACAGGTTTTTAAGCGGGCCATTGATCACATTGGCATAAATTGCTCCCCCGTTTATACCGGCGGAATTTCGGTTAAAGACAACGTCACGGTTATTGACGATGTATTTCCCTGTTACACAGAGGGCGCCACCGTTCGATGCGATATTTCCGGTGAAACCAACATCTTCCCATACACCCGAAAGGACGGTCACATGCATGGCCCCTCCACGGGTAGCTTTATTTTCGGAGAATGTTACCCCGCTGAGTTCCTGGAATGCATTCTGAACATATGTCGCCCCGCCGTCATAATGCGCCCGGTTTCTGGTTAAAGCAACCCCGCTCATTCTAAGGGTGTCCAATTTCGCGTAAAGACCACCGCCGTATTTGGCCGTACAACTGTCAATCACCACATCTTCAAACTCCACAGATCCCCCACTCTCGCCATAAAATGCCCCGCCGCGCTCTGTACCGGCATTTCCTCTGAACAAGGTCAACTGGCTCAGAACGTCTTTCCCCGGATCGCTTTTTTCAAACAGTCTGCAGGTGTTTTCTCCGTCGAGGATGGTCACCCCGGCGCCCTGTCCTTTGATTTCCAAAAGCCCCCATAAATCCACGGGAAACTGCTGGCCATTGGAAGATGCGGCATAAACACCGGGCGACAGGTGGATCGTATGTGGCGGCAGGGTGTCGAGACACATCCGGTAACAGGCCAGATTGATCGTTTTCATGGGATCATCCGGGGTCAGCCCGCTGTTCTGGTCATCTCCTTCAGGGCTGACATACATATCGACATTTCCGGGCTGTCCGAAGCCATGCAGGATATCAAAATCGAAATTACACAGGCTGCAGGCAAAATAAGTACATGGACAGGCCACGGTAAAGGTGTCGACAACAATCGAATACACTTCCGTTCCCGCATTCCGGGCAAACAGATCCTGTCCTTGATTTGCGGCAGCATTCATGTATATATTGCATCGGTCGACCGCATCCCAGCTGAGTTTAAGGTGTGCATCGTCATTGAATCCGATACCCCCTCCATAAAATGCCCTGTTGGCTGCGAGGGTGGTCCCGGAAAGATAGGGAGCCTGATCAGCGCACCGATCGAAGTAAATTCCTCCGCCCTCGGCTGCCTGGTTTCCTTCAATCCTGCTCCCGATCAGGAAGGGTGTGCCCTGGAAAACATACAATGCGCCCCCCTTCTCCGTCACTTTATTATTTTTGATCATTGTGCCGGTCATGGTCAGTATTTGATTCTGGTTTTCGCGCCCGCTGAAATAAATACCTCCGCCGTACTGAGCCAGGTTGCATTCAATGATGTTATTGATCAGGGTAAGGTTCTGCGGTTCATAAGGATTAAAATACAATCCGCCACCATATTGAGATGACTCATTGTGGTGGATGTGGTTATTGATCAGCAATCCTCCCGACTGGTAAAGTGAGATACCGCCTCCATTATCTCCCCGGTTATGGGAGATCTCAGAATTCAGGATGACAACCTGGGAACTTTGCGCCCTGATTCCTCCGCCTGAACCGTAACCCGGCCCGTTTTCCATAATGCTCAGATCCCGGCCCTGGAGCGTGCTGTTGTGCAAATAGATCCCATTGTAGGAATTATCCCTTATGACCAGGCCTTCCAGGACCACATCTCCTTCCGCAACTGAAATACCAATATTCCGGCAGTTCCTGATCACGGCCGAATCGCCGGCGATCCGGCTTGCACCCCGCATCTCAATTCCGTTTGCGTAACTTGTAATAGTGCAATGATCCAGAATAAGTTCGCCATTGTTTACCTCCACCCCATTGCCATAATAGCTGTTGATGGTCAGGTCCCTGAGGGTCACATCCTTATGGCCATTGATCTGCAGGACAGCATATGAATAATAATCATGTTTGTACAGTTCCGTGGCTCCTGCTCCGGCGCCTTTAATCGCCACACCTTCAGCCGGGAAGATCGGAAAATTCTCACCGGTTTCATAGATGCCGGCCGCAAGGTGTATGGTATCGCGGTCGTTCTCTTCCGGGTAATAATACTTACACGCCCGGGTTATGGTTTTAAAAGGATCATCCGGGGTCAGTCCCGAATTATTATCAGAGCCGTCGGGGCTGACATACATATCCTGGCTGACCTGAGCGTGCAAGGGGTGAAGGATGTCAAACCCGAAGCGGCTGGCGGGAGTTACGAAATAGTCGTTCGGATGGAGCACATCAAAGGTATCGACCACCAGTTGGATCACGTATCCGTTATAGTTCCCGGCCATCAGTTCATGCCCCCTGTTCAGGCAGTTGTTGTATATGTTACACCGGTCATACGGATCGAAGTAAATATAAGAATCATCATAAAGCGCAATGGCTGCTCCATCGGTAATGTTTTCCCTGATCGTTGTACCCTTGAGTGTAACAAACGAATTGCCGTACAGGGCGATCAGGTCGGCAGTGTTCCCTTCATAGAGGTAGCCATTGAATTCCAGCAGGCAGTGATCGAGCGTTGCCTGTCCATCGTACAGATAAATCAGCGTGGATTCATTGACAGTAAAGCGGATATTCGTGAGGTCTAAGCTGGTTTCGCTGCCCTGAATGACTGTGCCGTAATTTATGGAGGAAATAATCCCATCGGTCATATTCAGCGTACTGTTGTCGCAACTGAATCCAACATATGCGCTCCCGTCGCTGAACTGAAAATCGTGGAAGGTCGCCTCAGAGTTGCTCATAATTATTCCTGCATAATAACCATTGCCGGGCGAGAAATATAATTTCCCGATGCGCACATCCGTATCACCGTTTATCTCGAAAGCCCCGGAGCTGGCATAAATAAAGGTGTTGTCCTCACTTTGTCCCAGGAGGTAAACATGGCTGTTGGCATACAATGGCAGGTTATCCGTGAGCATGTAAGTCCCGGCCGCAAGATGAATGGTGTTGGGGCTTGACGGATCCGCAAAGGTCATGGCCAGGGCATGGCTGATGGTCAGGAAAGGGCTGGCCGGCGAAGTCCCGGAATTGCCATCGGATCCGGCAGGACTGACATACACATCCTGGTCGATCATTGGCAGAACTCCCTGATTGATATCGAATCCGCTGAATTGATGCATGGGATAAGCGAAATAATCATTGGGCTGGATGACCGTGAACTGATCCAGGTAAATATCTTCGCTGCTTCCTCCATACAGGTCGAAACCGATCTTTGCCGTGTTCGAATAGACACTGCAGCGGTTGTCCGGGTCGAATGTGACGATCCCGGATCCATAAATTCCCCCTCCGTAATTCCCGGCGGCATTGCCACGGATGACGCAACCGTTCAGATTCAATGCCGTGGTATAACCATAAATTCCTCCTCCATCCGAGTTGGCGGTATTATTCTCGATGAGGACGTTCTCCAGGTTCCAGGAATTCTGACCCCATGACCAGTCAAAATAGATACCGCCGCCATATGCGGCCTGGCAATTGGCGATGCGGACATTTTCCATGCTTCCGGAGGTATTATATCCGCAAAAGATACCTCCTCCTTCGCCGTAATAATAGCCCCAGCCACTGTACAGCGCCTTGCCGTTGATCAGGTTCAGGTTTGAAAGATGGACTTCAAGATAGCTGCTGATGTTGAATATCCTGCAGGCATTGTTACCGGCGATCCAGAGGTCATTGGTCGATGGCCCGGCGATGGTCAGGCTCTTATTGATCAACAGCTCCGAGGTGATGTAGATGGTAGCCGGCAGGGGCAGGTTGAACCGGATGGTTCCTTCGGGCTCTGCAAGGCTGATGGCTTCCCGCAGGGAGCCCGGCCCGCTGTTGGCGGTCGATGTGACATAAACCACCGGCCGGCCTGTGGCAAACACCGTTTGAAAAACGGTTGGCGTAATAAAGATGACCGCCAATGCGATCATACGCAACATGCTCAAATGTAAATTCCTGGCATTCATGATGGTAATAATTGGTTAATGGCGATTAGCTATAAGATATTGGCCAATGGGAAGAGTGTGACGGGCATCTTGAGGCAGGAAGGGGGTGATGACCCAATGCCAATAACCTGTATCTAATATTCTTATAAAATTACGTCATTATGTTCTTAAAATCAAGTAAATGTATTAACGCCGGACATAATTGACGAAACGCAGGGAATGGATGAGTAATCGCTATTTATAGCACGGAGCCCTGTAAAAAACCCGGGGGCGAATCCTGTTCGTCCCCGGTTGCGTTAAGAAAAAAGCTTGTTATAAACTGAGACCTGGCTTCAATAGGTTCGACTGGGCCAGCCCGGCTCTTTCAGGGCCCCCAGAGCAGGACCATTACGATCAGGCCTGCCAGCAGGAGCAGCCGAATTTGCTGGAAAAGAAATCCATTACTTGTAATTCTGTAAATATATTGATGAGCGATGTTCAACACCAAGCATACGGCCAGGATCATCAGGGCCGGCATGGCCAGGTACAACCTGCCCGGCAGGGCAAACAACAGCAGGAGGAGCATGATGCTGGCCAGGGCCGCCCCGGCAAAATTGATCCTGTTGATGACGATCTGAAAATGGCTGTCGGCTTCGGGATCTTTAGAGATCAGCGAGAAAACCAAATAGAGCAGGAACAGAAGCGACAAGGCCCCCCCCATGATCAGTTTCCCGACGAAAGGGTGGAGCATCAGCACCATCATCCCGAAGGCCCCGGCAATAGCCAGGTAAATCTCATAATTCGCCGACTGATACCGAAGGTTGATCATTTTATCGGGATTATTGGCCTAATGTAATTTAAAGATAAGCCTTTAAAAAGGGAAAAGGTCATCAGATTATCGAACGCAGGGTGCTGATGCGTGAATGCAGTGAAATGATGGATTATCGTTGGAGCAGGATGGCCTGGAGGGACTCCGTCCCTGTGGAAAGGGACTCCGTCCCTGGATCTAAAAACCCGGGGGCGGATCGCTCCGCCCCCGGTCACATGAAGAAAAACCACTAACGTTTATTAAATAGACCTGGCCTGCTAATTAATAATGGCAAGTTTAGCGGTATGCTGCATCCCGCCGGCTGTGATCCGGCCAATGTATATTCCTGCCGGTAAGCCTTCAAGATTAAATACCACCTGCTGATCGCCGCCGGCAAAATATCCCGCAAAGGGCTCCGCTACTTTCTCACCGGCTATGTTGTAAATTTCCAGCCTGGCGAAACCGGGCTCCTGCATCGTGAAGGCAGCCGAAACGACATGGCCGGAGACCGGGTTGGGATAGAGCTGTATTCCCCCAGACTGTTGCATACCCTCCGCTATTCCTTCCCAGCATCCCCAGTCGAACGCGCCTATAAAGGTTCCGCCCGGACCGGACGTCAGGCAGGGGGAGTTCTCATGGAGGGTGAAAATGTTTGCTTCCGGCTCGCAGAATCCCGGATCGGCGTTAATGTTGCTGGCGGCATAGTAAACATTCGGCCCGGTGGCGCCAATTCCAGCCAGCCCTCCTTCAATATCGTTATGCTTGAAAGAGGCCACGTTCAGACCGGAAGTAAAGCTGACCTGCTGCTGCAGCGCCGAGCCGTTGCATTGGTTTCCGAATATGATGTTGCTGGTCAGCATGACGGAGTCGGTGTGGCAGAAATAGATATCGATGCCGCCCCCAATATCGCCCGCTGTATTTCCAGTGATGGTGTTGTTCTGGATCAGGGGACTGCTATCATTCCACAACTGAATGGCCCCGGCGTCATTGGAGGCATGATTATCGCGGAACAGGCAGTATTTAATGACAGGATTCGATTGACCGTGTATCATCATGGCACCTCCGTAAATAGCCCGGTTATCATGAAAAATGCAGTACTCGATCAGCGGACTGGAATAATCTAAGGCAATGGCCCCGCCGGTCGCCTGATTGGTGTATGCAGAGAATTCAGCGCGATTGTAACGGAAGATACAATGACTGACCGAAAAATTGTCAAAACCTTGCGCACAAATGGCTCCACCTGAATTAAACGGAAAAGGCTTGGTGCTGTAACTGTATTCGAAGGTGCAATATTCAAACTTTGACTGCATGGAATCCGGCGGCGCCTCAAACTTGAAACTGTTCCACTCCACGAGCGGATTGCTGTGCGTGAACAGGACGCCGTTTTCTTCGGTGCCCAGCGCCATCACACTGCCGTTGACATTGATGTTATACGGGCCCCGGAACGCCACCACAACCCCCGAATCGATGCGCAGCGTATGGCCCTGGTCGATGAGGATATCGCTGTCCACCAGGTAAGGAGAATGCGCCTCTGTCCAGTGCGTATAGTTCGTAAAACCGCTGCACAGGGAGTCGCACTGCACAAAGGTGCAGCCATTGTAGTACTCAGCGACCAGCCGGGCCGATTCCACATTGAAATATCCACCCTCGTAGCGGCCGTTGCCTTCGAAAGAAGCCGTGTCGTAACTCAGCAGCTGCACATCGTTGATCATCTTACGCCCGTCCAGGTCTTTCATGAATGCGCCGGCAATAATCTTCACATCGTCCGACGACATCGCCGAGCCATCCCGGGGGAGGTCGTAGGTCGCTTCGCACCACCAATAGGGCGGGTCAGCGTTCATCCAGCTGAGCGAGGTGTCGACCAGCCCGGTGATGACCTGTTCCCCGTCGAGCTCCAGGATGTAATCGATGTCATAATAATTGCACCAGTAATCGGTACCATTGGCAAAGCCCCAGTCTTCACCCATCACGTCCTTGCCCAGTGACGACAGGCCGTTCTTGACCAGCATCTGATCTGGAGTATACCCGCGGTAAGCCATTTGAAGGTTCAGGTTCAGGAATCCTTTCATTTCGGGAAGAAAATGGCCGAAAGCGGCATTGGGATCGGGGTCGATATCGCCATAATCCCTCGACGCGATGTAATATCGCTGGGCCCCATGGCCGTCACCGGGAGGTTCGGGCCCGGTACCGTCGGCGTTCCATCCGGCCATGCCCTGGTGTTCTGATGCCAGGCCGGAATAAGGCAGTTCGGGCCTTCCTTTTTCTATCGTCCCGGAATAAACATTCCAGAACCCACCTGTACGGCCGTTTCCCGAGATGACACCATCATCGTCGGTAATATAGAAGATCATCCTCAGTTCTTCACCGTCGAAATCATTCAGTAACGCCTGTCCCAGGTCTTGTGCAGCCTGTGAAGAAGAAGGCCCCCAGGCGGCAACAGGGACGGCATATGAACTCTCCACAATGAAATAGGGCCAGACGGAAATGGCGTAATTGTCCGAATTCCTCAGGGTCCAGGTCAGCAACAGTTCATCGTCGAGATACATCTGGTATTCCATGTCATAATAAAAGGCATGGGTGTAATTCCCGATGATGAACCAGTCCTGGCCCTCCAGGTCATCGCCCAGGTCACAGGTGCCTGTCTTAAACGTGATCCGGGCCGGATCGATATAGTGTTGTTCCAGGGCCTGCAGAAAGGCCGGGAAGCCGGTGATGGTCCCTTCCACATGGGCCAGGCAGGCGTTGGGATCGGGATCAATCCCGTCGTAATCACAGGAGGCTCCGTAATAGGGATAACTGGTAAATCCCGGAATGGGAACCGTATGCCCCACTCCGTAGGGCTCAGGGCCGGTGCCGTCGGCATCCCAGGCGGCCAGCCCCTGGTGATCGCTGCGCATGCCTTTGACCGGGATCGACCAGTCTTCTTCAGCCGGCAATTGCCCTGAAACGTCCGGGGCAAAGACCGTAACAAAGAATGCTGCCACCAGCAAAGCCAGGCAGCCAGAGATAAATTGGTCAATTTTTGTTTTCATGAGGGTTTGTGTTGATTAAACTTGTTGGATGATGGACGTCTAAAGATACTGCACCGAAAACCGGTTTTCCGGCTGAATTTGTGAACGCTGGCGCAGGATGGATTAACGCAGGGGTTTTTTGGATTAACGCAGGAGCAGGACGGTAGGACGGTAGGACGGTAGGACGGTAAGACGGTAGGACGGTAAGACGGTAAGACGGTAAGACGGTAAGACGGTAGGACGGTAGGACGGTAAGACGGTAGGACGGTAGGACGGTAAGACTTTGGAACTTTGAAACTTTGGAACCATGGAACCATATAACCATGGAATCCTTTACGAAATTGCTTATATTTGGCTTAACCAAACCTTTTTCAAAATGAAGACTGTATTGTTAATCCTCGGATTTGCATTATTGGGGAATGTCCGGGGCCAGGGATCGGAGACCCCGGATACCCTTGCGATGACGCCCGAACTGGTCGCGGTTTTCTTGGATGAATTTGATGATGCCTGGAACCGGCGTGACCTGGAAGATTTTTGTGCGATGTTTACGGCCGACGGCAGCATGCATTTCATTACCCTTGGGCAATATCATAAGAACCCGGCGGAGATCCGGCTGGCCTATGACCGGTTATTCTCCGAACTTCCACCCAGGATCAGGCATCAGTCATACAACAGCGAAGTGATCTGGCTGGCCCGTGACAAATACCTGGGACTGGGTTATACGGATATCCTGAATGATCCGGGAGATGGTAGCACCCCTGAACTGCTCACCCGTCACAATGGTTTTATGATCGTTGAAGTGACGGAAGAAGGCCTGAAGATTCAAACCCTGCGCGCCTGGAGTGAGAAAAAATAATGAAAGAGAACGATCAGCGCTTCACTCGTCCCACCAGACGCGGTCGGTCAGGCTGATCCCGGTGGGGACATTCGGGTTGTACACCTGCTCCGATGTCGGGTACAGGAACCTGCGCGGGATCTCGCCAATCAGGCCGTTGGGATTCGGGGGGATCACCGGGTAAGCGGTCCTCCGCCAGCTGTGATACGTCTCGGGCTGGTAAAAAGTGGCGATGTATTTCTGGGTCATGATCTCCGCAAACAGCGTTTCACCGGTCATGCCGGCAATTTTTTCCCGGTAGCCCGACAACCACTCCGGATCGTTGACCCCAAGTTTTTCCAGGGATGCGGCCACGGCCTCCTCCAGTGCGATTTTCACCTGCGCTTCGTCGCTTCCGGTCTTCAGCAGGGCTTCCGCCCGGATGAACAGCAGTTCGGCATAGGTAATGAAATATGAGGGTGACTCAGGCGAGGCGACGGCCGGTCCGGGCGTCGACGCCTGGTCGTTCGCCTGGCCCGCGACGGATCCGGTGTAATTGCCCTGGCCGTCAGGGTAAGCATAAACAGCCAGTCGCGGATCTTCCGTGTTCTTAAGCAGGTCGATGAAATATGCGCCCATCCGGACATCATTCCGGTCGCGCATGAACTGGTACAGGGGATTGGATTCGCCCTGCCCGGTACCGAAATTGAATTGCATATCATCATGATTATCCGTGAAAGCGTCAGGGATGGCATCCAGGGCATCAAGGTAAGCCTGGCTGCCCTTTCGTTTCGAAAGATGGAGGAAATACCGGGCTTTGAAGGCATGGGCCGCCCTGATCCATTTTTGCGGATCGCCAGAGTAGATGTAATCCCCTTTGATGCCATAAGGATCCTGCTCCTTCGCCAGCGAATCTATCGCATGGTCAAGCAATTCATGGATGGCGAGGTAAATGGATTCCTGGCTGTCGAAAACAGGCTGAGGGTTCCCGGCTCCCTGCAGGGCTTCGCTCCACGGAATATCTCCCCAGGCATCGGTCAGCTGCCCCAGGGCAAAGGCGGAAAGGATGCCCGCCACGCCATGGTTATGGGGCGATCCGAGCTGAGCCGCCTTCTCACGCAGTATCCTGGAATCCATCAGCATTTCCGCGTAGGAATCGGTCCAGATGTAAAACGCTTCCAGGGGATTGTAAACATAGTTCGCAAACGCGAGGGATTGCCGGTCCACCCCGTCGAACTGCTGCAGCCAGACCGCCTGAACGTTGACTACTTCATTCCCCCCTGCCAGCCGAAAGGCCATACCCGCCTCGATGAATGGAAGCAAAGCTTCCATCGTCACATCAGCCGGCTGGTTCGGGTTCTGGTTGATGTCGGGATCGATCCATTTTTCACAGGAGTGAAACAGCATTGCTGAAATAACCATAACCAGCACCATCCTGAGTTTATTCCCGGTATTTATGTTCCTCTTCATTATTCAAAACATCATTTCCAGTCCGATGGTTATGCCTTTTGTACCGGGCATGTTGTAATAATCAAACCCCTGCACATTCGAGGATCCGAACAGGCTGGTTTCCGGATCGATGCCCGAATAGGGGGTGAAGAGCAACAGGTTACGGCCGGTTATAAATAAATTCAGCAAGCCGATCCGGCTGTTGCCCAGTTGTTCCCGTTCCAGCCGGTAGCTCAGGGTGATCTCACGCAGCCGCAGCCACCCGGCATCCTCAATGTACGGAGCGTCAGGGCCGGTGAACGTGCTCCCTTCTCCGAAGAAATACCAGTTGGCTCCCATGACAACCTCAATGTCATTCGGTGATCCATCCGACTGCTTCACCCCTTCAAACACCACCAGATCATCGGGTTCCCTGGATTCCTGGTCGGCGTGGCTGCCGAAATAATACAGCGATCCACGGGTCCCGTTGAATACCTTTCCGCCCACCTTAAGATCCAGCAGGAAAGAAAATGACAAATTCTTCCAACTGATGCTATTACTCCAGCCCAGGATCCAGTCGGGGTTGAATTTGCCTTCGTACACCAGGCTGTCGTAATCGCCCATGGGAAAGCCGTAGGAAGGGCTTCCGGGATCATCATCGATCAGCACATTTCCCTCCTTATCTCTTTTCCAGTCATAACCGAAGAAGCTCTGGTAGGGATATCCTTCTCTCGCGGCAAGAATAGAGCCGACATAGCCCAGGGCAATGGCATCAATGCCCGGAGCCAGCCGGGTGACTTCGTTGTTGATCCGGGTGAAGCTGAAAAAAGCATCCCACGACCAAGCCGTGGAAGATACGGGCTTCAGTCCAAGCGCCAGTTCAATCCCTTCCGAAGTCATTTCCCCGGCATTCATGTAGCGGGTATAGTATCCAGTGGTTCCGGAAACCTGGACCTGCAGCAGGATATCCTGGCTTTTCCGGCTGAACCAGGTAAAATCGATGCCCAGGCGGTTACCGAACCAGCGCAGGTCGGTCCCGATCTCCCAGGTATTGGTCTTCTCGGGCCTGAGGTCCTCGCTTCCCAGGGTGTTCGACAGGGTAAAGCCCGTCTGCCCCAGCAGGGGAAAGTTCAACCTGGTTGAATACCTGTCCGTGACGGGGTAACTCGTGTACCCTGTGCGGGTCAGGTACGGAAGGGCGTCGCTGGCGGTCTGCGCGTAAGAAAATCTCAGCTTGCCATAAGATAAAAAGCTGAGTCGGTTCAAGGGCTCCAGTTCCGTGAAGATCCAGGAAACGCTGGCCGAAGGGTAGAAAAATGAATTTGCGTTGGCCGGCAGTGTGGTTGACCATTCATTGCGGCCGGTCAGTGTCAGGAAGATCATCCGGTCATAGTCCGCTTCGAGTATGCCGAAATACGCCGCCCTTCTCACCCGGGTAATGTACTCGGTTGCTGCAATATCGGATGCGTTCACCAGGTGATAGAAGCCGGGCAGCGCCAGGCCATTCGCCGTTCCGGACAGCTCATGGGCGTAGGTTTCAAACAAGTGATGCCCCAGCATGAGGGATGTCGTCCATTTTTCTCCGAATTTATGCTCAGCCCGCAGCATCAGGTCCGAATTGATATCCCGCTGCTGGTAATCCCGCAGCCAGACCGACCCATCAGGATTTTCCGCCGATCCTTTGGCAAAATAATTCTTCCAGTCTTCAGTGAAATAATCGATACCGATGCGGTAATCCAGCGTCAGCCAGCGGGTGATGAACCAGTTGAAGCCGGCATAACCGATCAGCCGGTCCACATCGTCGGTGAATTGATTCTTTTCCACACTCCAGTAGGGGTTGTCATATCCCGATCCATGCCGGTAATTGCGCTGGCTGCCATCGGGAAGCTCATAACCCGCGGCGTTATTAAAAGAAGCCGGCGTACGGAGCAGGCCCAGCATCACTGCTGATGTGTTGGATCCTTTCTGCATCCTCTGGCCGCCGGAATGAATATAATTGGCGCTTCCGAAAATTTTAAAAGATGCGGAAAGGCTGGCGTCGCCGGCCAGTCTGAAGGTCACCCGTTTCCACAGGTTTCCCGGGATGATCCCTTCAGAACGATGGTAGGATGCCGAAGTGATGAATGAGGCGGCTTCGCTTCCGCCCGACAGGTCGATGGCATATTTCTGAGAAAGGGCCGTTTGCAGGAATTCATAGGGATCATAGCTCCGGGCCGGCTCGCCGGTCGCGTTGGGATGGTTCATGCCAACGACAGCTCCGTCAGCGTCATACCGGGGGAACTGCCAGTCTTCGGGTTGAACCGAATAGCTGCAGGTATCCAGCCTCGGGCCCCAGGAAACAGGCATTCCCGAGCCCCAGGACCCAAAGATCCCCTGGCCGTAACGATCCTGCAGCGGCGGCAGCCGCGAGGCGCGTTCGAAACTCAGCGCGGTCCGGAAACTGGCCGATATCTTGTCCCCGGGAGTATGCTTCCCCTTTTTTGTCGTGATCACGATGGCCCCGTTGGCGGCGCGCAACCCGTACAGGGCGGTGGCGGCACCTCCCTTGAGCACCGAAACCGCGGCAAAATCATCGGGATTGAGATCCATGGCCCGGTTCGACATGTCCACGCCATTCACGACCTGGTAACCGGCATAGTTGGACACAGGAATTCCATCGACCACGAAGAGCGGTTGGTTGTTGCCGTCGATGGAGGTGGCGCCGCGTATGTTGATGTAGGACGATGCGCCCGCCGAGCCGGAGGAGCCGACAATATTGACGCCGGCCAGCCTTCCGCTCAGGGAATTGATGAAATTATCATGATGCACCTGCCTGAAGACCGCCCCGGGCAGTTCCTGCACCGAATAACCCAGGGCCTTCTGTTCCCTGGGAATACCGATGGCCGTGATGACCACCCCTTCCATCATCAACAGATCAGGCTCCATGGCAATATCCAGGCTGGCCTCATCTTCGCCGGGAGAGATTTCCCGGGTGATCATGCCCATATGACTGAAAATGAGGCGCCGGAAACCGGCAGGCAGAGAAAGGCTGTATGCTCCGTCAGTTCCCGTGACCGTGCCGATAGTGGTGTTTTCAACCAGGATATTCACGCCGGGCAATGGCTGGCCGGTTTCGGCATGAATAACCTTTCCGGAAACCAGTTGCTGCCCATTGGAAGAATTCACGACCATGAGCATAACAATCACCGGGAACAAAAAAAGCAGGCTCTTTAAATGATTGATCAATTGGCCAGGATTTAAGAGATCACTGCAAAAAACAGGGTAATATACGAAAAAACCGGTTGATTTCTTTATCCGGATGTCTTAAATTTGAAGGAATTAACCAATTCACCCCATGATGAAGAAATTTTTTCTGCCCGCGTTGCTGGTTGCATGCCTGCAAGCAGCAGGCCAGGTCAGTGTCATTTACCCTGAATCCGCGGCTGTTCCCGATTCCGTTTTACTGGACCTGGTCAGGCAGATCGATGACGCCTGGAATGCCCGGGATATAGACTGGTTCAGCAGCCTGTTCACCGATGACTGTAATCTGAATTACATTACTTTCGGGTCAGTAATCCGTGGGAGAGAGGAAGTTCGCGAATATTACGGAAAATCATTTCAAAAGAAAACCCCCGATATCAAACACCTGACCACACCGGAAGAAATCATCTGGCTGAGCAGTGACCTGGTCTTGGGCACTGGTTTCACAAATATCGTTTCAGACCCTGGCGACGGCAGTGAGCCAAGATTGATATATCATCATAATGGTCTGATGGTGTTCCGGGTTACTCCTGAAGGGATGAAAGTCCAGATGCTCAGGGCCTGGACAGAAAAACCCGGATCCGAACCCTAGTCCCTGAGGGCTCCCCGTCTCCTGAGTACAAATCTTCGATCTGGAGCCTGATGTGTTTCCTGATCCGGCGCGGCGCTTTCCTGCTCAGCACATTCAGCCGCTCCCGGGTAATGGAAGTAGCCATGGGACGGTGTTTCCTGTATCGGTCGTGCTCCAGTTGAGCCGACTGCTCCCGCCCCACCCCGTTGTCGGAGATCTCTATCAGCAGCAATTTCCCTGCAGGGCCAGCGGTGAGCGGGTCGGGCCGGATGCCGACCGTGATCATTCCACTCCCCTGCAAATGTTTGATCCCGTGCTCCACGGCATTCTCGATAAAAGGCTGGGCCAGCATCGGAGGGATGAACGTGCCTTCCGGATCGAGGTTCTCGTCCAGGTCGATCCGGTATTCAAACTTTCCGGGATACCGGATCTTTTGCAATTCCAGGTAATTTTCAATGGTGCTGATCTCTTCCTCCAGGGGAATGGCGTCATGGGCGGTATTGTCAAGGATATTGCGCATGAGCCTGGAAAAACGCGACAGGTAGTGGTTGGCCCGGTCAATGTCGTGTTCCAGCATATAGCCCTGGATGCTGCCCAGGGTATTGAACAAAAAATGCGGGTTCATCTGGGCGCGGAACAACCTTTGTTCCAGTATCGTCTTGTCCTGAAGGGCCCTCATCCGGTTCTGGCGGATCAGCAGGACGGCCACCAGGATCACCAGCAGGATGAAGCCGGCCAGGGCAAAAAGAAAATACTGCGACTGTTCCAGTTTCATGGTCGTGAGTTCCTTTTCACTGGTCAGCAGCAGGATCTGCTGCTCTTTCCGCTCGGTCTCATACCGGGTGCTGATGGCGGATACTTCCATCATCCTGTTCAGTTCCCGGCTCCGTTCCGCCACTTCATTATAGGCCTCCAGGTGCGCCAATGCCTGTCCGTAGTCAGATATGGATTTATAAATCTCATAAAGGTTGCGGTGTCCGTCCATCAGCAGGCTCAGCCCGGTTCGTTCCATAAAATTCGGTACGCTTTGCTCGGGGGAATACCAGTAGTCATATGTTTTTTGCGGGTCCAGGTAGAGGCTCCGGTGTTCCCGGATCCAGGCCCCTTTTTCCAGCATTTCCCGGAAACAGGCAATGGCCCGCTCCTGCGCTCCGGTCAACCTGAAAATCTTCCCAAGATCCCCCAGGTTGGATCCCTGCCCGGCAATATCCCCCTGTTCCCGGGCATGTTGCAGCGCCATCTGATAAAAGAGGACCGCTGAGTCGGGTTTTTGGGTCAGATAGTAGTAATCGCCCCGGTAGAGTAAGATATAATTGTCAAAATCAACGCCCGATTTTTCAGAGATCGTATCTGCCCGGTTGAGAAAATAACGGGCGCTGTCATAGTTTCCAATATTCAGATATCTTCCTGCTAAATGATTGTAATTCAATATTACGCCTGGAACTGGCACCCGTTCGGATGCTTCCGAATATTCTGCTGCCCTGCGAAAATAGGGAATGGCTGCACTGTCTTTGCCGCTCATCCTATAGACCCAGCCAATCCTGATGTACTTATCAAAATTCTGAACCGGGTCCGTCATCGGGCCCAGGAATTCATATGCGGCCAGGGTATGTTCTATCGCAAGATCATAATTGTGGGAATACAGGTACGAAAGAACGATGCATTCGGTTATGCGATATAAAGCAAGCGTGTCTTTCAGCTGAATCGACAGCGGCCGGGCGTCGAAAGAATATCCGATGGCGTTCGGATAATCGCCGTTGTGGTGGTAGGCCAGCCCCAGGATATAAGTGGCCTGGAGTCTTGCCTTCGGATCTTCAGTACTGGCGGACAACTGGTACGCTTCCTTTGCAAGATCCAGGCTCCTGGATGGTTTTAAGATCCGGTACGCCCTGGAAAGCTCGCACAGTACCCCGATCCGGTCTTCACCCCCGGCCTGTAACAGAACGTTCTCAAGGCTGTCGGTATCAGGTAGTTTTTCAGAATGATATAATTGAGAAATACCGTATTTGCCCGGCAGGGAGAAAATAAGGAAGAGGCTCCAGAGGATCACATATTTATTAAGACAAGGCAAAAGGTGAGAAATTTTACCGAAGATACGGTATTTTTCTCACTTTTCACTTTTAACGGGAATCTTTAGATGCTCCAGGATATTCTGGCAGATGAAATCATGGGTGCCGGTACAGCCTGAATTATAGCGGCAAACGATCTTCTGGTCCCTGTCGAACAGCATGGTGCAGGGAGCTTCGCCCACGCACATCGCGCGTTTGAAATCACCATTCACATCGATGTACGTATCGAAATCCCAGCTTTTGCCATTCACGATCGGTTTTACATGGCTCCAGGAACCGTTGCAGTCCACACAAACAGCCACCATTCTGACCTTATAATCCTTCAGGGTCTCCTCCCAGGCCTCCTGGAGAATCTCTACATTTTCGCAGCATTTTCCGCTGGTCGACTTCCAGAAAACCAGCAGTGTAGGCGTTTCCGCCCGGATAATGTCTTTTGACGATACAATCTGGCCGTCGATGTTCCTCAGGGCAACATCGGGAAGCGGCTGAACCTGGGCGCTCAGCCAGGCGGCCGGCCAGCAGGCAAGAAAAACAAATTCTATAATTTTCATGGTTTTGCGTTTTTTGATGGTAAGATCATGACGCATCAAAAATACCCTACAATGCTCCTGAAATACTGGCTGATTTTGTCGGGCAAAAAAAATAGCGGAAAACCACGAGGGAATTTCAGTTGGCAATAGGCAATAGGCAGTTGGCAGTAGGCTGTGAAAGATTGAATGCTCTTTGCTATTGCCTTCACATCCCTTCGACAATTTTGAGGAATTCTTCTTTTTTGCGGTATGAAATCGGGATTTTGATCTGGCCGCTCAGGATGATGTACCCGCCTTCGCCTTTCTCATACCCGGTCAGAAATGACATGTTAACGAGGAATGATTTATGCGGACGAAAGAAACTATATTCTGAGAGGATCTCTTCGTATTCTTTCAATGATTTGGAGATGATCACCTTGTTTCCGCCTTCCAGATAAAAAGTCGTATAATTTCCGCCGCCTTCGCAATAAATGATCTCGCTGATCTTAACAAAATGAAACTTTTCTGAAGTCCGGAGCACGATTTTCTTCTCCTCCGGTCGGTGCTCATTCAGGTTGCTGAGCAGGTTGATCACCCTGAGTTCCTGTTCCGTTTCAAGAATGTTGCGCAATCTTTCCAGTGCACCGACCAGCTCTTCCGGGTCCAGGGGCTTGAGGAGATAATCTATGGCACTGAATTTAAATGCTTTGATCGCATATTCCTGGTATGCGGTAACGAAAATGATGTGAAAATCGATCTTTTCGAATTTCTCCAGAAGGTCAAACCCGGTCCCGTCTTCCATCTGTACATCCAGAAAGACCAGGTCCGGCTGCAGCCGGTTGATTTCGTGAAACCCACTGTTCACCCCGTCCGCTTCACCGGCCAGTGTGACATCCGGGCAGTGCGTCCGGATCATGATCGCAAGACCCTGGCGGATCCGGGGTTCGTCGTCGATGATGATGGCTCTGATCATGGATTAATTGACTGGCGGAATAAATATAAGGAAAATTAAAGCTTCTGTCAATGATGAGCAGACAATGTTCGGATTGTAACAAATGTTACACGCCACAAAGCAGACAACTATTAATATTGCATCAGATTCATCAACATATGAAACGGGAAATCATCAAAATCGACGAAGAATTGTGCAACGGTTGCGGCCTGTGCATCCCAGCCTGCCCGGAAGGGGCGCTGCAGATCATCGACGGGAAGGCGCGGCTGGTGTCCGACCTGATGTGCGACGGCCTGGGGGCCTGCATCGGCGAATGCCCGGAAGGGGCCATAGAAATCGAGGAACGGGAGGCGGAACCTTACAACGAAAAAGCTGTCATCCGGGAGATCGTGAAATTCGGCGAAAACACCGTAGTCGCCCACCTGAAACATCTGCTCGACCATAACGAACTCGGGTATTTTGAAGATGCCATGGAATACCTGGATGGGCATGCGCGTGAACTGGGATTCAACCTGGAACAGGCCCTGGACAAAGTATATGCAAACAATCTGACCGGCGGAGGCTGTGCCACCGGCGGCTGCCCCGGCGCGAAAAGCTTTCATTTCGACATTGACCTCGATAAGGTAAATGATTCAGGTAATCAAGATGTTACAATACCGGTGCCGGGAGTAGAAATCCGGTCGGAGTTGCGCCAGTGGCCGGTCCAGATGCACCTGGTCAACCCAATGGCGCCGTATTTCATGAATGCGGACGTCGTCCTTGCCGCCGACTGCGTCGCCTTCTCAGTGGGTAATTTCCACCAGAAATACCTGAAGGGCAAAGGACTGGCCATTGCCTGTCCGAAACTCGACCAGGGCAAGGAAGGCTACATCGAAAAACTGAAAATGATGATCGACGAAGCCAGGATCTCCAGCCTGGAAGTGCTGGTGATGGAGGTCCCCTGCTGCAGCGGGCTCGTACACATCGCCAGCCTGGCCCGCGAGGCCGCCGACCGCAAGATCCCCATCAAAAAAACAGTCATCGGGATCAAAGGCGATGCGCTCTTTGAAGATTATATTTAAAACAGCAGTCAGCAGTCAATACTCAGAATTCAAATTCAAAATTCAAAATTCAAAATTCAAAATTATATGGAAACCAACCTATTCAGCCATTCTACGATCATGAGCTTTAATGATAAAGTAGATTATTCACCCGAAGGTATTGTCAGCAAACGCGTTTTGCAGAAAGAAAAAGGCAATGTGAGCCTGTTCGCGTTCGACAAAGGCCAGCGCCTGAGCGAACATTCCGCGCCCTTCGACGCGATGGTCCAGGTCCTGGAAGGCAGGGCAGAAATCCTGATCAACCGCGTGCCTTACGAACTCACCGCCGGCCAGGCGATCATCATGCCGGCCAGCATTCCGCACGCCGTGAACGCGGTGGAACGTTTTAAGATGTTGTTAACGATGATTAAAGAGTAATGTCCAGCCCCCACCCCTGAATCCCCTCCCCCAATTGGGGGAGGGGACTGAGGAGGGGGCCGTGCGATGAGGTAAATCATAACTATGTCCGAGCTAATCAACAATTCAGAAAAGCGCAAAGAGCTGCTCAAGCACATGATCCTGCAGCTCCATGCGGGCGAGGCACCTGCCGAAGCGCGAAAGCAACTGGTGAACCTGCTGCAGAAGATCCCTTACGGCGAAGTCGTGGAAGTGGAGCAGGAACTGATCTCCGAAGGTACCCTGAGCGAGGCCGAAGTGCTCCAGTTCTGCGATATCCACAGCGAAGCCCTCGATGGCCACATCGACCTGTCGGGCATGAAGATCGTGCCCCCGGGGCACCCCGTCGACACGTTCCGCAAAGAGAACAAAGAGCTGCTGAAAGTGGTGGAACAGCTGGAATCCTTGTATCAGAAAGTCGACTCCATCAGCAGCGAAGATGAAATCAAAGCCTGGTTCCTGGAAATGAGAACCCACTTCAACAACCTGGCGGATGTGGAAAAACATTATCTCCGGAAAGAGAACCTGGTGTTTCCTTACTTGGAAAAATACGGGATCACCGGTCCACCCAAGGTGATGTGGGGCAAGCACAACGAGATCAGGGAGCTGCTGAAGGCGGCCCATGAAGTGCTGGCCAGCCCGGAGGGCCTGACGACAGAAGAGGCTGCCGCCGCGGTGCAGCTCATCCTGAAACCCGCTTCCGACGCTGTGGCCGACATGACCATGAAGGAGGACCAGATCCTCCTGCCCATGGTGATGGACAAGCTGACCGAGATCGAATGGTACGAGATCTACAACCAGACGCTGGAGATCGGGTTCTGCCTGTATGACCCGGAATTCGAATGGAAGCCCGAAAATATGGGCGCGCATGCGTCTGAAAAACAGGATGACGGGCTGATCCATCTCTCTTCCGGAAGCTTCACCAAAGCAGAGCTGAACGCCATCCTGAACAGCCTCCCGGTCGACATGACCTTCGTCGATAAAAACGAAAAAGTGAAATATTTCAGCCAGGGAAAGGAGCGCGTCTTCCACCGCAGCCGGGCCATCCTGAACCGGGATGTCAAGCTGTGCCATCCGCCCTCCAGCGTCCATGTCGTGGAACAGATCCTTGAGGATTTCCGCAGCGGCCGGCAGGACCACGCCCCCTTCTGGATCCAGATGAAAGGGAAATTCATCTTCATCGAATATTTCGCCCTCAGGGACGAGAACGGGGAATTCCTCGGCACGCTGGAAGTCTCCCAGGACCTCACCGAACGGCGAGCCCTGGAAGGAGAGCAAAGGATACTGTCATATTCGAAATAAGATTGCCGATTGCCGATTTTCGATTTCTTAATGATGCATTCACATTCCTAACTTAAACCTTAAACCTTAAACCTCAAAATTAAATTTCATGTTCCATATAACGCCAAAAACCAAAGTTTATGAGCTCCTCCAGGCCTACCCGGAACTGGAGGACGTCCTGATCGAAATGGCGCCGGTATTCAAAAAACTGAAAAACCCGGTGCTGCGCCGGACCATCGCCCGGGTAACCACATTGCAGCAGGCCGCCCAGGTGGGTGAGATCCCCGTGCATGAACTGGTCAATGCCTTACGCCTGAAAACAGGGCAGGACGCGCTCGAGGGCCTGGCTTCCGCCGATGGGCCTTCGTCCCGGCCTTCCTGGCTGGTTAATGCCAATATTGTCAAAACGCTCGATGCCCGGCCGGTGATCGAACAGGGCGGGCATCCGCTTGGCGAGGTGCTGACTGGCGTCGCGGACCTTCAGCGCGGCGAAATCTATCAGCTGATCACCCCATTCCTGCCGGCACCTTTGATCGAACGGGTCGTGGAACGGGGATTCGACAACTGGTCGGAAAAAGTGTCGGAAGATCATTTCATCAGTTATTTTCTCAGGAAATAAAGATGAAACCGGAAGCGCAGGAAAAGGCCTGCAATAAAAACCGCTGGCTGAACCGGTTCCGGAAATGGCATAAATGGCCCGGGATCATCCTGGGCTTCTTTTTCATCCTCTGGGCGATTTCCGGGATCGTAATGAACCACCGGGGATTGTTCTCCGGGCTTGAGATCAGCCGGAAGTATCTCCCCAAAGAATACCGCTACGAGAACTGGAACAACGCCGCGGTTAAATCGGGTTTAAGCATCGGCCGCGACAGCATCCTGATCAGCGGAAACATCGGCGTATGGCTCACCAGCGAAGCGATGGACCGGTTTGCCGATTTCAATGCCGGCTTCCCGGAAGGCATCGATAACCGGAAGATCTTTTCGCTGCTTTATACGGATCGCGGCAATCTTTACGCCGGTACCCTTTTTGGCCTGTATTTCTTTGACCGGGATGCGGGAAGATGGACCCGCCTGGAGCTTCCGGTCCATGATAAAAGAGTACAATGGCTGCTGGAGCAGGACGGTGAAGTCCTGGTGCTGACGCGTTCCATGCTGTTCCGCAGCCCTGATGACCCGAGCAATTTCTCCCCGGAAAAGCAGGAGATCCCGGCCCCGGAGGGCTACGACAACAAAGCGGGCCTGTTCCGGACGATCTGGGTGATCCACAGCGGGGAAATCTATGGGATGGCCGGCCGGTTGATCGTCGACGCCCTGGGCCTGATCGTCATCCTGCTGACTGTAACGGGCGTCATACATTTCACGATGCCATACGTTATGCGCCGCTTGAAGCGACAGAAAAAATCAACGGCACCGGCTTCCGCCTGGAAAAGGACCTCGGCCCGCTGGCACAAGAAAGCCGGTGTATGGATTTTCATTTTCCTGCTCATCAACACCGTCACCGGCATGTTCCTGCGCCCGCCGCTGCTGATCACCATCGCCAGCGCACGGGTGGGCAAGATCCCGTTTTCGATTCTCGACACCCCCAACCCCTGGGCGGACAAGCTCCGTGCGATCGCTTACGATGAGGCGCTGAAAGGGTTCATCCTGGGCACTTCCGAAGGGATTTATTTTGCGAATGAGAAATTCTCGGAGCCTTTGACGGAAATGCGCGGACAACCGCCGGTTTCGGTAATGGGAATCAATGTCCTGGAACGGGTTGCCCCGGGGGAGTTCCTGATCGGATCATTCAGCGGGCTGTTTCTCTGGAAGCCTTCAACAGGCCAGGCTATCGATGTCATCACAGGCAGGGCTCCTCCGGAAAAGGCTGATCCGCGGGCAAGACCGATCGGTGAACATATGGCTGCGGGATACCTTTCCTTGCCTTCAGGAGCATCATATTCGTTCGATTACAACCAGGGCGCTGTGGAACTGAACAACCGCGGGCAATTGCCATCGATGCCCGCTCAGATCATTGAAACGGCGGGCATGTCGTGGTGGAATTTCGCGCTGGAAGTGCACACAGCAAGGATTTTTAATTTTCTTATCGGGGATTTTTATATATTAGTAGTACCTTTACTGGGCATATTTGGCACCATCATGACCATAAGCGGCTTAATCGTCTGGATCAAACTCTATGCTCGAAAGAATCATTAAATACCTGCTGCCGCCGCCCCAATGGCGGATCCCGGTGATCATCCTGCTGGGGGTGTTCGTGGGCATAGGGGCCTTCACATTCCGGGCCTCCCGGGCGCATTCGTATCTTTCAGACAAACCGGAAACCTGCATGAACTGCCATATCATGGCGCCGCAGTATGCCACCTGGAGCCACAGTTCGCACCGTGAGGTGGCCCACTGCAATGACTGCCATGTTCCGCATGACAATTTCATCAACAAATATTACTTTAAGGCTAAGGATGGGCTCCGGCATGCCACCATCTTCACGCTGCGCAATGAACCCCAGGTGATCAGGATCCTTGATGCCGGCATCAAGGTGGTTCATAATAACTGCATCCGCTGTCATGAGGCTTTGCTGAAAGATGATCAGCTGATCGCCCGGACGGAATCATTCGATCATTTCCGTTCTGAACGGCTGTGCTGGGAATGCCACCGGGAGGTGCCGCACGGACGGGTGAACAGCATCTCCAGCGTTCCCTATGCGCGTGTCCCGGTTCCCTCCAGTCCTGTTCCGGAATGGATGAAGAGCAGCGGGCAGTAGGCAGTTGGCAATAGCCAGTTGGCAGTTGGCAGTTGTGAGATTAGGAGAATCGAATTTAAAGTTTGTATATTGTACATTGTAAACTATAAATTGTAATTTAATATTTACGATATGTCTCTGAACGAAAAAATCCGACAGAAGCCCATGCTGGGCTGGGTAATATTCATCGCCACGGTCGTGGTGGTTTTCCTGCTGGGGCTGCTGGCTTCATCGATCATCGAGCGGAGGACAGAAGCCCAGTTCGCCTATGTCCCCGTAATAGAACATGATCAGTATGAACCGCGGAATGCCGTCTGGGGCAAGAATTTCCCAAGGGAATACCAGTCGTATCTGCAGACCGCCGACACCACGTTCCGGAGTAAATACAACGGGGCGGCGATGATCGACATGCTGGAGGTCGATCCCCGGCTGGTGGTGCTCTGGGCCGGATACGGTTTTTCAAAGGATTACAACCAGGGCCGAGGACATTATTACGCTATTCCAGACATCCGGAACACCCTGCGCACCGGCGGGCCGGGGGAAGGCAGACCCAGCCCGATGCCCAACACCTGCTGGGCCTGCAAAAGCACTGATGTTCCCAGGCTGATGAAGGAGATCGGCCCGGCGGAGTTCTACGCCGGAACCTGGGAAACCCGGGGGCATGAGGTGGTCAATGGCATAGGCTGCGCCGACTGCCACGAGGCGAAGACCATGAACCTGCAGATCAGCCGGCCGGCGCTGCTGGAGGCTTTTGAACGCAGCGGCAGGGATATCGCCAAAGCATCCCACCAGGAAATGCGGTCGCTGGTTTGCGCCCAGTGCCATGTTGAGTATTTCTTCGATAAGCGCGACGGAAAGAAGAATTACCTGACCTTCCCCTGGGATAAAGGATTTTCAGCGGACGACATGGAAAGATATTACGACGAATTCATGTTCTCCGACTGGACGCACGCCCTGAGCAAAGCCCCGATGCTCAAAGCGCAGCATCCGGATTATGAAGTGTACATGACGGGGATCCACGCCGAGCGGGGCGTTTCCTGCGCCGACTGCCACATGCCGTACAAAAGTGAAGGCGGGCAGAAATTCACCGACCATCATTTGCAGAGCCCGCTGAACAACGTGGAAGCATCCTGCGCCGTTTGTCACAGGGAAAAAACGATGACCCTGATCAAGAATGTCTATGACCGCCAGGACAAGATCATCCAGAACCGGGATAAGCTGGAAGAGCTGCTGGTCAGGGCGCATGTTGAAGCAAAGAAGGCCTGGGACCTGGGCGCCACCGAGGCCCAGATGCAAAGCATACTGATGGATATCCGCCATGCCCAGTGGCGCTGGGATTATGCCGCCGCCAGCCATGGCGCGTCCTTCCACGCCCCTGTGGAAACGGGGCGGGTTGTGGCCACCGGGATCGACAAAGCCCAGGAGGCGCGGATCAAACTGGCCAGGCTGCTGGCCTCGCTGGGATTCAACGAAGAGATCCCCTATCCGGACATCTCCACCAAGGAAAAAGCGCAGGCTTTTATCGGGCTGGATATGATGAAACTCAACGAGGAGAAATCCGTGTTCCTGGAAACCGTGGTTCCGGTGTGGGACAGCCTGGCTGCGATCAGGGAGATGGGTTACAGGGTGCAATGAGATGGTTTATTACAACCTTGCAAGGGTTATAACCCTGCAAGGGTTCCCCTGTCCTCATTTTTTCCTCCCCTCCCATGCAATTTTCTTAACTTTGCGGTGTTAATATTTCCGGTCTCCCGAGGTTCTTTTCCCGGAGCCGGGTATCTATTTTTATGAGCTGATCGACAACTGTTAAAACGATGGATTTCCCCAGAACATTCTTTGCCCCGATGAAATACCTGATCCTCAGCCTGGCAGTATTTCTTGTACCAGATGCCCGGGCCTTCACACAGACTCAGACGCCATCTCCCGATACTTCCTATGCCAAAGGAGTGGTCCCGGATTCCACCGTGATACAAGGACAGGTCCTGATCAACGACCAGAGCCAGGCCAATAAGATCCTCAACGAATCCGTCACGATCGGAATGCTTGACAGCCTCATGTCCATCCCCTTTTTCCAGGATTATAATTTCACTACAGATACCTCTTTACTGAACGTATATAACTTTCCGGTCGATCATGTTCCGGTTTACCCCGATTCCGTTTATCGCCAGCGGATTGAAAAGCTTAACCAGGAAACCCCCATCGAACTGACCTACAACGAATCGGTTAGATCCTTCATTGAACTGTATGCCGTCAGGAAAAGGCAGCTGACCTCAAAGATCCTTGGCCTGAAAGAAATCTATTTTCCTTTGTTCGAGGAGCATCTGGATAAGTACGACATACCGCTGGAAATGAAATACCTGGCCGTAGTTGAATCAGCCCTTAACCCAACGGCGGGGTCCCGGGCCGGCGCCAAAGGGCTTTGGCAATTTATGTACTATACCGGAAAACTCTATGGCCTGAAAGTTACTTCGATGGTTGACGACCGGTTTGACCCCTACCTGGCCACCGATGCGGCCTGCCGCCATATGCGCGACCTGTACAACATGTTCGGCGACTGGAACCTGGTCATGGCTGCCTATAATTCCGGCGCCGGTAATGTGAACAAAGCCATCCGCCGTGCCGGCGGCGTCAGGGATTACTGGGCCATCTGGCCGTTCCTGCCCAGGGAAACCCGGGGATATGTCCCTGCGTTTATCGCCGTGACATACGTCATGAATTATGCTCCCGAACATAACCTCTATCCCTTGCACCCGGGCATCCTTTATGACGGGATCGACACCGTTATGGTCGACCAGCCGCTGGCATTCGACCAGATCTCCGAATACATGAACATCCCCCGGGAACAAGTGGAATTTCTGAATCCAATGTTCAAATCCGGCATCATCCCGGCCTACAACGGCAAATCATACAGCCTTCGTCTCCCAAAGGAATATATACTCACGTTTATTGAAAACGAGCAGGCCATTTACAATTATAAAAGCAAAAGCGGACTGGAAAAGGAAAAACTGGTCGCGGAAATCAAGAAAGCTTCCGACCGCCAGTACCATACCGTTCGCAGCGGTGAGAACCTCGGCCTCATCGCCAGAAAATACAATGTGTCTGTCCGCCAGATCCAGCAGTGGAACAACATGAGGGGCACCACCATCCACCCGGGACAGAAGCTCGTCGTCTTTCCTCCGGCCAATTACACGCATGTCCCTTCAAACTCTGGCGGCGCAACCTCCAAAGCCACAACCTCATCCGCCACCTCATCGGAAAGTCCGGCCAGCACGCCAACCGGCACCCATACGGTCAGGTCCGGGGAGAACCTGGCCATGATCGCCAAAAAATACGGATGTACCGTTGAAGAGTTAAAAAAGTGGAACAACCTGAGAAACAATACGATCTACCCAAAGCAAAAGCTGAAAGTGGGTGGTCCCGCGACTGCCGATGCACAATCCTCTGGTAATGCCCCGGAAGTGCCTTCCCAAAAAGTATCACCCGAAGCCACGGTCTATCATGTGGTAAAGAAAGGCGATACGCTGTGGGATATCGCACAACAATACCGCGGCGTATCGGTTGAAGACATCAAAAAGTGGAACAACCTGGGGAATTCATCTAAACTGCATATCGGGCAAAAACTGAAGATCGTCAAAAACGGATAAACACGCACGGCCATGAAACCTAACCGGATCTTACGGCTTACCGGGGTGCCGGTACTCGTCTTCCTGATATCTTACCTTATTTCGGGCTGCACGATGAGCGAATCGGGGCTTAAAAGATCCACCGGTTCATCGAATGAAATCCTGGTCGTCACCAACGATAAAGAAACCTGGCTCGGCGCACCAGGAGATAGCATCCGGGCGTTCTTTGGCGCTGAATTCCCCGGACTTTCTCAACCGGAACCTATGTTCGACCTGGTCAACATCGCCGCCGGAGACCTGAATGATCTGTTTAAAAAATACCACAACATCCTGATCGTCGAAATCAATCCACAGGCCGACGGAGCGATGAGCGAAAGCAAAAAGAACCTGTGGGCGGAGCCTCAGATGATCATTAAACTATCCGCTCCGGATCTGCCTTCTTTTTATTCAGAGTTTGAACGGAACAGGGAAACCTACCTCCGGTATTTCGTTGAACTGGAACGAGAAAGGACTTTGGTATTGCAACGCATGTCGTCAGATATCAAGCTGGCCAGAACGGTGGAAAACAAATTTGGCATTTCCCTCCCGATTCCCGGAGGATTTTATCTGGCGAAAGAAGGGCCCGACTTTGCCTGGCTGCGCCATAAAGTGACCAAAGCCAAGCAGGACGTGGAACTGAGCATCATGATCTATTCCATGCCTTATCGCGACACCCTGGTGTTCGACCCCAGGCATATCATCCAGTGGCGCAATACCATTACCCTGGAACACATTCCGGGTCCTTCCCCGGGTTCATTCATGAAGATCTCGCAGCAATTCATACCACCGGTTTTTGACACCGTTGCCGGATTTCCCGGCGGATTCGCGGTGGAAACCCGCGGTCTCTGGGAAGTAGAGAATGACTTCATGGGCGGCCCGTTTGTCAGCTACACCTTCGCCGATACGGTGCGCCATAATGTAATCACCCTCGACGGGTATGTATACTACCCCAATAATGATAAGCGCGACTACCTCCGGCAGATGGAAGCCATATTCTACGGAGCAAAATTATCGGAACAGAAATAAGCCGGTTATTGTTCTTCTTTGCTGAAAATAGTGGTGATGGTAATATCTTCCCCCGAATCCACATTGATCAGCCTGCCGTCTTCATACCTCCCCAGCAGAATGGTGTCGAATGTGCCAGAAAACACCATATAGACGCTTTGATCGCCCTCCTTGTAAATCCAGTTCCCCTCAAAGGTTGAAAACCCGGCGTTGATCTTCGCCGTGAAGTCTTCCAGCAATACATAACTGATCGATTTCTGGCTTTCTTTCGAATCATCCAGGAAACGTTGCTCGATCTGAAGCTCCGTCTGAAACTGAACGTCTTCCACTTTCCAGGTGCCCGCCAGCTTTTTTTCTATCGGCTTGGAACAACTGCCCAGGATGAGCGAAGATAAAATGATGATGAGTACGCGTGAGGCCCGGTTTTTCATATGTGTATTCTTCTGATTAGGATCAGCAAAATTATTGAAATTTGATATAACCAGATAAACTTATAATAAATTCATTGCGAATGTCTTACAACATTTTTCAACATATGGGTAAAAAAATATCAATAAAAACTTGACAAGGGATCATGATTCATTTATTTTTATCCAATCGATTTAACCTTTTGGTTAAACTGATTAACTAAATCAATTGGTCAAAATGAACCAGAAGCAAGCTGAAACTGAATATGTCATCCTGGACGCGGCGCGAAAAGTTTTCCTGGAGAACGGGTATGACGGGACCACCATGCAGATGATCGCAACGGAAGCGGGAATAAACAAAGCGCTGCTTCACTATTATTACCGGAGCAAGGACCGGCTCTTTGAGGCGATCTTCCTGGAAGCTTTCAGCAAAATGATTCCCAACCTGATGAAGATATTTATCTCGGACCTGGATTTCAACCAGAAGATCAGGGCATTCGTTGATGCGTACATCACGGCGCTGATGCAATATCCCCAGATCCCCCTCTTCATCCTTCATGAACTGCACCGAAATCCCGGCCGGATCATCGATCTGGTCAAATCCACGGGTTTAAATCCGGAATTTTTCTTTAAAGCGGTTACGGATGAAGCCGCACAAGGGAACATCATCGTCATAGATCCGCGCCAGTTGATTGTCAACATGCTTGCTTTGTGCATTTTCCCTTTTGCTGCGCGGCCGATGATCCAGGGATTCATTTTTCATAACGATGAAAAGGCTTTTGATCAGTTCCTGAAAGAAAGAAAAGCCGTTGTCGCAGACTTCATCATTAAAGCTTTAAAGCCATGATCAAAAAATTTCTGCTTCTGGCCGGTGTGATCACTTCAGGCCTGGCTCAGGCCCAGGACACTGCGCTCTCCCTGCAGTACTGCCTGCAAAAGGCCCGGGAGAATCACCCCATCGCCCACTCGGCCGACTACCTCTCTGCATCCAGCGCGCTAAAGATGAAAAACCTGAACAAGAATTACCTCCCCGAACTCAACCTCAATGGCGATGTGCATTACCAGTCGGCGGTTACTGAAGTGCCCATCAAAATTGAGCAGTTTGCGCCCGAGGCGCTGGATAAAGACTGGTATAAGCTATCCCTTGATATCAGCCAGGTGATTTACGACGGTGGGGCCACCCGGCGTTCCAAAGATGTTGAATCTTATGATGATCAGATCAACCGGAAGAATGTCGGCATTGAAATATACAAAGTGACCGAACAGGTGACAGGGGCGTATTTCACCATTCTCTCACTGCGTGAAAACCGCAACCTGCTGGACTTGCACCGGGAAACCCTTCAGGCCCGGCTCAACGAAGTGGAATCAGGTGTCAGGAACGGTGTTGTGCTGGCTTCCAACGCCGACATTCTCCGCGCCGAACTCCTCAAGATCGACCAAAGGATTGCCGAGAATGAAATCGGTCTCGAATCAGCGTATAAAATACTATCAATCTTGGTTGGTGAAGATATTCAGACGGTTACGCCCCTTGAGATGACATCTCCCGAAATCCCACTTCAACTCACTGCAACCAACAGATTAGAATACAGCCTGTTCACGCTCCAGGAGCAAAAAACGGAATCGATGAAATCGGTCGCTGCATCAAGGTTGATGCCCAGGCTCATCGCTTACGCACAGGCGGGATATGGAAGACCCGGCTTCGATATGCTCGTAAATGAATTCGATGACTTTTACATGGTGGGGGCACGGCTGAACTGGAATATCTGGAACTGGAACAAGACCAAAAATGAAAAATCCATACTCGACCTCAACCGGAATATCATCCAGGATAACCGCAACGCTTTCAGCAGGGGCATGTCGGTCGAGCTGGAACGAAGGCAGGCGGAGATCATCCGTTATCAGAAACTGCTTGAAAAAGACGAAGAGATCGTCACCCTGCGGACAAAAGTCGTCCGCACCTATGAATCCCGGCTTCAAAACGGCGTAATCACCGCCACCGAATACATCACCGAACTGAATGCCGAAACCGAAGCCCTGCTGAACATGAAAATGCACCAGGTCCAGCTGGTCCGGGCAAAATATGAATACCTGGCCGCCGCCGGAACATTATAAATCCATCAAACCATGAAAAGAAATCTATACATTGTATTGACCGTTGCGGCCCTGATGGCCTGCGACAGGAACCACAGATCAGACGCATACGGTAACTTTGAAGCGGTGGAAGTGATGGTGTCCGCCGAAACCGGCGGCCGGATCCTCACCAGCCACATTTCAGAGGGCATGGAGGTCGCAACCGGAGATACACTGGCCCTGATCGACACCATTGATCTCTCTTTGAAGCGGGAACAGCTTATCAGCCAGGCAGGAGTGATGCAAGCGCGCTTGCAAAGCATCAATTCCCAGATCAAAGTGCAGGAACAACAGAGGAAGAACCTGCTGGTGGACAAAGCGCGCCTCGAAAGCCTGATGAAGGACGGTGCCGCCACCCAGAAACAAATGGATGATCTCACAGGAAATCTCGATCTGCTGGAGCAGCAGATCAGCGCCACCGCCGTGCAAAAGGAAAGCATCAGGGCAGAGATGGAAACCATCCGTGTACAGGTCAGCCAGGTGGAGGAAAATATAGGCAAATGCTGGATCAGAAGCCCGCTGGATGGCACGGTGCTGGTCCGCTACGCCGAACAGGGTGAAATTACCGCAATGGGAAAGCCCCTGTGTAAAATCGCCAACCTCGAAGCGCTCGAACTGAAAGTGTATATCAGCGGCGACCAACTGCCATACCTTAAACTGGGCCAGGTAGTCGAGGTGCTGATCGATGAAAGCAAAAAGGAAGTCGGCAGCCTGGAGGGCCAGGTGTCGTGGATCAGCTCCAAGGCGGAATTCACCCCTAAAACCATTCAGACCCGCAAGGAAAGGGTGAACCTTGTCTACGCCGCCAGGGTCATCGTTCCCAACGACGGCCGGCTGAAGATCGGAATGCCGGCGGAAATCAATTTCATGCAAAACCAGGAATAGCATAACCATTGGAAGCATCCGTCATCATCGATAAAGTATCAAAATCCTACGGCAAGCAGCTGGCGCTCGACGAAGTCAGCCTTACCGCGGGTAAAGGCGAATTATTCGGTTTTATCGGGCCTGATGGCGCCGGAAAAACGACCCTGTTCCGCATCATGACCACTTTGCTCAGGCCGGGAAAAGGGCAAGTCACGGTTGAAGGCTTCAATACGGTGAAAGAGTACAGGAGTATCCGCCGGATCATCGGATACATGCCCGGCCGTTTTTCTCTGTACCAGGACCTGACCGTCGAGGAGAACCTCCGGTTCTTTGCCAGCATCTTCAAAACGACCATTGAGGAAAATTACAGCCTGGTCGCTGACATTTACAGGCAGATCGAGCCTTTCAAAGACCGCCTGGCCGGCAAGCTTTCAGGCGGCATGAAGCAGAAGCTGGCCCTTTCCTGCGCCCTGATACACAAACCGGTCGTACTGTTCCTCGATGAACCGACGACAGGAGTTGACGCGGTTTCGCGCAAAGAATTCTGGGATATGCTTCATAAACTTCGGCAGGAAGGAATAACGATCATCGTTTCCACCCCGTATATGGACGAAGCGGGCCGCTGCGACCGCGTGGCCCTGATCCAGGAGGGAAAAGTGATGCAGGTCGACACCCCGGATGGAATTGCCCGGTCTTACCCGCATCCGCTGCTGGCCGTCCGGTCTGAGCAAATGTATCAACTGCTGTTTGATATACAGGGATTCCCCGATATCCTGATGGCCTACCGGTCAGGAGCATTCATCCATGCCGCCTTAAATTCTCCCGGTACAGGGACTGAGTCCCTGCTGGCTTACCTGGAGCATCGGGGGCACCAGCAGGTTACGGCAAGATTCATCCCCCCTTCGGTTGAAGACAGCTTCATGGCCCTGATGCAGCATCCGGGGTATCTTTCCATGAATAAACCCATAAACGGCCAATGATGACATCCCGCAGTGAACATATTATAGAGGTTCAGGACCTTGTGAAACGATTCGGTTCGTTCATCGCCAACGACCACCTGAATTTTTACGTTCGCAAGGGTGAAATCTTCGGATTCCTGGGGGCCAACGGCGCCGGCAAAACGACCGCCATCAAAATTCTCTGCGGGCTCTGGAAACCCTCGTCGGGACAGATCACAGTGGCCGGGTATGATGTTTATCGCGACACCGACCTGATTAAAAGGAACATCGGTTACATGAGCCAGAAATTTTCGCTGTATGAAGATATGACTGTTGCGGAAAATTTCACATTCTACGGGGGAATTTATGGATTGAGAAAAAAGGCCGTGCGCGAACGGATGGCCGGACTCCTGAAAAAACTGGGCATGGAAGAGTACAAAAACCGGGTGATTGCAGACCTTCCCCTGGGATGGAAGCAGAAACTGGCCTTTTGCGTGGCCATTATCCATGACCCGGCCATCGTGTTCCTGGATGAGCCCACCAGCGGCGTCGATCCCTTAACCCGCAGGCAATTCTGGGATCTCATTTATGAAACTGCGCACGAAGGCATGACTGTTTTTCTGACGACCCATTACATGGATGAAGCGGAATACTGCGAGCGGGTCTCCATCATGGTCGACGGAAGGATCGAAGCGCTGGGGACTCCCGCGGAGCTTAAAGCCCGCTTCCGGACCAGTACGATGGAAGAAGTTTTTGTGAAACTGGCAAGGAAGGAAGTGGTAATGGATGGTCATAAATATTCATAATTTGTAAATAACTAACATATAACAATTTAACAGTTTAACAATTTAACAGTTTAATGCGCGGTTTCATCATCAAAGAATTCTACCACATTTTCCGGGATGTCCGGACGATGATCATTCTGTTTGGCATGCCGGTGATCCAGATTCTGCTTTTTGGATTTGCCCTGACGAACGAGATCAGGAACGCCGGAATCGCCGTTCTGGATCCATCAAAAGATGTGGTGACCACGGAAATCGTGTCAAAGATCACGGCATCTGATTATTTTATGTTGGTGGACAACCTGGCCCATGAGCGGGAAATCGAGGAGAAGTTCCGGGAAAACAAAATAAAGCAGGTGATTGTCTTTGAGGACAATTTCGCCCTGAAGCTGGAAAAGGATAATAAAGCGGGGATCCATATCATCGGTGATGCCTCTGACCCGAATACAGCCAACCTGCTGGCCAGCTACACCACAGGGATCATCAGGGATTACCAGGCTTCGGTGCTGGAGGGAGCGGGAGCGGCACCGATGATGATCACACCTGAGCCGATGATGCTGTTCAATGAGGAACTGAAGGGGGTGTTCATGTTCGTCCCGGGCATCATCACCATATTGCTCATGCTGGTCTGCGCCATGATGACCTCCATCTCCATTGCCCGGGAAAAAGAGCTGGGCACCATGGAGGTCCTGCTGGTATCGCCGCTGAAACCGGCGCAGATCATCCTCGGCAAAGTAACGCCATATGTGGTCTTGTCCATCATCAACGCCGTTTCGATCCTTCTGCTGGGGTATTTCGTTTTCGGCGTCCCGATCAGGGGAAACCTGATGCTGCTGCTGTCGGAGACCGTCCTGTTCATCTTCATGGCCCTGTCGATGGGCATCCTGATCAGCACCATTGCCCAAAGTCAGCAGGTGGCGCTGATGATCTCCCTGGCCGGGCTCATGCTCCCGACCATTCTTCTCTCCGGCTTTATTTTCCCGGTAGAGAATATGCCGAAGGTGCTGCAGTGGCTCAGCAACATCATGCCTTCCAAATGGTTCATCATCATCATCCGGGGCATCATGATCAAGGGGGCGGGGATCGTCCATCTCTGGAAAGAAACCCTCGTCATCATTCTGATGATCCTCATATTTATCGGTTTGAGTGTCAGGAATTTTAAAATCAGACTGGAATAGGCCATGCGTACGATCCTGTATATCATCCGCAAAGAATTCATCCAGCTATTCCGAAACAAAGCGATGGTGCGCATCATCTTCGCGCTGCCCGTCCTGCAGATGCTCGTTCTGGCCTATACGGCAACCTTCGAGATCAAAATGATCCGGCTGCATGTGGTGGATCTCGACCGGAGCAAGACATCGCGCGAACTCCTCGGGCATTTTTCCGGATCTCCATTCTACCGGATTGCTGAATATTCGAATTCTTACGTGCTTGCTGAAGAAGATGTGATGAAGGGGAAAGTCCACCAGATCCTGTCCATCCCGCAGGGATTCGAAAAAGACCTGCTGACCGGCGGAAAGGCCAGGATCCGCATTGCCACCAACGCGGTGGACGGCAGCGCGGCAGCCCTGATGAACGCCTATACCACTTCAATCATCCAGGACTATAACCTGAACCTCCTTACAGAAAGCTCCGGCCTGCCGGTCGAAGAACCCATCAGAACCACCTGGTCATTCTGGTTCAATCCCGAGCTGAATTATATCAACTACATGGTACCGGGCATCCTGGTGCTCCTGGTGACCCTGATCGGGATGTTCCTGTCGGGCATGAACCTGGTCCGGGAAAAGGAGATCGGCACGATCGAACAGATCAACGTCACACCGATAAAAAAATACCAGTTCATCATCGGAAAACTCCTCCCCTTCTGGCTGGTCGCCCTGTTCGACCTGGCCTTTGGCCTCTTCCTGGCGAGGCTGGTGTTCAATATCCCGATGCTGGGCAGCGTATGGCTGATCTTCCTGTTCGCGGCGGTTTACCTGCTGGTAGCCCTGGGGCTGGGCCTGCTGATCTCCACGAAAACCCACACGCAGCAACAGGCCATGTTCCTTTCGTGGTTCTTTGTCGTGATCTTCATCCTGCTCAGCGGCTTGTTTACGCCGGTTGACAGCATGCCCGGATGGGCGAAAGCCATCAACATCATCAACCCGATCGCGTACTTCGTCGAAGTCATCCGGATGATCATGCTGAAAGGCTCCGGATTATCCGATATCCTCCGTAACCTGGTCATTCTTTCGGTATACGCCATTCTGGCCTTAAGCCTGGCCGTATGGCAATACCGCAAGACCACCTGAAGGTTATCCCTCCTGTTGACATGGCCGGATGAAATTGCTTATCTTTGATAGCATAAGCCAGTCATCCAAAGAATCCGGAAATTTTAATGGGGAAAGCTCATTACGATGCTGAATTCCATAAATTTATCAGAATAACCCTGTAATCCAGAAACCATTATGAAACGCCAAGTAATTCTGAAAATCATCAGCCTCGGCCTCCTGATGCTAATGGCCAGGTTGTCGTTCGGACAGGACTTTCTTCCTGCAGTGAACGATAATTATATGGGCATCAACCAGGCAACCCTGCAACCCGCGGCGATTGTCGACAGCCGTTTTAAGCTGGATATCAATCTTTTCGGCGTGAATGCCGACATTTACAACGACATGATCCGGTTCAATTCCGGCACCCTGTGGAATCCATTTGGAATTGTTTCAAACGACGACTGGTGGGATGAAAATACTTATCTCAGCGGAGCCAATGGAAAGGAGAAAAGCGCCTTCGCCAACCAGACGGCGCTCGGCCCGGGTTTCCTGCTGACCCTGACCCCGAAACATGCCATCGGTTTCACGTCCAGGGCGCGGAATATCATCAATGTTGATGATATCAGCGAACCATTGGCCCGATCTATTTACGATGATTTCAAGTCGCCGGAATACTGGGAACAGTGGTACCACGACGAGAATATGCGTGCGGTCAATCATATGTTCGCCGATTATGGAATCACCTATGCGACAGAAGTTTACAATAAAAAGGCCCATTACATGAAAACCGGTTTAACGGTAAAATTGTTGCAGGGGCTTGGGGGGGCCTATATGCAGGCGGATGACTTTTATTATTATTTCTATGACCAGGAAGGCGAGGGCGTCGATGCCGACTTTATTTCCTGGAATGCCCCCTATGTCAGCGCGGGGGTTTCCGATAACTGGAACTGGGGCAGCAGGGAAAATATGAACTACTCCACCGGGTTTACGTATGCATTTACCTCAAAGCCATCCGTGGGGCTCGACCTGGGCTTTGTATATGAGTTTCGTCCGAGATATAAGGATTACCTGTACAATATGGACGGTAAGACCGACCTGGAACGGCGCGATCAAAACAAATACTTGCTGAAAATCGGGGTTTCGGTGGTTGACCTTGGCCGCCTGAAGTATGAAAAATCCTATTACAGTCAGGATTTCATTGCCGATTTCACCGAGGATTATCTGGAGCAGATCGCCAGTGGCGGCATTCCTGACGATACATACTGGATGGATATCGAGACGGTTCAATTCGGAATGCCCCCGTATGTCAATTTTTCCGATACCGTGTTTCGGAGGGGAGAATTAATCCAGGGGATTACCGCAACCGAAGAGAATGAAGAGGAATTCATCATTAAACTGCCTACCGCCCTGAGTCTTCAGGCGGATGTGAACATCGTGAAAGGGCTGTATGTCAACCTGACAACCTACACCGGGCTGCGACAAAGTTTCGACAAGGTTGGGAATTCGCACTACATGTCGCTGTACAGCCTGACGCCCCGTTACGAGCACAAATGGTTTTCCGTGATGCTGCCCGTTTCTTACAACCAGTTCCAGAAACTGAACGTAGGCCTGGGTCTGCGCGCCGCCTTTCTTTACATGGGCGTCAACAACCTGTTTTCCGGCTTCTTTAACGACCCTTATGGAACCAGCTTTTACTTTGGGATCAAGATTCCCATCTGGTACGGCAAGCCTCCTGCCGACCGCGATGCGGACGCGGTTTCGGATGAAAAGGATAAATGTCCCACCACGCCGGGCATCTGGGCGTTCATGGGATGTCCCGACCGCGACGGCGATGGGGTGCAGGACAGCGAGGACCTGTGTCCCGACATCCCTGGCCCCATGGAATTCAAAGGTTGCCCGGATCGTGACGGCGACGGCGTGCCCGACATGGACGACCAATGCCCGGATCAGCCGGGGCCGAGGGTAACGGACGGCTGCCCCGACCGGGATGGCGACGGGGTGATGGACATCCGGGATGAATGTCCTGATGTCCGCGGGATCGCTCAGCTGAACGGTTGTCCCGACCGCGATGGTGACGGTGTGGCCGACCAGAAGGATAACTGCCCGGACGTCGCCGGAAAGATTGAGTTCGGCGGATGTCCCTTCCTGGATACGGATGATGACGGCGTAAAGGATGAGGATGATATGTGCCCGACCACTCCGGGTCCGCCGGAAAACAACGGCTGTCCTTACACAGATACTGATGGCGATGGCGTCATCGATAAGGAGGACCGCTGCCCGCTGACGCCCGGGGATCCAAGCAACTTCGGATGCCCGGTCATTAAGGAGGAAGAGCAGGCCGTTCTGCGAACTGCCTTTGAAAACCTGGAATTTGAAACCGGTAAGGCGGTGATCCGATCCTCTTCATTTGCTTCGCTTAACGAACTTGCTGCACTGCTTGTTTCCAAACCCACCTGGAAACTGAAGATTTCCGGGCACACAGACAATGTCGGTAATGACGATTCCAACATGACCCTGTCGAAAAACCGGGCCCAGGCTACCGCCAGCTATCTGAAAGGCAAGGGGGTGGCAGAAAACCAGCTGATTACCGAATGGTTCGGGGAAACCATGCCTATAGCCGATAACAGCACGGCGGAAGGACGGCAGAAAAACCGCCGGGTGGAGATGCAGGTGGTGTTTGATTAACATTTTTTAACATACTGAATATCATATAAATCCACCTGATCGCGTTATCAGGTGGATTTTTTGTTACCTTTGCGGCCCGTTTTCGTATAACAACACGTTATCATAATGGAAGAACCACCCGTTGGCGCCGAAAGGCAGAAACCGTGGTTATTGTTGAACGAAATTATCATTAATGACTATAGTTAAAGAAATAGCCATCTCTGTCAGAAAAACATTTCCGATACTCCCCTTTCTTTTATTGCTCCTTTCACTGACCTCATGCCTGCAAAATCACCAGGACCAAATTGACCGTATTGTGGCCGGAGATGATGCACCCAAATTTTACCGCATCCATGAGATCCAGCAAAGAGGCCGGCTGATTGCACTTACGGAATTCAATTCCACCGACTACTTTATATACCGGGGCGAGCCCATGGGCTATCAGTTCGAGAAGCTCAAGATGTTTGCCGACTACCTGGGCGTTGAACTGGAGGTCAGGACCACCAGCAGTCTGGAAGAATCCTTTCAGCGGCTCGCCGACGGTGAAGCCGACCTGATTGCGATGGGGCTGGCCGTTACGCTCGATCGTTCGCAGGAAATCGATTTTACGCAGCCTATTTTCCAGACCCGGCAGATGCTCGTGCAGAAAAAACCGGAAAACTGGCGGAAAATGCGCTCGTGGGAAGATGTTGAAAAGCGTATGATCCGGAATCCGCTCGACCTTGCCGGAAAAACGGTGGTCGTCCAGCAGGCTTCCGCCCATGCCACCAGGCTCCGGAACCTCAGCGAGGAGATTGGCTGGCCCATCGAAATCATCAAAGATCCGGAGCGGGAAGCGGAGCAACTCGTGGAAGCCGTAGCCAGCGGAGAGATCGAATACACTGTATGCGACGAACATCTGGCTACGCTGTACGAACGCCTGTTCCCCGAAATCGATATCAGGACTCCCATCAGCTTTCCCCAGAATATCGCCTGGGCCGTAAGGCACGATTCAGACAGCCTCAGGATGGTCATCAACCAGTGGCTCGGCGAAACCAATACCAGCCTGGCCACGCGGCATCTGTACGACAAATATTTCAACAGCACCCGGACCGTTTATATGGCGAAGAGCGTGGCCTACTCTTCTGATAAAGGTAAGATCTCGGCATACGATGAGGTGATGCGCGAACTGTCGAAGAAGTACAAGCTGGATTGGCGGCTGGTGGCTTCGCTGGTATACCAGGAATCGCAATTCAAACCTGAAGTGAAGTCGTGGGCCGGTGCATTCGGCCTGATGCAGATGATGCCTGCCACAGCGGCCATCTTCGGAATTGACACCACTGCATCGGAATTTGAACAACTTGAAGCAGGTATTCTTTACCTTAAGGCCCTTGACCGCGAACTGCCCCGGGAGATCAGCGATCCTGACGAACGGATCAAGTTCATCCTGGCCGCTTACAACGTGGGCGTCGCCCATGTTTATGACGCGCGCCGCCTGGCGGAAAAGAACGGGAAAGACCCCAATATCTGGTCAGGGCATGTAGATTATTACATACTGAACAAATCCAATCCGAAGTACTACAGAGATACCGTTGTTCGCTACGGCTACGCCCGGGGAGAAGAAACCTACAATTTCGTGATCGAGGTGCTCGACCGGTTTGAGCATTACAAGAACGTCGTCAATGATTGATTAATCATTTGTTCCACAGTTCCAGGTTTCAGGTTCCACAGTTTCATTGTACATCGTACATTGTACATTGTACATTCTATATCATCTGAAATTCTGCCTTAATTTGTTTCACCCATTGATCGACCCGTTCATCGGTCAGTTCTCTCTGATGGTCCATGTCGAGCGCCAGCCCGTAGAACATGCCGTTTTCAACTGATTCCGATTCCTGGAAATCATAGCCTTCCGTTGGCCACCAGCCTTTGTGTACCGCACCTTGCTGTTCAAACATTTCCTTCAGGAAAGCCATGCTGTCGACAAAATGATACGGATAAAGGACCTGGTCGCCCAGTCCGAACAGGGCGAAGGGTTTTCCGGCAACCTCAGCCTTGCCGATCTTGGCGAAGAAATCGCTCCAGCGCGTCTTGTGCGCCTGTCCCCAGTTATCCGCGCCTGTTGTGCTTCCGCCAATGATAAAAGCATCGTACAGGGCAAATTCAGCCGTATTGATCTCGGTGATCGTGAAGATATCGATCATCGATTTGTCGAACTTGTCATAGATTTTATGCGCGGCTTCTTCGGTATTGCCTTTCTTGGGCCAGTAAATGAGGGCGATTTTTTTCATGATTTTTGATATGAAAGGCAAAAGTAAGAAAAAGGAACCAACGAGCCAAACGAGACTCCATCTCAACCTGCCGAGATGGAGTCTCGAAAAATCCCACAAAAATCCTTCACCGTTTCCTCAACCGGAATAAACTCAAAGTCCAGCGCCTGGCGGATTTTCTCATTGGAATAGGCGTAATGCTGCACGGCGGTGCGGGCGGTTTCGCGGGTGATCAAAGGTTTTCGCCCTTTCAGGCGTGACAGGACCCATTCCATCCGCCAACCTATGCCCGACAGGAATGGGTTCACCCTGATCTTCGGCCCTGCTTTCCCAAACTCCGCGGCCATCAGGTCAAATAATCGTTTGTAGGTGACATTCTCCGCCGTGAGGATGAAGCGCTCGTTTCGGATGTCGCTTTCCATCAGTGCAATCATGGCACGGACCACATCGCGCACATCCACGAAACCGTTCTGGCCTGTGGGATAAACCTTCAACCCTTCCCAGGCAACCCGAAACAGCCGTGAACTGCCCTGAGCGGCGCCTGCCAGGCCAAGGATGATCCCGGGGTTGACAATCACAGCATCAAGTCCTTCGGCAACTCCGCGCCAGACTTCCCGTTCTCCACCATACTTGCTGACGGCATAATTGGAGTTATTCCTGGAAGTCTTCCACACCAGGTGCTCGTCGATAACGTCTTCCTGCCGCTCGGGCCGGCCCAGCGCGGCAATGGAGGAAACATAGCAGAACTTTCGTACTTTCTTCTCCAGCGCGGCATTGACCAGGTTGGCCGTCCCTTCCGTATTGACCTGCATCAACTCCCGCCGGTCGCGCGGGAGGAAGGAGACCAGGGCGGCGCAATGGTAGACGTCATCGGCGTGCTCCAGGGCATCCTCCAGCAAGTAAACATCCATAAGATCTCCCTCAATCCATTCGATCCGGTTGAAAAGGGTTTCAGGGTCGTCAGAATATAAGCGGAAAACGTTTCGGATCTGGGTCATGTCGCTGCCGGCACGTTTCAATGCACGCACCTGACGGCCCAGCTTCAGAAGCTCCAGGGTTAAGAAAGAGCCGACGAGGCCCGTGGCGCCGGTAATCAGAATCATGCTGTAAAATTAGAATAATCCTGCTTTAATATTTAACCACGAAGGTCACAAAGGATTTTCTCAAAGGAACACAAAGGACTTATTAAAGAATAAAACGCTTTATTCCTTCTTTCAAATGTGCAACATTGAAATTTACCAATAATCCCAAACGGCAACGGGAAAGCTTCATATAAGTCAATATCTGAGCGAAATGAACTGGATTCAATGCCTCGATTGATTTTATCTCAACAATAACAGAATTCGCTACAATCAAATCAATCCGGTAGCCAACATCAAGATGTACATTATTATAAACCAATGGCATAGGCTTTTGTTTTTCTACCATCAGTCCCATTGCCTTCAGTTCATAATAAAGACACTCTTCATAGGAACTCTCTAATAATCCCGGACCTAATGAACTGTGAACTTTAAAAGCACAATCCAAAGTTTTCTTAAAGATCACTTCATCTATCATACTTCCTCCTTTCATAAATTATATGAGTATTACTTTGTGTCCTTCGTGAAAACCCTTTGTGCCCTTTGTGGTTAAACACGATATCCATTAATACCGGAAATGCATCATTTATACCCGCCCCTGTTAATAAAAAGAGGGAGAATCACTATTTTTGCCGCAAACACGAACCCCATGAACTTCATCGACGAGCTTACCTGGCGCGGGATGGTCCACGACATGACCCCGGAAATCCACGACCTGTTCAAATCCGGCGAAATGGTCACCGCATATGTAGGTATTGACCCGACAGCCGACTCCCTGCATATCGGCCACCTGGTGGGCATCATGATGCTGAAGCACCTGCAGTTGGCGGGACACAAGCCCCTGGCCCTGATCGGGGGCGCCACCGGCATGATCGGCGATCCATCGGGCAAATCGGAAGAGCGCAACCTGCTCAGCGAAGAGATCATCCGTCATAACCAGGACTGCATCCAGAAACAGCTCGCGAAGCTGCTGGAATTCGGCAGCGGTAAAAACGCCGCCGAAATGGTGAACAACTACGACTGGATGAAGGAGTTCACGTTCCTGGGTTTCATCCGCGACGTGGGCAAGCACATCACCGTGAATTACATGATGGCCAAGGATTCTGTGAAGAAACGCCTCGATACAGGCATCTCCTTCACCGAATTCACCTATCAGCTCGTGCAGGGCTACGATTTTCTTTACCTCTACGAGCACAAGCATTGCAAACTGCAGATGGGCGGCTCCGACCAGTGGGGCAACATCACCACCGGCACCGAGCTGATCCGCCGCAAGGCGGGCGGCGACGCTTACGCCCTCACCTGTCCGCTCATCACCAAGGCCGACGGCGGCAAGTTCGGCAAAACCGAGGAAGGTAATGTCTGGCTTGACCCGGCGCGCACTTCTCCCTATAAATTCTACCAGTTCTGGCTGAATACGTCCGACGAGGACGCCGTGAAGTACATCAAGATATTTACCCTCTATTCGAAGGAGGAGATCGATGCGATGATCGAACAGCACCAGGCCGCGCCGCATCTGCGCGAGCTGCAGAAGGCCCTGGCGAAGGACCTCACCTGCCGCGTCCACTCCGAAGCCGACTACAACGCCTCCGTGGAAGCCTCCGCCATCCTCTTCGAGGCGGGCACGACCGAAACTTTGCACCACCTTCCGGAAGACCTGTTCCTGAGCGTCTTTGAAGGCGTGCCGCAGAGCGAAGTAGCGAAAGAAAAACTGGCTGCAGGCATCCCCGTTATTGAGTTCCTGGCGGATGAGACCGGCATCTTCCCATCAAGAGGAGAAGCCCGGCGCACCATCAAGGAAAATGCCCTGTCGATCAACAAGGAAAAAGTCGGAGATGAGAAAGTTGTAGGAACATCGGATCTGTTGAACGGCAAGTACATCCTGGTGCAGAAAGGCAAAAAGAATTATTTCCTGGTGAAGGCTATTATATGAATCGAACACGGATGACGCGGATGCAACGGAACTTCGCGGATTAAAAAGCATTCCCGAACTTAAACCTCAACACTTAAACCTCAACACTTAAACCTTAAACCTCCTCCCAGGTTGCTCCTTCCTTCCCGTCCTTAATCTGGATGTTCACCTTGAGCAGCTTGTCGCGGATCTCGTCGGAGGTGGCAAAGTCTTTTCGGGCGCGGGCTTCGGCACGGATATCGATGATGGTCTGCATCAGGCCGCTGATGATCTCGTCCTTTCTGCCCGACTGCTCCTCCGGCACCAGCCCGAGAATATCGACCATAAAAGTCCGGTAAACGTCGCCGAGCACAGCCAGATCGGTCTCCGGAAGTTTCTCCTTCCCTTCCTTCACCAAATTGATGATGCGCAACGCCTCGAACAACTGCGCAATCACCATCGGGCTGTTGAAGTCGTCGTTCATGGCGGCGTAGCTGCTCGTAATGATGTCGGAGATTTGCTTTGAGACCGTTCCAGGTTCCAGGTTCCAGAGTTCCAGAGTTCCAGGTTCCAGGATTCCGGAATTTGCTGACTGCTGACCGCTGACCGCTGACTGCGAACTGCCAACTGCCAACTGCCAACTGCCAACTGCGGCAAGGCCGCCGAGCAGCCTGCGCAGCCCTTTCTCGCTGGCCTGCAGGGCTTCGTTGGAGAAATCAAGCGTTCCGCGGTAATGGGCCTGCAGGATGAAGAACCGGATCGTCATCGGGCTGTATGCCTTTTCGAGCAGCGGATGGTTCCCACTGAAGAATTCCTCCAGCGAAACGGCATTCCCGAGCGATTTGCCCATCTTCTGCCCGTTGATGGTGATCATATTGTTGTGCATCCAATAACGGACGGGCATTTTGCCGTTTGCGGCCACCGACTGGGCGATCTCCGATTCATGGTGCGGGAAGAGCAGGTCCATGCCTCCGCCGTGGATGTCGAAGGTCTCGCCCAGGTATTTCGTCCCCATGGCCGAGCATTCCAGGTGCCAGCCGGGGTAACCTTCGCTCCACGGGCTGGGCCAGTGCATCAGGTGTTCCGGGGTGGCTTTTTTCCATAGGGCGAAATCGAAGCTGCTCTTTTTTTCCTCCTGGCCATCGAGTTCACGCGTATAGGCCAGCAGTTCATCAATTCTGCGGCCGGAAAGAATGCCATACGGGTGGTCCCGGTTGTATTTTTCCAGGTCGAAATAGATCGATCCGTTCTTTTCGTAAGCATATCCGGCTTTAAGGATCTTTTCGATCATGGCGATCTGTTCGATGATATGCCCTGAGGCGTGGGGCTCTATGCTCGGTCTGAGCACGTTCAGCATATCCATCGCCTGGTGATAGCGGTTGGTGTAATATTGTACGATCTCCATCGGCTCAAGCCGCTCCAGGCGGGCTTTTTTGCCGATCTTGTCATCACCGGCGTCGGCATCTCCTTCCAGGTGTCCAACATCGGTAATATTGCGCACATAGCGGACCTTGTAGCCGAAATGCTGCAGGTAGCGGAATACCAGGTCGAAAGTAACAGCCGGGCGGGCGTGGCCCAGGTGCGGATCGCCATAAACCGTCGGCCCGCAAACGTAAATGCCGACATGCGGCGGGTTCAGCGGCTCGAACAGTTCCTTTTTCCGGGTAAGGGAGTTGTAGATATAGATCTGGTTTTGCATGATGCGGTGATATAAAACAAAAATAGTGAAAAAGCTGCATGCTCCAAGCTTCAGGCTTCAAGCTTGTGGCTTGTGGCCTTTACGGCATAATAATCACAAGATTAAGAAATAATTACCTTTTTGTGGAAAACATATTTTAATTCATTAGTATTTAATACCTTTGCACCCCATTTTACATGACCCTAACTTAAACCTTAAACCTTAAACCTCAAAACTTTACAAAAGTGCCCCTTAACAAACTTCGCAACATCGGCATCGCCGCGCACATCGATGCCGGCAAAACCACCGTCACCGAACGCATTTTATTCTTTACCGGCGTGACCCGAAAGCTGGGTGAAGTCCATGATGGCCAGGCCACGACGGATTTCATGAAACAGGAACAGGAACGCGGCATCACCATTGCCTCTGCCGCTATTTCCTGCAGCTGGAAAGACGCCCAGATCAACCTGATCGACACTCCGGGCCACGTCGACTTTACGGTCGAGGTGGAACGTTCCCTCCGTGTGATCGACGGCATGATCGGGCTGTTCTGCGCCGTCGGCGGCGTGGAGCCCCAGAGCGAAACCGTATGGAACCAGGCCGACCGCTACCGCGTCCCGCGCATCGCCTTCGTCAACAAAATGGACCGTACCGGCGCCGATTTCTACGATGTCGTCAACCAGATGAACCAGGTCCTTGACGCCAACGCCGTTCCCTTCCAGATCCCCATTGGCGTGGAAGACGATTTTGAAGGCATTATCGACGTCATCACCGGAACGGCCTATAAATTCTCCGACAAAGGCAGGGAAGAAATGCCTGTTCCGGCAGCCTATGCTGAAAAGACAAAGGAAGCCCGCCATTTTCTTATCGAGAAAGTGGCCGATTTCAGCGACGAAGTGGCCGAGTTGTTCCTGGAAGACCAGGAAGTCAGCGACGACCTCCTCAAACAGGCCGCCCGTGAAGCCACCCTCCGCCTGAACATCACCCCGGTCTTCTGTGGCGCGGCATACAAGAACAAAGGCGTACAACTGCTGCTCGACGCCGTGGTCGACTATCTTCCCTCCCCGCTCGACATCGGCGCGGTGGTGGGAACCGATGTCGACAACCCTGAAAAATCGCACGCCCGCCATCCTTCTGTCAACGATCCGTTCTCAGCCCTGGCCTTCAAGCTCATTAACGACCCCTACGTCGGCCAGCAAACCTTCGTCCGGGTTTACTCGGGGCAGCTCAAAAGCGGGATGCAGGTGCTGAACTCCACGAAAGACAAGAATGAGCGCATCGGCCGCATCATGAAGATCCACGCCAAAGACCGCGAAGAGATCAGCGAGGCGGGCCCGGGCGACATCGTGGCGCTCGTCGGCCTCAAACTGACCAAAACCGGCGATACCTTGTGCGATCCCGCCCATCCGCTGCACCTGGAGTCCATCACCGTCCCGGCCACAGTAATCGAAATGAAGATTCAGCCCACCACCCGCAAAGACCAGAGCAAACTGGGCGAAGCGCTGCACAAGCTTTCCAATGAAGATCCGTCGTTCAACGTCCGCTATGATGAAGAAACCGAAGAAACCATCATCGCCGGCATGGGCGAGCTGCACCTGGAGATCATCATCGACCGGCTGAAGCATGAATTCGGCGTGGAGGTAGATGTAAGCGAGCCTTCGGTGGCTTACCGCGAAACCATCACCACCGAGGTGGAAGCTTCGTACCGCTATTCCAAGCAGACCGGTGGCAAGGGCCAGTTCGCCGAGACCCACTTCCGCATCGAACCGAACGAAGGCAACGGATACGAATTCATTGACCGCATCAAGGGCGGCGCCATTCCGTTGGAATTCGTCCCATCCGTCAACAAAGGGATCACGAAAACCCTCGAAAAGGGCGTGCTGGCCGGATTCCCGGTGGTCGACGTACGGGTGGTGCTGCACGACGGCAAATTTCACCCGGTCGACTCCTCCGACATGGCGTTCCAGACCTGCGCCTCCATCTGTTTCAAGGAAGGCTTCATGAAAGCGCACCCGGTCCTGAAAGAGCCTGTCATGAAAGTCGAGATCAACACGCCCGACGACTATATCGGCGATATCGTCGGCAACCTCAACAAACGCCGCGGGAAGGTCGAATCCATGCGCCGCCACCGCAAAGGCTCTCAAAAAGTTGTGGCCTTCGTGCCGCTCGTGGAAATGTTCGGCTACGCAACACAGCTCCGCAACATCTCCAGCGGCCGCGCCAGCTTCTCCATGGATTTCCACCAGTACGTTCCCCTGAGCAAATCCGTTCAGGATGAAGTGCTGAAAAAACTGGCGGAGAAGAAAGCGGCTAAAAAATAAAATAGAGAATAACCGACGGGTTAACCCGTCGGTTATTGATAAAAATATCCCCCATGCAAGTAATCCTCGGCTCCTCAGGCATCATTGGCAAAGAAACCGCAAACGAACTTCACAAGTCATTTACGAAGGACATCCGCCTGGTATCCCGCAATCCGAAACCGGTCCATCCGACCGACCAGCTGTTCCGGGCCGATCTGACCGACGAAAAACAGACATTTGACGCGGTAAAAGGCAGTGAGGTAGCGTACCTCACCGTCGGCATCCATTATTCCGCCAAAGCCTGGCAGGAACAATGGCCAAAGATCATGCACAACGTGGTAAAAGCCTGCATTGAAAATAATACCCGGCTGGTCTTCTTTGACAATGTATATTCCTACGGGAAGGTCGGTGGGTGGATGACCGAAGAGACCCCTTACAATCCCTGCAGCAAAAAAGGTGAGATCAGGCTGGGTGTGATCAATAGGATGATGGATGAGGTGAAGATGGGCAACCTGAAAGCGCTGATCGCCCGGGCCCCCGATTTTTACGGACCCGATACACCCCTCAGCTTCGTTTCCGCCACTGTATTCCAGAATCTCGCCAAAGGGAAAAAAGCGCAATGGCTGGGAAGTCCCGATAAAAAACACAGTTTCATTTACACCCCCGATGCGGGCAAGGCGACGGCTATGCTGGGAAACACCGCTGCGGCCTTCAACCAGGTATGGCATCTGCCCACCGTGAAGGAGCCGGTCACAGGCAGGGAATTTATTGAAATGGCGGCGAAAGATTTCGGAGTTAAGCCTGAATTTATGGCCATTAAAAGATGGATGGTGCAGATGATCGGGTTATTCAATCCGATCCTGAAGGAGAGTGTGGAGATGATGTACCAGAATGAGCATGATTATCTCTTCAGCAGCAGTAAGTTTTTCAATTTTTTTAACTTTGATGTCACTTCTTACCAGGAAGGGATTTCAAGTACCGTTAAATTCTATAAACCCTAGTCTGCATAGTGCTTTTAAAGTTCTTTAGTCAGTCCCATGAATTCAACCACTGAGGCACTAAGGACACTCAGGGACACTTAGGATAAATCAAGAAATGTACCTAAATTGGCATTAATAATATGGAGAATGATCAGAGGGTAGACGCCTACATTGCCAATGCCGCACCATTCGCCCAGCCCGTTCTGACACACCTCCGTGAGCTCGTCCACACAGCCTGTTTGGAAGTCGTGGAAACCATCAAGTGGGGTTTCCCGCACTTCGAATATCACGGAATCCTGGTGAGCATGGCGGCGTTTAAGCAGCATTGCGCCTTCACTTTCTGGAAAGGCGACCTGTTGCGCGACCCGCATGGGGTTCTGGATAAAGCGCGCACTCAATCCATGGGACAGATGGGAAAGCTGATGAGCCTGGCGGACCTCCCTTCTGATGAGATCATGATCGCATTGATCCGGGAAGCGATGACTCTGAACGAACAGGGCGTTAGACTACCCCGTAAGCCACAATCAGCGACAAATAAATAACTAGATTTAAGGTTTAAGTTCGGGAATGTTATTTATTCACAGCAGATTACACTGCTTTGCACCGATTAAACACAGATATACCCGAATTCAAAACTCAAAATTCAAAATTCAAAATTTAAAAAAGTCCCAAACTTAAACCTTAAACCTTAAACCTTAAACCTTAAACCTTAAACCTACTGGATGACGTTGAGTTCTTTCCCCACCTTGGTAAAGGCCGCGATGCACTTGTCGAGGTGTTCTCTTTCGTGCGCGGCCGAGATCTGAACGCGGATGCGGGCCAGGTCTTTGGGCACAACCGGGTAGTAGAACCCGATCACGTAAATCCCTTCGGCCAAAAGTTTTTCGGCCATCACCTGGGACAATTTCGCATCGTACAGCATCACCGCGCAGATAGCCGACTTGGTCGGCTTGATGTCAAAGCCGGCGGCTTTCATTTTTTCCAGGAAGTATTCCGTATTGGCATGCAGTTTATCCTGTAACTCGTTCGTTTCGGTCATCATGTCGAACATCTTGATGCCGGCTCCGACGGCTGCCGGGATGAGCGAGTTGGAAAACAGGTACGGACGGGAACGCTGGCGGAGCAGCTCGATGATCTCTTTCCGGCCGGTGGTAAACCCGCCGATCCCGCCGCCAAAGGCCTTGCCCAGGGTCCCTGTGATGATGTCGACCTCGCCACGGATGTTGAACAGCTCGGTCACGCCGCGACCGGTCTTGCCCACAACACCCGCTGAATGGCATTCGTCGACCATGATCAGGGCGTCGTATTTCTTGGCCAGCTCGTTGATTTTATCCATCGGGGCCACATTGCCGTCCATGGAGAACACGCCGTCGGTTACGATGATCTTGAACCGTGCGGTTTTGGAGGCTTCCTTCAGCTTTTCTTCCAGGTCGGCCATGTCGGCGTTGTTATAGCGGAAACGCTGGGCTTTGCTGAGGCGGACGCCATCGATGATGGAAGCGTGGTTCAAAGAGTCGGAGATAATGGCGTCGGCATCCGAGAACAGCGGTTCGAACACACCGCCGTTGGCATCGAAACAGGCCGCGTACAGAATCGTATCCTCGGTTCCGAAGAATTCGGCGATCTTCTGCTCGAGAACTTTGTGAATGTCCTGCGTCCCGCAAATGAAGCGGACGGACGACATTCCGAAGCCATGGCTGTCGAGGGTATCCTTGGCCGCTTTCACCAGTTCCGGGTGGTTGGACAGGCCCAGGTAATTGTTGGCACAGAAATTCAGCACTTCCTGGCCGGTATTGATCCCGATCGGAGCCCCCTGCGGGGTGACAATGATCCGTTCTTTCTTAAAGAGCCCGGCTTCTTCGATGCTTTTCAGTTCATTCTTCAGCCAGTCTTGCATTTTTCCGTACATAACTGTATCGTTTTTAGAGGTTTAATTGATGTTAATTTATTAACAGGTGCGCAAAGATAGTTTTTTTTATAATGATGGCCCTGCGACAGACGACTATTTTCTAAAAACCATACCCCACATGGATCCCGAGGCCCAGGTGGGTATCTTCCGGGTCCCAGCCCACAGAGACCGACGGGCCGATATGGAAGTCACCGAACATGAACTCGTATGAAGTTTCAAAATGCAGGGCAATATCGATGTGCTCTTCTCCCTCATGAAATGCCAGGCCGGGCATCAGGTTCAGGTTCAGCCCGCGGACAGGCTGGTAAATGACGGTCAGCCCGGCCATATTGTGCCGGTGTTCGGAGAAGACGATCTCGTATCCCGCCCCCACTCCGATCTTCGTATGGGGAATTGCATAGGAATAATGCACATGGAGCCCGTAGTGTACCGACTTTTCCTTCAGGAAGTAAACGGCGGAGTTTCCCACTCCGATTTCATGCCGGTGGTGGTCATGATCCTCATCGCCATGGTCATGTGCCTGAGCGTTCAGCAAGAATGGAAAAGCAAAAGGAGTGAACAATAACAATAAACGGGGCAGCATAAAAATCAACTTGAAAAGAGGGCAAAGATACCGAAACTTTCCGGGATGGCGGGCTATATTCAGCCAGTCGGCAAATGAGCCATTACGGAAACCTCCTGGTCAGTGCTTTTTCCCGAAAGGCAAAGATCCCTTCCAACTGCCTGCGAATGAACAACGCATTCGCAATACTACCCAGGAATCCCAGGGGCGGTTTGTAGGAAACAATGTCCGTCATCATCACCCCGTTCTCATGCGGTTCGATGAGGTGCTGGTGGTGCCAGATGGCATAGGGCCCTACCCTTTGCTCGTCGACAAAATACCGCCTCTCCTCAATATGTGTTATTTCGGTTACCCAGGTCATGGGAATCCCCATCAGTGGCCTGACTTTGTAGCTGATGATCATGCCTGCGTACATTTTCTCCGGCAGGTCTTTGGATGTAATGTCAAAACCCATGTATTCCGGAGTAATTTCTTTCAGGTTTTTAGGAGATGAGATAAAATCCCAGACCTCGTCGATGGAGGCCGGGACGAATTGCTTGGTTATGAGTTGAGAAAAGGCCATTTTACGAACTCCTTATCTTAATGAAAACAAAAACACCTATATGCAGAGAAATGTTTGCAGCATGAATTAAAATTATGAAAACTACAGGCCATGAAGTGATAGGCCCGTTCCGGTCAGAGAAATTTTATTTTCTGGTAAAATTTTTAAGCATCCCCTGAAAAATAAACCCATGAAAAGGCAATACCGAGTACCAGTACAATCTTCCCCAAATACCACGGGGCCGATAAGTAGCGGTCTGGATCAATAAATTATTTTCAATTTTAAATTCCAGCCAGGCCTCTCCGGGCAGTTTCATTTCCGCGAAGAGCAGGAGTCGCTTCTGTTCACGATCAGCCAGGAGCACACGCCAGAAGTCAAGTGCGTCACCTGCTTTAAGATCATACTGATCGCGCCGGCCTCTGCGCAGCCCGACTCCGCCGACCATTTTATCCAGGAATCCGCGAATCTCCCAAAGCCAATTGCCATAATACCAACCATTTTTCCCACCGATAGCCCAGATCCGGTTCAATACTATTTCCTCATCCTCAACCGCAATGCTGCGTTCATCGCGTATACAACCGTGTACAGGCACTTCGAGCAGTCTTGACAAACCCTGTTCCAAAGCCGGGGCTGAAAGGGCATCTTTCCAGCTGGAGGTGACTTCATATCGTTCAGAAATTTCGTAAGCAAGTCTTACCGACGTTTCATAATCGAGCATTTCTATGCCCAGCATATCCTTCAACTCATTTTTCCGTACGACAACTTCCACCTTCATGCTTTCGACCAGGTTCACCGCCAGTTTATAGGAAGTGGATGTAATAAAATAGAGCCAGTAGGAGGATAACTTAGGCGTCATGACAGGTACCACCCAGATCTTTCTCCTGAGCCCACGCACCCGTGCAAATCCCAGTAGCATTTCTTTGTAGGTCATGACCTCCGGACCACCGATGTCATAGCTGTTCCCAAAGGTATCCTCTCTAAGAAGAACGCCTTTCAGCAGCTGGATGACATTACGGATGGCAATGGGCTGTGAACGGGTATTGAGCCACTTGGGTGCGATCATCACCGGAAGTTTTTCCACCAGGTCGCGAATGATCTCAAACGAGGCGCTGCCTGATCCGACAATGATCCCGGCCCTTAGCGTAGTCAGCGCGTACTGCCCTTGTCTTAGTATTTCTTCTACAGTTTTTCTTGAGGAAAGATGCCTGGACAGCACAGCACTATTGATGATTCCGCTGAGATAAATGACCTGCCGGGCTTTTGTCTTGCTGATCCTGTCCCTGAAATTCTCAGCTGATCTCTTTTCCAGTTCTTCAAAATCACCGATGGAAGAAGACATGGAATGCACCAGGTAATAAGCAGCATCGATATCTTCTGGTATGGCTTCCAGGCTTTGCCTATCGAGGAAATCAACTTCGATAACACGCAATCCTGAACCCGGAACCTGGAACGCTGGAACTTTGGAACCCGGAACCCTGGAACTTTGGAACCTGGAACCATCAAACCTGCTGGCATCCCTGACGCAGCACACCATTTCATGGCCTTCTTCCAGTAAAACCGGAAGCAGCCGTTTCCCAATATAGCCCGTAACGCCGGTCAGAAGGATTTTCATTCTTTAAGTCTTGGTCGCCTTTTTTATCATTACAGATATGCAGCCGGTTTGGGAATAAAACCACTAAGGCACCAAGACCACTAAGATACACCAAGAAGTTCGAAGTTTGAACTTCTCTAAGTGTTCCTTAGTGCCCTCAGTGCCAGAGTGGTTTCTTATTTCCGGCCAGAACAGCTTATTTCGCCGGAGGAAGGATCACCTTGTCGATGACATGCACCACGCCGTTGGTAGCGCCGACGTCGGCCTTGATCACCTTAGCGTCGTTCACCGTCACGCCGTCTTTCGACACGCCGATCTTTACTTCGGAACCCTGTACGGTTTTGGCTTTCATGCCGTCCTTCAGGTCGGTCGACATCACCTTGCCGCTTACAACGTGATATGTAAGGATTTCGGCAAGCTGCTGCTTGTTTTCAGGTTTCAGGAGCGACTCGAGCGTACCGGCCGGCAAGGCTTTAAAAGCGTCATTGGTCGGGGCGAACACGGTGAACGGGCCGGTGCCCTTGAGGGTCTCCACCAGGCCGCCGGCTTTCACGGCCGCAACCAGGGTGCTGAGGGTTTCCTGGGAGATCGCAAGGTCAACAATGTCGACCATTTTGGACTTTGATGACATTTGAGCTTGTGAACTCAGGGTAAACGCCGAAACGGCGGTAATCAATAAAGTCAGGGCAAATAATTTGAACGTTTTCATGGCTTTAATTTTTGAGTGATAATTATTGAATGATTTAAAGCCTAAACGTCAAAATAGAGTTTTTTGTTCAACTATTAGATTTATATGTTAAACATTATTATTTGTCCTTAAGATAGTCGACCTTCTTCATTACCTCGTCGTTCAGCGATTGTTAAAAGGCGATGAGTTTGTCGCGCAGGGCCGGGTCTTTATCGAGGATGAAGGTTTTCATGGAGATAATCGCATTAAAAATTGTCATTTGATCCCCAGCCGCTCTATCCTGTCCCCGATGGTCACCTTTTTCATCTCATCCTCAAGGTCCCGGAATTCCTCCTTGAGGACCCGCCGGATAAAGACCCCTTCCCGGATCAGGTGGATCTCATCGCAGGTATCGCTAAGGGTTGAAAATATGTGGGAAGAGATGATGACCGTTCTTCCCAGTTTCTTGAGTTTCATTATGATCTCCGTGATGATCATATTGCTTTGGATATCCACGCCGTTAAAGGGCTCATCCAGGATGAACACGCTGTTCTCCTGCATCAGGATAGCCAGCAGGGCCAGTTTTTTCTTCATCCCGGTGGAGTAAACCGAGGCATACTGATCTAGTGGCAGATCGAAGATGTTACGACTGTCGATTCTGCCAGGATCACTTCCCCTGGCAAGGCATAAGAGGCGTATATATTCCCGCCCGGTGATTTTTTTGAAGAAGAAAGGCTCTGTTGGTAGGAATCCGATGTGGTCCTTAAGCTTCCCATAATCCGAAATGATCACCCCTTCGAAGCTTTCAAGTCCCGTAATGCACCTGAAGAGGGTGGTTTTGCCCGCCCCGTTCTCGCCCAATATGCCGTAGACCATGCCTTTTTCGAACTCCAGGGATACATTGTTTAAGACCTGTTGCCCGCCATATTTCTTCGAAAGACCTGAAATTCTGATCATGAAAGGATTCTTTGAAGTTTTTTTTCAGACCTGAGGTAAAAATAAGGGATAACCGCCAGGAGCAAAGGAGGAAACCAGACACTGAGGGCCAGGATTACAAATTGCGGCAGGCTGACCTGGTCAGGATAGGAAGCATATTTAGCCAGGATAACCGTGGCAAGGTAAATCAATCCCAGGGCAAAAAAAACGGCAGTGACCAAGGACTTTTCAGGGTAGAAGATGATCAGTGTAAGAAGGACGGGCAATGCCAGCATAGAGGAATACAGGAATGCCGTTGCAATCTTTTTCCACAGGAATATCCCCGGCCCCACATTGAAGATCCAAACATAGAACACACCCTCAGGATTGAAATAATAAGAGTAGCAAACCAGGAAAACCAATATCAGGCTGAATATGCCGATATTGAAATTCTCCGATGCGATAGCCATTACAACCAGGAAATAGGCCAGCAGAAAGGCAATAAATGTTCCCCTGAACCCGGTGGCGAATTCAAATGGTCTTTTATAGAACGGAGTGGGAATAGTGATGCCGGAAGAACTTTGAATTCTTGTCAGGGCTAAAAAGGTGGACAGGGCTGCCACCATTGAGGCATGGATGAACAGCAATTTGATGACAAGGAGCAGGACGAACGGCAATGTCGCCAGGTTGTTCTCGAGGATCCGAATCCAATGATACCGGTCCGGACCGAAGACATTCATAATGAACTCGTTCCGCCGTGTTTCGCTCAGCCCAAATACCAGCGATATGGCCGCCAGGATATAAATGAGCGGCGCCAGTTCCGTCCTTTCAAACAACAACAGGGAGAACCCGATAAAGGCGGCGAGTCCGAGCAAATAACCGATCACTGGATGAATCCCCCAGGCGGTCATTTTCCTGTTGATCATCCGGAATTGCAGGGCGAAATAGTATCTCACTGGAATTGTTTCCTGCAAATCTACAGCATTCCGAAACTTAAAAATAAAATTCCCGCTATTGCACGATGAGTTTCCGGGTCTCGGTCATTTCCCCCGAGATAAGCTGTAAAATGTACATCCCGGCAGGAAGGCTTTCTAATTCAACCTCCATTCGTCCAAAGGAATGCTCCGTCTTTTGTATGGCCAGCCTGCCATCAGCATGGAATATCCTGACGGTGATCTCCCATTTCGTCTCTCCGTAATTGGAAATGAAAATCCTATCGCTGGCCGGGTTGGGATAAGCGGTGTAATCAATCGACGGCACCTCTTCCGTTCCCGTCAGGATATAATTATTGAGCGCGAAGATGGTATTGTCGCAGGCAACCTCCGAGACATTGTCCGGAACAAAACCGGTGACGTAGGTATTGGTGTAAGTATCGAATACGATCATGCTGCCGACGTAATTCGTGTCGATCCCGACCAGCAGGAAACTTCCGGTGTTCTGATCGAACGAGGAGGAACTGGCCACGAATCCGATGAATTCCGTCAGTTCCGCCCGGGTGATCACCGCCCCGGTCAGATAATCGATCTCGACCACGTAATTCCCGTCAAAATTCCACAACGAATCGAAGGTAGTGTTGAGGGCATACAGCTTATCGTTCACATTGTCGTAGTTGAGGCTGGTGAGGCTGCCCGGTGAATCCATGATCAATTGGGTGCGCGTGTATGAGAACTCAACGTCGCGCACCGGGATGGCATATAAATAGAGGAAAGGATCATCCGAAAAACCAATATAATACAATAAGCCATCATTGGCATTGAAACCGATGGCGTCGACGATCAGTCCGTTAGCCCCGGGCTCATGGATCACTCCGAGAAGGCTGTCTGTTCCCTCCTGGATATCAAATTCATTCACCGAAAAATAATCGGTGCTATCCATCCTGAGATCGTACAGCTTGCCGGTGCTCATATCAAATTCTGAAATATTCGTGAAATTGCTGAATGGGCTGAGGGATTGTTGATTGTTCAGGGTATTGAAGGAAAACAGCCCTTCCCCGGACGCGGTGATGCCTGTAAGGTAATAATTGCTGGTGTAGGCATTGAAAGCCGAAGAGGCGAGGTAATAACCGGTCAGCATGGATGGATAGGTTTCAACGCTTTCCGGGTTCAGCGCCTCCCATTTTATAATATCAATGCCGCCGTTCTGGCTGGTAGCGGCCCCGACAAGCCTGATCTGTGCACTGGCATTACTAATTGTGGCAATAAGGGCGATAAATAGTACAATTCTGATCATGGGAGGGAAATTTTACATCAAACAAATAACAGAAATAAATGTTCGGGCCCCGCGGAAATAACTTTTCCTGGCAAAAACAAACCGAATCAGCCTCCTGCATTCATTTGGCCGACCTTTTTCATCACCTCATCATTGAGCGATTGTTTAAAGGCGATGAGCTTATCTCGCAGGGCCGCATCTTTCACCGAAAGGATCTGCGCAGCGAGAATCCCGGCATTTTTGGCCCCGTTCAGTGCGACTGTGGCCACGGGCACCCCGCCGGGCATCTGCAGGATCGACAGCACCGAGTCCCAGCCGTCGATGGAGTTGGATGACTTAACGGGCACCCCGATCACGGGCAGGGGCGAGATCGCGGCGGCCATACCGGGCAGGTGGGCTGCACCGCCGGCCCCGGCGATAATGACCTCCACCCCCCGCAGGTGGGCCTGGCTGGCGAATTCAAAAAGGCGCGCCGGCGTCCGGTGCGCTGATACGATGGTGAGTTCGAACGGGATTCCAAAATCTTCTAGGACCCTGGCCGCCTCCTGCATGACTGCCAGGTCGGAGTCGGATCCCATGATGATGCTGACTAACGGATTTACCATGATTTAACTTTTAAAAGGTTTTTGACGATTTCAGCCCTGTGGCGGGCTTCCTCCACGGTAGGCGCCACCACGGTCACGTGGCCCATTTTCCGGAACGGCCGGGTTTCCTTCTTCCCGTAGAGATGCACCTTCACCCCCTCCACTTTCATGCTTTCGGTCAGCCCTTCGTATTTCACCGGGCCCGAATGTCCCGGCTCGCCCAGCAGGTTGATCATTACCGACGGCAGTTTGACCTGCACGCTGCCCGGGGAAAAGTTGAAGATGGCGCGCAGCAGCTGCTCGAACTGAGAGGTCACCACGCTTTCTATTGTGTGGTGCCCGCTGTTGTGCGGACGGGGGGCGCTTTCGTTCACCCATACCCTGCCCTGCTCATCGACAAACAGCTCCACGGCCAGGATGCCGATCACATCCAGCTCCCGGATCACACGGTTGGCGATCGCCCGGGCCTCCGCCTGGATATCTTCAGGCAGGGATGAAGGACAGATGAGCCTTTCGACCAGGTTGGCTTCGGAATTGAACTCCATCTCCGCCACAGGGAAACAGCAAACTTCCCCGCGTAGATTCCGCGACGCGATCACGCTGATCTCATATTTCACGCTGATCATTTCCTCCACCACGGAAGGCCCTTCGAGCAGGCTTTGCAGGTCGTTCACCGAGCGGACCACCGCCACGCCGCGGCCGTCATATCCGCCCTTGCGAAGCTTTTGCACAAACGGAAGTGCCAGCTTGCCGTCATGTACAGCAGAAAGAATCTCCCCGGCGTTCCCGAACAGGTAAAAACCGGCCGTGGGGACGCCATGCTTCTGATAGAATTCTTTCTGCAATCCCTTGTCCTGTATGATTTCCAGAACGCCCGGGTCGGGCCTGACCAGCTTCCCTTCATCGCGAAGCCTGATGAGGGGATCAATATTGACATTTTCAATTTCGAAGGTGATCATATCGACCATCTTCCCGAATTCATAAACATCCTGGAAATCCAGGGGATCGCCCTTGACAAATCGGGTGCAGACCGATGAGGCCGGGCAATGCTCGTCTTTGTCGAGGACATACGTTTTCACATCCCAGTTACTGGCCGCCAGGACCAGCATCTTTCCCAGCTGTCCTCCGGCGATGATGCCGAGCTTGAAATCGGAGATTACCAGTTTTTCCATAATTGAGGGCTATTAAATCCTTGTTGCTGGAATGGCCTCTGCCTCGATCAGGCAGCCGTAATGCAGTGTTGCGACCGGTACCACGCAACGGGCGGGCCTGTGGGCGCCAAAAAATCCGGCATACACCCGGTTCACCTGGTCCCAAAGACTGATGTCGGCAATATATATCCGCATCTGGATCACCTGGTCGGGTGCGCTTCCGGCCTCGCGGAGGATCAGGCCGATCTTATCCAGCACCATTTGGGTCTGTGCCTTGATCCCTTCCGGAATTTCGCCCGCGGCCGGATCCGTCGGCAATTGTCCGGAAATGTAAAGCAGGCCATTGTGTTCGATGCATGCCGAGTAATGGCCTTTTGGCGGGGGGATGCGCTCACTGCGTATGATATTCATGACCAAGAAATTATGTGTTGATGTGACGTTCATCATAGTTTTCTCCCAGTTTGGCCCGGATTGGGGGGCGGTATTTCATGGCCAGCAAAAGGATCATCAGGGCCATGACGGCCGTGACCGGCTGCATCCAGGATATATAGCCGATGATGGCGAGCTGCACCGCCAGCCAGGCGAACACGATGGTCACGGCGGCGAAAGAAAAGGTCCGTGAGGTGCGCCAGCCGGCAAAGGTTGCGACGGCCGCCAGGGCAAATCCTCCGCCCACAGAGATGAACAGGAACAGGCTGGGGATGAAATAACTATCAAACGGGCTGCCTTCGAGCAGTTCGAGCGGGACCCCTTCGGCGCCGGCCATGCCATAAATCCCTCCGCCAAAGGCGTTGAGAGCCAGGAAAGCCTCTAATACACCAAGGGTGATCCTTGTTACCTGGTGCCGCGAGCCTGTGGGGCTGTCTTGTTTCGCCATGTCTGCAAATTTTTGTCCCGTAAAGATAAGAAGATTCGGTTCTTTTACCGGACGGTCGCGACACTGTGCGCCCATGATTCCTATGTAATTATATAGAGATAGAGTCAGGTTAATAAGCACCAGGATTTGCAATATTCGGATCCGTTTCAGCGCAATTTGCCCCGTCATTTTCGGGACCAAGCCACTGTTATATGCGTTTTGTTTTAAAACAGGGTCGGGGCTTCTTCTTCATATCTAATTATTTTCTTGATTTTACCAGGTTGTGCCCAATTCATTGTCCCTTCCATTTTAAGTGATAGAAGATAGTTCTCTATTTGTTTGTCTGAAAGTTCTGCTTGAATTCTTTTCGCTTCGTTTATGTTCTGAACAGGGATAAATGCCTGCAATGATTGGTTAGCCTGCCAATGACCTTCAAATATTGTAGGATTAAAACTTGTCTTACCGTAAGCTTCCCAAATAACTTTGTATGGGAAAAAGTTATACTCGCCGACGCCGAGCATTGCCCACCAATGGCCACGTTTCAGCATAGCACTAAGCATTACACCCTTTCTATCTTGAAGACATTCTTTGTTTTGTTCGAGATAGATTTTTAGTTCAGGAAACATTTCAATTTGCTTCCAAACTAATGGTTTACCATTTGTGTTGTAAGGCAAGAGAACCCATTTTGATGGAGTTGTTTGTACTGATTTGAACTCCTTCGCCGTAATTAATGGGAAAATAAATTTTTTGGGAAGAAGTATTTTGCTTTTTAATTTGTTGGATACGCTTACAAGTTCATCATTTTCGTTGGTTAAACTGTCAAAAAAGTAGATATCATTTGCTCCACAAGTATTAATTCCTTGCCTTGGACTTGATTCTTTCTTAATCAGAACTGGTTTTATTTCACTGAAATTACTATCTTCTTCGTTTGATAAAATGCTCAATGGGTCGGTTTCGTGAAACATTGGCTTTGCAATATATTCAATCCAATCACCTTCTTCGTTTCGAAAGTATGGAATCGGGAAAACAGGTTTTTTATCTCGAACAAAATAACTTAATCCATATCGTGTCGCAATGCCACCAAATACGTCTTCATTATTAAAATCAAATACGGAATCTACGCTGTATTTCACATCGCCAACACTATAAGTCCTGAAGTTCTTATTTGCCCCGTCATTTAATAAAAGCGATAGTGGCATAAAAATAATAGCTTCGCCATTTTGTTTTAAAAAATCCTTAATCGCTATCTGAATGATAAGTGCAGCGATGTCTATCCTGCTCCCGCCCAATAATAGGTCTTGACTATTCCCGATTAAATCGAATTTGAAGAAGTAGCTTTTTATTTGCTCTTTATAGCTTTCAGGTAAATCAACAAAGTTTTGCCAAGGTGGATTGCCAAAAATGATGTCGTATTGTTTTGGCTGTAATTTTAAAATATCTTCGTTTGTAAAATTTAAAGCCATATCTAAACCATACTTTCTGGTAAACTTTATTAAAGCTTGTTTATGGTAATGGGTATTTATTTCATTGCCGTAGAGATTATTAGTAGGAAGGTTGTAAATAGAATAGCCCTTTGACAAACCAAATGAAATTAAGGATTCAAGAAGATTTCCTTCACCCATTGTGGGATCAAAGATTGAAGCCCCATCTATCCATTTTTGGAAAATACCGAATTTCTCTATGGCAAATTCACCCCATTTCAAAGGAGTGAACACATCCCCAATTAGCAAATCTTTATCTGATGAATCGAAAGCTTTGATATCCGCCATTTTTAAATTGTTCAATTGATTTAATACGTTTTTCAGCGTCAGCCTTGACGCGCTTGTAATGTGTTATTGAAAGATCGCAAAAAATATCAAAAAAGTCATTGTAAGACCTGTTCCAGTTAATTTCATCCCAAACTTGATTTATGGTATAGTTTAGCCTTACTTGGCCTGTTCCCAAGTTCTCAATACGATAGGTGTTTTCTGGGAGACAATGAAATGGTGCAACTCGAATGTACTCTATGTCTCTGCTATAGTTTTTTGATGTTGATTTGTCGTGACCAAATTCTACAATCATAAAAACCCCCTTGTCATTGGCAAGAAACTTAAGAAGATTCCCAACTGCACAAACGCCACCATCTGAATATCTTGTTGAATCCAAATCCTTGGTCTTCACATCAAATCCAAAGAGTGTTTTTTTTATGTTGCAGGCAAAATCAAAAATTGTTCTTCTTCCAGGTATTTCAATCGGATGGTAGCCTAAATTGGCACATACGTTTACCCAATTCTCTGTAATCCGTTTCTCAATCATTGCGCCAAAGGCTCTACTGTCTTCTCTTGCAGAAATTCCTGATCGTAGTTCTTCAAAAAGAGTTTCTATTTCAAGTTCGATCTTCTCTGAGATTTTTTCGTAATTCATATTCTCTTTCATTTGTCACTGTCCTTTTAAACCGTACTATATAACCGACCTATGTAAGTTATACAAATTCCATGAATTTACCAGCCGAATCCTGACTGGAAAACGCGATAATTATACTTTCCCCAAAGATAGCGAATAATGCCACTGGTTTCAACGGGCCGCTCCACCGCCGTGATAACCTTAAAATTGTCTTAGATACTCAATTGCCCCCCTGCTTCTCCCAATATTTAGCCCATAAAACATACTACATATCACATTTTTTATACTTTTGCCGCAAATTGTTAAACTTTTCACAAAAACGATTAAAACATGAAAAACATACTCGTTATCGGCTCCGTAGGTCAGATCGGCTCTGAACTGACCATGCGCCTCAGGGAAATCTATGGCTCCTCCAACGTAGTGGCCGCCTACCGCAAGACTTTACCCCCTAAAGAACTCGCCGAATCCGGCCCCCTGGAAATGGTTGATGCAACCGACGCGGTGAAAATGGCCGAAGTGGTAAAAAAATATAAGATCGATACGATCTACAACCTTGCCGCGTTGCTCTCCGCCGTAGCGGAAGGCAACCCGACCATGGCGTGGAACGTCGGCGTCGGCGGTGTGTTCAACTGCCTTGAAGTGGCCCGCGAGAACGGCTGCGCCGTCTTCTTCCCCTCTTCCATCGGCGCTTTTGGCGCATCCACCCCGCTCGACAACACGCCGCAGGACACCATCCAGCGCCCCTCGACCATGTATGGCGTCACCAAAGTCACCGGCGAACTGCTCAGCGACTATTACTTCAAGAAATTCGGCGTGGATACCCGCGGCCTCCGCTACCCGGGCATCATCTCCAACGTCACCCTGCCCGGCGGCGGCACCACCGACTACGCCGTGGAGATTTACTATGCCGCCATCAAGGAGAAAAAGTTCACCTGCCCGCTGCCGGCCGGCACCTTCCTGGATATGATGTACATGCCCGACGCCCTCGACGCCGCCATCGACCTCATGGAAGCCGATCCTTCCAAATTAAAACACCGCAATGCATTCAACGTAACCGCCATGAGTTTCGACCCCGAGATCATCGCGAACGAGATCAAAAAACACATCCCCGATTTCCAGATGACCTACCAGGTCGACCCGATGAAAAAAGCCATCGCCGAAACCTGGCCCAACAAGATGGACGACACCTGCGCCCGCGAGGAGTGGGGATGGAACCCGAAATGGAACCTGGAGAACATGACGGTTGACATGCTCAGGGTGATCGGGGAGAAACACGCGAAAGGGTTGATTTAGTTCTGAGTTCTGAGTTCTGAGTTCTGAGTTCTGAGTTATATCTGCGTGATCTGCGAGATTTGCGAGAGGTCATCACTGGCTCGCAGATTTTGCGGATTACGCGGATTTTTTTAATAGCTATCTTTGCACCATGCAAATCGCCGCTCTTGTTTCCGGGGGGGTTGACTCCTCTGTCGCCGTGCCGCTGCTCAAAGAGCTGGGCTACGACCCGGTGATCTTCTACATCCACATCGGCATGGACAACGAGCCCGGGTTCACCGACTGCCCATCGGAAGAAGACATTGAGATCACGACCTATATCGCCAAAAAGTACGGCTGCCGTTTCGAAATCGCCAACCTGCACAACGAATACTGGAACCGCGTCGTGGAATACACCCTCGATACGGTGAAGAAAGGCCTCACGCCCAATCCCGACGTCATGTGCAACCGCTTCATCAAGTTCGGCAGTTTTGACGACAAGTTCGGCGGCGAGTTCGATAAAATCGCCACAGGGCACTATGCCCGGGTGATCGAAGATGAGGGTCGGTTTTTCCTGGGCACGGCACGCGACCGGCGTAAAGATCAGACGTATTTCCTGGGAAGGATCACCTATCCGCAGCTATCCAGGGCCATGTTCCCGATCGGCGACATGGAGAAAGGGGAGGTGCGTAAAATGGCCGAAGCGCTTAAGCTCCCCAGCGCCCGGCGGCCCGACAGCCAGGGCATCTGCTTCCTGGGCAAGATCAACTACAACGAATTCATCCGCCGCTACCTGGGAGAACGCGAAGGAAATATTGTGGAACTGGAGACGGGTAAAATCCTCGGCAAACACAAAGGATTCTGGTTCCACACCATCGGCCAGCGCAAAGGGCTGGGCCTCTCGCAGGGACCCTGGTTCGTCGTTAAAAAAGACACATCTGACAACGTAATTTACGTATCCAACGGCTACGATCCCATCGCCCAGCACAGCCATACGGTAAACCTGGACGATTTCCTGTTCATCAGCGAAAAACCCGACCGGGATTATTCTGTGCCGCAGCCTGTTCTCTTTAAGATCAGGCACCAGCCGGAGTTCAATGATGGAAACATGGAGGCATGGGGGCAGGGAGGCATGGGGGCATGGAGGCAGGGAAGCGGGGAAACAGGGGGGCATGGAAGCAGGGAAGCCGGGGAGAGGGGGAGCGGGGGATTGGGGAAGTTTGTGATCCGGTCGGAGCAGAGCATTACGGGAGTGGCGCCGGGGCAGTTCGGGGTGGTGTACACGCCGGATGGCAGGATTTGCCTGGGAAGTGGAGTGATTAGCGAAAGTTTTGAGGTTTAAGTTTTAAGGTTTAAGTTCGGGAATCATTTTTTATCTGAACAATATTGTCTCCCGGCAGTTACTATACTAACATTGGCACAATCCAACAGTGTAACAGTGTAACAGTGTAACAGTGTAACAATTTAACAATCTTTTATGGAACCATTTGTGATGTACAACCCCGTGAAGCTGCATTTCGGCAGGGGCGTGGCGGAAAATCTCGGAGACGCCATCTCAAAATACGGTCGTCGTGTTCTTCTGATATACGGTGGCGGGAGCATTAAAAAGAACGGCATTTATGAACAGGTGACCGGGCAGCTGAGCAAAGCGGGCCTGGAGGTATTCGAATATGCCGGCATACGCCCAAATCCCATCATTGAGGACGTAGACGCCGCGGCTGCGCTGGGCCGGGAAAAGCAGGCCGACGTGATCCTTGCGGTAGGAGGGGGGAGCGTGATCGACTCGGCAAAGATCATCTCGATCACCATCCCGGTGCAGCACAGCGGCTGGGATTTTATGAAAGGCAAAGCCCGGCCGAAAACCGCCGTTCCTATGATCTCCGTGCTTACCCTGGCGGCCACCGGCACTGAGATGAACCGCTTCGCCGTCGTCCAGAACAACGCCACGAAGGAAAAACTGGGCTACGGCGACGCACTCACGTATCCGAAAGAATCCTTTCTTGATCCAGAGTATACTTTTTCCGTTTCCAGGGATTACACTGCCTACGGCATCACCGACCTGATCGCCCACTGCCTCGAAGCATATTTCGGCGATGGAGAGGCCACCCTGTCCGACCGCTTCGTTTATTCGATCATCCGCGAAGCCATGGACCACGGCCCGGCGCTGCTGGAAAACCTGCAGGATTACCGGCTCCGGGCGATCATTATGTACGCCGCCACCAGCGCACTGAACAACCTCACGATGTACGGGCGCAGATACGGCGACTGGGGCGTGCATTCCATCGGGCATACCCTGTCGGTGCTGTATGACGTTCCGCACGGCGCCTCGCTTTCCATAGCCTATCCCGCCTGGATGAGACTCCATCTCGATAAAATACCCGGAAGGATTGCGGAACTGGGGCAAAACCTGTTCGGAACCCAAACCGCCGAAGAAACCATCAGCAGGATGGAAGACTTCTTCCGGTCGATCGGCTCGCCGGTTCGACTGAAGGAATCGGGCATTGATGCCGGTGAAAAAGGCGGGGAGATTTTCGATACGCTCAAATCCAACCGGGCCGGTGGCAACCACCACAAACTCACCGATGAGGACTATCGCGCGCTCATCCGCCTGATGGCCTGACCGGTCCGTCAGTCACTATATTGCGGTATGAGCAAAAGGAATGTCGCTCCGTTTCCTGCTTCCGACTCAAACGATACCGTCCCGCCGATGCTGGTCAATATGCTGCGCACCATCGCCAGCCCCAATCCCATGCCGCTGGATTTGGTGGTAAAGCTCGGGGAGAAAATGCGTTTGGATTGCTCCTCCGTAATGCCGGAGCCGTTGTCGGTGACTTCTACCCGGTAATGCGCTTCCTGCACAGACACCCGGATGCGGATCTTCCCGTCAGATTTCTCGCCAATTGCTTCTATAGCATTCTGTATCAAATTGTTAAAAACCCGAAGCAACTGCTTCCTGTCGGCTTTGACAAAGCACGGGAAGGAGGGAAATTCCAGTTCAAACCGGACATTCTCTGCGTGGTGGTATAAGTCAGTGGACGTGCGGATGATTGAAGAAAGGTCTATCTTTTCCAGGCGGGCGACGGGCATTTTGGCGAAATCCGAAAATTCGGAAGCGATTTCCGAGAGCGCATCGATCTGTTCGATGATGGTACGGGTAAATCCTTGCAGGCGTTTTTCAAAATCCGGGGACTGTTCATTCCAGGCTTTCTGCAGGTATTGAACGCTCAGTTTCATCGGCGTGAGCGGGTTTTTGATCTCGTGGGCCACCTGGCGGGCCATTTCACGCCAGGCGCTTTCCCGCTCCGATTGCGCCAGCAGTTCCGCGCTGCGGGCCAGTTCGTCGATCATGCGGTTATATTCCTCCACCAGGCCGCCAATCTCATCCTTGCGCTCCCATTCGATCTTTTCGTTCGCCTTCCCCAGGGCGATATGGCCCAGTTTTTCGCGAATGAGTGCCAGGGGTCGGGTGATCAGGCGGGAGACCAGGATAGTGATCACCACCGCCAGAACGATCAGCAGAACGTATACGTTGATGTAGGCCGAGAGGAAGTCGGCCAGTTCTTTCCTGAGTTCGGTCTGTTTTGCAAAATAGGGGAGGTTGAGGTAGGCGATGATGCGGTCGTCGTTATTGCGGAAAGGCATGTACGCCGATAGATATACCTGCTCACCGATCCTTTCTTCCTGGATGTGGATGAGGCTCTGTCCCCGGGTGAGGCTCTGAAATGCATCAGGCTGAATTTTGCGGCTGATCAGTTCTTCGTCGAAGATTTGCGGGCGGGAGGTGGCGATCAGCGTCCCTGAGGGATCGTACATATTGATATCGGAAAAGAAGATAAGGGAGAACTTGTAAAGCAGATCGTACAGGTATGGCTGCATTTCCTCCGGGATCTCCGCCATGTCGCCGATCTTGTGCTCCATTTCGGTCAGTACCGACAGCGTTTTTTCATTGAGGTTATCCCGGTTCTTTTCATCATATAAATGGATGATGTTCGACCGGGTGATGATTCCAAGGATAATGAACGCGATGACGATGATGAAAATGACCGCAAACTGCATCTGGTTGCCGAAACTGAATTCAACCCTGCGGATTCTGCGGCGCAGGATCTGCATTCCCAGGAAGAGCAACAGGAATACGGTGAATAGGATGAACAGGTAGGAGAAGGGCGCCACCCAGCCAAGTAACGAAGTGTTTTTCTTACTGATAATTAACACATTACGCGCATCATGTTTCATCACAAGATGGCTGAATGATTCATAATCAATAAAATAGACGGCTTCGTCCGCCCGGTCAAACGCGTCAAAGCCGATCCGGTAGGCAAAATCCCCGTTCTTGTAGATCAGTCGCCCATCGAGGTATCTTGCATAGGCGTAGTCTGACAGGCCGGATAGCACGGATATATTCTTATCCATCAGCAGGTCGGGGTATCCCAGACCCGATTCCGCATAATATTTATAGTACAGTTCGGCAAACAGGCGCATGTTGCTGTTTCCGGGTCCGGTAAACTCAAACCGGGCGATATAGGAATTCCCGGCGGGGGCGCTATGGATGAAATACAATCCCGGACCGATGGAATCGGAATCCGTGTCATGGAAATAGGCGTCGAAGTATTCATAACAATTGGCGATATAACCCGCCGGCCTTATATTCAGGGATTCTTCGGGCCGGCAGACAGTCAGGACGAGATCGTATTTATTCCAGAGGGCGTTGAAATATTTTTGTTGCACCCAGGTGATGATGGAATCGTCCATGGCATTATTGTCCATCCCCGCCCGGGCCATTTCCTGCAGCACGGTATCCTCCATGATTTCTTCCCTGATCCCGGCGAATTCAAACTCCATCAGGGGGTCACGGCGTGAAGCGAGTTCGGAGGCGAGGACCATCCGGTTATCCTTTTCCTTAGCGGCGTGATGGATATCGAGCTGGATCGTGGTAACCACGGAAAAAAGCACGATAAAGAAGAGGGCTCCTGCGATATCCCGGTATCCGGCAGATCGGCGGGAAAAGTACAGGAAGGAATTCAGGTATATTGCAAGAAACACACCGGAAACGACAGCCTGCCCTGCATCGTTCCGGTAAAAAACGATAATGGCCACAATGAAGGCGTACAGCAGGTTTGTAATAATAAAAGGGCCGGTCCGGATGCCTGCGCGAATGAACTGGGTGATCAGTTTCGCGGTAAACAGGAAATAAGCCAGGACCAGGGAAGTGAGTCCGAGCAGCCCGATGCCGCTGTATGTGTCGATCCGGAACAATTCATTGAAATCGAGTTCCAGGCTGGAGTCTAGGACCAGCCGGTGCACGGTTGTCCCAAGCAGCAGGAAGAGCAGGGCGGCGAGAGCGGGTGCGATCATCCAAAAGGTTTGGCGGCCGCTTTTTCCGGTCCGGAGCGCGCCCAGCTCTGCTTTCTCATAAAACAGCAACGCCAGGATCAGCCAGAAGATACTGTTCACCAGGAAATCGCCCAGGGAAGGGGTGATGGCTGAGGATGCGAAATGGAACGGTCCGAACAGGGCGGTATCATAGATAAATCCGGGCCAGCGGAAATACAGGAACAGGCCGCGCAGGATCAGCGCATCGATCAGAAAACCGGCCATTAGCAGCAGGGGCCGCTTGCGCATGAACTCCATGGCGCAGTAGAGGTGGAACAGCAGGATGAGCAGTGAGGCGAACGCCAGGATCCCAAAAGCGATCGGCAGCATCTCCCAGCGGTCGGAAACAATTGTATTTTCAGGGATGACCAGAGAAAACAGGAAGGTTCCGTCGCGGCTAAGGATTTCAGTTCCGCTCCGCGCTGTATCCAGCTGAACTCCTTCGGGCACGTTAAACTCCCGGGCAAACGCATTATGCAGAAAGTCGTTCTGGTAGGGATAATCACTCTTTATGAGGATAAGCCCGAAGGCGGCCAATTGATCCTTCTCCGCCCGGATGACGCGGTACCATCCGTTTCCATGGCGGCAAAAAGGCGCAGCGGGCAGGTCATCTCTCGGGGAAATCGTTGCGGGGACCCGGTTTTCAGACCAGAAAACCAAAGAATCCTTCTGATAAACCAGGAGGGCGAAATCCGGTATTTCGGATACAGGGACCCGGAATCGGTCATAGATTTTATCAAACGACACATCTTCCTGCTCCATTCCAATCACGCCGGACAGGATCGCCTCAGCCCGGTGTTCCTTTTCATGGAGCGCCTCCTGTATCAGTTCGCCGAGGTAAGCAGCCTGAACCCCCCGGTTGACCCACTGCTGCCGGGACCACATTGCCGCGGCCAGGAATATACCGACCAGGATCGCATACCGGGCGATTTTTCGATTTCTGACCGCTTTTTGCTCCATCATGGGACCTTTCAGCTGAAATTCATAGTGTTACAGATGGCTTTATTTCCGGCCCGCTGTGCGATGAAAATCCAAAAGTAATCTCAGGCTTCCGTCCGGCGGTCCGACGCGTCTAAAGGGCTAAAATTAATTAATTCTGTTGAAGAATAAAAATCGTGCCAATTTAGACTCCCTACTGACCGCCGACTGCTGACCGCCAACTGTTCCACGTGGAACACATCACCGGCCGAGGTGAACCAGCAAAATCGAAATATCGGCGGGGGAGACGCCGCTGATCCGGGATGCCTGGCCGAGGGAGGCCGGCCGGATACGGGAAAGTTTCTCCCGGGCCTCGAAGGAGAGTGCCGTAATGCGGTGATAGTCGAACTCCTCTTTGAGATAAACTGAGTCGAGCCGTTCCAGTTTTTGGGCCAGATCTCCTTCTTTTTCTATGTATCCTTCATATTTGACCTGGATCTCCGCTTCCTCCAGGATCTCATCCTTCCGGCCGGTGACCGCATCGAGTTGCTGCCGCAAAACCGGAAGGGCTTTGCCCAGGCCTTCCAGGCTGACCTGCGGGCGGAGCAGCAGTCCCGCTGCCTTCGTTTTCTGGTTGATGGGCGCCGTCTGAACCGATTCGAGATAAGGATTGATTTCTTCGGGTTCCACGCTGAGGCGGCGCATATAGTGCAAAAGCGACCGGATGCCTTCGATTTTTCCCTTCGTTCGCTCGTTTCGCTCGCTTGAAGCGAGGCCCAGGCGGTTAGACAGGGGCGTCAGCCGCTGGTCGGCGTTGCTGTGCCGCAACAGGATGCGGTATTCTGCCCGTGAGGTAAACATACGGTAGGGTTCATCGACCCCTTTGGTGATCAGGTCATCGATGAGTACGCCGATGTACGCCTCTGAACGTTTGAGCACCAGGCCGGGCTCATCGCGCAGCAGCAGGTGGGCGTTGATGCCGGCCATGAGCCCCTGCGCGGCCGCTTCTTCATAGCCTGTGGTGCCGTTGATCTGTCCCGCAAAAAAGAGGTTGTGCACCAGTTTGGTCTCCAGCGTGGGCTTGAGCTGGACCGGCGGGAAATAGTCATACTCTATGGCATACCCTGGACGGAATATCCGCGCGTTTTCAAATCCCGGAATTCTTCTTAAGGCAGCAAACTGAACATGATCGGGCAGGGAAGAAGAAAACCCGTTGATGTAATATTCCACCGTATCCCAGCCTTCCGGCTCAACGAACAGCTGGTGGCTGTCGCGGTGAGAAAAACGGTTGATTTTATCCTCGATCGACGGACAGTAGCGTGGCCCGATCCCTTCGATCCTGCCCGCGAACATGGGTGATTCGTCGAACCCGGTCCGAAGGACATCATGGACGACCGGATTGGTATAAGTGATGTAGCAGCTGCGCTGTCGCGTCAGGGGAGGGGTATCCGTAAAGGAAAATTTCGCCGGTTGTTCATCTCCCTTTTGCTCTTCCATCCGGCTGAAATCGAGCGTGCGTCCGTCAACCCGAACCGGTGTGCCGGTCTTCATCCGGTCTGATTCAAACCCAAGGGCAACCAGGTTCTCGGTAAGGCCTTTCGCCGCTTTTTCGCCAATCCTTCCGCCGCCGTATTGCTTCAGCCCTATGTGGATAATGCCGTTCAGGAAGGTCCCGTTGGTAAGGATTACGGCTTTGCATGGGATTTCGTGGCCCATAGAGGTTACTACGCCGGTCACCTGATCGCCCGAGGTCCTGATGCCCGTGACCATATCCTGCCAGAAGTCGAGGTTTGGTGTTTGCTCAAGCATTTTCCGCCATTCGATCGAAAACAGCATTCGGTCGTTCTGCGCCCTGGGGCTCCACATGGCCGGCCCTTTGGATTTGTTGAGCATACGAAACTGGATCATAGTCCGGTCGGTGACGATGCCCGAATAGCCGCCCAGGGCATCGATTTCCCGGACGATCTGCCCCTTGGCGATGCCGCCCATGGCCGGGTTGCATGACATTTGGGCCATATTAGTCATATTCATCGTAACCAGCAGGACGGAAGAGCCCAGGTTGGCCGCCGCCGCCGCCGCTTCACAACCGGCATGACCCGCGCCCACGACAACAATATCGTATTCCTTAAACATGCGAAACTTCAAATGAAACCAAAAGAATCATGTTCCACGTGGAACATTTCAGATCCACGGGGGCAAAGATAGGTAATATTCCTCCCGGGAACGCATCAAAGCCTGTTCCTCCCGGGTCTTGTCGCGATAACCCAGCAAATGCAAAACGCCGTGTATAATAAGCCGGCGCACCTCCCGGTTGAACGGTTCTTTATACGCCCGTGCATTCTCCCGGGCCCGTTCAATGCTGATGTACACATCTCCCGATATCATCCCTTCCTCCTCGGATAAATCAAAAGTAATAATGTCCGTCAGGGTGTAATGATTGAGATAATCCTGGTTCAGGCGCAGCAGCAATTCGTCAGTAGTAAAAATAAAATTGAGGACCCCTGATTTACGATCCTCATTTTCAATGGTTTGTATAATCCATGCCCTGATTTTCCGTTTATCTTTCAGCTGAAAGTCAATCTGCTCGTTGAAGAAATAAACTTCGGGCTTCATGGTTCTTCAGGTTGGTTCATCAATTCTCCAGCCGGGTTGGCAAGCCCATCCGGAAATACTGGAACATGGTATGCTGCCGGTGTTCGACCACGCGTTCGTCAATCCCGTTGATCCGGAACAGCATCCGCAGCATCCGGCCTTTATCCTGAAAACGGATCTCATCGGCCAGCGAGCGGATCAGGTACAGGCCTCTTTTTCCGGCCATATCCGGATTTCCCAGATAATCCATTTCCAGGTACCGGTCAAAATCAAAGCCGTCCCCCTGGTCCGAAACGGTAATCCAAAGGCCGTTTTTCCCGGTTTCCAGATGGATATGGACTTTCCTGGCGGGGTCGCCCCCGTTTCCGTGATGGATCGCGTTTTTGACCGCTTCTGTCACCGCCACCATCAGGTTCCCGAAATAATCATCGCCTAAAAGGTACTCGTCGCTGATCTGCTCAATAAACTGCTCCACAAGGTACATCTCATTCTCAGAAGAATGGATGCTGATTTCCTTTCTTTTCTTCATAAATCAAAACACTTCGAAATAGTAAAAGTACTGATTTACTTTCTCTTTGTAAAATGGCCTCAGATTCGGGGGTACCGTCCTCAGCAATTCAACTTCTTTATTTTTTAACTTGTTATACTCTAAAAACTCTTCAAGGTTTCTGTTGTTGAAAGATTTTCCTTCCTTCGATTCGCGCTGCTCCTCCATCTCTCGTTGCAACTCCGCCTTCTCATGTTTTAAGAGCCTGGTCTCTATGTCCTTAAGCCGTTCCAGCGTCTGCTGGGTAATGATCTTGTTGACCAGTTCAGCTTCGGTCTTTTCCATCTGCTGCATCATTTCCCGCAACTCCGTGCTGTTCCCCATCCCCTGCTCTTTCATCTCTTCCTGGTACTGTTCCATCATTCTCCGTATCGCTTCCTGCTGAGCCGCCGCCCGTGCAAAACCTTCACTGGAGGCTGAATTCCGCCCCGTTTCCGACTTGTTGGGCTGCTTTCCCTGCCCCTCCTTCATCTTCTTAATCTGTTCATTCAGCTGCTGCTGCAATTGCCTCATGCTCTTCATCGATGCCGTCCCCTGCCCGGGCTTCGGACTGCCTTTCTTACATGAACCGGCACTCTGCATCTGCATGGCGTTCATCATCTGGTTCAGGGCTTCCGAAAGGAGCAGCGCCAGGTCGTTCATGGAAGTCATCACGAACTGCTGGTCTTCACCCGCCGGGCCTTTCCTCCGTTCCACCAGGTCTTCCAGGGCCTTCCCCACGTAATGGTTGATGTCCTGGATCTCGCGGGTGACAAACGGTTCGATCATCTGCTGCCGCTTGCTCAGCGCCCACAACGAATCCTCCACCATCACCAGGTCGTCCTTGATCCGCTTCTGGGTCTCGATGATCTGCGGATACCGCGGATCCATCGTTGAGGTTTCAGCCGTGCGCGCGATCAATTCCTCCTGGTCGAAAGACAACTGCAGGAGATTCTCCAGGATCTCGCGCAGCGATTCAATGTTTTCACCGAGCTCCTCGGTGTACATCTCGCTCTGCATTTCCTCCATCTGCGAAGCCAGTTTCTGCATTTTCTCCGCCGCGCCCTTCTGATCCGGCGCCGCCTGGGCCGGCATACCCTTCCGCAGCTTTTCGGTGCCCTCCTCCATGTCTTCCATAATACGCTCCTCTGAAGGATCGCTGTCGATCATCGGGTTGGGCTCTTCCAGCTCGCTGTTCTTCTGCTCCAGGTCGTCCAGATCCTTACGCAAGTTATTGAATTCTTCGTTCAGCTTTTCCTGTTCCTTCTGCAAATCTTCAGCATCTGCCTTTTTCTCCTCGCTTTTTTCCCCGAGCTCTTCCTGGCGGGCCGATAAGTCCTTCAATTTGTCGATGCTCTCCTGTAGTTTCTTTTCAAATTCCAGTTGTTTGAACAATTCCAGGTTGCGGTCCAGCTGCTTTTCCAGGTCTTTGCTGTCGTTCTGCATCTTCTCCAGCATTTCCTGCACCTTTTCCTTGTCGGCCTTGTCAAGCAACTGCTGCAGCTCTTCGAAAAGCTTCTTCATGTCTTCGTCAAGGATCTGGTTAAACAGTTCCTCCAGCCGCTGCTGTTTCCGGACGAGCTCCTCGTCGACCTTTTTGTACTGCTGCTCCTGAAAAGATTTTATTTCATTTTCTTTCCGGATCCGCTCGATCTTCTCCTGCAGTTCCTTTTGTTCCTGCATCAGTTCCTGGAGCTGCTGCTGTTCCTGCCAGCCCACGTTCTGCTTCTCCACCAGTTTCCGGCTGAGCTCTTCCGCCTTTTTCTGAAGGTCTTTCGCCTCCCGGATGCTGTTTTCCAGCTCATCGGATATGCGCCGGCTGTCCTCTTCGTTTTTCTGCTCGATCTCATCCAGGGTTGGCGCTTTGAAGATCATGGGCTGGGAACGGGTGACCTTGGGGCCGCTGACGCCGTCATTGTCCCAGATCTCGAAGTGGTATTCAATCTGGTTGCCGGGCAACACCTCGATGGAGTCGAGGTCAAAAAAATGGAAGAACTGCTGCTGGTTCGACATTTTGCTGACCGGGATTTCCACGAGGTATTCCTCCGAAGGTTCATCCGATGCATCGGCGGTCTGATCGTGGCGATAGTTGAAAGTTAGCCTGCTGAACCCGTAATCATCACGGATCAGCCCCCGGAAGTATATCTTCTTGTCGAAAATGGAATCCCGGGTTTGCTCCACGGAAATGGAGGGATAGGCGTCGGGGATGACTGTAATGCTGAACGACATCGAATCGCGGCTGGTCAGGAACTCATTGCCGGCCAGGACGGTGTAGGAAACGCTGCGCATGGCTCGGCGATCCACACTGAACGTATTGGATGACGGACTGGAAATCTCTTCCGTTTCCTGCTCATAGGAGAAAAAGATTTTCCGGGCGTCGCGCGTGAAGAAACGCCAGTTGACCGATGTGCCGGCAGGTACGGTCAGATCCCCGGTATTTTCCAGATTCTCATCCGCCTTACCGGTATAGGAAGGATAATCCAGTGCGGTTTCGAAACTCAGTACGATGGGTTTGGGCAGCACCCGTATGTCGTAGAATCCCGATGCATACAGGTCGTTCACCAGGCGAATGCGTTTGCTTTCCTGGATATTGCGGATGTTGTAGCGGAAGAGTACCGGGCTTTTTCGCTCCATCCGGTAGCGGGTGCCGCTCATTTCCACATAGAGTTCCGCCGGCAATTCTGTTCCTTCCACGCGCGCTTCCAACAGGAAATCCTCCTGCTGGACCGCCTCCAGTTTCTCATTGAGCAGGGTGACCGTAAACGGAGCGGGGGGGACATAAACGGTATTGTGATTGACGATCCGTTCGGAGGGTTCGGTGATCACTTCCGGGGAGATGATGAGGATGAGCAGCAGCAGGATGGCGGGCGGCAGGGCGTAGCGCAGGTATTTCAGGTTCTGCCGGATGTTGATGGCCAGGGTGAACGGTACCGGGCGGAGTTTTTCGATCTTCTGGTCGATGCCGGCACGGATCAGTTCGCGGGAAGCGCCGCCGGCCTGTGTCTCCAGCGATTTAAGCTGCAGCGTGTTCAGCAGCTTATCACTGATCTCCGGGAAGTGCCTTCCGATGATCCCGGCGGCTTCTTCATGGCTGATCGTCCGGTCGAGCCGGAACAGCCGGAACAGCGGCACCAGGATGAGCCGCCAGAGGATCGCGGCGTTTATCAGTACGTAGGAGTAAAAGAAACCCGTGCGCACCCCCGTGCTGAACCGTCCGAAATATTCCAGGATGGCGATGGCCAGGAAAAAGGCCAGGAATATCGCCACAAAAAAGATCCCGCCCCGGATCAGTTTGTTCCGGTAATACTTCCGGATAAACTCATCGAGTTTACTGATCAGCAGGGTATAGTTATCCGGTTTCATGTACGGTCGGGTTGCGGTCAGGGCTCTTCCTCAAACGATGAAGAACAAATAAATATTATCTTTGTTCTCTTTTGACAAAGTTAATCAATGTTTTGGCTGCCCCGATGGCATTATTCCACATTATCCCGATGAAAAAGACTGTTTTCCTTCTGCTGGCGGCCGTCGCGGCGTTATCGCTGCGCGCGCAGTACAATATTTCCTTCGCCCCGGATGAACCCTACTGTCACCATGCCAAATCGGCCGGCGAGCACCTGAAGACCTATTACACGCCATATGTCGTGAACGAACTGCTCGAGGACTATGACGTGACCTTTTATTTTCTCGATCTGAATGTGGAAAACAACACAACCGCCATTTCGGGCAATACGACCATCAAGGCACACAGCCTTGTTCCGGACATGCAGTTGTTCGCGTTTGAGCTGATCGACGAGATGATGGTCGATTCCGTGCATGTGAACGGCGCCTTCTGCTCCTTCACGCACAGCGGCGACCTGGTGACGGTGACACTTCCCGGACCGGCGGCTCAGGGTGAGCTGCTCTCCGTGAAAGCCTGGTATCATGGCACCCCTCCTTCGGGCGGATTCTTCTCGGGCGTTACCACCGACTATAACCCTCAGTACGACAAGCATGTCAGCTGGACCCTCTCGGAGCCCTACGCAGCGAAAGACTGGTTCCCCGTGAAGCAGGACCTCACCGACAAGGCCGATTCCGTCTGGGTGTTCCTGACCACCAGCCCGGAAAACATGGCCGGTTCTCAGGGTCTGCTCACCGGCGTGACGACCATGCCCTCCGGTAAGCTCCGGTATGAATGGAAGAGCTATTATCCCATTGATTTCTATCTCATTTCCTTCGCCGTGGCCGATTACCAGGAATACAACATTTATGCCCACCCGGCCGGCACCAGCGATTCTGTATTTATCCAGAATTTCATTTACGACCATCCCAGCTGCCTCCCCAACGTACAGGAAGGCGTCGACAATACAGCGGATTTCATTGTTCTTTTTTCAGATCTCTTCGGCCTGTATCCCTTCATCGAAGAAAAATACGGCCACTGCCAGACCGAGCTGGGCGGCGGGATGGAACACCAGACCATGACCACCATCGGCGGATTCGGCTTCGGGCTGGTGGCCCATGAGCTGGGCCACATGTGGTTCGGCGACAAGGTCACCTGCGCCACCTGGAGCGATATCTGGATCAACGAAGGCTTTGCCACCTATTCCGATTACCTGGCCCATTCATACCTGACCACGCCCTATTACGATTCGCTGTGGCTGAAGATCCGGCACGACCAGGTGAAATCCCAGCCCGGCGGCAGTGTATATGTTCCGGAAGAAGAGCTGGGCAACATCTGGCGCATCTTCGACGGAAGGCTTTCTTACAGCAAAGGCGCCCTGCTGCTGCACATGATCCGGTTCGAACTCCAGGACGACAGCGTGTTTTACGAAGTCCTGAGGACCTATATGGAAGAATACGGGGATTCGGTGGCCACGGGGGATGATTTCCGGGAATGGCTGGAATACATCTCCGGCCAGGATTTCACCGATTTCTTCGACCAGTGGTATTACGGGCAGGGATACCCGATATTTGACATCAGCTGGCACCAGGATGCGGAAAACCTCTACATCACTTCCACGCAGACCACCTCCACCCAGGTGACGCCGCTGTTTAAAATGCTGGTCCCGTATTACGTGCGGTTCGACGACGGTACCGAAACTACGCTGCTGTTGTACCAGGACGCCAACGTCAATAACTACATCATTCCGATGGATAAGGTGGCCGACGATATCGATCTCGATCCGGAACAATGGATCCTGCACCGGCTCAACAGCCTGGTATTGCTGGTTGAAGAAACCGATAACCCGGCGCATTTCACCCTGGGGCCCAATCCGGCCACCGACGTCGTGCGGGTGTTCATAACCAATACGCCCGGCAGGGACTACGAATTGAAGATCGCCGACCTCACCGGGCGGGCCGTCCACCGGGAAATTATCTCAGAACCGGTTCACGCCCTGAACCTGGGCGCATTATCGGGAGGGATCTACCTGGTATCGCTCAGTGACGGCGCGCACCTGTTCAAACGCAAACTCATCATCGAATAGACCGTTCAGAATGACACCGACCCGCGTACGCTTCGCACCCAGCCCCACGGGGCCGCTACACATCGGCGGGGTGCGCACCGCCTTGTACAATTACCTTTATGCCCGCCATACGGGCGGCAAAATGATCCTCCGGATCGAAGACACCGACCAGAACCGCTACGTTCCCGGCGCAGAGGAATACATCATCCAATCCCTCGAATGGCTGGGGATCCGGTTTGATGAAGGCGTTCACACCGGCGGGCCCTTCGCGCCCTACCGGCAATCGGACCGCCGGGAGATCTACCGGGCATACGCAGACGAGCTGGTTCGCAACGGCCACGCCTATTACGCTTTTGACGAGGCCGCGGAGCTTGAGACGCGCCGGAAGGAAGCCGAGAAGGAAAAGAAAGTGTTTACCTACGACGCCTCCACGCGCCTGCAGATGAAGAATTCGCTGGTTATGACGGAGGCAGAGGTTCAGGAACAAATAAGTTCGGGCCGGCCTTACGTGATCCGTTTCCGCATCCCCGAAAACGAAACCCTGGTGTTCCACGACCTCATCCGCGGTGAGATCACCGTGCAAACCGCCACATTGGACGATAAGGTGCTGTTCAAATCCGACGGCATGCCCACCTATCACCTGGCCAATATTGTCGACGACCGCCTGATGGAGATCACCCACGTGATCCGGGGCGAGGAATGGCTGCCTTCGCTGCCGCTGCACATCCTGCTGTACCGCAGCTTCGGCTGGGATGCGCCATTGTTCGCCCATCTTCCCCTCATCCTGAAGCCCGAAGGCACCGGGAAACTGAGCAAAAGAGACGGCGACCGGCTGGGATTTCCCGTTTTCCCCCTGGAATGGAAAGACCCGTTCACGGGCGACATATCCAGCGGCTACCGCGAATCGGGGTATTTCCCCGAGACCGTGATCAATATGCTGGCCCTGCTGGGCTGGAATCCCGGCACGGAACAGGAGGTGTTCAGCATGGACGAGCTCATCCGCGGGTTTTCGCTGGAAAGGGTCGGAAAATCCGGATCCCGGTTCGATCCGGCCAAAGCAAAATGGTTCAACCATCATTACCTGGTTGCAAAAAGCACCGCGGAACTCACCGGCTTGTTCCAGGCCGAACTGAAACAGCGGGGCATTGAGGCGCAGGATGCATTCGTGAGCCGGGTTGTGGAACTGGTCAGGGAGCGTTCTGACTTCGTCGGACAGTTCTGGGAGCAGTCGTTCTTCTTTTTCCAGGCGCCGGAATCCTATGACCTGGATATCGTGAAGAAGAAGTGGAAGGAAGATACGCCGGCCCTGCTGCGGGACTTCGCTGCCTCACTCAACGCGCTCACCGGGTTCACGGCGGCGGCGGTCAAGGCCCAGGCCGAGGCCTTTGCCGCAGAGCGGAACACCGGGCTGGGTCAACTGATGAACCCGCTGCGGTTATGCCTGGTGGGCGGCAGTTTCGGCCCCGATCTTTCGCTGATCTGCGAGATGATCGGCCGCGAAGAAGTCGTGCGCCGGATTGAACAGGCGCTGGCATCGATATTTGGTCAATAATTCAGAATAATAAAAGCGTTATGGGACTGATTTCCGTCGAAGGCATGGAATTTCACGCGTATCACGGCTGTTTTAAAGAGGAACAGATCATCGGCACGCGGTTTATCGTGGATGTTTTCCTGGAAACGGACACCTCCCGGGCCGAAGCTACGGACGATCTGTTGAAAACGGTGGATTATCAAGCAGTCTATGGATATGTGAAGGAAGAAATGGTGGTCAATTCCCGGTTGCTGGAGCATGTCGGCCGCCGCATCCTGAACCGGATCGCCAAAGAGTTGCCCCAGGTGACGGATTGCCGCGTAAAAATATCGAAGCTGAACCCGCCCGTCGGAGGCAGGGTGCAGGCGGTGAGCGTTGAGCTTAGGGCAAAATGACGCGAAAGAAGTGAGCCAATGACCAACCCGGAACCATCTATATGTCCGCGCTGCGGAAAACAGTTCCACTGCTCGAAATCGGGCAAATGCTGGTGCTTTGAAGTCTATCTGCCCCTGGATGCACTGGAATTCATCGAAGCAAATTACGACAGCTGCCTTTGCCCGGCCTGCCTGATTGAATTCTCCCACCCAAAAAGAGACCCCGGTGGAAAAATCACCCTGGAGCGTCTGATCAGAATTCCGCTTAAAAACAAATAAATCAGCATCCGGAATTTTTCGATAAATTAGCTCACCAGACCAAAAACCGTGAGTTATGTCTAAATTCAGGTTATCGCTCAGGAGCCTTTGCCATCTTCTGTGCTTCGCCCCATTGCTTTTGATTGCCCGGGCAAATGACTTTGAAAGCCACCTGCTCAACGCCGACCTCATCATTCTGGAAGAACAAACGAACCTGATCGTAAGCGGCCAGAAATCGTACCTGATGAATTTTACCGTCGAGAAGGATATAACTTATCAGATCAATAACGATCAGGGCATCGCCTGGCTGGATTCCATAATGATCCCTGAACCCCTCGATCCGACTTATATCCTCCATGCTCCGGAGATCAGGGAGAATGTGGGAAGCATCTCGGGACTCAAGGTCAACCGCTTCAGTGCCGTTCTGGAAAAAACAGATGGAACCGTCAGGACATTGCAGCCCACAGTCCGGATCCATGCTGAAAGACTCATTAAAACTTCACTCGGTGAAGCCTTTCATCATTATTACTGCCTTGACGGCCTGGAAGTGGGAGATATCCTGAGGATCAGTTATTCATACACATTTCTTTTCAAGGAAAACTGGTACAAATTATTCTCAACCCGGGTGTTCTTTCACTCCGGGTTTCCCAAAAAATCTGTTTCCCTTACATTGTCTCATCCTTCGGCATTAAAGATCGACACCTTCCTGGTCAACCTGGCTCCACCGGTTTTTCAGGACGAAAATGGCCGCAAATCATATTCCTGGAAAATGGAGGATCTCCCAGGCTGCCTGAATGAACCCTGGAGCAGGCCTTACAGAGACCTGCCGAATTTTACCTTTAGCCTGAAGCCGTATGAACTCATATACGAGGAATTCAATTCCTTTAAACAACAGTTTGTCCCTTTGTGGCTGATGCTTTGCTTTTACAGGGAAACCGACATATCCGTGGCCACCGTTGATCATTCGATCGGAGCAAAGGATAAAGACAACCTGATGTATGAGAAGATTGCGGCAAAATACAGGACCATGGCGGGCAGCGACCCGAGCGGCCTCAGGTCATTGCAGTTCTTTCAGAGATATATGGCAGACAGCGTGGAATACAAGGATGCTCATGATTATTATAACAACGAGGAGAATTACAAAGTGCACAGGCCGGCCATCGAATTGCAGGGGGGCGTCATGCAGGATTTCGCCATGGAACAAATTTACGCCCACATGATCCTGAAGCTCGGACTGAACTTTTTCACCGCATATCCCACCGACAAAAGAAGCGGGGAGATCAGCACCCGGTATTTTTCACCCATGTATGACAATGACGTGATCTTTGCCGCGATACTTAAGAACGAAGTTACTTCATACGTGCTACCGCGTTCGGAAAAGAACAGGTACTATGTGGAAGAATTGCCCTTTTATTATGAAGACATCCCGGTAATGCTGGTAAATTCCTATGATTTCGGAGGATATAAGCTGAATATCCTGGATTCTGCCAGAATCATCAGAACCCCTGAGAGTTTGCTGGCCGACAACACCCGGAAGGCCACAAGCGCCGCGACAATCAGCATCGATTCCGGAACAGTGGATTTCCAAACCTCTCTGACCCTGAAAGGCCAGTACGCGACACTCTGCAGGTTTTCATACTCTGACAAACCGAATGATCTGACCGTCAATCCACGCTACCACAAAAGAGTGTGTGATATTTCTGATCAGGTTATCCTGAATAAGAATGAAGTTTCGGCCACACAATTATTGTTTCCGTTCACTACAAAGATCAATTGTGCGTATGTCTGTCGTGATCTTGTAGAAAAAACCACTGATGGTTGCGTCATTCACATGGATAATTGGGTGAATCATGTCATTCCCGACGGGTTCAGCCCCGACTTCCGGTATACTGATTTTTATCCTGATTTCGTGGGAGCGGATAATTTTACCTACGAACTGACTTTCGACCATAATGTTAAACTGGCCGGCGAAAACAAGAACATTCAATTGAAAAGGGAATTTGGCAGCTATTCCTTCGCGATCATCCAGACAGCTCCGGATAAACTGCTTATGGTGAGCACCTTCAGCCTCACCAGCCCTGCAATCAGCAAATCCGTGAATTCAGAGGTAGCTGAGATGATGCAGGCGATTGAAGAGAGAAGAGCCCTCGATCTGCTGGTTCAGGTGGTTCCATAAAAAAACGCTGTGACCCCTTGAGGATCACAGCGTTTTTTGCTCCGGAAACATCCGGAAAATTATCTTGCTTCCTCCAGAACCGGTTCCAGGGTAATGTCTTCGCGCTGGACCTTGATCTTCCGCGGCCCGAAGGTGAGCTCGTCGATCAGGTTCTGCGCCCCGGCGTATTTGTCAATGATGAACAGCACATAGCGGATATCCACGCAGATGGTGCGCTGCAGGTTCGGCTCGTAGGCGATATTGCCGCTCATGGCTTCCCAGTTGCCGTCGAAGGCCAGGCCGATGAGTTCCCCGTTGCCGTTGATGACCGGGCTTCCGGAGTTACCGCCGGTGATGTCGTTGGTGGTCAGGAAACAGGTGACCAGGTCGTCGCCGCTGCCATAGATGCCAAAATCTTTCTTCGCGTAGAGTTCCTTCAGTCTTTCGGGGACGATGAATTCCTCATTCGTCGGGTCTTCTTTTTCCATCACGCCGCTCAGGTGGGTCTTGTAATCGTAGTATACGGCATCGGCGCCTTTGTAGTCCTGCACGGAGCCGTAGGTGAGCCGCATGGTGCTGTTGGCGTCGGGGTAGAAAGCCTTGTCGGGCATCATCTCCCTGAGGCCGGCGATGAACAGCCGCTCATTCCTGCCGATCTCCTGATTGGCACTCCGGTATTCTCCGGCGACCCCCATCATGGCGCCCATGAGTTCGTTGCCCAGGAAAATGGCGGGATCTTTGGATATCGCCTTATAGCTGGGCTTGTCGAGGAAGGCGTTGACTTTCTCTTCCGTCGAGAGGAAGGAATTCGCAAAGACGTCGGCGGCCATGGCCTTGAAATCGCCCTTGTATTTGGCCACCATATCCTTTAAGCCCTTTGGCTGCAGATCAGCCGGCATTTCCTGGCTGTACAGCTCCATCATCCGGGCGAACACCTTCTGGTCGGTTGCCGTATTGTAGTTCTTAAAATGCTCTTTGGCCGCAGCCCGCAGTTCGGTGACCGATTCTTCGATCGCGCCGGTCTTGTCCTTGCTTTCCAGCAGCCCGCCGATCACGCCGAACGACTGGGCGAAGCCCAGGATCTCCGGGGAAGAGGCGGCCAAAGCCGAAAGGATGAAGGGCTGGAATTTGGCGCCAATGGCTTCGTATCCTGATTTCAAACCCGGAAGCACTTCGCCGTATTTTGCCTTGCGGGCTTCGTCCTGCTCCATCCAGCTGACGAACTGTTGCTCGAGTTCTTCCTTCTGGCCTTTCACATTCAGGCGTTTCAGCCCTCTTTCTTCGCCCATGTAAAACTTCCAGCCGTTGGCGGTAGAAGCGTATTTGGAGGCGTACTTGATGGCCACGGAGCGGTCGGCATCCATATCTTCCTTCCAGATCTTGAGCTGTTCGCCCAGCAGCCGGACGATGTTCGGGTCAAAGTGGTTGATCTGGAATTCCACGCCATAGGAGCTCAGGTACCGGTCGGTGCTGCCCGGGTAGCCCCAGATCATGGCAAAGTCGCCTTTTTCCACGCCATTGACGGTCACCGGCAGATGGTGTTTGGGTTTCAGCGGGACATTCTCTTTGGCATAATCGGCGGGGGATCCGTCGGGAGCGGCATAGACGCGCAGGATGGAAAAGTCGCCCGTATGGCGGGGCCACATCCAGTTGTCGGTATCGCCGCCGAACTTGCCGATGGCGGAAGGCGGTGCGCCGACGAGGCGGACATCCGTGAACACTTCGTAAACGAACAGGTAATATTCATTCCCGTTAAAAAAGCTGCTTACATTAACCCAGTATTTCTTGTCCGGGTCGGCGTTCTTCTTCAGGCGGCCGGAGATTTCCCTGACCTTGGCCGAACGGTCGGAAGCCGACATGGTATCGGAAAGGAACGGGATGATGGAATCCGTGACATCTTCCATCCTGATGAAAAACGTAGCCGAGATCCCTTCGTTGGGCAGCTCTTCTTCCTTGCTCATGGCCCAGAAGCCGTCCTTAAGGTAATCGTGCTCAACGGAACTGTGTTTCTGGATCATATCGTAGGCGCAATGGTGGTTGGTGAAGAGGAGTCCCTGGTCGGAGACCACTTCGGCGGTGCAGAAGAAGCCCGCCGGCTGGCTGCCGTTGCTCAGGCCCACGATGGCGTCCTTCAGGCTGGAGTTGTTGATGCTGTATATTTCCTCCGCGGTGAGATGGAGTCCCATTTTCTGCATGTCCACATAGTTCAGCCGCTCCACGAACATCGGAAGCCACATGCCTTCATCCGCCCGCAGCGACGCGCCGAAGAACAGGAAAAAAGCGGTGAATAATAAGGTTATTCGTTTCATTATTACACTGTTAAATTGTTACACTGTTA
>CAZAZE010000003.1:248534-314411 GCA_964489545.1 uncultured Bacteroidales bacterium
TTACACTGTTAAATTGTTACACTGTTAAATTGTTACACTGTTATATTGTTACACTGTTATATTGTTCAATTGTTATATTGTTCAATTGTTATTCTTGTGAATTATTTTTACCATTAGCTTCCCCCGGAATTCAAAATTCAAAATTCAAAATTCAAAATTCTCAAAGTCCAATCACCTGTTTCCCTTTCTCAAACACCACGTCGACCGGGATGCTGGCGGCATTGATGCGGTCGAGGTCGGCCTGGAGTTCGGGTTTGATGACGCCGTCGGTTTCCACCCACTGTTTTGCGGCGTCGTAATCGCCGTCGCCCTGGATGCGGATAATGCGCTGCATCAGTTTTTCCATAGCTGCCTTTGTTTTTTCAAAATCGACGGTGTACGTACCATCGGCATTGCGGACCAGGGCGCCTTCTTCCCAGAAGAAGTTAAAGCGCATCATATTGGCCTTGCCGTGCGCGCTGGCGGCGCCAAAGCGCGAAGAGCGGAAGATGCCGGCGATGAAGGTGACATAGTTGTCCATCACCTCCCCGCTGGTCAGTTCGCCCATTTCGTAGAGTTTGGTCACCAGGTAGAGGCCCATGATGTCGGCCTTGCCTTCTTCGATGCTGGAGTACATCTCTTTCAGCGCGGTCCGGGCGGGGCCTTTTCCGTTGATGGTGTTCTTCACGCCCATGGCATGGGCCACTTCATGGAACATGGTGTTCTCAAAGAAGGCGTTGAAGGTGACGTGCTTCTGCTGCGCCGGGTCGATCAGTACCGTGGAGATCGGCACGAGGATCTTGTCGAATTTGGCCTGCATGGCATTCTTCAGCTGAAGCTTGCGGGAGCCTTTCTGAAGCTGCACCTCCTCATCGTTGGGCAGGTTGATGGCGATGGTCTTGCTGCCTGCGTTGCAGTCGCCGGCATAGTAGACCACGTCGTACGCATTCAGGTCGGCGTCGGCGCCGGGGATCTCGGTCTTGTAGGCGTCTTCAACGGGCAGGCCGCGCTGCAGGTCGGGCAGCATGGCGGCGAATTTTTCCAGGCGCTGGCTCCATTCCGGATCTTTCAGCAGGATGTATGATTCAAATGCGGCTTTGTATCCGTAGAGCGCATCTTCATAATTCTCGATCGGACCGACCACGAAGTCGATGCTGGAGGTGCGCATGTCCATCCAGGCGAAGTCGCTGGGCTGGTAATCGCTGCTCAGGAGGGCGTCGGCGCGCATTTCCAGGTATTTCTTCAACCCGGCGTCTTCGGCCAGTCCTGCGGCCTGTTTCATGAGTTCAGCAGCCCGTTTCAGCTGGGTCTCATAGGCCTGGTGGTACCAGACGCTGCGCAGGCTGCCGTCGTCGTTGCGCCGGATCAGCGTGTAGAGGCTTGACTTGTTCGGATCGGTGAAGGCTTCGAACTCCTCCCGCGTCATGTCGACCGGGTAGAAGTTGGCGCCCAGGGGTTTCGGTCCGATACCGGCCAGGAAAGGGTTATTGCCGTCGAGGCGGTCCCAGGGGCCATAATTGATCTCGGCGAATTTCCGGGCGCTATCATCCTGTATCCGGGCCAGGAAGGGGGCTTTCGGGCCCATGGCCTGGTTCCAGAAGAGTTCGTCCATGATGTCGGCGACATCGAACAGGATCACGAGGATCTGTTTTTCTTTTTCAGAAAGATGAGCAATGTCGGAGGTCAGGGTGAAGGGCGCGTAGGTGGCCAGGCGGCTGGCGACATGTCCGGCGTCGGCCGGGGCGAGGGTTTCCTGCCCGGCGGCCAGGCCCGGGTTTTCCTGTTCCATTTGTGCTTCTGTTTTGGGGGTTTGCCGGCATGAAAAGGTAAATACCACTAAAATGCTCAGCAGGGCGAAAGATAATTTCTTGCAATACATCACTTTGGTTTTTTAAAATCTTTGAACCGGCGAAGTTACTCAAAATCTGTCTTTCCCGTTCATTTTTCCGGCTATTTCTGCCATCTGTCGTGTGATAACTGATCTTATTTCATCGATGCGCCCGGGCGCTTGATCTTATCTTCCATCGACAGGCCCGACTTCACCTCGACGTTGATGCCGTCGGACAGCCCGGTCTTGATGTATCGCTTTTCAAACTGCTGGGGGGCGATTTCAATTTCTACGAAAGCAGAATCCTTATCGAACTGCAGCAGGCTTTCGGGAATGGCCAGCACGCTGTCGGTGCGGTCGAGGACCACCTTGGCGTTGGCGCTGTAACCGGCCCGGATGAACTGATCTTCCTGAAGGTTCACGTTGGCTTTGATCTCGAACTGTATGGCGCCGTTTTCCTCAATGCCTTTGGGCGAGATGTGCTCCAGGCTGGCCGAGAAGGTGGCGTCGTCGATGGCGCCGACGGTCAGGATCAGGGGCATTCCTTCGCGGATCTTGCCCACTTCCGTTTCATCGATCTTTCCTTCGAAGATCATATCGCCCATATCGGCTACGGAGGCGATCGTGGTCCCGTCGTTGAAGGTATTGCTTTCGATGACGGAGAATCCGACCTCCACGGGCACATCCAGCACCATGCCCTCGGCGGTGGAGCGGACCATGGTGTTGGTCGGCTGGTTGCTCTTCTTGGACTGTCCTTCCTTGATGAGTTCCAGGTTGCTTTCCGCGGCGTCCACCTCTTCCGCGGCATTTTTGAACGCCAGGTCAAAGGTCTCAAAAGCCGCCTGGGCGATCACGCCCTGCTTGAGAAGGTCTTTCTGCCGCTCGTATTGCCGTTTGGCGTCCTCGTAATTGATCTTCGCCCGGTTGAGACGGGATTGCGCGTTGTTCAGGCTGACCATATCGGGGATGATCTTGATCCTGGCGATCAGGTCGCCTTTCTTTACCATATCGCCCGGTTCGACGAACAATTCCTCCACGATCCCCGAAACCTGGGGCTTGATCATGATCTCTTTGCGGGGAACCACCGAACCGGTGGCCACCGTGCTTTTGATGATCTCTGTCTTAAAGGCCTGGGTGGTCTCGAACTGCACCGGCTTCGCCTGTGATTTCTGGTACAGGAAATAGATGGTGTACACAAAAACCGACAACACAATGACTGCTCCGATGATCTTCAATATTTTCTTCATTTTCTAATGGTTTGTATTTCGTTGTTTTATTCGTCCGGAAGGGACGTTGCATGCAACGTCCTTACGGTTTATTTTTTTATTCATCCCGTAATGCATCGATCGGTTTGATGCTGACAGCGCGGCGGGCGGGGATCAGCCCGGCGAAGATGCCGGAAATGACCAGGATGCCCAGGGCCGACATAGCCATGTTAAAATTGACTTCCGGGTTCTGGAACATATCCGATTCGGTGCCGCTGGATACGATCAGATAATCCACCAGCTCGATCAGACCGACGCCCAGCACCAGGCCGACGTAGCCGGCCAGGGTGGTCAGGAAGACCGATTCGACGATGATCTGGCTGATGATGGCCGAGGGCGGCGCGCCGATGGCCCGCTGGATGCCGATCTCCTTCGTCCGCTCCTTCACCACGATCAGCATGATGTTGCTCACGCCGACCACGCCCGCGAACAGCGTTCCGCTGCCCACGATCCAGACCAGAATGTCGATGCCGTCAAACAATTTGTTGAATTTGTTGAATTCATTCTCCATGTTCCAGGAGCCGACCGCGCGGTCATCATCCGGATGGATGTGGTGCCGGGTCTTGATGAAGTCTTTCGTCTTCTGCTCCACTTCCGATGCGGGGATGCCTTTTTGGGCCGTGATGGAGTACCATCCCACGATATCGCCGTAATTATAGGTCCGCTGAAGCGTCGTGAACGGCATGAACACCGATTTTTCGTCCCGCTCGGCGTTGTGTCCGCTCTGCTTGGATTTTACTACGCCCACGACCTTGAAATAGACCCCCTGGATCTGCAAATACTCGCCAATGGGATTTTCACCGGCTTTGAACATTTCCTGGTACACCCGGTCGCCGATGACGATCACCTTGCGCAAATCCAGGATATCTGCCTGGTTAATGGTCCGGCCCATGACGACGTTCATCGGCATGATCCGGAAGAACTCCGGCGTATCGCCGTAAATATCAAAAGCGCCGATGCGTTCTCCGCGCACCACATTGTTGCCGCCGCCCGACCAGCGGTTGGCCTGGAGCCGGGGCGCGACCAGGTCGGCTTCCGGAATATTCTGCCGGATGGCCTCCGTATCGGAATTGCGGAAATTGTAGAACCGGCCCCGCTGGAAGCCCTTGTAAGGCATGGTGGTGCGCTGCGTCCACATGAAAAAGCTGTTGGTGGCCATGTCGCCGAAGTCTGAAGTGACGCTGTTGCGCAGGCCATTGCCCGATCCCATCATGACCACGAGCAGGAAGATGCCCCAGAATACACCGAATGCGGTGAAAAAGGTGCGCAACTTGTTCTTCTTCAGAACCGTAATGATCTCCTGCCATTTGTCGTAATCCAGGATCCGCATATTGTTATCTTTGTTTTTCTTTCAAAAAAGGGCAGGGGGGTTTAAAAAAAGCATCCCTCAGTAACCCCCCGCCCGTGCAAGCATTAACCATTTGCTGCTATGAGAAAATTACATCCTTCGCGGGATGTAAAGTTCTTATTCATACCTCAAAGCCTCGATCGGACGTATGGCGGCGGCCTTGCGTGCCGGCACAAAGCCGGCCAGCATGCCCGACACCACCATGACGACTGTGGCGCCGATGGCCACGCGGACGTCGACCGAGGGGTTTTTAAAGAACGTATCCGCCGACTCGAACATGGGCGAGACCAGTTCCAGCAGGCCGACGCCCATCACCAGGCCGATGTAGCCGGCAAAGGCGGTGATCAGCACCGACTCCATCAGGATCAGGGTGATGACCGACCAGGGCGTGGCGCCCATGGCCTTGCGGATCCCGATCTCCTGGGTCCGCTCCTTCACCACGATCATCATGATGTTGCTCACGCCAACCACCCCGGCGATGATGGTCCCGATGCCGATGATCCAGATAAACAGCCGGATCGAAGCGAACAGCGACAGGAAGCGCTTGAACTCCTCGATGTTGTTGCGCACATATATTGCACGCTGGTCTTCGGGATCGAAACGATGGAGCTGTGCCAGCGTCTGGCGGATCTCTTCCGTCATGGCCTGGCTGGTCTCCACGTCAATCTCCTCGGTAACGATGCTCAGGTTAAAGATGCGGTCGCCAAAGTTGTACACCCGCTGCGCGGTGGAGATGGGTATGTAGACCCGCTGCATGTCGCGGTCGCCGCCCACGTCGTTGAACACGCCAACCACCTTGAACGGAATCCCGCTAACCTGGATGAACTTGCCGATGGGGTTCTCGCCCTTGAATAAGCCGTCGCGCACCAGGGTACTGATGACCACCGTTTTCCGGTAATCGTTGATGTCTTCTTCGTTGATATACCGGCCTTCCACTATGTCGACTGTTTCATAATACCCGTATCCCGGGTGGCAGGCGATGATGTCCCAGTTGCCGAATTCCTTTTTGTACGAAATCGTGTTGTTCTGCCACACCATCAACCGGCTGCTGATCTTGTCGATGTTGGGAATGTCTTTTTTGACGATATCATAATCCTCGTTGGTGAACTGTATGGTGCGACCGGATTTCAGTCCTTTATACGCCACGCTGGTCTGGCCGGGATTGACCCAGATGGTGTTGGTGGCGTCGCCTTCAAACTCTTTCCTGACGCCGTTCTCCAGTCCGTACCCGCTGCCGAGCAGGATCATGAGCATGAAGATCCCCCAGGCCACGCTGAATCCGGTTAGGAAGGTGCGCAGCTTGTTCTTCTTCATCGTTTCGAAGATCTCCTGCCATTTATCTCCGTCAAAAATGCCCATTTTGCAAATCAGTTGACGTTCGCGGTATATTGATTCTTATTCTTTCCGTTGATCTCGTTGCGCGCAATCAGCCCGTCCTTCAGGTGGATGATCCGGTCGGTGCTGTGGGCGATATCGTGTTCATGGGTCACGATCAGTATCGTGATGCCTGAATCATTGATTTCCCGCAGCAGATCCATGACTTCCATGGAGGTCGTCGAATCGAGCGCGCCGGTGGGCTCATCGGCCAGGATGATCCGGGGTTTCGACACCAGGGCGCGGGCGATGGCGATGCGTTGTTTCTGCCCGCCCGACAATTCGTTGGGGAGATGATGCCACCATTCCGCCAATCCCATTTTCTCCAGCATTTCCATGGCGGTGCGGTTACGCTTCTTGCGGCTGATGCCCTTGTAATAAAGGGGAAGGGCCACGTTCTCCATGGCATTCTTGAAGGAGATCAGGTTGAACGACTGGAAGATGAACCCGATCATCTCGTTGCGCAGCCGGGCGGCTTTTTTTTCCGTCAGGTTGACGATCGTCTGTCCGTCGAGCACGTATTCCCCGTCGTCGTGGTTGTCCAGGATGCCGATCACGTTCAGCAGCGTGGATTTTCCCGATCCCGAAGAGCCCATGATCGAGACCAGCTCCCCTCTTCTGATATCCAGGTCAATGCCTTTGAGCACGTGCAGGGGGTTCTTGCCGTTCCCATAGGATTTGTGGATGTTCTTCAGCCGGATGATCGAATCTTCCATGATGTTGATTATTCCAGGGTGATGGGTTTTCCCATATAAAAATCAAGGACGGTGGTGGTGTAAATAAACCGGTATTTGGCCTGCAGCAGGTCGGATTCCGCAGCGGTCAGGTTCTTCTTCACCTCGTTGTATTCCACGGCGGTGACCATTCCCACGTCCAGCTTTTGTTCCGAATATTTGAAGGCTTCCTTCTGAGCAAAGACCTTCTTTTGGGAAGCGGTAAAATTCTTCAGCGCGGCGACCGCATCGGCGTATGCCTGCTGAATATTTTTGTCAAGATCCAGCTTTGCCTGGCGCAGGTCGAGATCGGCCTGTTCGTGCATGATCTTGGCCTGGGATATGGCCGTGCGGACCTGCCAGCCGTTGAAGATCGGGATCTGGAGGCTCAGCTGGAGGCTCCGGTTCTGGTTATCGGTCCATTGTTCCCCCCAGGGTATGATCTCGCTGCGGGTGAACTGCTGGCTCACAAGCGTGACCGGTTCCAGGGTGTTGGCCGTAAAACCGGCATTTTCATAATACACAATTTCCGGGTCGAAGCCTTCGGTGGCGGCGCCGGAATAACCGGTGGCCCAGGTGCCTGAGAAGCTCAGGGTTGGACTGAGGTAGCCGCGGGCGATGGAAACGCCTTTGCGCGCGCTTTCAACGCGCAGTTCGGCGCTCTTAATCTCAGGACGCTGCAGCAGGGCCGTCTGGTACACGTCGCCGGGGGTTAGCACCACCTGGGGCGCCTCGATCGGCTTAAGCTCAGGAACGTCTATCCGGAAATCTTTGGAGTAGGGGAGGTCGATCAGTTGCTGGAGACTGAGGAAAGAAATGATCAGCCTGTTTTCCGCTTCGACAATCTGAAGCTCTTCCGTTGCCAGTTGGGCTTCAATGTTGAGCAGATCGCCGCGGGCCAGCGTCCCCGCCTCAACCATCTTCTCCATCCGGTTAACCTGCTGCTGAGTGATCTCATATTGTGCTTTCGCCACGGCCAGGAGTTCCTGGTTGAATAAAATGTCAAGATAATAGGCGGCCACGGTGAGGGAAATGTCGTCCATCATCTTGTCGAGATCGTACTGAATCGCCGCATAATTAAGCTTGGTCTGGTTCAGTTCGTTGATCTGGCGCAGTCCCTGGAACAGGTTGAGCTGTGTCCCCAGGTAGAAGTTGTTCGACTGCACCCGGGTGGTGGCGAACTGGTTGGTGTAGCGGTCGATCGTCTGCCCCCAGTTGTAGCCGTGGGTAGCGCCCCCGTTGAGGTCGGGAAGCATGATCAGATAGCTTTGCAGCAATTGGGCTTTCTGGTTTTCGACCATCAGGACCTGTTTCTGGACGTTGATGTTGTTGTCCAGGGCGTAGTTGATGCAGTCTTCCAGCGTCCAGGCTTTTTCCTGGGCGGATGCAGCCAGGAGCCCGAGGGAAGCCACGACAGTGAACGCCAGCCTGACAATAAAATTCAGCCTGGTTTTTTGGTTAATGCTTTGTCTGTGCATGGTTAGTTAATTTTATTCCGTTAACTATTAACGGCAAATTAGAGCGAAAAATATGCCATAAATATATTTTATTGATGATCAGGTAGTTTAGGGGCCTGAGATGACATCTCGTGATCCAAAACCCGTTCACAATCCGACACTTTTTGTCCGTTAACGAACAATCATTGCACAAAGATCGGAAGGAATAGATGGGGCCCCGGGCCAAAATCCACGGGCGTGCACAGGGAATTGACGAATGGCAATATTGAGACTCCATCCCGGTTTTTGAGATGGAGTCTCGTTTGGTACTATTGGATACTTTTCAGGGCCTCTTCGGCGGCAGTTAGGGTGGGTGTGATGGAGACCGGGCTGCCGACGGCCTGCTGCATCCAGACCTGCGGCACCAGGATGCCCAGGGTGAACATGCGGTACACCTCGCCGGCGAGTTTTTTGCCTTCCATATACTCTTCGATCTGGAACTGGATCAGGTGGCCCACCGGGTAGGCGGAGAGGTACAGCGGGTTGTCGATCATATGAGAGTAGATGGCCAGGATGGGGGAGTCGCTGACGCCGAACACGGGGGCGTAATAACTGTTCCACACCTCTTTGGCAATGCGTATGACTGCTTCTTTGAGCTGAGCCGCCGTAGCGTCCGGATTTTCGTACATCCATTTCCACACCCGCATGTCGACCAGCGAAACGCCCATGATCTCGTAATTGGACCACAGGTTTTCGAGCGCCGCCAGGTGTTTGCCCATGGGATCGTCATGCTTCATTCCAAGCAGCTCCAGGTCGCGGTGCTGGAACAGGAACGCCAGCGCCTCGGTGAACGCGGTGTTGGGCACGCCGTGGAGGATGTAGTAATCCATGTTGTAGAGTGAGATGGTCTGCTCCACGTTGTGACCGAATTCATGGATGGCAATGTTATATCCTTTGTAGTCCATCCCCTGTGCGCCGATGCGGGTGCGCAGGCGGGCGCGGTCGGTCCGCATCTCGGCTCCCCAGGCGTGGCCGGAGCCGCGGGCCGCGTCGACGGTGATCCGCGAGGCGATCAGCGCGGCGCTGTCCTTCGGAAAGCCCAGTTTCACCAGGATATTGGGTAGATCGGCCTCAAACGCGCGGCTGTCGGGGTATTTTGCCCTGGTGATCTGGTTCAGCGCTTCTTCATTGAGCGTTCCGCGTGATTTAAACCCGTTGTACCAGATATCAAAAGGCTCCAGCGGCCGGCCCAGCCGCTTGCTGACCAGTTCGCCGGCCAGCTTCACCTGCGGAGAAGACACCAGCTCCACAAATAGCCGCTCCACATCCTCCTGCGGGATCTCCATTTCCTGGTCGAACGCCCGGCTGATATAGGTCGGGTAGAACGGATTATACGGATCGGCTTTGAGCATCGCCCTGAAGTTGTTCAAAAGTACCTGGTAGCGGCCAATATCTTCTGGTACGGCTTCCGCCGGGACGTCATCACGGAAGAGCTGGTTTGTATAGGGATTCCAGGTGAATTCCGGATTGTCGATGACCGCCTTCGGGATCTCCTGGCTGATGATCCGCAGCATGACCTCGTAGATCATTTTCTGCTTCTCCAGGCCGTCGGGCTGCCCGAAATGCGATTTCAGTTCGTCGCGCAGGCCCCAGTGGGTGATCAGGCGGAGGTCATCGGGAAATAGTTGCCGGCCCTCATCGTCGCGCAGTTTGCCCAGGTAAATGTTGTAGAAAGAAATGTAGTTGTCGCCGTCGGTCAGAGCTTTGGCGATCTCCTGGTTGATGGCCGCCGGAGTGCGTGAGGTGAACAGCTCGCCCATCCGCGCATAAGCCCATTGTTTGCGGGTCCATTCCCCGGAAAGCGCCGTTTTTTCTTCCAAAGTGTAAAAGGGGAAATTCAGCAGGACGATGAACGCCATCTTGTTGCTGAACATATCATCGGTAAAATGCGCGCCCGGACTGTAGGCGCCCATGATCTCATCGACCGGGTGCAGGGGGCCCTGGTCGACATGCAGGGGCATTTTCAGGTCCACGCTGATCTTGTTGTAGCATCCTCCAAGTGATTCCAGCGCAGACGACAGCCTTTGGAAAACCAGGTCAAGCTCCGCTTCATCGGAAATAAACCGTTCGAGGCAAAAGGCCTTGAAGTCTTCAGCGCTGCCGTCGTTTGCGTTCCAAAACGCGGCGGCTTGCGCCACCCCCTTTTCAATTCTGAATCCGGCCGCTTCACCGTGCTTTTCCTTTAGCAGGGCAACGACTTCCTTCTTCATAATATCGGAAATGGAGGACAATGCCTGAACTGCATGCTCGTCATCCGCCGCAGGTCCTGCGGCAGGCTGACACCCGGCCATCACCAGGACAATGGCTGCCGGAAGGATCATTCTGATCTGGATATTCATCGTGTATAATTTTGGTTGGTTATTTCAATTCATAAGCCATGACGCGGTTGTCATAAAAAGTGGGGACCAGCAGCAGCTTCAATGACGGTATGTATTCGATGTCGGCCGCATTGATGTTCAGCGGCGAGGTATCGAGCAGTTTTTCAATTTTGCCGTCGCTCCCGGCCAGGTAAACGCTGCCCTGCCAGTCGGAAAAGAGGTATCGCCCGTCGCCGGTGCCTTCCAGCCCGTCAATTCCTCCCGTGTTTCCTATAAAATCAAGGATCTCCTTGTTTTTGACATTTATTTTGACGATCCGCTTACAGCCGGCCAGCAGATGCCCCTCCTCCACAAACAGCCCGTTGGGCGACGTCAGGTCCTCATTGTCCAGCCAGAGCTCCGCCCGGCCGTCGTAGATGCGGTATATGCGGGTCGACATCATATCCGAAATGTACACCGCCCCTTTCCGGTCGATGTCGATATCATTCAGGAATTTCGCCTCATGGAAATCGAAAAAACCGGTGATCATCATGCTTTCAATGTCGATCACCGCCACCCGGTCGATATCTGTTACGAACAACTTGTTCTTATAAATGCCCATTCCCTTGGGGGCGTTGAGGCCCGTGACCCATTTCAGTTCCATGACCATTCCGTCAAGGCCTATTTTAGAAATATAACCGTTGCCGTCCTTGTCGGTGGGTTTTCCGGCGATATTCGCAACATAAAGCACTTCATTCACGGGATCATAACAAACGGATTCCGGAACTTCGAACACGGCCTGCGTTTCCCACTTCTTTTGCAGCTTATCGCTCTGGAAGCCTTGATTTTCCTGTGACCTGACGGAAATGATCATGAAGGTCAGAACAGCCATGATCATGATTGTAAAAATAGATCTCATTGAAATTAATTTTCCGGCCAAGTTACGTATTTTCATGGGGAGAATCAAAAAGGAAATAACCGCAGAGGTGCAGAGGCGCAGAGATTTTTTTCACTTTGCGTCTCCGCGCCTCCGCGGTTTATTATTAACTAATTATTTAGTTAATCTGAAGAAAAAAATAATTATTTGCCTTCGGTTTTCACCTTGTCATCCAGCTTGAACTTGATGGGCAGGTTCATCTGCACTCTGACCGGCTTGCCTTCTTCGTTATACCCCGGTTTCCAGTCGGGCATTTCTCTGATCACCCGCAGGGCTTCCGCATCGAGGTCCTCCGCGACGCCTTTGAGCACAGACTGATTGGTTACATGTCCGTCTTTTTCGACCACGAAGGAGACAAACACGGTTCCCTGTACGCCGGTCTTCTTGGAGGCTTCAGGATATTTTACATTGCTCACCATATAGGCAGCAAGACCTTCATGCCCGCCTTTGAATTCAGGGGCCTTGTGGACCTGGATGAACACTTCATCGCCGGCCGCGGGGGGCGGGGGCGGAGGTACCTGTTTTTCGGCCGCAGGCGGTTTTTCCTGCGCCACCGAAACGTTCACCGAAGCGGAAAAGACCATCACCAGGCACACCGCCGCCGGGATGGCCATGATGGCTTTCCACTTCCTGAATCGGTTCGATCTTTCTTTTGTCATCATGATAATTCTGTTTTTAAGTAATGAATGATTGAAATTATGGACCAGGTCGTTGACCTGAATTCCAAGGCTTTGGTTCAATAACTGCTCCTGGTAGCGGTACCGGTCATACCCGCTGTGCAGCACCCCTTCGTCGGCCAGGTATTCGTGAAGCGATTTCATCGAGCGGCGGTACATCCAGATGATGGGGTTGAACCACTGGACAACGGTCAGCAGTTCGAGGAGGATCAGGTCGACGGTATGGGCCTGGCGCACATGGACCCGTTCATGTTCGATGATCTGCGGCAGGGCTTCCGACCGGTGCAGGTCTCCGGGGATGAAGACGAGCCGGAAGAAGGAAAAAGGCTGATAACTCTTATCGGTGAACACCAGCCGGAGGCCCTGTTCGCGGCGGATCCCAAACCGGCGCACCAAACCTATGACCTGGCCGAACTGGAAGAAGAACCGGGCGAGGAACAACGCCGCACCGGTGAGATAGATAATAACGAGGGTTTTAAAAATTCCGGGCCCGGATTCCATTGCACCGTCCCAGGTTTCCGGGGTGATGGTGATGGTTTCGAGCAGGTACGACATCGTCGTGTTGCCCCCGTCCACCGTGATGTTGAATCGAATCAGCGGGATGACAAGTGAGAACAGCATCGCCCCCAACAGGTAGAACCGGTTGACTGCAAAGAAGGTGTCCTTCTCCAGAAACAACCGGTAGAGCAGATACAGCACCACTATGCTTACCGACGACTGCAACAGGTATGTCAGCACCGCGTCCATGCTATTTCTCCTTTTTACGGATCTGATCCTGAATAAATTTACGGACATCTTCCATCTCTTCCAGGCTCAGGTTTTCCTCCTGCGCGAAGAAGGATAACATTTCCTTGTATGAGTTTCCGAAATAACTGCCGACGAAACGCTTCATGAAGGAGCGGGTGTATTCTTTCTTGCCGATCAGCGGGTGATACCGGTGCGATTTGCCGAATGCCTCATACCCGACAAACCCCTTCCTCTCCAGGATGCGAATGATGGTGGAAACCGTGTTGTAGGCCGGTTTGGGCTCCGGCAACCGGTCGAGCACGTCATTCACGAATCCGCTCCCGATCGACCAGAGGATCTGCATGATCTGTTCTTCGGCACGGGTGAGTTCTTTCATGAGGGTCAATTTTCAATACAAATATATAACTAATTTTTTAGTTTGTCAACTATTTTCTTAGTTTTTTGATGTATACCGAATAATAAACCGACGGGTTAACCCGTCGGTTTAAAGAATTTATGCCACTGATTCACTTCCCCTTACGGAAATCCTGGAACAGGCTGACGGGAGTGTAGCTTTTCTTCCGTGAATAGCGGAAGTAGCCTTCCTTGGCGGTTTTGACGTCTTCTATGGTCACAAAGGCATGGGGGTTATGCTCCTGGATGATCCCCAGGACATCCTTGAGGTCTTTCCGTTTGGCGATGGTAAAGATCATCTTCAGCTTGCCCGTCATCCCTTCGATATCCACCACCGAGGCGCCGAAATTCTCCGCCCGGAGGTGGTTGATGAGGTTGGTGGTGTCGAATTTGGGCACCACGCGGATCAGCACGGTCCCGAGTGACATCTTCTCATCCAGGTAGATCCCGATGTAGTTTCCGGTGGCGAACCCCAGGCCATAGGCGAAGTAGCACATGAAATTGTCGAGGTGCTGCATGATCTGCCCGATGGCCAGCAGCCAGATGACCACTTCGAAAAAGCCCAGGATCGGTGCATAGTATTTGAAGCCCTTGGAAACGAAGATCAGCCGGAGGGTTCCGATACTGACGTCGAGGATGCGGGCGAGAAAGATGAGTACCGGTAGAATGATCCAGGTAAAGACCCAGGAATCTGTCAGGAATAATGTTTCCATGAGTTATAGAATCTATTTTTATGATAAAGCGGTAAAATTACAACATACCTTTTCTCCGCGGACCTCCGTGCCTTCTCTGTGTGTCTCCGTGTTATTCATTATTTTTTTACACGGAGATACACGGAGGTTTCACGGAGGACCACGGAGCGCGTATCGGTATTGCCAGGCTGACTTTTCAGCATTCCATAAACTTTTTTAACTTTGTTTAAAGTCTGACAGATAATTAATCCGGGCTTTTAAACGTTTAATTGAAAACCTCCTTCCCTTGCAAATTTACTACAAGAAAAAAAGATGGAAATGGTTGTTGTTCGGTGCGGCGGTGCTGATCGTGACCGTGACGCTCTGGTACACCAATCTCCTGGTCAGGGAAATCGGTGAAGACGAGCGGATGAGCATCAACATCTGGGCCAACGCCATCCAGCGCAAAGCCAACCTGGTCAATTACACCAAGGAGTTTTTCGACCAGATCGAGGAGGAGGAGATGAAGCGTGCGAAACTGCTGGCCGAGGCTTACCGCAATTTCCGCTTTGAGGAGGAATCGCGCACGGTTGAATTCTACCGGCAGATGATGGAATACAACACCACCATCCCCATCATCCTGACCGATGAAGAGGGGAACATCCAGCTCTACAAAAACATCCCGGAAGGCGAAATGCAGGGCATTACGGTCATGACCGACAGCCTGAGCCGGGAGTTTTCCTCGTTCGACCCCATCCGCATCGTGCTGGTCGGCGAGGAGTACCAGCTCCTTTACTTCAAAGAGTCCACCATTTTCACCGAACTGCGCCAGGTGCTCGACGACCTGGTCCAATCGTTCTTCTCCGAGGTGGTCGGCAGCTCCGCCTCCGTCCCGGTGATCGTGACCGACAGCAGCGGGCTCCGCGTCATCGAATCGGGAAACCTCGACAAGAACCGGCTGCAGGATCCGGAATACGTGGCCGGCCTGATCGCCGACATGGCTTATGAGAACGAGCCCATCCGCATCATGCTGCCCGATTACGGACCGAGCTATATCTACTATATGAATTCGGCCCTGATGCGGCAGATCATGTATTATCCCTACGTGATGCTCGCCGTGATCAGCGTCTTCCTGTTCATCTCCTACCTGCTGTTCAGCACCGCCCGCAAATCGGAACAGAACCTGGTCTGGATCGGCATGTCGAAGGAAACGGCGCACCAGCTCGGTACGCCGCTTTCGTCGATCATGGCCTGGATTGAATTGCTCAAGATGAAGGGTGAAAACACCGGGGAACTGGCGGAAATCGAAAAGGACATCAAGCGGCTGGAGGACATCACCGACCGTTTTTCCAAGATCGGTTCGCCGGCGAAGCTGGAGGCGGACAACCTGGTGAGCGTGCTGGAGGAAAGCATCCGGTACCTGCAGCCCAGGGTTTCCAAACGGGTCAGTATCATCCTGCAGAAAACCGGCGACCATCCGGTGATGGTTCCGCTGAACCGGCAGCTTTTCGAATGGGTTGTGGAGAACCTGTGCAAAAACGCAATTGACGCCATGAGCGGTTCCGGCAGCATTACCATTAGCATTGAGGAAACGAACCATCATGTCAGCATCGATTTTGAAGACACCGGAAAAGGCATCCCCAAATCCCAGTTCAAGACGATCTTCAACCCCGGCTTTACCAGCAAGAAAAGAGGCTGGGGGCTGGGCCTGTCGTTATCCCGGCGCATCATCGTCAATTACCACAAGGGGAAGATATTCGTGAAGTCTTCCGTGATCGACAAGGGGACGGTGATCCGCATCGTCCTGAAAAAATAAGGTCTTAAAAAGGAAATTCCTCCTTGTAGTCGATATTCTGTTCCAGCGCTTCTTCCGGGGGTTTTTCCGCGACCTGGTGGACCGGGTTGCCTTCCACGTAGATGGATTTGGGGTCTGTCGGGCAGGCATACTCGCAGGCGCCGCATCCGATGCAGATATTTTCGTTGACTTCCGGGATGGTGAGTTTACCGGTATAGGGGACCATTTGCACCGCTTTGGTGGGGCAGTGCTCCGAGCAGGCGCCGCAATCGGTATTCCGGGTATAGACCACGCAGTTTTCCTTCACGAATTTCACCCTTCCCAGCTGCAGGAGTTTTTTCTCCTCCAGGGGCAGGGGCAGGAGCGCGCCGGTGGGGCAGACCCCGGTGCAGAGCGTGCATTCAAAGTTACAGAAGCTGGTGATGTAATCCATGCGGGGCTGCAGGAACCCTTTCAGCCCATACATCAGGTATGCGGGCTGCAGGACGAGGGTAGGGCAGGCGGCGACGCAGAGATGGCAGGCGGTGCAAAGGCTGTTAAACCGTTCCTGGCTGACCGCTCCCGGCGGGGTGACCGGGTGTTCGCGGAAGATGGGCACCGTGGCCGGGATGATCTCCTTTTTCCCGCCGTTCTGGGCAAACAGGCCTTTCGCAAATCCAAGAGTGCCGGCGGCCAGCAGCCCGGCGCTCTTCAGGAAGTCGCGCTTGGCAGGTTCAAACCGGAGATGAGTCTCGCTGTTCTTCTTCCAGGCCGGAACGAACCTGACCCCATTGTCGGGGCAGGGCGTCAGGCAGTTCATGCAGCCCACGCAACGGCTGAAATCAATGCTTTGCGATTTCGGATCAATGCACTCCGCCTTGCATACCGCCGAACACTTGCCGCAGCTGTTGCAGATGGTTTTGTCCATGGAGATGCGAAAAAGGGAAACCCTGGAAAATAGGCCGAGCAGCGTCCCGACGGGACAAATCGTGTTGCAATAAAGCCGGCCGCGCTGTGCAGCCATGACGAGCAGCATCGCCGACCAGGCCAGAGCCAGGGCCAGGGCCGCGTAATTCACCGGCACCCACTTCACGGGATAGAGCAGGAAGACGTTTGCCTGTGTGAGCCCGTAGGCGGCTGCGTTGTTCCCCGCGATGAAGACCGGGCGGGCAAGGCTATGGAAGATCTTTCCGAACAGGCTGTACGGATCGAAAATATTCACCAGCAGGATGGAACCGGTGGTCAGCGACAGGAGGATAAGGCCCGTAATGCCATACCTGAGCCAGTTCACCGGCCGTTTGAATCTCCATAATTTTTTTCGTGGGGAGAGTTTTCTGGAGATATAGATGAAGATATCCTGCAGGGTGCCCAGCGGGCAGAAGAACGAGCAGTAAACCCGTCCGAACAGAAGGGTCAGGATGATGATGAGGGCGAACCCGAGCGCCAGCGGGGCGAGCGTGGCCGCAAAGCGCACCAGGGAGGGGACGAACTGAAGGTCGAGGGTGATCTGCAGGAGGCTGGCCGCGACCTTCCCGGTAAAATCGAGGAACATCGCGCCGATGATGAAGAAAAACAGCAGGGAAACAACGACCCGCAGTTTTTTCAGCCAGCCGTTCCGCATTTTCAGAGGATGATCCGGTGAATATTCAGTTGATCCAGGTCCATCTTGCCGATGCCCATGGAATCGGCGATGCCGATATAGGGCACGTCGTCCGGTTTTACGCCGAACATTTTGGCAGAAGCCGTATCGGCGGCCACCATATCCGGCGAAATAATGAGCGACTTCATCAGGCTGACATCGCCTTCCGACACCCCGCGCGGGCCGTTCTTCATCATCACCCGGTAGGCGTCGACGATGTTCAGCGTAGGTTTCTTCTCAAAGAGGCCGTAATCGGCAATGCATTGCTGCAGGTCGTTCCGGTGCCAGTACATGCGGTCCCACACCACACCCATGAGGTTTTTCAGGGTGACGGTCAGTTTGGCCGAGCTGTGGTGCTTCAGCACCGGCATATTGATGAACACGTCGGACTGCAGGACGAGCTCGTGGACTTTGGCCGACTTCAGTTTTTTAGCGCCGGGTATCTCAACCGTCTGATAATAGCTTTCCGTATTGCCGGGAACGATCTTCCCGCCGGCATCCTTCACGGCTTTTTCGATGCCGCTGTTTGCGTAGCAGCGGTCCCATTTGTCGCATGTATTGTCGAAAACGTACACATGCTTTGCCCCGGCCTGCATGCAGAGCTCGACCACGCGTTTCACCAGCAGGGGATTGGTGTTGCCGGCCCGTTCCGGGGTCACGTCCCATCCGATATTGGGCTTGAGGAGCACGGTTTGGCCTTTTTTCACGAAATTGCCGATGCCGCCCAGCGCTTCGATGCCTTTGTCGAACATGATGTCCGGCTCTCCGCCCTTGACTGCGACCAGGTCATAAGGCAGGAGCGGATTTGAGTGGAAAGGTGGAAGGGTGGAAAAGTGATTTCCGAAAAGCCTATTTGTAAAGGGTATGGAGATGGATGCGCCGGCCAGTGCCGCTGCGCCCAGGCCTTTTGTAATAAAATCGCGTCGTTTCATGATCGGAAAGAATATTTTTTGAATGAGCTAAATTACATCTTTTTAGTTTAACGAGCCTTATGTCGATTGGGCGAACCTCCCTTCGCCTACCTTTGCAAATAGAAAACCATGGCCGGCATTTACATCCATATTCCTTTCTGCAGGCAGAAATGCCATTACTGCAATTTCTTCTCCGTCGCCGGTTTGCGCGGGAAGGAGCAGTTTCTCCGGGCCCTGCTGCAGGAGGCGGAATTGCAGCGGGAATACCTGGAAGGGGAGGCGGTTTCGACGATCTATTTCGGGGGAGGGACTCCGTCCCTGCTGACGGCTGATGAGGCCGGGGCGATCCTGGATAAAATCCGGTCGCTGCACCCGGTGACGGAGGACGCGGAGATCACCCTGGAAGCCAATCCTGATGATGTAAGCCCTGAAAAGGCACGGGAATGGGCCGGGCTGGGGATCAACCGGCTCAGCATCGGGGTGCAGTCGTTCTTCGATGAAGACCTGGAAAAGCTGAACCGCGTGCATACAGCCCGGCAGGCGCTTTCCGCCATCGGGTCGGCACGGGCGGCAGGCTTCGAAAATATCACCGCCGACCTCATCTATGGCATCCCGGGACTGACCCGGGAGAAATGGCGCGAAAACCTCAGGATGTTCTTTACCCTCGACATTCCGCACCTGTCTGCATATGCCCTGACGGTCGAACAAAAAACGGCCCTCGACGTGCTGATCCGCAAAGGAAAATACCCCCCGGTGGACGAGGAACTCGCGGTGGAGCACTTCCGCATCCTGGCGGAGGAGGCCGCGGCGCACGGATTCGTCCATTATGAAATTTCAAATTTCGCCCGGCCGGGCCATTATTCCCGCCACAACAGCCTCTACTGGCTGGGCGGGAACTACCTGGGGCTGGGGCCGTCGGCCCATTCGTTCAACGGCAGGACGAGGCAATGGAACGTGTCACACATCGGAAAATACACACAGCCCGGCGATTCCCGTTCTTTTGTCGAAGAAACGGAAATGCTGACGCCGGAACAGCGGTACAATGAATACGTGATGACTTCGCTGCGAACCATCTGGGGTTGCGACACCGTGCATATCGAAAACCTTTTCGGGACGGCCCGGCGCGATGGGTTCCTTAAAGCCGCGCAAAAGTTCCTCATAAGGAAGCATCTCCGCAGGGATGGAACGCGGTTTTTTCTGACCGATGAAGGAAAGTTGTTTGCAGATGGCATCTCCTCCGACCTTTTTCTTGATGAGGTCAATCCGGTTTGATTTCCATCTTCACCGGGTGGTGGTCGGCCGGGCCAAAACCCAGGTAGTCCGTTTCAATGGAAATGACCTGTATATTCGGTGAGGTGACGAAAAAATCGATGATGGTCACGGGTGTCGTGCCTTTCCGGTAGGGCTGGTCAACGGCCCGGTTGGAAGGCGTTTTTGGGTCATAGACCCACTGCCAGCCTTCCGGCATGAAACCGGGGTCGAAGGCTGGTTCGATAAGCATGGTGGCATCGCCGGTTGTGATGTTCGCCGGATCAAAGCCCACCGGGTTCATGTTCCAGTCGCCGCCCGTCACGACGTAATTCCCCTTTTCGAACTCATCCAGCATGACCTGCCTGAGGTGTTCCAGCTGCGATTTTCGCTGCGACCCATCGTCAAAGGCCTCATTGTGGGTGTTGATGAGCACCAGGTCTTTTCCCGATGGCAACGGCACCCGGGAGAGCAAAAAACACCGGTCGAGCATGAAGAGCCGCACCGGCCAGGAATAGCCCCCGAAAAAGGCGTGGCGGGTGTTTTCCGTGGTGTTCATCCGGAGAAAGGTGGCCAGGCCGCTCTTCACCCGGCCCATGGGATTGAATAACGGCACCGGGACAAAAGGCACCTGGTAGTTCACGGCGCAGAAACCGGAATGGTCAGGCAATTCGATGGACAGCAGCGCCACCTGGTCGTCGTGGTAACTTCGCCTCGAGCGGAGATCCGCTTCCTGGAAGAAATAAACATCCGCATCGCTGTGATTCCGGATATAATCCAGCGCCGTTCCGGCATACCGCCGGTACTGCTCCTCACCGGGGCGTGTCATTTTTCCTCCGTCATAAAAGAAATCGACATCCTTGCCCAGTCCGAAATAGCCCAGGTTCCAGGTGACGAGAGTCAGTGTGCTGTCGGGAATCCGTATCTGCCTCGCCATGGAAACCGTGACAGCCTTTTCTTTCTCAGCGGGCCGGTAATCGAGGGAGGTGGCCAGGATCAGCAGGCCCAGGAGAGCGGCCAGCAGGGCGACCAGGATATAACTCAGAAATTTTAGCGCTTTTCTCATGGGGTGATCCGGGGCGTGAAGTGAATGGTAAAAATATCAATTTTTTTATACTTTTGTTCAGCTTTAAACTCATTGAAAACATGCCGATACTGGGACCCCTGGTTAAAAAAGCTTACGAGCTGGGCCGCATCCCCGAGAAAGCCCTCTCCAGGCCGGATCCGTATACGGCACAGAAGCGGGTGCTGAAGAAACTGCTGCGCAAAGCCCAGTTCACCGCTTTTGGCGAATACTACAATTTCTCCGATATACTGAAGCGTGATGACCTGGTCCGCGAATTCCAGCGGAGGGTGCCCACCTTTACGTACAACACCATGTTCCGGAAATGGTGGTACCGCAACCTGAGCGGGGAGCCCTTCGTAACCTGGCCCGGCCGGGTTAAATACTTTGCGCTGACATCGGGCACCTCGGAAGCTTCCAGCAAGCACATCCCTGTCACGGGCGAAATGATCCGGGCGATCCGCAAGGTCAGCATCCGGCAGCTGGTTTCTTCCGTCTCTTACAATCTGCCCGATAATTTTTACGAAAAAGGCATGCTGATGATCGGCGGGAGCACCCACCTGAATTACAACGGAACGTATTATGAGGGCGATTTGTCGGGCATTTCCGCCAGCACCATCCCGTTCTGGTTCCAGCATTTTTACAAGCCGGGCAAACGGATCTCCCGCGAACGCGACTGGGCCACCAAGCTCGACGAGATCGTCAAATCGGCCGTGAACTGGGACATCGGGGTGATCGTGGGCGTGCCGGCCTGGATCCAGATCATCCTGGAACGCATCATCGCCTTTTACAACGTTAAAACGATTCACGACATCTGGCCGAACCTGGCTATTTATGTGCACAGCGGTGTTTCCTTCGAACCGTATGTCAAATCCTTCGAGAAACTCTTCTCGAAACCGATGATCTATCATGAGTCGTACCTGGCCTCTGAAGGATACATCGCGTATCAGAAAAACATCAGCCGAAAATCCCTCTCGCTGGTGACCGACAACTGCCTGTTCTTCGAATTTGTTCCGTTCGACGACCAGAATTTTGATGAAGACGGCAATATGGTCGACAATCCCGTTGCGCTGACCATCGACCAGGTGGAGGAGGGCAAGGAATACGCTTTGCTGCTGAGCACCTGCGCCGGAGCGTGGCGCTACCTGATCGGCGATACGGTAAAGTTTGTTTCCGCAGCCAATGCCGAGATCGTGATCACGGGCCGCACCAAGCATTTCCTGAGCATCTGCGGCGAGCATCTTTCGGTCGAGAACATGAGCCGGGCGGTCAAGATGCTCTGCGATGAACTGAACGTGGAGATCAGGGAGTTTACCGTCGCCGGCATCAAGCACGACAGCCTGTTCGCGCATCAGTGGTACCTGGGCACCGACGACCCGCTCGATCCGGAGCTTGCCCGGCAGAAGATCGATGAATACCTCAAGATCCTCAACGATGATTACCGCGTGGAGCGCATTGCCGCCATCAGGGATGTATTCCTGGAAGTGCTGCCATCCAAGGCATTCAGCACCTGGATGAAGGTGCATGATAAAGAGGGCGGCGCCAACAAGTTCCCGAGGGTGTTGAAGAAAGACCAGCCCGCAGCCTGGGAAAAGTTCCTCGTGGAGTATAATTTCAAGAAAACCTGATGCACACCATTGTTGAAGGCGTAATCCTGGGGCTGACGCTGTCGGTCTTTTTCGGCTTCGGGCCCGCCCTGGTGGCTTTGATACAGACCAGCATCCACCGGGGGTTCTGGGCCGCCTTTTTCCTGGTGTTCGGGGTATTTCTGAGCGATGCGGTGCTCGTAGGACTGGGTTTCATCGGCGCCGTCCAGGTCTTTATCAGCAATAAGCTGGTCCTGGGCTTCATCGGCGGTGCAATCCTCGTGATTTTCGGGATCGTCACCTATCGCAGGAAGGTCCAGATCAATGTCGAAGGGGCCGGCCCGGTTGAAAAATCCAACCGAAAACCCGGGTTTTATACTTACATCGCCAAAGGCTTCCTGATCAATTTCACCAACCCGTTCATCTGGATCTTCTGGATGGGGGTCGTGGTCGGGTTCACCAGCAATTACCAGGGCGATCATTTCCTGCTGATCTCTTTCTTCACTGCAGCATTGGGTACCGTTTTCGTGATGGATGTGCTGAAATCATTTTCCGCTTACCAGATCAAAAGGTACATCCAGTCTCACAATATCATATGGATCAACCGGTTCGCCGGGGTGGGGCTGGTTTTATTCGGGGTATACCTGGTGATCCGGAGCGCGTGGGATATACTGTTTTGACAACACCAATAAGACATAAACCAAAATCTTCAATTCCATGAAAAAGAGCAACTGGTCCGTTTTCCTGTTCAACGGCGTGATCGCCATATTGTTCGGCCTGCTGATGCTGATCGAGTCGCAGGAAGGGATCATCCGGCTGATGCGGTATTTCGGCATCCTGATGATCATTGTCGGCGCATTGATGGCCCTCATCGCTTACACCAACAATAAAAGGAGAAAGCCTTACCTTGCCCTGATGGCCTCCGCACTGGTCACGATAGGGGCCGGGGCCATCATCGCTTTCCTTCCTGAGAAATCCCTGAAAATATTCCTGGTCCTTGTTGGGGCGTGGGCCGTCCTGGCCGGGCTGTACCAGATCATCATAGCGGTGAGGATGAAAGGCAGGGTTTCACAGCACCAGCTGTTCACCGTCAACGGGGTGGTCACGCTCGTCTTCGGCATCCTGTTGCTGATCAATCCCATGGCGACCGCGATCCTGGTCATGCGGATCATCGGTATCCTGGCGCTGGTATCGGGTGTTCTGCTCCTGTACCTGGGGGTGAAGATCAGGACCTCTTCGGGGCTGGAATAGAAGGCCCGTTCAGGTTTTTGCGGGCTTGATGTCCTTGATGTTCAGCTGGAACGATTTTTTTCCGTTCCATTCGTTTTCTTCGATGTGGTAACAGATGTTGAAGAGGTTGCCGTTGCGGATGTATTCGTAATGTTCCAGCCCCTGCTGGAATGCGATGGATGAGATGGGTTCGCTCCGCACGTCCAGCTGCACCACCTCCAGCTTCAGGTGGTTATTTCCCACGATCTTGGCTTTCCCGGCGTCGATCAGGTTATCGGTCTGGAATACCGGGGACATATTGCCGGGACCAAAGGGCGCGAACTGTTTGAGGATATCGAAGAATTTCCTTTTGATGTCGAGCAGGTCGAGTTTGGCATCCACTTCGATCTCCGGAAGAGAAATGTCATCACTCAAATGGGTAGTCACATACTCCTCAAATCGTATTTTGAACTGATCGAGGTTTTCGGGTCTCAGCGAAAGGCCGGCGGCATAGGTGTGCCCGCCGAAATGTTCCAGCAGGTCGCCGCAGGCGTCGACGGCGTCATAGATGTCGAATCCTTTGATGGAGCGGGCCGATCCGGTGATCATCCCTTCAGAATGGGTCAGAACGATGGTGGGGCGGTAATAGGTTTCGATCAGCCTGGAGGCGACGATACCGATCACGCCCTTGTGCCACTCCGGGTGAAAGAGCACCGTGCTTTTGCGGTGCTGCGTCTCCGGGTCGTTCCGCATCATGTCCAGGGCGTTCTGGGTGGCCTGGGCGTCGAGGGTCTTGCGCTCGGTATTGTGCGTGTTGATCTGGTTTCCCAGGGCAAAGGCGATGTCCGGATCTTCGGTGACGAGCAGTTCCACCGAGGTGCTGGCGCTTTCGATCCGACCGGCCGCGTTGATCCGGGGCCCGACGATGAACACCAGGTCGTTGATCGTGAGTTCCCGGGTGAACTGCACGTTGTTGCCCCCGTTCCCGTTGGGTTTGCTGTATTTGTTGCTGACGTTGAGGATGGCTTCCAGCCCGGCCCTGGGCCGGGTATTGATCCGCTTTAGCCCGTAATAAGCCAGTACACGGTTCTCTCCTGTAATGGGAACAATGTCGGAAGCAATGCTCACCACGACCAGGTCGAGGTATTCTTCAAGCTGCCCGAACGGGATGTTGTTCTTCCAGGCAAAGGCCTGGACCAGTTTGAAGCCGATGCCGCATCCCGCAAGTTCTTTGTACGGATAAGGGCAATCGTCGCGTTTGGGATCCAGGATGGCGCAGGCGGCCGGAAGCTGATCGCCCGGCCGGTGGTGGTCGCAAATGATGAAATCGACATCCTTCTCCTTCGCGTACGCGACCTTTTCCACTGCCTTGATCCCGCAGTCGAGCGCGATGATCAGCGAATAACCGTTGCCGGCGGCGAAATCGATCCCCTTGAAAGATATCCCGTACCCCTCGCTGTAGCGGTCCGGAATGTAAAAAGCGACTTTGTCGTGTATCTTCTTGAGGAATGTATATACCAACGCCACGGCGGTGGTGCCGTCGACGTCGTAATCGCCGTAGACCAGGATCTTTTCGTCGCGCTTCAGGGCGAGTTCGATCCGTTCCACGGCCTCGTGCATGTCCTTCATCAAGAAAGGATCATGCAGATGCTCCAGCTGAGGCCGGAAATAAGCTTTGGCGCTGTCATAGCTTGTGACGCCCCGCTGCGCCAGCAGGTTTGCAAGCTTCTCGCTGATATTCAGGACCTTGCTGAGATGCCTCACCAGATCCCTGTCTCCCTGCGGTTTTAATACCCAACGTTTTTCCATATCATTAAGAAGGGATAAAAATAATCATAATCTGCTTATTAATCCGGAATTTACCCGAATTATACCCGTCCGCCCGGAAAAATATTTTCCGTTCAGAATGTCGACCGCATCGCTTCCACGGGATCAAGGCGGGAAGCGTTCCAGGAAGGTACCAGCCCGGAGATAAACCCGATGGCCGCCGAAACAAACACCCCCAGCAGGATATTGGACTGCGTCAGCGTCAGGCTCATATCGAAGGCCTGGGAGATGCCGAAGGACAGGAGGAACACGATGATCAGGCCCAGTATCCCCCCGAAAAGGGAAAGGAATACGGCCTCGAACAGGAACTGCAGCAGGATAAAATAGTTCTTCGCGCCCAGGGCTTTTTGTATCCCGATGATCCGGGTCCGCTCCTTGACCGAAACGAACATGATGTTGGCGATGCCAAAACCGCCGACGAGCAGAGAGAACCCGCCAATGATCCAGCCGACCACGGCGATCACCCCGAAGAGCTGGTCAAATCCTTTGCTGATGATATCTGTCTGGTTGATGGCGAAATTATCTTCCGCCCTGGGCTTTAATTTCCTTACCGAGCGCATGATCCCGGTAAGTTCATCTTTCATTTCATCCAGGCTGACGTTTGGTTTTGCTTTGACGATGACGGCGCCCTGGAGGTTCCGTGCATCGGTGTGATTGCGCGCGAAATTCACCGGGACGATCACCTGGTTGTCGGAAGAATTGCCAAAGATGCTGCTCCCCTCCTTCTTCAGTACCCCGATCACCTCGACATTCACGCCGAACACCCGGATCTTTTTACCTACGGGATCGGGGACATTCATCAGGTTGGCGGCGATTTCGCTGCCAACGACCGCCACCGGCTTGCCGCTGAGAAACTCCGCCGGGGAGATGAACCGCCCCTCACTGATATCAACGGTCATGGCTTTGTCGTATTCGTCGGCCACGATGATCACATCGGCATTGTCCATGGAATTGGTGCGGTATTTCAGGGTCTCGTTGACCCCGGCCATGTATGTGGCGGTCTGCGCGGTCTGGCTGCGGCGGCGGATCTCCTTCATCTCATTGAGCGAAGCCTCGGGCCGGTTGATGTATTTCCACCAGGGATAATCGCCGCCCATGGCCCAGGGCCATTTCTGCACGAACAGCACATCGCTGCCCAGCGAGTTAATGCGTTCGCGGATGCCCGATTCCATCGAATCGAAGATGGTGAAGACCGAGATGATCGAAAAAATCCCTATCGTGATCCCCAGCAGCGAAAGAAGCGTCCGGACCTTGTTCACCACAATTTCATGCAGCGCAAACAGGTAACTCTCATGCAACAGTTTCAGAAATATTTTCATGACCGGCGTGCGGTGGTTCAGGGTGTAAAATTATACAATTGAAACGAGAATAATGCCTTATATTTGGTGGTTTGAACATTAATAGCGATAAAATCGGGATGATATGAAGAAAAAGATCGGCAGCGCGCTGATTTCAGTATACTATAAAGACGGTCTGGAAGAGATCGCCCGGAAGCTTTCCACCCTGGGAGTCACGTTATATTCCACCGGCGGGACTCATGATTTTCTCACCGGCCTGGGATTGAACGCCATTACCGTCGAATCGGTGACGGATTATCCTTCCATATTCGGCGGCCGGGTCAAAACTTTGCATCCCAAGGTGTTCGGCGGTATTCTCCATCGCCGCGACCATGCAGGCGACCGCGAAGAGGCGCTGCGGTATCAGGTCCCCCCGATCGACCTGGTGATCGTAGACCTGTACCCGTTTGAAGAGACCGTTGCGAAAACCGACGACGAGGAGGAGATCATCGAAAAGATCGATATCGGCGGCATCTCGCTGATCCGGGCGGCCGCCAAGAACTACCGCGACGTGCTCATCGTTTCTTCTTCCGGACAGTATGCGGATCTGCTCCGGCTGCTGGAGGAAAAAGGCGGTTTTACGGACCTTGAGGACCGGCGGGGGTTTGCCGGACTGGCATTCGGGATGTCATCTCATTACGACACGGCCATACAGGAGTACTTCCACGGCGCGGATCCGCCCGCTTTCAGGAAGAGCATCCGGGGGAAGCAGGTGCTGCGTTACGGCGAGAACCCGCATCAGAAAGGGTTTTACTACGGCGACCTGTCGCGGGTGTTCACCCAGTTGCATGGCAAGGAACTGTCGTACAACAACCTGGGCGACCTGGAGGCGGCCATTGGCCTGATCGGGGAGTTCGACGAGCCCACCTTCGCGATCCTGAAGCACAACAACGCCTGCGGCTGCGCCAGCCGGCCATCCCCTGCCGAAGCCTGGAAAGCCGCGCTGGCGGGTGATCCGGTCTCTGCCTTTGGCGGGGTGCTCATCACCAACACGGAAATTGACGACGAAACCGCGGCGGAAATCGACACGCTGTTTTTCGAAATCCTGCTGGCTCCGGGCTATAAAAAAAGTGCCCTGGAACGGCTTCAAAGCAAGAAAAATAGAATACTTTTGCAGGGTGGGGCATACGATTTCCCGGCGCGGCAATTCAGGTCGGCGCTGAACGGCGTGATCGAACAGGACAAAGACCTGAAGAGCGAGAAGATGGAAGACCTGCGCCCGGTGACCGACAGGAAGCCGACCGGTGAAGAAATCAACGATCTTCTTTTTGCCAACAAACTGGTCAAGCACACCCGTTCCAACGCCATTGTCCTGGCGAAAGACCGGCAGCTGATCGGCAGCGGGGCGGGGCAGACATCCAGGGTTGACGCCCTGAAGCAGGCCATCGCCAAAGCCCGTGAATTCGGATTTGACCTCCGGGGGGCCGTCATGGCTTCCGACGCGTTCTTCCCCTTTGCCGACTCGGTGGAAATCGCCCACGGGGCCGGGATCACCGCGGTCATCCAGCCCGGCGGTTCGGTCCGCGACCAGGATTCCATCGATTTCTGCAGCCGCCACGGCCTGGCCATGGTGTTCACGGGAATACGCCATTTTAAACATTAACCCGCATTTGCGCAAAACATAAGATACACAATGGGACTCTTTTCATTCCTCACCAAGGAAATCGCCATTGACCTCGGAACGGCCAACACCATCATCATTTACAACGACAAGGTGGTGGTCGACGAACCGAGCATCGTCGCCATCGAAAGGAACACAGGAAAGGTTATCGCTGTAGGGAAGAAGGCGATGATGATGCACGGGAAGACGCACGAGAACATCAAAACGATCCGGCCTTTGCGCGACGGCGTCATCGCCGACTTCAAAGCCGCCGAGATCATGATCCGGGAGATGATCAAAATGATCGGCTTCAAGAACAACGTATTCCCGCCGGCGCTCAAAATGGTCATCTGCATCCCCAGCGGCATCACCGAGGTGGAGGAGCGCGCGGTCAAGGATTCGGCCGAGCAGGCCGGCGCCAAGGAGGTCCGCCTGATCCACGAGCCCATGGCGGCCGCCATCGGGATCGGCATCGACGTGCTCGAGCCCACCGGTAACATGATCATCGACATCGGGGGCGGCACCAGCGAGATCGCCGTCATCGCCCTCGGGGGCATCGTCAACAACAAATCCATCCGCATCGCCGGCGACGACTTCAACGCCGACATCGAGGAATACATGCGCAAGCAGCACAATATCAACATCGGGGAGCGCACCGCCGAACGCATCAAGATCGAGGTGGGCGCCGCCATGACCGATATCGACAACCCGCCCGACGATTTCCCGGTGCACGGTCGCGACATGCTCACCGGCATCCCCAAGGAAATCACGGTCAACTACGCCGAGATCGCCCATTCCCTCGACAAGTCGATCTCCAAGATCGAAGCCGCAGTGCTGAACGCCCTGGAAATGACCCCGCCCGAACTGGCGGCCGACATTTACCGCACCGGCATTTACCTCGCCGGCGGGGGTTCCATGCTCCGCGGACTCGACAAACGCCTCCACCTGAAAACCAAACTCCCGGTACACGTGGCCGAAGATCCCCTGCGGGCCGTGGCACGGGGCACCGGCATCGCACTGAAGAATTTCGATAAATTCACCTTCCTGATCAAGTGAGATGAGAAACCTCCTGGCATTTTTGTCAAGATACCAGTTTTTCTTCCTTTTCCTGATCTTCCTGGTCATCTCTCTTGTTCTGGTCTATAACAACAACTACTACCAGCGCTCGAAAGTGGTGGGCACCACCAGCCAGTTCACGGGCCGGTTCAACCAGGTTTATAAGAATTTTTCCGGGTACATCGACCTGAGAAAAGAAAACACGGCCCTGGCAGCCGAAAACGCACGGCTGAGGTCGTTTCTGCGCATCGGCACCGGCGGCATCCCCGATTCGCTGATCCGCCTGGAGACGGACCTGACCATGCGGTACATCAGCGCCCGGATCATCAGTAACTCTGTTCAGCGGCGCAACAATTACTTCATGATCGACAAAGGCTGGCGGCACGGCGTCAAAAAAGATATGGGCGTGGTGACACCGAATGGGGTCGTCGGCGTCATCATCGATGTGTCAGAAAATTTCAGCTCCGGTATCTCCGTGCTGCATAAAGACGCCCGCGTGAGCGGCCGGATCAAGAAAAACGACCAGCTGGTCAACATCTCATGGGACGGCATAAACTACCGCCTGGGGAGCCTGGGCCATATCCCGGCCCATGTCAGCCTCATGCCCGGCGACACCATCCTCACCAGCGGCAATTCGCAGCTTTACCCCGAAGGCATCATGATCGGAACGGTTGATTATGTTGAAGACGAGCTGGATAACCTGTTCAAAAAAGGCAAGATCCGGTTTTCCATCGACTACAACCAGCTGACGCATGTGTATGTTGTGGAAAATACCTTCCGGGAAGAAATGAAACAGTTAAATATGGGCACTCCGGATGAATAAATCGCTGCTGGCCAATACCGTCCGCTTCATTGTCCTGGTCCTGGCGCAGATCTACATCTTCGACAAGATCCAGGTAACCGGCTTCATCAACCCGCAGGTCTACGTGTTGTTCATCCTTATGCTGCCGTTTGAGATCGCGGGGTTCTGGCTGCTGGCGCTGTCGTTCCTGCTGGGCATCACCGTCGACATTTTCCAGCAGACGCCGGGTATGCACGCCGCAGCATCGGTCTTCCTTGCCTTCAGCCGCCCGGGCGTCATCCGCCTGGTCGGTAAAAAAGAAGACCTGGAGCCGTACCAGTATCCGAACGTACGCGAATCCGGATCTCTCTGGTTCCTGGCCTACACCATGATCCTGGTCCTGCTCCATCATCTGTTCCTCTTCTACCTGGAAGTCTTCCGCTTCAGCGAATTTTTCCAGACCCTGCTGAAAGTGGTGGTCAATACCGTCATCACCACCATGATCATCATGCTCCTGCAGTTTTTGTTCTTTTCCAGGAAAAGAGATTGAGTTTTTGTTTTTAGTTTTGTCACCTTAAAAAATCAACTGATATGTTCAAGAACCTGGTTATTATTGCTTTCGCCGCCCTGATGATCGCATCCTGCACCACGCCGGTCAAAAATGAATTCACCATCACCGGATCCGTAGATTCCGTGTTCGACGGTTATGTGCTGCTGCAACGGAGGCTGGAAGCCCCTCTGGTCACCATCGACTCCGTGCCGATGCGTGCGGGAAAATTTGAATTCAAAGGCACCGTGGAATACCCCGAAGTTTTTTACATCAACATTCCCGGAACCAAATCACTGGTGCCCTTCTTCGTGGAAGCCAGCGAAATCAGCATCAATATCAATACCCGCGAAATCGACAAGACCAGCATCACCGGCTCGTCCGTGCAGAAAGAATATGAAAACTACCTGGACATGGTCGACCAGTACAATGCCAAAGTGAAAGAAAACTACCAGATGTACGTAAAGGCCATGGAAACCGGCGATGAGGAAAAAGCGCGGTATTTTGACTCGCTCGCCACGGCCTATGACGAGCAGCGGACCCAGTTCTCCAGGGAATTCGCCAAAAAGAACAATAAATCCTTCGTTTCGCCTTACATTGTGTACCGCAACAGCTGGGCTTACGGCATGGAAGACCTGGAGAGCACCCTGAACAATTTCGATACGGTGCTGAACCGTTCGGTGTATACCGGTTTTCTGCAGGATTACCTGAAAACGATGAAGCGCACCGCGGTGGGCATGATCTATGTGACCTTCCAGATGCAGGATACCGCCGGCACCTACCTGGCGATCGCCGACCTGATCGGCGAGAATTACCTGCTGCTCGATTTCTGGGCCAGCTGGTGCGCCCCCTGCCGGGAAGAGAACCCGAACCTGGTGGCCATGTATAACAAATACCACGAAAAGGGCTTTGACATCTTCGGCGTTTCGCTCGACTCCAACCGCGACCGCTGGCTGAAAGCGATCAAGGACGACAACCTCACCTGGCACCATGTTTCGGACCTCACCGGCTGGGACAACAAGGCGGCCCGCAGCTATGGCGTCCGTTCCATCCCGGCCAACGTGCTCATCAATCCGCAGGGCTATATCATCGGAAAAAATTTACGGGGAGAAGAGCTTCAGAAGAAACTGGCCGAGATCTTCCCGGAAGCATCCCTTTAGGAATCCTTATTCATTTTCCTCCTCTGGCGCGGGCCTGGTATTCTTCGGATGCTGCTCGCGCCAGATTTTATTGAACGTCCGGGCTTCCAGCCTGGGCAGTTCGCGCCTGGGGCCCCACGCGCCGGCGAAGAAATTTCGGAACAGGCTGTTTTTAAAGCCGCCGCTCATGTTCATCAGGTTTCTCCGAAGCAGGACGCGGCGCAGGTTGGTCATCACGAACTTTTCACTTCCGGTGCCCATACCTTTGTTGACGCTTGCATTCCGGTTGACCAGCAACAGTTCGTGCAGCGGGATCTTCACCGGGCAGACTTCCGTGCAACTGCCGCAAAGGGAAGAGGCGTAGCTCAGGTGCCTGTAATCCCTCATGTTTTCCATTAAGGGCGTGATGACCGAGCCGATCGGACCTGTATAGACGGAACCGTAGGTATAGCCTCCGATGTTTTTATAGACCGGACAGGCGTTGAGGCAGGCGCCGCAGCGGATGCACGACATGGCGCGGCGCGGGCGCACCTCTCGGATCACCTCCGTGCGCCGGTTGTCGAGCAGGATGACATACATCTCCTCCGGGCCGTCGGGTTCATTTTCCTTCCTTGGTCCGAACAGGATGGAATTGTAGACCGTCATTTTCTGCCCGGTGCCATGGGTGGCCAGCAAAGGCCAGAACAGCTGCAGATCGTTGATGGAAGGCAGCAGCTTTTCTATCCCGGCGATCACGATGTGCACCCGGGGGAAAGACACCGACATCATCCCGTTGCCTTCGTTCTCCGTCAGGCAGACCGCGCCGGCGTCGGCCAGCAGGAAATTGGCCCCGGTGATCCCGGCGTCGGCCTCATGGAATTTCTGCCGCAGGTGTTCCCGGGTATAAGACGTGATCTCCGATGGAGTAGAATGCTCCGGCAGCCCGAATTTTTCATGGAACAGCGCGGCCACATCCTCCTTCGACTTATGCATGGCCGGTGTGAGAATGTGATACGGCTTTTCGCCGGCAAGCTGCACAATGAACTCGCCCAGGTCGGTCTCCACCGCCTCGATCTTCTTCTTCTCCAGGAAATCGTTCAGGTCCAGCTCTTCCGACATCATCGACTTGGATTTGACCACCGAAGTCGCCCGGATCCTTTTCAGAATGGCCATAACCTCCTTCAGCGCATCTTTGTAAGTAGGCGCCCAGATCACCTTACCGCCGTTCTTCTCAAAATTGCTCTCAAATTCAATGAGATATTTATCCAGGTCGTTGATGATCTTGTGTTTGGCATTCGCCGCCCGTTTCCGGGCCAGCTCCAGGTCGGAGAACTGCAGCTTCCCTTTCGCCACCGCGCTGTCGTACCTGGAAATGTTGTTCCGGAGCTTTTGCCGGTGGCTTTCGTCGAACGATACCTTTTCGGCATCCTTCAGGAATTTTTTCTGCAGTTCCATGATCAGTGATTCAAACAGTTGGCAATCTTTGAAACCCTTTGCGCATGCCTGCCGCCCTCAAACGGCGTGGACAGGAACATATCGACCATGGCCGCGGCCAGGCTGAATTCAATGAACCGCCCCGGCAACGACAGGATATTGGCATCGTTGTGCTGGCGGGCGAGGCGGGTAATCTCCTCATTCCAGCAGAGCGCCGCACGCACGCCGGGATATTTGTTGGCCACCATCTGCGCACCGTTGCCACTGCCGCAAATGATAATCCCGACCGGATAAAGCCCGGAATCGACAGCATGCGCCAGGGGATGGATGAAATCGGGATAATCGACACTTTCGCCGCTGTGGGTGCCAAAATCCCTGACTTCGTATCCTGATTTCTTCAGATGTTCCATGATGAAAGATTTCATCTCATATCCCCCATGGTCCGAAGCAATGGGAATAACCGTATTTTTTAATTCCATAAGCAAATAAAAGAACAAAGTTAAGGGGATAATCTATCCCGGCTGATATTCATAAAATTAACACTTACCAACAATTGTTAATTGCCGATTGTCAATTACACTGTATAACTGGCATCAAATTTGATTCATTGACCATCAGAAAACAAAACTGAATAATGCAAATCATTTTATTGGATTCTTTTCAGTAGATCGATGATCTTTATCAACACACGCGTATTAACTTTGAGCCCTAATTTTTTAACACCCGGCTTTAATAACATCCTGTTAATAATTCTTAATATTCATCGGATCAATGAATAAAAAATCAATATTTCCGGAAATGTGTTTATATTTTTGGATATTTAAATTTTGCAAGATTTCCGGAGGATATTTCTCCACCCTGTTAACAGGATAAATATTAAAGACAATTTTTTTTAAAAACTATATATATAATCATTGTTATTAAAGATGGATTACAGAGCGGAATTTGAGCGCCTGAAGAAAGAGAAGAACGCCATATTGCTTGCGCATTATTACCAGACCGATGATATACAGGAAATTGCGGATTATGTGGGCGACAGCCTTGGACTCGCGCAACAGGCAGAGAAAGCCAACGCATCGGTCATTGTCTTCGCAGGGGTTCACTTCATGGCGGAAACGGCGAAAATATTGAATCCCGGTACTAAAGTCCTCCTGCCTGACCCGGAGGCGGGTTGTTCCCTGGCCGATTCATGCCCCTACGATGATTTTAAGCGGTTCAGGGAAGACCACCCGGACCATGTGGTCGTCTCCTACATTAATTGTACTGCCGCCGTTAAAACGCTTTCAGATGTGATCTGCACCTCGAGCAACGCCCGGCAGATCGTGGAATCTTTTCCGGAAGACCAGAAGATCATCTTTGCGCCCGACAAAAACCTGGGCGGTTATATCAACCGGATCACCGGCCGCAACATGCTTCTTTGGGAGGGGACCTGTGAGGTCCATGACATTTTGCAGACCGAAGCGGTGATCCGGCTTAAGATAGAAAACCCGGACGCAAAACTGATCGCCCATCCCGAGTGCAAGGCGCAGATCCTCGAGCTGGCCGATTTTGTCGGATCGACAACGGCTTTGCTGAATTTTACCGTGAAGGATGATGCCAAGAAATACATCGTCGCTACCGAAACAGGCATTCTGTACCAGATGAGGAAATCGTCCCCGGACAAGGAATTCATCATTGTTCCGTCCGACGAGACCTGTTCCTGCAACGATTGTCCGTATATGAAACTCAATACGATGCAGAAGTTATATCTTTGTCTGAAGAATGAACGGCCTGAAATCGTACTTTCGGAAGAAATCATAAATAAGGCCAGGAAGCCCATAGAAAAGATGCTGGAAATTTCAAGAAAAGCCCGGCTGATCTAAGAGAATAAATGTGAAACTGAAGATTGTCATACCGGTCGTTGCCTTTATTTTATGCGGTTTATCCTTTGCTTACGGGCAGGAAGAAAACCAGGTCGTGACCGACGGTTACCAGGTCTTTTATCATCCCAACGGGGTGATCTCCAGCGAAGGCACCATGCGGGCCGGAAAGCCTGACGGGTATTGGAAGACATATAATGACCAGGGGATACTCATCTCTGAAGGAAACCGTAAAAACTATCAGCTCGACAGTCTCTGGCGGTTCTACGATGAGGAAGGAAGGATCACCATGGAGATCAGTTACCGGCAGGGTAAAAAGAACGGCATCCGGAAAACCTACCGGCAGGATGAGATCATAGAGGAAAATTTCTCAGAAGACCTGAAGGACGGGATGACCCGTTATTATTATCCTTCGGGAAAAGTGAAAAAGGAGGTCATGTTCCGGCAGGGGCTTGAGGATGGTGTTTCCCGGGAATTCGACGAGGATGGGCGGATCGTCACCCTGATCACCTATAAAAGCGGGTTCATCACTGAACGGGAGCTGATCAACCGCTATGACAACGCCGGGCAGAAGCATGGTCCCTGGAAATATTTCTATGATAACGGTATGGTCAGAAGGGAAGGCAATTACAAACATGGCCTGGAGAACGGTTTTTTCAAGGAATATGACCGGGAAGGCAATTTACTGACCACATCCAAATACGCGGAAGGAACCATGCAGGAAGACGTGGCCGAGCTGGCGAAGCTGGATGTGCGGAAAGACTATTACCCGGACGGTAAGGTCCGTATCGCCGCCACGTATAACAAAGAGGGACAGCCCGAGGGCATCCGCCGCGAATACGCGCCTGACGGGACCATTGAACGTTCCTATATTTTCAGGAACGGAATCCTGATCGGGGAAGGGATCGTCACGGAAAAAGGAGAACGCGACGGTTTCTGGAAAGAGTATTACAACGATGGCCGGCTCAAAGCCGAAGGGAAGTACAACAAGGATGTCAGGGAAGGAAACTGGGTGTTCTACCACGAGAACGGGATGAAGGAGCAGGAAGGCATGTACCGGGAGGGTAAGCCGGAAGGGGACTGGACCTGGTATTATGCTTCGGGAGAGGTGCTCAGGACCGAATCGTATTACAACGGCCTGTCCGACGGGATCATGACGGAATATGATCAGGACGGCAAGGTGATCACCAAAGGGGAATACATCGAGGGAAAAGAGGAAGGGCCCTGGTATTACCGTGTGGGCGACAGCGAAGCGGAAGGATCCTACGCCGGCGGATTGCGCAACGGGATGTGGAAATATTTTGATCTTGCCGCAGGGTATGGAAAACAAAAAACTCTTCGTTTTGAAGGCCGGTTCATCGAAGATAATCCCCATGGGAAACATACATACTACTGGGACAACGGCAACAAAAAGGATGAAGGCGAATACAGCATGGGGCTCAAAACGGGAGAATGGATCCACTACAATTACGATGGGACCCCGTTCATCACCGTGACCTATGAGAACGGCATTGAACAGCGTTACGACGGCATCCGCATCGCGGACGGTCAGTCCGTTCAATAAAAAATAATTCTATATTTGCATTTCAAACCATTAAAGAGAAAGCTATGACCAGAAAAATCAACCTATTGGCATTGTTTGCCATCATGATGTTCTTATCCACCAACCTTTTTGCACAGGAAATGACCTCGGCGAAAAAAGCGGTGGCCCCCCAGAAGGGCGCAGTGTTAACCCCCGAAAAATTCCAGGATGCAGCTGCAGATCTTGTTGGACAGGAAGTGGAAATTGAAGGCATGGTGGTGCATGTCTGCAAGCATGGCGGAAAAAAGATGTTCCTGATCGGTGAGAACCCCGATATCCGGATCAAGATCACCGCGAGCGACAAAGTGGGCGTGTTCGATCCGGAACTGGAAGGAAGCACGGTACATGTGAACGGAATCGTGGAACCCATGGATGAAGCCGAGGCCGTGGCCACGGAAGAAAAACATGAGGAAGACGCCGATCACAAGAACTATTACCACAAGCCGCAGTTCTCCATTTCCTGCCTGGCATTCAAAACGATGGAAGATTAAGCGCGATAATATGCATTTAAATGTGAACAAAGCGCAAGGAAGTAAGCTTTCCTGCGCTTTTTTCATATAAAAAACGATACCAAAGATGAGACTTCAATGGCGAAAATGGTTCCGGGTGGTTCACCGGGATTTTGGCTATCTTTTTTTCGGCCTGACACTGGTTTATTCCATATCAGGCATTGCGCTCAACCATCTTGACGACTGGAACTCCAACTATATCATCATCCGCAAGGAGATCACCGTGGAAGACCTTTCCAGGATCACCCGGGGCATGAGCAAAGCGGAGGCGCGGGCCCTGCTTGAGCCTTACGGCCAGGAAGATGCTTACAAGAATCACTATTTTCCGCAGGAGAACCAGATGAAGATCTTCCTGAAGGGAGGATCGGTGATCATCAACCTGGAGACGGGGAATGGTTTGCTGGAGCGGGTGACGCGCAGGCCTTTCTTCCGGGAAATGAACTGGCTGCACTACAACCCCGTGATCAGCTGGACCTGGGTTTCCGACGTGTTCGCCGGGGCGCTGATCGTACTGGCCATCACCGGGCTGTTCCTGGTGCGGGGCGCCAAAGGCATCACGGGCCGCGGCGCCTGGCTGACCATCCTCGGGATCGTGCTCCCGGTAGTTTTCCTGCTGATCTTCTTCTATTAAATCACACGACCATGAACATTTACTGGTTTACAGCTATATTCATCCTGTGGTATACCCTCTCGCTGATTATCTCCGAGCGGATCGGGAAAAAAAGGACAATCGGGGAGGAATGGTCATTCTTCCTGAGTTTCATGCTCAGCCCGCTGGTCGGCCTGCTGGTCAGCCTGGCCACAAAACCCAGGATTTAAGCCTTATCTCATCGTCTTTTTGACCGGTAATCCGGTTTCCGGGATTTTTTCTCCTTGCCGGCCGGTAATTCATTGATGATCTGGAAATCCATCTCTTTTCGGCTAAGATCAATTCTTTTCACTCTGATCTTTACCGGGTCGCCAAGCTTATACTGGTGGCCGTGGCGCTGACCGATGACCTGGTAGTTGTCTTCATCCAGGAAGTAATAATCGTCCGCCAGGTCGCGCAGCCTGACCATCCCTTCGCTTTTTGAGCCGGTAAGCTCCACGTAGATGCCCCATTTGCTCACCCCGGAGATCAGCCCGCTGAATTCCTGTCCGATCTTATCGAGCAGGTACTCGGCCTGCTTGTATTTGACCGACTCCCGTTCCGCCTCGGCCGCCTTGCGTTCCATTTCGCTCGAGTGTTCGCATTTTTTCTCGAATTCCTCCTTGCCCACGTTGCCGCCCTTGTTCAGGTATCGGTCGAGCAGCCGGTGGACCATCAGGTCGGGATACCGGCGGATGGGCGAGGTGAAATGGGTGTAGAATTTGAAGCCCAGGCCGTAATGCCCGATGTTGTCGGTCGAATAGATGGCTTTGGCCATGGTCCGGATCGCGATGGTCTCGATCATGGTCTGCTCGCCCCGGCCTTCGATCTGCTGGAACAGCTTGTTGAACGACGAAGCCAGCCCCTTCCGGTTGTCGATGTTCAGCTTGTACCCCAGCTTGCCGAGGAACTGGGCGAAGGTGGTCAGCTTTTCCATGCTGGGCGAATCGTGGATGCGGTACACGAAAGTTTTGGCTTTTTCATTCGCTTTCACCTTCCCGATCAGCTCAGCCACTTTTTTATTGGCCAGCAGCATGAAGTCTTCGATCAGCCGGTTCGATTCCTTCTGCTCCTTGATGAAAACACTCAGGGGCTTTCCTTTTTCATCCAGGACGAACTTGACCTCCTGGCTTTCAAAATTGATGGAGCCTTTCCGGAAGCGGTCCTCGCGCAGTTTGGTGGCTAGCTTGTTCAGGATCAGGATCTCTTCGGAGTATTCACCCTGGCCGGTCTCGATGATCTCCTGCACTTCTTCGTAATTGAACCGCCGGTTGGAATTGATGAGGGTCCGCCCGATCCATTGCTGCTGTATTTCCGCGTTTTCATCCAGGGTGAACACCGCCGCGTAGCAGAGTTTGTCTTCGTGCGGCTTCAGCGAACAGAGGTCGTTCGACAGTTTTTCCGGGAGCATGGGGATGGTGCGGTCGACCAGGTAGACCGAAGTTGCGCGGTTGAACGCCTCCTTGTCGATCAGGCTGCCTTCCTTCACGTAGTAGGAAACGTCGGCGATGTGCACGCCAACCTCAAACAGCCCGTCGGGAAGTTTCCGGAGCGAAAGGGCGTCGTCGAAATCCTTGGCGTCGGCCGGGTCGATGGTCAGGGTGAAGACGTCCCGGAAGTCTTTCCGCCTCCGGATCTCTTCCGCGGTGATGCCCCTGTCGATCTTCTCCGCCTCTTTCTCGACTTTCTCTGCGAACTTCCAGGGGAAATCGAACTCAGCCAGGATGGATTTCATTTCCACCTCGTGCTCTCCCGGTGTTCCCAGGACTTCCGTGACCGTTCCGAACGGATTTTTCGAGTGCTCGGGCCATTCGGTGATGCGGACCACCACTTTCTGACCGCTCTTCGCCCCGTTCAGCTCCTCTTTCGGGATGAAAATGTCGACGGGCATGCTCTGGTTATCGGCGACGAGGAAGGCGAAATGCTTGCTGATGTCGATGATCCCGACGTATTGTTCCTTGCCCCGCTCCAGGATTTCGATGATCTGGCCTTCGACCTTACGATCATTTCTTTTCGGGAAGAGCAGCACTTTGACCCGGTCGCCGTTCAGGGCGCGGAACGTATTGTTCGGGGCGATATAGATGTCTTCTCCGCCTTCGTCGTTGATCACATAGGCTTTCCCGGTGCCTTTCATATCGACTTTCCCGGTGATGTATTTCTTCAGCTGGGGCGCCTGCGCGGCGTATTCTTCGCTGATGCGGTATTTTCCCGGTTTCAGCTCGGTGATGGCCCCGTCTTCCAGCAATTCCACCAGGATGATGTTGATGAGATCCTTGCTGGCCTTGTCTTTGATGCCCAGCCCGGCGGCCACCTGCTTGTAGTTATAGGCCCGGTAGGGCTGTTTGGTGAAGATACCGAGCACACTGCCGGCGAATGCGTTTTTTCCGCGGGGACGGGGTTTCTTTTGAGATTTTTTCTTTGACATTACGTTGATCTTTTCAATTTATGGCTTGAAGCTCGTAGCTGGCGGCTTCAATCAGCTGCCGTGTATATTCCTGTTCGGGGTTTCCGAATATCTTTTCCGGGCTGCCGGTTTCGATGATCCTTCCGTCTTTCATGATGACAATGCGGTCGGAGAGGAAGCGGATGACGGAAAGATCGTGCGAGATGAAGATATAGGTCAGGCCGAATTCATCTTTCAGATCCTTTAAAAGGTTCAGCACCTGGGCCTGGACCGAAACGTCGAGGGCCGAAACCGATTCATCGCAAACGACAAAGCGGGGCCTGACCGCCAAGGCCCGGGCGATGGAAAGGCGCTGGCGCTGTCCGCCCGAAAGTTCGTGCGGATAACGGTCGAAATGCGCCGGTTCGAGCCCGGTTTTCTCCAGCAGTTCCAGGGCCAGGGCTTTCCTCTCTGCGTGGTCTTTCCCGATGCGGTGGACCTTCATGGCCTCTGTCAGGGCGCTTCCGGCAGTCTTTCTCGGGTTCAGCGAAGCGAACGGATCCTGGAAGATGATCTGGATCTCCCGCCGGAACTTTCGCAAGCGGCCGGATCTGAGCTGGAGCAGGTCGATATCGTTGTAGCGTATTTGTCCCTGCCCGGGCATGACGAGCCTCAGGATTGCCCGGCCGAGGGTGGTTTTCCCGCAGCCCGATTCACCGACCAGGCCCAGGACCTCCCCGGGAAATACTTCAATGGTCACCCCGTCGAGCGCGGTCACCCTGTGGTTTCGCTTACCGCCGCGCCGGGCCGGAAAAGATACGCCCAGGCCGGATACCTGAAGCAGGGGTTCGTTGCAGTAGATCCCGGCCATTCTTTCCCGGTACCGCGCTTCGTTACGCGGCGTAAATGCGACAGGATCCAGTGCGTCCGCGGAGGTGAAGTCGCGGATCGTGGGCAGCCTTTCGGGCGTGTATCCGGCGGGTGGACGGCAGGCCAGCAGCGCCCGGGTATATGCATGCTGTGGGTTCGTCAGCACTTCGGCGGCTGGCCCCGATTCCACCATTCTGCCATCGCGCATGACGGCCAGGTCGTCGGCAATGCCGGAAATCAGGGCCAGGTCGTGGGTGATGAACATCATCGCCATGCCATATTTTACCTGAAGGTCTTTGAGCAGACTGATGATACTTTTCTGCACCGTGACGTCGAGCGCGGTGGTGGGCTCGTCGGCGATCAGGATGTCCGGGCCCAGGGCCACGGCCATGGCGATCATCACGCGCTGCTTCTGTCCGCCGCTGATCTCGTGCGGATAAGCGTTGCAGATACCTTCCGGATCGCTCAGGCGCGTTTCTGAAAACAAGGAGATCGTTTTTTCCTTTGCCGCCCGCGACGACATATTCCCGTGGATCCTCAGCACTTCGGCGACCTGGTCTCCGCAGCGCATGACCGGGTTGAGGCAGCTCATGGGTTCCTGGAAGATCATAGAGATCCTGTTGCCGCGGATCCGGCGCATGAGCCGGGGGCTGGCCTCCGGCAGCGATACCCGGCTCCCGTCGCCCGGATGAAATGTCATTTCACCGGCGGTGACGATCGCCGGAGGAGTGGTCAGCAGCTTCATCAGGGCCAGGGCGGTGACCGATTTGCCGGATCCCGATTCGCCTACAATACCCAGCGTGCGACCCGGGAACAGGGAGAAGCTGATGTTGTCGACGGCCCTGAAGGCCTGCCCTTTGGTGCGGAAGGAAACGGAAAGGTCCCTGACGGTCAGTATTTCCGGTTGGGTTTTTGCCATGATGGTCATCCAAAGGTAAGATTTTTACTCCGGACCGGGTATAATTCCGGAAAATGCGGATTAACAGGAAAAAGAATGATGACATGAAAACCGTGATCAATTTCCTCAGGGAATCGGCGGAGGACGTGCTCTGCCTGTTCTTTCCCAACCTGTGCGCGGGATGCGGCCGGCCGCTGCTGCGCGGCGAATCCGTGATCTGCGCCCTGTGCCAGTTTCATCTTCCCAAAACTTACTTCCACAACGATCCCGACAATCCCTTGTCCCGCGCGTTCTGGGGCAGGGTGATGCTGGAATCGGCCGCTTCGTACGTTTATTTCCAGAAAGGCGGCACCATACAGCACCTGCTCCACCAGCTCAAATACAAGAACAGGCCGGACATCGCCTTTCAACTGGGGAAATGGTACGGCTCGGAGCTGGCCCTTGCGGATGATTTCCGGGATTGCGACCTGGTTGTGCCCGTTCCGCTGCATCCGGCCAAACAAAAACGCCGTGGTTACAACCAAAGCCAGCTGTTTGCGGAAGGCCTTTCGGCCAGGATGAACGCCCGGATAGAGACCCGGAGCCTCTACCGTAAGATCGATTCGAAGACCCAGACGCGAAAAGCCCGGTTTGACCGCTGGGAGAATGTGGAGCACATCTTTGCCGTGCGCGATCCAGGTCGTCTGGCGGGGAATCATGTTCTGCTGGTCGACGACGTGGTGACCACCGGCGCCACGCTGGAAGCCTGCGCACAGGCCCTGCTTCTGGTACCGGGCGTCAGGATCAGCGTGGCCACGATCGCGTACGCCGGGATTTAGGCTCAGCGCCGGCGCGCGAGGACGCAGGCGTGCCTGAAGCGGTGCGTTTTACCATCCATTCCCAGCGCTTCGGCCAGGATCACATAGATACCGTCAGGGGCGGGGGTGCGGTCGTCGAGCAGACCGTCCCAGGTGTAGATCCCCTCTGTGCCCGGGAACTCCGCGTTCACCAGGTTCCGGGCCAGCCGGCCTCCGGAGGTGAACACCAGGATGCTCATCAACTTTCCCGGCGCATCGAATGAATACTGAATCCCCAGGTGGTCGTCCATCCCGTCGCCGTCGGGGGAGAACAGTTCCGGGCTGACGGAGAATACTCCCCCGGTCGCCAATGCCTCCAGGCGCTGGGAATTCCGGTAGCCCGGCGTGCCAAATCCAGCCGTTTCCGCAGCGGAATACCAGTTTCCCCGGTCGAATCCCGATACCCCTGGGACAATGCGCTCCAGGGCGACCCCTTCCACCGAATTCAGCAGAGGATGGTGCATGTCTTCATGGTACTTCATCCCGTCGATGATGCTTCCGCTGCCATCCAGGAGGAGCGCGCAACCCTCCTCGTTACTATATGCGGGCATTTGTGCTACCCTTTGGAGATGGAGCGGGTATGGGCAGAAATATTGCTGACTTACCCGGCCGGGGTCTTCACTGAGCAACAGATAACCGTCGGGTAGCAGAAAATGGCCATCCATCAGGAGGGGATATTTTGTCGTATCCGGTGGATTGGGTTCGGTTTCCTGCACTGAAGCCAGTGTAAGCCCGCTGAGACTGACGGTTTTTCCCAGGGGGTTATGGAGTTCAATATAGTCCGGGCCGTCGCCGAGGGGGTTGAACAGGATCTCATTGATGACCAGTGCGGCGCTGTCGCAGGGTTCCGGCCAGGCGAAGGATGCCCGGAGCTCCCGGCCGGATTTTTGGGCGATGCAATTGCACAGATCCCCGGAAACTACGACTTCCATGACCATTCCGGAAGGGATTGGCATATCCGTGACCAGGCCCACGGTCCGGCTTTCCGGCGCCCCGGGAAGGGCCTGCGCCACCTGCATCAGCGGGGGATCAAATCGGTAGTGGCTGATGCCGGAAGCGGAAATGCTGTCGGGCACCTGCGAAAAGATCAGCTCCAGCAGATTGGAGTCTGCGACCCGAATGCCGGCAATCTCCATCTCTTCCTGACCCGTGACCGGAAACAGGTTGCCCCGTCCGGGAGTCCCTCCGGCGGGATGGGCCGATGCGCGCCAGTTGCGGTAGTCTTTACAGGGGCTGGTTGTATCCTGCATTTCCAGGGCCCACCCTCCTTCGGATTTTGCCGGATCACAATACCAGGAAGGATCATAGGCAAGCGCGCAAATCGTTTGCCCTTTGGGATCCATTAATCGCAGGGTAGTACCGTTGTTGGGCAGGCTGAAAGAAGGAATACCGGTTACGTTCCCGTGGTTGACCAGGGCTGCCGCGCCTTCGACGCTGCTGAGCAGGGCGTAGCTTCCCGGTGGCATGATGACGGGGGGCAGAACCTGGACCGATGATCCGGACTGGAACCGCCAGCCCGCCAGGTTGAGCTCAAACCCGCTCCTGTTGAGCAATTCAACATATTCCGCCTCCGGAAGGCTGACGATGGGTGAAGGATCGGCCATGATCTCTGTGAAAATCACTTCCCAGGGCCTGCATTCGTAATAGAAAACCGATAGCAGGGCTTCTTCCATGATGTTGCCGGCATCGTCCCGGATATTTCTTACCATGAGGGTATAGGATGCCCCGTTTTCCATCTGATATTCAAAAAACAAATGCACCTGTTCCGGTTCGAGGAGGCGAAAGGCCTCAAACGGATGGCTCATCCCCGGAGTCAGCTCATAATTGAGCACTTCGGAAGCGCTGCTTTCCGCTACCGCCTCCGAGAAGATGAGCCGGATTTCATCCCGCCCCACGACCTCCGCGGCGACCAGTTCCGGCGGCAGTGTATCGACGATCATCGGGCCGGCATAGAGGTCATCAAAATAGAATTTGGAAGCGTTAGAGCTGGTATACTGGCAAAAGAGACCGAAAAACGCTCCATCCACTACCGTGGTTTCGGTCAGGGTCCCGACCGTGTCCGCCGGGTTTCCTCCGGCCGCGTCCGCCAGGAAGGTCCACAGCCCTTCCGCATCCCGCGTGATCCGTATCCGCAGGCTGTTGGTGGAATTCCCGGTGAACAGCGCATCCAGGGTGAGCAGCCGGATCATCTCCAGGGAATCCTGCCGGAAGAACGACACGCTGTCGTCGGCCCCTCCCGCCTGGATAAAAAAACCCTCCAGCGGCGATTTCAGGTCGCTCTGGTCGGAACACAGGTAGATCCTGGCGAAATTTCCGGCAGAGGTGTTCATGCTCATTTTGATCCAGAATTGCCATTCCATGGCGCTGAAACTGCCGCTTTCTGCAACCAGCGACGACTGCCCGGCCTCGGGCGCATCAAGCTGCAGTGCAGGGCGCATGTTCTCCGGCACGGCGGAGGATACGCTGATCTTGAAATGGCCGGTATCGCCCATCCAGGCAGGATTTTGCGTGAAATCTCCGTCGTCGAACTGTTCAAACACCTGGGCGCGCAGGCAACAAGGGAGCACGATAATCAGAAATAACAATGTTCTCATGGCTTTTTTCCCTGTTTATCCGCTTTTTTTGAGAATATACCCGGTCACGGTGAAAATATTTTCCGGCCAAATGACTAATTTTGCGCTTTTAAAGATGATGCGATGAAGATCTGTGTCCTTGGTGCAACAGGCCTGGTAGGCCGGGAGATGATCGCTGTGCTCGAAGAGCAGGGGTTTGGCGGTCATGAACTGATCCCCGTCGCGTCGGGCCGTTCCGAGGGCAATCCGGTTACTTTTGCCGGGAAAGACTTCATTATTACCGATGCCGCCACGGCGGTGGCCCTGAAACCACAGATCGCGCTATTCAGCGCCGGGGCATCCGTTTCGCGTGAATGGGCCCCGAAGTTTGCCGCCGCGGGTACTTATGTGATCGATAACTCGTCGGCCTGGAGGAAGGAAAAAGAGATCCCGCTGGTGGTCCCGGAGATCAATGCCGGTGTGATCCGGCCGACCGACCGCATCATCGCCAACCCCAACTGCTCCACGATCCAGCTCGTAATGGTGCTGGCGCCCCTGCACAAAGCGTACCGGATCCGGCGCGTGGTCGTTTCGACCTACCAGTCGGTTACCGGCAGCGGGGCCAAAGGGATGAACCAGCTGATGAGCGAAAGGCAGGGGAAGAACGAAGCCGCTTTTTATCCCCATACGATCGACCTCAACCTGATCCCGGAAGCCGGCGAGTTTGCCGGCGACGGCTATACGACCGAAGAAGAAAAGCTGGCCTTCGAGACCCGGAAGATCATGGGCGACGAACAGATCAGGCTGACGGCCACCTGCGTCCGCGTCCCGGTGCTGGGCGGGCATTCAGAGTCGGTGAACATCGAGTTCGAACGGCCGTACGACCTGGATGAGGCGCGGAACCTGCTGAAGGGGACCGAAGGCATCGCCGTTGTCGATGATCCTTCACGGCATGCGTACCCCATGCCCAAAGATGCGCGGGGCCGGGATGAGGTGTTTGTGGGCAGGATCCGGAGGGATTTTACAATAGATAACGGCCTGAACCTGTGGGTGGTATCCGACAACGTCCGGAAGGGTGCGGCGACCAATGCGGTGCAGATCGCCCGGTATTTAATCCAAAAAGGCCTGGCCGGCGCGTAAAGATGCTGCTGTCGTGAACATTTATCATCATATCGACCTCTTCCAGCCCGTCCGCAACCCTGTGGTGAGCGTGGGCACCTTCGACGGAGTGCACCGGGGGCACCAGGAGATCTTCCGGATCATGACCGAAGAAGCCAGAAATTGTGATGGAGAAACCGTTGTGGTAACTTTTTACCCGCATCCCCGGCTGGTCATTCACCCCGACAGCCGCAACCTCAGGTTCATCAACACCCAGGAGCGCAAGTACGAGATCATCCAGCGCAGCGGGATCGACCACCTCATTGTGATGCCGTTCACCCGGGAATTCGCCAACCTATCGGGGGCGGAATTCGTGAAACGCTTCCTGGTCGACCGGATCAGAACGCATAAACTGATCGTGGGCTACGACCATCATTTCGGTAAAGACCGCCTGGGCAGTTCCATCGAGCTGCGCGGGCTGGGAAAGATGCACGGATTCGACGTCAGGGAGGTGCCCGCATTGTCCGTCGACGGGATATCGGTCAGCTCCACCAAGGTCAGGGATGCGTTGAACCGGGGCGATATCCGCCTGGCCAACATGCTGCTCGGCTATGATTACTCGATCTCTGGGAAAGTGGTTTACGGAAACCGCATCGGCCGCACACTGGGATTTCCCACGGCCAACATCGAGCTGGAAGACGAATACAAGCTGATCTCTGCGGTCGGCGTCTACGCGTGCAAAGTGGATCACCACGGGGTGATCTACAAAGGGATGGGCAACATCGGCTATCGCCCCACCATCGACAGGGGCAACCTGACCATCGAGGTGAACATTTTTGATTTTGACCAGGAGATCTACGGCGACCGCATCATCATCTATTTCCTGGAGCGGATCCGCGACGAAGTGAAATTCGACAACCTGGCGGCCCTGCGCGAACAACTGATCATCGACCGGGGAAGGGTGCAGGAGATACTACGTTAGTTCCAGGGTTTCAGGGTTCCAGGTTCCAGAGTTCCAGGTTCCAGAGTTCCATAGTTATTCTTATTTGTATTTTCTGCCCTTTAATTCGGTCTCTTTCAAGTATTTGATTAGTTTATTTAAAGACCTGATAATTTCTAAAGACTGTTCATTTAACTCCTGGAAACGATTGGTTTCCAAATACAACAGACGTGCTGCAATAATCAGCTGGCAGCGCAATTCTCCACAGGATCCTTTGGCAATATGAAGAAAATTAAGGAATTCTTTATTACCATCTCTTTCAAAACCTTCAGCGATATTAGATGCAATTGAAATAGCTGACTTTCTGACCTGATTGGTTAGTACATAATCTTTAGAAAATGGGCCACGGCTAGTCTCATGGTAAATTTGTGTCGTTAAATCAATGGATTTCTGCCACACCTCCATTTCTTCGAATCGTTTAAACGTGCTCATAGTGATAAATTATTTTTATCAGTTAATTGCATTTTGACTCAAAAAATACCCGGTTGTTAATAAAAATACCCAGCTTGCTCAGAAAGAAAACTCTGGAACTATGGAACTGTGGAACTGTGGAACCCTGAAACCCTGGAACCCTGGAACCTGGAACCCTGGAACCCTGGAACTCTTACCTCTTCCTGACAATCAGTCCGACCTGCATGATCCCGGCGAGATCGGCCTGCGACATGGCGCTGGAAACTTCGATGCGGCAGATGCCGGGTTCCGTGAAACGAAAGCCCTCCCAGGCCAGGAAATTCAAATCCCAGAGTGCGCCCATTCCGTTGCCCAGGTTTTTGCCTTCGGCGTCCTTCACCGGGATCCGGAAGCTGTTGTTCCGCGTTTCGCCCGAAGGAGTTTCCATGTTGAAATAAATGTCCAGGTTCCGGTAAGGGATATCGGTATGGTGGCGTATGGCCACAAGGATGTCGTATTCCGTGTCGATATCCTGGATTTCCACGTCAAACACTTTGACATCGAAGCGGTTCCACACCAGCCCCCGGGTATCGAGGTGTTCTTCGTAGATCTTTCCCGGGCTGCAGGCGCCCAGGATCAGCAGGAAAGGTATGATCAGGGATATCGTTCTCATCGTCTTCATCAACAAAAATAATTCAAATCGGTTTAAAAACATGTTCAAGGATTATCCTGTCACCGGTCATTCTTCCGTTAATCATCCTTATTTTCGCCCTGAAATTGATTTCAATGCCGGCGAAAAAGTATTACGTGGTTTGGAGCGGGCTCAGGCCGGGGGTGTATGAGACCTGGAAGGAGTGCGAGGCACAGATCCGGGGCGTGGACGGCGCCGTGTACAAATCATTTCCCGACCGGGAAAGCGCCGTTAAGGCCCTGAATTCGGACTGGAGGGAATATATCGGGAAGAAGAAGGAGGAGCCGGCGAAGAAGGTGCAGCGCGACCGGCAGAGCATACGGGAAAGTATCAGCGTCGACGCCGCCTGCAGCGGGAACCCGGGCGTTCTGGAATACCGGGGCGTGGAAACCGCTACCGGCCGGCAGCTGTTCCACCAGGGCCCTTTTCCACTGGGAACTGTGAACATCGGCGAATTTCTGGCCATCGTGCACGCGCTGGCCTACCTTCAGAAATACGGCAGCAACCTGCCGGTCTATTCCGATTCACGCACTGCCATCAAATGGACCCGGGATAAAGCCATCAAGACCAATCTACCGAGAAACAGCAAAACGGAAGCTCTTTTTGACCTGGTCGACCGGGCGATCAACTGGCTGAAAATCCATGATTATCCCAATCAAATCTTAAAATGGGAAACGGACCGGTGGGGAGAAATCCCGGCGGATTTCGGGAGGAAGTGAACTACCCTGTCGCCAGCCTGACAGAGATATCAATTTTTATCATGAAATGCAGGCCGATGCCGAGGACGATCCTCAGGAACAGCAGCAGGGCCAGCATCATGGCCAGGTAGCCTATATTGATCTTCCTGACTTTTTTCACCTTCAGCAGGTTCAGCCTGGGTTTTACCCTGGGGTTGAAGAAGGGGGGAATGACGAGGAACATCATGCTGAAGAACATCAGGGTTTCGTAAGGATATTCAAATCCCCGGGGCAAGCGGAGCAGCAGCATGATCACGGTTCCGAGGAACCAGGGGATGAGCATCTGCAGTAAGAAAAACGCGGTCCGGTTTTCCGGCTTGATCCGGTTGAGGGAGTCGGAGGTTTCCAGGATCTTTTCCGCGGAATAATAGCCAATCAGGCCCAGGACAAATAATGAGATGATGGAGAACATGAATTTGAAGGCCGTATTCATGTACATCCATGCCGCCACATAGCCGAAGCCTTCAGAGGTGATGATGCCGCTGGGCAGCGCGCCGAAGAAATGATTGAACAGGTGGAACGAGGTCCAGAGCACGAACAGCTTTTGCAATCCGATCAGCCGGCGGTGCTTGAATACCACCCTGAGGAGAAAAAGACCCAGGAAAAGGCAGAAAAACGGAGGGATGCCCGTTACGAGCAGGATATTGAACCGGTTCCAGAGCGTAGAATGATCGTTGAATTTCAGGTCATAGTAGTATAAGGTCGAATCCAGTCCGTAAACGGATGCGACCAGCATACTGGTGAGCCAGTAGAACAGGTAGACGAGGACATAAGTGGCCACGAAGATCAGCAGCGAGTTCACCATAATGGTGAGGCTTCGGTAGAATTCGCTGCGCTGGGAGAACAGCGGTATTCTTTTGGCCCGGGCCTCTTCGCTTTCGGCGGAAATGGTGAAAAGTTTCTGCCCCAGGGAGCGGCCGGATTCCATTTTCCGGTATTCCTTCTGGTGTTTCCGGCGCATCTTGTTCTTGAAGCGTTCCTCCCGGCGGATTTCCCGGCGCTGGGCTCTTAGTTTGAAGTAATACCGGATGGACTCCGCAATGGATTTTTTTCGCCGGGGGTATGTTTCCTGCCCGCCATCAATGGGAAACTCAACCGGTTTTGTTTTTTCAGGCGAAGATGGAGTCTGCTTACTGATGGGGATTCCTTCCTGTGGATCAGGCTTGGTCTCGATGGAATGCTCCCTGTGTTCCTGGGGTTTTTCGTCCGGAAAGTGGATTCCGGGGAACGACGACCGGTGGGTTTTGTATTTATTGCGGCCCAGCAGCCGGTCCCAGAAACTCCTGCGGTGTTTGCGGCGCTTCGATGAACTGCGGTGGTGTTGGTCGGATCCGGCCATATGATTGTTCTTCGCTATGGTTGATTTAAATTGTTTTACTTTAGCCGCAAACTTCTATCATTATACTGGCGAAAAATGAAAAAGTTTATCGAAGAGATCGGTAAAAGTATAAAAAAATACAAGCTGCATGTTCTCAAGGACGTCCTCATCTTTGTGATCATCACGCTGACCATTCATTATTCTTACAGATACTGGGCCAGGAAACAATACTGGCCCGTGACCTCTGTAATGAACGCATCACATGAATTCATGTCCCAAAAAGTGTATGACCAGAGTACATGGCTGATCGATAATTTGCTGGGTATTCCCATAACAGTGGACGAGACGGGGCGTGTGATCTATTTTGAAAACAACGGATTTATCGGTATCAACCACAGTTGTTCAGGGCTAAAGCCCATCCTGCAGTTTGTCTTGCTGATGCTGCTTTTCCCCGGGCCCTGGAGGCATAAGGCCTGGTTCATCCCAATGGGTGTAATGCTGGTTCATTTAACCAATCTATTCAGGATCTCGGGCCTGGCTGTCGTGACGATCACCGTGCCGCAATACTGGGATTTCGCACACGACAATATCTTCCGGCCGTTTTTTTACGTGGTGATCTTTTTACTGTGGGTATGGTGGGTGGAGCGATTCAGGAGCAAAGCTCCACGCCACCTTAACGAAGGGTGAAGGTAGTATGCCCGATGATCGTGTTCTCACAGAAAATATCAACATGATATAAGCCCGCCATCATCTCCTGGTTCGTATATTCTTTCTTCCAATAAAGGCAAAGATCCATGGACTGGTTTTCATAATTGATCGTCTCCATGATGGAGTATTGCAGCAATTCGCCCTGGTATTCGAAGGCATAATCGTCGAGCCGGCCTTTGACCAGGATTTCCTGGTCAGGACGGGCGATGCGGATGTACACGTCTTTTCTGCCCGGCGCTGCGATCTCATTCTCACCGATGGTGAAGCATATTTTGACCTGGTCGGTCCGCTGCACTTTGTCTGTTTCCACTTCCTTATCCCCGCCGCTGCGTGAGCGGATGCCCGTGGCTTTCATGTTGACCGCTCTCAGCTGGGCGGCAATCTCCACCTTGCCCGATAGAACCTCCCGGTCTTTCTCGATTTCCTCTTTTTCTTTTTTCAGATCTTTCAGATCCTTCCGGATGGCCACGTTTTCCTCAGTAAGTGCGGCGTTGACCCGGTAGAGGGAATCCATCTGCCGGACGTACCCCTGGGCGATCACCTGGAGCTGGCCCAGTTTCTTCTTCACTTTGTAATACTCCCATTCCGTATCGAGCAGCCGGCGGATCTCTTTGGCATTGGCCTGAATCAGGCTGTCCTTGACCATCAGCGTATCCGACAGCCTGCCGTATTCGGTTTTCACCTTTTCATGCTCCACCAGGAGCGAATCCAGTTCCAGCTGCAATTCGGTCCGTTGTTGTTCTTTCTCGGCCAGGAGGCCTTTCAGGTTGCTCCGGGTTTGCATCAGGATGATGATGAGCGCGATCACCACGATGGCCAGAACCGCCGCGATGGCGGTCAGGGTGGTGTTTGAGCGGCCGCGTGCCTTGTTATCCGATGAGGTTTGTTCCATAAACCGGTGATTTACTGCAAAAATAGTAAAAAATGCAACCGGATTCCAGTGAATCGGTTGCAAGGGACGAATTGAATAATCGAAATGGAGCGGTTCTTATTTCAGATGATCTGGTACTATTTCCCGCAACCTCTCCATAGCCATCTCCAGCGTTTGCCGCGGACAGCCGATGTTCACGCGCTGAAAGCCTTCACCTCCCGGGCCGAAAACCGTGCCATCCACAAAACCCAGTCCGGCTTTATGGATGAGCAGGCGCTTCAGCTCATCTGCCGGCAGATTCCATTCCCGGAAGTCGAGCCAGAGCATATAGGTGGCTTCCGCCGGACTGACCCTGATCCCAGGGATGTTACGGGAAATGTAATCCATCACGAACCGGACGTTCCCCTTCAGGTACTCCATCAGTTCTTCAAGCCATGGGTCGCCGTAGCGATACGCCGCCTCCGCAGCAGTGATCCCGAAGATATTTGCGCTCAGGTGCACCCTTTCTTCTGCAGTTTTGAACCGTTCGCGGAGTTTTTCATCGGAGATGATGATGGACGAGGAATACAGACCGGCCAGGTTGAAGGTCTTGCTCGGGGCGATGCAGGTAATGGTGTTCCCGGCGATCTCTTCCGACAGCGTGGCGAGCGGGATATGCCGGTGCGGATCCAGCACCAGGTCGCAGTGAATTTCATCGCTCACGATCAGCACGCCATGCTCTAAGCCCTTCGCTCCGAGCCACTCCAGTTCTTCACGGCTCCAGCAGCGGCTGACGGGATTATGCGGGTTGCAGAGGATCATCATTTTCGCCCCGTCGCGCATCTTCCGCTCCAGGTCTTCAAAGTCGATGGAATACACCCCGTCGCGCTCCGCCAGCTGGTTCAGGACCAGCTCACGCCCGTTCTTTTCGACGCAGGTGAAAAACGGGAAATACACCGGCGGCTGGATGATGATCCGGTCGCCGGGCTCGGTGAAGGCCTGCACGATCACGTTCAATCCCGTCACCACCCCGGGACTGAACAGGATCCAGTCTTTTTCAATGGCCCAGCCGTGGCGGCGTTTTTGCCAGCCGATGACCGATTCGTAATAGCTTTCCGGGATGATGGAGTACCCGAACACGGGATGCTCTGCGCGCTGGCGGATGGCTTCTGCAACAAAGGGCGGCACCGCAAAATCCATGTCCGCCACCCACATCGGGATCACATCCTCCCGGCCGAAATAAGTTTTGCGCAGGTCGAACTTGACGCAATTCGTCCCGGCCCGTTTTATGGGTTGATCAAAGTTGAACATACTGAAAAGAGACTGTAGGACGGTAGGACGGTAGGACTGTAAGACTGTAGGACGGTAAGACTGTAGGACGGTAAGACTGTAGGACTGTAGGACGGTAAGACTGTAGGACTGTAAGACTGCTGGACTGCAGCACTTCAAGGAAAGATATTAACAGACCGGGTATTTTTTGGAATTTACCGGATAAACCGGTATAAAATGTCTTTTTATGAAGTTCACTAATCATGAAGAATTAGAAGTCTATAAACTGGCTTTTGAATCAGCCATGCGAATTTTTCATCATTCAATAAAATTTCCAAAGGAGGAAAAGTATTCGCTCACCGATCAAATGAGGAGGTCTTCCCGATCCGTTTGTGCGAATGTTGCAGAAGCTTTTTACAGAAGAAAATACCCTAAAAACTTTTCCTCCCATTTGTCTGATGCAATTGCTGAGGCTGCTGAAACGCGCGTATGGTTAAACTTTTCTTATTCCTGTCACTATTTATCTGAGGACGAAACAAACAATCTTCTTGAAACCTACACCAAAATAATTGGGAAACTGATAGTTATGTATAATCAATCAGACAAATGGCAGATATAAATCCTACCGTCCTACAGTCTTACCGTCCTACAGTCCTACTGTCCTACAGTCCTACTGTCAATGCGCCGGCCCGATCACCTTCAGCTTGTCGCCGGTCTGTTCGACGATGCCGCGCAGGAACCACTCCGGGTAGCCGGGCTGTTCCACCTTGGGCGCGTGGTACTTGTAGCCTTCGGGGACTTCCGTCGCCGTCTTGATGTTCCCGTCCATGAAACGGGTGAACAGGTGCCCGTAGAACTTCTTCCAGTCCATGACGGCCGTGTTCCCTGCCGAAACGGAATACTGGGTGAGGTATTCGACGGCTTTCTGCGGGTCGGTCTTGTAGAACTCCTGTGCGGCCGCATCGATCTGTTTCACGGTCTCGATGAAGTTGGCCTCGTCGGTCTGCTGTTTGACGTGGATTTCCGGGTGGATGTAGGAATAGCGGGTATAGGCCAGGTTGGAGATCTGGTTAAAGACCCAAAACGCGGCGTCGTCGACGAACTCCATCATGGAGCCATAGCCCGTGGCCATTTTATCCGGCGCCTGGGTCATGGAGCAGTACATGGGCATAAGGAGGCTGCTGGAAGCGTCGTCGACGGCGAACCAGAAGATGCCGCCGATCGGGTCGGGCAGCCAGGAGCGTGACTGGGCCAGGAACCAGAAGCCGGTCTGCTGGGTGGCGGTGGCGCGTTCGTTGCAATAGGTCACGCCGTCGACCTTCCAGGTGAGCGGGCGCCAGCGGTAGGGCTTGCCGAACGGGCCGGCCCCTTCGTCTTTCGACATATCCAGCGGCGTTTCTTCCAGGTGGTCGCGCATGAAGTTCATCACTTCATGCAGGTCAAGGAGGTGGTCGGGCCTGATCCAGAGCGGCATGCGGTTGGTGGCGTAGCCGTTGGCGTTCGGGCTGCCGTCGGCGAAGGTCGCCTCGTGTTTGATATGGCCGCTGGCGTAATCAAAGTATTGTTCCATCTCCTTGTTGATGGACTTGAAGAACGACCATACCCGGATCTCGCAGAAGCGGGCTGCGCTGAAATCCACCGGGGCATATGTGTCGGAGAAGCTGAACTCGGCGTCTTTGCCGTTGAAATAGCCTTTTTCACGGGCGAAGGTAATGACGTCGTCGGCATAGAAACACTCCACTTCCGGGGCCATCAGCTTGCTGCGCTGGCTGAACTTAACGGCTTTCTTCTTGTCGCCCACCGGGAAGGTCGTGATGCGCGCCTGGTTGGCGTGGGCGGAAACGTAACCGTCGGGCACTTTCAGGGCCACCCATACGGCGCCTTTCTGGCCTTCGCCTTTTCCGATCATTTCAAAGATCCATACCTCGTTCTTGTCGGCGATGGAGAACGATTCGCCCGAGCTGGCGTATCCGTAGTCATTCATGAGCTCAGTGATCACGACCATCGCTTCGCGGGCCGTTTTGGCGCGCTGCAGGGCGATGTACATCAGGCTGCCGTAGTCCATGATGGCGCCCGGCTGGCTGCCCAGCTCCTGGCGCCCGCCATAGGTCGTTTCCCCGATGGCCACCTGGTGCTCGTTCATATTGCCGATCACGTTGTAGGTCTCGGCGGCCTGCGGGATCTGGCCAAGGAATTTGCCCGTGTCCCACTCATAGACGTCCAGCATGCTGCCGGCGGGCCATTTCTGGGCGGGCCAGTGGTACAGCTCGCCGTATAAAGTGTGCGAATCTGCGGCGTAGGTGATCATCACCGAACCGTCTTTCGAAGCGCCTTTGGTCACAAGAAAATTGGTGCAGGCAAAAGTTTGCATTCCTGCCCAGGAAGTCAAAAGAAAGGCTAAAGCCAGGGCTAGTCTTTTTTTCATTTTTATCTGATTTTAATAGTTGATTTGATGTAATGAGGTTTGCAAAAATAAAATAATCCGTGATAAATCTGTGAAAATCTGAGTAATCTGTGGCAATAACCCAGTTAAAACCCTAAGTCAGGATTAGAAATCGTAATAAATATTCCTCAGCCCGGTTTTCAGGCCGAAATACAGGTAATGCATTTGTTTGTCCCACTGGGCATTATTTTCATTGCGGATGGTGACCCCGGCTTCGAGGCGCATATTGGTCCTGCGGTTCAGCAGGTAGGCCACGTTGAGGTCGCCGATGAACAGCTTGGTTTTGAGGCCCTGCCCGATTTCGTTCCCGTATTCGCTGATGCGCTGATCATAAGGGATGAAGATGTCTTTTCCGTAATCCAGTCCGGCGGTATCGATCCCGTACATCGCGAAGTTCAGTTTGAAGCTGATCATCCAGTTGTTCCGGGTATAGGACGACATCAGGATAAATTCCCGGAAATTGGCTCCTAAGGGGTGGGCCAGCGGTTGATTGTAGTGCCCGTAGGCTTCGGTGGTGTTCGCGTAAGAGTAAGTGTACGGCCGTGCCTGGTTGAACTCAAAACGGGCGTTCAAAGCCGGTACATCGAAGAGGTTCCATCCGGCGACGCCCAGCTGGTAGCCGAATTTGTTGCCCCACCATCCGGTATTCGCCGTGACCTCATCCAGTTTGAATTCATCCAGGAATACCTGGCCGTAAACATTGAGGAATCTGTTGATCCGCAGGTTGAACGTAGCCCCCATTACGCTGTTGTCAGGCGATCCGAAGGATGACTCTATCGGCCGCATCAGGAAAATGACGGGATTCAGGTACTGGAATTCGAAGCCGCGATAACCGGCCGAGTCGGCATTTTCCCATACGATCGCATCGAAAAGGCCGATGGTCAGCCTTTTCCACAGCATAATCTGCAGGTAGTGCATGGTCGACCACTTGCGGTCGTTGCCAAAACCGACCGTTGAAGTCACGCTGCGGTCGATGAACTGATTGTACAATACCGTGTATTTGACTTTTTTGAAATTGGCGGTTAAAGCGACGTAGGGATAATTGAAAGAGGCATCCGACAGGATCATCGAGCGGTAGCCGTCGCCGATGAAGTTTTTGCCATATCCCAGGGTCATATTGATGTATTTCACCGGAGTATAGGTCAGATAACCGCTGCTGTACAAATAATCATATCCTTCTTCCTTAAAGGGTTTTGTGCCGCCCTGTCCGGGGACCACCCCGGTCTGCCGGACCATGGAGTCGGGCCAGGAGGCGAACACCGCCTGGTTCTCGTACAGTTCCGCGTTAAAAAAGACCTTGTTCAGCAGCGCTCCCGTTACCGTAAAGCCCCGCGTGTTGGTCCACGCGAACTTTGGTTCCTTCAGATCATATCCTCCCGAAAAATTAAACACGGGATCCGCGGTGATCCAGAAATCCTTTGTCCGGTAACGGATCAGGCTTTCATTGAATATTTTCCGGTACACCCAGGTGTTTTTACGTCCTTCCTTCCGGAACACCGTGGGGTAGATCACGCTGTCGATGTGGTAAGCGCTGTCCAGTTCCTGCATCAAAACGGGTTTCATGGACGACAGAAACGAAGCATTTTCCTGCTGGTACTTTTGGGTGAGCAGGTTGTAGAAATGGTTGTCCAGGGGGATGAACTGGGCAACACTAATGAATGGGAGGATTGCCAGCGCAATGATTCCCAGGCGAATATTAGGGAATTTAATTTTCAACCGAGATTGATGAATTAATTAAATACAAGTATAATACCTTTGATGGACCTTTCACAAAGAATACTGGAAAATATCTCTATTTTCGTGGCAAAATAAATTTGAATGCTTAAGTCTTACAACCAACGTATACGGAAAATTTATTATGGCCCTTATGGTTTTGTGTTTGATATTGTTCTTTTTGCGGTTATTACATACACATTTCATGTATTATGGTGGGATTTCGCCAGTTTTATTAAATCATTCGCTATAGTCTATAACACAGCGGACTGGCTGGCCAGACAGGTATATCTTTCGAGCCTTTGGATAAATCGGAATATCCTTGGGATTTCAATTTCAACAGAAGAGCCTAATTTGATGCGATTCAGTAATGGGGGCTTTGTTGCGGTGGTCGAAAGTTGTTCAGGTTTGAAGCAGTTCTACCAGATTCTTGTGCTTTTTCTGCTCTTCCCGGGCCCATGGAAGCATAAGTTATGGTTCATTCCGATGAGTATTTTGATTATGCATTTTGTGAACATAATGCGCATTGTCATACTTTCGGTAATGGCCATTTGGAAACCCGAATACTGGGACTTTGTGCACGCCTGGATCCTCCGACCCGGTTTCTACGTCGTGATTTTCCTGCTTTGGGTATGGTGGGTCGAAAAATTCACACGACGAAGATCTGCTTCTACGCAGCCTGCAGGATCATGACAGCAGAAATTTGCAGAAAGCCAGCCCGGTAAAGATCAGGAGCTTTGCCTCTTGTTCTTCTGATAAATCAGGTAAGTCGGGATGGAAGTGAGGATGACGGCCAGCAGGAAGACCACCCCAAACAGCATGTGCATACCAATGACATTTTGCAATAACAGAGCCAATGCGATAAAGAAGGCATTTCCTCCGATGAGGGTTGCCGCAGCTTTTCGATGGCTCATGCCCAGTTCGATAAGCTGGTGATGCAGGTGCGACTTATCAGGACTGAACGGGGAGCCTCCTTTGATGATCCGCATGACAAAGACCCGGAACGTGTCGAACAGGGGAATGATCAGGATTGCCAGCGATACGGAGGGGGTCGATTTAATGGCATAGGGGCTGGCCAGCCCGGGATTGATTTCATTGAACCGGATGATCAGCACCGAAATGAAGAAGCCCAGGGTGAGGGAGCCCACATCGCCCATGAATATCTTTTTCTTTTTTGAAAAAACGTTGAACCGGAGAAATGCGGCCAGCGATCCGACCAGCGCAGCGGAGAAAACGGCCAGGTCGATCTGCCCAACCAGGAAAAACCAGATGCAGAAAAACCCCACCACCAGGATGCCGATTCCGGCCGCCAGTCCGTCAATCCCGTCAATCAGGTTGAATGCGTTAATGATCAGAATGATCACGAAAATGCTGAAGAACACCCGGGCCGTATACCCCAGTTCAAAAATCCCAAAAAACCCATGGAGGTTGGTAAAGATCACATCGCCAAGAACAATGACAATAGAAGCGGCCGCGATTTGCCCGAGCAGTTTTTGTTGGGGGGAAATGGACAATATGTCGTCTTTCAGGCCGGTGAAAAAGATCAGGATGGAGCCGGCAATGACATATTGCATGTAACTGATCTGGACAATGTTGATAAAGATCATGCCGGAAATGATGAATCCGGCATAAATAGCCATGCCGCCCAGCCTGGGTGTTTCCACATGGTGTGAAGTACGGCCGTTGGGCACATCAAATAATTTTTTTTCTCTGGCTGCTTCTATTACGTAAGGGATGAATATGAACGTGGAAATGAAAGCCAGGCCCAGGCTCAATAATACTTTCAGGATCGTATGATCAAGTAATAATGATGCCATCGTACAAATTGGTTAAAGACAGGGCATTTGCTTTTTGATTCGCAAAGGTATACGGAAAAACACAAATCATGTTACCTGATCGCCGGATTATTCTGAATTTAAGTTATAAACTCCTGCAGACAAATTGATGACAGATATCTTATTCTTGTGACTCATGGTATCTGAAATGCTTGTCATTTCATACCATTTGAGTAATCGCTCCAGCTTATCCATGGAAGAGCGTGTCCCGGGCAAAAAGCGCAATCGTTCTGCAGCGGTGAATTCTCTGACCTCATGCACTTGTTCATCCAGGTCCCGCGGATGGAAATACAGCATATGGTATCCGGGTTGTGCAAGCTTCCCTTTGACAAAAGTGAAAGGCAGGAGCCGGAAATAACCGCTTCCGGCATATGGAAAACGGCGGAAAAAAAGACAGAACGTGCTGACGGGGAAATAGACCAGGGATGATCCTGCGGGACCGAATGAAAAAGGTTGGTTTGGTAACCGGATCCCCTGATACCGAACCCCGGACATGATGGAACTATCGTATTGAATGCCGGCTCCGATCAATGATTCTACCGCATGGCCTGAAACCGGAAAGAGGGTGAAAGCCGGCGCCCGGTAACTGACCACTTTCCGGCCGGTAATCTCCTCAAGAATTGCGATGTTGCGGTGCAGGTCCTCGCGGAAATCAGCCAGCGTCTGCCGGTGCACCTGTTCATGCCAGTGGGAATGCGCAGCCACTTCATGCCCCGCTGAACTGATCTCCCGGATCAGCTCAGGATATTTGGAGGCCACCCAGCCGAGGCAAAAAAAAGTAGCCCGGGCATTGTGGCGTTCCAGCAGTTCCAGGATTGCATAGGTGATTCCCGGCAGGCGCACCGGAAGAGTATCCCAGTTATTTCTTTGCAGAAGGGGGTTCCGGCCGAAGATATGAAACCATTCTTCAAAGTCAAAGCTCAATATACGCAGGTCTGTTCCCATATCCTTTGTTTAATAGACCCATTTGGCCAGGTAGCCGCCCAGGCGCCGGCGAAGAAACCAGGGAAGGAATTTCCACAGCTTGTGCAGCCATTTGTGCCTGCGCAGGTTGATTTTTTGCGCCGGGAAATGTGACCATAAGAGCGGAACCTCAGTGGTGCCCCATTGCATCTTAAACCGATGGACGCCGCCGCCGGTCGTGCTTCTGCCGAAGCTGTATGTGTGGCAGCGGAGGCTGATCGCATGGCTGATCATGGCATGGTGCATCACATAGGAAGCATACAACCCCTGGACAGAATGCAGCGTGGCAAACCAGCCGTTTTCATAAAAACCCTGGTGCACAAGATTAAAGGCGCCTCCGACCACCCGGCCGTTGTGGCGCAGAATGAAAATATGGCAAGTCCCCGGGGCGCTTTTTTGAAGCAGGGCCTCAAAAAAACGCCTGGGCAGGGCGACTGATCCCAGGTGATCCAGGTGCCGGGCATATACCTGCCAGAATTCATGGATCAGGCCAATGCCGCCTTTCTCAACGATAAAACCGTTATGCTGGCCTCTTCTGATCTTTCGCCTGAGATTAGAGGAAAAATTTTGCATCTGCGCTTCCATACTGCCCGAAAGCCTCAACCAGGATGCTATCTTTGAATTTTCCTGCAGCGGATCCCGCCACGCCAGCCTGATCTCCATCTGGGCAATGTTCCGGGGCAGTGCAAACCCGGCCAGGATGGATTTCCAGTTGTCGGCTGAAATATCTTTTCCTGTATTGTTCTGTACATTTCCATAAGAGAAATGAGGCAAAGAGACCAGACTTTTGCCTGTGCACACCATATCCAGGGTAATCCCTTCCATGGGCTGTAACTGTAAGGCTTTCCAGCCAAAACTACCGGCAATGATCTGGTTGAGCCCGGGCAGGTTCCCGATCGTCATCGCCGGGACGAAAGAGGTGCCGGGCTCATGTTCCTTGAGATCTGAATTGTCTTTGCCGGTCGTGTTGGTGCGGGCGGCCATTGCCATCAGGCTGCAGTTACAGTTCTTATAGGCCCTGCGGGTATGCAGCAGGATTCCGGCGATCGCACCGGCGCTGCCCGAAATCAGGTCGAAATAGGTCAGGTACCGGTTGAGTTTGGGTAACAGGCCCTGTATATAGCCCATCCAGGCCAGGTGCGCCAGCGCCATGACGAATATCCACGGCGCCAGGTTGCGCCACCTCAAGGGACAGCCACCCAGGACCGAAAGCGCAAGCCAGGTGAACAATCCATAACCGATAAAATGGATCAGGAGATCGAATCCGCTGACATGGTCCCATGGAAGAAGCCGTGCCGGCAGGAAATAATATGCGGTCAGAAGCAGCAAATAGAGCAGGCTCAGGCGCAAATAATTCTTTTTCATGTCTTTATGATCCCTCTGCTAATGAGCAGTTTCCAGAGGATCCAGCCAGGCAGGAATCCAATGACGTTGGCCAGCACGTCCAGCAGGTCGAACGACCGGCCCGCCGGACCATATTGCTGGATTATTTCCAGTATGATGCCCCACAAAGTCACCAGGAGCAGCGGGATGAACTGCCGGGGCCCGGTCAGCCTGTCGTGCCAGGCCCAGAGCATCAGGAAGGTGAACCCCGCGTACATCCCGGCGTGGATCAGTTTATCAGCATGAAGAAAAAGCGGCAAGTCCGGTAAAGCATCCGAAGGCCAGAGACTCAGCGCAGTGATCAGGATGAGATAGAGAAAAAAGATCGCTTTTTTGATCATCACATCTTCTGGTCAAGGTTCTTTCCGGTTTCCACGTGCTGAAAAGTAGGGATGAATTCGCTCATCACACGGACGATATCTGCTTTGTTGAGATTTGGGGCGCTAAGAACGTTAGTCAGCTTGCCGATCATGGCATGTATCTCTGCGAGCGACCGGCGGGGGGCGTTTTTGATGACCCCCAGGGAATGATAGGTTTCCAGGTCAATCCGTTCGTCTCCGGTGTAAAACTCCTCATAAGCTTTCTCCCCCGATGTATCGGACCGGAAGTAATAAACCGGCCAGTACTTTGTATCCTGCGGCATGCGGGCGGCATATTCCTTCGCTCCCTCCTCGGTATCAAAGGGGATCACTTCCATTCCCAGCGATCTTACAAATTCTTCGGTAATATCGTAAAAGGAGGTGAGTTGGTCTTCCTGCAGCTTCGGGAAGAAAATTTCTCCGGTCGAGCCCAGCATACAAGCCAGCATACAGATCTGCCCGGATTCATCGGGCGAGACAAAGTAGCGTTTTACATCGGTAGGGACGGAGAACGGCTGGCGCCTCATCAGCCGGTTCATGAACCCGTCGAGCAGACTGCCGTTTGAGAAAGCGACATTGGCAAAACGTGCCGTCGTTACCGGGAAATAATTGGCATAGGCCATGATCATCTCTTCCATGATCTTCTTGCTGGCCCCCATGATGTTCACCGGATTTGCCGCTTTGTCGGTCGATACGCAGAAAAAATGTTGCGGTGGGTGCTGCTTGAGGAACGCCAGGAATTTCTCCGCGCGGATCACGTTGTTTTCCAGCAGCGCGGTGATGCTGTAATGGTCCTTTTCACTGCGGACATGCTTGTGCGCCGCGAAATTGGCCACGATATCAAACGTGCCTTCCTTTTCAAAAAGCCGGTAAAAAACGTTGTCGTTGAAATTGATCGGGTAGGTCTTGTACTCATCGGGCACATAACCGCCATGAGCACTTCGAAGATCGCGCGTCAGTTCGGTCAGGCCGTTTTCACTGATATCGGCAACATAAAGCCGGGAGGGATGGTATTTCAGCACCGACCGGATGTAAGAAGAACCGATCGTGCCTGCGCCCCCGATGACCAGGACGGATTTGCCGGAAATAGCCTGTAAAAGTGCATCATGGTGCCTTTGCAGGTCCTGGCTGAAGAAGCTTTCGCCCCGGTTGGTGATGTGCTCCTGGATAAATGTATTAATATCGATCATATATAATGGAATTAAATTGCTATTCCGGCTGCCCCGGCAAATGGGGCTTTTCCGGCAGGTCTTTAAAGATTCTGAAAACTAAATTACTATTAGGTGCAATAATTGCCCAGGCCGTAAGGAAGATCAGCATAAAATCAGTATAAAAAGAGATATGATTTTGGTACCATAGTTCCAGTTCTCCTTTATAGGGCGCAATATGTTTTCTATGGTATTCCTCCAATGGCATTTTTTTATCAGATATAAGTTTTTCCTCATCTCTGAATACAACTGAGCCGATTCCGGTAAGCCCCGGCTTAACATTGTTAATCACCTGCTTGACATGCTCCGGATAGTAGGCAAAGGTTTTGTCTACAAGTGGCCTGGGGCCCACAATACTCATATCACCGATGAGGATATTAATCAATTGAGGCAGCTCATTTATTTTGGTATGCCTTAAAAAGCCGCCCATCGGTAATATTCGAGGGTCTTTTTTGGTTGTGTGCAAACCTGTACCCATATTTGGACTTTCCTTGAGCATGGTCGCGAATTTCCAGATATAAAAGTATTTGTTTTTATAGCCAATGCGCTTCTGGAAGTAAAAGACATAATGCTCCCCCGTCAATAATAATCCAATACATACCGGGATTAATAACGGGGAAATGACGATCAATGCAATAAAAGCCAGGATGAGATCGATGATGCGCTTAAAAAAATACCGGTACATATGATTAGAGTTCGAAGGTTTATTTTTATTTCCGAAATGATTCGAGTGTTTTTTTCATCCCGGCAATGGCTGTGACCGGGAATCTATCTATGTTTAGAGCATGTTTAATCTTTTGATTTGAGACAACGTACGACTCAGTTAATTTTCGCAATCGTTCGCTGTTTAATGGCAGATGAAAGAAATCACCGGCCCGGGCAATAACTTTAATTGAATTTACGGGAAGATGCCAGATCCTTGCTTTTTTATCTTGTGATAAAGCCATTAATCCAATCAGCTCATTGGTAGATAAAGCTTCATCATCAGCAACCTGGTAAATGCCAGGTTCAAGATCTTCATTTATTAACTGTTGAACTACAAATAAAATATTATCGATGGAGCAGAAGGATCTTTTATTCTCAAAAGCCCCTAATGGCCAGGGAAGACCTTTTTCCTGCATTTTATATAGGAGATTTAAATTTCCTTTGTTCCCGGGACCATGGATCATGCAAGGCCTCAATATATATACCTTCTTTTCGTTGGGGCCTGTGCCTTTTGCACGATCGTTTAATCTGTCTGTGGTTCTGTCGCGTTCTTCTTTCCACTGTTGCCATTCTTTCAGTATGTATTTTTCCGCCTCTAATTTGGATTTGCCATAGGGCGTCAGCGGATTTGGTGTGATTTCTTCAATAAGCTGATCCCCCCTTACCGAATCAGCCACCGCTTTAACCGAGCTAAAAAAGATGAACTTTGAGGCGGATGACCGAAGAAAATGCTGGAATATTTGTTTTGTCAGATTCACATTGACTTCAATATATTCTTGCCCGGATGATGTGTTTTTGGTGTCATGGGCTTTCCCGGCCAAATGTATGATTGTGTCTGTGGCAGGTACTTTATTAAGATCGTCCCAATTATAAAACATCTTATGAGGAATAAAGTCTTTGTGATAAAGATCCAGTCCAAAAATTTGAAAATCATCATTTAAATACTTATATAGATTAATACCTACAAAGCCATTTATACCAGTAATTAAGATAAATTTACTCATAAAGCGCGAAAGTTTTTTCAATTACCATTTTGAGGGAAAATTCTCTTTCGGCTTTAATACGTGAAGCTTTACCCATTTCTTTCATCAATAAAGGATCATCTATTAATTCAGCCATCTTATCAGCTAATCTATTTGGATTACCAACAGGGACAAGAAAACCATTGATGCCATCATCAACACATTCCCTACACCCGACTGTATCAGTAGTTATAATGGGTAATCCAACCGCCGCAGCTTCTATTAAGGATTTTGGCAGACCTTCTCTATAGGAAGGGAAAACCATGACATCCGCATCTTGCAATAATTCAAGGATGTCATCTCTTGGTCCAAGCCATTGAATATTTGTTCCTGAAAGTTCATTTAAGAGTTCATCTTCTCTAAATGAAGCTGGATTTTCTAAATCAATATCACCGACCAGCATAAATCTTGTGTTTGGGTATTTATGAGAAATGATTTTTGAGGCTGTTATAAATTCTTTAATACCCTTATCTTTGAGCATTCTGGCTGTTAAAATGAAGGTGACTATTTGCCTACCATTCCTTTCTAAATATTTGAATTTATCAAGATCAATGCCGGCTCCTTTAATCAGGAATAAACTATTGCCTTGATCAAAATTTTGTGTGTGAAAATCATTTAGATCATCTGGATTTTGAAATATAAAAGAACATTGTCTATTATAAAAAGCCAATTTCATTAATAGAGTGATAATTCTTTTGAATTTTGTTTTTCGGTCCGCGGTAAAAGTATACCCCATTCCACTAATGGCATTTATAACTTTTGCTTTATGAACAAAACGAGTTGCTAATGTGCTATAAATAGACATTTTTAAGGTTACATTATGAATTACTGTTGGTTTTATCCTATTTAAATATATGATAAGTTTAAGTATGAAAAATAATTCTTTAAATGGGTTTGTTCCAGATCTGCCCATTCTTAAATCAAATAATTGAAAACCTAAATCTTCTAACTCTCTAAATCGGCCAGTATTTGTCGCGATTATAGCAACCTTATAACCTCTATTTTTAGCTTCTATTGCTAATGGTAATCGATGCGAAATGAAGAACCAATCAACATTAACAACATAAACTATTGACTTATTATTAGATTGCATATGGAATTAAAGATTTAAAATCTTAATGAGGTAATAACAAACAATTTCCAATTAATGAAAAATTATATATAATTCCCCCCAAAATTAGGACAGTGAGCTAAGTTAGAATTTTACTTAATT
>CAZAZE010000004.1:0-10026 GCA_964489545.1 uncultured Bacteroidales bacterium
CGAATTGCTCGCCGACGGTTCGTACCCCGAATATTTCCTGACGCTGGTGCAGGTTCATGGCGTGGAGATCAGTTCGTGCAATTTTGAACATCGGCTGAAAGGAATACCTGATTTTAAAAATCATGGACGGGGAATATATGGACTGGATGCCGGCTTTGATATTTATCCGAAACAGAAAGGAGCTGTCGCAGCACACTTTAAGAATTTGGAATACGGGGTCTTTGCTCTCAGAGCATATGAGGACCAAAGGATCTCTATTCATGATGCCAAATTTTATGATAATATTTCGGGATTATTCGGAAGTGCTCTCCAATCGCTCGAATTATATTCCAATGAATTCTATATTAATATCAACCCGGCACCATTGGGCATTGCTCATTGCGGCGGAGTTTTCCTCGATCATTGTTCCGGTTTTCGGATTGAGGAGAATTATTTTTACAAAGATCAACTTACTAATGGAACCACTGCCAATATTGGCCTTACCATCAGCAATTCCGGAGAGGATTACAATGAAATATATAAGAATACATTTGACAACTTGTATATTGGAACTTTAGCTCAATATGTCAATAGAGATACAATAAATGTTTTAAAAGGTCTAAAACTCAATTGCAATGTTTACAACCTGAACGATTATGATATTGCTGTCACAGGGTATCCTGGATGGGCACAGTATGGGATTTCCAGATGGCAGGGCACCGAAGCCAATCCAGCAGGAAATCTGTTCAGCCAGCTTGGAGAGCACCCGGCAAGCGATTTTGACAACGAGGCTCCTGATATCACCTACTTCCATCATGAATTTATTGGTCAAGATACTTCTGACAATAAATGGGTGCCAAAGTATTATACTGAAAGTGTATTATTAGATGAAACCGATAAGAATTGGGATGATACTACTTGTTCATCAAGACTCGGTTCACTTCGAGATCTTATTCATAACAAAGATTTCTATGAAATATCCCTTAGCAATTCCGATTCTCTCAGTCTATCATTGCAAAATCTGACAGACGGCGGTAATACTGAGGCTTTAAATTCTGAAATTCTATTATCTCAACCGGAGGATGCCCTGGAACTGAGAAGTCAATTGCTAGCTGACTCGCCTTTTTTATCCGACACTATTTTAATCAGTTCAGCGGAAAAAGAAGATGTTCTCTCGCCTTTGATGGTCAAGGAGATCATGGTGGCCAATCCACAGAGCGCTAAGTCGGATAAAGTCATGGAAGCCATTGAAAACAGGGAAAATCCGCTACCAGATTATATGATTTCGGAAATCATGGAAGGATGGGATTCATTAGCTCAGAAAGAAAATCTGGAAGCTGATCTTTCATATTGGGAATTGCAGAAAGGACTTGCTTTAAACCGCCTAATTGCCATTTACCATAACGATACCAATGGCATCCAGGCCGATAGCATTCTCAATTTACTTCAAGAACAAAGTACCTTAAGTTCTGAATACAGAATGGTTACGTTCCATCTGATGATGAATGATACATTAGCAGCAATCAATCGTATCGATAGCATTCCGGTGGAATATGACATGAGCACTTCTCAAACTATGTCGCATGAAAACTGGTCTGATCTTGTGGATATTTTCATTGAATTAAAAAGGGATTCCATGAATTTCTCCGAATTGGATTCTGTCCATCTTTCAATCATTGAGACGATATCTTATGATGACGATTTACCAGGATGTTTATCCCGAAACCTCATCCATCACTTGGGCCTTTTGGATATCAGTCCATATTACCTATTGCCGGAAGACCAATTCAAGAGTGTCAGGATTAAACCGGAATTAAAAATCGATACGTCTCCTTTAAATCAGTCACTTATAAAGATTTACCCAAATCCCGCAAAAAATTATCTGGTAGTTGAATATAATTTGAATAGGGAAAATCAGGAGGAAACTTTGACATTTTTCACTTCTGATGGGAGAATGATTTATAAACAAATACTTGAACAATCGAAGAGTCATATTTACATCAATACAAAGGATTGGCCCGGTGGACTTTATTTCTATTGCTGTTATGGTCAAAACAGTCCTATCTCCAAAGGTAAAATAGTAATCATAAAATGATGCCATGAACTCAAGATTCTGGACAATTGTATTACTGTTTCTTTTCGTAACCGGGGCTGTAAATAGTCAGCCCTGGTATTTCAATAATGTTTATAATCCTAACGGAACCTGGGCATCGAGTTTAAGTATTATTGCTGAGGAGGATGGATATTTTGGCATTGCAATCTCAGATGATAGTATAACAGGCTATAAAAATATCTGCTCCTATATGCTAAATCTTAATGGTGAAATGGTTTTCTGTAAAAATTACGGGATCATTGGATCAGATTTATATCCTGGGGATGAGGGATCATTGGTTAAAAGTGGGGATAACTATGCATTATTTGGAAGCCGAAAAAATTGGACGACAACCCGATCCTCCGGATTATTTTACATGTTCAATTCTCAAGGTGACACTATTTTCACCCGTCCATTTACCAGCCCGGTGTATAACACATTGGTCGGCAGGACTTGCAATATCACCAGTAACGCTAGTTTCATTTTGTTGGGTGAAGTGTCTGTTGGCTCCAATTACAGCGATGTGATCATGATCAAAACCGATTCAAACGGAATTGAAGAGTGGCGAACTCAACACGGCACCTCCATGGATGATAATGCCAACAGCATTATTCAAACCCCCGATGGAGGATATGCTTTGGGGACATGGAGTAGGATTCCGGGACAGGAAGAAACAGCAGACCCCCTGATCTATAAAACAGACAGCCTGGGCAATGAAGAGTGGCATCTGAATTTAGGTGGGCCGTTTTTGGATGATGAAGCGATGGTCTGCAATACGAAGGACAGTTGCATTATGGTATTGACCGGCTATGCCGATTCGATGTTTACCCCTGAATACGCCTATGCTAGGGTAAACCTTGTAAAAATCGACTTAGATGGAAATGTCATCTGGAATAAAAAATACGGAGAGTCTATGCCCGCAAATTTAATCTCAAACATTATCTGTCTGGAGAACGGAGATTTTGTGGCTTGCGGATATTCACCCCCGCCAACTTATACCTACTTTAACTGGACCGGTTGGATATTTCGGTTCAATTCCAATGGGGACAGCCTTTGGTATAGGAATTACTATTATTACCCTGAAGATCCTGATTTTGCCGTCAATTATTTGTACGATATTTCCAAAAGCACTGACGATGGATTTGTTGCAGTGGGTCAAGCATTTATTTCTTCTCCACCATTGATACAAAAAATGTGGGTGATAAAAGTTGACAGCATAGGCTGCGAGATCCCGAATTGCTGGGTAGGAGTTGAGGAGGAAGAGGAGACTTGGGGACAAGGGAAAAAGGGGACTGGGGGAGGATTAAAGATTTTTCCTAACCCGGCATCGGATCATATCACGATAAGTTTTCCCGATGTATCTCATACCGGCCAGCGGGAAATCCTTATCTTCAGCAGCCTGGGAATGGAAGTCAAACGGATTAATTTGATGAAAGGGAATGAGGAAACGCAGGTGGATGTTTCTGAACTACCGGCTGGAATTTACTTTGTGGTGATGATGGATAAGGGAAATAGGATCGGAGAGGGAAAGATGGTGAAGCGGTGAGCAGCGGTCCTCGGCAGTATTGTCCCATGTCCCATCGCCACTGGTAAAATAATAATTATGAAATGATGGCATGAATTCAAGACTCTGGACAATTTTTTTGATGCTTCTTTTCATAACCAGGGCTGGTTTGGGCCAGCCATGGTACTTCAATGAAATCTATAATCCGAATCAAACACAGTCAATTGGAAAAGACATTATCGGTGCAGAAAATGGGTATTTTGGATGTGCATTTTCCGTTGATAGTGTCACAGATTATTTTTATAATGTCTGTACATTTACCTTAAGCCCAGAAGGTATTCTGCTCTCCTGGAAAAATTTTGGAGAATACGGTTTTGATTACTATACAGGGTGGCATGGATCACTGATCCAAACACCGGATAGTAATTTTGCCAATTTTGGCTCCCGAGTCAGCCTGATCACCACTTTGGCGGACGGGATATTTTATCAATTCGATGGCTTGGGTGATACAATGTTTACTAGGATTTTCACGAGTGAGACCTATAATCACTTTGTGGGCAGGGCCTGTACCCATACATACGATTCTGGATTTGCCCTTTTGGCAGAAATATCCATTAATCACGGATACAGTGACGTAATACTGATAAAAACCGACAGCAACGCCAATGAAATCTGGCGCAGCCAGCAGGGCACCACTATTGATGATTGGGGGCATAGCCTGATACAAACTACAGATCATGGGTATGCTCTCGGCACCTGGGCCTATATTCCTGAAGACCGGGAAACTGGCGATCCGATGGTGATCAAGACCGACAGCCTCGGAGGTTTCGAATGGTCGCTTAATCTTGGAGGCCCATTTAAAGACGACAGGGCAATGATCTGCCATACTACAGATAATTGTATCATGGTCTTAACTGCTTATGCAGATTCGATGTTTACATCTGACCATGCCTATGCCCGGATAAACCTGGTAAAAATCGATCTGGAAGGTAATGTGATCTGGAATAAAAAGTATGGACCTTCAAAACCTGTCAATTATATTTCCAATATCCAAATCACTCAAAATGGCGGCTTTATATTGTGTGGTTATTCCATGATTTTGGATCCTTCCTTCGCTAATGCAGGTTGGATAATGGAAGTAAATTCCGAGGGAGACAGCTTGTGGTACAAGGATTATTATTATTATCCACCCGGGTCAAGTGATCCTTTTAATGAATTATTTGATATTTCAATGACTGAAGATCATGGTTTTGTAGCAATTGGTCAGGCTTATAATTTATTTGGCCCAAATCAGGTGCAAAAAATGTGGGTTTTGAAAGTAGACAGCGTTGGTTGTGAGATTCCGAATTGCTGGGTGGGGATTGAGGAGCAGGGAAGCGGGGAGGCTTGGGGGCAGGGAAGCAGGGAAGCAGGGAAGCAGGGAAGCTTGGAGATCTGGCCGAACCCGGTATCGGAAGGTTTAAGTGTTAAGGTTTTAGGTTTAAGTTCGGGAATTGATTATACATTGATGATTTATGATTTGTTTGGGCGGGAAGTCACAGCCCTCACCCCAACCCTCCCCCAACCGGGGGAAGGAGTGCTGAAGGTTGATGTATCATCTTTTCCTGCAGGCATATACATCGCTGTGTTAAAAAGTAACAAGGGTGAAGCATTGACCGGCAAATTTGTCGTCCAACCTCACAGGTGACCTCACAGGTCCCCGTGTTTTAACAGTTGATAAAAACCGCCCATTCCCTCTGTTCTCTTATAGGAAATTACTACCTTTGCACCTTCATCCGGATTTGGGATGAAATGACGTGTAAAATATTGATTCACAAATATTAAGAAAACTATTATGGCAAAACGTAAATTTGTCTACACCTTCGGGAACAAGAAAGCGGAAGGCCACGCGGGAATGAAAGACCTGCTCGGCGGAAAAGGCGCCAACCTGGCGGAAATGAACCTCATCGGCGTGCCGGTGCCCCCGGGATTCACGATTACAACTGAGGTCTGTACCCAGTATTATAAGATCGGCAAAGAAAAAGCCCTTGAAATGATCAAGGCCGAAGTGGAAAACGGCGTGAAATACGTGGAAAAGATCATGGGCAGCCAGTTCGGCGATACCAACAACCCCCTGCTGCTGTCGGTCCGCTCCGGCTCCCGCGCCTCCATGCCGGGCATGATGGACACCATCCTCAACCTGGGCCTGAACGATAAAGCTGTCGCCGGGCTGGCTAAAAAGACCGGCAATGAGCGTTTTGCCTGGGATTCGTACCGCCGATTCGTGCAAATGTATGGCGACGTGGTGCTCGGCCTCAAGCCGGCCTCCAAAGAAGACGTCGACCCTTTTGAAGAAATCATCGAAGAAGTCAAAGAGGAAAAAGGCATCGAAAACGATACCGACCTCACCGTGGCCGACCTGAAAGAGCTTGTGAAGCGCTTCAAGGCCGCCGTAAAAGCCAAAACCGGACACAGCTTCCCGACCGACCCGTGGGAGCAGCTCTGGGGCGCCATCGTTGCCGTCTTCAGCAGCTGGATGAACGACCGTGCCATATACTATCGCAAACTGAACAACATCCCTGAAGAATGGGGCACAGCCGTGAACGTGCAGGCCATGGTATTCGGCAATATGGGCGAAAGCTCAGCCACCGGCGTGGCTTTCACGCGCGACGCCGGCACCGGCGAGAACATGTTCAACGGCGAATACCTGATCAACGCCCAGGGCGAAGACGTGGTGGCCGGCATCCGCACCCCGCAGCAGATCACCAAAGAAGGTTCACAGCGCTGGGCCTTACTGGCTAATATCCCCGAAGAGATCCGGGCCGAGAAATACCCATCGCTCGAAGAAGCCATGCCGTCCATCTACAAAGAACTGGACAAAACGCAGCAGAAGCTGGAAGATCATTACAAGGACATGCAGGACCTGGAATTCACGATCCAGGAAGGAAAGCTGTGGCTGTTGCAGACCCGCAACGGAAAACGCACCGGCGCCGCCATGGTCAAGATCGCCATGGACATGCTCAAGGAGAAGATGATCGACGAGAAGACCGCGATCATGCGCGTGGAGCCCAACAAGCTCGATGAGTTGCTGCACCCTGTGTTCGACACCGACGCCATGAAGAAAGCCAAAGTGCTGGCCAAGGGCCTGCCGGCCTCTCCCGGCGCCGCCACCGGCCAGATGGTGTTCTTCGCCGACGACGCCGAAGCCTGGGCCGCCCAGGGCAAATCGACCATCCTGGTGCGCATCGAGACCTCCCCCGAAGACCTCAAGGGGATGAACGTGGCCAACGGCATCCTCACCGCCCGCGGCGGCATGACCTCGCACGCAGCCGTTGTCGCCCGCGGAATGGGCAAATGCTGCGTTTCCGGCGCCGGCAGCATCAAGATCGACTACAGGGCCAAAACCATGACCATCGAAGGCAAGGAGTACAAGGAAGGCGACTGGATCTCCCTCAACGGCTCCACCGGCGAACTCTACGAAGGCAAGCTGCTCACGCGCGACGCCGAACTGAGCGGCTACTTCGGCGAACTGATGGAACTGGCCGACCGCTTCGCCACCATGCATGTCCGCACCAATGCCGACACCCCGCACGACGCCAAAGTGGCCCGTAATTTCGGAGCCCAGGGCATTGGCCTGTGCCGCACCGAACATATGTTCTTTGAAGGCGACCGCATCATCGCCATGCGCGAGATGATCCTGGCCGACGACGAGGCCGGCCGCCGCAAAGCACTCGACAAACTGCTGCCCATCCAGCGCGCCGACTTCGAAGGCATCCTGGAAGCCATGCAGGACCTTCCGGTGACCATCCGCCTGCTCGACCCGCCGCTGCACGAGTTCGTGCCGCACGAAGAGGCCAACCAGAAGGAAATGGCCAAACAAATGGGCGTTACCGTCAAAGCCATCAAACAAAAAGTCGACGACCTGCACGAAATGAACCCCATGCTCGGCCACCGCGGCTGCCGCCTGGGCAACACCTACCCGGAGATCTCCGAGATGCAGGCCCGCGCCATCATCGAAGCGGCCCTCAACCTCAAAAAGCGCGGCGTCAACGCCCTGCCCGAGATCATGATCCCGCTCACCGGCACACTGAAGGAAATGAAGATGCAGGAAGAGATCGTGCGCAACACCGCCGAAAAAGTGTTCGCCGAGAAGAAAGACCGCATCGACTACCTGGTCGGCACCATGATCGAGGTGCCCCGCGCCGCCATCACCGCCGACGAGATCGCCGAATCGGCCGAGTTCTTCTCCTTTGGGACCAACGACCTCACGCAGATGACCTTCGGTTACTCCCGCGACGACGCCGGGAAGTTCCTGCCGGTCTATCTGCAGAAAGGCATCCTGAAGCACGACCCGTTCCAGGTCCTCGACCAGGAAGGCGTCGGCAAGCTGATGAAGATCGCCGTGAAGAAAGGCCGCGAAACCCGCAAGAACATCAAGATCGGCATCTGCGGCGAGCACGGCGGCGAACCCTCTTCCGTGGAGTTCTGCAACTCCCTTGAGTTCAACTACGTTTCCTGCTCGCCCTACCGCGTGCCCATCGCTCGTTTGGCTGCCGCGCAGGCCATCGTCAGGGAAAAGCTGGCTAAGAAAGCCGAGAAAACTTCCAAAAAGGACGACAAGAAATCTAAAAAAGAAGACAAGAAATCTAAAAAGTCAGACAAAAAAGGATCCAAGAAATCTAAAAAATAGGAGCCTTATAACAGAAATAATCCAGGATGGCATCCTGCTCCAAGAGCGGCAGGGTGTCATCCTTTCGCTTTCAAAAAAAAGATAAATTTGCGCTTTCATTTACAGCCCTTAAACAACACTTTCGAAATGAACATCGAGAAACTGAAAAAAGACCTGGACGGATACGGGATCCATGATGTGAAAGAGATCATCCACAACCCATCCTACGAGTATTTGTATGAAGCCGAGCTCGACCCTTCCCTGGAAGGGTTTGAGAAAGGACACCTGACCGACCTGGGCGCGGTCAACGTGCTGACGGGCCGGTTTACGGGCCGTTCTCCCAAGGACAAGTACATCGTCATGGACGATAAGACCGAAAAAACTGTATGGTGGGCGGAGCCGGGCATCCGTTCCGACAACAAGCCCATCGACAAAAAGACCTGGGAACATTTTTATCAGCTCGGTTCCAGGCAGCTTTCAGGAAAGAAACTTTACGTGGTCGACGGGTACGCGGGTACCAATCCCGATACCCGGCTGAACATCCGCTTCATCCTGGAAGTGGCCTGGCAGGCGCATTTTGTGAAGAATATGTTCATCCGGCCTGATGAGTCGGAACTGGAAAACTTCCAGCCCGATTTCGTAGTGCTCAATGCAGCCAAGACAACCAATCCCGAATGGAAAGAGATGAAGCGTACCGACGATGTGCCGCTGAATTCGGAAGTTTTCGTGGCATTCAACCTAACGGAAGGACGGGCGGTGATCGGCGGAAGCTGGTATGGCGGCGAGATGAAAAAGGGCATCTTCTCGGTGATGAATTATTACCTGCCGCTCAAGGGCGTGGCGGCGATGCATTGCTCGGCCAATGTGGGAAAGGATGGCGACACGGCCATTTTCTTCGGCCTTTCGGGAACGGGCAAGACCACCCTTTCGACCGATCCGAAGCGCGCCCTTATCGGCGATGACGAACACGGCTGGGACGATCACGGCATTTTCAACTTCGAAGGTGGGTGCTATGCCAAATGCATCAACCTGGACAAGGACAGCGAGCCGGATATTTACAACGCCATCCGGCGCGACGCACTGCTGGAGAACGTAGTTACGGACCCCAGCGGTAAAATCGACTTCAAAGACGGGTCGATCACCGAAAACACCCGGGTCTCCTACCCCATTTACCATATCGACAACATCGTCAAGCCCGTATCCAAAGGCGGTCCGGCCAAGAAGGTCATTTTCCTGACGGCCGACGCGTTTGGCGTTATGCCCCCGGTGGCCAAACTCACCCCTGATCAGACAAAATATCATTTCCTGTCCGGTTTCACCGCCAAGCTGGCCGGCACCGAACTGGGAATTACGACACCCCAGCCGACCTTCTCGGCCTGCTTCGGGGCGGCGTTCCTGTTGCTCCACCCCACCAAATATGCTATTGAGCTCGTCAAACGCATGGAAGCCAACGGAGCCGAGGCGTTCCTGGTGAACACCGGCTGGAACGGTACCGGGAAAAGGATTTCCATCAAAGCCACCCGACGGATCATCGATGCAATACTCGACGGTTCTATCGATCAGGCGCCGACCAAAATACTGCCGATCTTCAATTTCGAGATCCCGACCTTCCTGCATGATGTCGATCCGGGCATCCTTGATCCCAGGGATACGTATGCGGACCCCGGGGAATGGGAACGGAAAGCCCAGGAGCTGGCTGTATTGTTCATCAAGAATTTCAGCCAGTATACCGATAACAAGGAAGGCCGCCGGCTCATCGCGGCCGGGCCGGCTTTGTGAGACGGCAGGATTGTAGGACTGTAG
>CAZAZE010000004.1:10126-226698 GCA_964489545.1 uncultured Bacteroidales bacterium
GACTGTAAGACGGTAGGACTGTAAGACGGTAGGACTGTAAGACGGTAGGACTGTAAGACGGTAGGACTGTAGGACTGTAAGACGGTAGGACTGTAAGACGGTAGGATTGTAGGACTATAGGACTGTAGGACTGTGGGGCGTTAGGAATTCAGGATTCTAGAATTCTAGTTCATCCCCTCGTTTCGGGAGCAGCGCGACGATTTCCGAAGCGATTTCCTCTATGGATTTGCTGGTTACGTTGATGTGCTGCCACCTGGGCTGGCTGGAGAATATCTGCGATGCGTAAAGGCATTCTTTTTTGACGTATTCCGGGTTGGCGTAATCAATGGGGGTTCCTCCGAGCCGTTCCTGGCGTGCTTTGCGTAGCTGGGCCAGGCGATTGGGATAAGTATTCAGGCAGAAGACCCGTTCCGGTGGAACGTGATAAATGATCTCCGGCATCGGAATGCCCAGGACGATGGGGACATTGGCCACGAACCAGCTCTTGAAGGCCAGGTAGATACTCAAAGGGGTCTTGAACGTGCGGCTGACGCCCAGGAGCACAATCTCCGCCCGTTTCAGGTCTTCAATCCGTTTACCGTCGTCATGGTTAAAGGCGAATTGCATGGTTTCAATCCTGCGGAAATAGGATTCATTGAGCACGCGAAACAAACCGGGCAACTCCCTGGGATTGGCCGAGAACTGGTCCGACATCCTGTCGAGCAGCGGGCCCATCAGGTCGATGGTTTCCACATTTCTGAGCCGGGCCAGGCGGAACAGCTCCTCGCGCAATTTATCGCTCACCAGCGTATGCACGATAAAGGCCCTGTGTTCCACAGCTTCCCTGACCAGTTCCTGTAATTGCTCGACCGTGCGGATGTCGCTGTATCGCTGAATCTCAATATCATGATCCGGAAACTGGGTCATGGCGGCCCTGACAGCCTGTTCGGCGGTCCGTCCCGTACCATCGGATGCTACGAAGATCTGGTGCATATAACTGAGCAGCTTAATCTACCCAAATATACGAAATGAAGTGGTGCTTTGTCCAACTGCCAACTGCCAATCCCTCTTCGCTTCGCTTCGAGGGACAAGCTGTCCACCCGACCTACGCTGCGTATAGTTGTGACGTATCGACAAATATCAGGAACTCGTTGATCAGATCGCCCCTGAACTTCAGGATCACGCTGAACGGGACCCTGAGGACTGAATCGTCAAGACGGGTGTAATTGACATAGCCTGTGGCGAAGCGGACACCGGGGACCTCCCAGTACTCCAGGTCGGTGTGGCTGAGCGCCCTGATCGATTGAAAAAATCCGGTAAGAAACGCGGTGATATTCTGTTTCCCAACGACCGGATCCATGTTTGCCCATCTGAAGATGCCATCATCGGTAAACAAGTTAACGAACCCGGGAACGTCCATTGTATCGACCTTCCGATACATTTCAGGAATAAAATGATTGCTGGTCATAATTGATGTTTCAACGGAAACAAATAAGCCTCAATTATGTTTAAAACAATCTGGATTCTCACGCAAAGGGCGCAAAGAAAACGCAAAGAACGCAGAGAATCACTCCCCTTAACTATCTAAAATCCGAAATCTGAAATCTGAAATCCGAAATCTGAAATCCAAAATCTGAAATCCGAAATCAACTTAAACCTTAAACCTTAAACCTTAAACCTTAGTTAAGCATTACCGGCATCACCAGCATGAGGATATCCTCATCGGCATTTTCACTGTCGATGGGCAGGATGAGGCCGGCGCGGTTTGGGGCGGACATTTCGAAGCGGATCTGCTCTGTAGTTACGTTCATGATCATATCCTGCAGGAAGCGGCTGTTGAATCCGATCTCCATGTCTTCCCCCTCATAGCTGCAGGTGAGCCTTTCTTTAGCCTCGTTGGAAAAGTCGATATCCTCGGCCGACAGGACCAGTTCCTTACCCGAAAGTTTGAACCGGATCTGGTGGGTCGACTGGTTGGCGAAGAGCGCCACGCGCTTGATGGAATTGAGCAGCTGGCTGCGGTCGACCGTCAGCACGTTCGGGTTGCTGGTGGGGATGACGGCCTCGTAGTTCGGGTATTTGCCGTCGATCAGCCGGCAGATCAGCCTGAACGAATCGAAGGTGAACAGGGCGTTGGTCTGTGAGTATTCGATGCTGACCTCCACATCCTTGCCGGCAAGGATACCCTTCAGCTGGTTGAGCGGCTTCTTCGGGAGGATGAAAGAAGTAACCTGGGCTGACTGCGCGTCTTTCCGGCGGTAGCGGACCAGTTTGTGCGCATCGGTGGCGACAAACGTCAGGTGGTCGGGCGACAATTCGCAATACACCCCGGACATGACCGGGCGGAGCTCGTCGCTGCCGGTGGCGAACAAGGTCTTGTTGATGGCGTCGACCAGGACCGAAGCGCCAACATTGAGCGAAGAAGTGCCTTCCAGTGCGGGTGACTGCGGGAACTCGTCGCTGCTGTGCCCGCTCAGCTTGTATTTGCCTTCACCGGCGGAAATTTCAACCAGCAAAGTTTCCGGGTTGATGGAAAAGATCACCGGGATATCGGAAAAGGTCTTCAGCGTATCGAGCAGGATCTTGGCCGGAATGGTCACCGCTCCGCCTTCTTCCGCCTTGGTCAGCGGCATGGAAACCGTCATGGTGGTTTCCAGGTCTGAAGCCGTAACGAACAGCGTATCTTCTTTCAGTTCAAAAAGGAAATCATCGAGAATCGGAAGGGTGTTCGAGGAACTGATCACCCCGCTCAGGGCGGACAGGTTCCGCAGCAGGACCGAACTGGATACAATGAATTTCATATGCTGGTTTGATTAAATTTATGTTTTCTTATTATGGTAAAAGTACTAAAAAATCAACGTATGGACTTTTTACCGTTTTTTACTTTCTCAACATTTTTTTCACACGGAGCGGATATTATCCTTTGCCCTTTCTCCGGATAAATTTAGATTCTTTACCCTGCAGCAGCCGGGTAATGTTTTTTCGATGGGTCAGCGGTATGAAAACCGCCACCAGCATTGCCAGGCCGATCAGCCAGGGATCCTGCTGGTGAAAGACGAACAGGTCGATGAACGGAAAGGCTACCGCAGCCAGGATCGATCCCAGGGAGACGTATCCAAACGAAAACAGGACGATAAGAAATACGCCCAGGACCACCCAGACGGAAACCGGGTAGAGCGCGATGCCCACGCCGAGCAGGGAAGCCACGCCTTTACCGCCCCTGAAGCCGGCAAATACGGGAAAAACATGGCCCAGAATCGCTGCTGCAGCAAGGGCAATCCTGACGATGGTCATATCCTGTCCTTCCAGTGCGGGAGACAGGATAAAATCGGCCAGTTTAACGGCCAGCCATCCTTTAAACACATCAAAAATAAAAACCGGCAGGCCCACTTTCCAGCCCAGCACCCGGATCATGTTCGTAGCGCCCGCGTTACCGCTGCCATGCTGCCGGATATCAGTATGGAACAATGCCCTGCCTACCCAGATCGAGGTCGGAATAGAACCCAGCAAATAGGCCAGGATGATGCCAATGATTATTTCGGAAATCATCTGACGCTTTCCATTCTTCTTAAAAAGTCAATCAGCTTCCTGCGGCTGGAAGTCACGTATTCATAGGTTTCTTCAATGCCGGGTTTCGACTGCATCCGCTTTTCCTGCTTGACCGATTCGATCCGGTCGTTGAACGCCGGATCGGTCGACAGCGCCTGCATGATCCCGCTGCGGTAATCGAAGAAGTACCATTGCTGCCCGTTCAGTTCCAGGTAGATCGTGAGGGCGTCCCCCGACCGGCGCCGGATCAGTTCGATGGTTCCGTTCACGTAGCGGTTGACGGCATTTTTCCCGATGCTCAGCACCCCGATCCTGCCACGGGAAACGTAGGAATTCGTCTGGTCGTTCCAGAACAGGTTCACATCCGTAAGGACCAGCGTATGGATCAGTTCATCGGGCATTCTCCGGAAATTGCCATAGAGGCTGATGTCGGACTTCAGTTCGTCGGCCTTCGCCTTACCCATCGAATAGTCCAGGAATTCCTGGTACGACCGTGCGGCGATGTCCAGGCCCAGCAAATCGGAAAGGATGATGCTGTCGGCCATGGCGTTGAGCGAGGGTTCGCTGAAGAGGAAGTCCATCGCGAGGGATACATTCAGCAGGGTGGAATCCGGTATGACAAGATGGGTGACTGAACCGTGCGCCAACAGGTCAATGAAGTTAAAATAGAGTCCGAGGCGCATGGGGCCTGAGGATTCCAGCGCGCATTTCCGTGTATCCAGGCGCAGGGCGCTGATGTCCTCACCCGGATATTCCCCGGTATTGGGCACGATGACATAAGCCGACGTGGCTGTGTCGTAGATCATGTCCCCCGCGGCGGTGACCAGCGTGGTATCCCAGGCCAGCGCCCGGGGCGTGAGCCAGCCGCCGTAAATCTCTTCTTCGTAATCCGAGATCAGCACTCCCAGCTCCAGCTTCTGCCCGTCGATACTTACGAGCGGCCTGCCAACCGGGATGCGCACGTCTTCAGGATCCACCCAGGAACGGAAATAAGCCCATTGCTTACGGCCTGCACCAAAGCAATCCTCACGAGTCAGAAACCCGCCTTCAAACCAGAGGTCCCTCCGTTCGGACTGGATGAGCACATCTCCCCTGAACTCAAAATAGGGATCGATGATAAAATCCAGCGCATCGCTGATCTTTCCCCTTGCGAAGGCTTTCCCTGACGAATCCACAGCAATGCTGTCCAGCGGGAATTCCTGCACATCGACACCGGTTACCTTGTACTGATAGGTGCCTTTCCCTGAGAACCTGTTTCTGGAGAAGATATCTACCGTCGCGCCTTCAATCAGATGGTAGCCGTTCAGCGTATCGGCAAGGATGGCGGCATTTTTCAGCGTCATGATCTCCCCACCCTTGAGGATCTTTACATTCCCGCTGTCGGGATAAATCGCCGCGTTCGCCACCCGGATCAGTTTGACATCCTCCGCGTCGATGACATATTCACCGAGGTCGTATCTGGCCGTGACCGAGAAGAAGGATAATGAATCCATGGCGGGATTGGTGGCCACCAGGTCGGACCCGGAAAGATCGAGGTTCAGCAGGTCCTTGCGGCTCATCGTATCGATCCCTTCGAAATCCTTGTCAAGATCGTTGTACAATTGCATTTCCCCCTTGTCCATCAGCCAGTCGATGTTGTCCATGTAGCAGACGAAGTTGTTGTAGGGAAATAAAACCGTCGACCCCTTTTCGTTCGTCCGGAATTCCACCGTCCGGAGGTCGAAATCCACATGAGTGCGGTACTTTTCGGCCGATACGACCAGGTCGCGCGTTTCTGTGGCGTACAGGCTGAAATCCAGCGTATCGGCATCGATGGTGTGGTGCCGGAAATTATACCGCTCCGACAGGAGTTCCACGCTTTCGAAGCCGGTTTTCCCGCGGCCGTAAAGACCGAGGCTGGAATAATACAGCTCACCCCAAAGATTCGCATTGCCTTCATAGAGCCGGGCAGGCTTCTGCAAAGTACGGATATACAGCGTATCCTGATAAGGGTACCAGACCTGGTAAACGCTGTCTGCCTGCACATCCGGATATTCTACTTTCGACATTTGCGGCGCAATGGTAAACTCCTTTGCCAGGCTGGTGATCATGGAATCGGGATAGAACAGGAAATCATCCGATATAGAATTGGAAGTCAAGTATTTAAGCTGGCCGCTTCCCCGCAGCCCGTGGTTGCTGAGGTTGACTTCTTCATGATACCTGCCCTTACCGCCATAAGCAGGGTATCCTTCCTGGGGTATCTGGTTGACGAACCCGAGGGAATAATCGGGTTGTACCTTCAGTGGCTGGCGTATGTCCGGGAAAATACTGTCGGAAACCAGGTACCCGTCGAACTGCAGGTTGTCGGTGGAAAAATTATCCAGGCTGTCGATCACGAAGGGGTCCAGGTGATAAGCAAAGCGGTCGCGGTTGTACAGGGTGTCGTGGTCATAGTAGACGAAGGATTCCTGCTCGCTGATGAAAATGGGATATTCCGGGAACGACCTGATCCCGGATTTATTGGTCGGGTTGTCGATCATGAGCTGTCCGCTCAGGTTTTCGATGACGCTGCCCACGCGGACCAGCGGCACCGGGCCTTTGCCTTCCTTGGTAAACGACCGGACCTGGAACACCAGAGAATCGACCGTGGGTAAGTTGAGCCGGAAAGAATCATACTCGAAAGAGCAATCCCTGGCATAAAAATCAAACAGGCCGGCTTTGACCACGCCGGTGAAGGTGAAATCCAGGCCTTTTTTCAGGACGATCTCCTTGTTACCGGGGTAGATGTATACTTTTTGAGAATCGCTGAGAAATACCTGCTCTACGCCTCTGACCGTCAAATCATAATTTTCCAGGTTCAGCGACGCGTTGCTGATGTTGTTGGTGACCGACCGGATCGTGATGACGTCATAATCCCGCACGCCCGCATTGGCCTCGATGAACTGGTTCAACCGATCCTGGATGATGGCCTTGTCGTTCACCAGGTCGTAATAGAGAAATCCCTGGATGCTCAGGCGGAGCATCATGGCTTTCACCTGGTCGGTTGATTTGTTCATAAACTGGGCCAGCAGATCGGGCGAGACTTCATCGGTGCCGTATTTCCTGGAATAATCCCTGATGATGTAAAGCGGGTGCTTCTCATCTATCCCCTGGATCTTGTAAAAATCATACTTGGAGAAAAAGTTGTTGGATGAAAACTCATTGGTGCTGGTCCGGTTCACCCCGGGGACCGATTCAAAGTTGATGGTATTCTGGTCCAGGTTCCAGTAAATAGCGCCGCTTTCCATATCGATGCCATGATAGCCGTTGAACACCGGGCTCTGCGATATACCCGATTCCGGGCGCAGGAAAACGATCTCCCGCTTATCATCAAAATATTTCATCTGCAGGCCCGGGTGGTAGATGGAGTCTCCATCGGTGATGATGCTGAGCGCCGCCGGGCTGGCGGTGATCTGATTGTCCTGGATGCGGAAGGCATTGGACCGGATCTGCGCCAGTTTTTTACCGTCGCGGCTGATGGTCAGGTAGGCGTTCTGGTTCACTTCGCCCGATCCGATCACCCTGGCACCTTCCACGCTGAAGCCGCCCAGGTAATCGATATTCTTGTATAAGTTCCTGATTTCGTAATTTTTCAGATAAGAAATGAATTGAGGAAAAGTTGAACCCGGGCCCGGCGGGGTGGACAAAACACGTTCATTCAGTTCCCCGAAGATGGGTTCGCGGAAAAAGCGCTTGTTGACCAGCCGGACCGAATCTGCATGGTATTCTGAGAACTTCAGGTTGACCTGGTAATTGCCCAGATCCGCATAAACTGAGTCTTTGCTGAGCCCGACCCGCTCCCAGGTCACTTTTCCTTTGCTCCCGTACCATATTTGCCATTCAGGCAGATAAATGCCGGCCGTGCCGATGATCCGGGAAGTGTCTTTTTTGGAGGCGCAGACCAGGTCTGTCTTTTTATAGGTTACACGGATCGTGGTGTCGAAGTCGAACCTCAGCGTGGTGTCGGTAACGTACCAGGCAAATGACGATGACTGGAACAACTGGTTTCCGGCCACAAAAGCCAGGTATTGCTCCAGGTAGGCCTGGTTCTGCCGGATGGTGTTTTCGGCGGTCCTCCGGCTGAGCATCTCCGACCAGATGGAAATGGCTTCCTTGTTGGCTTTCTTCTTGAGTTGATGAATGATGGTGATGTAATTCAGGAGATCGGGATAGGCCGGGTGCCTTTTCTGCAGCAGTTCATTGGCGTTGCGGATGATGCGGAGCTTGTCCTTTTCGGGGTAGACATTGGCGTTCCAGGCTTCCAGGAAGGGGTTGAGCACTTCGCGCACCTTTATGCCGATGGTCGGGCTCGAGATGTTGGCGTACATATCCTGCAGCTTCTGCGGGAACTGGGCCGGGTCATCGGAGAACGCCGGCTGCTGCTGTCCGGAAGCCTGCCGACAGGAAAGCAGCGCCAGGAAAGCCACACATATGATCAGAAAAGTCCTTTTCATTCTTGCCTATTTCATAAAAAGCATGGCCGCCCAGGCGCCCTTCGTCCTCGTGCCCAGGTGCGACAAACCTGCACCGGCGGCAGATCGAAGGATAACGGCCTCGTCTTCCTGCAGGAACCCGCTGAAGATGATCCTGGCGTTGGGATTCATGGCCGCGGCGTACTGCCGCATATCGCCGGTGAGCACATTACGGTTGATGTTGGCCAGCACCAGGTCGAACCGGCGGCCGGCGATCGCACCGGCATCGCCCAGCAGCACCGCACCGTTCACAACGCCGTTGAGGCTGAAATTCTCCAGGGCGTTCCGCCAGGCCCATTCGTCGTTGTCTATCCCCATAACGAAGGCGGCGCCCGTTTTATTGGCCAGGATGGCCAGGACGCCCGTGCCGCTGCCCATGTCCAGGACGCTCTTCCCGGCCGTTTCCTGCTCCAGCAGCCATTCCGCCACCAGCTGCGTGGTTTCGTGGTGCGCGGTGCCGAACGACATCTTCGGCTCGATGACGATCTCCAGGGGCAGCTCCGGCCGGGGCGCATGGAACGGCGCCCGCACAAGGCACCGGCCGCCGATGACCACCGGATCGTAGTTCTTCTCCCACTCCTCGTTCCAGTTCTTTTCTTCCAATTGCTTCACCGACACATTCAAACCGGGGTGCTGCCGTATAAATCCGGACTCCGATAAAATATCATCCGTGTGCAGCGCCGCCGGAAGATAAGCCGTCACCCGATCATCTTCCTCAGCAAAGCTATCGAACCCCAGGACCATGAGCTCAGAAATGAGCAGCTCCCTGCCGGCCTCATCCGGCAAGGGAGAAAAGGTGTATTCTATGTATTTTGTTTCCAGCATATCCGAGTAAAATTTACAAAGTACAATGTACAATGTACAAATTACAAACTCAGAACTCAGAACTCAGAACTCAGAACTCAGAACTCAGAACTCACTCCTTCAACGCTGCGACGATCTTCACAAACTCCTCCGCTGTCAGCGAGGCGCCGCCGATCAGTCCGCCGTCGACGTCGGGCATGGCGAAGAGTTCCTCCGCGTTTTTGGCATTGCAGCTTCCTCCGTACAGGAGGGTCTTGTCGGCGGCCGCTTCGGCTCCGTATTTTTTCCAGATCAGGTTGCGGATGTAGTAATGCATTTCCTGCGCCTGTTCCGGGGTGGCGTTCACGCCGGTGCCGATGGCCCAGACCGGTTCGTAGGCGATGATGAGGGTTGCGAAATCCTCGGGCGCCAGCTGAAAAATCGTGTTTTCGAGTTGATGCCGGACCACGTCGAAATGTTTTCCCGCTTCCCGGTCAGCCAGCACTTCCCCGCAGCAGAAGATCGGGACCAGGTCGTGTTTCTGGGCCATCTTCACTTTCTCCAGCAGCATTTCATCGGTCTCGCTGAAGTATTTCCGCCGTTCGGAGTGCCCGATAATGCAAAAATCGACGTGCATGGACCGCAGCATGGCGGCGGAGATCTCCCCGGTATAGGCTCCGGATTCGAACTGGCTGACGTTCTGGGCCCCGATGAACACCTGCGAATCTTCGGCCATATCGCTGGCCATTTCAAGATACACAAAGGGCGGGCAGATGATCACATCTACATGTTCGGGTTTGCCCTGTTCTTCCACCAGGTCGATGATATCGGCGATCAGGTCGTCGGCCTCGCTGAAGGTCTTGTTCATCTTCCAGTTCCCGGCAACGATTTTTGTTCTCATGGTAAAGGGTTTAATTGATTAAGGATGGGCAAAGATAGGAAAGAGTTTCGAAGTTACAGGGGTTCCGGGTTTCAAAGTTCCAGAGTTCCAGGTTCCAGAAAATCTCAAATCCAAAATGTCAAATCAACATCGCCCAACCGTCCAACCGCCCAATCGACCAATCGGCCAATCCATCCGCCTATTCCTGCCTGTACCCAATCCGCTTCCGGTTTTCATGGTCCTGCTGTTGCTGGCGTGATTGCTCAAGCTGGCTGAGGTATTCGAAGATCAACAGGATCTGATCATCATGTTCGTCCAATTTTGCAACTATATTTTCTATTCTGTTTAAGATATCTTTATGGGTGGTCAGCATTTCACGCATCTTAATAAATACTTCAAGTATACGTATACTCATCCTTCTGGCCCTTCTGCTTTTAAGCACATTAGAAAGCTGCAAGACACCCAGTTCTGTAAATACAAAGGGCAGATATCGTTGCCCTCCCCAACTTGAGGTCACAATTTGTGACCTCAAATGAGAAAATTCATCTTCTGTAAGCTCAAACATAAAATGTTCAGGGAAAATGTCCTTGTTACGTCTAACAGCCTGTTTTAAAACTTTAGTCTCCACTTCATATAATTCAGCAAGGTCTTTGTCCATCATGACCTTCTGACCTCTGATAAGGTAAATTTTTCTCATGATCACCTCCTCCGGGATCATCATCTCATTCTTGTCATTCATAAATCTTTGGTTTGTTAAAGAAGAATTGTATTGGATTACTGATCACAAATATTGATCAGTTAATCTTTTCTATTAATCCGGATTTTCACGAAATATACCCGGCTGGAATTGAAAAATTCCAAAAAATAAATCTCATCCGCCAGCTGGCGGCCCAAACAAATCAAAACCGCTATCTACTGGCACCTCATCGTCCAACTGCTGACTGCTGACTGCTGACTGCCGAATGCTGACCGCCAACTGCCAACTGCCAACTGCCAACTGCCAACTACCCTACCCCAGCTCCACCCTCGGATCCAGCCGGGCGTATGCGATGTCGGTGAGGATGTTGATGACGATCAGCACGACGGAAACAAACAGCACGGTACCCATCAGCACGGGGAAGTCGTATTTCTGCAGGGCGTCGACGATCACCACGCCGATGCCTTTCCAGTCGAAAACATACTCTACGAATACGGCGCCGGCCATCAGTGAGGCGAACCAGCCGGAAGCCGTCGTGATCACGGGGTTCATGGCGTTTTTCAATACATGGCGCGTAATGACCCTGAATTCGCTCAGGCCTTTGGCCCGTGCCGTGCGGATGTAATCCTGGGAAAGCACGTCGAGCATGGAGTTCCGGGTCAGCTCGGTGATGACGCCCAGCGGCCGGATGCCCAGCGTGAAAGCCGGAAGGATCAGGTTCTTCAGGCTGATGTACGTTCCCCGCCCGAAATCATCGACCTCGTATAAGCTGCCGGTCATGTTCAGCCCGGTGAAACCGGCCAGCAGAAAGGCAAATACCCAGGCAAACAGGATGGCGGCGAAAAAAGAGGGCAGCGACATCCCCATGACCGAAACCACCATGGCGGCGCGGTCGAACCAGCCGTCGCGGTGCAGGGCGCTGAGCACGCCCACGCCGATGCCGACGATCAGCGCGAAGGTCATGGATACCACAGCCAGCAAGAGGGTTTTTGGGAAAGCTTCGGCAATGATCTCGGTCACCTCCCGGCGGGTCTGGTAAGATTTCCTCAGGTACGGCGCCTTGATCACCAGGCAGGTGTTGCCTGTGCTGAAGATCTTCAGATAGGGCCGGTATTTCGCGGGATCCAGGTACCAGTAGCTCTCCGGGTCGCCGGGATGGTGCAGGGAAACCGGCGAAAGGTCGTTCAGGAAGTTGAAATATTGGGCGGCCAGCGGCTTGTCGAGTCCCAGGTCGCGGCGGATCGCCTCCACGCCCGCCTGGTCGGCGCGCTGCCCCATGAGCATCCGGGCCGGATCGCCGGGCAGGACGTTGAACAGGATGAAAACAATGGTAACCACCCCCAGCAGGACGAGGAAGCCGTATTGAAGCCGCTTGAGGATAAAGGTCAGCACATCTACCGTAGATTACAGGCCTTCGAATTTTTTCTTCAGCCGGGCATAATCGGGAATATCCCGCCAGTGCCATTTCCCGAGCACCACGCCGTCCTTGAGCAGGATTAACCCGGGATTCGCCCTGACCATGATCTTCAGTTCGATATCGTCGGCGTGGTAATACGCGATGTCCGGATGATAATTTTTGCTGAACTCCTGCACCGCGTCTTCCAGGCTGCCGGTCAGGACGATGAACGAATGCGCGTCATGGTACATCTCTTCATACAGCCGGTTGATCTTGTCAAATCCTTTTCTGGAAGCCGATTCCAGGCTGTATGCGGCCACGATGAACTGATACTCCGGATTGGGAATGAACAGTTCGGTCAGGTCGTTGCCTTCGGCGTCAAAGATTTGCAGGGAATGGCCTTTGATCACTTCCGAGTCGTCGATCCGCTGATCGGTGAATTCCCATTCGGCCATCCAGACGGAATCATTCCAGGGATAATTCGGAGAGAGGTATTCCTTGGTCTCGCCGGTGACTTTGTTCTGGTAGGTGAGATAGACTTTTGCCGTTCCGGGGTTGTCGGGGACCAGGTCGGCGCCCACCTTCCAGCCCAGGAAGTCGATCCAGGGCAGGTGGCGGTACTGGTAGACGGAAAACAGGGTGAACCCGGCGAAAACGACCAGCACGGCAATATTTCCGGCCCGGTTCGTCAGCCAGGGAACGTATTTTTTTCGGTAGGCGAAGATGATCAGGACAAAAACGATGAGGATGACATTTTTATAGAATGTTTCCCAGTTGGTAAGGGTGATGGCGTCGCCGAAGCAGCCGCAGTCGGGCACCGGGTTATAAATGGCGTCGTTCAGCGTGAGGACGGTGAAGAAGATCATGAGGATGAGCAGGGGCCACGACAGGGGCCTGAGCCGGAGGTTCAGCAGCAGGGCCACCCCGAACGTGAACTCCACGGCGCACAGGGTGATGGAGAGGAACAGCGCCAGGGGATCGGCCCATGGGGTTCCGAAAGCATGGAAATAATCCTCCATGCGGTACGCGGTGCCCAGTGGATCGACACCCTTGACAAATCCGGAAAAAATGAACACCAGGCCTACAAGTACCCGGGAGATGAATGCGGTAATTTTCATAAATCAGTATCTGCCATTCTGCGCAATCTGCGCAATCTGCGAGCATATTATTCTCGCAGATTGCGCTGATTACGCTGATTTATTTTCGTCGAGTTTGATCAGAGCGAACAACGCGTAATTGATGATATCGCGATAATTGGCATCGACGCCCTCCGAAACGAAGGTCTCCCCCTGCCGGTCCTCGATCTGCTTGATGCGTTTCAGTTTCATGAGGATGATGTCGGTGTAGGAGCTGACCCGCATGTTCCGCCAGGCTTCGTCGTAATCGTGATTCTTATCGTTCATCAGGTCGCGGGCGCTGCGCAGGTGCCGGTCGTACAGTTCCACCGCCCGGTCTTCCGGGAGCTCCTGCCCCATTTCGTATTCCGTTTCCAGCTGGATCAGGGCCATGACCGAATAGTTCACGATGCCGATGAATTCCGGCAGTATGCCTTCATCAACACGGTGGAGCCCTTTTTGTTCGATGGACCGGATGCGATTGGCCTTGATGTAGATCTGGTCGGTGAGCGAAGGGGTGCGCAGGATGCGCCAGGCGCTCCCGTAATCTTTCATTTTGCTGAGAAACACTTCCCTGCATGTAGCCATCGCCTGTTCGAACTGCCGGTCGGTTTTTGTGGTCATTTCGCGTATCTTCGCAATAATTTTCGGATCATATCCATGGAAAAAAACGACGATAAAAGTACATTATTTTCGGAAAAGCGCATCTTTACCTATAACGGGAAGACAATGGATTTTTCCGTTCCCCGGGTAATGGGCATTGTGAACCTGACGCCGGACAGCTTTTATGAGGCGTGGAAGCGTGGAAGCGGGGAAGCAGGGAAGCAGGGAAGCGGGGAAGCGGGGAAGCAGGGGGGCGGGGAAGCGGGGAAGCAGGGGGGCGTGGAGGCGGTGAGGATAAAGGTTGAACGGATGCTTGAGGAGGGGGCGTATGTGGTTGATATCGGGGCGGTGTCGACGCGGCCGGGGGCGGTGGAAGTCAGTGCTGAGGAAGAACTGGGCAGGTTACTGGGCCCATTGAAGGAGATCAGGAAGCGTTTTCCGGAGTTGATCATCTCCATCGACACCTACCGGTCTGAAGTGGCTGAAATCGCTGCAGGAGAAGGGGCCGACATGATCAACGACATCTCCGGGGGGACCTTTGATCCGTTGATGATCCCGCTGGTGGCCCGCCTGGGAATTCCATATATTATCATGCACATCCAGGGTACGCCCCGGGACATGCAGGCCGATCCGCAATATAAAGATGTAGTAGCGGAGGTCTTCGGTTTCCTGGAACAGCAGGCGCAAAAACTATCGGAGGCGGGGCACCGTGGAATCATTCTGGACCCGGGATTTGGATTCGGGAAAACGGTGGAACACAATTACAGATTACTGCAGCGCCTCGGGCAACTGGCGGCCAAAGGCTTCCCGGTGCTGGCCGGCGTTTCCCGCAAGTCGATGATCAACCGGGTGCTGGGGACCCGTCCCGAAACGGCCCTCAACGGCACCACGGTGCTCAACACGATCGCACTGCTGAATGGCGCAACCATCCTCAGGGTTCACGATGTGAAGGAAGCGGTTGAGGCGGTGAAACTGGCACGGATGGTTATTGGCAGTAATGGATCGTAATAAATTGTAATAGATTGTAATAGATTGTAATAGATTGTAATAGATTGTAATAGATTGTAATAGGTTGTAATAGATTGTAATAGGTTGTAATAGGTCGTAATTCTACAGCCTCGGAACCCTGGAACCCTGGAACTCTGGAACCCTGGAACCTGGAACCTGGAACCCTGGAACTCTGGAACCTGGAACCTGGAACCTGGAACTTTGGAACAAAATTTTGATAACTTTGTGCCGGCATGTTTCTGAACCTTATCACCGCGTTCCTGCAGATCCGCTTTCTCGACGTGATCGACATCCTGCTGGTGGCCTTCATTCTTTATGAGCTGTACAACCTCCTGAAAGGCTCCGTTTCCATCAACATCTTTTTCGGGATCGTGTCGATGTTCTTTATCTGGCGCATCACCGACGCGCTGCAGATGGAACTGCTCACCGAGATCCTGGGCGCCTTTTTCAGCGTGGGGATCATCGCCCTGTTCATCATTTTCCAGCCGGAGATCCGGCAGTTCCTGCTGACCCTGGGCAAGCCCGATTTCATTCAGCGCCGCCGCAAGCGGTTCCTGTTCTGGCATTTCACCGAGACCGGGCTTTATCTGCCCGACATCGACAAGATCGTCCACGCCTGCCAGAAGATGTCGAACATCAAACAGGGGGCGCTGATCGTCATCACCCGGCAGCATGACCTGCGGGTGGTCAAAGAAAGCGGCCAGATGCTGAATGCGGACATATCTGTCGAGTTGCTGGAAAATATCTTCTTCCCGAACAGCCCCCTGCACGACGGGGCGGTGATCATCTCCGGGAATAAGGTCGAGGCTGCCGGTTGCATCCTGCCGATATCCAAAAGCCCGAAACTACCTGCCGGACTTGGGCTCAGGCACCGCGCCGCCCTGGGGATCACCGAGGGGAGCGACGCCCTGGCCATCGTGGTTTCCGAACAAACCGGAAAGATCTCCTACGCCAAGGAAGGCAGCCTGACCAAAAACGTCAAGCCCAATGAATTGCAGGATTTTCTACAGAAGGAATTCGGGATCAGCGGGGAAGCGCCTGCCGAAGTACCTTCACAACCCGCCATTCCCGCTGCCAAGTAGAAGTTTTTCCTATACTTTGATCTTCCCGTTAACGATCCGCAGGATATCAGATTCCATGTCGAGGGCTTTTTGCTGAAGTTGCGCGCCTTTTTCGACATAGTCGGCGGCGAAAGCTTTGTCTTCCAGTCCGCCCGCGTTGATCTTAACGTTCAGGTAGGCGCCCATGACGGCGGTCCGGGCACATAGGGCGCCCACGCCGACATCGGAGATGGAGGCTTCCAGGCCGGTCCCGGCCATGGCTTTCATCACCTGCATGGATTCCAGTGCGGTCTCCATGACCCGGTACGGCACCCGGATGGCATATTTTGAGGCTTCCTGGACGGCCGCCTTCCGGGCGTGTTTCTCCTCTTCGGTACCTTTGGGCAGACCAAATGCATCCATGATCCGGTTGAATGCCCGGGTATCTTCATCCACCAGGAACAAAAGCTCTTCCTTGAACTTCTGCCCTTTTTCAGCCCAGGCGGAAAACTCCTCCCAGCGGTCGTCCCAGCCGGCTTTGTGGGAAGAAAGATTGGCCACCATGGTGCCCAGGGAAACCCCGAGGGCGCCAACGGCCGCCGATACGGATCCTCCGCCCGGGGCCGGAGATTCGGAAGCAGTTTCATCCGCGAAGCCTTCCAGGGTCATGCCGACGAGTTTCTTGTCGGCCGGGTCTTCCAGCAGGTATTCAATGATCTTTTCTTTGGGATTGAAGGGCTTCAGGTCGTCGAGGCCCAGTGATTTCACGGCGATCTTCACCAGTTCCTGCTCCGATACGCCTACGGAACGCTGTTGTTTGCGCAGGAAATATTTCCCCGCGTCCAGCATGGCTTTCAGCGGGATGAGTCCCACGAGTTCCGAACCGGTAACCCGCAGCCCGCGCTCCTGCGCTTTTTTCGAGGCTTCCTCAAAGGCCAGGTGCACCGGGGTGATGCTGATGTTGGTCAGGTTGATGGAGATCTGCGCGATGCCGTACTCTTCGATGTACCAGCCAATGGCTTTGCAGGCTTTGAGCGCACCCGGGATCCAGACTTCATTGCCGTTTTCGTCTTTTTTAATTTTCCCGGTGATGGGATTGCCTTCCCGCATCGGGCGGCCTTTTTCCCGGATATCAAAAGCGATTGCGTTGGCGCGCCGGGTGGAAGTGGTGTTGAGGTTGACGTTGTAAGCCACCAGGAAATCCCTGGCGCCAACGGCGGTAGCCCCGGTCACGGCCACCTGCTCATTGAACTCCGCCGGACCGAAATCGGGCTTCCAGTGCGGATTCTTCAGTTTTTCCGGAAGGCCTTCGTACTCCCCGGCCCGGTTGTTGGCCAGGTTTCTTCTTTCTTCCGTAAACGCCGCATTTTCATAACAGTACACCGGGATCCCCAGCTCATTGCCGATCCGTTCGGCCAGGCTCCGGGCCAGTTCCGCCACTTCTTCCATCGTGATATTCCTGATCGGAACCAGCGGGCATACGTCCGTCGCGCCGAAACGCGGGTGCTCTCCCTTGTGGGTACGCATGTCTATTACTTCTGATGCTTTCTTTACCGCCTGGAAAGCAGCTTCCAGCACCGCTTCCGGCTCGCCCACGAACGTAACCACCGTCCGGTTGGTCGCCTTGCCCGGATCCACGTCCAGTAATTTCACCCCTTCAACGCTTTCAACACGGTCGGTGATCTGCCGGATTACCGCCATATCCCGTCCTTCGCTGAAATTCGGAACACATTCGATTAACTGCTTCATACTATCGAAAATTACAAATCAAAAACTCAAACTAATTCAAAATTCAAAATTCAAAATTTAAACCCACCCTTGTTAAAGCGGTTCACCCTGCAGTATCACCTGTTCCACTTTATTGCTGCCATAGGCATAAGGAAGGTACTCCATAGAAGGTATGGTTTTGGTGATGATGAGGTTCGCCATTTTCCCGAAAGCGATGCTGCCCAGTTCGTCCTCCACGCCCATGGCATAGGCGCTGTTCAGGGTGATGGCATTGATCGCCTCGGCGGGCAGCATGCGGTACACGATGCAGCCCATCGAAAGGATCAGTTGCATATTGCCTGAGGGGGATGAACCCGGGTTGAAATCGCTGGCCATGGCCACGGGAAGGCCCGCGTCGATCATTTTCCGGACCGGCGAGAAGGGGATTCCCAGGAAGAAGCTCGCTCCCGGGAGCACGGTCGGCATGGTCTCGGTTCCCTTCAGCACTTCGATCTCTTCATCGCCCATATGTTCCAGGTGGTCGACCGAAAGGGCGTTGTACTTCACTCCAACCTGCACGCCGCCCGTCAGGCCCAGTTCGTTCGCATGGATCTTTGGCCTGAGGCCGTATTTCATGCCGGCGTTGAGGATGCGGTCGGTGTCTTCGACCGTGAAAAATCCCCGGTCGCAGAACACATCGATGTAGTCCGCCAATTCTTCCGCCGCAACCATCGGGATCATCTCATTGATCACCAGGTCGACATAGGCCGCCTGGTTTTGCTTGTATTCCATGGGGACCGCATGCGCGCCCAGGAAGGTCGCCTTGATCGTCAGCCGGGACTTTTCTTTCAGTTTCCGGACCACGCGCAGCATCTTCAGTTCATCTTCCGTGGTCAGACCGTATCCGCTTTTGATCTCAACAGCGCCGGTACCGTAGGAGGCGATCTCATCCAGCCTGAGTGCTGCAGCCTCGTATAGCTCTTTCTCCGAAGCCTCGTGCATCCGGCGGGCTGAATTCAGGATGCCGCCGCCCCTGCGCGCGATCTCTTCATAGGAAAGACCTTTGATCTTATCCACATACTCCATTTCCCTGCTGGCGGGAAAGACCAGATGGGTGTGCGGGTCGCACCAGGCGGGCAGCACGTATTTCCCGGAAGCGTCGATCACCGTAATCCACCTTCCCGGTTCTGTGCCCAGCTCAGCGGCCAGGTCTTCCATCCGGCCAAATCCCGCTATGCGGCTGCCTTCAATCAGCAGCCAGGCATTGGAGATGGTTGGCAGAGATGCCATCTCAGGACCGGAAACGAACGGCCTGGAATGGGGTTCCACCTGTACCAGCTCTTTGATGTTCTTGATCAGTATTGCCATGATAATCACGGTTTGCAGGCCACGAAATTACTAATTTTCACCGAGAGGCTCCGGCGGCGTCCAATTAAGACATTTTCTAAATAAAAAAAATTTCACATGCATGCAACCTTTCTTCCACGAATACTGTCTTATGGACAAAATCGGTTGTCTACTGATTTGGTTTTGGTGAACTAATTTGGTTTATTTAATGGTTGTCGGGCACCTGCAGTAATCAAGCAGGTGCTTCTTTTTTATAAATTATCTATATTTGCCCCCATTCTAAAAAACCAAATTATAATGAAATTCAGATTGTTATTCCTTTCGTTTCTCACGGGTCTTTTCACTCTTTCACTCGCAGCAGCAACGGTCACCCGGGACGATGCCAAAAAAGCCGCCCGGAATTTCCTGTTTCAAACCATCAATAAATACGGCGAAGGGACCAGTCTGAACGACATCCGTTTTTCAGGTCCTTATACCCATTTTTCCAATGGTCTTCCCGCCTTTTATGCCTTCCATACAAACCCCGGATTCGTCCTGGTGTCGGCCGAAGACGCCTTCACCCCCATCCTGGGATATTCTTATGAAGGCACCTTCGACCTGGAACAGGCTCCGGCTCATTACCGGGGGTTTATTATGAATTATGTCGCTCAGATCGATCACATCCGTGCAGGACAACTCCCGGCGGAACCGGAGTTCAAAGCCGCCTGGGATGCAGTGATGGGCGATCCCTCCGCTCTCAGCGTCACCCGTGAGCAGGACGTTGAACCATTGCTTTACTGCACCTGGGACCAGGGCAGTCCGTACAATATTCTCTGCCCGGCCGATGCCAACGGTCCCGGGGGCCATGTCTGGGTGGGATGCGTGGCCACGGCCATGGCGCAGATCATGTACTACTGGAGATACCCGGAGACCGGCACCGGCCAGCACTGCTACACTCCCGGAACGCTTTCCTACGGGCAGCAATGTGCCAATTTCGGGCAGACCAGCTACCAATGGGAAGGGATGAACAACAGCATCGACGGGCACAATCCTTTCGCCAACGCCGAACTGCAATATCACTGCGCCGTATCGGTCAATATGAATTTCAGCCCCAACGGCTCCGGATCATTCAGCTGGCTGGTCCCTGAAAGACTGAACAGTTTCTTTCGGTATAACAATGCTCAGTACCGCGAAAAACAGAATTATTCCACCAGCGGCTGGATCAGCCTGCTGAAAGCCGATATCGACCAGGGATACCCCCTTTATTATTCAGGATACAATCCCACCGACGGGGGGCACGCCTTTGTATGCGACGGTTACCAGGGCGACAATTTCCATTTCAATTTCGGATGGAGCGGCAGCGGCAACGGGTATTACAGCCTGTCGAGCGTTGGCGGCTTCAACCAGGGCCAGGCCTGCGTGCGGAATTTCATCCCCTCTGACACGGACTATCCGTATCATAACACCGGCGCAGTCACCATCACCAATAAATCAGGCAGCTTTACAGACGGCAGCGGACCGATCGGCAATTACCTGGATAACAACACCGCATCCTGGCTCATCGATCCCCAAACCCTGTATGATTCCATCACCAGCATCACCCTGAGTTTCCCGGTTTTTGACATTCTCCCCGGCGACACGGTCAGGATCTACGACGGGGGCTCCACAGCCGATGTCATGCTGGGTGCATACTCAGGGACCAGCCTGCCCGGGGAGGTCGTTTCCTCATCCAACCAGCTGCTGGTCACGTTCACAACGAACAGTTCAGGCTCAGCCAGCGGATTTTACGCCGAATTCACCTCCACTTCTCCGACCTGGTGCTCAGGACTAACCCAGATGACCGAACCCTCCGGCACCTTTGAAGACGGTAGCGGAGATTTTTATTACCAGAGCGGCGCCACCTGCATGTGGCGGATCAAGCCCGAGGACGCAGGGAACATCCACCTCAATTTCAATTATTTCGATACTGAAGAAGGATTTGATAAAGTGACGGTCTACGACGGGCAGACCAAGATCGCGGAATTCTCCGGTTCAGAGATCCCCGCCCAGGTCACGGCCACTTCCGGGAGCATGTTCATCACCTGGAACACCAACCAGGCGGGTAATTTCCAGGGCTGGGAAGCATATTATGAAATTGACAATGTGGGCCTGACAGAAAATGCGGGCATCAGCAGGCTTTCGGTATACCCCAATCCATCCGGCGGCCTGATGCAGGTCCGTTTCAGCCTGGAGGAACCGGACGACCTGGCCATTCGCCTGGTCAGCACCACCGGGCAGACGATTTATTCGTTTGAAGATAAACCCGGCGCAGGAGCGGTCAGTCATGAACTGGATCTGCGGGGCCTGGCTCCGGGCATGTATTTCCTGGAGCTGAAAACCAGCCTGGGAACGACCAGCAAAAAAGTCGTCATCCGGTAAGTTTTTTTTATCTAATTTTGAATCGTTTTAAACAAAATCACAAAGACAAATAATAGCAACATGAAAAGAGGATCTTTTGCGCATCTCCGGATCGTATCCCTGACACTCGCATTTCTTCTGGCCAGCCTGGCCGGCATGTCTCAGACGCATGAGAAGTATTACCTCGACGGCAAGGTATTTCTGAAATTCAAAGATAATGTACAGTTGGACATTCCGGTAAATCCCGACAAATCGGTCGACCTGCAGCACGTTCCTTTCGTCAGCGCGCTGGCCGGACAGTTCGGCATCAACGGGATGGCCCGGCCGTTCGACCTGAACAATGACCATAAGCTCCTCCGGACTTTTGAAGTGACCTTCGACCAGTTTTCCAGGGTTGAGGAACTGATCACGGAACTGGCAAAGCATCCTGACGTCGAATATGTTGAGAAAGCTGACCTGCCTTACGTAGACTGGTCCCCGAATGATTCACTGTACAATTATGAATTCGGGTACAACAACTGGAACTGGCACCTGGACGTGATCAATGCGGAGATGGCCTGGGATATGAACCAGGGTAGCTCAGACATACGGGTAGCCATTGTCGATAATGCAGTGTGGAAAGACCATCCCGATCTTATAAACAAGATTGTCTTATCCTACGACGTCACCGTGGCAGGAAACCAGAATTCCAACCCTCCGGCCACAGGCGACCCCGCTGAATGGTCGCACGGAACACATTGCGCTGGACTTGTCGGCGCCGAGACCAACAACCTGATCGGCGTGGCATCGATCGGCAACCAGGTGAGCCTGATCGGCATTAAGGCTTCCAACAACAACTCCCCGAACGGGATCACGCACTGGCAGGCCGGTATCCAGTGGGCCGCCAACAACGGGGCGGATGTCATCAGCATGTCGTTCGGCGGGCCGGGTTACAGCCAGACTTCGCAAAACCTCATCAACACCATCAACGGGATGGGCGTGGTGATGCTGGCCTCCGCCGGCAATGACAACGTCACCTCGGCGCATTACCCCTCGGCGTACAACCATGTAATCTCCACTGCTTCGACCAATGAAGACGACGTAAAGTCCGATTTTTCCAATTACGGGACGACCATTGACATTTGCGCCCCGGGCGGCTACGGGATCTCCGGTCCCAACGGGCTGCTCAGCACTACATATGACGAAACCACCTTTGGCTATTATGACGCCTATTTCGGTACCTCTATGGCCACCCCGGTGGCGGCCGGTCTGGCCGGACTCATTCGTTCTGTTAACCCGGAACTGACGCCCGAGGATGTTGAAGAGATCATGGAATCCACCGCTGTCGACATTTACGGGATCCCCGGCAATGCCAACTACGCCGGCCTGCTCGGCGCGGGCAGGATCGACGCCTACGCGGCCATAGCCAACACCCCTTACGAGCCTACGGCTGAATTCACCACGCCGGTCACCACCATTCTCCCCGGTTCCTCGATCGAGTTCCAGAGCCTGTCAACCGGCGTTCCCAGCACCTATGCCTGGGAATTCCAGGGCGGAACGCCGACCATTTCCACCAACCCCGCTCCCACCGTGACCTACCAGAATGCCGGCGTCTACACCGTCTACCTGACCGTCACCAATGAGTTCGGGACAGACACCGAAACCAAGACCGGGTACATCACCGTGACCGCCACGCCGGCACCCTGGATTCAGTTCTCTGCCAGCGGTGACTATATCTGCAACAAAAATTCGCTGGTGTTCACCGACGAAAGCCTGTACAGCCCTACCGCCTGGACCTGGTCGTTCGAGCCGTCCACCGTTACCTTTATCAACGGCACCAGCGCAAGTGCGCAAAATCCCGAAGTGCAGTTCGATCAGCCCGGTGTCTATTCCGTCACCCTGACGGCTGAAAACGCCAACGGCAGCGCAAGCAGTACGATGACCGACATGATCTTCGTCGAAGGCCTGATCATGGATTTTACCGAAGACTTTGAATCCGGTTCGTCCAACAGCCTGGTGCTGGGCATGAATACCCGGGCCAAGGTAGCCGTCGACACCAGATCTGCGGCTCCGGGTTCCGTTAATGGCCTGCATTTCCAGGGCAGCCCGACAACCGGCGGTTGGTCCGGAGGTCCGATGAATACCACGCCGCAGCAAGCCTGGGAAACCAACGTACAGTTCCATTCCTGGGCCGGGAACTGCAGCATCGACGCCACCGGCATCGATGGCGTCGGCCTGACCTTCGACCTGAGGCAAACCTACTCCATCGGGCCCAAATACTCCTGGTTCCGGGTCCTGGTGAACGGGGAACAGGTCGCCGACGTTTATGATGTGGCTGATTTCAATCCGGCCACCAACACCGATCCGTTCGACACCAAGACCTTCGACCTCGATAACTATGGCAACTCCTTGTTTTCCATCACCTTCCAGGCATCATGCTACCTCTCCGACAAGTTCTTCGCGGAAGGAGACAATGTTTTCCTGGACAATATCGCCATCACAAATACCACGAAGGTCAGTGAAAACGGACTGCACAGCGCGGGCGTGCTCACCTATCCCAACCCGGTCGCCGGTACCCTGAATTTCTCGGCGCACGGATTAGGGCGCAACGTGGAAATGAAGGTCATGAGTATCCAGGGTCAGACCATCCTGGCATCCAACCTGGTCGGTTACCTGGATGGCGACACGCACCGGGTTGATCTTACCGGCCTGGGCGCGGGAATCTATATCCTTCGCCTGGCAGGCGATCAGGGCATTGCCACCAAAAAATTCATCGTCCGTTAAACGGCTGCATCAGGTTTTGATGCGATGATGTGACCAATCTTTTTAACTTTATGACGGTCAAATTTTATCGTCATGAAGGATCTCCTCAAAATAATTTTAATCATGATACTCGGCCTTGGCTCCACTGCCAGGGCCGACGTCATTGATGAACGCCAGGCCCGCGAACTGGCCGTTTCCTTCTTTTTTGAACGGATCAGCCAGTACCGGTCGCTGCCCGCCGACGCGATTCAAATACGCTCGGTGTACACTGAATCCGGCGAAGACAGCCCGCTGTATTACGTGTTCAATATGATTCCTGACGGATTTATCGCGGTTTCAGCCGTAGGATCCACGCATCCGGTGCTTTGCTATTCCTTCCGGGGATCCTATGCTCCTGAAGGACAGCCGGAGAATTTCCGCGCCTGGATGCAGCAGTACCGGGCCTCTCTGGAACACGCCGCCAGGCAGACCGGTGCAAACAGTAAGCACCATCCTCTTTGGAACCGGTATTCCGGAACCGACCGCAGCCGGCTCTTACCGTTCAACGGCCGGGACGTGCTCCCGATGCTGCACACCACCTGGGACCAGGGCCGCTTCTACAATGAACAGTGCCCGGCCGATCCCCTGGGCCCTTCCGGGCATTGCGTCACCGGCTGCGTGGCCACCGCACTCGCCCAGCTGATGAACTATTTTCGCTGGCCCGACAGCGGCACAGGTTCTTACTCCTATGAATGCCCGCCCTACGGGACTTTATCGGCCGATTTCGAAAACAGCCAGTATGAATGGGACCGGATGGCGTCCAGCCTGGCGCACAGCAATCCCGAAGTGGCCGAGCTGATGTTTCACATCGGCGTCTCGGTGGATATGGTTTACGGGCCGAATGGTTCCGGAATGTACAACCACAAAGGCGCCTACACCCTGAAGACCTACTTCAAATATTCACAGGAAACACAGTATGTTTTCCGGGATTCGACGACGATGGACTGGGACAGCCTCCTGGTGGCCCACCTGGACCAGGGCATCCCGATGTACTATGCCGGCTGGTCGGTGCCCGACACCAACGGCCATGCCTTCATCGCCGATGGCTACCAGGGCATTGGATATTATCATTTCAACTGGGGCTGGGGCGGATCGTACGACGGTTATTTCTATACCAACAACCTGAACCCGGGCGGAAATAATTTCAACCTCGCACAGGAGCTCATCATCAATGCATTTCCGGATACCAGCCTGTACGTTTACCCGCAGCATTGCAGCGGAACCGGCGATTACACTGACCTTTTCGGTACTTTGTCCGATGGCAGCGGGCCTCTCTGCCCATACCAGAATTCTGCCGGCTGCAGCTGGCTCATCGCCCCGGCCGACTCCGTCAACGGCCTGCGCCTGCAATTCCATGATTTCAGCCTGGCCGAAGGCGATACGCTAAAAATCTATGAAGGCGATACCGTCAGTGCACCCCTGATTGCCGCTTTGTCCGGTGATGGACTACCGGAAGACGTTATCACGGCAAGCCCGGCGCTGCTGGTTACTTTTGTCTCCGACGATCAGCAACCCGGCGATGGCTTCCTGGCCGAGTTTTACAGCGACATCCCGGTTTATTGCAGCGGGACCGCCAATTTAAACCTTCCCACGGATACGATCAGCGATGGAAGCGGTTCCTGGAATTACCACGACAACTCCATGTGCATGTGGCGGATCATGCCCCCGGGAGCCACCTTCGTCAGCCTTTCCTTCCTTGATTTCGCGACGGAGGAAGGAACAGATGCCGTTAAGATCTATGACCTGCAAACGCAGGAGCTGCTGGCGGAATATTCAGGCGAATACGGACCGGAACCGCCCCCGCCGGTTACGGCCGAAAGCGGCAAGATGCTCATCATCTTTAGCACGAATCACTCTGTGACCGCTGCGGGCTGGACCGCCGTTTATGAAACGGACGCCGTCGGCACCGGCGAAGACGCCATCTTAAATCCTGTCCTGTATCCCAATCCGACCACCGGCAAATTCAACCTGACCGGACTGCCAGCCGGGAAAAGCCCCGTTGATTTCATGCTGACAGACATTTCCGGACGTGTCCTGCTGAACATGCAATTGCAGGCACCACACAGCGGGACCGTTGAAGCCGATCTCAGCCATCTCACGCCGGGCATCTATCTTTACCGGATCAGTGTTCCGGGGAATACGCCATTCAGCGGAAAGATCATGGTGCGGTAGCGCGCTGAAAACAATTAAGACTTTAAATCGTTAAGATTAATTAACAGGAAACCCGGATGAAAAAACTCAGGATCATCTCCCTGGTCGGCGCCAGGCCGCAGTTTATAAAAGCGGCGGCCATCAGCCGTTCGGCAAGGGAGGATTTCGGCGACCGGATCACGGAGATGATCGTCCACAGCGGACAACATTACGACGATAATATGTCGCAAATCTTTTTTCATGAGATGGAGATTCCGGAACCAGCCCACAACCTGGGCACCGGGTCTGGAAGCCATGGAAAAATGACCGGAGCGATCATCGCCGGGTTTGAAGATATTCTCATTAAAGAAAAACCCGATGTGGTGGTGGTTTACGGGGATACGAACACAACCCTGGCCGGCGCCATTGCCGCCGCCAAGGTGCATGCGCCCGTTGCCCATGTAGAAGCCGGGCTCAGATCATTCGATAAATCCATGCCCGAGGAGATCAACCGCGTGCTCTGCGACCATGCGAGCACCTTCCTGTTCACCCCGACGACCACCGGATTCTACAACCTGGTGCGGGAAGGGTTCGATCCGAACGCCCGGCCGCCTTATTCGGCCAGCAACCCGAAAATAGACCATTGCGGCGATGTGATGTATGATAACGCACGATATTTCATCAACAAAGCCGAACAAACCTCATCAGTTCTCCGTACCAGGGGCCTTGAAAGCGGCTTTATCCTGTGCACCATCCATCGCGACAGCAACACCGACAACGCAGACCGGCTGAATGCCATTTTCCGGTCGCTTGAAGAGCTGGCTTTCGAAGTGGGCCTGCCGGTGTTTATCCCGCTCCATCCCCGCACCGCTAAAATGATGAAGCAAAACATGGAGCCCGAACTGCTGGGCAGGGTGGACAGAAATCCCCTGTTGCGGCTGGGAGAGCCGGTCTCTTACTTCGACATGCTGGTGCTGGAAAAACATGCGCGCCTGGTGATCACCGATTCCGGTGGCGTGCAGAAGGAAGCGTTCTTTTTCGGAACGCCCTGCCTGATCCTGCGCCCGGAATCGGAATGGAAGGAGATCACGAATCTGGGCGCTGCAGTCCTCACAGATGTCGACCAGAACCGGATCATCAGTTCCGCCCGTCAGTCACTGGCGATTCCGAAAGGGCAATATCCCCCGATATTCGGGGATGGCCGGGCGGCACGCCATATTCTCGATCAACTGCTCCAATATCTTTAAGCTGTTAAACCATGAGCATCATTACGTTCAAAAAGAAGAAACCTGATTTTACCGACCGGCTCCGGCAACCGTTCGAAGACTTTTTCAATTCAGAGGCGTCCAGCGGCATCGTGCTACTGCTGGCAGCGCTAACGGCCATTGTCATAGCCAATACCCCGTTTGCCGGCGCCTTTGAACAGATCTGGCAGACCAGATTCACCGTCGGGTATGGGGATTTCCTGCTAAGCAAACCCCTGTTGCTGTGGGTGAATGATGGCCTGATGGCGATCTTCTTCTTCTATGTCGGGCTGGAAATAAAGCGCGAACTGATGATCGGCGAACTCAATTCCATTCGCAGCGCGCGACTGCCGGTAATGGCAGCCATCGGCGGGATGTTGTTTCCCGCGCTGATTTATGTTGTGTTCAACGCCGGGACGGAAGGAAGCGCAGGCTGGGGCATACCGATGGCTACCGATATCGCTTTTTCCCTTGGGATCCTGATGCTGCTCGGAAAACGGGTGCCGTTGAGCCTGAAGATCTTCCTGACGGCCGTCGCCATTGTCGACGACCTGGGCGCGGTGCTGGTCATCGCCATATTCTATTCCTTCCAACTGAATTTTCTCAGCCTGGGGATCGGCATCGGCATCCTGGCCCTGCTGTTCCTGATCAACCGCATGGGCCTGCGCCATCCGGCCTATTATGGCGTCCTGGGCATCATCCTGTGGGTGGCTTTCCTGAAATCGGGAGTACACGCCACCATCGCCGGTGTGTTGCTGGCGGCCATGATCCCCAGCCGGACCAAAATCAACGGCATGCAATTCATTCGCAAGATGCGCACCTACCTGGGCCGGTTTGAAGGCAATTGCAAGACCGAAGAAGAACTCTGGGCAAACCAGGAACAGCAGGAGGCGCTCAAAACCATGGAAATTACCTGTCACCAGGCCGAATCGCCCATGCAGCGCATGGAACACGATCTGCAGCCCTGGGTGGCCTGGCTCATCATGCCGGTCTTCGCCCTGGCCAACGCCGGCATCACCTTCACCCCGGAACTGGTCTCTTCGCTGCTCCATCCCGTGGCGATCGGCGTCTTTTTCGGGCTCCTGATCGGCAAGCCTCTGGGAATTGGCCTGATGACCTGGATCACAGTACGCACCGGACTTTCCACGCTGCCTGAAGGAGTCTCCTGGCGCCAGGTGCTGGGCCTGGGCTTCCTGGCCGGGATCGGCTTTACCATGTCGATTTTCATCAACAACCTTGCCTTTACCGGCTCCGAGCTGGTCCACCCGGCGAAAGCAGGCATCATCGCAGCCTCGCTGGTGGCCGCAATAACCGGCATTTTACTCCTGTCGACCCGGACAAAAGAAGATCAAGCTGAGGCCCGCTGAATCCTGCTCCGGAAGACCGGAGCAAAGGGATATTTTTGATGAAAAAGGTTGGATAAAAGAATATTATTCATACCTTTGCACTCCATTTTTAAAAACAATTCAAATAATAATTTACGATTAACAATGGCAAATCAGTACGAAACCGTTTTCATTATGACTCCCGTTTTATCTGATGATCAGATGAAGGAAACGGTCGCTAAGTATCAGAAATTACTGAGAGACAAAGGAGCCGAAATCGTTTTTGAGAACAACTGGGGATTGAAAAAACTGGCGTATCCGATCCAGAAGAAATCCACAGGGTTCTATTACCTCATCGAGTTCAAGGCCGACGGTGACATCATCGGCGACGTTGAACTGGCATTCAAACGCGACGAGCGCATCATCCGCTTTCTGACCGTTAAGCTTGACAAACACGCGGTTGCTTACAACGACAAAAAACGCAGAAAAGCCAAAGAGGCCGAGCAGCCCCAGGAAGCTTAATGTATAAACTTTTAAATGTTTAGAACCATGGCACAGCAAACCGGAGATATCAAATATCTGACCCCGATCAACGTTGACACCAAGAAGAAGAAGTACTGCCGCTTCAAAAAAGCCGGTATCAAGTACATCGATTACAAAGACGCGGATTTCCTGCTGAAATTCGTGAACGAGCAAGGCAAGATCCTCCCCAGGAGAATCACCGGCACATCCACCAAGTACCAGAAAAAAGTGGCCCAGGCCGTGAAACGCGCCCGCCACCTGGCCCTCATGCCGTATGTCGCAGATATGCTTAAATAACCACACAGGAGGAACAGATCATGGAAGTAATTCTCAAACAAGACGTACCCAATGTGGGTTATAAAGATGATGTCGTGACCGTCAAACCGGGTTACGGCCGAAACTACCTCATCCCGAAGGGCCTCGCCATCCTGGCCACCGGGACGAACAAAAAAGTTATGGCCGAGAATAAGAAACAAAAGGCCTACAAGGAAGAGAAAGTGAAGAACGAAGCGATGACCATCGCCAAAGCACTGGAAAATATCAAACTCAAAATCGGCGCCAAAGCCGGAACCTCAGGCAAGATCTTCGGATCGGTCAATGCGATCCAGATTTCCCAGGCGCTGAAAGACCAGTTCAACTTCGACATCGACCGCAAGCACATCGACGTCGATGGCGAATCCATCAAGGAACTGGGCGAATACAAGGCCAAAGTGAGGCTTCATAAAGAAGTCAGCGTGGAACTCGACTTCGAAGTCTTCGCGGAATAAATTGTCTGACGACGATATGGAAAACCTGTCAGGAAACTGGCAGGTTTTTTTTGTTGCCACAGATTTGCAGATTATTTTAGTGCAATTCGTTAATCTGCGCATCAGCGGCAAGATTACTTTCCGGCAAATGTGATGTAATAGTTGGCAAAGAAATTCCAGACTGTCACCACGCCGATCGCGAAGAGCTTGGACAGGTAAAAATTCTGACGGAAGCGATCGTGGATGATCCACAGGATGAAATTGTTGATCCCCAGCCCGACCAGGCTGATCAGCAGGAATTCGGTATATTCCAGGGCGATGTTCGGATCCTGGCTCCTGAAGGTCCAGATCCGGTTAAAAATATAGTTGGAGGAGGCGGCGACCGTAAACCCGATAGAATTGGCTACATACTTGTGGATCTTCAACCATTCCTTGCAAACATAAGTCGTCCCGAAATCTACAAACACGCCGGAGAACCCGACGATGCCAAATTTCAGGAATTTGACCAGGAAGGTCCGCGTCAGGAAATCATGCATACTACAACTGTACGATCAGCACCAGCTTTTCATCGCCCCGTGTTACATCCACCGAGATGACCTGCCCGGGCTGCAGTTTCTTCAGGCGGTTCATATAATCGTAAATATCGTTCACCGGCCTTCCGTCCATTGCCGTGATCACATCACCTTTCAGGATGCCGCCCTTGTATGCGGGGCCATCCTTTTTCACCCCGCCGACTCCGAGTCCGCCCTGGGTCTGTCCGGCGAAATCGGGCATGATGCCCAGGGTGACCTTAAAACGATACCCTCCCCTGCCGGTCTGTTGCTTGGGGCCGGCCTCCCGGAAAGACAGGTAGGCATCACGGTTCGCCAGCGCGAAAATGAGTTGCTCCGAAATATCAAGCACGGACTTGGCTCCGGAGTAATTGATCAGCTGCCAGTCGTCATCGGGGGTATGATAATCTTCATGGGCCCCGGTGGATATGAAAAACACGGTAATATCCTCTCCATAGAATGCGGCGTGGTCGCTCGGACCAAATCCTTCCGGGGAAAAATTCAGCTGTACCCCTCCGGTTTCCAGGCCCAGCAGGATCTGTTCCGACTCCAGCGAAGTGCCCGTACCACCGATCATGATCCCGGGATTTTCGGTCTTCATGCGGCCGATCATGTCGAAATTGATCATCGCCATTACTTTATTAAGATCGACGAGGGGATGCTCCACGAAGTATTTTGAGCCGAGCAGTCCCAGTTCCTCCGCGTCAAAGGCGACGAATAGCACGCTGCGCTTCAGTGACGCCTGCTCAGCGGCAAGCCGGGCGGCCAGTTCGAGCACTCCGGCGGTTCCGGAAGCGTTATCGTCGGCCCCGTTGTGGATCGCCAGGCTGTCCATGAAGCGTGAGCCGCTTCCTGTGCCGCCCATGCCCAGGTGGTCGTAATGGGCGCCAACCACCACAAAAGTTTCTTTCAGCACCGGGTCGGAGCCTTCCAGCAGCCCGACGACGTTCCGGGCCTCTACCCGGTCGTGAAGCACCTCGGTGGTCGCGGTAACGCTGACGGGTACGGAATAAGAATTGGGTTTCTGTTCCGATCCCAGTTTTTCCTCAAGCGCTTCAACGGTCATACCGGTACCGGCCAGAATTCTGTCAGCAACCGTACGTTTAACATGGATCACCGGGATACCTGCATTGGACTGGGTCTTGTCAAAATAGACCTGGACCAGATCGTCCGCTGCATCGAACTTCTTCCCAGAAACGAACAAAACGCCCGCCGCGCCTTTATCCCGCGCCGTAAGCACTTTGTCACGGTCGTCGCCATACTGGGCGAACCGGCTGTTATCCTTGTCCATCTCCGGATCTCCGCGGAAGATCATCACCCATTTCCCTGCTGCTTCTACTTGATCATAATCTTGCCAGGATAAGCTGTCCTGGGCAATATTAAAACCATAACCGGCAAAAACAACATCGGCGGTAAGTGTGGCATTTTTTGAAAAAGGGAAAGGGGTGAAATCCGACCCGGGTACCGCCTTGAATTCCCCGAGGTGGAGGGCGTTGTTCTCCCCGGCCCAGGTTCGCGTCACCACTTCGAACTCCTGGAAACCATCTGATCCCAGGAGTTTCAAACCTGCTTTGCTGAATGCACCGCGGATGTATTCCGCGGCGGCCATGCTTCCCGGGGTGCCGGGATACCGTCCCTGCAATTCATCCGATGCCAGGTAGGATATATGGGCCTGAAGGTCTTCCGGCGTGATTTCCGGACGTGTTGCCTGCGGGTGAACTGCCGCTGAGATAAAAACAAAACCCAGCATGAGCAAGGCAGGAAATATGAAACAGGTACGCATAGTCAAGATCGGTTAGATAAAACCGCAAAGGTAAAAAAAATCGGTGTAGGGCTCCGGGCCTCTTTTCAAGCCGTTTTCAGGCTGACCGACCGGCGAAAAAGCCTGGAAACCAATGAGGGAGGAATCAATCCGCCAATTTTGGAGAACATCTTGTTCATCCATCCCGGAATGATTTCCCTTTTACCGCGGAACATGCCCCGGAGGCCTTCCGCGGCCACTTTCGCCGGCGTCATGACAAACTGCCATTTAAGCAGAACATCCGGATCATCGTCAAATGCAACATCAAAAAACTTGGTTTGCGTAGCGCCAGGCAACAGGCAGGAAACCCTGACGCCGTGATCTTTCAATTCCTCGCGCAACGCCCTGGAAAAATAACGCACATAAGCCTTGCTGGAGGAATAGGCGGAAAAATAGGGCATGGGAAGATAACTGGCCGTAGAAGCGACGTTGAGAATGTATCCCGTTCCCCGTTCCTTCATTTTACGGCCAAAAAGGTTGCTCAACGAAGTCAGGGTGGTCATGTTGAGCGTCAGCATCGACTCCACTTCACCATGAGGCATGCTGGCGCTTTCGCCGAATTTACCGAACCCGGCATTATTGACCAGGATACTGATGTTCAGACCAAGGCGCTCACATTCGTTGAAAAGCTCGTTGGCAGAACCGGTCACGGAAAGATCGACCGGCATGATGATGATATCGGAGATTTCATTCAGCTGCCGGGCCACCTGGCAGAGTCTTTCCTCGCTCCGGCTGACCAGCACCAGGTTCATCCCTCCGGAAGCCAGTATTTTCGCCATTTCAAAACCAATACCTGAGGTCGCCCCGGTGATCAGGGCCCATTCGCCGCTTTTTTCCTGCATATTCTTCATTTTACCAATAAACACGCCGATGTGTAAAATGTTCAGAATAGAAAAGCCACAGATTCGCGGATTATTTTCTTGCACTCATCTAATCTGTGAATCTATGGCTATATTAAGGTAACCGGCAGGGAAGCGTGTTACTGCACCACCAGTTTGCCGGAACTTTGCTGTGCTCCGGAAGTAATCCTGTAGAAATAAAGCCCTGGCGACCAATCCTGTGCTGTAAAGGTCAATTGATGGCTGCCGGCTGGCAGGGTTTTCGTGAAGGAGTCCACCAACAGCCCGCTGGCGGCCAGGATCTCCACGTTTACCAACGATTCCGTATACAGGGTTACAGAAAAAACGCCAAGGTCGCGGATGGGATTGGGGTGGACGGTTACAGGCAAAACATTCCGTTTATCGCCCGGTTCCATGATCCCGGTCGGGATGAGCAGATCCCTGGGCACCATCGTGTGCATCACCTTGTATTCCTGGTAACTGTGGTTGCTGTTCACGGCGATGCCCGGTGTGATGTCTGTGAAATACATCAGGTGTACATTGTTGTCGGAGCCAAAAGCCATCCGGGGCAGGATGCATTCGTCGAAATAATGGATCAGGTCGTCGGTAACATCATTGAAAGCAAGCCATCCATAAAACGGGCTGTATGCCCTCAGCCAGATATGCATCAGGTTGTATTCGCCATTGGTGTAGGTTTCCGTTGCGGAAGCCCAGGCGATGAAGACATTCCCGAATTCATCGCAGGCAATGGCCGGTTGAGTTGAAACTCCGAAGGTAGAATAAGAAAAAATGTCGTCCATGAGGGTCACCACGCCATCACCGTCCACATCCTGGGTCCACCCGATGTAATTGACATCGGTAACCATTTCCGAATTGGGTTTATTTTCCTGGGGCGGGGCCAGGGTGTATATGTCGTTGCCAAACGGCTCCATATCCTCGTTCCAGTACCCGATGCCATCGACCCCTTCAATGATCCAGTAGGAATCTCCGGGGACATCATGCAATGCCCGTCCGATGCCGAAAGCGACATGCACCTTCCCGTTCTGGTCCAGTGTGATGGCCGCCGAGTTATCCACGCAGTAAAAAGTATCGGTAATGGTCACATCCCAGTCGAACATCGGGTAAGGATGTTCCCAGACGACGATCCGGTCCCAGTTTTCGCCGTTATCGGTCGATTTCATGACCACCAGGTCGTTCCAGGCGCTGGCGGCGATGAAAGCGATGGTATCCCCGACCGGGTTGGCCCAGGCATAACTGTCGCTGTAAATCATGGTATAATAATCAATACCCAGTCCTTCAATGATTTCAGCCTCAGTGTCCCAGGTTGCGCCACCATCGAAGGAACGATAGTACATCAGGGCCAGCTCCTGCCCCTGGTAAGGTGTATAGCTGTTCACCAGCAAATGGAGGTTCTCATTGTTCTCGCCATTGGTCATGATGGTGGGCCAGGCCAGCTCCTGTGCGTCGGGCGGGCCCGAAATGATCTGGTAGGTCCAGGCTCCGGAACCCCGTGTATCGCGTTTCGACATCTTCAGGCCGACATTAAGATGGGCAACGGTCATCTCACCGTTCTCTCCCAGCGGGGCATAGGTGGGCCATCCGGTCCGCTCATCTTCGATTCGTGCAGTAGGCATGGGCCCCCACGCACTCCCATTATAATAATTGTAACCGGTTCCGCGGTCTCCGAAACTGGAAGCATTGATCCCATATGTCCAGGTAGCGGCCAGGGTTCCTTCTTCAGGGTAAAAATGCATGCGGTTGCCCAGCATATGGTTCGTCTGGAGATCATACCAGGTCACGCCGATCTGCTGTTCATCCCATTCCCGCACCGGCGCGGAGGCAGCCGGGTTGATCCCGACAGGCGCCGGCGCCGGGTCTTTGTCGGGACGGGCATAGGTCATCTTTTTCATGGATAGTCCGGATCCACTTTCATACCTGACCGGCAATTGAGCGAAACACAGCGGAATAGCAGAAAACAGCATCAAAAAAAGTACAGTTCTTTTCATAACATTTATTCTTTGGTTAATAATGAATGTTGACAAATCCTTATGATGCATAAAGATAAGGAACATTGATCGCCAAAATCAAGGGTTTCAGCCGTCACTGGTAAAATGAGACGGGTCAACGGTAAAATTAAAGCATAAAAAAAACGGCAGCCGCTGTTGCGACTGCCGTTTTGAGTTGAATAACGTATTCTTATTCGACGATCATTTTGCGGGTCATGGAATCCTGGCCGGCATAAACCGTGTAGAAATACACGCCATTGCCAAGCTGGCTGCCATCGATCACGAACTGGTGCGCTCCGGCGGGAACTTCACCACGGTTGATTTCGAGAACGCGCTGACCCAGGATGTTGGTCACCACGAGCTTCAGGCTGGACTTGTTTTCCAGGCTAACCTGAATGTTAGAAGTCTGGCTGAAGGGGTTCGGGTAGTTCTGTGACACAGCGGTGATGTTGCTGGGCTTGTTGTTATCCTTTACGCTGGCGATTTCAAAATCTGCATCCGTGAACATGAAGTCCTGGATGTATTTGAACTGCACAGGCAGTGCCGGGTCAAAAGGAGTGGTCATCTGCTGGTAGGTGATCGGCACGGTGTAGGTTCCGTTGTCCGAGAGGGTATAACGGGACAGGCCGAAGAAATAGGACTGCCACATGGCTTCGGAGAAAGCGGTCACGTTGGTGGGCATGTCTTCGCCTTCGCTGGAGGTCATGTAGAACGGATCCGGGGGCATGTTGACGTCGATGCCGCGGATGAACACATCGGGGGCGTTGTTTTCGGTAGCGCCTTCCAGCTGGGTATCCAGCCATGCGACGAATACCTTGTCGCCATCCTGGGTGGATGAAGCCTGAATGCGGGTGTCTTCGGAGTAGTCGGTGCCGAAGGTGCCGCGGAACTGGTTCATTTTACCGCACATGATGGCTTCCCAGGTGGTACCGCCATCGGTGGTGAAGATATCAAATGCCGCAAACAGGTAAGGACCGGTAACAATGGAGTATTCGCTGGAACCGCCAACGCCGATGGTCACGGCGCAGTGGGGGTTGCCCCAGGTGTCGACGACGACATCGCAGTCAAATGCGGTGGTATAGGGAATCTCATCGCGAGCCGGCAGCGGGGGCAGGAACACCTCGGCGATCTGCTCGTCGGTGAGGTAATTCAGCACGCCATAGAGGCCGTCGGGACCATCGAGGCGAACTGCGATCGGGTCTTCCCAGGTTTCGCCGCCATCGGTGGTCTTGATGAACACCGGGTAGAAATAACGCAGCGTCGGGTCAAGCGGGGTCACCATGCCGTTGTCGGTGATCACCACGATCCAGCCGGTCATGCCGTCGGGAGCCCATCCGAATTTCACATGGGTCGGACGGTCGTTCTCGGCGTTGGTCGGGAAGTCGATGAGGGACCTTTCGAAGACGAAATCTTCAGCGCCATCATCCCATACGCCGCGGGTGACGATGAGCGAGCCCTGGTACACCAGCGAGCCGCTTCCCCAGTCCTGGTTCGGATCGACCGCGATGGCGATGCCGGTGGCGTTGGCCACATCATATGCATCGGGAATATATTGATAATAAGGTGCGGCGCTGTGTGACAGGTTTTCCGTGGTATCGGTGATATCACCGAAATTTGCACGGCCGTAGGCATAACCGCCCCATGAGTCGCCGGCGTTGGAACCGTCGAGGATGGGTGCGAAATAAGTCAGGTACGCGCTGTTCGGATCGGTGTTGCCCGGAGGATTGTAGATGCCATGGTTCGGATACCGGCCGGCGTCAATGTTGTAGGTACCGCCGGAGATATTGGAAACATAGCATTCCACCATGTTGGTCCAGGTCATACCGCCATCGAAGGAAACATCATATCCCAGGTCTCCGGAATATCCGCCCGGATCGAGGGAGCCGCCCATACGGTGGAAGTTGGTGACGACGTTAAGGTCGTTGTTGGCATAAACCAGTGATTTCTGGCCGCCGCCGTATCCGTAACCGTATGCGTTGGCCGAGGTACCGATGGAAACGATGTTGACGAAATCAACACCGCGGTTTCCCTGGTAATTGGCGGGGGGCACAACGGAAGAGGAGGTGATCGGTTTGGTCTTCACAGGTTCCCAACCGAGACGCTCCGGGCTGAGCGCAACGGCGCTGGGCACGTTCGGCTGATAGACCGCCTTCTTCTGGGAATAGCCGGCAAAACCAATGGTCACTGCCAGCAGGCAAAGTAGAACTTTTTTCATGGGTTAAAAATTTAATTAAACGTTATGGTTATAGCTTCAAATTTCAAGGTCTAAAAATATACTTTTTTGATAAGCTGACCAATTTTTTTCTTCAAAACCTTATTCACACGTTGCAAATGCCTGTTTTGAGGATCGCAAATGTACTATTATTTTCATACCCGGCCCGGATCACCAACCAATCCCAATACAAAAATAAGATGAAAAGTAACAAATTGATCATCCTGTTTCACTTTTACAGACAGATTCTTCCGTGCAATTTTTCGGTTAAATTTGCGTTGAAAAGCTTTGGATAAATGAAGAAAATCCACGCCCTGGTCATAAAAACTTACGCCGGCCCCCTGCTGGCGACCTTCTTCATTTCCCTTTTTATCCTCCTCATGCAGTTCCTCTGGAAATACATCGACGACCTGGTGGGGAAAGGCCTGGAATGGTATATCATCGCAGAGCTGCTGTTTTATGCATCCTCAACCTTCGTGCCCCTGGCGCTGCCCCTGGCCATCCTGCTCTCATCCATCATGACCTTCGGAAACCTGGGCGAACACTATGAACTGGTGGCCATGAAATCCGCCGGCATATCCCTGCGTTCGATCATGAAACCATTGGTGGTCATTTCTATCCTGATCTCCGGCTTTGCCTTTTATTTCTCCAACAATGTGCTCCCGGTCGCCAACCTGAAATTCAAATCCCTGCTGTATGACGTTCGGAAGAAAAAACTGGCCGTGAACATCAAGGAGGGTATCTTTTATAATGATATGGAAGATTATATAATCCGGGTAGGTAAAAAAGGTAAAGACGGCAATACGATCTATCGTGTCATGATCTATGATCATACCGATCGCCGGGGAAATACCGATGTTACCGTTGCCGATTCGGGGGTGATGCAATCCACGCCTGACGGGAGATTTCTTCTCTTTAAACTGTATAGCGGCTATAATTACCAGGAGACGCCGGACCAGAAGGATGCCAAAAAGAACGATCCCTTTCAACGGACCTATTTCCGGGAACAGCAGCAGAAATTCGACCTTTCGGCCTTCAAGCTCAACCGTACGGATGAGGACCTCTTCAAGAACAATTACCAGATGCTCAACATCCGGCAACTGAATTACTTCATTGATTCCATCAGCACTGCGGTCCACGAAAACCGGGAAAATCTTTCGGGAACCTTTGCGAACAATTACAAGGCATATCAGCTCATGGACAGCACCCTGCGGCATCTACCCGACACCATTCCACGTACCTATCCGAATTTCCTCGAAGATTTCACCGGGGAAGAACAGGCGATCATCGTCTCCAACGGCCTGGTATCGGCCAGGAACCTGAAGAAGTCGGTGGAATACCATGTTCAGACACAAAAAAGCCGCGATGAAAACCTGGTGAAGCACAAAGTGGTGTGGCACCGGAAGTTTACACTTTCCTTCGCCTGCCTGGTGTTGTTTTTCATCGGCGCCCCGCTTGGCGCGATCATCCGTAAAGGAGGGCTCGGTCTGCCCACCGTGGTTTCCATCCTCTTCTTCATCCTCTACCACGTGATCAGTATGATCGGCGAGAAATCGGCCCTGAAAGGCGCCATGGAAGCGGCTACCGGCATGTGGCTCTCCTCCGTTATCCTGCTCCCGCTGGGCATCTTCCTGACTCTGAAAGCAACCACCGACTCCCCGCTGATGGATATGGATGTCTGGAACAAATTTTTCAGCGCCTTCCGGTTCAACCATCTCATCCGGCTTTTCGCCAAAAGAAAAAAAACTGCCTGATCTACCGTTTTATTCTGAGCATATGCTTATTTTTGCATTGAATATAATGAGCATATGCCCAGAAAAAAATTTGACCGGTGCATTGCATGTGTTCCCGGGACGACTTATTACAAGCCCGCAGGCATCCCGTTGAAGATGCTTGAGGAGGTTACGCTGGCCCATGATGAATGGGAATCCATCCGGCTGGCCGACCTCGAAGGCATGTACCACGACCAGGCGGCCAGGAGTATGGGCATTTCACGCCAGACGTTCGGCCGGATCCTGGAATCGGCCCGGAAAAAAATCGCCCTGGCGCTGGTCAGCGGAAAAGCCATAAAAATAGAAACGATATGAAGAAAATTGCTGTACCGACTCGGAATAACCGGGTCGATGACCACTTTGGACATTGTGAATCCTATACCGTATACAGTATAGATGAAAATAAGGAAACCATCCGGAAAGAGATCCTGCTATCGCCTCCCGGATGCGGATGCAAATCGAATATTTCCGCCATACTCAGGGACATGGATGTCCGCCTTATGCTGGCCGGCAACATGGGCCAGGGGGCTTATGTGACCCTGAAAAACCATGGGATTGACGTGATCCGTGGCTGCCAGGGACCGGTTGACGACGTATTGAAGATGTACCTTGAAGGGAGCCTGGCTGACTCCGCGGTTTCGTGCTCAGAACACGATCATCACCACCAACACCGTCACGGGGAATAAGTTCACTGCCGGGCTGTACGTTCCCAGGCCCCGGAGCTGACGCGGCGGAGCGAACGGAAAAAACCGAGCAGCAGGGCGGCGTTCATCGAGAAGAAATGCGTGACCAGGCGTAAGGGGCTGATGTGGATCCCCGCTTTTTTCAGCAGGTTATCAGCCAGGGGCAACAGGTAGACGGCGATATGCGCCGCAAGCACGGCGAGCCAGGCATTGGAATGCCTTGAAAGCCATATATTAGAAGCCAGGGCCAGCACCAGCAGAAAGGGACCGAACCAGCGGATCACCTTGTGCGACAGAAAGGCGAAGCCATATGGGCATTTAAACAGCAGGCGCCAGAACCTCCTCAGGTTTTGAAAATTCCCGGTCCCTATGCGAACCTTGCGGCGAAATTCCACTTTCAGCTCATCCGGAACCGATTCAAAAACCCTTGCGTCAATGTCATTGATGGCCAGTTTTCCTTTTTCGAATATCCGCATGTTGATGTAGAAATCATCCACCAGGAAGTTTGAAGGAACCATGGCGTAATCCTCTTTGCGGATCGCGTAGCAACCGCCAAACGGGCCCATCATCGCGCCCCACAGCCTGCTCTCGTCGTTTTTAATCCGCACCTCGCGGGAGATGTAGGCTTTTTCCTGGAAAGAAATCCCCTCCTGCTTCATGCCCCGGTTGATCATGTTGGTATCGACCAGGCCAATGCGCGGGTTCCGGAAATGGCGGATCATAAAATGCAGGGTTTCTGCATCGAACATGACGTTGGCATCGGTCAGGACCAGGATGGATCCATTCGCCTGGCGGACCAGGTCATTGACCACATTGCCCTTGCCGCGCCGTTCACTGAAGGCGGTAAATCGTAAGGATGAATATTCCAGGCTCAGTTCCTGCAGTATTTCGACGGTACGGTCAGACGAGCAGTCCGATCCCACCAGAACCTCGAACCGGCCGGCCGGATATGAGCCGCTGTAAATGCTGCGTATCTTTTCGTCAATGCAGTCTTCCTCATTGTGTGCCGCAATGATCACCGAAACCACCGGCCATTCATCATCCGGGCCATAGGTTTCTTCATTGGCGTTTCTTCCTGCAGCCAGTATCTTCAGGACCAGCGGATACAGCACATAGGTGTGCAGGATCAGGAAAATGGAAACCATAAAGATCAGCTCGGGGATCATGGGATCAGCTTTTGATAAAACCCGGTAAGATCTCTGGTGATGGCCGGGTTGTCGTAATGACCGGCCACAAATATACGGGCATTTTCCCCAATCTTCAAACACAGCGCGCGGTCGGAGACCAGCCGGCAGACGTGTTCGGCGAATCGCTCCGGATCATTGGCAATGAGGATATTGACGCCGTCCGTGGTATCTATCCCTTCCGTTCCGATCTCCGTAGTGACAATGGCCTTGCCCAGCGCCATCCCCTCGATGATTTTAATGCGCATGCCGCTTCCCGATAAGATGGGAACGATCATGACCGCCCGGGAACGAATGAACGCATAGGCATCGTCAACTTCACCGAGATAAATCAGGTTGGGATAGGCCAGCGACCGGAAGGGCTCCGGGGCGTTTCGGCCTGCCAGGTAGAATTTCAAATCCGGAAATCGTTGGAGCACGCGTTCCCATACCTCTTCAAAAAACCAGATCAGTCCTTCCTGGTTGGGGATCCAGTCGAGCGCGCCGATGTGGAATACGCTCGGAAACTCCAGTGTGGAATGGTCAGGCGCAAGTTTATCGGCGTCCACCCCTGTAGGCACCACATGCATGGGCCGTTTGCAACCCATGCGCTGAAGCACGGCGCCATCGCGGGAGGTGATGGGAAGCACCGCATCCACGCGATCCGGGTAATCCTGCTCCATTTTCCGGATTCGTGCCGCAAGCAGCCTGAGGTATATCTTTTTCGGCCCTTTCTGATGCGCGACCATCCGGTTCCAGATCTCATGCTCGATGTTGTGGGCCCGCATGACGACAAGCGCTGTGCTGTTTTCCCGGATCTTGGCAATGTATGGCGCCAGGTACAGGCCTTCCAGCTGGACAATATCGTAAGTCTCCTTTTTGAGCAGGCCGGCCAGCGCGTCGCTGAAATCATCGGAAACAAAACGCTCCGCGTTGTAGGGCAACCTGGAAAACAGCAGGTTGCGGACCAGCCGGAGGATCCTGATGTCGGTGTTGACCGGAACGCTGATAAAGGTGATGAGCTGGCTAAGCCCGGCCGGGATCTGCTCCGGATCGGAATAATGCTTGGAAGTGTTCATGGCCAGCAGGGTTACCTGGTGGCCGGCGGATGCCAGCGACCTGGCCAGGCTCAGCGTGGCGATAGAGCCTCCATCACGCGATGGATAGGGAAATTTATTGGCCAGGATCAGTATCCGCAGGGTCATGGTTCCGGTGTATCCGGGCAAAATTAATAGAAAAAACCGGGCCGCCAAGGCCCGGCTTCATATCCGGTTCCTTTCCGGCGTATTACTGCTTCGCGATTCTTTGTACCTTTGCGCCTTCATCTCATCTGAATAATCCTATGGCAGAGAAAGTCTCCATCCCCAAAGGAACCCGGGATTTCACCCCTCAGGAAATGGCCCGGCGCAATTATATCTTCCGGACCATCCGGCACGTATTCGAAAGGTACGGCTACGAGCCCATCGAAACCCCTGCCATGGAAAACCTCTCAACCCTGCTTGGAAAATATGGTGAGGAAGGGGACCGCCTGTTATTCAAAATACTCAATTCCGGGAACTTCTTATCCGGAATTACCCAAGAGGAAATCGACCCGGAAGACACCGGCCGGTTGACACGCAGAATCGCCGAGAAAGGGCTCAGGTACGATCTCACCGTCCCTTTCGCCCGATACGTCGTGCAGCACCTCAATGAAATTACATTCCCTTTTAAAAGGTATCAGATGCAGCCCGTCTGGCGCGCCGACAAACCCCAGAAAGGCCGGTACCGCGAATTCTACCAGTGCGATGTGGATGTCATCGGAAGCGACTCCCTGATGAACGAGACGGAACTCGTCCAGATCATCCATGATATTTTTGAAGAACTGAGGATTCGCGTGGTCACGCGCCTGAACAACCGGAAAATCCTCGCGGGAATCGCCGAAACGGCGGGCATGACGGACCAGTTCACCGATCTGACGGTGGCCCTGGACAAACTGGATAAGATCGGCAGGGAAAACGTGTTGAAAGAACTAACGGATAAGGGAGTTAAGGAAGACACGCTGCGCAGGCTGGATCCGTTCCTGGATACCGGCGGAAGTTTCCGGGAGAAGATGGCTTTTCTGAAAACACAGCTCGCCCATTCAGAGATCGGGCAAACAGGAATTGCGGAAATGGAGGCGATCTTTGAACGTTTGGTTACCGCCGGCATCGAGGGCGGCGTGGAACTGGACATTACGCTGGCCCGGGGGCTGAATTACTACACGGGCACTATTTTTGAAGTCAAGGCACTGGATGTGGAGATCGGAAGTATCTGTGGCGGCGGGCGGTATGATGACCTCACCGGCATTTTTGGCCTGAACGGGGTTTCCGGCGTCGGAATTTCCTTCGGCGCCGACCGGATCTACGACGTCCTTCTGGCGGTACAGGGGTTTCCTCCCCACGACCCGGCGGGCACGCAGGCTCTGCTGGTCAATTTCGGAGCAAGCGAAGAAAAATACTGTATCCGGCTGGCGCAAAAACTCAGGTCAGCCGGCATCCGTACGGAAGTGTTCCCGGAGCAGGGCAGGCTGAAGAAACAAATGAAATACGCCGATCAGAAAAAGATCCCTTTTGTGGTCCTCATCGGCGAAAATGAGATCAGCAGCGGGCAGTTCACCGTGAAAAATATGGAAAAGGGTGAGCAGCTTTCCTTATCGGAAGATCAACTGATCGATCTCATCCGGAAGGAAACCTGAACCTGTCATCCGTGGTACAGATCATACAGCCTGCCTACCGCGTTGTCGAGTTCTGAAACCGACACATACTTACTATATCTCAAGAACTCCTTTCCCCCGAAGAAAAAGATCAGGACCGGAAAGCTGAACGCCCCATGCTCAGCAGTCAGACCCGGGAATTGCTCGCTATTGACATAAGCCAGCTCCATCTCCGGGAAGCGCAGGAGTATGAGTTCCTCGATCTTTGGCCGCAAGCTGATACACGGCGCGCAGTGATCATTGTAAAAATATACCAGCAGACTGCCTGACCTGTTCATGACTTCAGCCAATTCCGCGGCGTGTTGAATTGTGTGTATCATAACTGAACCCTCGGTTCAAAAATAATTGTTAATCCATTCACAATAAGAAAATTTTATACTTTTGTTACGATAAAATTCCTTCCGGCATGCATTGGATGCTCTGCTTCATGATCAAGATCAACCGAACGGCGCTTTTTCAAATGAGTGTTTAACGTTGAGTGTTTGGTGTTTAGTGTTTAACCTGATAACAGGTCACTACCCATCCAAACCCAACGCCTCTCCCTTCCTCCAATAAATTCAACACTAAACACTAAACACTAAACACTAAACACTAAACACTAAACACTAAACACTAAACATTATGGCACTAATCATATCCGGCTCCGGCCTCACCATAAAAGACGTGGTCAACGTGGCCCGTCACAACGAAAAAGTCGAACTCCATCCCGATGCGGTAAAAAGGATCAACACCTGCAGGGCCATGCTGGAAAAGAAGATCGAAGCCCGCGAGATCATGTACGGGGTGAACACCGGCATCGGCGAATTTTCTGAAGTCGTGCTCACCGACGATCAGGTCCAGCAGTTTCAGAGGTACCTTATTTATAACCACGCAGCCGGTATTGGCGATCCGATGCCCATCGAGTGGGTCCGCGGGGCGATGCTGGGCCGGATCAATGTGCATGCCCACGGCAACTCGGGGATGCGCCTGGCCATCACCCAGACCCTGGTCGACATGCTTAACAAAGGCGTCACGCCACATGTCTGCCAGAAGGGTTCCGTGGGCGCCTGCGGCGACCTGGCGCCCATGTCGCAGATCGCTTTGCTCATGATGGGCGAAGGACACGCTTACTACCAGGGCGAATTGCTGGAAGGCAAGGAAGCGCTGGACCGCGCCGGCATCCCCATTCCCGGGCTGCATGCCCGCGATGGGCTGGCGACCATCAACGGTTCCAACGTTCTGACGGCCATGAGCGCCCTGTTCCTTTATGACGCCATGAACTGGCTCAAGCAGGCGGAGATCGCCGCGGCAATGTCGCTCGAGGCCCTGAAAGCGAACATGAAGCCGTACAACACGAAACTGCATTCCCTGAGAGGTTTTCCGGGCGCCATCCGGAGCGCGAAAGCCATCAACAGGATGATCGCCGGGGGCGACCTGGTCGAAGGCAAGATCAAATGCAAGGTCCAGGATGCTTATTCGATGCGTTCGACCCCGCAGGTGATCGGTGCGGCGCACGACGCGCTCGAATTTGCCCGCAAACAGGTCGAGATCGAGCTCAACGGCGTGGGCGACAATCCCATCTTCATCCCGGAAGACAATCTGACCCTTACCGGGGCGAATTTCCAGGGCACGCCGGTGGCCCTGCCGCTGGATATGGCCGGGGCCGCCATCACCATGATCTGCGTGCTGTCGGAGCGCCGGATGAACCGGCTGAACAACCCGGCCCTCAGCGTCGGGCTGCCGGCCTTCCTCACCAAAGGCGCCGGAATGTTCTCCGGGCTTATGCTCAGCCAATACACGGCTGACATGCAGATCGTCGAACAGCGCATCCTGTCCGCTCCCGCCAGCATCCAGTCGATCCCGGCCGCGGCCGACCAGGAAGACTTCGTTTCCATGGGGATGAACGTAGCGCTGAAAAACTTACAGATCCTGGACAATGCCTACGGGATATTGGGAATTGAACTGATGGCCGCCGCCCAGGCGCTTGATTTCCGGGAATACAAGTTCGGGACCGGTGTGACCAAAGCAAAGGAAGTGATCCGCCGGCACGTGGATTTTCTGGACATTGACCGGCCCCTCTATCCGGACCACAATGCGATGAAGGCCCTCGTACAGTCGTGCGAAATACTGCATGAAGTGGAAAATACGGTGGGCAGCCTGGAATAATTTTGCTATCTTAGCCTGTTGAAACAAGGTTAAGCGGCAAAATTATGGCGCACACCCAGGAGGCGGACACAGTAACTCCGGTCTCAAAGAAAAGCAAACCTTTGCTTTGCCAGGTTATCCTGGCCATGGCCCTGACTTATTTTACCATTTTATCGCTGCTGTTCCTGGCGGGCCTGATCTTCTCAGATTATCTGAGAGAACTGCTGGGCCATTATGCAAAGTCCGGTGCATATTCACCGGGATCTTTTACCTGGTTTGCCGCTTCAGGCGCCACTTTGTTCCTAAGCGCCCTATCCGGACTGGTTTTGATGATTCTCAACCGCAAAGGCGGTTTTTACCTGTTTGCCGCGGCGGTTCTGGCCATCATGGCCCTGGACTTTTACTTCCTGACCTTCGACTGGATGCGCTACCTGATCCACTCCGGCCTGTTCTTTCTGGCGGGCATCGCCCATTTCACCGGGAAGTGTTACCGGAAAACGCCGCGTAATTTAGACTAAAGTAATATTTGCAGTCAGTTTTAACCATCGGTTGTATCCGTAATTTATTATATATAAGCCAATTGGACATGCTAATGTTAATTAAAAATTATTTTTTTGTTAATTTTCAATTGCATCGGGTTTTATATTATTGTAATATTGCATTAGTACAAGCAAATCTCAATAAATCTATTAACCAAAAATTACTTCTATGAGAAAATTTACAATTCTATTTGCATTTCTCTGTTTCATTGGAATGCAAGCAGCCGTGGCCCAGATGGAGATCCGGGGCACGGTAACCGATGCCAAAGACGGCACGCCGCTCCCGGGGGTATCCATCGTGGTCAAAGGCACACTCACAGGAACAGTGACCGACATAGACGGTAAATATGCGCTGACTGTTCCTGCGGGTTACAATGACCTGATTTTCTCCTTCGTCGGCATGCTCACCAAAGAGGTGAAGATCGACGGCAAGGCAGTGATCGACGTAGCCCTGGAGGACGATGTGGTCGGTCTTGACGAGGTCGTGGTTACGGCGCTGGGTATTTCCCGCGAGAAGAAATCGCTGGGTTATGCCACTCAGGAAGTTTCGGGCTCCGAGATCAACGCAGTCAAATCGGACAACTTCATCAACTCCCTCTCCGGTAAAGTAGCCGGGGTGCAAGTGAAAAGCACGGGGAATATGGGCGGTTCGACCAATATGGTAATCCGCGGATCTTCCTCCATCACCGGGAACAACCAGGCCCTCTTCGTCATCGACGGGGTGCCCGTGAACAATGACAATACGAACAACTCCGGGCAGATCAGCGGCCGAAGCGGTTTTGACTACGGTAACGCCGCCGCCGACCTGAACCCGAATGACATCGAGTCCATCAACGTTCTGAAAGGCGCGGCTGCAACCGCTCTTTATGGTTCAAGGGCCGCCAACGGCGCGGTGATCATCACCACCAAGAAAGGCTCCAAAACCATAGGAAAAACCAAGCGCGTAGGGGTGAGCATCAGCTCGAACATCACTACCGGATTCCTGGATAAATCCACCTTCCCGAAATATCAAACCGGGTACGGTGCCGGTTACGGAAGCACCTATTACAGCGACTCGGAGAACCCCGGGTTCGAATATTTTGCCGACATTGACGGCGACGGAACGATCGACTGGAACGTACCAACCTATGAAGACGCCTCCATGGGCCAGAAATTTGACCCGAACCTGCTGGTTTACCAGTATGATGCCATGTACAGCTCATCTCCGAATTACAGAAAAGCCACTCCATGGGTCGCAGGTGCAAACGGACCGGATTATTTCCTCGAAAACCCGCTGTCCTTCACCAACTCCATCGAAGTTTCCGGCGGCGCAGAAGCCACCGCATTCAGGCTCTCCTACACGAACCTCAACCAGAAAGGTCTGCTGCCCAACAGCGAACTCAAAAGGAACAACCTGTTGTTTAACGGATCGCATGATATTGTGAAGAACCTCACGGTATCCGCTTCCGCCAACTACATCAGGACCGACGGTCTGGGCCGTAATTACACCGGTTACAGCGACAATATCATGTCTTCCTTCCGGCAGTGGATGCAGACCAACGTCGACTACAAGCAGCAGGAAGAACTGTACGACCTCACCGGGCAGAACATCACCTGGAACCCGGTGGGCGTGTACCTGGATGAAAACGACGAAGCCCAGTTCAATACCGCACCGGCATACTGGGACAATCCTTATTATCAGCGGTATGAAAGCTATGAGACCGACGTCAGGAACCGTTTGATCGGTTATGCGCAGGTGGACTGGAAGATCACCGGGTACCTGAGCCTGATGGGCCGCGCCTCCGTGGATACTTACGAGGAATTGCAGGAAGAAAGAAAAGCCGTCGGATCCGCTTCCGGCGAACTCGGCGTCGGCCGTCCGGACGTTACTTCCGGCTATGCACGCTTCAACAAGCAGTTTACCGAAACCAATTATGACCTCATGCTGAATTTCTATAAGAATTTCGGCGAAAACTGGAACCTCAAGGCCCTCTTCGGGACGAACATCCGCCGCACCAAAAGCGACCAGGTGTACACCAGCACCCAGGGTGGCCTGATCGTTCCGGGAATTTATGCTTTAAGCAACAGCGCCAGCGAAATGGTGGCACCGGAAGAATGGCTGCGCGAAACAGGAGTCAACGGTTTCTACCTGAGTGTATCGGCCGGCTTCAAGGATTTTCTCTTCCTCGACGCTACGGGCCGCTGGGACCAGTCATCCACGCTGCCCAGCGATAACTGGACTTATTTTTATCCTGCCATTTCGGGAAGTTTCCTGTTCTCCAACCTGCTTGACCTTACCTGGATGCAGCTCGGCAAACTGAGGCTCAATTATGCCAAGGTCGGTAATGACGCACCCTGGGGATCACTGAAGAACACCTATATCAACGATGGTATTTTCAGCGGAACCGCATTGTATTCTCTGCCAAATAATAACTCCAACGACAAGCTGAAGCCGGAAATCTCCACCGCCATGGAGCTTGGCCTGGAAATGAAATTCTTCCAGAACCGTTTGGGCTTTGACTTCGCTCTATACAAGGAAAACACGGTGAACCAGATCCTTCCCGTTTCCGTTTCCACCGCCACCGGGTTCTCGGGTAAATTCCTCAATGCCGGGGAAGTCCAGAACCAGGGGATCGAACTCATGATTATGGGCACGCCGGTGAAGAACAGTGACTTTGAATGGGACATCGTGCTGAACTGGGCCCGCAACGTGAGTGAAATCGTTGAACTTGACTCAGGCATTCAGAACCTGACCCTCGCCCGGCTGCAAGGTGGTGTTTCGATCAACGCCCGCGTCGGTGAGCCTTACGGAACCATCCAGGGCACCGACTATTTGTACAATGAAGACGGACAAAGGGTTGTGCTGGCCAATGGCTATTATGCCCGGACCACCACCTCTGATATCGTCCTCGGAAACATTCAGCCCGATTTCATTACCGGTCTGACCAATCGCTTCACCTACAAGAACTGGGCGCTGAGCTTCCTGATCGACTGGCAGAAGGGCGGAAGCGTCTTCTCGCTCGACCTGTATTATGGTTTGGGAACAGGTTTGTATGAAGAAACCGATTACACCAACGACCTGGGCAACCCGGTCCGGGATCCGCTCACGGATGATGAAACCAGCGGCGGTCTGATCCTCGAGGGTGTTGTGAACGTCGGTACCGCAGAAGAACCCATCTGGGAAGAAAATACGACTCGGGTGGCCGGTGACGATTATCGTGTATTCGGATGGTCAAGAAACCCGAATGCAGCATTTGTCTATGACGCTTCCTACGTCAAGCTGAGGGAACTGGTCATCTCTTACAGTATTCCTGCAAAGGTGATGGAAAAGAGCTTCATTAAAGGCGCGACTTTCAGCCTGGTTGGATCCAACCTCTGGATCATCCACAAGAACCTTCCGCACGCCGACCCCGAAGCCAGCCAGAGCTCAGGAAACATCCAGGGATGGCAGAGCGGTGTCATGCCTACCACACGCAATATCGGTCTCACTGTTAATCTGCAATTCTAAACTCGTATAACCATGAAAAAAATATATTTAGTCTTACTGGTGCTGATCGGGATCTCGGTATCCTGCACCAAGAATTTTGAGGACTTCAACACGGATAAAAAGCATCCGACGGAAGTCCCGGGCGGCTTCATCTTCGCTAAAGCACAAAAGTTCTTTACCGACCAGGAGGCCAGCACAAACGTCAACCTCAACATCTTTAAGCTGGTGTCACAGTATTGGACTGAAACCACTTACACGGATGAATCCAATTACGACATCATCAACAGGACCATTCCGGATAACATTTTCCGGGTCTACTACCGCGATGTCCTGGCTGACCTGAAAAACGCCAATGATGTGATATCCGCCGAGGAAGTGGTGGGCGAAATACCGCAGATCGAAAAGCAGAACCGTCTGCACATCATCGACCTGATGATGGTTTATACCTACAGCAGACTGGTCGATATCTTCGGAAACGTCCCCTACACCCAGGCCCTGGATATTGAAAACGTTAACCCCGCCTATGACGACGCCTTCACGATCTACAAGGATCTCATGGTACGGTTAGACGCCATCATCGCCGGCCTGAACGAAAGCGCAGGAAGTTTTGGAAGTGATGACCTGTTCTTCCATGGCGATGTGCAGATGTGGAAGAAGTTCGCCAACACCCTCAAGGTGAAGCTGGCGATCACGATCGCCGACGCGGACAACACCCTGGCCAAGACCGCCATTGAGCAGGCCTATGCCAACGCCTTTGCCCCCGGCGAACAGTGCCAGCTGAACTATCCCGGCGGTTCCATGTCCAACCCGCTGTATCAGGACCTGGTGCAAAGCGGACGCAACGACTTCGTTCCCGCCAACACCGTGATCGACATGATGAACACCCTGGAAGACCCCAGGAGGGATAATTACTTCGACATCAACGGCGACGAATACCGCGGCGGTATCTATGGCGAAAGCAACAGCTTCTCACAGTACTCCCATATTGCAGACCCGATCCAGGCCCCGGATTTCCCGATGGTCATCCTGGATTATACGGAGCTGGCCTTTTACCTGGCTGAAGCAGCCGAAAGAGGCTACAGTGTCGGCAACAACGCAGAGTATTATTACAACATGGGCGTCACCTCCTCCATCCTGCAATGGAACGGAACCGAAGCCGAAGCCACCGATTACCTGGCCAAGCCGGAAGTCGCCTATGCTACAGCCGCCGGAAACTGGAAGCAGAAGATCGGAACCCAGGCCTGGCTGGCATTCTACATTCGCGGCCAGGAAGCATGGACCATGTGGAGAAGGCTTGATTTCCCGGTGCTGAACCTGCCTCCGGCCCCTGAGACCGACGATGGTCAGGTGCCCAAAAGGTTTACCTATCCTGTCAACGAACAAACGCTGAATGCAGCCAATTATACTCAGGCAGCAAGCGCCATTGGCGGGGATAAAATGTCCACCAAAGTTTTCTGGGATAAGTTCTGATTCCTGAACAATCCTTAATAAAAAAGCCGTCCCGTAAATTGCGGGACGGCTTTTTTTATGAAGTGTTAAATTATTGTTAATTTTTTCACCACGAGGCATTGGAAAATCCCTTTAATATTAGTAATATTGCACTACCAGAAGCGAAAACCTAATACTATCAATCAAAATTTAAAACTTATGAGAAAATTTACCCTTCTCTTTGCATTCTTACTATTTGCAGGGATGCAGGCAGCTTTTGCGCAGCTCGAAGTCAAAGGAACGGTGACCGATGCCGCGGACGGCACGGCCCTTCCCGGGGTTTCGATCATCGTGAAAGGGACCCTTGCCGGCGTCATTACCGACGCCCAGGGCAAGTATGCCATTACGGTGCCGAAAGGCTACAATGACCTCATTTATTCCTTCATCGGCATGAAAACGGTAGAACTGACCATTGACGGCAGGGCCAATATTGACGTCAAAATGGAAGAAGACGTCGTCGGCCTCGACGAAGTGGTCGTCACGGCACTGGGTATCACCCGCGAGAAAAAATCGCTGGGTTATTCAGTGCAGGAAGCCTCTGGCGAGGAGATCGCCCGCACGGCGAACCCGAGCCTGCAGACGGCCATTTCCGGTAAATTCGCCGGGGTGGAAGTCAGGCAGTCGTCAGGTATGCCCGGTGCGCCCAGCACGGTCATGATCCGCGGCGCCCGTTCATTCAGCGGAGACAACTCCCCGCTGTATGTCGTCGACGGGATGCCCATCACCAGTACACCTGACTACAGCCAGGCAAGCGGCGGGGTTGTCGGTTCCTATTACTCCAACAGGGCCCTCGACATCAACCCGGAAGACATCGAGTCGATCAACGTCCTCAAGGGCCAGGCAGCCGCAGCTCTGTACGGCCTCCGCGCCTCCAACGGGGTGATCATCATCACCACTAAAAAGGGGAAAACCGGCATGGCCGGGAAACCGGTACAGGTTACCCTGTCGACCAACTTCACCTCCGACGTGGTCAGCCGCCTGCCGGAAGTCCAGCAAACCTACGCACAGGGTTATTATGAGGACTTCTACCCCGCTTTCTCCTATTCCTGGGGCCCGAAGATCACTGACCTGCCCGATGTCCCCACCTATGGAGGCAACAATTATGAAGGACAGGAAGGCAAATTCTTCGATCCCTACAAAGGCCAGTGGGTAACCCCGACCGCCTTCAACAACCCGAAGAATTTCTACGACAAGAACGGGCAGACCTTCAACAACAACATCGGCATCAGCGGTGTGACCAACACCGGGAATTATTCTTTCGGTTTCGGTGCGACCAACCAGAACGGTATCATTGAAAATACCGGGATGGATCGCTACAACGCCAAAGCGACCGGTGAATTCAACATGAGCGACAACTGGAAGGTCGGCTTCTCGGGCAACTTCTCGAGCACCAGCCTCGATAAGATCCCCAGCGGTAATTCCAGTTACCTGTTCACGGTGTACGGCGCTCCTGCATCCTTTGACCTTGTGGGAACTCCTTACCACCAGGAAGGGACCAACGGACAGTACCGCCAGATCTCCTACCGTCGCGGCGCCGTGGGTGAAAACCCGCTCTGGGCCGTCAACAACAACTATTTCCAGGAAAAGACCAATCGCTTCTTTGGGAACGGATTCCTGGAATACAAACCGTTTGAATGGATGGATGTCCGCTACCAGTTGGGTATAGACGCTTATTCAACCTATAACGAAGACCTCTACCAGATGGGCAGCGCCGGGACGGGCCAAACCCTTCCGACCGCAGCCGGTTATCCGACGCCGGACAACCCGGAGTATCGTTATTATGCACCGACAGGCGGCTCGATCAATAACTACGGCGTGAACCGCACCGTACTCAACTCCCTGCTGAACTTCACCTTCAACAAGCGCTTCGGCGACTTCGGAGGGATCCTGGTTCTGGGTAATGAAGTAAACGACAACCGTTCCGATTACTGGAGCATGCTGGGTACCGGTTTCACCACCCCGGGCTGGAACAATATCGCCAACGCCTCGACACAGACTGCTTCTGAATCGAAATACTGGGACAGGACGGTCGGTTTCTTCGGCAACCTGAGCATGGACTTCAAGAGCATGCTGTACCTGACCCTGACGGGCCGTTACGATAAAGTTTCGTCCATGCCGCGCGATAATCGCGGATTCTTCTATCCTTCCGTTTCACTTGGTTTTGTGTTCACGGAACTGAGCGCCCTGAGAGACAGCAAGGTCCTGAGCTTCGGTAAGATCCGCGGATCGTATGCCGAAGTAGGCCAGGCGGGCGACTACAACCCGAATGTGTACGTTATCGGCGGCGCCGGCAGCGGCTTCCTCAGCGACGGGATCCTTTTCCCGCTCGGCGGCGTCTCCGGCTACAAACCCAGCACCACGGTCTATGACCCGGAACTGGTCCCGCAGAACACCACCACCTGGGAAATCGGTCTCGACCTCAAGTTCTTCCAGAACCGGATCGGCATCGACTACACCTACTCCGACCAGCTGGCCAAAGACCAGATCTTCGGCGTGCCCATGGCCGGATCCACCGGATATGCCACTTACGTGACCAATGCCGGGCAAATGAGCTCCAAGGTGCATGAGATCGTGCTGAACCTGAACCCGGTCAAGATGGAAAAATTCAACTGGGACATGTTGTTCAACTTTACCAAGATGAAAAACGTGTGTGAAGAACTCGCTGAAGGCGTAGAAAGCATCAGCCTCGGCGGGTATGTCACCCCGAACATCCGCGCCTCCGCAGGCGACACCTACCCGGCCATTTACGGGAACCAGTTCCTGCGTGACGAGAACGGCAACATCCTCGTCGACGAAGATCCGAACAGCTACTATTATGGTATGCCCCTCTTCGGAGATTTCGGTAAGATCGGCGACGTGACCCCGGACTTCATCATCGGATGGACCAACTACTTTACCTTCTTCAAATTCATCACCCTCACCCTGCAGCTCGACTGGAAACAGGGCGGCGACATGTACTCCGGCTCCAACCGCCTGATGGACCTCTATGGGGCATCAGCAGCCACCGAAGACCGCACCACCCCGTTTATCTATGACGGATACAAGGCCGACGGCACTCCGAATGACATCCAGCGCGGTGGTCCGGAAGACATCTGGGCCTATCCCGACCTGTACAATGATATCCTCGCTTCTCTCGACGAAGCCCAGGTATATGAAACTTCCTTTATCAAGTTCAGGGACATCTCCCTCACTTTTGATATCCCCAGGAAAGTTATTGAACCTATCCGTCTCCAGGGATTATCGGTTAACCTGTTCGCCAGGAACATCCTCCTCTGGACTACCCTTCCGAACTTTGACCCCGAATCATCACAGGGTATGGGCAACATGCAGGCCGGTATGGACTACATGTCGCTGCCGCAAACCACTTCTTTCGGAGTCGGTCTTAATTTAACCTTCTAATCACTGAAAACTTATGAATATGAAAACAATAAAAATCATCCTTGTTGCCGCGTTGTCCGTTTTCCTGTTCGCCTGCAGCGAAGATAAAATGGATGAGATCAACAAAGAGCGCAACAATGCCATTGATGTTGAGACCAAGAGCATCCTCCCGGACGCGATCCTGAAGACCGCCTTCGAAACCACCGGTTGCGATATCGCATGGTATGCTACCGTGTACATCGAACACAGCGCCGGAACATGGGCGCAGTCTAACGCCGCCGACCGCCGTGTCGGCCAGAACGACTATTCCCTGATGAACAACAACTGGAACGGGCTGTATGACGTTTTGAACGACCTCAGGGTCATCCTGGAAAAGACCGGACCTGACGGACCCGAATCCGATAATTACTGGGCAAGAGGTATCGCCCAGGTCCTGACCGCTTACAACCTGGCCGTCGCCACCGATATGTGGGGCGAAGTGCCGTGGGCGGAAGCCCTCCAGGGCCCGGCAAACCTGCAGCCGAAATATGACAAGCAGTCGGATATATATCCGCAGATCATCGCCATGCTTGACGATGCCATTGTGAACCTCGGGAAAACCGAGCTGAAGTTCCCCGGCAGCGATTATATCTACGCCGGTGACGAAAGCATGTGGATCAAAGCAGCCTGGTCGCTGAAGGCACGGTATGCGATGCGGTTATCATTCCGCGACAACCAGGCGGCCGACAAGGCGCTGGCCTGCATCCCGAACGGCTTCGGAAGCAATGCTGATAACTTCATCTTTGCCGCTTATGAGGCGACCGCATCGGGTGAAAACCCATGGTACCAGTTCCTGGCCGACCGCTCACACCTGAGCGCCGGGCAGACCCTGTACGACATGATGGTTGACCGGAACGACCCGCGCATCGCGGCGTACTTCACCCAGATCGAAGGCGCCTACGTGCCGGCTCCCAATGGCAACGCAGCCCAGACCCAGGGCGGTATCTACTCCACCTCCCTGCAAACCGAGAACGGCCGCACCGCCGCCACCCCGCTGATGACCTTCCATGAATTGAAGTTCATCGAAGCGGAAGCCAAATTCCGCAAGGGCGACGGCACATGGAAGGCCGCGCTGCAGGAAGCCATCGCAGCCAACTTCGAATTCCACGGAGTGGAAGGCGCAGCCGACTATTACACCAACGAAGTCGAACCGATGCTTACCGCCGGCAACGAACTGAAGGAGATCATTTCTCAGAAATACATCGCCTTCTATGAATTCGAAGCCATCGAAGCCTACAACGACTACCGCAGGACCGGTTTCCCGGCCATGCACAACCCGAACAACGCCACCACCGGCTTTGTCAACAGGTTCCCCTATGCCGTCAGTGAAATTTCCTCCAACCCCGACAACGTACCCGATATCGACGTTTACGTCAATAAGGTATGGTGGGCCGGCGGAGATGAACTGGTGAAATAATCAGGAAGGTTTGTTTCTGAGAAATAACCGAGACGCCATCTCAAAATTGAGATGGCGTCTCTTTTTTTACCGGTCAACGACCAGGGAATCCAAAGCCAATTTGAGGGAATCTTTGAGGATAGTGTATTCGGCCATATACGCGGGATCGACGGGATCGGCCGGCGGAGATTCCACCTTCAGGGGATCCACCGGCTGGCCATTACGGAAAAAGCGGAAATCAAGATGCGGGCCGGTGGATAAGCCTGTGCTGCCTACATAGCCGATTACCTCGCCCTGGCGAACCCTGCTGCCTACCTTCAGCCCCCTGGCAAAGCCCTGCAAGTGCATATAAAGCGTGGTATAAGCGCTGTTATGCCTGATCCTGACAAAATTCCCCCCGCCTTTCTTGTCCCATCCTTTGTCGATGACGGTTCCGTCGCCGATGGACTGCACGGGTGTGCCGGCATCCGCAGCATAATCAACGCCCAAATGCGGGCGGCGGATCTTGAGGATCGGATGCATCCTGCCATGAGAAAAACCCGAGCTGATGCGTTTAAAGCGCAGCGGCGCCTTCAGAAAGGCTTTCTGAAGGTTCTCCCCTTTCTCGTCATAGTATCCCGTTTCACTTTTATGGCTGAACCGGAATGCGTACACATCATCATCCATATGGTGAAAATTGGCCGCCAGGATCTTGCCCAGGCCAATCGACTTTCCTTCAACCATGAGTTCCTCGTACATCACTTTGTAATAATCGCCGGCCTGGATGCCAAAGAAATCGATCGTCCAGGCGTACACTTCCGACATCTCGATGGCGAGGTTCGGATCGGTCCCCTGCTGCACCATGGCATTCCAGAGAGAACTTTTGATTACCCCGCTGGCGGTCCGTACCTGCCGCTCCACCGGTCGGTCCGTTCGCTTCACGCCAATCGTATCATGAAGGTAATAAGTGATGTATGAGATCGCGTCTTCTTCATAGATAAAATAGTGCACCTTTCTCGGATAGCCCGTGGAAAGAATGAGGGTGTAAGGGTTCCCCGTTTTCATGCGCCGAACGTCGAAGACCGGCCGGGAGGCCATTGCCAGGGTGTGTATAGTATCTCCCCTGACTCCATAAGCCGATAGGATATCCGAAAGAGACTGGTTTTTCCGGACTTCACCCTGAATGATTTCGAGGGAATCCACACAGATTCCGAACATATATCGTGATTCGGGAACCGTGACAGGCTCAAGAGGGGGCGCTTCAGGGGGACGCGAATAGTAATAATATGGGATGAGGATGGAGGTGGCGGCAAAAAGCAATGCCAGGAAGAAAAAGAGCAGTTTATTCTTTTTGAAGGCCTTTCCCATGAGCTTTAAAACGGCCAAAGGTAGCAAAAATTACCCATTACGGGGAGAAAAACAGCACGCAGGCAGAGGTTTCATCCGAGAGGTTGGGAGATGCGATCAGGAATGATGCGTGATGGCGTATTCTTTTCCTGCCTTGAGCGCCTGGAGGTTCTGCCCGACGATGTCAGCGCCCTTGGAGCCAAATATGGCCCTGACGGCATCTTCCAGGGCAGAATAATCCAGTCCCAGCCATGGCGAGGCGGCGCCGAGGATCACCATATTGGCCGAACGTGGGGATCCCAGGTCTTTTGCGATCTGGTCGGCGTCAATGCGAACATGCTGGCGGACGGCCTCGATCTCCCGGACTACGTCATCCATGTCAGGATAATCCGGGATGTTGACGTGGGGTACATTGTTGGTGATCAGCCAGCCATCCCCGGCCAGCCAGGGAAGGTAACGCAAAGATTCCATGGGTTCGACGGAAATGATCAGATCGGCTTTGCCATAAGGGATCAGGTCGGAGTATATTTCCCGGTCGGAGATGCGGAGATTGGAATGAACGTCTCCACCGCGCTGGCTCATGCCATGCACTTCCGCCTGCTTGAGCTGAAGGCCCGACTTCAGCGCGGCCATGCCGATCACCGCGGCAATGGATAATATTCCCTGTCCCCCGACCCCGGCCAGAATGATGTCTTTCTTCATGGTCATTATTCGCTGACGGTTTCCTGTTGTTTGATTTTCTTCTCTTCGCGCAGGCGCCGTGCGACCGTCTGAATGCATTCCCTGCGGGGAATAATGACGGACACGCCTTTGTATTCCAGTTCTTTTTTGATGATATCCAGGTTTTCCGAATGGTATTTGGGTGATGGATTAACGACGTGAATGTGATCCTTATCCACGCCCAGACCCATGCAGATGTCTTCCAGCCTGCCGGTGGCGGAGGAGTGCTGGCCTCCGGTCATGGCCGTGGTGGCGTTATCCAGGATCATCACGGTGATGGGGGTTTGATCGTTGATGGCGTCGAGCAGGCCGGTCATCCCGGAATGGGTGAAAGTGGAGTCGCCGATGACCGCGACGGCCGGGAGGAATCCCGCATCGGCCGCCCCTTTGGCCATGGTGATGGAAGCGCCCATATCCACGCAGGTATTGATCGCGCCGTAGGGTTCCAGGGCGCCGAGGGTATAGCATCCAATATCTGAAAACACCCGGCCCTTAGAATAAATCTCAAGCGCTTCGTTCAGCGCATTGTAAGAATAAATGTGCGGGCAGCCTTTGCACAATGATGGCGGACGGGACCGGACCAGTGCCGGCACCGGAAGTCCGAAGTGGTCATCCAGCCGGAACGCCCGGGCCACAATATTTGGATTGAGCTCCCCGTCGCGCGGGACCGTGCCGTCGAGCCGGCCGAAGATCTTTTTTCCGTTGTCGAGCAGCCCGCGCAGCATCTCCTCCACCATGGGATAACCTTCTTCCAGGACCAGGATGGTCTGGCATTCTTCATAAAGCCGGCGTATCATCTCAACGGGAACCGGGTACTGCCCGATCTTGATCAGGGGGTGGTTAAAATATTGATCCTGAAAATTTTCCATCAGGTAATTGTACCCGATGCCGCACACGATCACGCCCAGGGATTTATCGGGACCGTCCTGGTACATATTGAATCCGGATTTCGCGGATTCTTCTTCAAAAAGCACCTGGTTGCGCAGCAGTTGTTTATACTGCCGGCGCGCATTGGCCGGAAGAAGGATAAACTGCCGCGGGTTGCCCGGAAGATGGAGTTCATTCTGGGACATAGAAGGGCTGCGTTTCACCCCGGCCCTGCTGTGCGCCAGGCGGGTTGTGATGCGCAGCAACACAGGGATGCCGTATTTCTCGGAAAGTTCAAACCCATTCCTTACCATATCATACGCTTCCTGCTGGCTGGAAGGCTCCAGCACAGGGATCATTGCGAACTTGCCATAGAAGCGGCTGTCCTGCTCATTCTGGGAAGAGTGCATAGACGGATCATCGGCCGCGACAACAACAAGCCCGCCGTTGACGCCCGTGATCGCGGAGTTGATAAAAGCATCGGCGGCGACGTTCAGCCCGACGTGTTTCATGCAGACCATGGCTCGTTTGCCCGCATATGACATGCCCAGGGCCGACTCCATGGCCGTCTTCTCGTTGGCCGACCAGGTGGAGTGGATCTTCTTTTCCCGGGCTTCCTTTGATTTGTGGACATACTCCAGGATCTCAGTTGACGGAGTTCCCGGATACGCATAAATGCCCGACATTCCGGCATCGATGGCCGATTGCGCTATGGCTTCGTCGCCCAGCAGTAATAATTTCTCCATGAATGACAATTTCCTTTTTTTCAGGTGCCTTACGGGCAAATGTAGAAAATTTCCGGGAACGCACAGGCCGCAAATGCCTAATTACACTCATTTTAAATAACCAGCCCTGAAATTAATCCCATTTGAAATTCGGTGTCCGGAAATAAGAATAGAATATACTTTTATGAAGGAAAGCCCGTTTTAAGGCTATGAATTTCCTGGCCCATGTACATTTGTCCGGTGACGACGAAGATCTGATCGTCGGCAATTTCATCGCGGATGCCGTGAAAGGAAACGACTACAGGGACTACCCTGAAGGTATTGCCCGGGGGATCCGGCTGCACCGGGAAATAGACCACTTTACCGATCATCACCCTGTATTCCTGGCCAGCCGAAGCCGCCTGGCGCCAAGATACAAGCTCTATTCCGGGGTTATTGTCGACCTGTATTACGATCATTTCCTGGCCCGGAACTGGAGTGATTACTCCGATGAGGACCTGAGAAAGACCGTCAGCAGTGCCTATTTTTTGCTGATCAGGCGCTTTCACCAATTGCCGGCGCGATCAAAGAGGATTTTACCGTTCCTGGTCACACGGAACTGGCTGGTCGGTTACCGGGATTTCGACCAGCTGCAGTCGGTGTTCAACGGGATGGCCCGGAGGACAAATTACAGATCGGGAATGGAGCATGCCATTTCCGATCTAAAGGCCTCCTACGCCGATTTTGAACGCGAGTTCAGAAGCTTTTACCCGGAAATCATTCGCCATGCGGCAGATTTCAGATGTAACCTAAAACCGGATCATCCGTCTTAATCAAAAAATCCCCTAAATTTCGTAACTTTGACGAACAAAAACAGCATAGCGCTTTTGTTACCCATTGCCGAAAAATTCGAATTCCTGAAGAACCTTCCCATTTTCTCTGAGTCGGGGGAGGATGTTCTGATGGAGTTAGCCCATGCACTGAAGGAAAAAGAAGTGCTGAAGGGGAGCGCCATCATCCGTAAGGGTGACCCCGGGGAAGCGGTGTTCGTCATTGCCGGCGGAAAGGTCAGGATCCACGACGGGAACCATGTACTGGCCCGCATGGGTGAAGGCCAGGTGTTCGGCGAGTACGCGCTCATCGACCGGCACGCGCGCTCCGCATCGGTAACGGCCGAAGAGAACACCCTGCTCCTCCAGTTGGATTACGATGACTTTTACCGCATTGCGGCCGGCAACACGGGCATCCTGCGGGGCGTCCTCAGGCAGTTGATCGGCCGGATGCGAGATATGAACGAACTGGAGGAGAAACTGTCGAAAAGCTATCTGAAAATCCAGCGACAGAAAGAGCTGATCGAACAGCAACACGAAAATATCATCGCCCAGAAAGAGCTCCTGGAGCAGCAGAACTTCGATCTGACCCAACTGAACGAAGAAAAAAACCACTTTATCAGCGTGGTCATTCACCAGATCAAGAACCCGCTCACCAGCAGTTTGTGCATGGCCGAAATGCTTGATGCCCGGGATGAACATGTGGACGAAACAGAACGGCAGGGGCTTTCCATAATCCGGAACAGCCTGAAAAGGATCAGCAACCTGGTCAACGAGATCCTGGACCTGAGCACCATCGAGTCCAAGGTTTACGAACTCAAATCCGAACCGCTGGAAGTCCATGAGATCCTCAATGAGCTGATCAGCAATTACCGGTATTTCATTGAACAGAAAAACCTGCTGCTGATCACGGACATTGCACCGGCCAGCGCCAGGCTCAACAGGGTTTATATGACCCAGATCATGGATAACCTGATCTCCAATGCCGTAAAGTTTACACCTGCGGGAAAATCAGTTTCCATCGCACTGGCGGAACAATCAGGTGCGGTGAACTTCAGCATCAGCGATGAGGGGCCCGGGTTAGATCTGCAGGAAACCGAAAACATCTTTGAGCAGTACCGCCGGCAGGTAGCGATGACCGAACAGGAAACGCCGGCTGAAGGCCTGGGATTGGCGATCGTATATAAGTATACGACGGCCATGGGCGGGGAAGTGAATTATAAAACCAGCCCGGGCAAAGGGACAACTTTTACCGTGACACTACCGGTTACTCTTTCTTCCTGATCCCCACCATTTCTTCAAGCATCTCGGTCGTCACCGACTTCGGCCGCTCCAGCGGGTACATCAGGGCCCGGTCCCAGATAATGTTGGCGCAGATGCCGATCGCGCGGCCGATCCCAAACAGGACCGTATAGAAATCATACTCCCGCACGCCATAATGCCACTGGATGATGCCGGACTGCGCATCCACATTGGGCCATGGGTTCTTTGCCTTGCCCTGTTCCATCAGGATCTGGGGGACGACTTTATAGAGCAGGTCGGTATAACGGAACAGCGGATCGTCGGGCATATGTTTCAGGCTGAACTCCCGCTGGATAAGGTACCGCGGGTCGGTCTTACGCAGGACGGCGTGTCCGTAACCGGGGATGACGTGCCCCGCATTCAGGGTTTCCCAGACGAACTGGCGGATATCATCCTCACTTGGATCATCGCCGCCTAGCTTTTCCCTGAGATCCTGCAGCCAGCGCAGCACTTCCTGGTTGGCCAGTCCATGCAGAGGTCCGGCCAATCCGTTGATCATAGCGGCAATAGAGAGGTACACGTCGGAAAGCGAGCTGGCCACCAGGTGCCCCGTATGGGCGCTGACGTTGCCGCTTTCGTGATCGGCATGCAGCATAAAATGCATCCTCGAAACATCATCATAGGGCGGCTTAATGCCCATCATCCAGGCAAAATTGGCCCCCAGGTCAAGATTGGGGTTAGACTGGATGCGCTTCCCGTCACGGTACAGTTTGGCATAAATATATGTCGCGATCTCCGGCAGCTTGGCCAGAAGGTTCATGGAGTCTTCAAACGTCGGATCCCAGTATTCCGTCTTGGCGATGCCCGCGTTGTACTTCTTCACGAAGAAGGATTCCCGGTGCAGGGCGAGAATGGCCGATGCGAAGATCGTCATCGGGTGGCTGCAGCAAGGAGAGGCGTCAATGACTTCATATACGACTTTCGGGAGTATTCTTCTTTTCTGGAACTCATCCACGACTTCATCCACTTCCGCTTCAGTCGGGATATCCCCGGTCACCAATAGATACCACACTGCTTCCACATAGGGCATTTCGGCTCCCTTGGGTTTGGGGAGTTTTTCAATCAGTTCGGGAAGGGTGAATCCGCGGTACCGGATCCCTTCATTCGGATCCAGGTAAGAAATATCGGTAACCAGCACCTTGAGTCCGCGCATCCCTCCGATCACTTTTTCAACCGTGATCTGATCGATAACGACATCGCCGAATTCTTCCACGAGCCTTTTGGTCCTGGGTCTCCATTCCTCGATCTTATGCCGCAGTTTGTCTTTTAATCCAGCCATTGCAGTAAGCTTAATGTTTTGATCCGTTTACTATTTGTTAACACCTTCCGTCAGGTGTTTGTTTGAAACTTTACAGAAAAATTATTTCATGTTTTCGATAATCGCCGTGCCGAATTCGGAGCATTTGAGCAAAGTGGCCCCTTCCATCAGCCGGTGGAAATCGTAGGTCACCCTTTTCTGGGAAACCGCCTGTTCCAGCCCTTTCCAGATCAGGTCGTGCGCTTCGTGCCAGCCCAGGTATTTCAACATCATGGCGCCGGAGAGGATGACCGATCCCGGGTTCACCTGGTCGAGGCCCGCGTATTTAGGCGCAGTGCCGTGGGTAGCCTCGAAGATGGCGTGGCCTGTATCATAGTTAATATTGGCGCCCGGTGCAATGCCGATCCCGCCGACCTGGGCCGCCAGGGCATCCGAGAGGTAATCGCCATTGAGGTTCATGGTGGCCACCACATCGAATTCTTCGGCGCGGGTCAGGACCTGCTGCAGGGTAATATCCGCGATGGAATCCCTGATCATGAGCTTTTTCTTCCACTGGCCGTTTCCATGCGTAGGCAGTAACTGCAGGGCCAGGCTGACTTCATCGCGCACCGCTTTTTGCTGGTCGGGGGTCATCATGTAATAACCCGGTTCGACCAGCCGTGCATTGTCTTCCACGGTAATCGCCGGATCTTTTTCCGCGTTGCCCAGGATCCAGCTTTCGCGCTGGGTGACCACATCGTTCCTGAATTCACTGCAGGCCAGCTCATATCCCCAGTTTTTGAAGGCACCTTCGGTGAATTTCATGATATTTCCCTTGTGCACCAGGGTAAGCGATTTTCTTTTTTCATCCAGCGCATATCGGATCGCCGCCCGGATCAGCCGTTCGGAACCCTGCCGGGAAACCGGCTTGATGCCGATGGCGGAAGTCTCCGGGAAACGGATCTTCTTTATGTTCATCTCCTGCTCAATAAAACGGATCACTTTCCGGGCCTCTTCCGTACCGCTTTTCCATTCAATGCCGGCATAGATATCCTCCGTGTTTTCCCGGAAAATAACCATGTCCACCAGTTCCGGCCGTTTTACCGGGGATGGAACGCCTGCAACATACTTAACCGGGCGCAGGCATACATAAAGATCAAGCAACTGCCTCAATGCTACGTTCAGCGAGCGGATTCCGCCGCCAACCGGGGTCGTCAGCGGTCCCTTGATCCCCACCAGGTATTCCTGGAACCGGTCGATCGTTTCCTGTGGAAGCCATTCTCCCGTTTTGTTGAACGATTCTTCACCGGCAAAGACTTCCAGCCATTCGATCCTGCGATTTCCATGGTAGGCCAGGGCAACGGCCGCATCAAAAACACGCTGCGAGGCCGCCCAGATGTCGGGGCCGGTTCCGTCACCCTTGATGAAAGGGATTACCGGAACATCCGGGACATTCAACATTCCGCCCGACATCGTGATTTTTTTTCCAGACATTATAGAGGGTTTAGGTTAAGTAATGATCCGCCTTGGCGGATAAGGCTGGTAAAAGTACAAAGTTTTTCATACCAAGAAAACTGCATGTCTTATTTTTTGTTTATGTAAAATAAGCGCGATTTTTAAATGGATCATCAGGATCAGTATGCACACATCGTCGTTTTTGACGGGATCTGCAATCTCTGCAACAGCACGGTAGATTTTCTGCTGAAGAACGACCCAAACGGCAGATTATCCTTTGTACCATTGCAGATATTGAATGACTCGGCACACTTTCCACCGGGCCTGCCGAACGACCTTCAAGACAATACCGTGATGTTCATTGACCGCGGGATCCTTTACACCCGATCCGCAGCAGCCCTTCGGATAGCTGGATATCTTCGGTTCCCGTGGCCGCTGCTCCGGGTTTTCGCCATCATTCCCTTACCTGTCAGGGACTGGCTGTATGATATCATCGCACGGAACCGGTACCGGTGGTTCGGGAAAAAAAAGGAATGCCGGGTTCCGGGGCCCGAAGATCCCTATGCCGGCCGCTTTATTCAGGATACGGATCAGGTTTTCCTCAGGATCAGTGAATCCAAAAGGGATAAAACAATATGAAGAATAATGATCACTGGGATGGCCAGGCACTGCAGCAGCAGGACAAGCAAGGGAGCAGTGCCGAGCAGGATGAACCGGGAACGGTTTTCAGCCCAGGTGAAGGATTTGAATTTCATGGAAAATATACGAAGGCGGGATACCATCAGCCAGGAGAGCAGCACGGTAACGGCCAGCAGGAAAAACGGCTGGTTAATGAGATCCGGGAGCCATGCCGAATCGTGGTACCTTTTCAGCACCAGTGGCAGGGAGGCGATGAACAGCCCGGTGGAAGGCGTGGGCAGTCCTGAGAAGACTAGTTCCTGCCCCGGGTCGTTGTTGAAGCGCGCAAGACGGTAGGCCGATGCTATAACGATCAAAAACGCCGTGAAGGGGACCAGTCCGACATTGCCGGCCGTCAGCGAGGGAAGGTTGGGGTGGTCAGCCAGCATCAGATAGATAATGACCGAGGGGGCCAGACCAAACGAGATGACATCTGCCAGCGAGTCGAGCTGGGCGCCGATCCCTGATTTCGCGTCCAGCAGCCGCGCCACCAGGCCGTCGCAGAAATCGAAAAATGCCGCCAGGATGATGAACCAGCCCGCCACGACCAGGGCGCCGGAAAACGCCATGACAATAGCCACGGAGCCGCTCAGCAGGTTGAGCAACGTAATGGCGTTGGGTATGTTGTTGCGGATGTGCATCGATGCAAAATTACAAAATAGAAGCATCATGCGGCAATTGTTATCTTTGCAACGTATGAACACATCCGGGAACGTCGGTTTCGTCCATCCAGGGAAGATCAGCATTCAGCATTATGATTACCCGCTGCCGGAACACCGGATCGCGCAGTTTCCGGTGGAACCGCGCGACGCTTCGAAGCTGCTCATTTACCGCGACGGGCAGGCCGGCAGTGATATCTTCAGCAACCTCCACGCACACCTGCCCCCCGGCGCGCTGATGATCTTCAACGAAACACGGGTCATTCACGCGCGGCTTTTATTCCGGAAAGATACCGGGAGCCGGATAGAGATTTTCTGCCTGGAGCCGGCCGGGCCGCAGGCCGATTACCAGCTTGCCTTCCAGCAAACCGGATCGGCGGAATGGATTTGCCTGGTCGGCAATTCCAAAAGATGGAAAGGCGGCCTGCTGACCCTGGCGCACGGTGACGGCGACGGCGCATGGACCCTGCAGGCTGAACGGCTGCAGGCTTACCCGGACGGGACATCCCGTGTTTTATTTCGCTGGCTCCCAGACACTATGACCTTCGCGGAACTACTGGAACGGGCGGGAAAGATCCCCCTGCCTCCCTATATCACCCGCCAGGCCGATGAACACGATGATCTTACCTATCAGACCATTTATGCCCGGGAAGATGGCTCCGTCGCAGCACCAACGGCAGGGCTGCACTTCACCCGGGAAGTCTTTAACAATCTGTCGGAAGACGGGACCCGCTTTCTGAATTTCACCCTGCATGTGGGGGCCGGCACCTTCCGGCCTGTCGCTTCACCCGATCTCAGCAATCATGAGATGCATACCGAACCGGTCAGGTACCCCGTCGAAAAGCTCAGGCAACTGAGGGAATCTCTGGATCGACCGATCGTACTGGTGGGAACGACGACCACGCGGCTGATGGAAAGCCTTTACTGGCATGGCGTCAAGCTGATCAAAGGCCTGGCCGGCGGGGACAGGGTGGATATCCGGCAATGGGACCCGTACGATCTTCCGGACGCTGATAAGATCAGCAGAGAAGAGGCGCTCGAGGCAGTGATCCGGCACTGCGATCGCAAGCATATTTCAGTCCTGGAAGGGGAAACCCGGCTGATGATCGCCCCGGGCTACCGCTTTCGCTACCCGGATATCCTGATCACCAATTTCCACCAGCCCAAAAGCACTTTGCTGCTGCTCATCGCCGCATTCATCGGCGACGGATGGCGGGACGCCTATGATTACGCACTGGAGCACGATTTCCGCTTTCTCAGCTACGGCGACAGCTGCCTCTTCTTCAAGGCCTGATCTGTGCTGCGGCTAATACCCGGCAGCCTGCCCGTCCTTCCGGGATTCCGATGCGCCGTAGTAGACCCCATTGACCGGGTCCCACATGATCGCCTGGTAGCCGCCATACCCGCCCAAATCGAAACGGACATCCTGTCCGCGCATCATGAGGTCTCTGATCACTTCATAATTGATTCCCGACTCCAGGCATATCCAGCCCGAACCCCGTTTCGCTGTCCCGGTGGGATCAGTAGATCCAAAATGCTGGATCCTGGGCGCGTCGCCGGCTTCCTGCAGGTTCATGCCAAAATCCACGAGATTGACCACGATCTGTACATGACCCTGTGGCTGCATATCGCCGCCCATCACCCCAAAACTGATCCAGGGTTTGCCATCTTTGGTGATAAACCCGGGGATGATCGTATGAAACGGTCTCTTGTGCGGCGCGTACACGTTGGGATGCGCCGGGTCGAGGCTGAACAGTTCGCCGCGATCCTGCAAAATAAAACCCAGTCCCGGCGGCGTCATGCCGGATCCCATGCCGCGGTAGTTGCTCTGGATCAGCGATACCATGCTGCCCCATTGGTCGGCTACCGTAAGATAGATCGTGTTCCCCGGCTCGGGTTCACCGAAAACGAATCCCGCGGACGCACGGGTCATGTCGATCAAAGCCATCCGCTGCCGGGCATAGGATTTTGAAATGAGCGCATCTACGGGCACATCACTGAAATCCGGATCCGCGTAATAGCGCGCCCGGTCTTCGAAGGCCAGTTTCTTTGCTTCCGTAAATACATGGATGTAATCGGCGCTGCCAAATCCCATCTCCCGGATATCGTATTGTTCCAGGATGTTCAGCATCTGCAGGGCGGCGATCCCCTGCCCGTTCGGGGGGATCTCCCACACGTCGTACCCCCGGTACGATGTGGATACAGGCTCCACCCATTCCGAGCGATGGTCTTCCAGGTCGCGCAGGCTGAGGAATCCGCCCTGCTCCCGGATGTAATCGACCATCACGGAAGCGATCTCGCCTGAATAAAAAGCATCACGGCCTCCTTCAGCGATCTTTTCATACGTATCCGCCAGGGCCGGGTTCCGGAAGATTTCACCTTTGACAGGGGTGCGGCCCCCGGGCATAAAAACCTCCCTGAATCCCGGATAATCCTGAAGTCTTTTCGCGGATAAGGCCATGTAGTAAGCGATCAGTTCGGTAACCGGGAAGCCTTCCCGCGCATATTTTATTGCAGAGGCAAACAGATCGCCTGCGGGTAGTTTCCCGAATCTTCGGTGCAACTCGAACCATCCGTCGACACAACCGGGAACGCTCACCGGCAAGGGACCGTAAGCGGGAATCCTCTGATATCCGTTGTCAAGAAAATATTGCAGGCTGAGGTCATGGGGAGAGCGGCCGCTGGCATTCAGGCCGTAAAGCCGGGAGGTCCCGGAATCCCAGACCAGGGCGAACAGGTCGCCTCCGATCCCGCAGCCCGTCGGCTCCACAAGCCCCAGCAGCGCATTGGCGGCAATGGCGGCATCGACCGCGGTCCCGCCCGCCTTCAGGATATCGAGTGCTGCCTGGGTAGCCAACGGCTGGCTCGTTGCAGCCATGCCATGTACAGCGATCACCTCGGAACGGGTGGCAAACTGATGCCCGGTCACGCGGTCCTGGGCGAAGGAAAGATTTGCGGAGAAAATCAGGGCAATACACGTTAAATGCAGCAGGGAAAGCTTTTTCATAAGGTGGTTATTTGGCGACGTTAGCTTCAAAGTTAAGGATTCCTTCAATATGTCATGTGTGTCCTGTACCTTTGCAGCGTTATATCCATGAACAGAAAAATTACCGGTATCATCCTGGCCGGCGGACAAGGCCGGCGTATGGGAAGCGAGAAGGGGCTGGCGCCGCTGGCCGGCCGGCGGCTGATCCATTATCCATTGCAGGTGTTCCATGAATTGTGCGATGAAATCCTGATCAGCTCCAGTTCATCCGCATATGATTTTCTGGGATACCGTGTCATCCGGGACCTCACCGCAGGCCAGGGGCCTATGGTTGGTATCCTTTCCTGCCTGCTTGAAGCATCGCACGAGACCTGCCTGGTAGCGGGCTGCGATATGCCGTTCGTCAACTCCGGCATTTTCAAACACCTGATAAAAATAAGGGGCTCCGCACAGATCTGTGTGCCCTGGCACGACGGGGAACATTACGAACCGATGTGCGGTTTGTACTCCCGGGAGGCGGCAGAGGCAATGAAAAAGCACCTGGAACAGGTGAACAACAAATTGCCTGATTTTTTCCGGACGATCCCTTTCACTCCGGCCCAAATCCGGAACATTCAGCCCCCGTTGCCGGATCATTACTTCTTTAACGTCAACAGCCCTGAAGATCTGAAGCAGGCGGAGCGGCTGATGAACAACAATTTATAAGATGATGCACCTCCCCCACTGGATGATCGTGTACGGCACCGACCGGAATTCCGGGAAGACCACCCTGATCTCGCAAATTATCGGAAAGTTTCACGTTGAGGTACCCATCGTCGGTATAAAGATCTCACCGCATTTTCATCGGCTGGAACCGGACGCGATCATTGCATACCAGGCAAAAGAATGCGTCATTATCAGGGAAAACCTGCACCGGACCGGCAAAGACAGTTCACGTATGTTAGACGCCGGGGCCTCCGAAGTGCTCTATGTTCAGGTCTGGGACCAGGACCTGGGCAAAGTGTTGCCGGCCATCCTTGGCCTCATCCCCGGTGGTTCAGCCGTGATCTGCGAGTCGGGATGGGCCCGCCGGCTGATCATTCCCGGCCTGTTTTTCGTCCTGCATAGAAAAGGCAATACGGAAATTAAAGACAGCGCGATCGAATTCCGGGCGCTTGCCGACCAATGGATCGAATTTGACGGGGAACAATTCGATTTTGACATCCGGGAGATCCGGTTTGCCGATCAATCATGGAAACTGGCGCCGAATCGCTAATCCCACCGGGGCGCAACACAGCGCGGCGTCATCCTGCGCCTTACGGCTTCAAAATCATCGAGCGTTGATGCCATTACTTCCGAATCCTGCGGATGGCAGGTAAGGCAGGCTCCAACGGCCAGGATTTTCCGCTGTTCTTCAAGGGTAAACGGACGGGCATCCAACCTGGTGGATAAAGCGCCGCGGGGTTCGGTAAGGAACCCGATCCAGGCGTCCTCCGGCAGGCCGTCGAAGCGGTTCGGGGCGAAACGGGGAGTGAACCTCCACCGGCCGGAGCCGTCCACCATCTCAAAGACAAGCTGACCCTGTCCATAGCCTAATGCTACCGGATCATTATGGCAGGAAGTGCAGCTTCTGCCCTGCCTGACCGTCGTATGCGCCGATACCGGGGCGTACAGGCGCCGGAAAATTTCTTCCTTTTCTGATTGCGCAGGCAAGCCGCGGAAAGAAGCCGTGTCGATGCTGAGGATCATGCCGGGGGTAAAGGTTTTCACCTGCCGCCCTGTCGTATTTTCCACTATCCCAAGCGCTGGCGGTCCAAACATGAATGATCCCACATACTCAACCCATGATCCTTTACGGTCCTTCCCTTCGAGCATGTCATAGCCCGGCGCATCCCGGTCATATGCATTGTGGCAGCCGATACACGTGGGGACCCAGGCCGTATGGCAACTTTCGCAGCCGAGGCTTTCGTGCCCGCCCGCGCGCCGGCAGACAACGACCGGCGGCTTGAGCGCCACCTCTGCGCCTGTACTCTTGATCTTCTGCCACGCGGTGCCATCCGGAGCGATCCAGGTATTGACCAGGGCATGGCCCCGGTCATCTGTCCGGATCAATCTTTTATTTTCCAAATTCCACTGGCGAAGCGCAATGATTTTCAGGGATTCGTCATCCAGGCCGTCCAGTCCGGTTGTCTGTGGCGCCTTGGTCAAATGGCAGTCGGCACAGCCGATCGTCACCTGGTCTTCCTTATGGGGATATAGATTGCCGTCGCCCATCAGTTCCCGGGAATGATGGCAGTCGATGCACTGAAGGCCTTTTTCATGATGGACATCGGCTCCGGCAAAAGTGAACACCCTTTTGTCTTCCAGCAGCCGGTGGCGGCCATCACCGGGCATTTCCGCGGAGTCGAGCAGGGTCTCGTGCCAGCCCTGGTAATTGGTGGCGATCCGGCCCGACCTGCTGTGGCAGCCGAAGCAATGATCGTCACGAACATCCAGGCTGAGCCGGGGATGATGGAAGGTGTCGGTAAGCGAAAGTGAGCCGCTGGCCAGATACTGCGCGCGGGAGGAAAGGGAACGGTCATCATAATTCAGGTGGCAGGCGTTGCAGCCTCCGCCGCGGCTGAGCTGGGTCACCGGCCCGGAAGCGGTTTTGGGATTCCCCAGGTGGCAGTTGGCGCACAGGTCGCGCAGGTGCCGGTCGGCGGCGGAATAGCCAATGTGTGCGATGTGTGCGAGCGCATTCAGCGAATCCTCTTCGCCGAACACCCAGCGGTCGACCGTGACCACTCCGCTCATGGTGGACATGATGGAACGGGGCACGCGGTGTGTAATGTCGGGATGGCACTGGGCAGTGCCGCAACTGGTGGCAGCATCGGCGAGGTTTCCGGGGATCAGTCTCATGTTCCGGTGCGCCCTCCGTTTGTCCAGGGTGAACGGGTTGCCTCCGTGGCAGGAGTAACAACCCAGGGCCAGCGGATCGTGAGCGGGCGAGAACCCGGCGGTCTGATGATGACAGACCAGGCAACCTTCCCGCTGCCCCATGATCAGGGGAACCGGCTGGCCGAATCCATAGCTTTCAGGCGACTGTAAAGGAAGGGGGGCGAAGATCAGACCGGTACCGGTGCCGGTTTCCCTTTCCCAGGGCCATACCGCCTTCCAGCCCTCGCCCCGGAACCAGATGCCAAAAAGGGTAACGCCCAGGTAAAACAAGGCTGCCAATCCGAGTGCATGCTTGCATCTACTGTTGGCGGAATTGCCCAGGCGGGGCAGCAGCCAGAATAAGATCAGCAGGCCCGGCAGGATCAGCCAGACCCAGCCCGGCCGGCTCATCCAGTGGAGCATCTCCTGCAAGCCGGTGAAATACCACGGGCCTTTCCCCGTGTCCGTTCCGAATGGTGCCTGGAAAAAATAGGAAATGAGCAGGAAAATGAACGAAAGCACAAGGAATGAGGCCATCCGCGGCCATGATGAACGGGTGTGTTCCATCAGGATAAGGAGCAGGAAAATGGTGGCCGTGGCAATGTGGTGCACATAGATGATCTGATAATCGCCCGCCCCGCCCAGGAATGAATCGCGAAGCAGACCGCCGGCCAGCGGGATCTTATCCGTCAGCGAGGATAGTATGCTGAATGCGGAAATGGCATCCGCATCGCCTTTCAGGATGAACCCGCTGATCATCACGAACAGGATTACCGGCAACGACACCACCAGCCTGAACCAGACCCCACGGCGCACCTGGAATTCCGATTGGTTGATCAGATGTTCGACCAGGTGCAGGATGGTGAACACCAGGAAAAACTGCGCGGTCCAGTAATGAATATTGCGAATGTATGCGGCGGCAGGATTATCGAGCAGGATAACCGAGACGGAATCGTAAGGCCGCGCCGAATCAAAAGGAATCGCCAGGAAGGCCCCCGAAAGGGCGCACAGCAGGAAACTCACCGAAGCGATGTTCCCCGGCGTTTCGGTCGTGTACCTTTTAAATATTTCGATAAACCTTTTCAATCAGGAGTTTACCCGGATAACGATCCGGTCGTCTTCAACAGTAAAATCGTAAGTTTCCAATGGCCTCAGCGCAGGCCCCCTCAGGGGTTGGCCCTGATCCGGCTCGAATTCCGAACCATGGCAGGGACAACTCAGACGCCCTGATTCACTCAACCGGAGCGGACATCCCAGGTGGGTGCACCGGCCGGAAAACACCTTCAGCGAATCACCTGACTTGCAAAGCACACATCCCTGAACCAGTGAAGTTCCTTCCAGCACCTCCGATAGCGGGACGGTGACGATCCCCGCTCCGTGACCCCGGTTTTTCCGGGTCACCATAGAATGCCACAATCCGGCCAGGGGCAGCAGCAGCAACGCCCCGGCCAGTTTGATCAACCGTCGCCTCGTTATTTCAGTGCTCGCTGGAAGCATCATGAACAGATGTTGATTTTCAGCCGCTTAATTTTTATTCCCAAAATTTATTCTGATTCTAAATTATTCCCTAAATAACTGTTGCAGAATAATTTAATTTATATCGATAAATTTAGTTCTATTAGTTTATTTCATAAACAATTGATATACAATTTCATAGAATGATGGAAGCGAGCGCGCCCGCGCCTGCAATCGATGAATTATGAAAAAGTATTAATTTATACTTTTGCCCTGTTACAAAAGTAACAAAAGCGATTAATCATTTCCATCGATTACTACACCGGGAAATATCAACCTGATGAAAACAAGGAGGGATTTTATTAAAATATCTGCGCTGGGCATTGGCGGGATGGCTCTTGCCGGAAGTGCAGTCAGATGGGTAAGGGGATCCGGTCAGGCGGCCGCAAAAAGCCCACTGGGTGATTTGCCCAGATTGACCCGATATCCGACCTATTGTGAAGTTTGCTTCTGGAAATGCGCCGGGTGGGTGTACCTGGATGAACGGGCAAAGATTCAGAAGGTCACCGGCAACGAAGCCGATCCGCATTGCAACGGCCGTCTTTGCCCCAGGGGGACCGGAGGCGTGGGCATGTATCACGATCCCGACCGGCTCAAAACCCCGCTGATCCGGGTGGAGGAGAACGGAAAGCAGGTTTACCGGGAGGCTTCCTGGGGGGAAGCCCTGGACCTGGTGGCGGAAAAGATGAAATCCATCCGTGAAAAATATGGTCCTGAAAGCATGGCATTGTTCAACCACGGCTCCTCAGGGTATTTCTTCGGGAATTTGCTCAAGGCCTATGGTTCCGCGAACATTACCGCGCCATCCTACGCGCAGTGCCGCGGGCCCAGGGAGGTCGGCTTTGAACTGACCTTTGGCAGCGGCCTGGGCTCCCCGGAACCGACCGACATCCGCGACACACGCTGCCTGGTGCTGATCGGCTCGCACCTTGGCGAGAACATGCACAACAGCCAGGTACAGGAAATGTCGGACGCGATAGACCGCGGCGCCACCATTATCACCGTCGATCCCCGCTTTTCGACCGCAGCCAGCAAATCAAAATACTGGCTCCCGATCAAACCGTCGACTGATATGGCCCTGCTGCTGGCCTGGATCCACGTATTGATTTACGATGAGCTGTACGATAAGGATTATGTCGGGCGCTACGCCTTCGGCCTTGAACAGCTGAAGAAACACGTAGAAAAGATGACACCGGAATGGGCCTATGGCATCACCACGATCAAGCCGCACATCATCCGCGAAACCGCCAAGGCCATGGCGGACGCCGCGCCCGCCGTCATTCTGCATCCGGGTCGCCACGTCACCTGGTATGGCGACGACACCCAGCGTTCACGCGCCATCGCCATCATCAACGCCCTGCTGGGCTCCTGGGGGCGCCGCGGCGGATTCTATTTCAAAGACAGCGTTTCCATCCCTGATTTTCCGCATCCTCCCTACCCGAAACCGGCCTGGGGCTGGAAAGACACCCATAACGGCAAATACCCGCTGGCCCGGCTATCCGTGGCCAACGCACTGGTCGACGCGTCCATCCCAACGGAGGGACAAAACCATACCGTCCGGGGATGGATCGTCAGCGGCACCAACCTGCCCATGACCATGCCACAGAAAGACCAGTTGATAAAAGCCATCGAGTCATTGGAGTTCCTGCTCGTGGTCGACACCATGCCTATGGAAATCACTGGTTACGCCGATGTGGTGCTGCCTGAATGCACTTACCTGGAACGCTACGACGAATTGCGCGAATCGCCGGGCCGTGAACCCTTCATCGGGCTCCGGATGCCGGCTTCCGAACCGCTCTACGACAGCAAGCCGGCCTGGTGGATCGCCCTGGAACTGGCCAAAAGGCTTGGTTTGGGCGATTACTTCAAGTACAAAGATTATAAGGAAGTGATCGAATGGCAACTGGAACAGCTGGGGACCTCGCTGCAGGAAATGGAGAAGATCGGTGTTAAAAAACTGGAAAGGACCGCCGGCCCCTTATACCTGCTTCCCGGGCAGCCGATGGAATTCGACACCAATTCCGGCAAGATCGAACTGTACTCCACCGAACTGGCCAGCCTGGGCTTTGATCCCATGCCGGTCTACACGCCGCATCCCGAACCGCCGCAAGGTTTTTATCGCCTGATCTACGGCCGGGCGCCGATGCATACCTTCAGCCGGACGGCCAACAACCCTAACCTGGTCGACCTGATGAAGGAAAATTCGGTGTGGGTGCATCCGCGCGTGGCAGATATCTGGGGACTATCGAAAGACCAGTATGTCTGGCTGAAGAACCAGGACGGGGTCATCTCCCACTTTCCGGTCAAAGTCCGAATTACCGAACGAATCCGCTGGGACTCGGTGTATATGGTCCACGGTTTCGGCCACCGGGATAAAAAACTCAGTCTCGCATACGGCCGGGGAGCGAATGATTCCGACCTGATCACCAACGTAGCGGTGGATCCGTTGATGGGCGGAACCGGCATGCGGGGCAATTTTGTGACTTTTTTAACGGAACAACCGGGAAAGGAGGATAAATCATGAGATACGCAATGGCCATTGATACCCGCAAATGTGTCGGGTGCAGCGACTGCGTGGTGGCATGCCAGACCGAGAACAATGTGCCGGTTGGCTATTGCCGCGACTGGATCACGGAAACGGTGCACGGAAGCTACCCCAACGTGGAACTTGAGTTGCGGTCGGAGCGCTGCAACCACTGCGAGAATGCCCCCTGCGTCCGCTGCTGCCCCACCGGGGCCAGCCACATCGTGGAGGGCGGCATCGTCCTCGTCACCCATTTCAAATGCATTGGCTGCGGTGCCTGCATCCAATCCTGTCCCTATGATTCCAGGTATTCCCACCCGGAAGGTTATGTGGACAAATGCACCTTCTGCCATCACCTGGTGTCCAAAGGGGGAACACCCGCCTGCGTCGCGGTCTGTCCAACCAGGTGCATGTATTTCGGCGACCTGGAAGACCCGAACAGCGAGGTGTCCAATGCGCTGAAAAACCGGAAATTCAAAGTGCTCGCGCCGGAAGCCGGCACCAATCCGCAAATCTATTATCTGCTCTAATCATCAACCATCAGTTTATGAAAGAAGAATTGTTCGTCAGCGGCCGCGATATTCCCAATATCGACCCTCTCCTGAACATCTGGCACTGGCAGATCCCGATCTACCTGTACCTGGGCGGGCTGGCCGCGGGAATCCTGTTTTTCGCCGCCCTCTTCACCATCATGGGCAAAGGCGACGATATGAAAACCAGCGTCAAATGGGCGCCGTTCCTGGTGCCGGGCGCCCTGGTCATCGGCCTGCTCATGCTATTCCTCGACCTGAAACATAAATTGTTCTTCTGGCAGCTCTATACCACAATCAAACTACAGTCGCCCATGTCGTGGGGCGCATGGGTCCTGATGTTCATCACGCCGCTTTCCATCGTCTGGTCTGCCTCGTTCATCCGGGAAGCCCTGCCCGAATGGAAATGGAAATTTTCTATCCTGGAACTGATGGAGAAATGGGTGATCCGGTACCGGGTAGTCCTGGCCTGGGCGATCATCGTCCTGGCTGTCATCCTTGGCATCTACACCGGGATCCTGCTTTCTGCCTTTAATGCACGGCCCCTGTGGAACAATTCCATCCTCGGCCCGCTGTTCCTGGTTTCCGGCCTTTCAACAGGAACTGCAGTGATCATGTGGATGACCAAAAGCCATTACGAACGCAAGATCATGAGCCGCATCGACCTGGTGCTGATCATCATCGAATTGTTTTTTATCACACACATGATCATGGGCATGCTTGCCGGTTCATCAGTTCAGATCGCTGCTGCGGAATTGTTCCTCGGAGGCCCCTTTACCGTCTCCTTCTGGGTATTCGTGGTGGGCCTCGGCCTGGTCTTCCCGGCCGTTCTTGAAGTCCTGGAGATAGCCGGGTATAAGGTTCCCGTGGCTATTCCAGCGTTCCTGATCCTGCTCGGAGGGCTCGTCTTCCGGTTTATCATGGTGGAAGCGGGCCAGATTACCCGTTATCTCTATTAAAAGATTAAGGCTATGAATGAAAAAGTGAGACCCGATTACAGTAAGAATTACCTGAATCCCTATTTCGGAGGGGTGATGCTGGGCCTGGTCCTGGTGCTGACCTTCTACATCACGGGAAGAGGCCTGGGAGCCAGCGGAGCGGCCAAAAGCACGGTGGTCAGCACCGTGAATGCCATTGCACCGGAACACGCGCAAAAATCGGAATACATCAGCCAGTTCATCAGCGATGATACGCACCCGATGAACAACTGGCTGGTGTTCGAAGTCATCGGCATCTTTGCCGGAGCGTTCCTTTCCGGAACCCTGTACGGACGATTAAAGCCGAAGGTGGAGCATTCCCCGAAGATCACCTCCCGGAAACGCCTGCTGGTGGCTGCAGCGGGAGGCATGCTCTTTGGCTTCGGATCGCAGGTGGCCCGCGGATGCACCAGCGGCGCCGCACTTTCCGGAATGGCCGTACTCTCCCTGGGCGGCTTCGTGACCATGCTGGCCATATTCGGCTCCGCATACCTGTTCAGCTGGATTTTTAAAAGATTATGGATTTAAATATTGAGTACCATGGGACCTTTAATTCCTAACCATATCATTCCCGACAGCTGGAACAACGTGATCGCGCTGCTGCTCGGCATGGCTTTCGGATTCGTTCTGGAAGCCTCCGGATTCTCCTCCTCTCGTAAGATCATGGGCACGTTCTTCGGATACGACTTCGTCGTCCTCCGGGTGTTCTTCACCGCTGCAGTGACCTCCATGATCGGAATCCTCTACCTGGATTACTTCGGCTGGATCGATTTCGGCCAGCTTTATATCCATCCTGCCTATATGACCTCGGCCATCATCGGCGGTCTGATCATGGGCTTCGGATTTGCCCTTGGCGGCTATTGTCCGGGCACAAGTTTCTGCGCCGTCGCCATAGGCAAACTGGATGCCCTGGTCTATACCGGGGGCATGCTGCTCGGCATCCTGATCTTCTCTGAGTTTTACCCGCTGGTGGATGGCATGTTCAATGCGAATAACCTCGGGAATGTAACCGTCACCGAAACCCTGGGCATCAACACCCCGCTCTTTGTGTTCCTGGTGATCCTGATGGCTTTGGGGATGTTCTTCGCCGCTTCCTGGATCCAGAAAAAAGTTAAAAAGGTTGAATATTAAACCGCTCACTGCGATGATTAGAAAATATTTACTGCCTGTCGGATTGTTGATCGCCCTGGGGATTACCCTCGTGCTGCTGCCGGATCGGGAAAAAACGGAAGAAACTGCGCCCGAGGTGATCCTGCGCGAAATGTCCGGCAGTTCGCGCCTGATCAGCGCGGATCGTGTGGCCGAAAGGATGGTAAACCAGGATCCTTCCCTGTTTCTGGTCGATATCAGGACACCGGAAGAATACCAGGCCTTCTCATTGCCCGGCGCATTCAACATCCCCCTGGCGGAACTGCTCAGTGAAGAATCGGAAACAGTGCTGGGACAGGAAGGCATGGAGGTGATCTTTTTCGATAACGACGGCTTGATGGCCGATCGGGCATGGGCCATGACGCGCCGGGAAGGGCTCAGGAATACTTATGTTCTGCATGGTGGATTGAACAGCTGGTTTGACAATTTTTACACCCTCTCGCCCCCCGGGGAAACCGCGTCCGCAGAGCAACTCGAACAATTCCAGTTCAGAATGGGCGTCAGGCAGTTTCTCACCGGTGGAGAATTACAGCTACAGCCACAGCAAGCCACTGAAAGCATCACCATAAAACCCAGGGCAAAAAAATCCGCTGCCGAAGGCGGCTGTTAACCAAGTTCAATCCACTGATATGAAAGAATTAAACCGGACCGACCGTCTTACCATTGCCTCCGTGCTGGTTTCGCTGGTGCTGATTATCGGCTTTTTCACCCTGAGAGAGACCAGTACTCCCTTCGAAGTGTCGCGAGAAGAAGGACTGGCCATACTCTCCGGCCAATCTGGTCAGCTTGCACCGGAAGAAATAGAAAACCTGAGCCGGGAAGGAAAGATATTCCGGGCCGATCTGCGCAGCCCGAAGGAATTCTTCCAGGAACACCCCGAGGGAGCGGCAAACATCCCCCTGCAGGACTTACTGGCCTCTGATAACCTGGATTTGCTCAGGGAACAATCGGCCAATGGATCCATGATCCTGCTGAGCAGTAACGATCCTCTCCAGGTCAACACCGCGTGGCTGTTGTTGAGACAATTAGGCATGGAAAAAGTATATTTTACACTGGAGAACAAGCCCGGACAGCCTGGTTACGATTACAAAACCATCGCTGCAGAAGTCTCCGGAGCCGGTTCCGGGACCACTCCGGCGCAGAGTACGCCGGTCAGTCTGCCGGTCATTAAAAGAGAGAAGAAGGCTAAAGCAGAAGGAGGATGCTGAAACAGATCATCCTGTCCTGCTGATTCGAATCAGCCTGTCCTTATCCAGGATGTGAATTTCCTTGCCTTTCATGCCAATGACCCCGGAATCCGCTATTTCCTTTAAAGCGCGGGAAACGCTCTCCCGTGTCACCCCTATCAGGGCTGCAAGATCCCCCCTGCTCAGGGAAAGGCGGTAATGATCCTCATGGTAAACTTCGTGCGCAAAAAACAATAATGCGTCGGCCAGCCGGCCACCGATTTGCTTCTGGGCCAGGTTGACAAACCGCTCGTAATAGGAAATCTCATCCTGGCATAAAAAAATGATGATCTCGTAACTGAACTTTGGATTGCGGCTGATCAGCTCCTTGAAAGAACGGATGTCGATGAAACACACCCGGGCCGGCTCCAGGACGGTCGCCGAATACCGGTGGATCTTATCCGAAATGATGGTTTGAAGGCCAATATAGGTGCGGGGTGTAACGATCTTCAGCACCTGGTCGCGGCCCGTCGGGCCCTGCATGTGAATCTTGGCCAGGCCTGATTTCATGAAGGCGATATGAGAAGAGAACTGCCCCTGCCGAATGATGGCCTCGCCCGGTTTGAAGTCCACCTCCGTACAGTTCATATCCAGGTATTCCAGCTCCTCCGGCGACAACGTTCCGGCGGCCCTGGATTTAATCTCACAAAGCTGGCATGAAGGCTTTTTCATGGATCCAAGATACGAAATTTAGTGACTTATATCACAATTTCATTTAAATAACATCACTGAACAAGTGAAGAAAACATATGCAGGTGATTGTATATTTGAATGGATAAAAGAATCGTCATGAAAACACTGCTTGTCAACTTCGCCATATTTTTCGGCCTCATCGGTTTTATCGGCGTTTTATTCCTGATCATTGCGGGCTATATCGGCTGTTGCACGGAAATGACCACTCAGGCTTTTTACAACCTGGTCATCGGCTTCCTTGCCGTTTCGGTGGTTATTTTCGGCATCTGCATGTACAACAACTGTTGCCATGCATTCCGGAAGAAGGCTGGAAACCCTGAATAGCAGAGATGCGCTTTAGCTGAAAGGTTCTCATGCCGTAAAAAGGCAAACTCCATCAATTTCATGGGCTTTTTATTACTTTTGCACATCATTCAATGATGGCTGAAACTGTTACAACAAAGAAAAAGCCTGCGGAGAAGGTCACAGACAAGGAAATGACCTTCTGGGAGCATCTGGAGGAACTGCGCTGGCATCTGTTCCGGGCCGTGCTTGTTCTGCTCGCACTGGCCATCGGCGCTTTCATTATGCGGGATTTCATATTCAATGAGGTGGTCCTCGCTCCCAAGGAAAATGATTTCTTCACTTATCAGGTCCTTTGCAAGCTGGGGCACTGGCTTTCGGTCGAGGCCCTGTGCATCGGAACCGTCCCGCTGGAAATCGTCAACATCCGGATGTCGGGCCAGTTTGTCACCCACATTTACGTTTCCATGATGGCCGCACTGGTGGTGGCCCTTCCCTACCTGCTCTGGGAGATCTGGAGTTTTATCCGGCCCGCGTTGCTGCCAAAGGAAAAAAAATATTCCCGGGGCGCCGTCCTGGCTAGCACCCTGCTTTTTTTCACCGGTGTGCTGTTCAGCTATTATCTGATCGTTCCCCTGACCATCAACTTTTTTTCCTCATACCAGGTCAGTGAAGCGGTAACCAATACCATCGCCCTGAATTCCTACATCAGCACGGTGGTATCCCTTACACTGGCAACCGGCCTGGTGTTCGAACTCCCGATCATCGTCTTTTTCCTGACCAGGATTGGCATACTCACCCCGGCATTCATGAGAAAAAACAGGAAATATGTCCTTGTGCTCCTGCTGACCATTTCCGCCATCATCACCCCGCCCGATATCTTCAGCCAGGTGCTGGTCTGCATCCCGCTCATGGGGCTGTATGAACTGAGCATCCTGGTCTCTGCCAGGGTACTCAGAAAGAAGGAGCCGGTACTTGCAGGGTAATCCGCTATCCCCGGGTTAAAAAATCCTGGGCCAGCCGGGTGAATTCTTCCGGCTCATCAGCATGCACCCAGTGCGTCCCGTTCCCGATCGTCAGGATGTCGGCCATAGGGAAATTCTGCCTGATCGCGGGAAAATCTTCATCCAGAACGTAATCCGATTGCCCTCCCCGGATGAATAAAGCCGGCCGGTCGAATTTGGCCGAATAAAAGACCCCGTCGTACATCGATTCGATCTGCTCGCTGATCGCCCGGAGATTGGGCCGCCAGGCCAGCCTGCCCCGCTCCTTCCAGTAAAGGTTCTTGAGCAGGAAATAGACGATCCTGGGCTCTTTGATTTTCATGGAAAGCTGTTCAGCCGCTGCCTCGCGGGTTCTGATCCCGTTGAAATCCAGCGATTGCATGGCGTCGATCAGCCGGAGGTGATAATTGAACCGCACATAGGTCCTCAGGCTCGTATCCACCACCAGGATCCTGTCGACCCGGTCCGGATTCTCGAGGGTATAACGCATGACGACTTTACCTCCCATGGAGTGGCCGATCAGGTATGTCTTCCCGATACCCTGTTGTTCCAGGAATTCCCCCAGGTCGTCCGTAAGCGCATAATAATTAAAAACGGGATGATGAGGCGAATGGCCATGATTCCGCTGATCGGGTATAAAAACCCTGAACCCCCAGTCCGCCGCGTTCTTGGCAAAAGTCACCCAGTTGTCCGAATAACCCAGCAGGCCGTGCAGGATCACCAGGGGCTTCCCCTGTCCATAAGTCCGGTAAAATAATTCCATCTTATTATGATCGATGATAAGAAATCACTTTAACTGCCTCAGGTACAGCTGAATGGTATTTTCCAGTCCATAATACAGGGCATCGCAGATCAGCGCGTGCCCGATCGACACTTCCAGCAGCCCCGGGATGTGGTCCTTGAAGTACCGGAGGTTTTCCAGGCTGAGATCATGGCCCGCGTTCAGGCCAATGCCTGCCTTTTCCGCCGCCAGGGCCGCTGAGGTATAGGCCTTTACCGCCTCTTCCGGATTCTCCGGAAAATTACGGGCATAGCCTTCCGTATAGAGCTCCACCCGGTTGGTGCCGGTATGCCGGGCGTTTTCCACCATCGCCGGATCGGGATCCACAAAGATCGAAGTCCGGATGCCCAGCTCATGGAAGCCAGTAATGATCTCTTTCAGTTTCTGACGGTGCCTGATGGTATCCCAGCCATGGTCCGAGGTCAGCTGGCCCGGCTCATCCGGGACCAGGGTGACCTGGGCCGGCCTGATCTGGCTCACCAGTTCAATGAACTGCGGCGTGGGATTGCCTTCGATATTAAATTCGGTCCGGACCACTTCCTTCAGATCATAGACATCATGGAAACGAATGTGTCGTTCGTCCGGCCGGGGATGTACCGTGATGCCCTGCGCGCCGAACCGCTCGCAGTCCATGGCCGCCCTGACCACATCCGGAACATTTCCGCCCCGGGCATTTCGTAAAGTGGCAATTTTGTTGATGTTGACGCTTAACCTGACCATAATAAATCAACCGATAGATCAGACAAAGCTAAGAAATTAAAAGGGTAAAGGGAGTCATTTCCCGAATTCTTACCGATCTTTGGACAAGATTATGAGAACAGTCATCCAGAGAGTATCAGAGTCGTCTGTGCACATTGCAGGGCGGGAGATCAGCCGGATCGGCCCCGGCCTGCTCATCCTGCTCGGGATTGAAGAAGCCGACGGGCCGGAGGACATCAGCTGGCTGGCCGGAAAAATTGCCCGGCTGCGCATTTTCCCCGATGAAGCCGGGGTCATGAACCGTTCTGTGGTGGAAGCCAGTGGAGCATTAATGGTGGTGAGCCAGTTTACACTGCATGCGAGCACGAAAAAAGGCAACCGCCCTTCCTACATCCGGGCGGCGCGCCCGGAAACCGCCATTCCGCTGTACCAGGAATTCATCAGGCAACTGGAATCCGAATCCGGCCGTAAGGTTCATACCGGTGAATTCGGCGCGATGATGGAGATCAGCCTGGTCAACGACGGCCCGGTGACCCTCATCATCGACACCAAGGAAAAAGAATAAGAAAGGTCTACGCAATAGTTCCAAAATGCAGGTTGATTTCCTGCCGGAGGTCGGGATGCAGGCTTAACGCGACCGGGCAGGTATGCACGACCCTGTCAATGATGGTTTTTTCCTTTTCCGTATAGTCATCTTTCGGAAAATAAAGATCCACGACGATCCGGCTGATCCTTCTGGGCGGTTCCGCCGACATGAACTTGGAAACCCGGGCAACGGCCCCTTCGATGCTGAAATCAAAGGTCCGGGCTGCAATGCCAAGCACCGTAAGCATGCATGACGACAAAGCCGTCGAAACCAGGTCTGTCGGCGAAAAATACTCCCCTTTGCCCTGGTTGTCAGTGGGCGCATCAGTAACCACCACTTCTCCTGATTTTAAATGAGTCATCCGGGTCCGGAGATCTCCAATATATTCGGTTCTTGAGATTTCCATATTAATTGCTCTAAGCCGGTAAAATTATCCAAAAAAAAAGCCTCCCGCATTGCTGCGGAAGGCCAAAAACCAAATTAATTAAAGAAAAAGTTACTTTTTATCCGGACAGGACTTATCGCAGTTTTCCTTGGATTTGTCGCAGCAGGAAGCTGAAGCGGTGGTGGATTTGCTTCCGCAGGATGAAGAGCAATCCTTGGCGCAACCTGCATCAGCCGATTTAGCAGATGCCTTTGCATCCTTCACCTCTGCGGCCTTCTTATCGCCATCTTTCTTGGGGTCCTTGTCGAAATTCACCATTTCGACGTTCATGGAAGCGGCGACAACATTCTGTACACTGAAAACGCCGAACGTCACAAAACCTGCAATTGCAAGTGCTAAAACGAGTTTTTTCATACTTTTGAAATTATGAGTTTAACATTGATTTCCTGAAGCAAATTTATATCCGGAAAATGCATGGAGGTGTTAAACGCCTGTTAAATACTGTTAATGATTTGTTAAATGAAGCGAGCGGCCGATCTTCAGCGTAAATTTGCTTTATGAAGAAAAAGTTTCTGTGGCTGATTATCATCATCAACTCCATCGCGCTGGTCGGCATATTTTTCACGCAGGCCTACTGGGTCCGGGAAGCGTACCTGATGAATGCGGAACAATTTGCAGGCAGCGTCCGGATTGCCATGAAGAGTGTGACCAACCAATCCCTTGATTTTCAAAAGAAACAGAACAACCGACGTGCAGACAGCTCGGATAATGGCAACGGAATGGCCCTTCCCGAAGTAGGAAACATCAATCCCGGCCTGCTGGATTTCAAGATCCGCGAGGAATTCAACTGCATGAAAGTTGGAAAGTCATACGCCTACGCCATGATCGACCTCAGGAACGACTCCATCCTGCTCGGAAAGCCGGGCTCATACGCCGGCAGGCTGATCGAATCCAGGCACCAGATCCCAATGGTCGGATTCAGAGACTCGGAGTACATCGTCTTCGCGGCACATTTCCCCCAGGAACAAAGCATTATCCTGAAAAGAATGGTGGCCTGGCTGATTGTTTCACTCATTTTCGCCATCATCCTGGTTTTTGGGTTTTATTACACGCTGTATTTCTTCTACAAACAGAAGCGCATCTCTGAGATGAAGTCGGATTTCATCAACAATATGACCCACGAATTCAAGACCCCCCTGGCCACCATCTCCATCGCCAGTGAGATGCTTTTGAAGGAATCCATCCAGAAAGACCCGGACAAATCGGCCAGGTATGCCAAAATCATCTTCGATGAAAATACACGGCTGCAGGGACAGGTTGACCAGATCCTCCGGGTATCCCTGCTTGAAAAAGGGAAATTCAACCTGAAGATGAAACAGGTCGACCTGAACGCCCTCATCAAAAAGGTCGTGGAGAATTTTGAAATCACCATTAAAGAAAGAAACGGCACCCTGAGGTCACATTATTGCGCAAAGAACTTCAGGATCCTGGCCGACCCTGACCACCTGACCAATGTACTCGTCAACCTGCTGGATAACGCAAATAAATACTCTCCGGACGTACCTGAGATCAAAATCGGCACTTTTGACACGGATAACGGTGTGATCATCTCCGTCGAGGACAAAGGCATGGGCATCAGCCCGGAAAATCAGAAACTGATCTTTAAGAACCTCTACCGGGTTTCAACAGGTAACATACACAACGTCAAAGGATTTGGGATTGGCTTGTATTATGTAAAAACCATTATTGAAGCCCATGGAGGGCATTTAAATTTAAAAAGTGAAGTAAACAAGGGAAGCAGATTTGATGTATTTTTACCTGCCAAAAGCCAATCAGAAACGAATGAACTTTCCCATGAAGCCGAAAATTCTGCTCGTTGAAGATGATCCCAATCTGAGCCTTGTACTTCAGGATTACCTGGAAATGATGGATTATGATATCGTTCTCTGCAGGAACGGAAAAGAGGGTTTGATCGCGTTCAGAAACCATCAGTTCAACCTGTGTATCCTTGACATTATGATGCCGCTGATGGACGGGTTCACCCTGGCTGAAGAGATCCGGAAGATGGATGAGAACATTCCGCTTGTTTTCCTGACCGCTAAAGCCTTAAAGGAAGACCGCATCAAGGGCTTCCGGCTCGGTTGTGACGATTACATCGTGAAACCCTTCAGCACAGAGGAGCTCAGCCTGCGTATTCAGGCCATCCTGAAGCGGTGCATGGCCCAGAAATCCCTGACCGCCAGGGATGAGGAACCAGTATACCAGATCGGAAAGTTCGCTTTTGACCACCGGAATATGACCCTGAGCAACGGATCGGAGAAAAAAGTGCTCACGCGGAAAGAAAATGCGCTGCTGAAGTTGCTGATTGAAAACCGCAACCAGTTACTGACGCGCGAAACCGCGCTCAAATCGGTCTGGGGCGATGACGATTACTTCATCGGGCGCAGCATGGACGTGTTCATCGCCAAACTGCGCAAGCACCTCAAAGGCGACCCGGCCATCTCCATCACCAACGTGCATGGCACCGGCTTCAAGCTGGAAATCAAAGAATAATTACTCCCGGATCCCTTCCTGGTTAAGCAGGAACGCATATTCCAGCGCCGTTTCCCGGTATCTTTCAAATCTTCCCGACGCCCCGCCGTGCCCATAATCCATATTGGTCCACAGCAGCAACGGATTCTGATCTGTTTTCACAGTCCTGAGCTTCGCGACCCATTTGGCCGGTTCCCAGTACTGGACCTGTGAATCATGCAGGCCGGTAGTAACCAGCATGGCGGGGTAATCCACAGGCTGTACATTATCGTATGGCGAATACGAAAGCATATACCGGTAATAGTCCGGATCATTGGGATTGCCCCATTCATCATACTCCGAGGTGGTGAGCGGGATGCTTTCATCGAGCATCGTCGTCACCACATCCACGAAGGGAACCGCGGCAATGACCGCCGTGAAAAGATCCGGGCGCATGTTGACCGCCGCGCCGATCAGCAGGCCGCCTGCACTGCCGCCCATGGCATAAAGATGGCCGAAAGCAGCATACCCCCGTTCCAGGAGCATTTCTCCGCAGGCGATGAAATCGGTGAACGTATTCTTTTTGTTGAATAATTTACCGTCTTCGTACCATTTCCGGCCCATTTCCTGGCCACCCCGGATATGTGCAACGGCATAGATGAACCCGCGGTCGAGCAGGCTTAGCCGCACCGGGTTGAACCATGGGTCCATACTGGCGCCATAAGAGCCATAACCATATAGCAGGCAGGGATTCCCATCTTCCTGCCGAAGCTTCTTGCTGAACACCAATGTCACCGGAACTTTTACGCCATCCGGCGCCGTGGTGAATATCCGCTCGGTGGCATACCCGTCCGGATCATAGCCTCCGGGTATCTGCTGCATCTTCTTCAATTCATGTTTTCCCGAATCCGTATGGAAATCGTAAACAGAATTGGGCGTGGTCAGGGAGGTGTAGTTGTAGCGAACAATTTTCGATTCCATTTCCGGGTTATGATCCAGCGATACGGAATAAGCCTGTTCGGAGAAATCCAGGTATTCGTCCCGCCCCTTGCCGTCGAAAATGCGCAGGGCGGTCAGCCCGTCCTTTCGCTCCTCAATGGCCAGGAAGCCGTTAAAAACATCAAATCCTTCCAGCAGCGCATCTTCCCGGTGAGGAATCACCTCTTTCCAATTTCCGATCCCGGTATTACCTTCCGGAGCCTCCATCAGGCGGAAATTCACGGCCTGGTCGTTGGTGCGGATATAAAACCGGTCGCCAGCGTGGGCGATCTGGTATTTCAGGTCACGGCGGCGGGGCTGGAACACCCTGAAAGAACCACCGGGATCATCTGCTTCCAGGATCCGGTATTCATCCGTGAGCGTGCTGGTCGACCCGATCAGCAGGTATTTCCTGGATTTCGATTTGTAAACATAGGTATTGAACGTCACATCCGTTTCATGCCAGGCCAGGAAGTCATATTCCTGCGACATTCCCAGGGTGTGCCTCCAGATCTTTTCCGGCCGGAGCGATTCATCCTTGGTGGCGTAAAAAAGGGTCCGGCTGTCATTAGCCCAGGCCAGGTTGGCCCCGGTATTCCGGATAATGTCTGAACGCAGCTCCCCGGTGACCAGGTCCTTAAAATAGATCGTATAAATCCGCCGGCTCACCGTATCGACGGCGTAGGCCAGCAGGCGGTTGTCTTCACTCACTTCGAGCCCGCCAACGTGGCAGTAACTGTGCCCTTCGGCCAGCTGGTTGACATCCAGAATGATCTCTTCCGGCGCATCCAGGGAACCCTGCTTCCGGCAATGGATCGGGTACTCCCTCCCCTGGACATAGCGGGTATAATAGTAATAGCCGTTCTCAAAATACGGGACGGTTTCATCGTCCTGGGGGATCCTGCCGGTCATTTCCTCAAACAGTTCCTGTTGCAGCGGCTCCATATGGGCCATCACCGAGCGCGTGTATTGATTCTCCGCCTCCAGGTAGGCGATCACTTCGGGATTTTCCCGCTGGTTTAACCAATAATACGGATCAGTCCGCAGATCATCGTGGATGAGGAGCTCTTTGGGCTCAACCCGCGCTCTTGGGGCTTCGGGCAAAGGCTGTTTTTGTTCCATGCAGGCGGTCATTGAAAAAAATGCAGCCGTGGCGGCCACAAGTCGATAATTGAAATGACGTGACATTATTAAAATTGTTTAACAGTCATCAGAAATACCAGACCACACCCAGGCTGGGCATAAAAGGCAGCTGGTACACGATCTCTCCGGTGATCCGGTCCCGGTAAAAAACATTTTTCCGGTTGTACACATTGACCAGGCTGAGATCGGCTTCAATGCGGGAATGTTCAGAAAGATTGAATCTCTTCTTCATGTTCACATCAAGGCGGTGATAGGCAGGCAGGCGGCCGGTGTTGATATCTGCATAGATAATGCCGAGATCGCCGTTTTGTGTGGTGTAATCCGTGTATATCCCATTAGTGAAATTGATCTTCTCATAATAGCCCTGCGTCTGGGTGAACGGAAAACCCGAACCGAAATTCCAGCGGGCGCTGAACTCCCAGTCCAGTTGCGCGCCGGCTTTGTATGTAGCCACCAGGTTCGTATTGTGCCGCCGGTCGAAATGGGGATAATACTGGTTCAGGTCTCCTTCGATATCTTCATAATAACGGTTGACAAAAGCATAGGAATATACAGCCCAGAAATAGAAATTGCGGCGGTCATATTTCAGCGACAGGTCCACGCCGTATGCATCCCCCTGTTCGATGATAAAATCGTTCGTCAGCAATTCAGGCTGGCCGGGATTCTTGTCTTTGTCATACACCTTGTTCCGGTTCAGGTTGGTCAGCTGGTCGAAATACTTGTAATACCCTTCAATATTGGCAGAAAGCTCCCGTGTAAGGTCGACTTCCACGCCCAGGATCACATGGCTGGCTTTTTGCAGGGCATTGTTCACCGGTTCCCCGTTAAATTCCCTGGGAATATTGTCCGGCCCCGCCAGGAAACCATAGAACAGGTTGACCACATCACGCTCGGATCGGGCGCTGATGAGGTTCTGCGAGTATAAACCGCCTGCGAGCTTCAAACGGAAGTGATCTGTCACGTTGTACTTCACCGCAAGCCTGGGCTCCGGAGAGAAAGCCGAAAGGGAGGCGTAGTACTGGATCCGGAAACTGGGTTCGATCAGGAACCTGCCCAGGGTAAGCTTGTATTTCAGAAACGCCCCGATCTCCGTAGTGTTTTCCTTTTGTTCCACCACCAGGCCCGATGCGTTCTGGAAGGTATAATCCGTATTGAATCCAATCAGTTCAATGCCGTATTTGAGGTCGTCATTTCCAATGAAATAGGTGAAGTCGAGGCCCACGTCAAAGCTGGTGATGGCGCTGGTCCGCTCCGGGCTTTCCGCTTCCGTCAGGGAAATGAGATAATCGGAATAAGCGACATGGGCTTCCATCAGGAACGGCGATTTCCCTGGAATAATGAGGAAATTGGTCCCGATCCCGGTGCTGCGCCAGTTGAAATCTGAAAGGGCTTTATAATCATCGACCTTATCCCGGTAATGAAAACCGTAAAAATTGACTTTGCTCCCGTTTTCGGTGAGAATGGAAAGTTTTCCGTAGAGATCGATGAAATTAAAGGGAAGCCCGGCGGAATCGACGTAATTGTAAATGGTTTCTGACGATTGTTCCAGGTAGGATCCTTTGGCCGAGAGGATGAATCCCACGCTGGTACTGCTTTCTTCCGTGGCTTTTTTAAAGGGACCTTCCAGCAGCAGGTTGGCGCCGAAGGTGCTTAGCCCGGCCTTGCCTGCCAGACGCTGCCGGTTTCCGTCGCGGGTCGTGATATCCATCACCGATGAGATCCTACCGCCGTATTCCGCCCCGAAGCCACCCGTATATATGTCGGCGTTGCGGATGATGTCCGTCTCAAACACGCTGAACAGGCCGATGGAGTGAAATGCCTTGTAAACGGTCACCCCGTCGAGCAGCACCTTGTTTTGTATGGGCGATCCTCCGCGGATATATAACTCCCCGCCCTGGTCGCCCGTGAAGACGACGCCAGGCATGACCTGCAGGTATTGCGCCAGGTCGGGCTGTCCGCCGATGGCCGGGATCTGGTTGATATCCTTGGGGGTGATTTTGACCAGGGATGTCTGCGTTTCCGTCCGCGCCTCCTGGTATCGCGCCGAAATATCCACGGTATTGAGCATGATCGCGGATTCCTGGATATAAAGCTGCTTACTGATGATATCGTCGGCGACCACCGTAACCGGGATCTGCAGCGTATCGTAGCCAAGATAGGTGACCATCAGGGTATAGTCACCCGGCTTGATCTTGTTGATCATGAAGTAGCCATTGACATCCGTGGATGAACCGTATGTTGTCTGGTACAGAAAAACGTTGGTAAAGATCACGGGCTCTCCGTTGGATTTGTCATATACAAATCCCCGGATCGTACCCGTCTGGCTGAACAGCAGGAAAGAGTTCAGTAGTAATGTAAAGATGATGAGCGTCCTTTTCATCAGCCGGGAATTATTTTTTTACGAAAGGCACAAATGTACCAATAATCCCTCTTGCAGGATGAAAATATTTACGGCTTGCCTTATGGAATCAACCGTTGATCAGTAACGCTCTACCTGAAGGCTGGAGACCGCGGCCTCGACCTGGATCAGAATGTTTTTCGCACTTTCGGAGAAGCCCGGGGTGACATAGGTGCCGTCGCTAACCCGGTCAAAACCGTTCAGGTTTTTGGAGGAAAGGACCGTATTCACCCTGACTTCGCAGGCCACGTCTTCAGGCACCTTGATGGTAATGGAAGATGCTCCGGAATCGATCTTTACCCGGCTGTCCTGCTGCAAATTGCCCAGTTTGATGTTGATGGAGGAAGCTCCTCCGTCGATGTCCAGCTTATTGATTTTGAAGGAGGATAGATCCATATCGATGCTGGCGGCGCCCACATCGACCCTAAGGTCCCACAAAGGATTGGGATTGAGCTTTATGGCAACTTTGTTTTTCAGGTCGATCTGGCGCACCCTGCCTTCTTCCAGCTCGATCTTTACCTCGCGGCGTGTTCCGAGCTCTTTCATGGAGTAATTGTACTTGCCGATATTTCCCTCCCGTTCAAACTCAAAAAGTTCTCCGGTCGGCTCGATAAGGCGAAAATTACCTGCGGCCGCATCAAAGATCAGTTCCGCTTCGCTGACCTGTTCATCATAAGTTTCAAAGATCCGCTGATCGGGCGATACCGGCTGTTCAACCCCCCAGGACTCATCCCGGTCGTTCCGGAATGACCAGCCCTTTGACCAGCTGTGAGATCCCGGGAATGAGATCAGGATAATGGTGGCGATGACCAGGGTGATGATGGTCAGGGCGATCTTGATGCCGCTTTTGACCGGAAGGATGGCGATGCCGATCAGGACCAGCACAGTGGGCCACAAGCGCCAGATGCTGTGCCAGCTGAAATAAATGACATCAAGGTTCTTCAGGATGAATAACGTACCGACCAGAACGAGGACCAGCCCCCAGATGATATTTTTTGTTTTCATAATTAGAATGTTTTATTCCCTTTGAAGCTGGATAAAATGAGGGCCAGGCCGGCGATAACGATCAGGACCGGCCAGAAGTCACCCAGGTGGATGCGCGGGAGGAACCGGTCGGCCAGGAAGATCAGGCCGATAAAGATCATGATGAGCCCGGCGATCAAGGCCCCCTGATTTCTTGGCGCAGGCACAGGTTGCGGTTGCGGAACGCCCTGTTCGGAATCAGGCTCCGGGGATCCGGTTCCGGCATCCGCCACTTTGGCGGAATCCTGGAAATAGCTGACGGGCTCTTCCGGAATCGCGATCCATAAGATCAGGTATAACAGCAATCCCCCGCCGCCGAAAATGACCAGGATGGCAAAAACGATCCGTATAAGCGACGGATCGGCGTTGAGTGAACGGGCTATGCCGCCGGCGACACCGCCGAAAACCCTGTCAGTGCGGCTCCGGTAAAGTCCTTGACGTTCCATAACAGATGAGCTTTTTACAAATATATCAATTTTAAAGACGCGGCCTTTCGTGAAATGTTACAAAAAAAGAGGGCCGGGGCCCTCTTTTATTATTCCTGATGATAATCAGCCTTTCCTGACCATTTGCACAATGTCGGAATCGACAAGGATGCGCCCGCAGTATTCGCAGACGATGATCTTTTTATGCATCCGGATGTCCAGCTGGTGCTGGGGCGGGATCTTGTTAAAACAACCACCGCAGGCATCTCGTTCAATCTGCACAATGGCCAGGCCGTTCCGCGCATTCTTACGGATTCTCTGATACGCTGTCAGCAGGCGCTCTTCAATTTTACCCTGCAGCTCATCAGATCTGCGCGACAGCTCCTTCTCCTCTATTTCCGTCTCTTCAACAATATCGTTCAACTCGGACTTTTTAATATCAAGGTCGTTGCGGCGTTCGTTCAATATCCCTTCCGATTCCTCTATCTGGGTTTTCTTTCCGCTGAGGCTTTCGGAATATTCCTTGATTCTTTTTTCCGCAAGCTGAATTTCAAGGGTCTGAAATTCAATTTCTTTGGTTATGGCGTCATATTCCCGGTTGTTCCGGACATTCATCTTCTGCTCTTCATATTTTTTGATCAGGGCCTCGCTGTCCTTGATCGCCTGTTTCTTTTCAAGGATCAGTTTTTCCTGTGCGGCGATCTCTGAGTGAAAATTTTCGATACGGGTTTCCAGACCAATGATCTCATCTTCAAGATCCTGGACTTCCAAAGGCAGCTCACCACGGATCATCCGGATTTTATCAACCTGCGAATCATGCTGCTGCAACTGGTATAATGCGACCAGGGTGTCTTCTATCTTGCGTTCAATGCCTTCTTCGGAAAGTTCGGCTGCGCTTGCACCCTTTTTAATGGTTTCTTCCTTAGCCATATTAACGATTTAATAATAATGAACCGGGTTTACAGGTGTTTCTGAAATAAGGACTGCAAAGGTAGGAAATTTTTCCTTTAAATAACCCGCGATTAAATCACAGGTAAATTGCTCAGTTTCATAATGGCCCGCATCGATTAACAGGATCTTTCCTTCGGCCTCCTGGAACTGGTGATATTTAAGATCAGCCGTGATCAGCGCGTCGGCGCCCTGGCGGATGGCTTCCTGTATGAGAAAACTCCCGGAACCGCCGCACACCGCGATCTTCTTCACATTCTTCCCCCTGAGGCCGGAATGCCGGACCACCGGAACCCGGAGCGCATCCTTGACCATCGACATGAAATCCTCCTCTGTAAACTCATGCTCCGTTTCGCCGATCAGACCGGCCCCTACCGAAGCCCAGTCGTTCTCCAGGGGATAAATGTCGTATGCGACCTCTTCGTAAGGGTGGGCTGCCAGCAAGGCCAGAATGATTTCTTTTTCAAGATATGCTGGAAAAATGGTCTCAATCCTTATTTCAGGCTCAAAATGGTCGGATCCTCTTTCCCCGGCAAATGGATGAGCCTGGTCGCCCGCCCGGAAACTTCCCAGGCCTTCGGCATTGAAACTGCAATGGTCGTATTGCCCTATTTTACCCGCCCCGGCTGAGAAGAGGGCCGCACGAACGGCATCAGCATGATCGGTGGGACAAAACGTGACCAGCTTCTTCAGCAAACCTCTTCTCATCTTCAGCACACGGCCGTTGAAGATGTTCAGCCGCCTGGCCAGCATTGAGTTCACACCCCCCTGGGCATTGTCGAGATTGGTATGCATGGCCATGATGGCTACATCGTTTCGGATGGCGCTCATAATGGTCCGTTCCGCGGCAGTTGATCCGGTGAGCTTGTTCAACCCTCTGAAAATGATCGGATGGTGGCTGATCACCAGGGAGCAATTTTTTTCAACCGCTTCCCGGATCACTGCCTCATCCACGTCCAGACAGACCAGGCACCCTTTTGTTTCTGCATGTGCATTACCCACCAGAAGGCCTGAATTGTCATAATCTTCCTGGAACGCCAGGGGAGCCATTTGAATCAGGCTTCCGGTTATATCATTTATCTTCATTTTTTATATCAGCTGATATTGACTATTTTTATGAGCAATTTTGGATGTTTTCAGGAACTTTTTAATGAATCTTCGTATAACTATTACGATCATTTACTGATAAATACTCGCTTGTAATACTCCTGAGTTGTTGATGCGGATGTAACAAATGGTCATTGTAAAGATAATACTATTTCCTTTTGCCTGTGTATACGGCCTGGTCACCGGATTGCGCAACCTGCTGTTCAACTGGCATCTTCTGCCTTCCCGGAAGTATGATTTTCCGGTGATCACGATTGGCAACCTCAGTTCGGGAGGCACAGGCAAAACCCCCCATACGGAATACATAGCCAGGCTACTTGGTGAGAAATTTGCCATCGCCATTCTCAGCCGCGGTTATAAGAGAAAATCCTCAGGGTTCAGAATAGCCGCTCCCGGGGTTAAGGAAGAGGAAATCGGCGATGAACCGATGCAGTATTTCAAAAAGTTTCCGGATGTCACCGTTGCGGTCGACGGGAACCGGCGCCGCGGCATCGACCTGATCCGAAAGGAAAAGCCCGAAACCCAGGTCGTCCTGCTGGACGACGCTTTTCAGCATCGCTATGTCACCCCGGGGTTTTCCGTTCTGCTCACAGATTACCATCACCTGTATACCGACGATTATATGATCCCAACCGGAACCCTGCGGGAACGCGCCAAGGGAGCCCGGAGGGCGGATGTGATCATCATAACCAAAACGCCCAGGATCTTTTCCCCGATCACCCGACGGCAGCTGTCCAAAACGCTCAAACCCTCCGGTCACCAGAAGCTTTTCTATTCTTACATAGCTTATGAAGAGCCCACACCCCTGGCGGTATGCCTGAATAAAAAACCTGCCGCGGCTAAATACAACTATATCATCATGGTGGCCGGAGTGGCGAACTCTTACCCATTCCAGGAGTACCTGAAAGGCATTTGCAATGAATTGATCGTCATTGATTTCAAGGATCATCACCAATACCGGCCGGCGGATTTTGAGAAAATAATCCGCGAATACGAAAGCATCATCTCAAAAGATAAGGTTATCTTCACGACCGAAAAAGACGCCGCCCGGATCGACAAACCGGAATACGCCCAATACCTGGAGAATCTCCCGGTTTACCAGGTGCCCATCACGGTTAGATTTCATGACTGCGACGAGGTGCGGTTCGATAAGATGATGCTCGATTATGTTCAAAAAAATATCGGAAACAGTTGATTTCCTCAGTACACGGCTGAAATTCCGCCCGGAAGCCGGGATCATCCTCGGGACCGGCCTGGGGAACCTGGCCGGCGAAATCCGCGATGCCGTGCACATCCCATACGAAGAGATCCCCAATTTTCCCGTTTCAACGGTCAAAGGGCACGACGGCGCCCTGATTTGCGGTTTGCTTAGCGGAAAACCGGTCATTGCCATGAAAGGGCGCTTTCACTTTTATGAAGGCTATTCCGTTCATGAGGTGGTGTTTCCGGTGCGGGTCATGAAATTCCTCGGCATCCGGTGGCTGATCCTGTCCAACGCCAGCGGCGGGCTGAACCCGGCCTTCTCAGTGGGCGACATGATGTTCGTCGAAGACCACATCAACATGATGAACCTGATGTCGGAAAATCCCCTGACCGGGCCACATTCTGAGGAGCTCGGGCCCCGCTTCCCGGATATGAGCCGGCCCTATAGCCCGGAATTGCTCCGGAAAGCCGAATCCATAGCAAACCAGCTGGGGATCCCTTACCGCAAAGGCGTTTATGTCGGGGTAACCGGACCTACCTTCGAAACCCCTGCGGAATATAAATTGATGCGGTTTACGGGCGGTGACGCCGTCGGGATGTCAACCGTGCCCGAAGCCATCGCCGCCGCCCAGATGGGCCTTCCCGTGTTCGCCGTTTCGGTAATTGCCGACCTGGGCGTGGAAGGGAAAATCGTGGAAATTACCCATGAGGAGGTGATCGACGCCGCGAGCCACGTGGAACCCCGCATGACCCGGCTGATCAAGGAGATGTTGCGGCAATACTGAGATTCAAAGACTCCCCGGATCGATCATCCGCAATTTCCATTTATCGCCCAGCTTCATTTTCCGGTAACTGAGCGGGATCAAGGCAAAACTGAAACCCACCAGGGCGCCGGATATCAGCAGCGTTTCCTCCTGAAATACCGGCCCTTCCTTGTTGATCAGCCGGTTGAAACTGTCCAGGGCCAGGTATGCCGTCCCGCCGATGAAGGTTAAACCTCTGACAGTCCTGACCAGCCAGTTGGCCGTGTAAAACGCTTCAATCCGGGAAAACTCCACTTCACCCGCTTCAGCAAGGGTGATCAGCGAATCCTCTATGCCAATGACGGAATCAAATATTTTTCCCTTTTCTCCTGAAATACTCAGGATAACATCGTCGCCGGGATAATATTTCAGATTCTTCAGCGTGGAAGTATTTTCAAGGATAAGAATACCCTGCCCCCATGCCGGCAGCGCCAGGAGGATCAACAAAACCGGAATGACTAAGCTGCGGGCCATTGTCAACTTTATCTGCCGAATGAACGATTAAGGTCGTATTTTTGTCGAAATTACTACAATTTACGCCGACTTATCATGATCAAGGCCCAATTTTACCTGAAACCAGCATGGATCATTCTTGTTTCTGCCTGGCTTTTTATTGGCTGCACCGGAAATACCGGCAATGGAATCAAAACAACCATTCAGGGCAGCTTTCCTGCATTCAAGGGAAGCCGGGTGGCCCTCAGCGAAATCGGCATCAGCAGCACAACCCCCATCGACACGGCGGTCGTATCCGACAATGGATCATTCACATTCAGGTTCAACAGGACCGGGCCCGGATTTTATCTCATCAAGCTGGATAACCGGAATTATCTGACTTTGATCCTGGATCAGGAAAGAAAAATAAGTGTTTTTTCAGACGGCAGGGAAATAAGAAAAGGTTACCGGGTGGAGGGATCCCCGGATTCGGAACTGTACAGCCAGTTTGAGCAGTTCCTGGATGTCAACCGGAAAAAGGTCGATTCGCTCAGGACCACCTATACAAGCCACCAGCGATCCCCGGGCTTTCAAAGCATGCAGCTCCAGCTCGACGATGCCTATCAGCGCATCTTCAGCCATCAGCGGCAATTTTCGGTTAATTATGTCCTTAAAAACTGCACTTCGCTCAGTTCCCTGCTTGTGATCAACCGGCGTTTCGGGGAACGGCTGGTCATAACACCCGACGAAGACCTGCACCTCATGCAGCACCTGGATTCCTGCCTCACGGCCCGGTACCCCGGAAACATCCATCTGGAAGACCATAAAAAAAGGCTGAAAACAGCGGAAGAGCGGTACAAGATCAAAGCGGCGACAGACCAGAGGCTTGCCATTGGCAACAAGGCGCCGGACATTGACATGGAAGACCCTGAGGGCAGGACGGTTACATTATACTCACTGGAAGGCAAGCCTGTCGTAGTCTATTTCTGGGCTTCCTGGGAGAACGGATGCAAAACCTCTAACCGGGCGCTCAAAGAATTCCTGGACAACCACGGAGGTAAAAAGCCGGAAGTTTACGCAGTAGGGCTCGAAAGCTACCGTGACCTTTGGAAAAGCGCCATCGAACGCGACGGAACCCAGGCTTGGAAACATGTCACCGATTACCTCAACGTCTATTCATCCGCCCGGAGCCGCTATAACGTCCCCGATAAACTGCCCTATTTCTTTCTCCTGGATGATGAACTGAAAATCAGGTACAAAGGCGGCAGCCTGCAGGAACTGTTCTCCGCCATAAAGGAGCTGCCCTCCTAGGTCGCTGTTTGGTATTTTTTCTTATTATTGTAGATAAATAGCTGCATCTTGGAAAATCAAGTCCGGGAAAACAGGACCAAGTATTACTTCGCTTCAGATTTTCACCTCGGAATACCCGACCGGGCCGCAAGTCTGGAAAGAGAGCGGAAAATTGTGACATGGCTGGACCGGATCTCCAGTGACGCCGCCGAAGTATTCCTGATGGGTGACGTGTTCGATTTCTGGTTCGAATACAAAACCGTGGTACCTAAAGGATATATCCGCTTACTGGGAAAACTCGCTGAGATCGCCGACAGCGGGATCCCCGTGCACCTGTTCACCGGCAATCATGACATCTGGGCCTTTCAATACCTCGGGGAGGAACTGGGCATCCTGCTGCACCGTACACCGGAATTGCGGGCCATAGCGGGTAAGAATTTTTACCTGGCTCATGGCGACGGGCTCGGCCCCGGTGATAACGGCTATAAGTTCCTTAAGAAAGTATTCAGCAACCGGGTCAATCAATGGCTCTTCCGCTGGCTCCACCCGGATATCGGAGCCAGGATGGGCCTGTACTTCAGCGGAAAAAGCCGGCTTGCCAATGTGGTGAAAGAAAACCGCCCTGACCGCATGAACCGGATCGAGGATGAAATGTTATATCAATATGCCATCGGCCTGCTGGAACAGGGCCTGGAGGTCCATTATTTTATCTTTGGTCACAGGCACCTCCCTTTGGTGCAGCCCCTGAAGACCGGGTCCGACCTGGTGATCCTGGGCGACTGGCTGACCAATTTTACCTATGCGGAATTCGATGGCCGGAAATTGGAACTTAAATATTTTAAATAAACGGTTATGAAAGACTTTTTTAAATTCATGCTCGCATCCATGCTGGGTTTTATCCTCGTCATGGTCGTGGTATTTTTTATTTTCGTGGGAATGGTGGCCTCGCTGGTATCTTTTGCGGATAAAAAGGCGGTCAGCGTCGAGTCCAATTCCATCCTGCACATGAAACTTGATAAGCCTGTCTACGACCGGGCGCCCAAAGACCCGTACAGTTTCTTCTCCCCGGCCGGTCTCTCCATGGAGCAGGTCCCGGGCCTTGATGAGATCCTGAAAAATATCCGGAAAGCCCAGTCTGACCCCGCCATCAAAGGCATTTACCTTGATCTGAGCATCGTTCCTGCAGGCATGCCCATCATCCGCGAGATCCGGCAGTCTCTTGCTGAATTCCGCGAAAGCGGCAAATTCATTATCGCCTACGGCGAGGTCATGTCACAGGGCGCCTATTACCTCAGCACGGTCGCAGATAAAGTGTACCTGCACCCAATGGGGGCGATTGAATTCAAAGGCCTGGCTGCCGAGGTGTTCTTCCTGAAAGGCACGCTGGAAAAACTGGACCTGAACATGCAGGTCATCCGGCACGGAAAATATAAAAGCGCCGCGGAGCCCTTCATGCTCGATCAGATGAGCGATGCCAACAGGGAACAGCTCAGTGCCATGATCGAAGGCATGTGGGCGACTGTTGTGAAAGATATCGCGGCCGGCAGGGAAATGACGCCGGAACAACTGAACCAGGCCGCGGACCAGCTCACAGCGCTTGAAGCAGATAAAGCACTGTCCCTGAACATGGTAGACGGGCTGAAATACAAAGATGAAGTCCTTGCCGAACTCGGTGAATTGTCGGGAGTGGGGGCTGATGACAAGATCAGGACCGTGAGCATCGGAAAATACACCATGGCGCCCGCGGCGGAACATGAAAAAGTCTCCTCGAATAAGATTGCTGTGATCTATGCCATCGGCAGCATCATTGATGGCAAAGGCGACGACCTCACCATCGGCTCCGTCAAAATGTCGGAAGCCATCCGCCAGGCGCGGGAAAACGATAAAGTCAAAGCCATTGTGCTGCGCGTCAACTCTCCCGGAGGCAGCGCGACCGCCTCGGAAGTGATCCGGCGTGAAGTGGCTCTGGCCGTTCGGGAAAAGCCGGTGGTGGTTTCCATGGGCGAGGTGGCCGCTTCCGGTGGTTACTGGATCTCCGCATCCGCATCCAGGATCCTGGCCGATCCCGGCACCGTTACCGGCTCTATCGGGGTATTCGGTATTTTTCCCGATATGAAGGAATTCTTTGACAACAAGCTTGGGATCACTTTTGACGTAGCCACGACCAATAAATATTCCGACTTCCCCAACGTCAGCCGCCCCCTCTCGGATTATGAAAAACTGCTGATCGAACGAAACATCGACCAGATCTATGATAAATTCGTGGGTATTGTGGCAGCAGGCCGGAATATGACTGAAGCTGACGTGGATTCCATTGGCCAGGGCCGCGTATGGAGCGGACTCGATGCACGGGATCTCGGACTGGTTGACCAGTTCGGCGGGCTGAATGATGCCATTGCCCTGGCCGCGGAACTGGCTGAAGTAACTGATTACAACCTGTGGTCGTTACCGGCCCAGAAAGAACCCCTGCAGCAGCTGATCGACGAATTTTCAGGCAATGTCAGCGCTTCAAGAATAGAACAGGAGCTGGGGCCGTTTTACGCCTACTACCGGTACCTGAAACAACTCAGCGAATCGCAGGGTATCCAGGCCAAATTACCTTACGAGATCAGGATTCACTAATAGACGATTATCTCCAAAAAAAAAGAGGCTGCCCCATGTATTTGAGGCAGCCTCTTATTGTTCTGTCCCGAGGGTTACTTAGTGGAAAAATCCATCATCGCGAGCCTTTTGTAGGTTTCGTAACGCCAGCGTGCATTTTGTTCGGCCATGGCGTCGAGCCGGGCGGCTTCGCTCGGGAAGGCTTTCTTCAGGGATGCATACCGCACTTCCCCGTTGAGGAAGGATTGGAACTGGCTCCAGTCGGGCTCCTTGGAATCAAGCTGGAACGGATTCTTTCCTTCCAGTTCCAGCAGCGGGTTGTAGCGGTACAGATGCCAGTAACCGGCATTCACAGCCAATTCCTGCTCATATTGTGTTTTACCCATACCCAGCCGGATTCCGTGATTGATACAGGGAGAGTAGGCAATGATCAGCGAAGGTCCCTGGTAGGATTCTGCCTCTTTCAGGGCTTTGAAGTACTGGTTCTGGCTGGCGCCCATGGCCACCTGGGCCACGTACACATAACCATAGCTCATCGCCATCAGGCCCAGGTCTTTCTTTCTGATCTTCTTGCCTGAAGCGGCGAACTTGGCAACCGCCCCGGCCGGGGTTGACTTGGATGCCTGTCCACCGGTGTTCGAGTAAACCTCCGTATCCAGAACAAGCACGTTGATATCTTCACCCGAAGCGAGTACATGGTCAAGGCCGCCGTAACCGATATCATAGGCCCAGCCATCCCCGCCGATCACCCAGACTGATTTTTTCACCAGGTATTGTTTCAGGCTCAGGATCTCTTTGGCTAACTGCAGTTCGGATTTCTCAAGCAACGGAATGAGTTTATCTGAAGCCGTTTTCGATCCGTCGCCCGATTCCCGGTTCTCGATCCATTCCTGGAAAGCGGCGCGAAGATCTTCCGGCAGCCCGTCCTTCATGGCTTCGGTCATTCTCAGGGCAATCCGGTTGCGGAGTTTGTTGACGCCGATCGTAACGCCGTAACCGTACTCTGCGTTGTCTTCAAACAGAGAGTTGGCCCATGCCGGACCATGTCCGCTGACATTGTGCGGCCGGTATGGTGTGGAGGGGGCTGAACCGCCATAGATCGAGGAGCAGCCGGTGGCGTTGGTGACGATCATCCGTTCGCCATAGAGCTGAGTTATGGTCTTGATGTACGGCGTCTCGCCGCAACCGGCGCAGGCGCCGTGGAATTCAAACAACGGCTGGGCAAACTGGCTGTTCTTGACCGACTGGTCCTTAGGAACGATCTGATCCTTGTAAGTAACATTCTTTGAGATATAATCCCAGCGCTCAACTTCTCCGAGCTGGCTTTCCAGCGTTTCCATGACCAGAGCTTTTTCCTTGGAGGGGCAGACGTCTGCGCAGTTGCCGCAGCCCGTGCAGTCGAGCACGCTCACCTGGATTCGGAAGTGGTAGCCGGCGAACTTTCCTTTTGTGTCCTGGGTCAGCGTTCCTTCCGGAGCGTTTTTTAATTCCTCGTCAGACATCAGGAAGGGACGAATGCAGGCATGAGGGCATACATAAGCGCACTGGTTGCACTGAATGCAGTTTTCGACCTGCCATTCGGGGACGTGGACGGCAATACCGCGTTTCTCGAATTCCGTCGTCCCGGCCATGAATGTACCGTCTTCACGGCCTGCAAATGCGCTCACCGGAAGGTCATCTCCCTTGAGATGGTTAACCGGCATGGCAATGTTCTTCACAAAATCCGGAACATCGAGCTCTTCACGGATATCCACACCGTCAAGCTTCTTCCATGCTTCGGGTACTTTCACCCTGATCACATCGCCTCCGGCATCAACAGCGGCGTTGTTCATCCGCACGATCTCTTCCCCTTTATTGCCGAATGACTTGCGGACCATGCGTTTCATTTCATCCACCGCAGTCTCGTAAGGGATAACGCCGGCAATTTTGAAGAATGCAGCTTGCATGATGGTATTCGTCCGGTTGCCCAGGCCGATTTCTTCAGCGATCTTGGTGGCATTGATGATATAAAACTGGATATCATGCTCCGCAAGGTACTTTTTCATCGAATCGGGCAGCTTTTCTTTCGTCTCTTCGACGTCCCAGATGCTGTTCAGCAGGAAGGTCCCACCCTTCTTAAGCCCCTTGAGCATATCATACTTATCCAGGTAAGAAGGAACATGGCAGGCGACAAAATCCGGTGTGGTCACCAGGTACGTTGCCCGGATGGGCTTGTCGCCGAAACGGAGGTGAGAGGTGGTGATCCCGCCCGACTTCTTCGAATCGTAGGCGAAGTAAGCCTGGCAATATTTATCGGTGTTGTCGCCGATGATCTTGATGGAGTTCTTATTGGCGCCCACCGTACCGTCGGAACCCAGTCCGTAGAATTTACCTTCGAACGTCCCTTTGGCGACAACGCTCACTTCCGGAAGCAGTGGCAACGACAGGAATGTCACGTCATCGATAATACCGACCGTAAACCGGTTTTTGGGTTCATTCAGTTTCAGGTTGTTAAATACCGACATGATCATGGACGGGGTGGTGTCCTTGGAACTGAGACCGTATCTTCCGCCGACGATCAGGGGAGCGTCTTTCGTACCATAGAAAACGTCCTTAACATCCAGGTACAGTGGTTCCCCGTTGGCTCCGGGTTCTTTTGTCCGGTCCAGTACCGCAATTCTTTTCACGGATTTTGGCAGGACTTTGAGGAAATATTTTTCTGAGAACGGACGGTACAGGTGCACGGTCACCAGGCCTACCTTCTCTCCTTTCGACATCAGGTAGTCGATGGTTTCCTTGATCGTTTCCGTTACGGAACCCATGGCGATGACCACATGCTCCGCATCCGGATCGCCGTAGTAAACGAACGGATGGTATTCCCTGCCCGTCATTTTGGTGATCTCCTGCATGTATTGTTCTACCAGGTCGGGAATCGGCGTGTAGAAACGGTTGGCGGCTTCGCGGGCCTGGAAGTAAATATCCGGGTTTTGCGCGGTACCGCGGGTGACCGGATGTTCCGGGTTGAGGGCACGGTCACGGAAAGCCTGGACTGCCTCAAAGTCCAGCAGCTTAGCCATATCCTCATTTTCAAAATATTCCACCTTCTGGATCTCATGTGAGGTCCGGAATCCATCGAAGAAATGCAGGAAAGGGATCCTGGATTTGATGGCCACCAGATGGGCTACCGAGGCGATATCCATGATTTCCTGTACGCTTCCGGTGGCCAGCATGGCGAAACCCGATTGCCGGGTGCTCATCACATCGCTGTGGTCGCCAAAAATGGAGAGGGCATGGGCGGCCAGGCTGCGGGCGCTGACATGGAATACCCCCGGCAGCAGTTCACCGGATATTTTGTACATGTTGGGGATCATCAGCAGCAAGCCCTGAGACGCAGTGAACGTGGTGGTCAGCACGCCCGACTGCAGCGAGCCGTGCACTGCGCCGGCGGCGCCGGCCTCCGACTGCATTTCCGTAACCTGAAGCACATCGCCGAAAATATTTTTACGGCCGTAAGCGGCCCATTCATCAACATACTCAGCCATGGTAGAAGAAGGAGTGATCGGATAGATCGCAGCCAATTCACTGAACATATAAGCAACATGAGCAGCAGCATAGTTCCCATCGCAGGTGACAAATTTCTTCTTTTTCATAACAGATTGTATTTAAATACTTTACATCAAATATTTCAAGGATTTGAAATTCAGGGCGAAATTAAGAATAATTAACCTTATGAAGGGGCCAGGATTAGAAAATACGGCCTCAAACGCCTTATTTATACCCAGTTTAGATTAGTTACAAATACAAAATATGATTATATTAATATTACTGCATTAATCGCAGGAAAAAGCGATTTCACCGGACATGAGTCTGAAATCCTGAAAAAAATCTTCTTGTGTATCTAGGCAGGTTTACCTAATTTTACGACCCTAAAATTCGCATACCAATTTTAATTCAAATATCTATGGATCTCACAACGAAATATCTCGGTTTAACCCTGAAAAACCCCGTGATTGTCGGGGCAAGCAATATGGTCACGGACATCAGTCTGTTGAAAAAGCTTGAAGAGGCCGGGGCCGCTGCCATTGTCTACAAATCGCTCTTTGAAGAGCAAATCCAGCTGGAAAACCTGGAGCATTACCATGCCGAAGAAGACTATGGCGCACGGCATGCCGAGATGGGATCCATGCTGCCATCCATTGAGGATGCCGGCCCGGCGGAATTCCTGTTCAACCTTTCCAAAGCCCGCCAGGCAGTGAACATACCGATCATTGCCAGCCTCAACGCGGTATATGATGATACCTGGTATGAGTATGCCAAAAAGATTGAAGAAACAGGGGTGGACGCCCTGGAACTGAACTTCTATGCGGTACCGCGTGAGTTTGACATTGACGACAACTCCATCCTCCAGGAGCAGCTCGATACGCTCGAAGGGGTGAAAAAGGCCGTAAAAATACCGGTCAGCGTTAAATTAAGCCCATTTTATACCAATCCGTTGTATTGTATCGGCGAAATGGATAAAAAGGGCGCCGACGGCTTTGTCCTTTTCAACCGGCTGTTCCAGCCCGACATCGATATTGAGAAAGAGGCGATGCATTATCCCTATATGCTGAGCAACGAGGAGGACAACCGGCTGCCCCTGCGCTTCGCCGGACTGCTTTTTGGAAACATTAAGGCCAGCATATGCAGCAACACAGGCATCCTCAACGGAAAAGACGTTGCCAGAATGATCATTGCAGGCGCCGACTGCGTACAGGTAGTCAGCACATTGTACAAGCACGGCCCCAGGCAGATCGGAAAAATACTTGACGAACTCCAGGAATGGATGAAGAGCAAGAATTACCAGTCCCTGGCAGATTTCAGGGGAAAGTTGTCCAAAAAGAACATTAAAGATCCCTATGCTTACCAGCGCGCCCAGTATGTAGATATTCTGATGCGTTCCAACGAGATCTTTAAAAAATACCCGATCCGCTGATCCGGTTTATTCTATCGAGATCTCATCCACGAAGATCCAGGCCTTTTCTCCGGCACCCACATGCCATTCAGGGCAGACCGCCCTGTTTACCGCCACAACTTTAATGTACCGGCAGGTTTCCCGAAGCCCTTCACGGATGAACTCACGAATCACCGCATCGGAAGTGTTGTCCGGCACATCATTTTTCAGAATGCCGACCGTCCGGAAATCAAACGGTTTCCTTGAAACCATGAACCGCACCTCTTCCGGCATAAAGATCCAGCTGTTCTGATCCTGAAGGAATGATGCCATGATCTTCTTAACCGGCCTGTTTTCACCCAGATCGATCACCGCTTCAAAATCCACCCCATGATATCCCTGCCAGGAACCGGTCCTGAAATTATGTCCGCCTCTTTGCCCGTCGATCAGGCCGAGTTCTCCTCCGCCCGTGTATTGGGTGTTGTATGGATTTTTGAGCGAAACGCTCCATCCGTGGCCGATCTGATGAAATATGGCACGCGTGGTTTTACTTCTGCCGGTAATCTCATCGACCGCGACCGCATGAAATGTGCCCGGACGGCCGATCACAAATGGCTGAGAATATAAGACAGCGCTGCCAGGCTCATCCTGTTGATAAGATAACGTAACGCTGGGATCAAGATGATGTATGCTGATGTTCAGGGTATCCCGGAAAGATGAAGAAGAAGCGCGAAAATAAGGAACGGGTGTGACCAGGTGGTCCGAAATCTCTGAAACCGGTAAATCCCCGTCCTGAGCGGCCCAGCTGGTATTTGGCCCGGATCCCATGGTGAAAACGACTTCACCTCCCTGCATGAGTTCATCATGGGTAAGATACGACCGGCTCAACAGTTCCTCGTTCAGTGAAGCGGATTGGATGTAAATATTATCTTCATTATTACCGATCCCCATAATGGTAAACGCCAGCCCATCATGCAGGTTAATGGTCATTTGCTCAAACAGCGGGCTGCCTATGGCGTAAATACCTGATGCAGGCGTAACGGGATACAGGCCCATGGCGCTCATCACGAACCAGGCCGACATCTGTCCGCAGTCCTCGTTACCGCAAAGACCATCCGGACCGTCGCCATATAACTGGCGCATGATCTGCCGGACTATCTTTTGCGTTTTATAAGGTTTGCCGGCATAGTTATACAAATAGGCCATATGGTGGCTGGGCTCATTCCCGTGGGCATACTGGCCGATCAATCCCGTAATATCCGCCTGTTTTCTGCCACTCAGCGTGTCGGCGGCGGAGAACATGCGATCGAGCATCGCCTCGAACCCCTCTTCTCCGCCCATAAGTTCCATTAACCCGCTGATATCCTGTGGTACATAAAAAGTATACTGCCACGTATTGGCTTCAGTCAGCATAAAATTCACTTCCGCAGGATCAAAGGGTTCTACAAACATCCCGTTTCTCTTCCCCCTGAGGAAGCCTGTTTCCGGATCGAACAAATTCTTGTAATTCTGGGCCCGTTCGAGGAACACCCGGTAATCCTCAACTTTTCCAAGGCTCCGGGCCATCATGGCGATGCACCAGTCATCATAGGCGTATTCCAGCGTTTTGGAAACCGCCTCTCCCTCCTCTTCAGCCGGGATATAGCCATTTTCCATGTAGGCCTCCAGCCCAAAATGCTTCTGCGTGGCGCTGTGAACAGATGCCTGATAAGCCTTTTCAACATCAAATCCACGGATCCCCTTGAGATAAGCGTCGGCGATAACAGGTACCGAGTGATACCCGATCATACAAAAGGTTTCGTTCCCGGCCAGTTCCCAGACGGGCAGCAATCCGCCCTTATCATAAACATCCAGCATGGATCTGATAAAATCTGCGGTTCGCTCCGGTTGCAGGATGGTCAGCAGCGGGTGAAGCGCCCGGTAGGTATCCCATAAGGAAAATACCGTGTACATCTCAAAACCATCTACCTGGTGGATGGCCCCGTCGTGCCCCCGGTATGCGCCATCGACATCAGAAAAAATATTAGGGGCCAGGAAGGCATGATAGAGCGCCGTGTAGAACTTAACCTGCTCTGCGTGGGAACCTCCGGAAACTTCAACTTTACTGAGCTCCTGTCGCCACGCTTCTTCCGCCTGCTTTTTTACTTCATCAAAATCCCAGCCGCTGATTTCCGCTTCCAGGTTCTTTCTCGCTCCTTCTTCACTGACGGAAGATAGGCCCACTTTCACCAATATTTCCTGATCCTTCAAAGGACCGAAACTGGCAAATGCCTGCAGGTCCGTACCTTTCGCCTGTCGCTGTTGGTTATCCGGTACGCCATCGATGGCAATTCCCGCCTCCTTGAAGGGCTTTGAAAATATGGCATGGAAATAGATCTTCTGATCCTTTGCCCAGCCCGAGGAATACCTGTACCCCCTGATTTCATGGTCATTAACAATCTCAAGACCAAGCTGTGGATTTTTTTCAGTCACAATGGATTCCGTCAGGTCAACCAGTATGATGGCCTCTTCACCTTGATGGAAAACATACCGGTGCATTCCGCATCGCTGCGTAACGGTCAGCTCTGCATCGACCCCGCAATCTTCTAGTAACACCTGGTAATAACCCGGAGATGCTTTTTCACGGGCATGACTGAATTGTGAACGGTATCCGGATCCGGGATCCGAAGAAGTTCCGGGCATTAACCGCAACGGGCCGGTCATGGGCATGAACCGGATGTCGCCATAATCTCCGACGCCGGTGCCGCTGAGGTGCGTGTGTGAGAATCCAAGGATCGCACTGTCGGAATAATGATACCCGGAACATCCGTCCCAGTCGTCTTTTCGGGTGTCGGGGCTCAACTGGACCATTCCGAATGGCATGGATGCGCCCGGGTATGTGTGCCCGTGTCCATCCGTGCCGATGAACGGATTAACGAGAGCCACCGGATTACTGTTCGTAAGGGAACCACAACCCCAAAGCCAAACCATTGGTAAAAGAAAAAATAACTTCTTCATCTTCGTCTCTAATAATAGGAAGGCGCCTGGATGATCTCGTGCCGTCCATCCCGGCTAATTGCATAACTGAATCCTTTCTGAATGGCGAAAGCGCCCGTGTTTCCCTTGCGGTCCATGGAAATTATGGCAACCTGGACATCCTTATGCTCAGGATATTTGTCGATGATCCTCCGGATGGCCGTTCTGCAGGCTTCAAAAGGCTCCATTCCCGAGCGGATCAATTCTACAACGAGGAATGCCCCCATGGTACGCATGACCAGTTCTCCCAGACCTGTCGCCACAGCTGCGCCCGCCTCATTATCCACAAACAATCCCGCACCGATGATGGGGGAGTCCCCCACCCTGCCGTGCATTTTATAGGCCAGACCGCTTGTGGAGCATCCGCCGGCCATCCGGCCTGCTTCATCGTAAACGAGCATGCCGATGGTATCATGGTTTTCTAGGTTGATAACCGGTTTATAATGGCTGTGAATCTTCCATTCATCCCAGGCTTTTCGCGCCTTGTCCGTAAGCAGATCTGTTCGCTCAAAGCCTTGTTCCAGCGCGAATTGCAAGGCTCCCGCACCGGAAAGCATGACATGCGGGGTTTTTTCCATCACCAGCCGGGCGACTGAAATCGGATGCATTATATCCCTGAGAAACGTGACAGAGCCGGCTTTCCCGGTTTCATCCATGATGGATGCATCCAGTGTGACAATGCCTTCTCGGTCAGGTAATCCGCCAATACCAACAGACAGGTTATCCGGATCCGCTTCGGTCAATCGGATACCAGCCTCCACCGCATCCAGCGAAGAACCACCCTGATTCAGCTTTTCCCAGGCGGCATGGTTTGCTTTCAGTCCAAAATCCCAGGTTGATAGGATGACCGGCCGGCTTGATCTCCCACTTTGTAGCGGATGCCCGGCCCTGACTTTTATTCCGGTGAGCATGGCGGCGGAGGCCAGTGTGCTTGCGGAGATAAATCTTCGGCGGCTGATCATTCTGAAACTGTTTTTAACGTTGTTTTCCGGGTAAAAGCAAGCACAGAGATGTATAGTACACAGAGAAAAGGCACCAGGAGCGCGATGGTCGTACCCGTCTGATCCGCAACATACCCCATGACCGGCGGAATGATCGCCCCTCCGACAATGGCGGTAACCATCAATCCGGAAAGTTCATTGATGCGTTCCGGCATCTTTTCAACGGTGATGCTGAAAATGAGCGGAAAAATATTGGCAAAACCCAGCCCAATGACAAAGATACCCGCGATGGAGAGCGATTGGACGCCAGACGCCAGCCCGGCAAAACCAACCAGCGAAATAATCACGGATACCTTGAGAAACCGAAAGGGGGAAATCCAGTTAAGGACCAGGGCGCCCAGGAAACGGCCGCTCATCAGGGCGATAAAAAAGAATAAAGTTCCCAGAAGGCCCATCCTGGCAATGTCAAAACCAAAACTGTCCTGCAGAAAAATAGGCAGTCCCGAACTCAGGGAAACTTCAGCGCCCACATATAAAAAAATGCCCAGCACCATCATCAGGACATATGGATGGCTGAGCAGCCTGAAGCTGGTGGTAAATGACGCTTTAACGGTTTGATCGGAATCTTTCTGCCGGATTCGGGTCATGGTGAGCCAAATGACCGTCAGAACAAGAACGATAAGGTACACCGGAAAAAGGATTTTCCAGTCCGCGTTCCAATAGTTGGCCGCTGCAAGCGGGATGAGTGCGCCCGACAGCGAACCGATGGCCTTAATAAATTGCCCCAGGGACAGGTTGCGGGAGTATTTCCCATCCGGTGACACATCTCTCATGATGGGATTTCCGGAAACTTGAAGGAATGTGGCGCCTGCACCCAGCAGGAAAACGCCGGGCAGCAACGCTGCAAAGGATGAGAACCCGCTTACATAAGGTATGGCAAGACCAAGGATGGCGATCAGGAGTCCTGTGAGGAGGATGGCTTTGCGCCCCACTTTCTGCTGGGCGATCCCCAGGGGAATGGATAATAATCCAAACATCAGGAATCCCATGAATGGAATGAGTTGTGCAGCAAAGTTGGAAAGCTGGTAATCCTGTTTGACCAATCCTGTGAGCGGACCCACCACATCGCCAAAGCCCATGCACAGGAACGCAAGAAAAACTGGAAAAGAAGCATAAACGCCGGTTTTTCGGTTCATATCATAATAGTTAATCGTTAAACCTGATACAAAACCGGAAAGTTAGCGGATTTTTGTCAATGGCGGGAAGCTTGTGCAAACATCTGAAAAAAAATAAAGGGCGCCCCCCGGCACCCTTTACTTAAACCCAAAATCATGAAAAAACAAATGAATTATTTCTTCAATCACACATTAATCAGGAAATATTAAAAAGGTAATATCAAAAAGAACAAATTATTCAGAAATTTTTTACTTTTTTCTCCTTTATCCATCTTATCAAGGATTTCGACAGCTTCGGCCTCATAAAGGTGACCCTTGGTCGTCATGATCCGAGTGAAAACCGCGCTGGCCTGGCCTGGCTGCTCGGCGGCCAGGTAACTCAGGCCCAGGTACCAGTCGGCGTATTCAGTATACAGGTTATTTTGATCGGCAATAACGACCTCAAATAAGCGGATGGCCTCCTGGAAATTTTTCAGTTCGATATTGGATATACCTTTATAATATAGGACAGCATAGTTGTCCGGATCGTTCAGGAGGATCTGGTCGAATAACTGGTTGGCGGTGACAAAGTCGTTTTGTCCAAAAGCCAGCAATGCTTCGGCTACGGTAACGTTCCCTGAACGGAACTCCATAGTTTCTCCGGACTTGTAATACATTTTGAACAGTTTCTCAGCAGAGTACCCTCCCGGATTGAAGAGCATAACGCCTCCTGCGATTAAAGCGATCAGGATAACAGACGCCGCCGCATACCAATATTTACGGGTGAAGTGAATTACCTTGCCTGCAACGCTTGTTGCGATCCGGGTCTCTTCCTGAGCCAGGAAGCACTTGGCGCGGAAATCAAGGATTTCTTCATCTGCAAGCGCTTTGTGCAAGTCTAGTTCCAGCTTGTATTCCAGGGCCAACTCTTTATCTGAACCCAACGAGGATTCAAATTCATGCATTGAACCCGGGTCCATCTCACCCTCGAGATAGCTGTCGATCCATTCGGTGTATTTGACTCTATTCATAATCGGTTAAATATTTTTTAAAACTTGGGTCATTAATTATCGAGTTCTTTAGTTTCTCCTTACACATGAACTTTCGGGTTTTGGCGTACTTCTCAGTTTTAAAGCCCATAATTTCAGCAATTTCCTTTAAGGATATCTTATTCAGAAACAATCTGAGCACCTTCTGGCAATCCTCGCTTAAACCGAGAAAATGCTGCTGAAACAGCCGGTACTTCTCCTGATCGTCTTCCGGTGGTTCCGAGAACAGATTATCGTGGGATTCACCCAGATCTTCCAGTTCAAGAAACTCATTGCTGAACACTCTTCTGTCCAATCGCTGCAGCCAAAGGTTCCTGCAAATGGAATATAAAAACGTTTTGAAAGAACTGGTCAATACCAAATTTTCACGTGCAATCTTCCGGTATAACACAACCAAGGCATCCTGGAATACATCTTCCGCATCCGTTTCCGTTCCTGAGTTAGTTGTGATTAAAAACTTGATCGTGGGATAGTACTCTTTGTAGATGTACCTGATAATCCCGCTATCACGTTTCATCAAGCCATGTATGATTGCCTCATCAGTATAAAACGTCATTCATCGATCCTTTATCATGATTTAACCAAAAGGTAATACGTAGAAATGCAATAAAAGTTAATTTATTTTTCAACAACCTCTAATGGGTACTTTTTCCGGGGCAAAGATAATGATAGCCCCCGTTTTTATTGAAATAATCATATTTTTGTCCGGACAAATCGCTTGGATGTTTTTCATTTTTTAAACTTTTTTTTCCGGATTACGTATTACCTTTTAGGCCGTTCCATGATTAAATCATGAAATAAGGTATAGCCGCTAAAAAAAGCCTTTTTCACCCAACCGGATTTAATGAAAAACGAACGCCAAAATTTGGAAATCATGGAAAAAGTTATCTACAAATCACTGACTATCGCGCTGTTATTCTTTTCCTTATCCGTTAGCGCCCAAAATGGAGAAACAATTACCGGACAGGTCAAATACCATGGATTCTCGCCCATGCCTGGTGTTACTGCATATCTAAATCTGCAAGGCCAGGCCATCGATTCGACCATAACAAATTTCACCGGCCAATTTACATTTAACAATGTCCTCCCCGGATCCTATACATTAACCTTCAACAAAGAAGGCGCAACCACAGGGGTAAACCTGACCGATGCATTTCTGGTCATGCTGAACATTTTAAACCTGTATCCCTTCAACGATATTCAAACCCTGGCCGCAGATGTCAATGGTAGTGGGTCAGTTACCTGGGCCGATTACACCCTGATCCTGGTCGGTTACCTGAACCAGGGCAATCCTTTTCCTGTCGGAAACTGGGTCTTTGAAGAAGTACCCTATACCTCCGGCAGCAGGGATGGGGTAACTTCCAAAGGTTCATCTTCAGGAGATGCTAGCGGAACATTTGTACCCACCAAATCCGTTGATGCAAGCGCTCTGATTCCCACCACCGAGATCCTCAGTGCAGATCACTCATCCTTCAACATGGAGATTGCTTCTTCCGGACATGAAACCATTGGCGGGATGCAGCTAATGCTAGCCATTCCCGTCGGTTTGTCGGTCATTGACATCCAGACGGAGCTTCAAGGAATGCTGGCCAATCTTGATGACAACCGGAATGTACTCACCCTGACCTGGCTTGATCCGGAGCGGGGAGGGCACGAACTGGGAGAACATTCCCTGGTAAGCATTACGGTCGAAGCACAGCGGGGCAGCCGGGAACAAACCTATTCTCTGGAGATCCTGCCGGAAAGCCATTTCATTGACCTGGATGGAAATGTCATCACACACATCAGCCTCCTCATGCCTGAAGTGAAGACAGTGATCGCCACTGCAGCGCCCCCGGTGATCTATCCCAATCCCTGCCGGGAGTTTGCACAAGTCGAATTCTTACTGGCCAACGAAAGCGAAGTGATCTTCACCGTATTTGATCAGACCGGAAAGCTCGTTGCGGGCACCGGCGACTGCCGGATGAATGCAGGGCCGCAAATCATCAGGGCCGATGTTTCTGCACTTGCCCCCGGGATGTACTTTTACAGGCTGGTTATCATTGAAAACAATACCGTTACCCATACCGGATCTTTAATTAAATCCAAATAGCGGCGTTCTTTTTAAATCCGAGAAGGGGTGCCGGCTAGCACCCCTTTTTTTTATCCCTTCATCGGAACAACCAATTATTATCTTTACTTTAGCCCGGAACAAAGGACTTTATTGTTCATCTTGGAACGGAACTTAAATCATCATCTCCCGAATCATGCCGGGCACTTCCTATGCATCCGGCTCCTTTTTGTTATTTTTTTGACCAGTCCGGCGCTACAGGCCGGCATCCAGGAAAACCCAAATGCCAACTCGCTAAAAAACAAGGCTGAAGACCACAGGTACAGGAACCAGTACGACAGTGCGCTCTTCTATTTCCAGGCATATGGATACTCCCTGGATGCAGAATATCACCAGAGAGATTTGATTATCAATAGCTTGAATATCATCGACCTGTATATCACACGGCAGGATTTTGCGACCGCCGGGCAGGCTTTGAATCAGCTGGAGCGTGCGCTCCCTGAGAACCTTAAGACCGACCCCCTGATCCGGGCTGAAGTGATGCAGGTCAGCGGTGCGTTAGATCTGGCTACCGGCAAGATTAACCTGTCCAGGAAAAATATCCAGGAAGCCATCCGGCTGCGGGAATCAGAAAACGGCCCTGACGACACCCTGTTGCGTTACGCATACAATAAATTAGGAAATCTTTACCTGGCCACAGGTGATTACGCCCTTGCCTATGCCACACATGAGAACGCGCTCCGCCTGGCCAGGCTGAAGAAAAACCCGGAAAATTTTCTCAGCGCTTCCTCGTACCAGAACCTCGGGATTGCGGCCCATATGCAGGGCGACTATACCCTGGCAGAGAGCCTCTTTTTAAAATCATTGCAGTTAAATGAACAATTGTTTTCCATATCGGATCCGGCCCTGGCCAGTATTTATATAAATATTGGTAAATTTTACAATGATATATCTAAATATGAACTTGCTCTAAAATATTATGATAAAGCAGAGTTGGTATTAAGTAGCCATAAAACGGAAGTTTATAAGAAGATAACATCATCATTATTATGGAATAAAGGAAATATTTTCGTTCATCAAGGAGACTACGAAAAAGGCATCAACTTCTTGAATAAAGCGTTTGCACTTTACATAGAAACCGATCCCTCGGATGTAATTACCCGTATGCGAATCCAAATGGATATAGGCCTAGCATATGATTTACTCGGAAACACAAATGAAGCTCTTAATCATTATCTAAAGGTCGTTCATGTAACTGATAATCCCTATAAAGTTAAACTCTTAAGAAATATTGGTAATCTGTATTCTCGTTTAAATAAAAATGACAGTGCTAATTATTTTTACGTTAAAGCTATTATAAATGCCAGGAAATATTCTACTAGTGATAACTACGACTTAGGTCTGTGCTATCAATACTTTGGGGAGAATCTCAGAGCAACAAATAAGGATAGTGCAATTCTATATCTAAACAATTCTTTAAAAACATTCCGTAATTTATTTGGGGATAGAAATAAAGATGTTTCAAGGGCAAAATTAAGGCTTGCAGAATTACACATTGAAAAGAACGATTTGAAATCAGCGCTTGCTCTGACTCAAGAAGCCATTAATAGTTTTATACCTGATTATCTGATTGGTAATCCAGAAATATCTAAAAGCACTAATGAAATTTTCCTTGATATAAATATTCCTGATGCCTTAAATATACAATCACAAATCTTCGTTAAACGGTATTATTTAAATAATGATTTGGCTGAGTTACAATATGCCTTAAATTCCATTAATCAGTCATGGCTAATAATCGACATGATCCGCAGAAGTTATAGTGACGAGGAAAGTCAAATGGTTCTACTCAATTTTGCACGCGTAACGGTTGATTTAGGCATGGTCGTTTCATTGAAACTATATGAAACGACGGGCGATTCAAAGTACCTGGAGGAAGCATTCGGGTATAGTGAGAAGGGTAAGGCGGTCATACTGCTGGGGGCGTTGCGCGGACTGGAAGCCCGTGCCAGGACGACCATCCCCGCCGAAATTGTCAGCAAAGAAAAAAATCTCAACACAGAAATTGCATTTTACAATAATCAGGTCTATGAGGAAAAGAAAAGAAAAATGCCGGACCAGGGAAAACTTTCCAGGTGGAATGATAAACTTTTCATGTTCCGGAACAGCTATGACAGCCTGATCAGTTTAATAAAAGACCAATATCCTGATTATTACGCCTTAAAATACGATTATTCCATTATTGAAGCGGAATCGGTCCCGGAACTGATTGAATCAGACCAGGTGATGATCAGTTATCATTTTGCCGACACGATGGTTTATGGTTTTTTTATCGGCCGTGAACAGTTCTATTTCAAGCAACTGGGCCGGAGAGACACCCTGGTGAATAAGGTGAACCAGCTCAGGCAGATGTTTTCATCCGGTTCGTTCTTCGATGCGGATCAAAACGCATTCCGGGAGCTGACCCTGGCATGTTCAGCATTGTACCAGTTTTTGGTTTTCCCGTTTTCCAAGGATATCCGGGATAAGCGCCTGCTCATTATCCCGGATGGAGAACTCGGATATCTGCCGTTCGATATGCTGCTGGTCAATAGTCCTGAAAATAATAGCGCCGGCTATTCATCCCTTGACTGGCTCATCAGGCATCATGCGGTAAGTTACGCCAGTTCGGCCACCGTGTACTTCGAATCCATGGCGAAAAACATAGAGCGGGAACGAAAAAGAAAACTACTGGCCATTGCCCCATCCTATAACTTTTCATCGAATTTAAGAAGCCGTTCACCGGAACTCGATTCTTCACTTTTCAGGCTGACACCGATCAAAGGTACGCATGAAGAAGTAAATCAAATCGCCAAATATTATAAAACCACGAAGTACTTTGATGAGCGCGCCACGGAATCCGCCTTCAAGCGTATGGCCGGAGATTACAACCTGCTGCACCTCGCCATGCACACCATGATTGACGACCAGAATCCGTTGTATTCCAAATTGGTATTTACGCTCACACCGGGTGATTCAACCGATGACGGCCTGCTCAACACTTATGAATTGTTCAGCCTGGACTTGAAGGGGGAATTGGCCGTGCTGAGCGCGTGCAATACGGGAACAGGCAAACTGGAGCGGGGAGAAGGCATCATCAGCCTGGCCAGGGGCTTCTTTTACGCCGGCATACCCAGCGTGATCATGACCTTATGGGAAATCGAGGACCATTCCAGCGCCGGGCTGATGGATATGTTTTACCGGAACCTCCAGGATGGATTGCCTAAGGATATTGCCCTGCAGCAAGCCAAAATAAGCTACCTGGAAAAAGCAGGGAAACTTTATTCCCACCCGTACTTCTGGGCCGGGTTTGTTAATATCGGGAAAACCTCACCCGTCGCAGGTCAGGATCACGGGGCCCGGAACTCAATCGTGGCGGGGCTTATCCTGGCGCTGGCGATAGGGATTGCATTTTTAGTTATCAACAGGCGGGTATATTCCAGGAAAAAACCACTCTAATCATTAAAAAGGATTTTAAGGATAGAATGGAATTCTATGGCGTTAACATGTAAAACCTCTTTCGGAACGGGGCGGGGCGTGGCAAGGATGTCTTTTTTACTGGCCCTGTTGGTCTTGAATACCATCGCCGTTCGCACCCAGTGCTGGGATGGATCGCCACTGGAGCAAAGCATCAGGATCCTCAAGGCTGAGAATAATTATGATTCCGCTTGCTTTCTTTTGTCCCGTGCATTGAACAGCACTGAAAGCCGGTACCGCGGTTGCGAAAACCGGCTGGACTTGGAATTGGCGGAGATTTACCGGCTAACAGGCCAGTACGATTCGGCCCTCCATATCATCAGAAAGCTTCATGCCACCCCCGCTGTCGCGCTGCACGGGGATCCCGATTATCACCAACGGATGCTTTATGAAAGCGGAACCCTGTACCTCGAAATAGGTGAACTGGAAACCGGCAAACAGTACCTGGAAGATCATATTAACCTGCTGAAGGCCAGGTATGGCAGCAATGATGCCATCCTTGCGCCGGGCCTGAATAAACTGGGCAATTATTATTATTTCAGAAAAGACCTGGAAACCGCGTTGGAGCATTACCAGCGAGCCATGGACCTTGTAATTCACCGCCCGGATAAGGTCGGGGAATCCTCAAATTATCTGCAAAACCAGGCAATCATTTATAGCGAATTGGGAGAATATTTTAAAGCAGAGAATCACTTCTTTAAGGCTTTGGAATCCTATAATATTGATAATCATAACAATATACTTAATCTGATAAAATTATATATTAACTTCGGAAAGTTTTATTTAACAATTTCAGCATTTGATAAAGCATTAACCTATTTAGACTCAGCCCGAAATGCCATTTCAAATAATTTTTCTACTGTACATCCCCTTCTTGGATCAGTATTATGGAATCAAGGAATTATTTATTGTTTCCTTGGAGATTATAAAAAATCCTTGTCCTTTCTCTTGAAATCATACGAAATTCATATCAAATATTTATTCCAAGCTAAGCATAATATCTCACTGCTTGAGATGGATATTGCGCTAGCATACAAAGAATTGGGTAATTATAAGTCCGCTTATCAATTTTTTAAATCTTCGTTGAATTATTCAACACCATTATCAAAAATAAGAATCTATAGAAATTTATCAAACTATTTTTTATCTGTTAATCAATCTGACAGCGCAGAAAGGTACATGGAGTTATGCCTAACCTCTATCAATGGCTGTAAGAATGCCAACAATTATGACTACTCTTTAACTTACTTGCATAACGGTCATTTATTGGCATATAATAAAAATGAACAAGCACTTGACCAATATAGATTAGCCTATAATTTACTTAAGCAAACATTTAACAGAACTCATCGAGAAATTGCCTTAACCCTCTTAAAAATCGCCGATTTTTATAAGGCTGAAGGACAACTTGATTCGGCCTTGTACTATTACCAGGAAAGCCTGATCACGTGCGCCATGGGATTCGATAACCCGGATATTCTGCGGAATCCTGCTGCCGAAGCACTGAAACTCGACCCTTATTCCCTTGCGATCACGAATCACAAGGCCAATGCACTATTCAGCAAGTATCAGGAGACCAGCAAAATTCAATACCTCGTCTCTTCATTGGAAGCCTATGACCTGAGTTTATACCTTGTAGAACAGTTTGACAAATATTTTAAGATTGACGGCGAATCCAAAATGATTTTCAGAGGAGAACACGATCAGATCTTTAAAAACGCGCTGATGGCCAACCTGGCTGCATTTCAGGACTCTGGTGCATCGAAATACCTTGAGCGAGCGTTTGAGATCAATGAGAAGAGCAAGGCGGCCATCCTGCTTTCGGAGTTCAGGGACGAAAATGCCCAGAAACTGGGGCTGATCCCGGATAGTTTATTTCAGCAGGAAAGAGAGATCAGAAGATTTCTCTATTTTTTCAGGCTGAAGCTCCAGGAAGAAGAAGATGGACTGGACCGTGATGTGGAAAAAATCCAATATCTAAGGAATTCCCTGGTCAGTTATGAGGAACGGTATGAAAAATTGATCCGACTTTACGAAACGGCATATCCAGATTATTACCGGCTGCGTTTCGATCCCTCCGTGATCAGCATCAGGCAGGTGCAGGATATGCTCCGGGATGATGAAGCCGTCATAGAATACACCCTGACCGATCATGCGATCGTCGTTTTTTTGATCGATCCGCAAAAGGTGATCGTGGAGCAAATTAACACCGATTCTGCACTGGTCCATGATATTTTCGCCGTCAGGAACAACCTGCATTTAAACAGGGCAAAGGATTACGGATACAAAGATTTCATAGAATTTCAATACCTGTCGCACAACTTGTATCAGAAGCTGATGGCTCCGATAGCCCCTGGCCTGGTGGGTAAGAAAAAACTGATTATCATACCGGATGGGGAACTCGCCTACTTGTCGTTTGAGTCGCTTATCAAAAAAGTTTATCTTTCGGATTCCATCTGTTTCCGTAAACTTCCATACCTGATCAATGATTTTTCATTTACGTATGCGAGTTCGGCTACCCTGATGCATCTGACTTCAGCCCGAAATAATCCCACCCTGGAACATGGCGTTCTGGCCATGGCCCCTACTTATTCCATCAATTGGAGAGCCATCCCCGGTTTTGAGCATTTGGCGGCAGACCAACCCCTGGCCAACGCCGATCTCCCCGGAGCCCTGAGGGAAGCGGAGCGGGTGGCTGAAATCATGGGCGGCAAAAAGCTCACCGGCAGAGAAGCAACGGAGCACCGGTTCAAAGAACTGGCGGAACATTATGAAATCCTGCATTTTGCCATGCATACATACATTGACAACAGGAATCCGCTCTCGTCCAGATTATCATTTTATGCACGCGGAGACACCGTTGAGGATGGTTATCTTTATACCTATGAAATCTATAACATGAACTTTAGCGGACAGCTTGCGGTCCTGAGCGCCTGCAGCACCGGAGACGGTAAACTGCAGAAAGGAGAGGGAGTCATCAGCCTGGCCCGTGCCTTTGCCTTCGCCGGCATTCCCAGCCTGATCATGACGCTCTGGGATATTGAGGACGCCTCCAGCAGCGCCATAGTGCCCTGGTTTTACCAGTTCCTTAAAGCCGGTTACAGCAAGGACCAGGCACTGAGACAGGCAAAACTGACCTATCTGCATCGAACTGGTCCCGAAATTGAAGCCCATCCGGCTTTATGGTCCGGATTTGTATTGTACGGTCAGGATGAGAGCTACCAGAAAGACCCGGTTTGGAACCTGATCATTCTATGTGCCGTGTTGTTCCTCCTTTCGGTAGCCCTCAGCGTTATTATGATCAGGAGGTACCATAAATTCAGGAAACTCCGGGAAAAGACGGAGAAAATGCCATGATCCATCCTGTCAATTTCAGCCATAAAACCGGATTTGACCAGGTGCAATCACTGATTGAATCCTATTGCCTTTCAGAAATGGGACGGAGGAAGGTTCGATCCATTGAATTCATGATCAATCATGACATCATCACCCGTAAGCTGCGCGAAACCTCGGAATTTAAAGACATCATCCAATCCGGCCTCGACTTTCCCTATGAGCATTACTATGATCTGGCGCCTGTATTAAACCGGCTGAAAACACCGGGATCCTGGATCCAGCCGGAAGAAGCCATATTTTTGCGTTTATCTCTGCAAACCATTGGGCGGTGCATCGGATTCTTCCGCCTGCCTGCTTCATCCAGGTATCCCCATCTCGTCAGCCTCATGGGTGACCTTGAACTACCAAAGGAAATCATCAGGGAAACCGACCGGATCCTTGATGAGAAAGGCAATATCCGGGACCAGGCTTCTCCTGAGCTGGCAAGGATCCGAAAGGAAATCTCACAAAGAAAATCATCAGCAGAAAAGCTGATCAACAGGATGATGGATCAGGCCAGGAGCGCCGGATGGACCGGCAGCGACGCTGCCGTTACGATCAGCGAAGGCCGGATGGTGATCCCGGTCAGCTCGGCCCATAAAAGAAAACTGAAAGGGATCATCCATTCTGAATCGTCCAGTGGGCAGACCGTTTTCATAGAACCTGAACCATGCCTGAATATCAATAATGAAATCCGGGTGCTGGAAAATGAAGAGAAAAGGGAGATAGTCAGGATACTGATCCAATTTTCAGACCTGTTGCGGCAACATTCATTCGTTTTGGGCACGGCTTATGATCTTCTGGGAGCTCTGGATTTCATCCATTCAAAAGCACGGTTTGCCCTGGAGCTGGATGCTCATGAGCCGGTTCTGGAAGACAGGCCCGTAATCGGCTGGCGGAATGCCCGGCACCCCCTGCTTGAGATCTCCCTGAAAGGGAAAAATAAATCTATTGTCCCGCTGAACATCAATCTGGACAGGGAGACCCGCATTCTCGTGATCTCAGGGCCAAATGCGGGAGGCAAATCCATCTGCCTGAAAACCATCGGACTTCTTCAATACATGCTGCAATGCGGCATCCTGCCCCCCATGAGCGGAGACAGCACTGCGGGCATTTTCCAACAAATATTCATCGATATCGGCGATGAGCAGTCACTGGAAAATGACCTGAGCACCTACAGTTCTCACCTGCTGAATATGAAATTTTTCATGGAACAGTCAAATGAGACAACCTTATTCATGATTGACGAACTGGGGACCGGCACGGATCCTGCCCTGGGAGGAGCCATCGCAGAAGCAGCCCTTGAAAAACTGAGCGAAACCGGGGCATTCGGAGTGGTCACCACGCATTATTCGAATCTCAAGCTTCTGGAAGGCAGGGTGCCGGGGATCATCAATGGCGCCATGCTGTTCGATGCCGCCAGGCTGCAGCCCCTGTTCCAGCTTGCCACCGGGAAACCGGGCAGTTCCTTCACCTTTGAGATTGCCAGCCGGATGGGCCTGCCGGAGCCGCTGATCCGCCGGGCAGAAGAAAAAGCGGGGAAAACCCACCTGGATTTTGAACAACAGCTCAACCGGCTTGAAGCGGAAAAACTGGAGCTTGAGTCCCGCATCAGGGAGTTCCAGGTTGCCGATGGCTTTCTCAGCGATATGATCGAAAAATATGAAACCCTTTCCCGCGAACTGGCCCTCAGGCGTAAAGGAATCATAGAACAGGCAAGGGAAGAAGCGCGCGAAATGCTGGACAAATCGAAAAGCCTGATCGAGAAAACGGTCAAGGAGATCCGCGAATCACAGGCGGATAAGGAAACCACGAAATCTGCCCGTTCGCGCCTGGAAAGCCTGGCCGCAGAATTGTCGCCACCCCCGGCGGTGAAGGAGACAAAGAAAGAAGAAAGAGAACATGCAGAAAAACCAGCCCGCCTGATACCGGGCAGCTGGGTGCGTCTTGAAGGCCGCCAGGCAAGCGGGAAAATAGAGCGGATCAAAGGAAACAAGGCAACGGTAGTTTTTGATGGAGTCCGCATCAGCGTTCCCTTAAGCCGCTTAAGTCCGGCCAGTCCGCCGGAACAGCTTGTACCCAGCGGATACAGAAGGATCATGGCAGACCTTAACGAGAAAGCCGCTCATTTCAAGCTCACACTGGACGTCAGGGGCAAACCTGCAGATGAAGCCCTGCTTCTCGTCCAAAAATATCTTGACGATGCCTACCTGCTCCGGATCAAAGAAGTGAGCATCCTTCATGGCAAAGGAGAAGGGGTCCTGAGAAAAGTGATCCGGGAATTACTGGCCGGGCTGGAAGAAGTGGAATCATACCGGGACGAACATATTGAGCGCGGCGGCGCAGGCATAACCTGTATTAAGCTCCGGTAATTTCCTCAGGAGTTGTTATCTTTGTACCCGCATTTATATAAATCATTTTGGATATGAAAATTTTCAATCGGAATAACATCCTGATTATCATCGGAATACTAACAGGAACCCTGGGTGGCTACCTGTATTATCATTTTGTCGGTTGCCGCAACGGCACCTGCGCCATCACTTCAAATCCCTGGCTGAGCATGCTCTGGGGCGCCGCAGTCGGTTACCTTGTCTTTGACATGTTCCGTGGCCGCAAAAAGCAAACTTCCACAAAAGAAGAAGCCGGTTCTTAAAAAAATCCCGCTTCATCAATTATTTTAAAAAACGACTACCTTTGTATGTTCCCAGAAAGTGGGTTAAATTTTAACGCACTGACAATCAACCAGAAACCAGATTACGTTCTTTTTTTCACTTTCTTAAACCAAAATCAGATCATATGGGGCTTGCACAAAAAACTACTGATCTAAAGAAGAGAATGCGCGATGCGCTCCGCGGAGGTGGCGACGAAGCCATACAAAAGCAGAAAGCCATCGGGAAACTGACGGCCCGGGAAAGAATCCTGGCTTTGCTTGATCCGAAATCCTTCCACGAGTACGACTTGTTTGTCGAACATGCCGGCCGGGATTTTGATATGGATAAAAAATATCTCCCGGGCGACGGGGTGATCACCGGCACAGGAACCATCATGGGGTATCCGGTCTGCATTTACGCGCAGGATTTCACGGTTGCCGGGGGATCGCTGGGCTATATGCACGCCAAGAAGATCACCAAGATCATGGATCACGCCATGAAGCTGAAGGTGCCGATCATCGGGATCAATGACTCCGGCGGCGCCCGCATCCAGGAAGGTGTGAACTCACTGGCCGGGTACGGCGAGATCTTTTACCGCAACACGCAGGCCTCCGGCGTCATCCCCCAGATCTCGGTCATCCTGGGGCCCTGCGCCGGCGGAGCCGTTTATTCGCCTGCACTCACCGATTTCGTCTTTGTGGTCGACAAGATCTCCAAGATGTTCATCACCGGTCCTGAAGTTATCAAGGCCACGATCGGAGAAGAGATTTCTATGGAAGACCTGGGCGGCGCCCGGGTCCATGCTGAGATCACCGGTAATGCCCATTTTTATGCGGAAAGCGAGCAGGAATGCTTCGACCAGATCAAGCAGCTCATCACCTTCATACCCTGGAACAACCAGAAAAAAGCCGATCCTTATCCGAAAAAACCACCGAAGACCCGAACCTACAAGATCGATAACATCATTCCCAGCGACCCGAAGCAGCCATACGACATAAGGGATGTGATCAAAGCCCTGGCCGACGATAGTGAGTTTCAGGAAGTTCAGGAATTGTGGGCCAGGAACATCGTGATCGGTTTCGGCAGGATTGACGGCAACACCGTCGGATTCGTCGCGAACCAGCCCTTGTATCTTGCCGGGGTTCTGGACGTTGACTCATCCAACAAAGCCGCCCGTTTTATCCGGTATTGCGACGCGTTCAACATTCCGCTGGTCACCCTCGTCGACCTGCCGGGCTATCTGCCGGGCGTCGACCAGGAACACGCCGGGGTCATCCGCCATGGCGCCAAAGTGTTGTATGCCTATTCTGAGGCGACCGTCCCGAAAATCACCATGATCCTGAGAAAAGCCTACGGAGGCGGGTACATTGCCATGTGCTCCCATCACCTCAAAGCGGATTTCGTATTTGCATGGCCTACCGCGGAAATCGCCGTCATGGGCCCGGAAGGCGCCGCCAACATCATCTTCAGAAATGAGATCAAAAATTCCGAGAACCCGGAAGCTACACGAAAACTGAAGATCAAGGAGTACAAGCAGAAATTTGCAAATCCTTACGTGGCCGCTGCTTATGGTTATATCGACGGGGTGATTGAGCCTCCCGAAACCCGGAATATCCTCGTTCATGCCCTGCAGATCTCTTCGCAGAAGCAGGAAACCCCGCCAGCGAAAAAGCACGGAGTGCCTCCATTCTAATCCTGAACGCATGAAACCGAAAACGGAAGGAAAAGAACCCAAGGAACAGGGTGGATTTGATATTTTCCATCTCAACGATGTCAATTACAAGACGTTCCATACGGTCAAATACAAGAAACGCAAACCGTATGTTGAGAAAGACCCAAAGAAGATCACCGCGTTTATACCGGGAAAGATCAAAAAGGTTTACATCAAGAAAGGCGGCAAGGTGAAAGAAGGCGAAAGACTTCTGGTCCTTGAGGCAATGAAGATGAATAACAACATATTCTCACCGATGAAAGGGACGATCAAGGAGGTATATGTAACCGCTGGAATTTCAGTGGCTAAAGATGCCTTGCTGGTTGAATTTGAATAATATTCAGTGATCTGACGGGGCCAGAAACAATCTGTTGGTTTCACCGATGAATCGAAGGATATCCTGCCGGCCGGCACTTGTTTTTGCTGAGGTCAGGACCATCGGCGGAAGCGATTCCCAATCTTTCAGCAATTCCTTTTTATAGGCTTCCGTATGGGCTGCAAGCTGGTTTACGGTGAGTTTATCTGTTTTGGTGAATACCAGGATGAAATGCGCCTCATGTTCACCAAACCAATTAATAACCTGCCGGTCAATGGCCTGCATCGGCAGGCGGGCGTCCACCAGTAAGAAGGTCGACATCAGATTGGTACGCTCCATGAGATAATTCCGGATGAGTTTTTCCCAGGCCGACCGCTTGTCGCGACTGGTGCGGGCAAAACCATAACCCGGCAGATCCACCAGGTACCAGGTACCGTCTACCAGGAAATGATTGATCAACTGTGTTTTTCCGGGCGTAGACGAAGTCTTGGCCAGCATTTTCTTACCGGTGATCATATTGATCAGGGAGGATTTTCCGACGTTTGACCGGCCCACAAACGCATATTCAGGCAGACGGGGTTCCGGGCACTGGCCGACCTCCGAACTGCTGGTAATGAATTCAGCGTTAAGCGGGACAAACACTTCAGGTCTTTTTGTAGGTTGTAATATGGCGTTCCTTCTTGAAGTCGTAAATATCGCTGATCGTCACGATGATGCCCGTCTCCTCCACACCCCCAAATCCATGGTTCAGCGCTGTTCCGAAGGTTTTCATTGTCGCTGAAAGATTCATGTAGGCATTGACCAGTGGCGGGACGTTTTCACCCTGGGCCCGGACCCTCTGGACCAGGATCCTGAAATTCTCCTCGTAGTTTTTCCCGCAAAAGATGCTGTCGAGATATTTTCGGTCGTGCCGCAGCAATAAAGTTACATGGGGCACCAGGAGCTGATCCGGATCGGGGAAAAATTTCTGCAGGAAAAACAGAACCAGGTCCCGGGCCAGATGGTCGTAATCGGGATACATGGTAACTTTCCCAAACAGATACCTGATATTCGGATAATCGATCACAATGGCGCCCAGTCCGTCCCAGAGGTTATCCAGGGAATACATTCCTTTTCTCAGGTTGAACTGAGGCTGATAATTTGGCTGGACAAAGGAACGGCCGAGTTCGACGCTCCAGGGCAGATATTCCCGGATGAATTTATCAGAGAACCTGAAGAGCTCAGCGGTTGGAGAGAGCACTTCGCCATCTTCCAGGATCTTCAGGTTGGAACCCTGTGCAAACCGGTACCCACCGACTATTTCCTGGTCTTCCGGATTCCAGACGATCAGTTGCCGGAAAGGCATTTCCCCCAGGTCAAACTCGTCGATATCAACCGCCTCGCCGGTTCCGCCCCCAGAATCCCGGAAAGTAATCTCGCGCAGCCGGCCCAGTTCCTGCATCAGGTTAGGCGAGTCCTTGGAGTCGAATATGTAAATATGATTGTTGCCGTTGTTGGTTTTGCGGACGAACTTATCTTCCGTCAGTTCAGCCAGAAGTAATGATTTTTCAACGGGTGGGATGATTTCTTTCATTAAAAATCAATATTTCCTATTCAACACTAAACTTTATTTCAGGATTACCGGGCAGTTTATAGACATGCTCCCTGAGCAGGGCCGCCCATTCCGCATCAGAATGCCTTTTGTCAAATGTTTCCACTGGGATCGGCCTGCCATAGATAATGGTCATTTCCTTTCCCCGGAATTTATACATTTCATCAACCAGGAACAACATTTCGATATTGGCCCTGATTCCCAATTTTTTTCTCCAATTGGCCAGGTTGTAAAAGAAATCCGTATTTCGTCCGTCAATGTAGACCGGGATGATATCGCGCCCGGAGGCTTTGGCTTTGGTCAGGAAGGTCTTTTTCCATTCCAGGTCTTTTATCCGGCCGGATTGTTTCCGCGAAACCAGCCCCGCCGGAAAATAGAGGATCATCATATCCGATGCAAACGTATCGTTGAAGATGCGAATATTGTCGGCATTGCTTCCGTGTTTGTTCACAGGGATAAAGAGTTCATAAAGATTGGGCAGGTTCATCAGCAGGTCATTGACCGGGAAGATCACCTCTTTCTTTATTTTGCCCGACTCATGCAACAGGGCAATCCCATCCATTCCACCCAGCGGGTGGTTGGAAGCAACAAGATACCTGCGCGCAGGGTCCAGGACCGGGGGATTCACCGAATGCGTGGTGATCTGCCAGTCTTCGAGGATGGCGCTGGCGTAGTCCAAACCCCACCGATCCCGGTTATCCCAGATGAACCGGTTCATCTCATCCTGGTGGATAATCCTTTTAAGGATCCGGAATAGAAAGCCGGGAATAAAACGGGCGAGCTTTGGATTCTTGGCGCGGAAAACCCTTTCCACATTCAGAAAGTCCCTTGTGATCTGAGGCAGGTCCTCTCGCTTGATCCGGTGGATGGCTATATCCATAAATCAGGTTTCCCTACAAATTTAAGGATTATTTGGATAAATCCCCTTGGCCGCTAAAAATCAAAATCGATGAATCACAAAGGGCTGAAAGGCCTGACCCGATTCGGGATCATATAAAACCATCCTGAAATATGCGAAAATGTTAATAAAAATCGAAACCTTGTTAGTTAAAAAGTGGTAAAAAGTGGTAAAATGTGGTAAAAACACTCATATATTTACGTCAAAATTCCTCAGATCCTTGCTGAACATCATCGGGACATATGAATGCAGAGTTGACGCCAAGGGAAGGCTCATGTTTCCAGTGGCTTTCAAAGGCCAGCTGGCTGAAGCCGCAGCCCAGGGCTTTGTCATCAAGCGGAGTATTTTCCGCACCTGCCTTGAACTGTACCCGATTTCAGAATGGAACGCCGAAAGCGCCAGGATCAATAAACTCAACCGGTTTAAGAAGAAAAATGTGGATTTCATCCGGAAGTTCATGGCCGGGGTGAAGATGGTGGAACTGGACACGGCCGGAAGGCTGCTGATCCCGAAAGACCTGTTCACCTTCGCCGGCCTGAGCAAGGACATTGTGATGGCCTCCGTGGTGAACAAGATCGAGATCTGGGACAAGGATGAGTACGAAAAGGCGGTTTCTTACGAGTCTGAGGAGTTTGCTGACCTGGCCGAAGAGGTCATGGGCGAAATGGACGTAGAACCCACTGAGTGATGTACCACATACCTGTCTTTCTGCACGAATGCATTGACGGTCTGAATACCAGGCCCGGGGGGATCTATGTGGATGTCACCTTCGGGAGCGGCGGCCATAGCCGCGAGATCCTTCGCCGGATCGAGGGTGGACGCGTGATCGCCTTTGACCGCGATCCCGACGCCGAAAGAAACAAGCCTGATGATGCACGATTCCAACTGGTCAGTCAGAATTACCGCTATCTGAAAAATTACCTTGCTTTTTATGGAATCCAAACGATCGACGGACTGATTGCGGACCTGGGCATATCTTCCTGGCAGATCGATCAGCCGGAACGGGGTTTTTCCACGCGTCATGAAGGCCGGCTCGATATGCGGATGGACCAGGAGCAGCAACCGGACGCCCGGGAGATTGTCAATACCCGGCCGGCCGGCGAGCTGGCCCGGATCTTCCAGATGTACGGCGAAATTGAAAATTCACGGCGCCTGGCTGGCGCCATTGAACTGGCCAGGCAGGAAAAGCCGGTCGACACCACCGCCGACCTGAAAACCATCGCCCTCAGATGCGCCCCCAGGGGCAAAGAGAACCAGTACCTGGCCCGGGTCTTCCAGGCGCTGCGGATTGAAGTCAATGAAGAGATCGAATCCCTGAAAGAACTGCTCATCCAGGCGACGGAAGTCATCGTACCCGGAGGCCGCATCGCCATTATCTCCTACCATTCCCTGGAAGACCGCCTGGTCAAGAACTTTTTTCGCAGCGGCAACTTCGACGGGAAGCTCGAAAAGGATTTTTACGGTAAGGTATTGGCCCCGCTTCGTCCCGTCAACCGCAAGGCCATTACACCGGGAACAGAGGAAATCGCGCGCAATCCCCGGGCCCGTAGTGCAAAATTAAGAATCGCGGAACGCATCTAAGATGACAGAAAACGGCAACATATCGTCCCCCAAAGGGATGCCGGCAACGGGCAAAGCCCAGTCCATCCGCGAAAAACTGGGCCACTGGACGCATACCATGATGGACGGGACGTTCCTCACCCGCGCATGGTTCCGCCGATCCATCCCCTTCATCCTGTTCCTGATGCTCCTGGGCATTCTATATATCACGAACATCTTCAGGGTAGAAGCCACCAAAAGGCAGATAGACGACCTGGAAGAAGAATTGAAAGAACTGCGCTATGAGTACATCACATCCCGCAGTCGATTGATGTTCGAGAGCAAGCCTTCGGAAGTGGCGCTGAAGCTGAAGGATACCGGGATTACGGAAACCACCGTACCGCCCGGCAAAATCGTTGTCAAACCCGCCGATCATAAGCAGAAGCCATGAAGGATGTGAAGAAAGACATATTGTGGCGGGTTTACCTGATCTATTTTGCCTTCCTGGCCTTTGCGATCGCCATCATCGGACGGGCCGCCTATATTCAGGCCAGTGAGCGGGATGAACTGCTAAAGAAGGCCGAACAGCAGGAGATCAGGTACTTCCCGATTGAAGCCCTCAGGGGCAACATCCTGGCTCGTGACGGCAGCCTCCTGGCTTCATCGATCCCTGAATTCGAGATCCGGATGGATCTGTCGCGTGAAGTCGTTTCCGAAGAATTATTCAACAGCAAGTTAGATTCCCTGTCATTGTTGCTTTCCCGGCTTTTTAAGGATAAATCTGCCAGGGAGTTCAAATCCGACCTCAGCAGGGCCCGAAAAGACGGAAACCGTTATTTCCTGGTCCGAAATCATGTCCGGTATGATGAACTGAAGGAATTGAAGACATTTCCCATATTCCGGGAAGGCAAATTCCGGGGTGGGCTGATCGTCATCCGGAAAACCACCCGCGAATTACCTTATAAGGAACTGGCCCGGCGAACCATTGGGTTTGAAAATCCTGCAGAAAAAATCTTTGTTGGCCTGGAAGGTGCATACAGCAATGCGCTTCAGGGAACCGGCGGACAGCAGCTCAAGCGCCGGATCAGCAACGGGGAATGGATCCCGGTGAATGACCGTCCGGAAATCGAGCCGCGCGACGGCAAGGACATTATCACCACCATCGACATCAACATCCAGGATGTTGCGGAGTCTTCTCTGGCCGCGCACCTGGAGGAACACCAGGCATTCCAGGGATGCGCCGTCCTGATGGAGGTCAAAACCGGCGAAATACGGGCCATTGCCAACCTAAGGTATGATCCAAGGGACGGAGCATACAAAGAACTATATAATTACGCGATCGGAGAAGCCGTAGAGCCCGGATCCACCTTTAAACTGGCCTCGGTGATCGCAGCCCTGGAAACCGGCCGGGTGACCGTCAACGATGAGTATTTCGTCGGTGAAGGACGGACACGGTACCATAACCGTGAAATGGTTGACGTTCACAGGCCCGAATCAAGCTATATCACCGTCAGGGAAATCTTCGAGGAATCTTCCAATGTGGGCATATCCCGCATGATTACAACCCTTTTCGGTGATAATCCTTCCCTGTATACCGACCAGCTGAAAAAAATGTCGCTTGGCCAGCCGCTTGGCGTGGAAATTCCCGGAGAAGGCAAGCCCTATATCAAAGACCCTTCTGATAAAAAGTACTGGTACGGAACCAGTCTGCCCTGGATGTCCATCGGGTACGAACTCACGCTCACCCCGCTGCAGATCCTCACCTTATATAACGCGGTGGCCAATGATGGCGTGATGGTTAAGCCGATGTTCGTCAGCGAGATCAGGGAAGGGGGCGGAATCATTAAAAAATTCGAACCGGAAATCATCAATCCCTCTATCTGTTCCCGTTCCACGCTGAGCGCCGTCAGGTCATTGCTTGAAGGCGTGGTGGAGAACGGCACCGGCAAGATCCTCAAGGATTCAGCCTACCGGATCGCCGGCAAGACCGGAACCGCGCTGGTAGCCGACGGAAAGAAAGGGTATGCGGATAAGAAGTACAATGCTTCCTTCGCCGGCTATTTTCCCGCAGATAACCCGAAATACTCGTGCATCATCGTGGTGAACCGTCCTCAAAGCGGTAAAATCTACGGCGGCGCGGTTGCCGCACCGGTATTCAAAGACATAGCCGACAAAATTTACGCCACCCAGATCGACATCCATGACCAGGATATGCGCCGCAAAAATACGGGTCCTGTTCTGCCGGCCGCCGCCACCGGTCATTATGAAAGCATCCGCAACATCCTGATGTCGATGGCTTATCCGGTAGTTCTGCCAAAAGGCACCCCGGAATGGGCATTCACGGACAGCCTGGAACGGCAAATGGCGCTCAAGGCAAAGCCATTCGGCGTGGATACGGTACCCGATCTGACCGGCCTTACCGCAAAGGACGCCATGTTCCTCCTTGAGAAAGCAGGCGTTGTGCCGGTGGTCCAGGGTAAAGGCACGGTAACGGCGCAATCGCTTCCTGCCGGCACACCCCTTGCCCGCGGCAGTGAAATAATGTTGACCCTCGAAAACCTGGCCCCATGAAAAAACTGAGCGACATATTATTCAGGGTCAGGCTGACCAGTTTAGCCGGGGATGCACAGGCCGGTATCCGATCGGTCCGCTTCGATTCCAGGAAGGTGGAGCCGGGCGACCTGTTCGTTGCCATCCGGGGAACGCAGACCGATGGGCATGAATATATAAGCAAGGCTGTGGAAAAAGGGGCTTCAGCCATTGTTTGCGAGAAACTTCCCGAAGAAATACCAGCCGGCGTCAGTTTTGTAGTGGTCGATGATGCCAGCGAGGCCCTGGGCATCATCGCGGATAATTATTATGACCACCCCTCAGCGGAAATCATTCTGGTTGGGGTTACCGGAACCAATGGCAAGACCACAACGGCCACACTACTGTACCAGGCCTTTACGGAACTAGGGTACGTCTGCGGGCTGCTTTCCACCATTCACAACATCATCGCCGGGGAGATCATTGCGGCAACCCATACCACGCCCGATCCGTTGCAGTTGAACCAGTTGCTGCGAAAACTGGCCGATCTGGGCGGAAATTACTGCTTTATGGAGGTCAGCTCCCACGCAGTGGCACAGAACCGGATCGCCGGCCTGAAATTTGCCGGCGGCATTTTCACCAACATCACGCACGACCACCTGGATTACCACAAGAGCTTCCAGGAATACCTGCTGGCCAAGAAGAAGTTCTTCGACCAATTACCTGTCGGCGCATTCGCCCTGACCAATACAGATGACCGGAATGGCCGTGTGATGGTACAGAACACCAGGGCCAGGATTAAGACCTACGCGCTCAGGACCGCCGCCGACTATAAATGCCGCATTATCGAAAACCTGCCTGAGGGACTGCAGGTGAAGATCAACGACCGGGAGCTTTTGTGCCGGCTTACCGGTGAATTCAACGCGTACAACCTGACCGCGGTTTACGGATCGGCCTGCCTGTTGGGACAGGATGATGAGCAGCTTTTGCAGATCCTCAGCGCGCTGCCCCCTGTGGAGGGCCGGTTCGACACCCTCCGTTCGGATGACGGCGTCATGGCCATTGTTGACTACGCCCACACGCCGGACGCGCTCAAAAACGTTCTGTCGGCCATTGAGGAAATCCGGACGCATAATGAGCAACTGATCACGGTAGTGGGCGCAGGCGGCGACCGGGACAAGGCGAAACGGCCGCAAATGGCCCTGATCTGCGCCTCCAGGAGCGACCTGGTCATCCTGACGTCGGACAATCCCCGGTCGGAAGATCCCGGGGAAATCATCAGGGAAATGATGCAGGGCGTGCCGGCTGACCTGCAGAGAAAGGTCATGGTGATCACCAACCGAAGGGAAGCCATTAAAACGGCGGTTCACCTGGCCAGGACCGGAGACATCATCCTGGTGGCCGGAAAAGGACATGAGAAGTACCAGGAGATCAAGGGCGTCAGGCACCCGTTCGACGATAAGAAAGAACTGAAAGGATTACTGGCAATGAGAAACGATAAAAACCATTAGGCCATGTTGTACTACCTGTTCGACTATCTGCAGAGATGCTGCGACGTTCCCGGCGCAGGGGTTTTCCAGTACATTTCTTTTCGCACGGCCGCGGCAGTGATCATATCCCTGCTCATTTCCCTGGTATTCGGTAAAACATGGATCAAGTACCTCAACAAAAGGCAGGTAGGCGAAACCATCCGGGACCTGGGCCTGGAGGGGCAACTGGAGAAGCAGGGCACGCCGACCATGGGCGGACTGATCATCCTGGCTTCCATTCTCATCCCCACGCTTCTGTTCGCCAAGCTGCATAACATTTACATCATCCTGATGCTCTTTACCACAGTATGGTTGGGCGCCGTGGGATTCATGGATGATTACATCAAAGTATTCCGTAAGAACAAAAAGGGGCTGCGGGGAATCTACAAAATCGCGGCGCAGGTGATCCTGGGGATTGTTGTGGGCGCCACCATGTATTTCTCAGATGAGATCGGCATCCGGGAAAAGCAGGTAGCGGGAGCCGGAAGCAGCCAGGTTGAGATCAGCATAGAAGAAGGAGGCGTCCCGACCTTCAGCGAAATCGGGGTTAAATCGACCAAGACCACGATTCCCTTTGTCAAGAACAATGAATTTGATTATGCCGTATTGATCAAATGGATCGGACCGGGGTATGAGCAATACGCCTTTCTGATCTTCATCCCGATCGTCATCTTCATCATCACGGCCGTATCCAACGGCGCCAACCTCACCGACGGGATGGACGGGCTGGCCACCGGCACCTCGGCCATCATCGCGGCGACGCTGGGCCTGCTGGCCTGGGTATCCGGCAACATCATTTTCGCCGATTACCTGAACATCATGTACCTGCCCAACACCGGGGAGCTGACCATTTTCATCGGCTCGCTCGTCGGGGGCTGCATCGGTTTTCTCTGGTACAATTCCTACCCGGCCCAGGTTTTTATGGGTGATACCGGAAGCCTGGCACTGGGCGGGATCATCGCCGTCTTTGCCATCCTGATCCGGAAAGAGCTGCTCATTCCCATTCTGTGCGGGATATTTCTGATGGAAAGCTTATCGGTGGTACTCCAGGTGGGTTATTTCAAGTACACGAAAAGAAAATTCGGCGCCGGGAAACGGATCTTTAAGATGTCGCCCCTGCACCATCATTTCCAGGTTCTGGGTTACCCGGAGCCCAAAATCGTCCAGCGGTTCCTGATCGTCGGGATCATCCTGGCTGTTGTCACGATCATCACATTAAAACTCAGATAGGATGCCGGCTTACGATATCGTCATACTGGGTGCGGGAGAGAGCGGGACCGGGGCAGCGGTCCTGGCGGCCGGGAAAGGAATGCGCCCGCTGGTGTCGGATTCCGCGAAGGTGAAGCCGGTTTATCGTCAGATCCTGGAGGCTCAAAAAATTGACTTCGAAGAGAACCGTCATTCAGAAGCGTTGATCCTGCAGGCAGGAGAGATCATCAAGAGCCCCGGGATACCGGATACTGCGCCATTGGTGAGGAAAGCCACAGAAAAGGGCATACCCGTCATCTCTGAAATAGAGTTCGCCTGCAGGCACACCCATGCCAGACTGGTTTTTATCACAGGCAGCAACGGCAAAACCACGACCACGCTCCTCACGCATTATATCCTGAACACAGGCGGCGTCAGGGCCGGGCTTGCCGGAAATGTGGGCAAAAGCTTCGCAATGCAGGTGGCAGAAGGGGATTACGACCATTACGTGGTTGAAATTTCCAGTTTCCAGCTGGACGGCATGTACCGGGCAAAGGCCGATGTGGCTGTCCTGCTCAACATCACGCCTGATCACCTCGACCGGTACGATTATGACTTCGGAAAATACGTCCGGTCAAAATTCAGGGTCACCCGCAATCAGACCGACGCGGACCATTTCATCTACTGCGCCGATGATCCGGTCATCCTCAGGCATATGATGGAAAACCCGGTCGGTGCGCGGTTGCACCCGTTCACCACCGACAGCAACGATCATTCAGAATCAGCATATACCCTCGATAATCAATTGTTTTTCAATATTTCCGAAAAAGAATTCATCATGACATTAGAAGAATTAGCCTTACAGGGCCGGCATAATCTTTATGATTCCATGGCCGCCGGGATCACCGGCCGGTTGTTCGATATCAGAAAAGAAACCATCAAGCAGTGCCTGTCAGACTTCCAGAACATAGCCCACAGGCTGGAATCAGTGGCGACGATCCATGGGGTGGAGTACATCAACGACTCGAAAGCCACCAATGTCAATTCCACCTGGTATGCTTTGGAAAGCATGCACAAGAAAGTCATCTGGATCGCCGGGGGGCAGGACAAAGGGAACGATTATTCCTCCCTCAAGCCACTGGTGAAAGGAAAAGTCCGGGCCATCATCTGCCTGGGCAAGGACAACGAAAAGATCAAGAGCGCATTTGCCGACCTGGTCGAGCATATCGTTGAGGTAACCTCGGCAGACGATGCGGTGCGGACAGCCTACAGCCTGGCCCGGCGCGGTGAGGCGGTGCTGTTGTCGCCCGCATGTGCCAGCTTCGACCTCTTTGAGAATTACGAGGACCGGGGCGACCAGTTTAAAAAAGCGATCAAGAACCTCTAAAACTGCGCAGAGTGACGACCGAATCGCGCCATATCAAAGGGGACAGGGTGATCTGGACCGTCGTGATCCTGCTCTCCCTGCTTTCGCTGCTGGCTGTGTACAGCAGTACAGGGACGCTGGCATACAAATACCAGCAGGGCAACACGATCTATTACATGATCAAGCACCTGCTGATCCTCTCCTTTGGCTTCGCGCTGATGTACCTGGCCCACCGGGTCAAATACACCTACTACTCCCGTATATTCCAGATCGCCATCTGGGTGGCTGTCGCTTTGCTGATCATGACCTTCATTTTCGGAAAAGACATCAATGAAGCGCGGCGCGCCCTGCCCCTGCCCTTCGGGCTGACCTTCCAGGCGTCGGACCTGGCCAAACTGACCCTGATCATATACCTTGCCCGGGAATTAACCCGCAAGCAGGAGCTCCCGCAAAGCTTCAAGGTGCTGTTCCTGCCCATCATTTTCCCAACATTGCTCGTGTGCGGGCTCATCCTTCCGTCCAACCTGTCTACCGCAGCAATGCTGTTCATCACCTGCCTGGTACTCATGTTCATCGGACGCATCAGGATCAAATACCTGCTCGGCACCTGCGGTATCGCGATCGGCGCGTTTCTGCTCTATATCCTGGTGCTCATGATGATGCCTGAAGAACGGCGCGGCCGCCTGGACACCTGGGCCAACCGGATCGAGAACTTCACCGCCACGGACAAGCCTGAGGAAGACCAGGTGCTGCAATCCAAGATCGCGGTGGCTTCCGGCGGCCTGCTCGGCAAGATGCCGGGCAACAGCACACAGAGGAACTTTCTCTCCCATCCATACTCCGATTTCATTTTCGCGATCATCCTGGAAGAATACGGTTTGATCGGAGGCACCTTCGTGGTTCTGCTTTACCTGATCCTGCTGTTCCGGGCGGTGCGGATCGTAACCAAAGTACCCAGGACCTTCGGGGCCTTCCTGACCATAGGGGTCGCGTTCAGCCTGGTTTTCCAGGCATTCATCAACATGGGGGTTGCCGTGGACCTGCTGCCGGTGACCGGTCAGCCGCTCCCGCTGGTGAGCATGGGCGGCACTTCGATCTGGTTCACCAGCATCGCCCTGGGCATCATTCTAAGTGTCAGCAAAGAAGTCAGCCAGGCCGGAGCGGATGCGGGAAACAACGAAATACAGAAAAACTATGCAGCGGCCTGATCCACATATCATCATCAGCGGCGGGGGCACCGGCGGGCACATATTCCCTGCGCTGGCAATCGCCAGGGCGCTGAAGGAGCGGCTTCCGAAAGCCAGAATCCTGTTCATCGGGGCTAAAGGAAAGATGGAAATGGAGAAGGTCCCGGCAGCGGGCTTCCCGATCGAAGGGCTGTGGATCAGCGGCCTGAGAAGGGAACTATCGGCCGACAACCTGATGTTCCCCCTGAAGGTGATCTCCAGCCTCTGCAGGGCCATGCGCATCATCCGGAAGTTCAGGGCAGACGTCGCCGTGGGCGTCGGGGGGTTTGCCAGCGGGCCGGCACTGCGGGCCGCCTCACTGCTGGGCGTGCCCACGCTCATCCAGGAGCAGAACTCCTTCCCCGGCATCACCAACCGGATCCTCGGGAAAAAAGCCCGGAAGATCTGTGTGGCATTCCCCGATATGGAGCGGTATTTTCCGGCTGAAAAGATCATCATCACGGGCAACCCGGTAAGGAAAGAAGTAACCGAGACCAAAGGAAAACGGTCGGAAGCGGCGAAATTCTTCGGGCTGGATCCGGAAATAAAAACCGTATTCGTCGTCGGCGGAAGCCAGGGCGCCCATTCGGTGAACACGTATATTGAAAAGATACTACCGTTCCTGAAGGATAACCGGGTCCAACTCCTCTGGCAGACCGGCAAGAACTTCAGAGTGCGGGCTCAGCAGGCCTGCAAGGATTCGAATTACACTGAAAGCCATGTGACTGAATTCATCCAGCGCATGGACCTGGCCTATGCCCTGGCCGATATTGTTGTTTCACGGGCCGGGGCCATCGCGATAGCCGAACTGGCCGCCGTGCGCAAGGCCGTCATCTTTATCCCGCTGCCCACGGCGGCGGAAGACCACCAGATGAAAAACGCGCGTCGCCTGGCCGACCAGGGTGCGGCTTATGTAATCCGCGACGCCGAAGCCCCGGAAAAACTGCCCGGCATGCTCCGGGAACTGATCCAGGACGATTCCAGGCGCCATGAACTGGAGGAGAATATCTCTGCGTTCGCATTTCCCGGCGCCGATGAAAAGATCGCTGAAGAAATCATCAGCCTGTTGAAAAAATGAGCCAGAACCTGGAACATATCAAAACACTTTACTTCCTCGGCATCGGCGGCATCGGGATGAGCGCACTGGCAAGGTATTTCCGGGAAAAAGGCGCCGCGATCCACGGCTATGACCGGACCCCGACCCCATTAACGGACGAACTCCGGGCCGAGGGGATGGTGATCCATTTTGAAGACAACCCGGCCAAAATCCCTTCAAACACTGACCTGGTCATTTATACTCCGGCTATTCCCGCCGACCTGAATGAATTCGCCCACCTGAGCAACTCAGGGATCCCGATGATCAAACGGGCCGAAGCCATCGGACGGATCACCTCAGGCAAAATCACCATTGCCGTGGCCGGGACCCACGGAAAAACCTCCATCAGCGCCCTGATCGCCCACATCCTGACTGGCGCAGGCGCCCCGGTGGCGGCGCTGATCGGCGGGATCAGCAAAAACTACGGAACAAACTACATTCGATCCGGAACCGAAGAGATCATGGTTGTGGAGGCCGATGAGTTTGACCGCTCGTTCCTGCACCTTCATCCCGACATCGCCATCATCTCCTCGATGGACGCCGACCACCTGGATATCTATGGAACTGCGGAAGAGCTCAGGAAATCCTTCGACGGCTTCGCTGCGAACATCAAACCGGGCGGAAAGCTGATCATCCGCGACGGGCTGGAAATCCGGCTGAACCCCGATACGCGCAGGATTGATTATGCCGCGGAAGAACGATCGGAGGTCTTCGCCCATAACCTGAGGGTTGAAGATGGCCGGCAGTACTTCGACCTCTATGGTTGCATGGATCGCCGGGACCGGATCGGTATTTCGGTTCCGGGACGGCACAATGTGGAAAACGCCGTCGCAGCCATCGCCGCCTGCCGCGCGGCCGGCATCGGCATGGATCAGATCGTCAGCGGCATTGAAACCTTCACGGGGGTCCGCCGAAGGTTCGACTTCCGGGTCAGGCTGGAGAACCGGGTTTACATCGATGATTACGCGCACCATCCGCGGGAACTGGAAGCCTTTATTTCCGCTGTGAGAAGACTATATCCCGGCCGGAAGATCACTGGAATGTTCCAGCCGCACCTGTATTCCCGCACGCGGGATTTCGCCCAGGGATTCGCTCAAAGCCTGGATCTGCTCGATGAAGCCTGGCTGCTGGACATTTATCCCGCCCGCGAACTGCCCATCCCCGGGGTTTCATCCCGGATGATCCTGGAACTGATGACCTCCGGAAAGATGGCAATCCTGACTCGGGCGGAGGCGATGGACCGGTTGCAAAAAAGTCCGCCGGAAATCTTTCTGACGATCGGCGCCGGCGATATCGACCAAATGGTGGAACCCATTGAAAAAATACTTTCGGCATGAAGAAGGTCCTCAATATCACGTTCCACGCGATTCTGCTGGCCGCAGCGGTGATCCTGCCGGCGTTTGCCGACCGTGAGCACCGGACCGGAACCTGCCGGGAGTTCGCCGTGGAGGTATTGAACCCCACCGATCTTTCGCTCCTTACGGCGGAAGAGATCAGGGAACTGGTGATCCGGGAAATCGGCGATCCGGAAGGGAAACCCGTCGGCATGATCGACCTGGACCGGCTCGAAAATAAGATGCGGGGTAATCCTTACATTTCCGCGTGCGAGGTATTCATCACCCTCGACAACCACATCGAGCTGAAGGCGATGGTCCGGGAGCCCCTGGTCCGGGTGATCAACAGCGACCTTCAGCAATACCTGCTGGACTACCATGGGTACATGATGCCGCTGAAACCGGCGCACCCCTATCACCTGCTCATCGCCAACGGAGCGATCCCCGACCGATTCCCGGCGCTGGACAAAACGGAAAAGCCGATCAGCATGCTGCCGGACACCTCTGCTCTGCGCCAGGTTTATCCCGTAGCATATCACATCGCCCAGGATGACTTTCTGAGCTCCTTCATCGACCAGGTTTACGTCAACGAAAACGGCGACATCGAACTGGTGCCCAAGCTTGGCCATCAGGAAATCATCCTGGGCGATGGACAGGACGCGGCTGAAAAACTGGAAAACCTGAAAATGTTCTATCTGAAAATCATGAATAAAATCAACTGGAATACCTATAAAACCATCAACTTAAAATTCAAAAACCAGGTTGTCTGCTCAAAATAACGAATTATGAAAAAGAGTGAAATCATTGTAGGACTGGACATCGGCACCACCAAGATCGCAGCGATCGTGGGCCGGAGGAACGAACGGGGAAAAATCGAGATCCTCGGGCACGGGAAAACGGAGTCGATCGGCGTGAAGCGCGGTGTGGTCAGCAACATCGAGAACACGGTACAGTCAATCCGCACGGCCGTAGAGCTGGCCGAAAAGAGCTCAGGCGTCGACATCCGTTTCGTCAATGTGGGGATAGCCGGCCAGCACATCAAAAGCCTGCAGCACAAAGGAACGATCATCCGTCGCGACATCGAGTCGGAAATCAGCCAGTCGGATATCGACACCTTGCAGCAGAACATGTTCAACCTCAGCATGAATCCCGGGGAAGAGATCATCGACGTCATCCCGCAGGAATACATCGTGGATGGCGAAGAGGGCATCAAGCACCCCATCGGCATGCTCGGGAACACGCTCGAAGCCAATTTCCACATCATCATCGGGCAGACCGCCGCGGCCAAGAACATATACAAATGCGTGCGCAAGGCCGGGCTGGAGGTCGTCGGGCTCTTCCTGGAGCCGATTGCATCGGCCGATGCGGTACTTAGCGAAGAAGAAAAAGAAGCGGGCGTAGTGCTGGTAGATATCGGCGGCGGCACGACCGACATCGCCATTTTCCAGGACGGCATCATCCGCCACACAGCCGTGATCCCGTTCGGCGGGGAGGTGCTGACTGAAGACGTCAAGGAAGGCTGTTCGATCATCCGCAAGCACGCCGAAGAGCTGAAGATCAAGTTCGGGTCGGCCCTGGCCAGCGAGAACCGCGATGACGAAGTTGTGGCCATCCCCGGGCTGCGCGGACGACCGCCCAAGGAGATCACGCTGAAAAACCTGGCCAGCATCATACAGGCACGCATGGAAGAGATCATTGAACATGTGTACTATGAGATCCGCAATTCCGGATACGAGAAGAAACTGATCGCCGGCATCGTGCTGACCGGAGGAGGAGCGGCGCTCCGCCACCTGGCCCAACTGACCGAATTCATGACCGGCATGGATACGCGCATCGGCTACCCGAATGAACACCTGGCCCCTGAAACACCCGACGAGATGGCCAGCCCCATGTACGCTACCGGTGTAGGTCTGGTGATCCAGGGTTTGGAGCGGACCTCGCGCGATCGTTCCCGCAATGAAATGAAGGAACCGGAAGCGGTTGTGGCCGGATCGACCGAAGAAGCCCGGGAAGCCAGGGCGGAAGCTGCAGAGTTCGCCCTCGCGGAAGAACAGGCTGAAACCGAACCGGAGGCCGATGCCGAACCGGCCGAAAGAATGACCAGGAAACCACGTTCGAACGGCTTTCTGAAACGCATCCAGGACTGGTTTGAAGGCGACGAAATATAGGCAGTTATCAACAATCATCTTGTTTATAATTAATCCAGTCACCCAAAGAGAAATAATTCAAAAAGAAATACTTTTAAATGCCATTTACCATGAAAGAAATGATCAAGTTCGACATGCCGAAAAACCAGTCATCCATCATAAAGGTCATTGGTGTCGGCGGAGGGGGATCGAATGCTGTTAACCACATGTACCGCCAGGGGATCAAAGGCGTCGACTTCATGATTTGCAACACCGATGCGCAGGCCATGGAATCCTCGCCGGTACCGTTAAAAATCCAGCTGGGCGAAAGAGGGCTCGGTGCAGGATCTGTCCCCTCGGTCGGAAAAGAATCGGCGGAACAGAAAATCGAACAGATCCGGGAAGTGCTGGAGAAGAATACCCAGATGCTGTTCATCACCGCAGGCATGGGGGGCGGAACCGGCACAGGCGCCGCGCCGGTCATCGCGGAGGAAGCCAGGAAACTGGGCATCCTGACCGTCGGTATCGTGACCATCCCGTTCACCTTCGAAGGGAAAAAGCGGAAGCAACAGGCCGAAGACGGCATCCAGGAATTGAAGAAATATGTCGATACGATCCTGATCATCTGCAACGATAAACTCAGGGAACAATACGGCGACCTGAAGCTCTCCGAGGCCTTCCACAAAGCTGACGACGTGCTCACCACCGCCGCCAAGGGCATCGCGGAAATCATCACCGTTACGGGATATATCAACGTCGATTTTGAGGACGTCAAAACGGTCATGAAAGAGAGCGGCAAGGCCATCATGGGTTATGCCAAGGCCGAAGGCGAAAACCGGGCGATCGAAGCCGTGAAGAGCGCGCTTTCCTCTCCGCTGCTCAACGACAACGACATCGAAGGGGCCAGCAATGTGTTGCTTTATATCACCAGCGGTAAAGAAGAGATCTCAATGGATGAGGTCACCGAAATTACCGATTACATCCAGAAAGAAGCCAAATCGCAGGCGGAGATCATCTGGGGCAACGGGTACGATGAGAGTTTGGGGAACAACATCAGCATCACCCTCATCGCCACCGGGTTTGACGCGGAAAAGAAAGCACAACTGGATAATAAAAAGAAATATAACCTGAGCGACAACCCCGCAGAAATCGATTCTCTGCGCCAGCCTCCGGCCGCCGAGACCCAAACGGTCAGCCTCGACCGCATCAGCCTCATCCAGAAAACGGAACAGGCACGGCAGGAACAGGAACAACCGGTGGAAAGCACTTCCGCCCCGGAACCGGACCACTTTGGCATGCTGCGCAAGCCATCGCTCTCGGAGTCGCCCGCTGACGAAGACAAATCAAGGGACAACGACTGGAAGGAAAGCGACCGTACCTTTGTTTTCGAACTCTCACAGGAACCTATAGAAGATACTACGGAAGAGTCCGAGCCGGCCACACTGGAACCGGCAGCTCCGCAGGCAAGCCCGGAAGCCACCGCACCGGGCAACGGCGGGAGCCATCCGAATGATGACGATCCCCGGGATACGGAGGTTCTGAAACCCTTTGAGGTCTACGTTCGGAAACCCGCGCCGGAGCCGGTGAACAATACAGCCAAAACAGCCGAGCGCCCTGCCATCGACCTGAAATCGCAGGAGCGGATCGACAAGCTGCGCAACATGAGCATGAAGTTCAGGAATGAGCAGGTGATTGAAGCCCTGGAAAATGAGCCGGCATACCAGCGCCGTAATGTTGAACTGTCGAACAATCATCCATCCGGGGAAAGCAGGATCTCGCGCTATTCGCTCTATAACGACGGAGAGGGAAAGAATCCGGAAATCCGTACCGGAAACTCGTTCCTTCACGATAATGTAGATTAACATCAGGTTCAAATAAGATCGACTGTCATGGACCTCGAGAACAAGATCAACGCCGACATCAAACAGGCCATGCTGGCCAAGGACAGCCGCAGGCTGGAGGCGCTGCGCGCCGTCAAGGCCGCGCTGCTGCTGGCCAAGACCAGCAAGGAAGCCCACGGTGCGGAAGTGGCTGAGGAAGCCGGGCTGAAGATCCTGCAGAAGCTCATCAAACAGCGGCAGGAGTCGGCAGCCCTTTACCGTGACGGCGGGCGCACCGACCTGGCAGAGGAAGAGGCGTTCCAGGCTTCGGTCATCGAAGTCTATCTGCCCAGACAGATGTCGGAAGAGGAAATCAGGGCGGCGCTGAGCGGCATCATCAGCCAGGCCGGCGCCAGCAGCATCAAAGACCTGGGAAGGGTCATGGGCATGGCCAGCAAACAGTTTGCCGGCAAGGCCGACAATAAGATCGTCGCGGAGCTGGTGAAAGAAATGCTCGGCGGACAGACTTAAAGATAAACATATCCGCCGGGGGGGGCGGATATGCGCTTTCATGATTACATGGGAATGGTTTAAATGAAAAAAGGCTGCGTTTGCAGCCTTTTTTGTTTTCTTATTCACCGAGCTTTTGCCGGCGGAACGCGGCGACCGTGAGGTCTTTATCGATCCCCTGCAGGTAACTGCGGATGTTCTTGCTGTTGTCCTTGATGAACTCCTGGTTCAGCAGGGTGTTTTCCTGGTAGAACTTATTCAGTTTGCCCATGGCGATCTTTTCCAGCATCGCTTCAGGTTTTCCTTCCTGACGGGCCTGCTCTTTGCCAATCTCGATTTCCTTTTCCACCGTCACGGCGTCAACGTCGTCGCGGTCGATGGCAATGGGGTTCATGGCCGCCACCTGCATGGCCACATTGTGGGCGGCTTCTTCCAAACCGGTTATGCCGGCCTTGTTCAGCCCGACCAGGGTGGCGAGCTTGTTGCCCAGGTGGTTGTAAGCCGACACATGGGCGGCGTTCACGGTTTCATAAGCGGAAACTTCCAGCTTCTCGCCGATCTTTCCCACCAGGTCCATCAGGTTTTCCCCGACGGTGCGGCCGTTGAGGTCGAGGGCCTTCAGCTCATCGAGGGTCGCGGGCTTTTTGGCCACGGCCAGGTCGATCACGGCCTTGGCGTAGTTCACGAAATCGTCGCTCTTGGCCACGAAATCGGTCTCTGAGTTCACCACGACCAACGCGCCGAAATCATGGTCTGCGCTGGTTTTAGCCAGGATGATGCCTTCGGTGGCTTCACGGTCGGCGCGCTTGGCGGCGACTTTCTGCCCTTTTTTTCTAAGGATTTCGATCGCTTTGTCGAAATCGCCTTCGCTTTCGGTGAGGGCGGCCTTGCAGTCCATCATGCCGGCCCCGGTGATCTTTCTGAGTTTGTTAACTTCTGCTGCGGTTATCGCTGTCATTGAGGTAATTTCTTGAGATTTCTGATTGATTTACTTACTTGCGCGGTCTGGCCAGGCCTCCCCTTCTCGGCCGCTTGGTTTCTGCCATGCGGTCTTCCGGCGGAGTGTCAATGCCTTTGCCCTTGCCGAGTTTTTCCTGGGCCTTTTTGCGAAGGGCTGCTGCCTCATCGTCTTCATCAAGCCCGTCGACCAGCAAGCGGTCGCCGTCCATGCGGTCCTCATCGTCATCGTCTTCGCCCTGGGCGTCTTTGTCGATCTTACGTTCCGCCAGACCTTCTTCAATGGCCTGGACCATGATGCGCACGATCAGTTCGATGCTTTTGGAGGCGTCGTCGTTGGCCGGGATCGGGAAATCGATGATGTTCGGGTCGGAATTGGTATCCACGATGGCGAAGGTGGGGATGTTCAGCTTGCGGGCTTCCGCGATGGCGATCTTTTCCTTCAGGATATCGACCACGAAAATGGCCGAGGGCAGGCGGTTCAATTCCGCAATACTGCCGAGCTGTTTCTCCAGCTTGGCGCGCTCGCGGTTGATCTGCAGGCGCTCGCGTTTGGAGAGGCTCTTGAAGTTGCTGGTGGCCATCAGTTTGTCGATGGAGCCCATCTTGCGCACCGCCTTGCGGATGGTGGCAAAGTTGGTCAGCATCCCGCCGGGCCAGCGCTCGACGACGTAGGGCATGCCTACCTTCTGCACCTGGGTGGCGACGATCTCCTTGGCCTGCTTCTTGGTGGCCACGAAGAGCACCTTGCGGCCCGACTTGGCGATCTGTTTCAGGCCGGAGGCAGCCTCTTCAACTTTTGCCATCGTTTTATAAAGGTCGATGATGTGGATCCCGTTACGCTCCATAAAAATAAAAGGAGCCATGTTGGGGTTCCATTTCCTTCTCAAATGCCCGAAATGCACGCCGGCATCGAGCAGTTCTTCAAAATTTGTTCTTGCCATGATTGTTTGTTAATGTTTACCTTCTGTTTAAAGCAACCCCCGGGTAGCACTTGCATCAGCGGCAGCGGTCCCGGCGGTTTAGATACTAAACACGCTATAAGGGGTGAGATTTCTCTTAACGCTTGCTGAACTGGAACCTTCTGCGGGCGCCGGGCTGACCGGGTTTCTTGCGTTCCACCATACGCGGATCCCTGCGCAGCAGGCCTTTATCCTTGAGGGCCTTGCGGAATTCGGGATTCAGCTTGACCAGGGCGCGGGCGATGGCCATGCGCAGCGCTTCTGCCTGGCCTTTGTACCCACCGCCGTCGATGCTGCACGCCAGGTCGAACTTCTGCTCGGTCTGGGTGATCTCAAAAGCCTGGTTGACGGTATACTGAAGCACGGAGGTCGGGAAATATTCCTTAACATCGCGCTTGTTCACGGTGATCTGTCCCGAGCCTTCTTTTAGGAATACCCTGGCAATGGCGGTCTTTCTTCTTCCGGTTGCGTTGATCATTTCCATATTCACTATTTAATGCTGTTGATGTCGATTTCTTTGGGCTGCTGGGCCTGGTGCGGATGTTCCGGACCCGCGTAGACATGCAGGTTGCGGAAGATTTCGCGTCCCAGCCTGTTTTTCGGAAGCATGCCCCGGATGGCTTCTTCAACCACGGCAGTGGGTTTCTTGCGAAGCAACTCCTTGGGGGTATGGAACTTCTGCCCGCCCGGGTAACCGCTGTGGGTGACGTATTCCTTTCCGGTCATCTTGTTCCCGGTAAGCATGACCTTTTCTGCGTTAATGATCACCACATTATCACCGCAATCGATATGCGGGGTATAATAGGTCTTATTTTTACCGCGCAGCATCTTGGCCGCGTGCGAGGCGAGTCTTCCAAGAACCTGACCTTCAGCGTTCAGCAGAATCCATTCTTTCTGAACGGTTTCGTTTTTCGCGCTGATCGTTCTGTAGCTTAACGTATTCATCTGGTTATGTTTCAATAAGTATTATTTACCTTCCGAAAATGGGGTGCAAAGATATGAGGATTTTTTGGTATTAACAAACGCCGGTGTATAAAAAATATAATGTACTTTCATGGAGCAGGTTTCGCTTAGCATGAATACGAAGACTTCCGTCACAAAACTGGCCTGGATATGCCTCTTCGCCATCGCCATGGGTTACCTCGAAAGCGCCGTGGTCGTATACCTCAGGGAAATATTTTATCCGGAGGGTTTTGCGTTCCCATTGAAATCCATGGACGGTGGCATTGCCCTCACAGAGATTTTCCGCGAGCTCGCCACGTTAGCCATGTTGGCCGGGATTGGGTGGCTTGCCGGTAAAAACAGAATGCAGCGTTTCGGCGCCTTCCTGCTGGCTTTTGGAATCTGGGACATCTTTTATTATATCTTTCTTTATGCCCTCCTCGGCTGGCCTGAAAGCGTGCTGACCTGGGACATCCTGTTCCTCATTCCCGTTACCTGGGTGGGGCCGGTCGTTGCGCCGGTCATCAACGCCCTGACCATGTGTTTCATGGGCGGAGTGATCTTCATCCGTGAGGAAGGCGGAATAAAAGTAAGTATCGGTTTGTTAAGTTGGGTTTTACTGATCCTGGGATCCCTGGTCATCCTGGTCAGTTATACGATGGATTATCTTTCATACATGAGCCGGTTCATGCCTGTTGCGGATCTGTTCCGGCCTTCGGCGATGGATCGGGTGATGGCTGCATCGTCAAACTACATTCCAGAGCATTTTAACTGGTGGATATTCGGCACTGGACAATCCTTGCTGCTCGTAGCCGTTTTAAGGATTTTTAACGGCAGGAAATAGACTGATTATTCGTAATTTCGCCGGCTCAATAGATAATTTATGTCGATCAGGGTAGCACAGATTACCAAGCTTTACGGGGTGCAAAAAGCGCTCGACCAGGTTTCATTCGAAACCCGGCCCGGCGAGATCGTGGGGCTGCTTGGCCCCAATGGCGCCGGAAAATCCACCCTGATGAAGATCATCACCTGTTTCATCCCGCCGACGGAAGGCACAGCCAGCGTCTGCGGGCACGATATCTTTGAAGAATCGCTGAACGTCAGGGAGAAGGTGGGGTATCTTCCCGAAAACAACCCGCTGTATCTTGATATGTATGTCCGGGAATACCTGGAGTTCATCGCGGGCGTTCACCGGCTCCGCGGGAATGTAAGATCAAGGGTCGGTGAGATGATCGAGCTGACGGGCCTGACGCTGGAGCAGCGCAAGAAGATCGGCGCCCTGTCGAAAGGCTACCGGCAGCGCGTCGGGCTGGCCCAGGCCCTGATCCACGATCCCGAAGTGCTGATCCTCGACGAGCCGACCAGCGGGCTCGATCCCAACCAGATCCAGGACATCCGGGCGCTCATCCGCAATATCGGCCGCGAGAAGACCGTCATGCTCTCCACACACATCATGCAGGAGGTGGAAGCCATCTGCGACCGGGCCATCATCATCAACAAAGGCCGCATCGTGGCCGACGACGCCACGCGCAACCTGGCGCAGGCCGCGGGCAACAAGAACCTGATCACCGTGGAGTTCAGCGGGCCGGTCAGCAAATCTGAAATTTCCGCCCTCGAAGGGATTACCCGCCTGGACGAGAAAGGACCAAACAGCTGGGTCATCGAAACCGGCGCCGACCGGGACATCCGCGAAGAACTCTTTAAGCTGGCGGTAGGCAAGAACATCAGCATCCTTTCCTTGTCCCGGGAAGAACTCCGCCTGGAGGAAGTCTTCCAGATCCTCACCAAAAACTGATCCGTCCGGAAAATATCCTTAGATTTGCCTTGTGTTAATTTAGACCTGATTTAATTAAATAACCCGCATATAATGAGCTATTTATTCACATCCGAGTCGGTTTCCGAAGGTCATCCCGACAAAATCGCCGACCAGATCTCCGATGCGTTACTTGACGAATTCCTGAAAGGTGATCCAAACTCCAGGGTGGCCTGCGAGACCCTGGTGACCACCGGCCTGGTGATGGCCGCCGGTGAAGTCCGAACACAGGGTTATGTGAATATTGACGATGTTGTCAGAAACACGATCCGGAAAATCGGTTATACAAAGGCGGAATACCGCTTCGACGCTGATTCCTGCGCGGTAATCTCGGCAATCCATGAGCAGTCGCCCGATATCGCCAGGGGGGTCGACCAGAACAAGAAGAAAAAAATTGAACAGGGCGCCGGCGACCAGGGGATGATGTTCGGGTTCGCCTGCAATGAAATGGACAACTACATGCCGATGCCCATCGAGGTGGCGCATATTTTGTTACAGGAACTGGCGGCTATCCGCAAGGAAGGCAAACAGATGAAATACCTGCGTCCTGACGCCAAATCGCAGGTTACGATAGAATACGACGACCGCAACCAGCCGTTGCGGATCGATACGATCGTTGTTTCCACCCAGCACGATGAATTCGACGCAGACCAGAAGATGCAGGCAACGATCACGGCCGACATCCGGAACATTTTACTTCCCAGGGCCATGAAGCACATTCCGGAACGGATCCGTCAGTTATTTAAAGGCGACTATAAACTATACGTGAACCCGACGGGCAAGTTTGTGATCGGCGGCCCGCACGGCGACACCGGGCTCACCGGCCGGAAGATCATCGTGGATACTTATGGCGGGCGCTGCGCCCACGGCGGCGGCGCGTTCTCCGGCAAAGACGCCTCCAAGGTCGACCGATCCGCGGCTTACGCCGCCCGGTACATCGCCAAGAACCTGGTCGCTGCCGGGGTGGCCAGCGAAGTGCAAGTGCAGGTAGCATACGCCATCGGCGTTGCCGACCCTGTCGGGTTCCTGGTGAACACCAACGGCACGGCGAAAGTGCGGAACAAAGCCGGAAAAGTGATGACCGACAAGGAAATTTCTGAAAAGGCTTTCCGCCTGTTCGACCTCAGGCCCTATGCCATCATCAAAAAGTTTGGGCTGCAGAACCCGGTTTTCTCCCCCACCAGCGCATACGGACACTTTGGCCGTGATGCTTATTATGCAGAAGTTGAGGTATATTTCAAGGATAAGGACACCGTAACCCGGGAAGTCGATGGTAAGGTCAAGCACTTTAAAACCGTGGAATTTTTCGCCTGGGAGAAGTTGGACGCGGTGGAACGGGTAAGGAAAGCGTTTAAGATTTGAACACGAGATGTCATCTCAGATTAGATTCTAATCATTATAAACAGTTGTTTTACAATTATTTACATTTTATGTAAAATAGACCAACCAGATCGCAATCCGCTTTCATTCAATGAATATAATTGGTAATCATAGACTTAACCCCTTCAAGAGCAACCTGCGAGATGTCATCTCAAATGTCACATTTCCTGTCATCCTGATCATTTTTTTATCAATCCCCGGCCTGGTAAAGTCACAGCAAGGAACGCAGATCGCTCTGCTGAAATACAGCGGCGGGGGCGACTGGTATGCCAACCCCACCTCACTCACAAACCTCATCCGTTTCTGCAACGAAAACCTGAAAACCAATTTAGCCAGGGATTATGCCACCGTCGAAGTGGGGAGCCCGGAGATTTTCAACTATCCCTTCGTTCACATGACCGGGCACGGAAATGTATATTTCAGCGAACAGGATGCGTTAAACCTGCGGAACTATTTGCTTGCCGGGGGATTTCTGCATATCGACGACAATTACGGCATGGATCCTTTCATCCGGCCGCAGATGAAAAGAGTGTTTCCGGAAATTGATTTTATCGAACTGCCTTTCGACCATCCCATTTATCATCAGAAATACAACTTCCCGAATGGGTTGCCCAAGATCCACGAACACGATGACAAGCCGCCCCAGGGCTTCGGGCTTATTTATGAAGGAAGGCTGGTCTGTTTTTATACTTACGAAACCGACCTGGGTGATGGCTGGGAAGACCCTGACGTGCATAAAGACAGCCCTGATAACAGACTCAGCGCGCTCAGGATGGGCGCTAACCTGATCAGTTACGTGTTCGGGCAATGAGAATGGTTCCAGGTTCCAGAGTTCCAGGTTGGACACGCCAATGGTTTAAACCATCTCAAGCCGATGAGTACAGACCACCCCAATTTATTCATTGTTAAATGGTTGAAATGGTCCCCTAAAATCGGCGAAAACTAGTCAACATGACCGGCCTGTCCAGAAGTCACCCCCATGCAACATTGACAAATTAAGGGAACGGCAAAAGCCCGTCCCAAAGGGACCTGTGACAGTAGCCCGCCAATTCATTGGCGGGAAAGAAGGCACGAATGAAATGGAGGCGTTATTTAAACGCCGGAAACGTTTGCTTTTTTCAACGGATTACAATCTTGCCCCTGTCATTCGCCCCTTCAGGGCTCCTGTTTGTTTTTGCTGCCTTTTCCCCCCGCCAATTCATTGGCGGGCTATTGTCGGACATCCCTGCGGGATGAAATTTGGGGATTTGGAATTTGTCTGGGATTTGTTTGGTCCGCCAACTGGCGGATGGTGCTTGGGATTTGGAATTTTTTACTCCCGACCGGGTATATTCTGAGAAAAAGCGGATTAATTGTAAAACTTGAGGTGCAAATCCGGCTGCACTTTCCGCTAATATTGACCACCATTTTCCGCCCAAAAATGACCACCCAATGACCCTTGGAATCAATAAGATGGACTGGTCAGTGGATTCCGGAATCAGGTGGTCAAAATGAGCGGATTGTGCAATGATGTTAATTTAGTCTACCTGGAAAGGCTTCAGCGCTTCCAGTTGTGCTTCGATCACGCGGATCCGCGCTTCGGCGTCGGCTTTCTTTTTGCGTTCCATTTCAACTACCTGCGCCGGGGCGCTGCTCACGAATTTCTCATTGTCGAGCTTTTTCATGACCGTTGCCAGGAAGCCGCGTGTATAATCAAGTTCGGCATTGAGGCGTATTTTCTCCGCCTCCACGTCGATGGCATCAGCGGCCAGGGGGATGAAGAATTCCGTGGACCCGACGATGAATGAAGCGGCGCCTTCCACCTTCTCCTCGACGTAATTCAGCTCGCTGAGGCTGGCCATCTTTTTCACCACGCAGTCAAAGAAGGTGTTGGGCTGCTGACCGTGGTTCTTTTTGACCGATAGAACGATCTTTTCCTTAGCGGACAGGCTGCGGGTCAGTCGTTCGTTGCGCACGGCGATGATCACTTCACGCTCGAGGTCGAAATGCTTCAGCATAGCGGCATCGTAAGCCCCGGAAGCAGGATACGGGGCAACGATGATGTCGTCGCCGTGTTCCCGATCCCTGAGCCGGTGCCAGATCTCTTCCGTGATGAACGGCATGAACGGGTGCAGCATCTTCATCAGCGTTTCGAAGAACCCGATGGTTTTGTCGTAAGTAGCCTGGTCGATCGGTTGCTGGTATTCGGGCTTGATCATCTCGAGGTACCAGGAGCTGAACTCGTCCCAGGTCAGCTTGTAGGCTGCCATCAGGGCATCAGACATCCGGAATTTCGAGAAATGGTCGTCGATCTGTTCCAGGGCCTGGTTGAGCTTATGCTCGAACCACTGAACAGAAACGGCATTGCTTTCCGGCGTCGGCAGGCCGGGATCAGGCTGCCAGTTGCTGACCAGCCGCAGGGCGTTCCAGATCTTGTTGGAGAAGTTTCGCCCCTGCTCGCAGAGCGATTCGTCGAACAACAGGTCATTGCCGGCGGGCGACATGAACAGCATGCCGATGCGTACGCCGTCGGCGCCGTAATGGTCCATCAGGTCGAGCGGATCGGGTGAATTGCCGAGCGATTTCGACATCTTCCGCCCCAACTTGTCGCGGACAATTCCGGTGAAGTAGACATTTCGGAAGGGAACTTCGCCCCGGTATTCCAATCCTGCCATGATCATCCGGGCCACCCAGAAGAAGAGGATCTCCGGCGCCGTGACCAGGTCGTTGGTTGGATAATAATAGTTGATGTCTTTATTGTCCGGGTTCCGGATGCCGTCGAAGACGGAGATCGGCCACAGCCAGGAAGAGAACCAGGTGTCGAGCACGTCTTCGTCCTGAACCAGGTCATCCATTTTCAGATCCGGCAAATTGAACTTTTCGCGGGCGACCAGCAATGCTTCTTCCTGCGAGCGGGCCACCACCACTTCATGATTCGGCAGGTAATAGGCCGGGATGCGCTGCCCCCACCACAACTGCCGGGAGATGCACCAGTCGCGCACATTTTCCATCCAGTGCTTGTAGGTGTTGCGGATCTTGGCCGGGTGAAATTTCACCTCTTCGTTCAACACCACCTCCAGCGCCGGTTTGGCCAGCGCATCCATTTTCAGGAACCATTGCAGCGACAACTTCGGCTCGATGACCTCGTCGGTGCGTTCGGAATAGCCCACTTTATTCACGTAGTCCTCAATCTTCACGAGATTTCCTGAGGCTTCGAGGTCTTTGACGATCTTCTCCTTCACCACGAACCGGTCTTCGCCGACGTAGAGCTGCGCTTTCGGGCTCATCGTGCCGTTGTCGTTGAATACATCGATCACTTCCAGCTTGTGGCGAAGCCCGATCTCGTAGTCGTTGATGTCGTGTGCGGGGGTGATCTTCAGGCAGCCGGTACCGAATTCCATATCGACATACTCATCACAAATCACCGGCACGGGCCGGTTGATCAGCGGGACGAGCACCTTTTTACCGATCATTTGGCTGTACCGCGGGTCGTTCGGATTGACGCAAATGGCCGTATCACCCAGGATGGTTTCCGGGCGTGTTGTGGCCACCATGATCCATTCCTCCGTATTGCCTTCGACAAAATAGCGGACATAATATAGTTTCGACTGGACTTCCTTGTAGATGACTTCTTCATCGGAAAGCGCCGTGAGGGCTTTCGGGTCCCAGTTGACCATCCGGACGCCACGATAGATCAGTCCTTTATTGTACAGATCGATGAAGACCTCAATGACGGACTCATAGAGCGCCGGGTCCATAGTAAAACGGGTGCGCTCCCAGTCGCAGGAAGCGCCAAGCTTTTTGAGCTGCTCGAGGATGATGCCACCATGCTTTTCCTTCCATTCCCAGGCATGTTCCAGGAACTGTTCGCGGGTCAGGTCGAATTTGCGGATGCCCCGTTCTTTCAGGCTCGCGACCACCCTGGCTTCGGTCGCGATCGAGGCATGGTCGGTGCCGGGCAGCCATTCGGCGTTCTTTCCCTGCATCCGGGCGCGGCGCACCAGGATATCCTGGATGGTGTTGTTCAAGATGTGCCCCATGTGCAAAACCCCCGTGACGTTCGGGGGTGGGATGACGATTGTATAAGGTTCCCGGCCATCCGGCTCGGAGTGGAAATATCTTTTTTCCATCCAGTGCCGGTACCAGTTCTGTTCAACTTCTTTGGGGCTGTATTTGCTCGGAATATGCATGGATTAAGTAGTTTCTGTGGTTCACGCCAATGAAGGCGCAAAATTAGCAAAAACTACCTTACACTGCATTTCCCTTGCTTACTTCTCCTTATTCAGCTCGTTGAGCTTATCCATTCCCTCGAAGTTCATGGTCTTGGAGAGCTTGCCGATGGTGTTCATGTCGATCAGGCCGGTGATGCTGATGAAGCCGGCTTCTTTCTCGCCATTGATGAGCAGCAGCAGTTCACCGATCTTGTCGCCTTTTTTCATGGACAGGAATTTAACCTCTTCGCCGGGCTGTTTCACCTGCATGAGTTCGCTGTAACCCTGCACCTGCAGTTTGCCGATCTCGTCCTTGAATTTGGCCAGTTCGGAACTACCGGCGTAATCGGTTTCATACATCAGGATCTTGATCCCGTCGAGCTGTTCCATCATGGCTTTGACTTCCTGCATTTCCGGGTCATCGGATTCCATTTCGGCGAACATCCCGAAAAGCTCTTTCGAAATGCTGACCGTGGTGTATCCTTCTTTTCCGCCATACTGGTCGTATAGTTTGAGTGCTGAGCTGTTCTGGGCAAAAAGTATCTGCGATCCAAAGGAGAGGATCGTCACTGCCAGGGCTAAAATTAACTTTTTCATTTTGTTGGTATTTAAGTTGTTTAACATTAATTCGTTCAGTTTCTGGTTATCAAACGGTTGGCTTTTTCCACCTGGTCGAGCCTGGATATTTCATCCACGCTCTGGCTAAACGAGCCGACCGGTTTAAGGCTGTTCAGGCCCGTTTCAAAGGTAGCCACGGGCTGCAGGCGGCTTGTCCCCCTGTTGAGCTTGTCGGAAACGAAAAAGAGGATCTTTTTGGCTTCCTGGTAGGCCATCTGCGGGTCCTGGTATGTATTTTCGATCGGCCGGGTGAACGGGTCGAACCGGACCAGGAAGGCCGCCGTGATCAGCAGGCTGGCGGCGATGCCGCTGGCCCAGTAGATCCAGGGCCTTTGCAGGTCGAAGATCCGGGCCATCCCGCTTCTGGTTCCGCCTTTTTCCTGTATTCTGCCGAGCGGCTGGGCGGTCATCTCTGTTTGCCGTTCCTCCCGAAGGACTCCGAAATAGGCAGCCATTCCTTTCCACTTTTCCGGCACCTCTTCCCGGGAGAAGAAATCCCTCAGTTGTTTTTCTTCTTCCAGGCTGGTCTCCCCCTCAAAGTACCGCTGCAATAACAATTCAATTTCGTGCAAGTTCATAATCCTGGATTTTTAAAACTGTATCCCTTACTTTTTTCCGGGCCCGCGACAGGTTGACCCGGATGGCATTCACATTCATATCCATTACTTCAGCGATCTTCTCATATTCATATCCTTCGACGTCGCGCAGATGAAGAATGGTTTTCTGCTGTTCGGGCAGACTATCAATGATCTTTTTAATAAACCTCCCCATATCCTGTTTTTCAATAATCTCGCCTGGGTCCGCCGTCGCGCCGATCTCTTTGCGATCGGGCAGCCGCTGCATCTGGAAGTCTTTCGAACGGATCCTGTCGAGGCATATATTCCGGGTCACCGTTACCGCCAGCGCTTCCAGGCTCTGATACCCCGCCAGCTCATCCTTTTTCATCCACAATTTCAACAGGGCGTCCTGAACTGTATCCTCGGCTTCCTCGACCCGCCCCAGGATACGCAAGGACAGCCGGTACAATCTGTCCTTCAGCGGAATCACCTGTAATTTAAATTCTTCGAGGTTCATTTGTACTTAAGACGATTAGAAACGAAATTCATTACAACGGAATAAAAATATCGCTTCCTGATGAATCGGTGCAGAATTTTGAAAAGATCGTTTTTTGATTATTTTTGCGCTGATTATCTATCCGGAATCAGACAATTACCATAAACGAAAAAAATTTAAACTTATGATGAAAAAACATCCCAGAGGGTTGCTGGCCGCTGCGCTGGCCAATATGGGGGAGCGTTTTGGTTTTTACACCATGATGGCCATCCTCGTTTTGTTCCTCCAGGCCAAGTTCGGCCTGTCGGGCACCAATGCCGGCGTTATCTATTCGGTCTTTTACTTTTCCATCTACATCCTGGCCTTTGTCGGCGGGTTGATCGCTGACCGCACGCGCAATTACAAAGGAACGATTATGGTTGGGCTGATAGTCATGGCTTTGGGGTACCTCCTCATCGCCCTGCCCACGAAAACTCCCGTGCCCAATCACACTTTATTCCTGACGCTCAGCCTGATCGGCTTGTTCACCATCGCGTTTGGAAACGGTTTGTTCAAAGGCAACCTCCAGGCGCTGGTCGGCCAGATGTACGACAACCCGCAATACGGGAAGATGAGGGATTCCGGCTTTTCGCTTTTTTACATGTTCATCAATGTAGGCGCCCTTTTTGCTCCCATCGCCGCGGTAGGTATGCGCAACGGCTGGCTTGAGCGGAACGGCTTCGATTACAATCCCAGCCTGCCTGAACTCTGCCATCATTACATCAACGGCACCATCACCCCTGAGGCCTCTGAAAAGCTTGCCACACTGGCCAACGAAGTCAGCAAGGGCGTGCCGGTCACCGATCTGACAGCTTTCGCCAACAACTACCTGAACGTTTTCGCGACCGGTTTCCATTACGCCTTCGGGATCTCGATCATAGCCATGCTCATTTCTCTGACGGTTTATATTGTCAACAAAAAGATCTTCCCGGATCCTTCGCTTAAGGTCAAAAATAGTGCAGCCGGAACAGACACGCATGAAATCCAGATGGATCCTAAAGAGATCAAACAGCGTTTATATGCCCTGTTCGCCGTGTTCGGCATTGTGATCTTCTTCTGGTTCTCCTTCCATCAGAACGGCCTTACCCTCACCTATTTCGCCAAAGACTACACCGACCTGAGCGGCATTAAGATCCACCTGGGCGTCGTCGAGATCAGGGGGGCCGAGATTTTCCAGTCAATCAACCCCTTATTCATCGTATTGCTCACACCGATCATCATGGGCGTGTTTGGCTGGCTCCGGGCACGAGGCAAGGAGCCCTCAACGCCCCGAAAGATCGCTATCGGGATGTTCATCGCCGCGCTGGCCTATTTTGTCATGTCGCTGGGTTCGACCGGTCTTCCGCTGAAGTCGGAAGTGGACGCCATGGGCGGGCTGTCCGATGCGCAAAGGGTGACCCCCTGGCTGCTGGTCGGCACCTATTTCATCCTGACCGTCGCTGAATTATTCATCAGTCCGCTGGGCATCTCGTTCGTGTCTAAAGTTGCCCCGCCGCAATACCAGGGCATCATGCAGGGCGGCTGGCTGGGCGCCACCGCCATCGGCAACCAGTTGCTGTTCATCGGCGCCATCCTGTACGAACATGTACCCATCTGGCTCACCTGGTCGGTGTTCGTGGTCGCCTGCCTCCTGTCGATGTTCACCATGCTTTTCATGGTTCGCTGGCTCGAGAGAGTGGCTAAATAATCCTTAAGGAATAGAACGTTATTTGATCCGCTGATACGAGGCTGTCTCAAAATACTGAGACAGCCTCGTTTTTTTTTCGTGGTCCGACGACTAAAGCCGTCTGTTCTGTTGATGTTCAGGCATTGAAAAAAATGACTTTGAGAATACCATTGTTTACAATATTTTTGAGGCCTAAGAATTACTTATGACTCCTTATCCCTGGGGGCACCACCGGCGTTTCAATTCCTACGCTGAATATTTCAAAAGAAATTTCGGTGGAAGGGTACAAAAAATCGCCATAGACGCCGGGTTTACCTGCCCGAACCGGGACGGCACCCGGGGTATTGGAGGTTGCACCTATTGCGACAACGACGCATTCAATCCCTCCTATTGCCTGCCTGACAAGCCCATCAGCAGGCAGATCACCGAAGGGATCGAATTCCATGGGAAACGATACCGGCGGGCCAGCAAATACCTGGCCTATTTCCAGCCTTTCTCCAACACCTACGCCCCACTGAGTGAACTGAAAGAGATCTTCAGCCAGGCATTGTCCTTTCCCGATGTCACCGGGCTGGTCATCGGAACGCGCCCGGACTGCATTGACGAGGAAAAACTGGAGTATTTCGCCGGGATAGCCCGCGAAAAATACGTGATCCTGGAATACGGCCTGGAATCCTGCTACAACCAGACACTGGTCAGGATCAACCGGGGTCACACCTTCGAGGAATCGGTTGCTGCCCTGGAGATGACTTCCCGTTTCGGGATCAAAACCGGGGTGCACATGATCTTCGGGCTTCCGGGCGAGACCCGTGAGCTGATGCTGGATGAAGCGAATATCCTCTCATCGCTGCCCATCGACAACATCAAGTTCCATCAGCTCCAGATCGTGAAAAACACCCGGTTGGCACGAGAATACCTGGAAAAACCCGGAGATTTCACCTTCTTCTCCCTGGAAGAATACATCGATTTCATCATCGACTTCATCGAGCAACTTAATCCTGAGTTCGTCATCGAAAGGTTTTCCGGCGAAGTTCCGCCGCGCTTTCTTGCCGGTCCCGGCTGGGGGCTGATCCGGAACGACCAGGTGCTGGCCAGGATCGAGAAACGGATGGAAGAGCGGAACACATGGCAGGGCAAGAGAGTTCTGAGTTCTGAGTTCTGAGTTCTGAGTTTTGAATTTTGAGTTTTGAATTTGGAAATCGAATCGCAATTAATAACAACTCAGAACTCAGAACTCAGAACTCAGAACTCAGAACTCAGAACTCAGAACTCATTTTTGATTTCTTATTTTATGCGGTTTTCGACTTTTAATTTTTATATTTGCCAGTAAGCAAACTTTAGTGTTAACCAAAAAATAAAGCTTTATGAGAAAATTATTACTATTTGTTGCGGCTTTGCTGTTCTCATGGGCTGCACATTCCCAGGCCATCGCCTTTTTTGACAATTTCGAGTCATATACGGCGGGGCAGAAACTGGCGGCGCAGTCCGATTTCTGGACCACCTGGAGCGGGACACCCGGTTCGGCTGAAGATGGCACCGTGAGTGCCGAGCAGGCCCTGAGCGGCGCGAATTCCGTGAAAATCTCCGGCACCAACGACCAACTCCTGGTTTTAGGAGACAAGGTATCCGGAAAATGGAAAGTCGAGATCAACATGTACGTGCCAACCGGTTTCGGCGGGTATTACAACATTCAAAAGTATTCCTCACCGGGCACCGAGTGGGGCGTACAGGCCTATTTCGGCGATGACGGAAACGGCACCATCGATGCCGGCGCGGAAGGCGCAGGCGTTTTTACCTTTGACCACGACGCATGGATCAATATCATCAACATCGTCGACCTGGACAACGACTGGGCCGAGGTGTGGATCGACGGAGTCCAGATCGTAGCCTGGCAATGGAGCCTGGGTACCTTTGGCGATCCGGGCGCCATCCAGCTCGGCGGCCTGAACATGTATGCCGGCGCACCGACCGGCGATGTGGCCACGTATTATTTTGACGATGTGATCGTCGAACAGCTGGTCAGCAGCTTCTACACCGATGACTTTGAGTCCTATGCAGTTGGCAGCTATATCGCCCAGGAAAATCCCACCTGGTGGACCACCTGGTCGAACCTGCCCGGATCGGCGGAAGACGGCCAGATCCTCGATGATTACGCCAGCAGCCCGACCAAATCCGTTGCCGTTGACATGACGCCCGGCGCTACCGACCTGATCCTGAAACTGGGCGACAAAACCTCTGGCGCTTATGAAGTTAACTTCCAAGCTTATGTAGAAACCGGATTTGCCGGATACTACAACATCCAGCACTTCGAATCGCCCGGCATTGAATGGGCCTATGAAGTGTACTTCCTGGAAGACGGAACCGGTGAACTCTATGCCGGCAGCACCACACCGTACACTTTCAGCTACCCGAAAGACACCTGGTTCCCGGTTGTCAACCGGATCAACATCGACGCCGACCTTGCTGAGTTGTGGGTCGACGGTGTTATGGTCCTCAGCTGGCCCTTCTCATGGGAAGCTTCCGGCACCGGCGGCACCAACCAGCTTGGCGGCGTAGACTTCTTTGCAGGAGCCGCCACCGGGGAAACGCCGAAATTCTATTTCGACGATCTTGAATACAAACCGATTCCGACCAGCCTGTACATCGATCACTTTGACGATTATACCGTTGGAGAATACATTGCGGTCGTGAATCCCACCTGGTGGACCACCTGGTCGAACCTGCCCGGTTCCGCCGAAGATGGCCAGATCGTGGATGACTATGCCAGCAGCCCGGCCAATTCCGTGGTTATCGACATGGTTCCCGGCGCAGCCGACCTGATCCTGAAACTGGGCGACCGCGTTTCCGGTTCCTACGCCCTCAACTGGGAAATGTATGTTGAGCCCGACTATGCCGGCTATTACAATGTCCAGCATTTCGAAGCCCCCGGCATCGAATGGGCTTATGAGGTATATTTCCTCGAAGACGGGACCGGCGAACTCTATGCCGGCAGCACCACGCCGTTCACCTTCAGCTATCCAAAAGGAACCTGGTTCATGGTTGAGAACAACATCAACATTGATGCCGACTGGGTGACCCTTACCATCGACGGTGTCGTGGTACACGCCTGGCCGTTCCATTACGAAGCCGACGGCACCGCAGGCACCAACCAGCTGGGCGGCGTCGACTTCTTTGCCGGAGCTGCCACTGGTGAAACCCCGAAGTACTATTTCGACAATGTTGAATTCCTGCAGCTGACCGGCGAGCTTGACCCGGTGATCACCCTTGATCCGCCGAGCATCACCGCGACCGCCGAACAGGGCGCCGTGGCCACCACCACCCTGAACGTGACCAACGACGGAGCCGCCGACCTCAGCTTCCAGATCAGCGTGATCTACCCGATGCCCGGGCAGAAAGCTGCATCGGCAACCGTTGAAAGCAATGCAGGCTTTGTCCGCTCCCTGGGCTACAACAGCCAGGTGTCGGCAGATCCGAATGCCCGCCCGGCTTCATACAACCCGCCGGCAAGTGATGACTTCGTGCTGCATTACGATGGCGATAACTCGTCAGCCATCGGCTGGAACTCCGCACCCATCAGCCCGACCGTGGCCGCCATGTTCCCGACGAACCTGACGCTCCCGCACGCCGGCCTGATGCTCGAATCGGTCGACCTGTACATTAACGACCCGGGCACGGATTTCATTCTGAAGATCTGGGATATGGGCACTTCTTATCAGCCCGGCACCCTGCTGGTCTCACAGCCTTTCAGCGGTATGAGCCTGAGCTGGAATTCCGTAACTCTGAGTACCCCGGTTTACATTACCGGCGCTGATATTTGGGTAGGATACCAGTTCACCCAGCCCGGCCTCGAAACGTTTATTCCCGGTACCGACGCAGGCCCGGCCAACCCCAACGGCGACTTTGTCTCCACCGGAGTAGGCTGGTCACACCTGTCAAGCAATCCCGACCTGAATTACAACTGGAACATCCGGGCCAACCTGATCGGTACGCCGATCGAGCAGTGGCTGAGTGTAGCTCCGGCTACCGGCACCGTGACCCCGGGCAACTCCCAGGCGCTCACCGTGACCTGCGACGCTTCCGGAATGGATGTCGGCACTTATAGCGCCATTCTCCGCGTTCTGAGCAACGACCCGGACATGCCGCAGGTCGATGTGCCCGTTACGTTCGAAGTGACCGAAGGCGGCGCCCAGGTATCCGTGATCCTCGATTTCGAATCACAGAATGACTGGGATCTGACCTTCGATCCATGGACCGCTGTTGACAATGACGGTGGTGAAACCTACGGCTTCTCCAATGTGACGTTTACCCACAATTACGAGCCGATGGCGTTCATCGCCTTCAACCCGGCTACCACCACGCCTCCGATGACCGACGACCCGGAAATCCAGCCGCACGGCGGCGTAAGGTTCGGCGCCTGCTTCGCCACAGTGCCTCCGCCTTACAACGACGACTGGATGATTTCGCCCCAGACCGCCCTCGGAATGAATTCCAAGATTACCCTCTGGGTGAAATCCTACACCGCGGAATATGGACTGGAGAAGTACAATATCCTGGTTTCGACCACCGACATGAACCCGGGCAGCTTTACGGTCATTTCAGGCGCAACGCCACAGCAGGCTCCGGACGTATGGACCGAAGTTACCTACGACCTGTCGGATTACGACGGCCAGACGGTTTATGTCGCGATCCAATGTGTATCTGAAGATGCATGGGTATTTATGATCGACGATGTTTCCATCGACTTCACGGTAGGCGTGCCCGAAACACCGCAGGCGGTTGAATTCACGGTTTACCCGAACCCGGTCACCGACAACCTGAACATCACCTCAGGTGAAGAAATGACCCAGGTAGACATTTTCAACCAGCTCGGCCAGAAAGTGTTCAGCCAGACTGTCAAAAACAATCACTTCAACCTGAACACCAAAGGCTATAACGCCGGAGTATATTACATCCGCGTTACGACCGAAAACGGTGTCAATACCAAAAAAGTGATGTTCAGATAATTTGTTCTGAAATACAAAAAGAGGGTGCCCTTTCAGGAGCACCCTCTTTTTTTTGACTAGTATGTTTATTTTTTCTTTTTTCTGCCTTCCTTGCTTAGAGCCTGGTCGATGATCCATTCGATCTGGCCGTTGACGCTCCGGAACTCATCCGCCGCCCATTTCTCCAGGGCATTGTATGTTTCCGGGCTCAACCTGAGAACGAAAGTCTTCTTCGCAGCCATAATCTGTTGTTTCTATTGATGCAACGTACCCGTGTTGACCACCGGGGAGGCATCCTTATCGGAACACAGGACGACCATCAGGTTGCTGACCATGGCCGCCTTCTTCTCTTCATCGAGGTCAATCACGTTCTTCCTGGAAAGCTGATCCAGCGCCATTTCCACCATACCCACGGCGCCTTCAACGATCTTGGCCCGTGCAGCCACGATGGCGGTCGCCTGCTGGCGGCGCAACATCGCCCCGGCGATCTCCGAAGCATAAGCCAGGTAACTGATCCTGGATTCGATGACATGGATCCCGGCAATCTCCAGCCGCTCCCTGAGCTCGCTCTCCAGCACATGGTTCACTTCTTCCCCACCGGAACGCAGGCTGATCTCGGCTTCGGCATCATCAAAATTGTCATAGGGGTAATGCCCCGCCAGCTTGCGGATCGCCGCCTCACTCTGGATCTCCACGAAATGGGAATAATCATCGACCTCAAATGCCGCCTTGAAGGTGTTCTCCACTTTCCAGACCAGCACAATGCCGATCATGATCGGGTTTCCCACTTTGTCGTTCACCTTGATGGGTTCACTGTCGAGGTTGCGGGCGCGCAGGGAAATCTTCTTCTTGGTGTAGAACGGGTTCGCCCAGAAAAACCCGTTGACTTTTACCGTGCCGATGTAATCCCCGAACAGGACCAGAACCATTGATTCGTTCGGATTGACGACCATAAATCCCGCTATAAGAAAAACGGGAAGAGCAAGAAACGCAAAAATCCAGGGGGCATCGAACACAAAAGGCAACCCGATGGCCAGCCCAAGCAGGATGAATACCAACACCAAAAACAAGTACCCGTTTTTGGGATTAAAATTTTTTTCAGCTTCCATTTTGATTTAGTTTAATATTATTTTGATATTGCAATAATACAATATTCTTACACACAAAGTCAAGTATTTTAACAATTTTTTTCAAAGGGAGAAACACTACCTTTGCCGCGATGCTATTAAAGCGATACACACACCTGTTCATTGACCTCGATAAAACCATCTGGGATTTCGACCGAAATGCCCGGCTGACGTTTAAAGAGCTTTATACACATTATAGCCTGGACCGGTCTGGGATCAGGGGCGTTGAGGAGTTTTTCTCCGTATTCAACCGGATCAATGAAATGTTGTGGGGACTGTACCGTGACAATCAGATTAAAAAAGAGGTGATGAACATCCGCAGGTTTGAGCTTGCGTTGAATGAATTCGGCATTGACGATCTGATCATGGCGACCCACATGGCCGAAGATTACGTCACCTGGAGCCCGCTGAAGACGGAACTATTCCCCCATTCCAGGGAAGCGCTCGACTATCTTTTCGACAGATACGCCCTGCACCTGATCACCAACGGTTTTGAGGAAGTGCAGCAGACCAAGCTGGATGTCAACGACCTGCGAAAGTATTTCAAGACCATCACCACCTCAGAAGAAGCGGGCGTTAAGAAGCCGGACAACGGGATTTTCAGGCTCGCCCTGAATAAAGCTGGCGCAATACCGCAGGAGAGCCTGATGATCGGCGACGACCTGGTGGTGGACATGGCCGGGGCGCGGGCGATCGGTATGGACACCCTGTACTTCAACCCGGAACGGCACGCCCATCAGGAGTCCATAGACCATGAGGTCTATTCCTGGCTTGAGGTGATAAAGATTCTTTGAAAGCGCTTATTCCGGGGATACGATCGTCCCCAGCTTTTCACCGCTCAGCAGGCGGGTCAGGTTTCCCTGCCGGTTCATATTGAAGACCACAACGGGAATATTGTTTTCCTCACACAAGGTAAAAGCAGTAAGATCCATGATCTTCAGGCCTTTTTCATAGGCTTCACGGAAGGTGATGCGGTCGAATTTCTCGGCCTGCGGGTTCTTTTCCGGATCGTCGGAATAAACACCATCGACCCGGGTTCCTTTCAGCATTGCGTTGGCGTGGATTTCCACCGCCCTGAGCGCCGAGGCCGTATCCGTGGTGAAATAAGGATTGCCGGTGCCCCCGCTGAAGATGACCACAAAGCCTTCCGTCAGGTATTTGATGGCCTGCAGGCCGTTGGCCGGCTCGGCCAGTTTCGGGACATCAATGGCCGACATCAGTTTGACCTTCACGTTCATCCCTTCCAGCGCGGACTGAAGGGCCAGGCTGTTGATCATGGTGGCGAGCATGCCCATATAATCCCCCGTCTGCCGGTCGAAGCCCTGGAGCGATCCCTTCAGGCCCCGGAAGATATTGCCACCGCCGATGACGACGGCCACCTGTACCCCGGCATGGCAGGCATCGCGGATCTCAGAAGCAAACTGTTGCAGACGAGCGGGATCCATGCCGCAGGAGGACTCCCCTGCAAGCGATTCGCCGCTGAGCTTCAATAAAATTCTCTGGTACATCATCGGGGCAGTTTTCGGTAAAGTTAATCAATATCGTTTAATGTGCCGCCACCGGTCAGGTCTATCACACCTCCGGGCCCCACCAGGATCTCTCCGGCCACATTGCAGGTCCCCCCATCAATGATCAGCGTGCCGGAAAACCCTTGTCCAATCACCAGGTCACCCAATACATTAAGTGTTGATCCGGTGGCAACCTGGATGATCGCCCCGTCTTTCACCTCCATGTTAAGGCACTGGTATGTTCCGGAAACTTCGGGATAATGCGCGACGCCATCGGGTATGACCACGTTGGTGGCAGGATCCGGAACACGGCCATCATCCCAGTTGGCGGCGTTGTCCCAATCGTTTTCTGCGCCGGCAGAGCCACCTGTCCAAAGCCCCGGTGTGCCCACATAAACCGTATAATCTTCCACTTCTCCCCAGGTGGCGTTCCCACAAGCACTGACCGAACCGGTATAAGTGATTCTAATCCTCATTCGTGTGAAACCCTTTGGTGCATTGGCGGGTGGGGTTATCGAAGCGGTGTAGGGCCCGGTGCCGGGCGTCCCGCTGACGGTCATGATTTCACCGGCATCTGTAAGAACCCCGTTGCGGTTCCAGTCGATCCATATGCCGCACTGGTTCTGCGTATAAGGTTTGCCGTTGGTCACGGTCATGCTGTATGGCTGACCGGGGGAAAGCCGTGTGGATACCGCTGTGAAATCCGTATAGCCTCCTGATGAGCATCCGGAAACGTTGTCTATAGTATTGAACTGGACCCGGCTGAGGTGTTCATCGCAGGTGTTGGCGCCCGCGGCGCAATAGGTCAGCGGAACGACCTGGATGAAATCGTTCTTTGTTTCCGTAACAGTCCCGTTCACGGTGAGTGAGATGGTCTTGAATCCGCTGCTGGAATAGGTCACCTGGTGTGGTCCCTGCGTATTCGCGTTGGCCGGGGTGGCGTCTGAACCGAAATCCCAGGCGTAACTGGTTATATTACACGACGATGCATCCGTAAAGGTCACCGGGCTGTCAATGACCACCTGGGCGTTGCTGGCCGTAAAATCCGGATTGGCCTCATTGACGGAGATGCAGCCTGTACGGGTCAGCGTATTGCTGCCCTGCGCATTCGTTATGGTGAGCTGGACATCATAATTCCCAAAAGCGGTAAAAACGACCTGGGGATTCTGAGATACTGCGCTGGTACCATTGACGTAATTGAAGGTAGATGGCGTGATGGTCCACTGCCAGGTCAGCGGATCATTGAACGACTGGTCCGTCAGAATTACCGTGTCGTTCAGGCATGGCGTGCTGCTGCTTGCGGAAAAGCGGGCATACGGGTTAGCGGAGATCACGAATGGCGAAACGTAGGTCATTATCGTTCCGGTGCGGTTATCGGGCCACACCGGATAGACTTTCCCCCCCAGGGCAGATATCCCAAGGTAATCGCCCATATAGCCACCGGCAAGGCCGGGGATGGGCGATGGCGTGAACGACACGTCGCTCACCTTGAAGTCAGTCCAGCTTTGACCGCCATCGCTGGAAGAGGCGGCGAATACTTCGCATTGCGTGGAAGAAACATTCCGGTCGTCGTAAAACACCACCGACAGTTCCCCGGTCAGCGGATCGCAGGTGATCCAGGGAAAGTAATGCTGTTTTCCCAGGCCTGAGGCATCCTGGTTGATTTTGACCGGCGCCGACCAGTTCACCCCATTGTCAATGGACCGGATCATGTAGACATCAATGTCATTACCCGAATTAACACCCGGAACCCCGACATTGGCCCAGACGATGTAGATATTGCCATTGTTCGGCCCGCCACTGATATCGACGGCCATGGACGGAAAGGAATTGACGCGGTGGTTTTTCCCGGTTTCCGTGATCCGGATGCCGCGGATATTCGAAATAATCCGGGTTGCGGCCGTAAAGCTGGCTCCGCCGTCGGTTGATTTGACAAAACCAATGGCATTTTCGTCCTCCGGCCAGATGTCGTATACTGCCCAGGCCACGTAGACCTCCCCGTTGGGTCCCGTCTGGATGTTCACGCCCTGGTTATGGCTGCCGGCATTAAGGGCTGTGCTGATGGCCGTTTGCTGCGACCAGGTGAGCCCGCCATCGGATGAGCGGGTGATTTCTATCTCGGCGTCATTATCCCCGCCGAAACAGGTCCAGGCGTTGTAGAGATTTCCCTGGTACGGGCTGGCCGGCGAGTTATCGATCCACATGTGATTTTTGTCAAGCATGTTATTGTAGCCCGCGGGAACGATCCCTGAAACCACCGGGGTCCAGGTCATGCCATTGTTGCTTGAGAACGAGACGGATTGTCCGAGCGCATCATCGATATAACCCACAAAATACCGTCCACCCAGGCTGATGGCCGTGGTTGGATCCCCGGAATTATATCCTCCGGCTCCTTCGATGGAACCGCCCCAGGTCTGCCCTCCGTCGCTTGAAAGCAGGCTGTTGGCTCCATACAGATCTCCGACCGGGTTCTCCGTCGAGTTATTCGAATTGATGAGTGTGTTGTTGTCGTTGGGATCCACGAAAACAGAGTTTTCACTTTGGGTACTGTTGAGCGATGTGGTCAGCACATCCGGGGAATTGGTGAACAGGACGGAACGGTTGCCGATCCCGCTTCCCGTATACACAGCCTCAGGGATGCTGATAACGGGGGCGACATAAACATAGCCGCTGTCGGCCATTTTTCTCCAGTAACGCATATTGTCGATGCGCGTATCGATCTTTCCGATCCCGTCCGGGGTCGGTTGAGGCAGATGCATGCCCGGTTCGCGGTGTTGCGCGTCAAGGTAAAGAACGGATGCTAAATGCACAACGAAAAGAAGCGTTAATCTTTTCATTTCTTAATATCTGGTAAATACTGGCAAATGATCAAAGAATAGGGCCCGGCTACGGAACGATCTGGCAATTTCCCCGGCTGAGGTCATGCTCGATCATCTTGTATTTGGTAACCAATATCCTTCCATCGGTATACTGAACTTTCACCTTATCATTTCTTCCGATCTTCGGAATATCCCTTTTCAAGGGTTCTTTGGGCCGGTTCGCCTGCGTATCGCTGTGCGACTGCGCCAGCAGGTCGCGCCGCTCCTCCCTTACCCTTGAGCGGTCAATACCCCTGGGGGCACGTGCTTCCTGCACCGAGGCCGCATCCTGTATCGGCAATTTCCCGCGAACCAGGAACGAGGTAACCTCCTCATTGATCTTCTGGATCATTTTCTTGAAGATCTCAAATGCCTCGAACTTATATATCAGCAAGGGGTCTTTCTGCTCATAGGCGGCATTCTGTACGGACTGTTTCAGGTCATCCATCTCGCGCAGGTGGTCTTTCCAGGCTTCATCGATCATGGCAAGGGAAATCCCTTTTTCAATGCTCAGAATCACTTCCTTACCGCCATTTTCATAGGATCTCTTCAGATTGGCGATGACGTTCATGCTCTTGTGCCCGTCGGTGATCGGAATGGCGATATTTTCGAACTGAGGCTGGTTTTCATAAACATCCCGGATGACCGGATAGGCCAGGTCGGCAATGCGTTTCGATTTTTCCCGGTAATGGGTATATGCCGTTTCATATAGCTGATCTGCAAGGTCGTCGGGACGTTTGTCCAGGAACTCATCTTCGGAAAAAGGCGGTTCGATCATCAGGTCCTTGAGTACCGTCAGTCGGAAACCATCGAAATCCTTGCTGTCGCGATAAGTGGAAATATGCTGTTCCCCAACGTCATACATCATATTGGAGATATCGACGGCCAATCTGTCGCCGAAGAGGGCATGACGGCGTTTTTTGTATATGACCTCGCGCTGGGAGTTCATCACGTCATCATATTGCAGCAGCCTTTTCCGGATACCGAAGTTGTTTTCCTCGACCTTTTTCTGTGCCCGCTCGATCGACTTGGTGATCATGGAATGCTGGATCACTTCTCCTTCCTTGATGCCCAGGCGGTCCATGATGCGCGCGATCCGGTCGGAGCCGAACATGCGCATCAGGTCGTCCTCCAGGGAGACAAAGAACTGGGAAGAGCCCGGGTCGCCCTGGCGGCCGGATCGTCCGCGCAACTGCCGGTCGACGCGGCGCGACTCATGGCGTTCGGTGCCGATAATGGCCAGGCCGCCTGCTTCTTTCACGCCGGGTCCGAGTTTGATGTCGGTACCGCGGCCGGCCATATTGGTTGCGATGGTGACCGTCCCGGCCTTTCCGGCTTCAGCCACAATTTCGGCTTCCTTTTGATGCAGTTTGGCATTCAGAACGTTATGTTTTATTTTTACGCGGGTGAGCATCCTGCTGAGCAATTCAGAAGTCTCGACCGAAGTCGTACCCACCAGCACAGGCCGCCCTTTGGCCACCAGGTCTTCGATCTCCTGGATCACGGCGTTGAATTTCTCGCGCTTGGTTTTGTAAACAAGGTCCTCCCGGTCATCCCGTATCACCGGTCTGTTGGTCGGGATGACCACCACATCGAGCTTGTAAATGTCCCATAACTCACCGGCCTCGGTCTCGGCCGTTCCGGTCATCCCCGCCAGTTTGCTGTACATCCTGAAATAATTCTGCAAAGTGATGGTGGCATAGGTCTGTGTGGCGGCTTCGACCTTCACGTTCTCCTTGGCCTCGATGGCCTGGTGCAGGCCGTCGGAATAACGGCGCCCTTCCATGATGCGGCCAGTCTGCTCGTCGACGATCTTGATCTTGTTGTCGATGATCACGTACTCCACATCTTTTTCAAAGAGCGAATAGGCCTTCAGCAGCTGGTTGACGGTATGGACGCGTTCCGACTTGATGCTGAACTCCTGTAAGATCTCATCTTTTTTATCCCTTCGCTTGTCTTCGGAAAGGCCCGACCGCTCGATTTCCGCCAGCTCGCTCCCGATGTCGGGCAGGATGTAGAATTTTGGATCGCCCGTGAACTGCGTCATCAGGTCGATCCCTTTTTCGGTAATGTCGATGGAATTGTGCTTCTCATCGATCACAAAAAACAACTCATCATCGATGATGTGCATGTTCTTGGCCTGCTCCTGCAGGTAGAAATTTTCCGTTTTCTGCATGAGGGCCTTCATGCCGGGCTCGCTCAGGAACTTGATCAGGGCGTTGTTCTTCGGAAGACCACGGTAAGAGCGGAAAAGCAACTCCCCGCCTTTTTTTTCATCCTCAGGAGCCGGGTTTTCTGAAAGCAGTTTTTTGGCTTCGGCCAGCATCTTGGTGACCAGTGCCCTTTGCGACGAATAAAGTTTTTCGACCTGGGGCTTGTACTCGTCGAATTCCTGTTTATCACCCTGAGGAGTCGGGCCGGAGATGATCAACGGGGTACGCGCGTCATCGATCAGCACGGAGTCCACCTCGTCGACGATGGCGTAGTTATGCCCGCGCTGAACGAGCTCGTCCGGGTTACCGGTCATGTTGTCGCGCAGATAATCGAAGCCGAATTCATTGTTGGTGCCGAAGGTGATGTCGGCAAGATACGCATTGCGGCGCGCGGCGGAGTTGGGCTGGTGCCTGTCGATGCAATCGACTTTGAGCCCGTGGAATTCATAAAGTGTCCCCATCCATTCGCTGTCGCGCTTGGCCAGGTAATCGTTGACGGTGACGATGTGGACTCCTTTTCCGGGTAAGGCATTCAGATAAACGGGAAGAGTGGCGACGAGCGTTTTCCCTTCACCGGTGCCCATTTCGGAGATCTTCCCCTGGTGCAGGACCATCCCGCCGATGAGCTGGACATCATAGTGGACCATATCCCATTTAATCATGTTCCCTCCGGCAAGCCATTGGTTGCGGTAATGGGCCTTATCCCCGTGGATGGTAACATGCTCCTTCTGGGCCGCCAGTTCCCGGTCCCGCTCTGTCGCGGTAACGATCACTTCCTCGTTTCCGGCAAACCTTTTGGCGGTTTCCTTCATCACGGCAAAGGCCTCGGGCAGGATCTCGTCAAGGACTTCCTGGCTTTTCCGATAGCTTTCTTTTTCCAGTTTATCCACCTGCTCCCAGAGTTTTTCCCTGTTCATGATGTCCTCTTCGGCCTCGATCTGGCTTTTTATCTCGGCAATGTGCCGTTCCTCTTCGGCTATGGCTTCGGCGATCCGGCTTTTGAACTCAGCGGTTTTGTCTCTCAGGCCATCGTTGCTGAGTTCCCTGATCTGTTCATAGGCAGTTTTGATCCTGGAAAGGATGGGATTTATTTCTTTGATATCTCGGGTCGACTTATCCCCGAATAGCTTCTGCAGAAATTTCATTTTTCAGTATTTTATCTCCAAGAATAGCAAGAATCATTCCCGCTTCGGGTCTGTACTTTTTGTGACAGAATGACAGGAAAGAAACCGCTTTTCGTCCGCAAAAGTAACGCATTTTATCCGGATTGAAAGATTCCATGGAGCTTAATCTCCCTGCAGAAGTTGAGCCACATTTTCACTGGGGCTTGGAGCCGGGCAGCGGACGATCTTCCCGTCGGGTCCGATCAGCAGGAAATGTGGCAGGGTGGTGGCATCGAAATCCTCGAGCATATCCGGCGTTCCGTCAAACATGACTATTTCCCAGAGAATGTCTTCCCTGCCAGGCATGTTGCGCACCAGCTCCGGATCGCGGTCGACCGAAACCGCCAAAAAACTGACCTGTTCCCCATACGTGGCGATCAGGTCCCGGGCAAGGGCCAGTTCGGCCAGGCTGGCCGCGTTCTGCGCGCTGAAGAAAACCAGGTAGATTTTGCGGCCGGCAAAGTCTTCCAGTGTGATCTTTTCTCCGCTTTCCAATGCAAAGGCATGTAAAGCCGGGGCCGGTGTGCCGGGTTGCAGCCGGTTCAGCCTGACCAGCAGGCCGGATGCGACTTCCCGAATCTTTGCAAAATCCGAACCTGTTTCCAGTGCATGGATGAGCCCTGTGATCCGGTTCTTTTTAAACCCGGACATTCCATAGAGATCTTTCAGCCCCTGCAGCAACAGCAATTCGCGCAACTCCCGGCTTCCCAGCACCGGGTCGGCGGCCAGGGAGTCCAGAATAACGGCAAGCGGGGCCGTTCCATTGATCAGCTCATTCGTTGTATTGTAGGTGAAATACCTGTTCCCCGCAATGAAATATTTTTCGAAAAACAACTGGAAGAAATCCATGTATTCGATATGGTCATACAGCACCGGCTGCGATGCGAGATATTCCATTCCGATGTTTTCCCGGCTTTTTGTTTTGAGGAACAATTGCATGGCTGCGGTTTTATACCGGATATAATCGTTAACGTAAGGACTGCCGGCATTGCGAAATCTCAGTTCTATCGCTTTCCGGAAGGTTTCATAGGCTCCGGATGGATTCCTTGAAGCGCTACCGGAAGCGTAGCCAAGGAGAAAATCATTGTACAACCGGTTAAAATCGCGAATATAGTGATTGGTGTGGTCATCGTCATCCCGGATCAGGTCCAGTCCCATTCCCGGCCGGTCATAATATGAAGCGTTGATCGTTCTGCTGTCGTAATGAAGTTCCACCTCATAACTGCCTCCCGGCTTGAGGGTCAGTTCAGCTGGCTGAAAATCAATATCCAGCCAGGAATAACGGGTGGAATTAATTTCAGCCCGCAGGCTAAAGGTCCCATCCGGGCTGACCGTATCCAGGGCGAGGGTTTGATTAAGGTAGGAAACATGGTCGGTAAAGGTAACCAGCCGGATGACCTTGCCTGCAGCGTCATTGACTTTTCCGGTGACGGTCACAGGCGCTGAAGCAATAGTAAGCCATGCCGGAATAAAAACGAGCAGTAAGGCGTTGCGTAGTTTCATAGATCAGAATTTCACGGCATCGGGGACAAATTGCGACGGATCCCCTCCGTTTTTCAGGATGTCCCTGACGATTGAAGAATTCAGTGCGGTATATTCGGGCGTCGTCAGCAGAAAGACCGTTTCTATGTCCGGATCCAGGTTTTTGTTGATCTGCCCGATGCTCCGCTCGAATTCGAAGTCGGCGGAGGTCCGGAGCCCGCGAAGGATGAACGTGGCATTCATTTTCCGGCAGAAATCGACCGTAAGTCCTTTATAGGAAGTGACCGACACGCTCTTTTCACCCTCAAAAACCGCTTTGACCCACTTCAATCTTTGTTCGAGCGGGAAAAAACTCTTCTTTTCCGCATTTTCACCAATGGCGACGATAACCCGGTCGAATAGGGGAAGCGCCCGGAGGATGATGGACTCATGCCCGCGGGTGATGGGGTCGAATGAACCGGGGAAGACTGCAATTCGTTCCATTTCTGAGCGTTTTGGCAAAGATAAATTAATTGACTGAGAAAGTAATAATTCGCAACCATGGCAAGTTATAAACAATCATCCGGGTCTTGCTTAATCTTATTATTTTTGCGGCATGATTTACAACGAAGAAATTGCGCGTACCACCGCCCGTTCCCTGCTTCAGGTCAAGGCGGTAAAATTAAATCCCCAGGATCCCTTCACCTGGACTTCCGGCATAAAATCGCCGATCTACTGCGATAACCGGATCACCCTTTCGTTCCATTCCATCAGGACTTATATGCGCCAGCAGTTCGTCCACATCATCCGCGAAGAATTCGGAGTGGTGGATTACATCGCGGGCGTGGCCACCGGGGGTATCGCCCAGGGGGCCCTGGTGGCGCAGGAATTCGGTCTTCCCTTTGTTTATGTCCGGTCTGACAAGAAGAAGCACGGCATGGAGAACAAGATCGAAGGGCGGGTTGAAGCGGGGAAATCCGTAGTGGTCATCGAGGACCTGATCTCCACCGGGGGAAGCAGTCTGGCCGCAGTAGAGGCCCTCAGCGAAGCCGGTTTCATCGTCAAGGGCATGGTCGCTATCTTCTCCTACAACCTGGACGTGGCGAAAAAGAATTTCACCACGGCCAAATGCAGGCTGATCACGCTTTCTGACTATGATTCCCTGGTCCATGAGGCGCTGGAAAACAATTATATCAACGAGGATGATCTCCGGTCGCTGGTAAAGTGGCGTGAAAACCCCGAAAAATGGGGCGTGTAGATTTTAAAAGCGAGTGGGTGCGCCTTGAGCGGCCGGCCGGAGCAGTGTTCCCCTTTTTCGACGATCTCAACAACCTGGAGAAACTCATGCCGCCCCAGGTCATTAACTGGAAATCCGACCGTTCTTCCTGTGCGTTCGACATTAAAGGCATGGCCCACATCAGCCTGGTCAAAACAGAATCGGTCGCGGATCAACTCATCCGCATCAGCGGAACGCCCGAAAATCCCATCGAACTGGAATTTATCCTGGAGATCGTTAAGGAAGGTGATCTGAACTCCAGCGCCAGGGTGAACCTTTCCGCACAATTGAGCATGATGCTGCAGATGATGGCATCGGATCCGCTGCAAAACCTCGTCAACATCATGGCGGGGAAAATCAGGGAAGCTATATCACAAATTTGATCTCCTTGAGGTCGCACTCGATCATTTTTTCTCCCGGGATCTCCAGCTGAAGCTGGCCATACCGGCTAACGCCGCTGATCTTCGCCCGGACCGGGTTTCCTTTGTAGATGTAGTCAGATATCGTTCCCATCCTGTACAGTGCGTTCAGGTACTGAGCGTCCAGCTCGGGCTTCCTTCCCGAGCGGAGCATGATCATCCGGTCTTCCAAACGGCTGATAAGGCTTTGGAGCAGGCCGTCGAGGTCATAATCCTTCCCGGTAACCATTTTCAGCGACACCGGGTTGGGCGCCCCGCCGGAAAACGCATCCTGGTTCACATTCAGCCCGATGCCGATCACGGAATAATCGAACATGGCGCCTTTAACCCCGTTCTGGATCAGCACGCCGGCCACTTTGTGATCGCCGATGTAAATATCATTCGGCCATTTGACCGAAACGGGCAGGATCTCTTCAACCAGACCGGATACCAGGTCACAGAGGCCGAGTGAAATGGCTTTGTTCAGGTAAAACTGGGCATCGGCGGCAAGAAAAACCGGGTACAGGACAAAACTGAAGGTCAGGTTTCGCCCCGGTTCGCTTTCCCAGCGGTTCGTATCCAGGCCCCGGCCTGCCGTCTGGTGTTCTGCGATCACAAGGGTGCCTTCTTCCGGCCGTTCCCGGGAAAGCCAGTCGAGCAGATAACTATTGGTGGAGCCTGTAACCCTGACCCTGACAATATGGCTTCCTATCATAACAGAGCGTTAAACATTTCCTGCAAAATTACGTTATTAGGAGTGAAAAGGCAATTCCCGGGGCCTGCTTCAATAAAATAAAGATAACCAGTGCTTTCGGCTTGGAACATTTAAAAATGCTTAATTTTGCAGGGAAATTCCAGTATATGAAGGAAATGATGATGTACGAATCGGAAGACCTGGTCAGGGAAGTGGTCAGCGGTATGGAGGATAAGAAAGCGAAGGACATTGTGATCATGGACCTGCAGGATATTGAACACGCCATCACCAATTATTTTGTGATTTGCCACGGCACTTCCAGGCCACAACTGGAAGCCATTGCCGATGGCGTGATCGACAGAACGCTGGGGAAGTTCGGCGCCAAACCCTGGCACCGGGAGGGCTTCGAAAATGCGGAATGGATTTTGCTTGACTACATCGATGTGGTGGTGCATATTTTCAGGGATGACCGCAGATCGTTCTATCAGCTGGAGAAGCTGTGGGCCGATGCGGTAGTCACACGCCATGAAAGTAAAGAATAGATTTAGGTACGTAATAAATTCAGACAGGAAAAAAGGACAGAATGGCAGAGGAGAATTTTAATTCGCAGGATAAAGGAGGGCAAAACCCGAACAAAGGAAGAACCCCCAGGTCGAGGTTCAGTTTTTACTGGATCTACGGTGTGATGCTGTTGGTGTTCATCTTCACCTGGCTCTACAACTGGGAGGCAACGGTACAAAAGGCCAATTGGGGTGAGGTGAAGGATATGCTTGCCAACGGGGATGTGCACAGGATCGTACTTGTTAACAAGGAGGTGGCCGAGATCTACCTTAAGGAAGACAAACTTGCGGATCCCAAATACAAGGAATCCGTGGGGAAGGTGCCGGCCAAGGGTCCGCATTTCACTTTTACGATCGGCGATCTGGGCCAGTTCGAGAAAAACGTAGAGGAAGCCCAGCAGGATCTTGCCGAACCGGTGTATATCGAGAATGAAGTGCGGCGAAACTGGACCGGTGAGATCCTGGGATGGGTCGTCCCCATCGCAATCCTGGTCATCGTCTGGCTGGTGATCATGCGGATGATGAGCCGCAGCGCCGGCGGGCCGGGCGGTCAGATCTTCAACATCGGCAAGTCCAAGGCGCAGTTGTTTGACAAGACCACCAGTGTAACGATCAATTTCAACGATGTCGCAGGGCTGGAGGAAGCCAAGCTGGAGGTCAAGGAAGTCGTGGACTTCCTGAAAAACCCGTCGAAATATACTGAACTGGGCGGAAAGATTCCCAAAGGCGTGCTGCTGGTCGGCCCCCCGGGAACCGGTAAGACATTACTGGCCAAAGCCGTGGCCGGAGAAGCCCAGGTACCTTTCTTTTCGCTGTCGGGCTCTGATTTCGTGGAGATGTTCGTCGGCGTCGGCGCCTCGCGTGTGCGCGACCTCTTCAAGCAGGCGAAAGAGAAGGCCCCGTGCATTGTGTTCATCGATGAGATCGACGCGATCGGCAGGGCCAGGGGCAAGAACCAGATCACGGGAGCCAATGACGAACGGGAAAGCACCCTGAACCAGCTTTTGACGGAAATGGACGGTTTCAGCACCAATTCCGGGGTTATCATCATGGCCGCCACCAACCGCGCCGACATTCTCGACCGGGCGTTGCTGCGCGCCGGCCGGTTCGACCGGCAGATCAACGTGGAGCTTCCGGACCTGGACGAACGCAGGGCGATTTTCAAGGTACATACGGAAAAACTTAAGTTTGACCGGGATAATGTAGACCTGGAATGGCTCGCCAAGCAGACACCCGGGTTTTCCGGGGCGGATATTGCCAATGTGGCCAACGAAGCGGCCCTGATTGCCGCGCGCAGCGATAAGAAGATCATTGAGAAGGAAGATTTCGTCGCGGCGATAGACCGCATTGTCGGCGGGCTGGAGCGGCGCAGCAAGATCATCTCCCAGGATGAAAAACGGGTCATCGCCTTCCACGAATCGGGGCATGCCGCCGTAAGCTGGCTCCTGCCCCATGCCCATCCGCTGGTTAAGGTAACCATCGTTCCGCGGGGTAAAGCGCTCGGCGCCGCCTGGTACTTGCCGGAGGAACGTCAGATCACCACCTTCGACCAGATGTTCGACGAGATGACCGCAACTTTGGGCGGACGGGCCGCCGAAGAGATCATCTTCGGAAAAGTATCCACCGGCGCACTGAACGACCTGGAACGGGTCACGCGGCAGGCGTACAATATGGTCGTGTTCTTCGGGCTCAACGAAAGGATCGGGAACATCAGCTATTACGATTCAACCGGCCAGACGGAATATTCCTTCCAGAAACCCTACAGCGAGAAAACCGCGGAGATCATCGACGAGGAGATCAAGAAGCTGGTCGACCAGGCATACAAGCGGGCCGTCAGGATCCTCAGGGAAAACCGCGACAAGCTCGATGAACTGGCCCGGATCCTGCTGGAAAAAGAGGTCATCTTCGGAGAAGACCTGGAGCGGATATTTGGCAAAAAGATCCAGCACCATGGCCACGAGATCGTGGTCACGCCCGCCGGCGAAAACGGCGGCGAAACCGTTGCCGAACAACCGGAAACCACTGCTCAGCCCAAAAAACGGGGCCGAAAACCAGGCAGCGGCCAAATGCGCGACAAGGAAAACGAACCTCCGGCAAAAAGCTGAGCCTGATGTATTTCTTCCTGGAAACCGGCGGCTGAGCGGGCCGCTTGAAAATTTATATCTTTGCACAAAATATGGAAGAAAGCACATCAAAAGAAAAGGTTCTCAAAGCGGTCAGGGAGGCCCTGATCTCCAAGACCGACCAGCCCTTCCCTAAGATCGACTACGAGAAGCCGGTATTCCGGGAAATGGAAGAGCCTGAAGATGTGAATTTCGCCCAGGAGTTGACCGCCGCAGGCGGCGAATTCCTTTACTGCGCGGATGAACAGGAAGCCGCCGAAGGGCTCAGGTACCTGATGACCGAACGGCAATGGAAGAGCCTTTATGCCACGGAACCCCAGGTTATCCAGCTGCTTACCAGATTTGATATACCCTTTGAACACAGCCCGGAACAACTGACCTCAGCCCGCAGCGGTGTGACAGGATGCGAATTTCTGATCGCCCGGCTGGGCAGCGTGATGGTCTCGTCAGGACAAATGGCGGGGCGGAGGATCTACGTTTTCCCCGATGTTCATATTGTAATAGCCCCCGCCTCCAGGCTGGTACCGGATCTAAGAGACGCCATCTCGAAACTTCGTAAAAAATACGAACAGCGGATGCCCTCCATGGTCAGCGTCATCACAGGGCCCAGCCGCACGGCAGATATCGAGAAAACCCTGGTCATGGGTGCCCATGGCCCCCGGGAATTGATCGTCTTCCTTCTGGAGGACCGCAACTGATCTGCTGATTCCTACTGAAAACCTAAAGCAGCATGAATCAGAAAAGCCAGCCCCAGGGGCAACCCGGCAAGACCTTGAAGAATCTTCTTACCCGCACCATGACCGGGGCATTGCTCGTCGCCGCGGTCCTGGGATCCATCATCTGGCACCCACTGGCATTCACTTTTCTCAGCTGGGCCCTGATGATCACCGGGCTTCATGAATTTTACCGCCTGGCCGATTATCACGGGATAAAACCCGGTAAGGTCCTGGGCTACCTGGTCAGTTCATCCATTTTTTTCGTAACGGCCCTGGCTGCGGCGGGTGTGCTGCCCATGCAACTGCTGGTACTTATCCCGGTGCTGCTTTCATTGTTTTTTGCCGCTGAATTGTTCCGAAACCGGCAGGACTCGGTCCTGAACCTCGCTTTCAGCATACTGGCGGTAGTGTTCATCACGATACCGCTGGCCCTGCTCACTTTTTTCATGAATCCCCAGGTTACCGATAACCCGGCCCACTGGCATCTTTTATTTGCCTATTTTGTCATTTTGTGGAGCCACGACACTTTTGCCTACCTTACCGGTTTGCTCATCGGACGGCACAAGCTCTATGAACGGATTTCTCCCAAAAAGACCTGGGAAGGGAGTATGGGCGGGCTCATTTTTGCATTGGCGGCCTCCTTCATCATCTCATTGTTCTTCGACGAATTAAGCCTGTGGCAATGGATTGCCGCCGGGTTCATCATCAGTGTCACCGGCACCCTGGGCGACCTGTCCGAATCGCTGCTAAAAAGAAGGTTCAACGTGAAAGATTCCGGAACGGTGTTCCCGGGTCACGGAGGAGTGCTCGACCGGTTTGACGCCGTATTGTTCTCTGCCCCCGCCCTGCTGTGTTACTTAATCCTGATCCGGCTATGAGGCTGCACCCGAAAGGATATGTTCCCCTGCTCATCACCCTGGTCATCCTTCTGGGCCTGTTGGGCCTGCTCAACCTGCTTTTTCCGGCGCAGACCTATGCGCATTACATTTTATACTGGGCCGCGTTTACCTTTTACGTGCTGTGTGTCCGGTTTTTCCGCCTTCCCCTTCGCGCCGTCGCGGTCAATCCCGACCATGTCATCAGCTCGGCCGACGGGCACGTGGTGGTGATCGAGAAGATTTACGAACAAGACTACTATCATGACGAACGCATACAGGTATCTGTTTTCATGTCGCCCCTGAACGTACATGTGAACTGGTACCCGATCAGCGGAGAGATCCTCTACACGCGATATCACAAGGGTTCACACATTCCGGCCTGGAGGCCGAAAGCATCGCAGGAAAACGAGCGAATGTCGGTTGTGGTGGAAAATGAGCATGGCCGCTCGGTGATGATGGTTCAGATCGCCGGCCTGGTGGCGCGCAGGGTCTTTACGAACGCCAAACCCGGCGCCTATGTTTTCCAGGGTGAAGAAGCCGGCATCATCAAGTTCGGGTCCCGGGTCGACCTGATCCTGCCGAAGGATGCCGAGGTCCTGGTTCATCTGGGACAGACCGTTCGCGCCTGCGATACGGTGATCGCGCGTTTCAGGGATTAATTCACCGGATTTTATTATTTTTGCATGTACGCTAAAATCGATTGTTATGACCGAGGACTCCGAATTGTTGTTACAGGAAACTGAAGATCAGATGAATAAATCCGTTCAGCATCTCGAAAAGGAGTTGCAGAAGCTCCGTACGGGCAAAGCCACGCCCCAGATGCTGGAAGGGATCAGGGTCAATTATTACGGTGTGCCCACCCCAATCGAGCAGACTGCCAATATTTCTACGCCTGATGCCCGGCAGATCATCGTACAACCCTGGGATAAAAGCATACTGAGCGATATCGACAAGGCCATCATGGCGGCAAACCTGGGCCTGAACCCGAAAAATGAAGGCGAAGTGTTGCGGATCATCGTGCCTCCGCTGACTGAAGAGCGCCGGCGCGATCTGGTTAAAAAGGCGAAATCCGAGGCGGAAAACGCCCGCATCAGCATCCGCAACATCCGCCGTTCCTCCAACGACATGGCCAAAGATCTGGAAAAGGACGGCGTCCCGGAGGACGAAGTCAAGAAATTACAGGAAGACATCCAGAAGTTCACCGATAAATTCATCGAGCAGGTGGACCGGATCGTGGCGCAGAAGGAAAAGGATATAATGACGGTTTAATTTTTTTTTGCGGTTACAACCTTGCAAGGGTTATAACCCTTGCAGGGTGTTTATCTCTCCGTGCAATTCCTACAAATATCTATCTCCCTGCGGGCAGAAAATAATTTTTTCCTGAATTCCGAGTACGCTGGCCCGCGCCAAATCTGACGAAACGGCTCCTTTTTAAGATCGCCCAGTCGGTGATTGGCGTCTTTATCAAAACAACAGGGAACTATCAGCCCGTCCCACGTGATCACGCAGCCCCGCCACATCCTCAGGCAATGGTTGTACAAGGGATTGTCGATGGAATACCGGCCATCCGCCTGCTTTTTGTACCGGGAAAATTTCGCATCATCGGGTATTAGCGGGTTTCCGGCTTCATAATCATAGATCTGCGCGGTCTTTAATTCCAGCTTGTCCACGCCCAGTTCCCGGGCCAGCTTTTTCAAAACGGGCACCTGGTGCTCATTGGTTTTAAAGACAATGAACTGCAGGATGATGTAAGGGCCTCGTGACCGCAATTCTTTTTTCCAGCGGACCAGGTTCCGGATCCCGTCGATCACTTTATCAAGGTTGCCTCCCACCCTGTATTGCTCATAAGTGTCCTGGTCAATGCCGTCAAGAGAGATGATTATCCTATCGAGCCCCGATTCCACGGTTTTACGGGCCAGGTTGTCGGTTAGAAAGTGGGCATTGGTGGAAGTCATCGTGTATATCCTCTTTTTACGGGCATATTCCACCATATGGAAAAAGAGCGGATGAAGATAAGGTTCTCCCTGGAAATAAAGGATCAGGTAAAACAGGTCGGGGTGCATTTGATCGATGACTTCCTGATAGAGTTCCAGGGATATCTTCCCGGTGTTCCGTGAAAATTTCCTGAGCCCGGAGGGGCATTCCGGGCAGCGCAGGTTGCAGGAGGTAGTGGGTTCGATGGAAACAGTATACGGATTCCCGGAATGCCAGACTTTACCCGTGTACCGGCTCACGTAATAACTGAAAACTAGCCTGAGCAGATTAACGATCCGCCGCGGAGAAAGCACGGAGATCAGCCGGAGCGTGTCGAAGAAACGGGCTTTCAAGACGGTGCAGAATTATTTCTTTCGCTTTTTCCGCATCCTGTCGCTGATCAGCGACACCGCCATGAACCCCAGCCTGAAGGCAAGGCCTGATCCGCTAAACAGATTATTCTGGATTTTCCGGACCAGGGCCGCGCCGGTAATGCTATCGCTCAACCCTCTGGCACTGGCTTTTATCTTTATTTCCTGTTCCAGGATTCGCAGCCGCTGCCGTTCTTTCAGGATCTCTATCTCCTGGAATATTTCCTTATTTCTTTTCATCGCTTTCTTCATTGGGTGTTTCCAGGTCCATCTGGTCGAGGATGAGCCGTGTGAACGGCCTGACAATAATGGCTTTCCGTAAGGCAAAGATCACGAATGCAAGCAGGATGTAAAACCCCGCGATGATCAGGAATCCCAGCGACCATCTCCCGGTCATTTCGCCGAACCAGTAGGCGAAGGCGAACGACAGGAAAACCACCACAAAGAACAGGATCCAGAACAAAACCATCCAAAGGATGAGGCTGGAGAAAAATCGGATCAGGTAGTCCGCCACATGGATGCGGACATAATCCACCCTCAGGCCGATATAGACTTTCACCTGGTCGAATAACCGGGCCAGTTGATCTGAAAGATTTGGATCGCTCATCATGGTGAATAAATTTGATTATTCTGAAGACGCTTTTGGTTTCCGCGCTTTGGCGGTCTTCTTTCTTCTGGCCGGCTCTTTCGCCGGAGGCTCCTCACCTATTCCCAGGTCCCCGATCAACTCCCCGATTCCCAGTCCGTATTCATCCGATAAATCGAGCACCTGCTTTTTCAGTTTTTTCCGTGTATTACTCCCCTTGTCGGGTGCAAACAGGATCCCCGCCAGCGCGCCGGCGGCGGCCCCGGCCAGGAATCCCATCAGGAAATTGGAAGTGGATTCTTTCATATTCTATATATTTTCCGTCAGTTTATCTATCAGCTTGAATCCGCTGAGGAATTCTTTAGCGACAATCCGGAGCACCGTGTAACCGGGTATGGCGAGGATCATGCCCGGGATGCCGGCCAGGCTGCCTGCCATGAGGATGACGATGAAGATCTCGATGGGATGGGCATTGACGCTTTTTGAATAGATCAGCGGTTGAAGGACGATGTTGTCGATCAGGTTGGACACCGAAAAGACGATGATGACCCACAATGCCGTGTTGAGCGCATTGTCGTAGAGTCCGACGCCCAGATCGGAGGAAATCCCGAGCACCGCGCCGATCGTCGCGCCGATGATCGGACCGAGATAAGGGATCACGTTCATCAGCCCCCCGATAAAACCGATCAGCACGGCATTCTTCACGCCCACAAGGGTCAGGCCGATGGAAAGCAATGTCATCATGATGACCACTTCGGAAAGCAGCCCGATAAAATAGCGGCTGAGCATGATCTTGGTCTTGTGCAACACGTTCTTGACCTCTGACTGGAAGCGGTCGGGCGTGAACAGCAGGATGCCGCTGCGCAGCAGGTGCCGGTCGCGCAGGAAGAAGAACGACAGGAACAACACGGAGAACAGCCCGATGAACACGCTTGTGGTCGCGCTGATCATTCTTTCGAAGATGTTCGAGATATCGGTGACGTTGATCAGCCCGCGGATCTGCCGGTCGAGCACGCTTTGCAGGGTCTGGTCGTCGCTCAGTACATCATAGGAGAGCAAAATGCGCTGGATATCATTGATGACGCCGGCGAAGTAGCCGACGAGCTCATCCACATTGATCTGGGAGATCACTTTCGCCTGGCTGGTGACCAGCGGTACGAACACCAGGAGAAAGCCCACGAGCAAACCCAGCAGGACCACGATGGTGATGAGGGCGGCCACGCTTTTGGGCATGGAGATCTTTCCGACGTGGATCCTGGACAGGACGTCCACCAGCGGCTGGCCCACCAGGGAAATAACCCCCGCGGTAATGATATAGATCAGGATATTGAAGAAATACCAAGCCATGAACAGGCCAAGCACAACGCCAACGGCGGCTATGATCACACGGTATTTCTGGCTCATCTCTCCGGAAAATATTAACGGGCTTCAGAACAAAGTTACGGATTAAACGGAATAAAGCAACCGGATTATCCATAACCATCCCGGCAACTTGACCGACAGCCTGGCCCGATGGAGTCATTTTGAAACAAATACTCCGTTTATGGTTGTTGACTTTTCACTCATTTCTCACTAAATTAGGGTCGTCCAAACTTACTGACCCATGAAACGTATTTCCTGCCATGCAGTCCTGGTTATCGGGCTGTTCATGCCGGCACTGTTCGTGCACGGCCAGGTTGCCATCAACACAACCAACACCTCCCCCAACAGCTCCGCCATGCTGGATGTGAGCAGCACCACGAAAGGCATCCTGATTCCAAGTATGACCCAGGAACAGCGGGCCGCCATTGAAGATCCTGCGACCGGACTGCTTATCTACCAGACGGATTTCCCTGTTGGACTTCATTTCAATATAGGCACCCCTGAATCCCCGAACTGGTTCCTGGTTGGAGTCAATGCCGGGCCGTGGGAAAGAGAAGACACCAATATCTTCTTTATTGGCGGGAATATCGGCATCGGAACGTATGAGCCGGCGGAAAAGCTGGAGATCGTCGGCGGGGATGCGATCATTCATGGTTTAAGGGTAGGCCGGGGGAGCGGGTATCTGTATGAGAATGTCGCTTTCGGATACCAGGCGCTTGATAGCAACACCACCGGGAATTATAACACAGCCATTGGTCCTTGGGCTCTCCATGAAAGCCGTTCAGGAAATAAAAATACGGCCGTTGGCGCTTATTCCATGAGGTACCATCACAGTGCCGACGAAAACACCGCCATTGGATTCCTGGCATCAGGGAATAGCCTTACCGGGTCATATAACCTTGCGGCAGGTGCATATGCCCTGTATACCAACAAGACAGACTACAACACCGCACTGGGATACAAGGCCCTTTATTCAAACAGGTATGCCAAGAACAACATAGCCATCGGGCCCTATGCCCTGTCATTACAGGACTTCAGCAATGGCAACACCCCGTTTAGCACCATGAACATTGCCATTGGCTATGAAGCCCTGCTTGAAAACAATCCCACCAGCACTTTCAATGGGATCAATAACGTTGCAGTGGGCGGCCAGGCAATGTATTCAAACACCACGGGGTTAAACAATTCAGCTTTTGGATACCAGGCACTTTACAACAATCTGACAGGGCGTTCAAATATTGCCATCGGATACCTGGCGCTCAAATCCAACACCAACAGGTCTAACCTGGTCGCCATTGGCGACTCCGCACTGTACGCCAATGGCACCGGAGCGACCGGAATCCTGGAGGCGCAATACAATACGGCGGTGGGTTCGAAATCCTTAAGCAGCAACACGACAGGGTATAGTAATACTGCGCTGGGATGTAACTCACTATATTCCAACACATCGGGAAACCGCCTGGTGGCAGTGGGTGAGGATGCATTACTTTCAAACACAAGCGGCAATGACAATATCGCTGTGGGAAGCGGGGCTTTGCAAATCAATTCCACAGGAAGCCACAATATTGCGATAGGGAGCGATGCTCTCATCAACAACTACACGAGTCAAAGAAATGTTGCCATCGGTTACCAGGGACTCCGCTTCAACCGGGTGAACGACAATGTTTGCATAGGTTATGAAGGTTTGCTGAACAACACTTATGCGTCGCAGAATATCGCCATCGGCTCCGAGGCACTTCATACCATGTCGTATGCAAATGGCAATGCCAGCTTTGCAGGCAATAACATTGCAATCGGTTACAAAGCCCTTTACCTGAATGATCCGACCTCCACTTCCAATGGTATCAAAAATGTAGCAACTGGCTACTACTCCCTGTATTCCAATTCCACCGGGTACGGCAATACGGCGTATGGGCAGGAAACCATGGCCGATAATACAACAGGCTTTTACAACACGGCGATCGGGCTGGCCGCTCTCAATGACCTGACCACCGGGTATTACAATACCGCGATCGGGTACAATGCCGGGCCAACATCCACCAATCCCGGTCTCAATAATACCACTGCTTTGGGCAATAATGCAACTGTTGACAATCACAACCAGGTCAGGATCGGGAATTCGCTCGTGACCAGCATTGGTGGCTATGCCGGATGGACAACCATTCCCAGCGACAGCAAATACAAGACCAATATCAGTGAGAGCGTTCCTGGCCTGGATTTCATACTTCAGCTCAGGCCGGTAACGTATAACCTGGATTTGCAAAGATTATCCATCGACCTTGGAGAGGAACAGGAAGGAAGCATAAACGCCAGAAAAGCAAGTATGGTGTTTTCAGGGTTTATCGCACAGGAAGTGGAGCAGGCCGCGCAAAGCGCAGGGTATGATTTCAGCGGGATAGACGCCCCCGAGAACGAAAACGGATTTTATGGCCTGCGCTACGCGGAGTTTGTGGTGCCGCTGGTGAAGGCGGTGCAGGAGCTTTCCGCCGAAGTTGTAACACTGAGAGCCCGGAATGAAGCCATGGAGGCCAGATTAAAGGCGCTGGAAACACGGGATTAGTGAATCCGTGGCATTTCTACAATTGACTATTTCTTAAAAATAAAATAAACCGCCAGCACCAGGAAGATAAAGCCGATCAGGTGATTGACCCGAAAAGTTTCGTTTCTGAAAACCAGCAGGGTGAAGGCCATGAACACCAGCAGGGTGATCACTTCCTGGATCACCTTGAGTTCCACCAGGGAAAACGGTCCCCCGTAAGCATTGTAACCGATCCGGTTGGCCGGCACCTGGAAACAGTACTCAAAGAATGCGATCCCCCAGCTGATCAGGATGATCGAAAAAAGGCCCAAACTGCTGAACCATTTCATCCCGCCGAACTTCAGGTGCCCGTACCAGGCCAGGGTCATAAATGAGTTTGAGAGTATCAGTAATCCGATGGTGGCAAGGATCTTCATTTTTCTTCTTTTTGGTGTTTTCGTGCTTTGGTGGCAAAAAAAGAATCACGGCTTCGGCGACATAAAAAATTGCAAATTCCCTCCCTCAGCAAGCTGAAAATGATCGATCATGCTGTCTTCCATCTTTTCTCCGTTGAACAGGACCTTTTTGACATATACATTTTTCTCCGACTGGTTTTCAGCCCGGATTTCCAGCAGTTTTCCGTTCTCCAGCCGGATGGCGGCTGATTTCACCAGCGGACTGCCCAGGGCGTAATTGGTTGAGCCGGGACAGACCGGGTAGAACCCGAGCGCACTGAAAATATACCAGGCCGACATCTGCCCGCAGTCGTCGTTGCCGCAAAGGCCATCGGGCGTGGAGGCATACATGGTGTGCATGATCATCCGCACCCGTTCCTGGGTCTTATATGAATGATCCGTCCAGTTATAGAGATAGGGAATATGGTGCCCCGGCTCATTGCCGTGGACATAACAGCCAATGATGCCATCACGCGTAATATCTTCGGTATCCCGGAAATGCTCATCAGCAAGGTGCATGGTAAACAATGAATCCAGGTGAGCGCTGAACTTCTTCTTCCCGCCCATCATTTCAATCATATCGGGAATGGCATGGGGTACGTAGAGGCTGTAATTCCAGGCGTTGCCTTCAATGAAGCCCTGTCCGTGCGTGCTCAGCAAATCGAACGGCGATTTCCAGGCCCCATCCGACAGCTTCGGTCGCATAAAGCCAAGCGAGGGATCAAATACATTCCGGTAGTTCTGAGATCTCTTCAGAAAGTCATCATAAACCTCCGTCTTTCCCAGCTTAAGCGCCATCTGGGCGATGGTCCAGTCGTCATAGGCATATTCCAGGGTTTTAGAAACGGAGGACCCGCTTTTATCTTCCGGGACATAACCCAGTTTCCGGTACCAGCCTATTCCATCATAAGAGTCATAATTCGCAGTATTGACGCATGCTTCGAGGGCGTGATCCAGGTCGAAGGCATCATTTCCTTTGATGGCCGCTTCGACGATGACCGGCACGGCGTGATACCCGATCATGCACCAGTTTTCGTTGGCATGGTGCGACCAGACGGGAAGCATGGGATGAACACTCTGATCATAATGCGCCAGCATGGACCGGATCATGTTGGCATTTCGGGCAGGCTGAATGAGGTTGAAGAGCGGGTGAAGGGCGCGGTACGTATCCCACAGGGAGAAAGTCGTGTAATTGGTGAACCCATCGGCCCGGTGAATATTCTGGTCAAGGCCGCGGTATTGACCGTCGACATCCATATAAATTGTCGGCCCCAGGAAAGCATGGTACAACGCGGTGTAGAACGTGGTCCGGTCTTCATCATTCATAAATTCAGCCTGTACCTTGCCCAGCTCCCGCTCCCACTGCTCCTGCCCTTCTTTAACGATCCGGCCGAAGTCCCAGTGCGGGATCTCCGCTTCCAGGTTTTTCATCGCCCCTTCCGTGCTGACAGACGATAAGGCGAACTTAACCATCAGTTGCTCCTGCTCCTTCATGGTGAAGTCGAAATAAGCCCGTATCTGTTTTCCGGCCATCTCCGGGAAATCCCGGTTTTCGTCGAACTTCCGGTAAAAGCCCCGGTAGATGTTCTGATCGTACTTTTTATGTCCGTAATGATGAAAGGGTTTACTGAATACCATGGCAAAATAAACCGTACGGGTCCGGGCCCAGCCCGTGGTCTGACGATAGCCGGTCACCGTCGAATCGTTTTCCACCCTGATGAAGGTCCACACGTTCTTATCTTCATAATTGTAGATGCCATGCATCAGGTCCAGGATGATGTGGGCCTGGTCCGTTTCCGGGAAGGTATAGCGGTGAAATCCCACCCGGGTGGTGGCCGTCAGTTCCGCATTGATTCCGTCATCATCCAGAAAAACCTGGTAATATGCCGGCCGGGCCGTTTCATTTTCATGGGAGAAGGCCGAGCGGAACCCGCTTTGCGGGCGGTCAGCAGTCCCCGGATTCAGTTGCAATTCGCCTGTTGTCGGCATGATCAGGAAATCACCCAGGTCGGAGTGCCCCGTGCCGCTGAAATGCGTATGGCTGAAGCCCACGATGGTCGGGTCATCATACTGGTACCCGGCGCAGTAGGCATAGACATCCGGGTTGTATTTCCCATCCCGCTCATAACCGATCGTATCGGTATCCGGGCTGAGCTGCACCATGCCGAACGGAACCGTCGCCCCAGGGAACGTATGCCCCATCCGCTGCGTCCCCACCATAGGATTTACGAAACTGCACCATGTGTTTTGCGCGCTACCCGGCAAAGAGATCGAGATAGCCAGAAGAAAGATTATAAGACGTTGATAATTAAACATTACGGGGAAATTTCTGTTTTTACTTTCTAATTTCTAATTTTTATTTTTTAAGTAAAAATTAAACACTAAAACATTAAACACTAAGCACTAAACATTAAACATTAAGCACTAAACATTAAGCAGATTACTCTTAATAACCATCAGTTTCTCCCGTGTCATTTCCCGCATCGAATAAGGAATTCCGCCCATCCCGATGCCCGATTCGTCGCGGCCGCCAAAGGGCATCCAGTCGACCCGGAAGGCGGTATGGTCGTTGATCATGACGGCCGAGGCGTTGAGTTGCCGGGCTGCGGAGAGGGCGACATCAATATCTTTGGTGAAGACGGCTGCCTGGAAGGCAAACCGCAGGCTGTTGGCGGCAGCGATGGCTTCCTGAATCTCCCGGAAAGGGTAGACACAGATCACCGGGCCGAAGATTTCATGGGTGCTGACGCGGGCGGTGGCCGGAGGGTTGAATAAGACTGTAGGGCTGTAGGACTGTAAGGATTTTGAATTTTGAATTTTGAATTTTGGATTTTCCCCTGTTAATATTTTAGCTCCCCCTTCTATAGCTTCCTTGACCCATTCACCGACGCGCTGTACTTCCCCGGGGCTGATCAGTGGGCCGATGTCGGTGGCTGGATCGAGGGGATCGCCAAGGACCTGCTTTTGGGCAATTTCTGCCAGTTTTTTTGCCAGGTCCATCGCAATGGATTCGTGCGCGAAGACTTTTTGTACCGAAACGCAGACCTGTCCGGCATGGTAGAAGCCGCCTTTTGCGATTTCAGGGGCAATTTCATCCAGGCTGGCGGTCTGGTCGACGATGACCGGGGCGACGCCGCCGTGTTCGAGGGCGACGCGGGTTCCGGGCGCGAGGATGGAACGCAGTTTCCAGCCGACCTCATGCGACCCGATGAAGGTGAGATAACCGATGCGCGGGTCGGCGGCCATTTTTTCCGCCAGGCTGCGGTTGCAAACCAGCGGGATGCAATGATCTTCGGGAAGTCCCGCTTCGCGCAGCAGCGAGACCAGGTTAAAACATGAGCGCGGGGTACTGGACGCAGGTTTCACGATCACCGGGCAACCGGCAGCAATGGCCGGGACCACCTGGTGGATAATCAGGTTGACAGGATGGTTGAATGCGCTGATGGCCAGCACCACGCCGATGGGTTCGCGGGTGGTGAACGCCAGGCGGTGCGTTGACGCAGCCGTCATCCCCATTGGGATTTCTTCGCCCCGCATACTGAAGAGTTCGGCGATAGCAATCTTCACACCGTTGATGGCCCGTTTCACCTCTACAACCGTATCCTGGTAAGGCTTTCCGCCTTCCTCGGCAGCTTTAAGGACAATCTCCTCCGCCCTGGATTCCATCAGCCGGGCAAAATGCTCCAGGATTTCAATGCGCCTGTACCGTGGCAGCCAGCGGCCCTGGTCCCGGAAAACAGCATGGGCCGAAGCCAGCGCCCGTTCCACCTCCGGCTCCCCAGCCAGCGGCAGCTCAGCGATCAGATGATGATTATACGGCGAACGGACTTGTAAAAATTCAGTCATTGGTGATAAATATCAAAGCCCAAACAACAAAACCCAAAACAGCAATATAAAAATTGAACAGTATAACAATGTAACAGTTTAACAATTTAACAGTCATACCCTTACAATTCCTCTGCCAGGTCGGAGAAGATCTTTACCAGGCCCTTCTCAGCCTGCGCGGCATAATATAGAATATGTGAAATATCCACTGGTTCGAGGTGGTCCGGATCGCATTCGTCGGTGATGACCGAAATGGCGGCCACCGGGAGTTTCATATGATTGGCGACGATGACCTCCGGCGTGGTCGACATGCCCACCACGTCAGCGCCGATGCGGCTCAGGAAGCGGTACTCGGCGCGTGTTTCCAGGTTGGGGCCGGTTACGGCGACATAGACGCCCTGGTGGAGCGTGACTCTGTGCTTGTCGGCTATCCGCACGATCTTCTCATTAATCTCACGCGAATACGCCTGGCTCATATCGGGGAAGCGTGTGCCCAGTGCCTCCAGATTGGGGCCAATGAGCGGGTTGGGCAGCAGGTTGATGTGGTCGGTCAGGAGCATCAGGGATCCCTTTTTGAAATTCGGGTTCATGGCGCCGCAGGCGTTGGACACCAGTAATGCCCGTATGCCCAGTATTTTCATCACGCGGATCGGAAAGGTGATCTGCTGGGTGGTGTATCCCTCGTAGACATGAAAGCGGCCCTTCATCACCAGAACTTTCTTTCCCCTTAATTTTCCATAGATCAGGATGCCATGATGAAATTCGACGGTTGAAACCGGGAAATGAGGGATATCTTCATAATCGATCTCCGTGATCACTTCGATATGGTCGGTCAGTTTTCCGAGGCCAGTCCCCAGGATGATCCCGATTTCCGGCTGGTCTATTCCTTTATTTTTGAGATAATTAACTGCTTCTAGGATATTTTGCATGGTTTAGAAATTTCAAGAGGCGAAGATAGGAAAGAAAATTGATGGGAGGGTTTGGATAACGAGATGACATCTCGCAGGCTGCTTTAAAAATACCAATGCTATAATTCTTTCATTTACAATGCGTAAAAACTGACCGGATTATCATGAGATGTCATCTCACAGCCAATAACAAACTGTTTTCCTTCATATTATATTCCTGACCATTAAAAATCAATACGGATTCATTGATTGCTGCCGACAGGAAAAATAATATTATCTTTGAACGTGTCAAAAAACCTCATAATGAGGTGCCTTCTTCTGTCGTGGATTCTTTTGCTTATCACCGGGTATCTGCCCGGGCAAAATACCATATTTTACAACACTTATCATTTCAACGACCTGAATTACGGGGGAGACATCATTTACTCATCCGATTCGCATTATGTTGCGGTCGGGCGCACATATTCCATGAACGTTTGGGAAACCTACAAATCCTTCCTGGTCAAAATGGATGCAGAAGGAGATTCCCTGTTTATCCGGCATTTCCCGTTTGGATACCCCCATATCACCGAAACCCATGATCATCACTATTGCATTGGCACTGATTATTTCAATTACAAAATGACCCGGGACGGGGACTCCGTCTGGCAAAAACCATCCGAAATCACCGGCGAAAGCCAATGGATCGAAGGGATTACCGCCACTGGTAATGGCAGTTTTTACACCATCAGCACCGAATTTGAACTGATTAACCAGGGGGATCCTTACGGTAAGGTCAAGCAATACGATAGTCTGGGCGATTTTATGGCCAGTTTCGGTTTTCACTGGCATTACTCGTATGGCACCGATATTGGCGCCACTCCATCGGGGCAGGTATACGGAATCGCTTCTTCACAATACGGGGCAGTGCCATTCTTTTTAAAAGTCGGAAGCCCGGCTGTTTACCTGGACACCATTCCGAATGCCGCTTTTGACCTTTGCATTCTGAATGACAGCATGCTTTTCCTATTAGGCAGGTATGATGATAAAATTAACCTATTGCGGTTGAACCAGGATGGTCAGATTACCGGCCTCGCAGAGGATATATGCCCCCAGCCGGCATACCAGCTCTGCAAACTGAACGACAGCACATTGCTCGTTGCAGGCAGCAACGCATCGGGCATGCGCTTAAGCCAGGTAACGGCCGGCCTGGAAATGACCGGCACGGTGGTTCTGCAGGATTATCCCGGGCATGCCATCAGGGAGCTGGTTTACGCGACGGATCAGAAAGTTGCGATCGTGGGAGACACGGGCACTGTCAACGTGAATAAAACCATGTTTGTCATGGGATTAAAGATACCTGACTTCTATTCAGTAGTTGAGGTGATGCAGGCAGAAAAACCAGTGATTTATCCGAATCCCTCCGATGGCATCTTCTATATAAGTATCAAAGATCTCGTCAATATTCAACAAGCTCGGGTTTTCCAATTGGATGGAAGATTAATACCGGGGTGCGTGTCGCATTTATCAGACCGCATCCTGATTGATCTTCGGAGGCAAAAAGCGGGTATATATTTTATAAGATTGGGAGATGGTTTTCATTGCGTTACAAGAAAACTGGTTTTAATTTAAAGGATTAATGAGATGTCATCTCGTTGGAATCATAGCTGAACATAAAATAATAATCGCCTGGAAAACAATGAAATAAAACTGACCAGATTATTATGAGATGTCATCTCATGGCTCCTATATCCCTCAGATTCAATCCTTAATCAATCTGACCCTTGAAAAAAATAAATTTTCAACTGATTTCGGAATGATTTGCTGAATCACAGATCTAAAATCACCTTATCCAATTCCTCCTGTCGAAAACCATGACTAATTCTATTTAAACAATTAATCCTAACTTCGCCGGTCCGAATCAAATCTATCCCGAGATTATGTCCAAACTCTTCACTCCCCTCAAAATCAAAGATATCACCTTCAAAAACCGGATCACCATATCCCCGATGTGCATGTATAGCGCGAACGAAGGGTACGCCAACGATTTCCACCTGGTGCACCTGGGCAGCCGCGCCATCGGCGGTGCGGGGCTGATCATCCAGGAAGCCACCGCCGTGCTGCCCGAAGGCCGCATCACACCCGGCGACCTCGGCCTCTGGGAAGACGACCAGATCAGCAAGCTGACGGCGATCACAGGGTTTATCCGCAGCCAGGGCGCTGTGCCGGGACTACAGATCGCCCATGCCGGACGGAAAGCCAGCTGCGCCGTTCCCTGGGAAGGGGGGAAACAACTCACCCCGGATCAAGGCGGCTGGCAGACGGTCTCCGCCTCCGCGATACCGTTCAACCCGGAGGAAAACCCTCCCCTGGCCCTCGACGGAGCGGGCATCCGAAGGGTGATCGCCGGGTTCCGGGACGTCGCGGCCAGAGCGGCAAAGGCAGGCTACCAGGTGCTGGAGATCCACGCCGCGCACGGCTACCTGATCCACCAGTTCCTTTCGCCCCTCAGCAACCAGCGGACGGATGAATACGGGGGCAGCTTTGAGAACCGTACCCGCCTGATCCGTGAAATCACCTCGGAAATCAGGGCCGTCTGGCCGGAAAAGCTGCCGCTTTTCGTCCGTCTTTCTGCGACGGATTATGTCGAAGAGGGTTGGAATGCCGCTGAAACGGTGCAGTTGTCCATCCTGCTCAAAAACCTTGGGGTCGACCTCATCGATACCTCCTCCGGCGGCATGGTCCCGTATGCGAAAATCCCGTTCGGTCCCGGGTACCAGGTGGCCTTCGCGGAACGCGTCCGGCGCGAAGCCGGCGTCATGACCAGTGCGGTCGGTATGATCACTGAACCGGAGCAGGCAGAAGAAATCCTGGCTAAGGGACAGGCCGACCTGGTCCTCATCGGGCGGCAATCGCTCCGCGACCCGCAATTCCCGCTGCACGCGGCTAAGAAACTGGGCGCTGATGCTGAATGGCCCCGCCAGTATTTGAGAGCAAAAGGCTGAGTTACTCGATATATTTCAGGCAGTTGAACGGAAGTTCCCTGCACATCAGGACGTCCCCATGCCCCTGATAGAAATCCTGCCGGCCCTCAACCGACATCAAATAATATAAACGGTAGACTTCCCCTTCAATGAATCGTGAAGTGTCGGACAGGTCGAGCCAAACCCATGAAGTATCGCTGTCAAGATAAACCTTCGTCATGACCGGTTTGAGGAAATGGTCCACCAGGGCCAGTTTTATCTTTGCACGGCCGGGCAGGATTATATAAACACTTGCGAAGGCATTTACGGGGTTTGGGAATAAATGAAACCGGATAAGATCCTGGCCCGGGACATAAGAGGTATCCAGGTAGGTGCCTGACAACTGGACCGAATCAGGGAACTTCATCAGATCGTCAACTTCGGAAGGCCATGACTGGTCAAACTTCCAGTCATTGTCGTCCGGTCCCCCATAATTACCCAGGTGGTTCCCCATTTCATCCCTAAAAACAATCCCTGGGAATTCCATTTCGACCGGAGGCAGGTCGTCGTTATTCTTTTTATCCTTACAGGCATTAAAATTGAGCGCCATTAAGGATAATATCCAGAACAATCTGATATAAGCAGTTTTCATATTATATTGTATATCTTTTATTTAGGCCTGAAAATGATTTATATTCCTAATCACTAATTTACCATGGAATCTGCTCATTTATTCACAATCATGAAATATTTTTTACCCACCCCCTGAATCCCCCTCCCTGCCGCAGGAAGGAGGCCGGGGGGGGAGGGTACTCAATCATTAATCCGGTTTTTCGTAAAATATACCCGGAAACACCCAACAAAAATTGTCTTAATTTTAGCCCCTTAAATTTCAATCCATGAACCTATTCCGAATTCTGCTCCAGGCTTTGTTGATCGCTGCTTTTGCCTTACCTTCCTTTTCCCAGGATGATTCAAGCCAACCGCCTTACCTCCTGCATCCCCTGACCCCGGATGAAGAACTCATGCTCATGAGCCTTCCCGAACTGAAGGTAAACCCTGGTTATGCCAACCGCGACCTGCCGGCTATTGTCGACAATTCCACACAAACCTGCATGCGCCCTGCCTACCAGCAGGATGGGTTAAGCTGCGGCCAGGCGTCGATGATCGGCTATAATTTTACCTATGCCATGTCCCGGGAACGCAACCTTAACGCATCCCTGCAGCAAAACCAGTATCCCACCCATTTCGCATGGAATTTCATGAACGGCGGCAGCGGATATTACGGTGTCAGCTACCTGCACAGTATCCAGATCCTTAAGGAATGCGGCATGCCGAACGTGGTGGATTACGGCGGAGCCATGGGATATGGGGGATCAGCCCGCTGGCTTTCGGGGTACACCCCCTATTACAACGGCATGCACAACCGCATCAACAATGCCTACCAACTGTATGTCGGCGATCCGGAAGGCCTGCTGGTGCTCAAAAACTGGCTGCACAACCATCTGGAAGGATCGGATATCGGCGGGATCGCCAGCTTCTACGCCCAGCATATGTCCGCCACACAAATGCTTCCATACGGCACGCCGGAGGCAGGAAAATACGTGCTGACCTCCTTCGGCGGCAGCCCCAACCACGCCATGACCATCGTCGGCTACAACGACTCCATCCGCTGGGATTACAACGGCGACGGGCAATATACCAACCACCTCGACATCAACAACGACGGCACGGTGAACATGAAAGACTGGGAAATCGGCGGGTTCAAGATGGTGCAAAGCTACGGCGGCGTGCCGAACTGGGGCAACCAGGGCTTCGCCTACATGATGTACAAAACCGTAGCCGATAACCTCGGAAGCGGCGGTATCTGGAACCATTGCGTCCACATCCTCGATGTAAAAGAAACCTATGAACCGCTGCTCACCGCACGGGTCATCCTGAAACATACGCGGCGCAGCGCCGTCAAGGTTTTCGCCGGCATCGCCAACGGGCAATACGCCACCGAGCCAGACGTCATCCTGGGCTTCCCGATCTTCGATTACCAGGGCGGGGAGAAATATATGCAGGGCGGAACCACCGAGGCGGACAAGACCATCGAACTGGGCCTGGATCTATCCAAACTGCTCACGTACGTCAACCTGGGCCTGCCGGCCAAGGTCTTCCTGTCGGTTGCTGAGATCGACCCGGGCAATGCATACGCCGGAGACCTGATCCATTTTTCGATCTATGACCATACCAGCGGAGGGCAGGAGATCACCTGCACCCAGTCCAACGTTCCGCTGGCCAATAATGACACCACAACCTTATCCATCGTTCGGACCTTTAATTTCGACCGGGTCTCGATCCTCGATGAAACCCTTCCGGCGGCCCCAGAAGGCGAACCATACAGCTACCAGCTTACTGCTTCAGGCGGGACCGGCCCGTACAAATGGGAATTCGACAAGAGTTACGACGAAACCATCCAGACGGCGACCTTCCCGATGGTCAACGCCGTCCAGCTTAACCCCAGCAACAGCACCAGCGGTAAGGTCACCCGCGCACTGGACTTCGAATTCCCGTTCTTCGACACCGTCATCAGCAGCGTGACGGTCTATGTGGACGGCTATCTCATGTTCGACCAGCAGCTTTATCCTTATCCTTACTTTTATGATGATAAAGTCCTGTTCAGCGTTACCCGCAACATTTCTCCCTTCATGAACCAGGCCCAGGAACTCAATTACAGCCAGGGCTGCGGGATCTGGTACGAGGGCGATGAAACGCAGGCCACCATCCGGTGGAAAACCTGCCTGACCAATTACCCCTCCCTGCAGTTCAACTATGCTGTGCGGCTTTTTCCCGATGGAACGATCAGGTTCTACTACGGGGGCATGAACGGCCTTGCAGACCACCTGTGGCTTTCCGGTATTTCCTTTGGTGATAATTACAATCTCCAGACCACCGCGGTTTCCAACAAGCCCTCACTGGCCGCCAACACCCTGATCAACCTACAGCGCTATAATTATCCTCCGGAAATGGTTATTGATGAAAACGGCCTGTTCCAGGGCACACCGGCACAGGCTTACGGGAGTATTCCCATCAGCTTTAAAGTCACCGACAACAACTTCATTTACAGTACCAAAACCCTCACTTTTTCCTCCAGCGGGATCGTCGTGCAGGATTCGGTGGTTTCAAACGGGGATCCGGTCATCGCATACAACGAAAATGCATTCATGAGTGTTTCTATGATGAACATCCGGCCGGAATCCGTTCCGGACGCCACAATGACCATTCACATCAACGATCCGTTTATCACGCTCATCGACAGCACGGAGTATCTCGGCACCCTGGTGCCCAACCAGGTAGAACGATTCTTCGACGCTTTCCATTTCTATGTTTCCGAGTCGGTGCCCGACAATCACCTGATCGTTATTGAATCCGTCATTCAATCCGACACCAATACCTGGGAAAGCAATTTCTTCCATTATGCTTATGCGCCCCGGGTCGAGTCAGTAGAGGTGATGGTAGACGACGATAATGGCCGGCTGGATCCCGGAGACAATGCGGGTATTACAGTCAGCTATGTCAATAATGGCGGCGTCAGCGTCGAAAGCCTGTTCGCGATCCTTTCCACAGAAGACGACTTCATCACGATCAATCAGAATTTCGGCAACATCCCGTTGCTACAGCCGGGCGCCACGGCATCGGTAACGTACGACCTTACAGTTGACCCGGAATGCCCGCCGGGACACGAGATAAACTTCAACATCAGCCTGACGGGCAGCAATAATTATACTGCGGCCGACAGTTTCAACCTGGCGGTCGGTCTGTACCGGGAAGATTTCGAAACCGGCGATTTCAACCTGTTCGGCTGGGGAGAAGGCGGAAAAAGGGCCTGGCGCACCGACACATATTCTCCCTACGAGGGAACCTTCTCCGCACGGTCCGGATCCATTACCCACAATGAAGAATCCATTCTGCGAATTGACCTGGAAGTGCTCGCCGACGGGGAGATTTCCTTCTTTAAAAGAGTGGTTTGCGAAAACGATGAAAATCCTGCGAATAATTATGATTACCTGGCGTTCAGGATCGATGGCATTGAAATGGACCGCTGGGACAGCATTTCGGAATGGTCAGCCCACGCCTATCCGGTTAATGCAGGTTTCCATCGATTCGAATGGATTTACCACAAGGACAACAGCACCAGTTTCCGGATGGACGCCGCCTGGGTTGACCTGATCACATTCCCTTCGGCCGTGGTCGCCTGCCCCGAACTGTTCGTCGCCCAGCCCGCCATTGAATTCATCATGCGGCCCGGTGAATCGGAAACGCAAATGCTAACCATTTCGAACAACGCCGAAGGCAGCCTGGATTACGCGGCACTGGTCGCCGGCCATAACCCCGGAAGTGGAAACGCCTCAACCGTCAGGAGCATAGAAGGATCCTACCTGGTCACCGATGCGGAGTATTTTTACACGGGCAAAGAGTATACCTGGAATTTCCAGACTTACAATGCCGGCTATGATAATGAATGGATCAAACAGATCTACATCGGGTTCCCTTCGGGGATGGAACTGACCATTGCAACGGATTTCACCGGCGGATCGGGCGGCGCCATGATATTCCAGGGCCCTATGGGCAATGGAGTGACCGCGCATTGGTTCGGGGAGGACGCCAACGGCTGGGGGGTCGTCCATATGGGGGAAACCGCAACCGCTGCGGTCACCCTGAATACCCTTGCAACGATCCAGGGCGAAGGCATGATCCAGTACGAAGTAATGGGCGAGGTTTACGGAAGCCCGCCGCATACCGTTACCGGCAGCATCCCGCTGCGCAACCTGGGGCCCGAAACACCCTGGGTGACGATGGAACCGATGTCCGGCACCCTGACCGGGCACCAGGTCGCTGAAGTACCCGTTACAGTGAGCTCCGACGGGCTGGCCGATGGTACTTATCATTCCTGGATCATCCTGGAAGATGACTTCAATCATGAGATCATTGTGCCGGTCACCCTCACCGTGGATCAATACCTGGGCGGCCCGGAGCATGATGCCGCACCCGGGGCAATGAGCCTCAGCGTCGCGCCCAATCCATCCCGTGGAAATACCGCGATCCGTATATCGCTCAAGGAAGCATCCACGCTGGTTGCAACCATCAGCAATCAACAGGGAATGCCCGTCAGGAAGTTCTTCACGGATAATCCCCTGAAATCTGCAGAGATCCCCTGGGATGGAAAAGACGACAGCGGAGCGGATCTTCCCTCCGGCATTTACCTGGTACGTGTAATTGCAGGGAGCGAAACGGGAATGGCTAAGATTGTGCTTATTAATTAAATGCCGCTGATTCGCAGATTATGTGTTCTCAACGTGATCCCGTAATCTGTGAATCTGTGGCCTATAAAAAATGAAGAAAACAACCTTCATCCTATTCGCTTTCGCCCTGCTGGCGGCCTGCCAGCGGCAGGAACCCTCTTACCGGGAACTGGAGCAGAATATCCTGCTGCGGCTCAAAGGCACCTGGCAGTCCGATGACCAGCGGTTCACGGAAATCTGGCGGATGAGCCGCGACTCGGTATACCGGGCCACCGCTTTTTCCCGGACAGATGAAAAAGGCGTTCCCCCGGTGACCGAAGAATTCATCCGGATCGTCAGGGATGGTAATGCGGTTTATTACGAAGCGGATGTAACCGGGCAGAACTACGGCAGGCCGGTGCGGTTCCGGCTTTCGAAACTCGATTCCAATTTTGCGATCTTCACCAATCCGAACCATGATTTTCCCAGAAAGATCGAATACCGTTTTCAGGATCATAACTTACTCGTGGCAACGGTAAGCGACGGCGAGAAATCAGGCAGATCCATCGAATTTAAATTTCATCGAATCATGAAATCAAAAAAAGTAACCGGCATCGGGGGAATATTTTTTAAAAGCAACAACCCGGAAGCCATGAGAGACTGGTACCGCGACCACCTCGGGCTGGCCACCAACGAATACGGATCGCTCTTTGAATTCCGGCTGGCGGATGAGCCGGAACGCAAGGGATACCTTCAATGGAGCCCATTTTCGGAGAATACGACCTACTTTCAGCCATCGCAAAAGGAATTCATGATCAATTACCGGGTGGAAAACCTGGAACAGCTCGTGGAAGAACTGCGTGCCGCCGGGGTCACCATCCTCGACTCCATTGAAGTATATGAATACGGAAAATTCGTCCACATCCTTGATCCGGAAAACAACAAGATCGAGCTCTGGGAGCCCATAGAAAGCATTTTCACGGAAATGTACGACGGCAAGACCACGAAATGATCCTTTTCCTAACTTTACACGCGATCAAACGAATAAAGACATGGCATTCCGAACCCCCGAACCCTCCCTGAAATGGGCAAAAGCTGTCAAATCCCGCGATCCTGAGCAGGTTCTGCAGCTTTACCACCCGGATGGCGTGCTGTGGGCCACCCTTTCTCCGGTGATCCGCCACGGGCATCCGGCCATCCACGATTATTTTGTAGGATTCCTGAACCGGGAGGGAATTGAATGCAAATTCACCTCCAACCAGGTCAGGGAGTACGGTGAATTCCTGTTCCATTCCGGCGCTTATGTGTTCACCTGGAAAGCCGGCCGGAACACCATCCGCGTTCCCGCCCGGTTTTCTTTTGTCTATAAAATGGAAGCGGGAAAATGGTTCATCATGGAACATCATTCCTCCCTGTTTCCGGATTTGCCCTTCAAAGGAAGGAAGTATATCGTCAGGGAAAATCCCGGGAAATAAACCCCTCACGCACCGCAGATGGTTTTCAGCAGCGCCCTGTTCCTGGTCTTTTTTCTGCCGGTATTCCTGATCATCTATTACCTGCTTCCCAGACAGGTGCGAAATCCCTGGATCCTGCTGGCCAGCGTCGTTTTCTATGCCTGGGGCGCGCCGGATTTCATCCTCATCGTACTGGCCTCGGTATTTGCCGATTTTCATATTGTTAAGTACATTCCGGGTTCGCCAAGGCTGGAGAAGAGAATCCTGGCGGGAATCTCCATTTTCCTGAACATCGGTCTGCTGGCTTATTTCAAATACGCGAATTTCTTCGTTGAAAACCTGAATGCGTTCCTGGGCCAGATCGGGCTGACCCCGGCACAATGGACCGCAGTGGCCCTGCCCATCGGCATTTCCTTTTTCACCTTCCAGAAAATCACCTACACGGTGGATGTGTACCGGGGGGTGCACAAGCCGCTCAGACGGGTGACCGATTACGCGATGTACATCCTCATGTTCCCGCAGCTGATCGCCGGCCCCATCGTGCGGTTCAACGAGGTGGCCGATCAGATCGAAGACCGGCGGGCCAATGAAACCGTGGAAAACCGGCTGGCGGGTTTCTTCCGCTTTGTCATCGGGCTGTCAAAGAAAGTACTTATTGCTAATGTCCTGGGCGCGGAAGCAGACCGGGTCTTCGCCCTCGACGCAGGCGCAATGGGCGCCGGCACGGCGTGGATCGGTGTGATCGCATACGCGTTCCAGATCTATTTTGACTTTTCCGGCTATTCCGACATGGCCATCGGCCTGGGCCTGATGGTCGGGATCAGGTTCCCGGAGAATTTCAACAATCCGTACATTTCGCAAAGCATTTCCGAGTTCTGGCGCCGCTGGCACATGACCCTGGGTCGCTTCATGCGCGACTACCTTTACATCCCGCTGGGCGGCAACAAGGTCAGCACGCATCGGATGTACTTCAACCTCTGGTTCGTCTTCCTGGTTTCCGGCCTCTGGCACGGCGCCGCCTGGAACTTCGTGGTCTGGGGCGCCTTCCACGGCCTGTTCCTCATCCTCGACCGCCTGTTCCTGCTCAAGGTCCTGCAAAAGATCGGGAAAATCCCCGCCCTGTCGTTCACCTTTTTCGTCACCCTTATCGGCTGGGTTCTGTTCCGCGCCGAAAGCCTGACCCACGCCGGGGCTTACCTAAAGGCGATGTTTAGTTTCCAGAGGGACTCCGTCCCTCAAGCTATTGAACTGAAATTCTGGATCATCCTTTTTCTGGCCCTGGTATTTTCTTTCATGGGCGCCGTGAAGGGGAATGAAGCCTGGCAGGTGAGGGTGCTGGGGAGCGGGGGAGCACGGAGGCATGGACGCATGGACGCATGGACGCATGGACGTGTGGAAGATTGGAAGATTGGATTTGCTATTGTTTTTTTCGTTTTGTGCCTCGCGTCGGTGATTTCGAGCGGGTTTAATCCGTTCATCTATTTCAGGTTCTGATGATGAAGATATCCTGGAAACATATCGCCCTGCTGGCTGTGATCGCGCTGATCTCCCTGCCCCTGGCACAGATGTGGTTTCGTCCCTTCAAAGAACGGCCGCTGGACGGGGCGTTCACCATGGCCAAACTGGTGAAATTCAACCACAGGAACTGGAGCAGCGGTCTGTTCCAGGAACAGGTGGAAAGATACCTGAAAGATCATGCCGGCTTCCGGAACGACCTCATCCGGCTTCAGAACCAGATCGATTTCAGCCTGTTCCGCAAAGCCAATGCCGAAGGGGCCCGGATCGGGAAAAACGGGCAGTTGTTCGAGTACGACTACATCAGATCATGGCTGGGCATCGACAACCCGGGAGTCTCCTTTATCCGAAAAAAGCTCGGCAGGACCAGATATGTGCAGGATTACCTCCGCAGTGAAAAAGGCATCGACCTGGTGGTGGTCTTCGAGCCGGGCAAAGCTTCCTTCTACCCTGAATACATACCCGATCAGTACCAAAGACTGAAGAACGGGCCCTCTCTATATGACCTGTACCGTGAAGAAGCCGTCAAAACGGGCATCGACTTCATTGATCTCCAGGAATATTTTTTAAGGCTGAAAAACGAGGCCGAATACCCCCTGTTCCCGAAACTCGGCACGCACTGGAGCGTCTACGGGATGACCTTCGCCGTGGATTCCCTGCTCCGGTTCATCGAATCACGGCGGGGGACCGACCTGGCGGAAGTAACCGTTGCACAGGTTGAATATTCACGGCAGCCCCGGGATACCGACGACGACGTGGCCAAAACCATGAACCTGATGCTCCGCCCGCGCGGAGAAATGCTGGCCTACCCCGAATTAAAGACCGACACCACTGGCTCATACGACAAACCTATGGTGCTTGCCGTGGCCGACAGTTATTACTGGAACATCTTCAACACACGCATACCGAAATATGTCTTCGCCAACGAAGCCTTCTGGTATTTTAACGCCCTGGTTTACCCCGATTTTTACGGCAAACCGCTGTATACCCATGAGCTGGACCTGAAATCGGAAGTGGAGAAGCAGGACATCATCTTCCTGATGGTCACCGAACGTTTTCTGCATAAGTTCGACTGGCAGTTCATCGACAGGCTTTACGCGCTGTATACGCCGGAATGGCTGAAGGACCCTGTATACGACAATATCAACGACCTGATGCGGAACGATCCCTGGTTCAACGACATCCTGGCCAAGGCCCAACGGAACGGGATATCGCTGGAGTCGGCGCTTCAGGAAGAAGGCCGGTACATGATCTTCAACACCGACAGTGCGGCGTTCCTGGTTGATTATGGCCCGGAACACTATGCGCGCATGATTTCCGAAAATGAGGGATGGATGAGCCATATCCGGGAAAAGGCCGGCTCAAACGGGGAGCCGGTCGAAGAAACCCTGATGCGCGACGCGCTGTACGTATTCAGCCAGGACCATCCCGGGCTCTACGAGCGGAACCGGGGCATAGCTGCCGTGGAGACCGGCTTCAGGCAGGATTCCCTGATGATGCGTTCGATTCTTGAGGAAGCAGCCCGGTACCACTTCGATCCGGATACCTACCTCAGGCTGAAAGCTAAGGCCGAATACCGGGAAGAAGAGATCACCCGGATCAGCGACGCGATCCGGAACGATGCCGCCTGGCTGAGCGATGTCCGCAGAAAAGCCGGGGAAAGAGACATCCCCCTTGAAGAAATGATCCGGCTCGATGCCATCTGGGTGCTGGAACAGAAATGGAAATAACCCTGGAACTCTGCAACCCTGAAACCTTGGAACTGTGGAACTTTGGAACCAAAAAATCCCTATCTTTGCAAAAAATTTAAAAATCTCCCTTTAAAACATTGTATTTATGGCTACTACCGCGGATTTCCGAAACGGATTGTGCATCGAATTCAATAACGACCTTTGGTCCATTGTCGAGTTTCAGCATGTGAAACCGGGCAAAGGCGGCGCTTTTGTCCGGACTAAGTTGAAAAACCTGCGCGACGGGCGCGTGCTGGAAAACACATTCACCGCCGGAGTCAAGATCAATACGGTCAGGATCGAACGCCGCCCCCACCAGTATCTCTACAACGACGGAGAAGCATATTATTTCATGAATGCCGAATCGTTTGAGCAGATCTTCATTGAAAAAAAGATGATTGATGCGGCAGACCTGCTGAAAGAAGGCCAGACCGTCGACCTGATCTTCCACGCCGAGACCGAAACCCCGCTGCAGTGTGAAATGCCGACTACCGTCACACTCGAAGTGACCTACACCGAACCGGGCGAAAGAGGGAACACCGCAACCAACACCCTCAAGGATGCGACGGTCGAAACCGGCGCCACGGTCCGCGTTCCGCTGTTTATCAACACCGGTGAAAAGATCAAGGTCGATACCCGCACCTACCGCTATGCGGAAAGAGCCAAAGACTGAACAATGTTAAGGTTTAAGGTTTAAAGTTTAAGTTCGGGAACTTTTTGTTAATTGGACGCCAGTAGTTGCGGAAAAGAATTTGAATCCAAAGGCTTACTATCATATAAGAAATCAAACCCGAACTTAAACCTCAACCCCCAAAACTTAACACTATATAAAATAAGTTCCCGAACTTAAACCTCAACCCCCAAAACTTAACACTATATAAAATAAGTTCCCGAACTTAAACCTTAAACCTCAACACTTAACACTAACAATGCTTTTCCCCCGCCCTTATTCCCTCCGAGAAATCGCCGACATGCTGGGCGCCCGTTACGACGGGGATCCGGATTTTGAGATCACCGGTATCAACGAGATCCATATGGTAGAGCCCGGCAACCTGACGTTCGTCGACCATCCCAAATATTACGACAAAGCGCTGAATTCAAAGGCGACGACCATCCTGATCAATAAGGAGGTGGCACGGCCGGAAGGAAAAGCCCTGATCATTTCCGACGATCCCTTCCGGGATTATGTCTGGCTGGCCCGGCATTTCCGGCCGTTCGAAGCATCGGCCAGCGCCATCAGCCCGACGGCGGAAATCGGCGAAGGTACGGTTATACAGCCCGGCGCCTTCATCGGAAACCATGTCAGGATCGGTAAAAACTGCATTATCCACGCCAACGTCAGCATCTACGACCATTCGGTCGTCGGCGACGAAGTGATCATCCACGCCAATACCGTGATCGGTGCGGACGCCTATTATTTTCAGAAAAAGCCCGCCGGGTACCGCAAGCTGGAGTCGTGCGGCAGAGTAGTGATCAAAGATCGGGTCGAGATCGGGGCGCTTTGCTCCATCGACAAAGGCGTGTCGGGCGACACCATTATTGACGAAGGTACCAAGTTCGACAACCATGTCCAGGTCGGCCACGACACTTATATCGGAAAACATTGCCTGATCGGCGCGCACTGCGCCATCGCCGGCGTCACCCGCATCGAGGACGAGGTCATTCTCTGGGGGCGGGTGTCTGTCAACAAAGACATTGTTATCGGAAAAGGTGCTGTGATGCTTGGCACCTCCGCCATCGACAAATCCATCCCCGGCGGCATCACCTATTTTGGTTCACCGGCCGAAGAAGCCCGTAAAAAGTGGCGGGAAATGGTGTACGTGAAACGGCTGCCGGAAGTATTCGAGAAGTTAGGATTATAAGGGTTCCAGGTTCCAGGTTCCAGGTTCCAGGTTCCAGGTTCCAGGGTTCCAGGGTTTCAGGTTCCAAAGTTCCAGGTTCCAAAGTTCCATATCCGTACTGCGAACTGCCTAATGCGAACTGCCTTATGCTGACCGCTGACCGGAGTGATAAAGATCCAGGGCTACAAGTATGGCAGTGAACGCCCAGAACGGAACCGAGGCCTTGTCGGTGTCCAGGAAATTGTTCATCACCCCGTGCACGTAATAAGAAATTAGCCCCAGGGTGATCACCAGCGCCATGACCCTGACCTCTTTGGTCAAGGCCCTTCGGTGCACCCTTATCCCGGTAATAATGGTCGTGATCACGATGCCCATAAAGGTCAGCATTCCCAGCACCCCCGATTCTGAAAGAGGACCGATGTATTCGCTGTGGGCGTTGCCCATATCCCCGTAATTCGTGCTGATGATGGTCTTTTCCTTGGCCCGCTGATAGGGTGCATAAACAAACTGGTAGGTGCCCGGTCCCCAGCCGAATATGGGCCGTTCCTCAAAAAGACGGAGTGCGGAAGCCCAGCGGTTGATGCGCTCCAGGTTGGAGGCGTCGGAGGAAATGTTGGAGATCGACTGAACGTGCTCCACGAAATCGGTGGAGCTGTCCTGCTTGTTTTTTTCCAGTTTATCAATGAACTGATACCGGAACATGTAGAAAAAACCCACGCCGATCACCAGCGCGATCATCAGCCAGTAAAAACGGATCCGGAAACGGATGAGCAGGAAAACGCCCAGCGAGGCGGCTACGGAGATCCAGGCTGCGCGGCTGTATGAGAAAATGATGCCGGTGATCAGTATGGCCAGGACAATGAATGAAGCGATCCTCATAGATTTTCCATAAATGTTCGTAACCACAAAGCCCGTGAAAACAGGCAGGAACAGGGCGATGATCGCCCCGTAGGCGGTGTGGTCGTTGTAGAACGGCTTCATGACCATATTGCTGTGCGGCTTGTCGAAACCATAGCCCGAATGGTTGTAGAGCGCATAGAAAATGACGATCAGCAGGGGCAATACATAGAGCCAGTTGAACTTCCGGGTGTTGGAGAAATCCTTGAACAGCAGGATGCCGGCGAAAAAGAACGGGATAACGAACCACAGCCGGGCGACCATGAATTTGACCGAAACCAGCGGGATCTCGCTGGTGAAACAGGTGATAAACAGCCAGACCAGGTTGATGACAATGGCGATCGTCACCGGGTGCCGCATGATCCGGGGATCGTAGAACCGTTCGTGGAGGAGTTTCAGGAAGAAAATGAGCAAAACGCCGAACATCAGGGGTTCCGAAGGCAGCGAGATTCCGATGCCGAACTCGGCGTCTTTTAGGTTGACGGCCAGGGGCGTGAGAAAAGTGATCAGCAGCAGCACCTTGTCGAGCGAGAAAATATACATGAGAAGGAGGAGCAGGACGAACGGCAGCGCCAGTCCCCACATTTTATCCTGCAGGAAAAGGTAGGCGTTGGCGGCTATGAAAACCGCGCTGGCTCCATAAAACCACAATAATTTCGCCCGTTCGGTCAATGTTTCTGCTGGTTTTGCTGTCTCCGGATTTTAATGATCCTGAGGTTTTCAACAATTAAGATCGCCACGATGGCAAAGAAGAGGGTCAGCACGAAGGTCATGACCACGATCAGCCACCGGATCGGGTAAGATTTCTTATCGGACGGGAAGGGATGGGTGATCACATTGCAATAGGTCAGTTTGGCGTCATAAAAACGAAGCGCGTCTTCATATTCCACCTTGAACTGGGTATAGGAGTTCGCCTCATTCTTGATGGATTCCGTCAGAATGATGATCTCGCCTCCGGCCCTTTCCATGTTCTCCTTGAGTCGTTTCACCTCCGGCGTATTTATATTGCCGGCCGCACCGCTGGTCACCGTTCTGAGGTACCCCCTCATGATCTCTTCGCTGCTCTGGTCATAGCCCAGCAGGCCGGTCTCGACGCTCAGGTTGTACAAAGCCAGCTTGAGCGAATCGATATACATGGCTTTCTTGCGGAGCAGCAACTCATACATATTCATGACCTCAACATATTTCTCCTTGTGCATCCTGCTCACCTTGATGTTATAGAAATCAATAATGGCTGAAACCATGGCTGCCGCCATCTCAGGATCTTTATCAAGCACCTCGATGCTTACCGCATCATAAGGCGTCTTCTGTATTTTCACATTCTGGCTGTATTCGTAGTAGATGGCCGTCTTGAAATATTTATAATCCCTTTCGATTTCATAGTGTTCGGGAAGATCAAACTTATTGATCACACTGTCCATAATATCCTGTGACTGAAGAATCTGAAACATCTGTTCCGTTTCGCTCTCCTCGGAATATGGTGAAACGTTGGCCGGATAGATCACGGCGAACGATTTATACTTGGGTGTGATGAAGAACGGACCGGAGAAAATAACCGCCAGCACCACGGCCACCCCAAGGATCACCAGCAGGTGGATCCTCCATTTTAACAGAAGGTTGACCAGGTTGGTATTGTTAAAGTAGTTTTCCATTTTGAGTTCAGATATTTTGAAGTTCTGAATCCTGAAATTCAGCTTGGGTATTATTGGGAACTGAAGTTTTTTTTTAACGGTAACCTGGAGTAGCTTTCCACGATGACGATGATCAGCACTGAGGTGAAAAAGACGATGAACACCGTCACCACTAATATGATCCATCGTATGGGATAGGATTTTTTCTCGGCCGGGTAAGCGCTGTTGACGACAAATTTCTGCGGCAGGGCCTCTTCGGCGTCGACCTTCGCTTCCTGGTATTTGGTCTTGAGCAGGGTAAGCTGCTCGGTTTTGAACTCGAGGGCGTTTTTGAGCGAAAGGAACCTTCCGCCGTATTTACCCAGGGTATCCAGCCGCTGCTGCAGCACCCGGATGGCGTTCTGGTTGTTTTGGGAGAGGGCAATGGCCAGTTGCATATTCAGTACCTCCGACTGCCGCTCGTAGTCGTTCACTCCTTTACTCCCCAGATATTGCAGCGAGTCGACGATATCTTCCACTTCAGCTTCCAGGTTCCGGTACTCCGTCTCTACGATGCGGAAGGCCTTCATAGCCCTTTCGCGCTGCATGAGGTTCTTGGTGGAATCGAGCAGCGCGGCAATATCATTGGCGATATCGGCGGCAATTTTTGGATCAGTGTCGAATACTGTGATCTTCACGGCCATGTACTCGGTCCGGCGGAATTTGACATTGTTTTCATATTCCTTATGCAACCGGGTATATTTGAATTTCGACCCCTCGCTGATGTTGTAATGACGGATCAGGTCATATTTTACGATGATCCGGTCGCGGATGAGGTTGGAATTCAGGATTTGCAGCATCTGCTCGGCCTGTTCCTCCTCCCCGATCCCGAGAATGTCTTCCTTGATCCCCGTGTTCTGTGCGATAAGCACCTTGGAAACGGAGCTGGTCGCCACGGGAAACATGATTACGGTCGATTTATATTTGGGCCTGATGAAGTAGGGGGAGGAGAAGATCACCGCCGCGGCAATAGCCACCAGGGTGATCACCGTAAGGGGAATTCTCCACTTTATGAGCAGTTGCAGTAAGTTGAAGGAATTAAGTTCTCTTCTGAGGGATTCCTGGTTCAACTGTTCGATCATTTGTTCTTAATTACCTTAAAAAGAGGTCAAATGTAGGAAAAATATTTACACCGCCAACACCCGCCAAATATTGTTAATCCGCGCGCATGTCCTCAGTTGTTGCAGTGCGGGAAGCCAGCATGCGGAACATTTCACGGACATCGATCAGTTTCAGCGCAAAAGCGGCGCCCAGAGAAAGGATCAGCATCAGCCCGAAGCCTGCGAGCCAGGGGATCGGCGAGGACCGTATACCCAGATTCAGAAGGATCACGAAGAGGACAAAAATGAGCAGCGCGGCCAGGAAGCGCCGGTCGGCACGGAACCGGAAATGTCGCTGGCAGACGACAAGGTAGGCGCCGGCCGTACCGAGTTGCGTGACCAGGCTGGCGATGGCCGCACCGGTGGCCTGCATTCCGGGGATCAGCAGCAGGTTAAGACTGAAATTAACGATGATGCCCGCCAGGGCGATCAGGTTGAGCTGCTTCAGGCTGCCGTTGGCTGTCAGCAGGGTGCTGAATATGTACATGGTCGTGCTGCCCAGGAACCCGAACATCAGGATGCCGAAGACTTCCGAGGACTGGCTGATCTTCAGTGCAAAATCAGCCCCCGTTTCGTAATCCGCCTTCGGGTAAAGCCAGGCCATCAGCTCGGTGCGGTAAAAGAACGATCCCGCCGCCACGATCACCGCGGCGGTGAACAGCATGCCGAACGGCAGGCGCACCATCTTATCCAGGGGTTCCTTCTCCTTGATCATCCGGGAATAAATGGGCAGCAGCAGCACGGCGAAGAGCCAGGCGAACTGGTTCACCGCGTCGAGCAATCGGAATGCCTGGGAATAGATCCCCGACTGCCGCTCCCCCTCCGGTCCATCAAGCAAACGCTCTATAAAGACCGAATCCACCCGGTTGTAGACCGACATCAGCAAGACCAGCAGGGCAAAAGGCATGCTTTTTTTCAGGATCACCAGGAAGAATCGGCGGTTCCAGTAAAGCTTCCTGAAAGCCGCCTTTTTCATAACAATGATCAGGGCGACCAGGGCCGTGAGGGCATACGCGGCGGTCTGGGCATAGACGAACCATTCGATCCGGAACTTAACCTCCGTTAGGTTTCCCCACAGCAATACGGCGCAGATCACGATCATCAGCAGCCTGTCGAGCACCGATAAAAAGCTGTCGGTCCGGAACATCAGCAACCCGTTGACATTCGACCGAAGGTACAGGATGAAGGAAAGCAGGAACTGGTTGAACCCTACCCAGGCCAGCATCTTCATCTGCGCCCCGTTATAACCGATGATCAGGGCCACCAGGAAAGTTACGGCCACATAGACCCCGGCGAGCAGGAACTTCAGAATGACCAGGCCCGAAAAGTGCTTGTTCAGCAACTGGGTGTGCTGGGCGATGTTCCGGTTGTTGAAATTGGTGATCCCGGCATCCAGCAGGATGTTGAACAGAAAGGCGAAATTAAAGATGGTAAAATAGAAGCCGTAATCCTCCAGGCCAACCGTATTGAACACCGTCCGGTCGATGCCGAAGATCCAGAACGGCTTGACCAGAAGGTTCAAAAAGAGCAACAAAGCCAGATTGGCGAGGAATTTTTTCTGCATAACTCGGTCTGATACGGTAAAACGATCGGCTTCCGATCAAATTGTCAGTTCGTGGACACGCTAAAACCTTTTTTTTAAATTTGTACAAAGATATGAGATATAAAACAAGATCATCAGGGATGCAATCCCGGATACAACCAGCAGATAACCATCTAAGGCCCAATTGACTTGAAAATCGCGGTAAACACCAGGCTCCTGATCCCCAACAAGCTGGAGGGGATCGGGTGGTTCACGTTTGAGAACCTGAAAAGGATCACGACCGGCCACCCGGAGCATCAGTTTTATTTCATTTTCGACCGGAAATATGACGATTCGTTCCTGTTCAGCGACAACATCACCCCGGTGGTCACCCCTCCGCAGGCCAGGCACCCGGTGCTGTATTACCTGTGGTTTGAGAAATCTATCCCGCGCGTGCTCAAGAAGCTACAGCCCGACCTGTTCTTTTCGCCCGACGGGTATCTTTCGCTTTCCACCCCGGTGAAATCGATGAACGTCTTTCATGACCTCAATTTCGAGCATTATCCCGACGATCTGCCCTACCCGGAACGGACCTTTTACCGGCACTATTTCCCGCAATACGCCGCGAAAGCCTGCCGGATCGCCACGGTATCTGAATTTTCCAAGAAAGACATCATGAACCAGTACCACGTTCCGGCCGACAAGATCGACGTGGTTTACAACGGAGCCAATGAGAACTATCACCCGCTGCCGGAAGCGGAAAAGGTGCTGGTGCGGATGAAATACACCGGAGGCGTCCCTTATTTTGTATTTGTCGGCGCGCTGCACCCCAGGAAAAACCTGGCCAACCTGTTCCATGCCTACGATCTTTTCCGCAAAGAGACCGGACAAGAGACAAAGCTGCTCATCATTGGCCAGAAGAAATGGTGGACCCGCAACATCAAGGAAGCATATGACCGGATGCAGTTCAGCCATGACGTGGAATTTTGCGGAAGGCTTCAGCCCGAAGAACTGAACCGCGTGATTTCCGCCTCTGTGGCACTGGTTTATGTCTCCTACTTCGAAGGGTTTGGTATTCCCATTGTGGAAGCGTTCAAATGCGAAACCGCCGTGATCACTTCCAATGTGACTTCCATGCCCGAAGTGGCGGGCGATGCCGCCTGCCTGGTCGATCCCTTTTCCGTAAGATCCATTTGCGAGGGGCTCACCGAAGTCGCCGCCAATCCCGATCTCAGGGAAGACCTGATCGAACGGGGTCGTATCCGCCGCCAGGCCTTCTCCTGGCAAAAAACCGCGGATCTGCTCTGGGATTCCATTGAAAAAGCATTAAACACATAATCATACAGGTAAACAATATCCGGATGAACGTTCTGATCATAGGCTCGGGAGGAAGGGAGCACGCGCTGGCCTGGAAAATAAGCCAGAGTCCGCTTCTTGAACAGTTGTACATCGCCCCCGGTAATGCCGGAACCGCGGCCCTCGGAAAAAATATCCCGCTTTCGGTGTCCGATTTTGCAGGCATCCGGAATCTGGTGCTTGAGCAGTCCATCGGCATGGTGGTGGTTGGCCCGGAGGCCCCGCTGGTGGAAGGGATCCGGGATTTCTTCCTGGAAGATCCCCGGCTGGAAAACATTATGGTGATCGGCCCGGGGAAGAACGCCGCGATGCTGGAAGGGAGCAAGGACTTCGCCAAATCCTTCATGGTCCGGAACAATATTCCCACCGCACGTTACCAGACGTTTGGCAGGGGGGAGATCTCCAGCGCGCTGACTTTCCTGGAAACGCTGCAGCCGCCCTATGTACTGAAAGCCGATGGACTCGCCGCCGGAAAGGGCGTACTGATCTGCAAAACAGTGGACGAAGCCAGAAAGGAACTCAGGGGACTGATCGTGGATGCCCGCTTTGGCGAAGCGTCGGAAAAGGTCGTCATCGAAGAATTCCTCCATGGCATCGAAATATCGGCTTTCGTGCTCGCCGATGGAAAAAACTACCTCGTCCTGCCCTCCGCCAAAGACTATAAAAGGATCGGTGAAGGCGATACCGGGCCCAACACCGGCGGGATGGGATCGGTTTCACCCGTACCCTTCGCCGACGTGGAATTTTCAGCAAAGGTTGAGGAAAGGATCATCGTGCCGACCATCCGGGGTTTAATCAGGGAAGGCCTCGATTACCGGGGATTCATCTTTTTCGGGCTGATGAACGTCGCGGGCGATCCTTTCGTGATCGAATACAACGCCCGTATGGGGGACCCGGAGGCTGAATCCGTCATTCCCAGGATCAAAAACGACCTGCTCGAGCTGTTCATCGCCGTGGGCAGGCAGGAACTTGACCGGTACAGACTGGAAACCGATCCCAGGTATGCCGCCGCCGTCATGCTGGTTTCCAGGGGATACCCGGGGGACTATGAAAAAGGCAAAGCCATTTCCGGCCTCCGGGACACTTCCGGCTGCATGGTCTTCCATGCCGGAACGGCTTTTGACCCGTCGGGCAGCCAGGTGCTCACCCAGGGCGGCCGGGTGATCGCCATCACCGCCATGGGCGACAGCCTGCCGGAAGCCTTTCTGAACGCATACCGCAACGCCGACAAAATCAATTTTGAAAACAAGGCTTTACGAAAAGACCTGGGGCAGGATCTGCTCCGGTTTCTTCCGAAGTAACATCCCGGAACGAACATGCTGATCAAATTTTTCCGGTCCAGCTTTATCATCCAGTATTTCGCACTGATCCTGCTTACTGCGTTGATCTGGGCGCCGGGATTTATCATGAAGAACGTTGTTCCGGAGCCCTATGGACTGGTGATGCCCCTCTACGACATGGCTTTCAGGGTGATGGGCCTGGCCGCGTGGATCAGCCCGCTGTCGGCTGTGATCATCGTGTTCGCTTCGGCCCTGACCTTAAACAACATTCTGATCTATCATGACCTGGCGCCGAAAAATAACCTCCTCCCCGCGTTCCTGTTCATTCTTATGCTTGGCAGCACCCCCGGAATGCTGGGGTTTTACCCGGTCCTGCTGACCATTCCTTTCTTTACCTGGTTCCTGCACACCTTGTTCCGGGTCAACGATGAACCGGAAAACTTCATGACCGTATTCAACAGCAGCCTGGTGTTGTCCATCATCACCATGATCCTCCCCGAAATGATCTGGCTGTACTTCCTCATCTGGATCATGCTGCTGGTATTCGGCGTCTTCAACGGCAGAAACCTGCTGATCTCCTTTATCGGACTTGTACTGCCCTATATCTACCTCGCAACCTATTACTTCTGGACCGACCGGCTGGAACCGGCGCTTTCCGGGTATGCCGCATATTTCCTGCAGCTGGCCGACCAGGACTTTCGTGCAGGATTCGGCGAACTGGTGATTTGGGGAATCATGGTCCTGCTGATGCTCTTCCCGGCATTTTTCAAAATAACCAGCACTTTGGGTTCATATAACATCAGCTACCGGAAAAAGATGGCGGCCACGGCCTGGTTCCTGGTGTTCACCCTGCCTCTTGTCCTGATCTCCGGACCGCTCGACCAGCACAGCCTGATCTGGCTTCCGGCGGCGATCATGATCGCTTCGTTTTACAGTAGTTTCAAAAAGGCCATCTGGCATGAGATCATTCTGCTGGTCTTCATCATTGCAGTTGTGGCCAACCAGTATGTCCGGCTGATCCATGTTGCGGGAATTCTATCGTGAAGGGCTTTGCGAAGCCGGTTGTGACGAGGCCGGCAGGGGCTGCCTTGCGGGTCCTGTCTTTGCAGCAGCCGTCATCCTGCCCCGGGGATTTAATCACGAATGGCTCCGCGATTCAAAAAAACTAAGCGCTGACCGCCGGGAATTCATGCGCAGTCTCATCGAGCGCTCGGCCCTTGCCTGGGCCGTGGCATCTGTCGATCCGGCAACGATCGACCGGATCAACATTCTCAATGCTTCCATCATGGCCATGCACCGTGCAGTGGATCAGCTGAACATCCGTCCTGATTTGCTGCTGATCGACGGGAACCGGTTCCATCCTTACCCGGGCATCCCCCACCAATGCATTGTCCGCGGGGATGCCACCCTGATCAGCATCGCTGCAGCGTCTATCCTGGCCAAGACGCACCGCGACGAACATATGATTGAGCTAGACCCTCTGTACCCGCAATACGGCTGGAGCCAAAACAAAGGATATCCCACCCCGGCGCACCAGGATGCCATTTGCCGCTATGGCCGGTGCGAATATCATCGTAAGAGTTTCAATATCAAGAAACAACTGAATTTCTTTTAGCGACCCTGTTCACCTTTCATACTAATCAGGAATCCGTTTTTGTGAACATGTTTGCGGATTTCTTGTTTAAACACTGGACTTTAAATCTGATTTTCATTATATTTGTATTTGCCGTTAACAGTCTTTAAAAGTTTGATCATGAGCCAATCAGAGATTGAAAATATTTTAAAGGAAGGAGTTAACAGTTGTGCCAATGAACTAGGGTGGGCCAATCTTGCAGAATTGGGCACCTATCTTCGTCAAAGGGGTTTGCGTTACGGTAAACTTTCCCGTTTCCTACAGGACTACAAGCACATTGTCGAGACGCGAATCGACGATTCGATCACCCCGCCTGCCGTTTATGCCAGGCTGCGCTGAACCAGGGCCCAACTGAACGAAGACACGACAACAACCACCTCCTTAACCCCTCATCACCATGAAGGGCGTATTATATATTACCCTAATTCCAGGCAATCCCTCGCTTCCCCCAAAGTCCCCATTCATAAGCTTATCATCACAAAAACTTAAAAATCAGAATCCAAAACTTAGAACATATTACATAGTACTTATTACATAGTACTTATTACATAGTACTTATTACATAGTAC